>NZ_LT996886.1:1379500-2759000 GCF_900343145.1 Tessaracoccus timonensis
CGGTCCTCACTGTCGTACTCCTGGCGGTCTTCGGCGCAAGCGACTGGATCGACGGCTATCTCGCTCGCGCCCTGAACCAGGTCAGTGCCACGGGAGCGGTACTCGATCCTGTCGCAGACCGCGTCGGCGTTGCGACGATCGCCCTCGCCCTCGCCGTAGCAGGTCATCTCTCCCTCGGAGTCGTTCTCACCATCGCAGCCGTCGACGCTGCACTTGCCGTCACCTACCTGGTGACTCGTCCTGCACGAGCGCCGAAGGTCTCCCGTGTCGGCAAGGTACGTACCGCGGTGCTTATGGCAGGCCTTGCGCTCATCGGAGTCAGCTTGGTCCCCGCGCTCCATCCAGTCGGAGCCGCAGGCAGAGTCCTTTGCGTCGTAGGAGCGTTCCTCCACGCTGTCGCAGGATTCGGCTACGTCCGCGCTCTCCTCCGTGACAACCGCGCAGATCCGCCCGATATGTGAGCCCAGGCCGTTCAGCTATCTTCTCCGGCGTCCACGCAGAGAGCCGGGGGTCTGGCCGTTGACCCGGGTGAAGGCGCGGTTGAATGCGGCCTCTGACTGATAGCCGAGTTCGGAGGCGAGGCGTGCTACGGTGATGTCTTCTTCGCGCAGCCGTGATGCGGCGATGCTCATGCGCCAGCGGGTGAGGTAGGCGATCGGTGCTTCGCCGGTCAGTGTGGTGAAGCGGCTGCTGAACGACGACCTGGACATCATGGCGGCCTTGGCGAGACGACCGAGGTTCCATTCGTCGCCGGGGTTGTGGTGGATCGCTTCGAGTGCGCGACCGATTCTGTCGTCTTCGAGTGCGCGCAACCAGCCTGCGGGGGCCGTCGCGTCGCTGATGAGCCAGGAGCGGATCGCCTGTACGACGAGAACGTCGGCAAGTCTGGTCGCGACGGCTTCGCCTCCGATCTGCGGGCAGGCGAGCTCGCCTGCCATGAGGCGCAGGGTGTCCTTGATCGAGGACGCGGCCGAGAGCGTATCGCCGCCGATGAACATCACGGGGGGAAGCGTGCGCATCAGTTCGCGTGCGGCAGGCTCGTCGAAGGAGACGACACCACAGATCAGCTGTGCTGCCCGGCCGCCGCCCCCGTGCTGGAGGATCGAGTAGCTCGTGCTCAGGTACTCCTGGGGAAGGAGGTCGACCCTCGGGCCGCGACACGCGTCGGCGTCACCCAGCAGGTCGTGGCCCAGGCCGTGCGGAACCAAGGCGAGGTCTCCGGCGCGCAACTCGATCGGGTCGGTTTCGGGCAAGCGCAGCCAGCAGGACCCGGCCGTAACGACGTGAAAACTCACCGAGTCAGCGATCGCGGGCATTTCCAAGGCCCAAGGCTCCGAGAGTTCGGCGTGGCAGTAGAAGGTGCTGCGCATTCGTAGCGTGTGGAGCACGCGCGCCACCCGATCCTGATATTCGAAACGCGAGATGCCCTCCATCCTGCAATCGTGTCACATCCCTGAACGGATATGTCCGTTGGATCAGACGAATAAGCAAGAACTTTGCCTATATGGGCATGGTTCTACCGGGCACTACCGCATACCGTCGAAGAACAATCAATCGAAGCTCACAGGAGGAACCGACATGTACGTCATCGCAGGAGCCACAGGCAGGGTCGGATCGGTGACCGCACGGACACTGCTCAATGCCGGGGCTGGGGTGCGCGTGCTGGTGCGCCGCCAGATCGATGCGGAAGCATGGGCGGCACAGGGTGCCGAGACCCGCGTCGTGAAACTGAGCGACCAGACGGCGTTGAGCGACGCGCTTGAGGGAGCGTCCGGGTTCTTCGCATTGCTGCCGTTCGATCTGACTGCCGACGACCTCGATGCGCACGCCGATGCCCTGATCGCTTCGATCAGCGGCGCGGTCGCGGATCGGCGGGTACCGCAGGTCGTCATGCTGTCCTCGGGCGGGGCTGATCTGGCCGAGGGCACCGGCCCGATCGTGGGGTTGTATCGGCTCGAGCGAGCGCTCCTCACGACCGGCGCGGTTGTGACTGCGCTGCGTTCGGGGCATTTTCAGGAGAAGGTCGTCGACGTGATCGACGTCGCTCGTGACACTGGCGTCTACCCGGTGTTCGCAGCGTCAGCCGAGACGCCGGTTCCCATGGTCGCCACTCGCGACATCGGTGTCGCCGCCGCCCAGACGCTGCTCTCCCCGCCCGCTCGCAGCGAGAATGTCGATATCGTCGGTCCTGCCTACTTGGAACGCGATGTCGCCACGGTGCTCGGTACCGCGCTCGGGCGCGAGCTGCACGTTGCGACGATGCCTGAGGACACCTGGACCGGGGCACTGGTCGATGCGGGATTCCGTCCGCATATCGCCGAGAGCCTCGCCGAACTTTACCGGGCCGACGAGCAAGGGCTGCTTGCCCCGCGCGGCGACCGCATTATCCGTGGGGAGTCGAGCCTCGAGGTCACGATCGATCGTCTGCTCACCTCCGGCTTGGGGTGACGATCGTGTTCGACTGTATTTCCACGATCGTGCTTGCCGCCGGTGTCGTCACCAACGGGCTGCTGGCCGGAGTGTTCTTCGCGTTCTCCTGCGCGATCAGCCCCGGATTCAGACACATCGACGATCGCAGCTACGTCAGAGCGTTCTGCGCCATCAACGGGGCAATTCTCAACGGCTGGTTCCTCAACGTTTTCCTCGCCGCACCACTCACTACCGTCGCAAGCGCGATCCTGGCCGTCGGCCGAGAGGACGCATCGACTTTCGGATGGCTCGTCGTGGGCGCTGCCTGCTCGATGCTCTCCTTCGGCATCACTGCCGCCGGGAACGTGCCGCTGAACCGCGCGCTCGACCGGGCATCCGCAGATACGGCACAGCGGCTCCACGACACGCGCAAGGGTTTCGAGGCGCCCTGGAACAGATGGAACCACACACGAACCGTCTTGAGCACTGCCGCACTCATAACGCTGGTGATCGCCCCATTCGGTCAGAGTTGAAGGAAGGCTTCGCAACGCAGGCATATCGGGTTCAGATGAGTTCCATCACCGGCCCCTCGTGGACGGCACGGTAGATCGTGTTGCGGATCGAGTTGGCCTGATCTGCGGTGAGTGTCCGGTCGATCGGGCGAAGCACGATCCGCAGCAGCACATTGACCTGTCCCGGCCGCGTCCCCAACCGCGCTCGTGCGGTCTCGGGCAGGTTCTCATGCTCGGTACGGCTGAGTACTGCGACGGTCTCGATCAGGTCAGTGTCGTCACCGAGCGCCGTGCGTATGCGATCGCCAAGGGTCTCCTCGTCCTCTTCGTCTGTGACGACCACGGAGATATCGCGTCGGGCCGGTGGCAGCGAGGATACATGCCGCCACGGTTCCAGGGTCAGCATCTGCTCGGCGATCCTCGGGTCGGTGGCTCGCAGATAGCGGATGTCCGGGATCGCCTTGCGCAGCATGAGCGCCCGTTCGAGCCCCATCCCGAGCGCCAGTCCCGACCACTGCTCGGGGTCGAGCCCTGAGTCGCGCAGCACCGCTGGGTGGATGCGTCCGCACTCGGCGAGTTCGAGCCATTCACCGTCATGCCGAACATCGATCTGACGCCCGCCCACAGTGTAGGGGTGCTCGGCCTCGGTGATCCTCCACTCGGCTCCTGGGAGAACGGCATCGACCAGTTCTCCAATCATGTCGAGCATGTCCTCGTCTCTGGTGCCTGGCGTGCTGCGGATGCGCCACAGGTCGACCTGGTGAGGTTCTCCGACGTGGCTGCGGTCGACGGCGTCGCGTCGATACACGAGCCCCGGCGCGACGATCAGTTCATCGACATCTCCGCAGCCGACGTAGGCTTCCAGCGCGGTGGGGAGCTCCGCGCTCATGTGGCTGCGCAGCATGGCCGTCGGGCTGACGTATCGGGTGTAGCGGCGGGCGCGGGTGACATCGCTCCGGGCATACCCGAGGCGGTCGTAGTTCGCGGTGATCGAGACGATGGGAGAGCTGCGCACGTACCGGATCGTGCTGCCCCAGCTGCGTTCGAGACTTGCGACGACGGCGCTTAGAAGAGCTTGGATGGCATGTTCGCCCTGGGCGGGATCGGTGAGATCCCGAAGGTCGAGGGCGCGGCAGAGTTGTTCAGGGGTCAAGTAATCGGCATGAGCCATGAGAGTCTCCAACAGGATTGTGGGCTGATGAACGAGGAGAACACCCCCGGCCGCGCCTGCGGAGACCCAGTGAGCTATAGGCGCACGTCGAGAACCCCGCGGCCGTTACCCGGCCGGGGGCTGGAAAATCGCTGCTGCCAACTCATGGGAGGAATTCTAGCAGGAATCGACTCGGCCGTTCGGGATGTGTCCGGTCTTCATTCACGTCGGTGTGCACCATGTGACCGGGGCGCTCAGCCACGATCCTCTGCGGCTCCCGGTTTGTTGCGCCGGTCGGGTCGATCGTCGCTCGGCGGTTCAGCCCGCGATGTGCGAGCAGGCGCGTGACCATACGGCGGCTGATATTCCTACCGCTCTGTTCCAGCTCGAAGGCGATTCGTGAAGCCGACCACTTGTGGTGACGTCGCATGGTTTCGATCATCACCACGATTTCGTTCCGCGGTGCCGTTGGCTGGCGGATTGGAGTAGACGAACGGCCGTGCAAGCCGGGTTCGCCGAATCGGCGGTAGCGTCCGACCCATTTGGATGCGGTGGCTCGAGAGATGCCCATCTCGGCGGCGATATGCGCGAGAGGTCAAGTCCGACAACGCGCGATGACTCGGCGACCGCCTTCGACCGTCAGGGGAGAGTTTGCGTGCGTCACTTGACCGCTTCGCTCTCGACGGGTGCAATCAGCCGAAGAAGGAGAACTGCGAGCAGCAATGCCGTTGCGGTCGCGATGGCGGCCACCCAAACGGGCCCGAGCGCGCCCGGCATAACACTGAGTGCGACAGCGGCAAGTACGGGACCGACGGCTGCGCCCACGTTGAGCGCCGCTGTCGCATATGACCCGGCCATGGTGGGCGCACCCGCCGCCGCATAGAGCACTCGCGTGATCAGCGTGCTGCCGACAGCGAACCCCAACACACCCTGAATGAAAACGAGTCCGAGCAGGGCAACGGGGTTCGTCGCGAATATCGCCAACGCGAGCCACCCGAGCACCAGAACGCTGCCACCGCCCACGATGACGATTCGGGGTCGGGCGTCCGAGAGCCGTCCCGCAACGGTGACACCGGTGAAGGAGCCGACGCCGAAGAGCACAAGCGCCACCGACACCCACCACTGGCTCAGACTGGCGGTCTCTGTAACGATCGGCGCGAGGAAGGTCAGTGTGGCGAAGGTCCCGGCATTCACCAGGGCAGCGAGCAGCATCGTCAAGACGAGGCGCGGGGAGGCAAGCTGAGCCAGCTCCACCCGCAGCGAGGTCGAGGACGGATCCTCCCTTGATGAGTTGTCAGTTTGAGTGGTGAAGCCCGCGGCGATGCCGATCGCAGCGGGGACGCAGAGAAAAGCGATCGCCCAGAACGTCGACTGCCAACCGAGTGCCGTACCAAGCAGAGCACCCGCGGGGACGCCGGCGACGGTTGCGACGGTGGTACCCGCCAGCAGAACCGCCACGGCCCGACCTTTGGCGTCAGGTGCCACGAGTTGCGTCGCCGCTCGCAGCGCGACCGCCAAAAAACCCGCATTGACGATCGCGGCGATCACGCGCGTGATGAACAGTGCAGTGAAGTCCGGCGTGAGTGCCCCTACGACATGGGACAGCGCGAACACGATCACGCAACCCAAGAGTGTCGCGTTCACGGGGAGGCGACGAGTGAGCGCGGCCATCGCAGGTGCGCCGATCACCATACCTGCGGCGAATGCCGAGGTCAGGAGACCAGCAGTCCCCACGGAAACGCCGAAGTGAGTGGAGATGTCGGGCACGAGGCCGGCGAGCATGAACTCGGAAGTGCCCATGGCGAAGACCACCAGGGCAAGAAGATAGAGAGAGAAAGGCATCGAGATAGCTCCGAAGCGAGAGTACGAACAAGAGAACGTCTCGTCACCACGGTCAGCGCCCAAAGAAACGCCCGAATGTCGTACTGCGTGCAGTACTGGGCGGCAGAGCTAGGGGCTCAGCTGAGGTGAGGGGCTGACGGCGTGACCGAAAGCCCCTGAGTGTCCGATTCAGGGCTCGACATACGGCTCATCGTACCCGTCTGCGCCGCAGTTCCCAAGAAGCCGACGTGCCTCACCTAATATGCCCGCGAAACAGTTCCGGTGACTCACATAAATATGCCCGCGAAACGGAATCATCTATTTCATGGGAAGTGGGCTATCAATGCGAGCCAAACACGAGATAACCAGGAAGTTCGCGCGGCAATACTCGGCCGCAGAAAAAGGCACCAAGAGCAAACTACTCGACGAGGTGTGCGCGATCACGGGCTGGTCCAGAGATAACGCACGCAGACAGTTGAAGCTCGCATTGCAGCCGCGCCGGGTCAACGCGAAGAAACGCAAGCCACGCGCGCTGAAGTACACCGATACGGCGATCGCGGTGTTGCATCGGGTGTGGGCGTTCGCGGGTGGAATCAGCGGGAAGTACCTCGCCGCCACGATGGAACTGCAGCTGATGCTCCTCGAAACACACGGGGAGTTAGTCCCCGGCAAGGGCGGCTACTCCGACGGAGTGCGTGACGAGTTGCTGGCGATGAGCCCCGCCACGATCGACCGCTATCTCGCACCCGCCCGCGCGAAGGACCCGCTGCGCGGCATCACCACGACCACACCAGGACCTTTGCTACGCAACTCGATCACCGTCCGGAAAGCTGGGGACGAGATCGAAGCCGTGCCCGGGTTTTTCGAGGGCGACACCGTCGCTCACTGCGGGCCTGTGCTCAAGGGCGAGTTCGCGAGGACCCTGGACATGACAGACATGCACACCGGGTGGACCTACACCCGGTCGATCAGAAACAACGCGCACCTACACCTGCGTGACGCGCTCGACCGGTTTATCGCCGACACCCCGTTCGAGGTCACCGGGGTGGACTTTGATAACGGGAGCGAATTCATCAACTACGACGTCATCGGGTGGGCCGCCGAACTCGACATCTACTTCACCAGATCACGCCCCTACAAGAAGAATGATCAGGCCACGGTCGAGTCCAAGAACAACCAGATCGTACGCAGGTATGGCTTCTACTGGCGGTACGACACTCCCGCACAGTTGCGGCTTCTGGGCGAGCTCTGGCCGCTGGTAAACGACCGGCATAACTTCCTCACCCCGACGAAGAAACCCATCGGCTGGGACACCGACGGCAAAGGCCGACGCAGACGTGTCTATGACACGCTTGCGACCCCGTTCGACCGGCTCTTACGTTCCGGTGTCCTCACCAGCGAGAGAACTGCAGAGCTCACCGCGTACCGGGACAGTTTGAATCCCGCGCATATCGCCCGTGAGATCGACCGGATCCAGCAGCGCCTCACCTGGCTCGCCGCCGACAAGACCCGCAAACTCGAAGCCGCCGAACTTGCGAAGCAGCCCGACCCGACCGCCGGGGTCAAACCCGCCCGAACAAGGAAGAAACAAGCCAGCTAAACTCAGGGATTACGCGGGCATTCCTTCGTGAGTCACCGGGGCTGTTTCGCGGGCATATTTAAATGAGTCCCCTCGCTGGGTTCGTGCCTTCATCCGTTTCCACGGTGTGCGTCACCCGGCAACCTTGGGCAGCAGCGAAGTCGAGGCATTTCTGTCCTGGCTGGCGAACGAGCGCAAGGTTTCGGTCTCCACGCATCGTCAGGCATTGGCGGCCTTGCTGTTCTTCTACGGCAAGGTGCTGTGCACGGATCTGCCCTGGCTTCAGGAGATCGGAAGACCTCGGCCGTCGCGGCGCTTGCCGGTGGTGCTGACCCCGGATGAAGTGGTTCGCATCCTCGGTTTTCTGGAAGGCGAGCATCGTTTGTTCGCCCAGCTTCTGTATGGAACGGGCATGCGGATCAGTGAGGGTTTGCAACTGCGGGTCAAGGATCTGGATTTCGATCACGGCACGATCATCGTGCGGGAGGGCAAGGGCTCCAAGGATCGGGCCTTGATGTTACCCGAGAGCTTGGCACCCAGCCTGCGCGAGCAGCTGTCGCGTGCACGGGCATGGTGGCTGAAGGACCAGGCCGAGGGCCGCAGCGGCGTTGCGCTTCCCGACGCCCTTGAGCGGAAGTATCCGCGCGCCGGGCATTCCTGGCCGTGGTTCTGGGTTTTTGCGCAGCACACGCATTCGACCGATCCACGGAGCGGTGTCGTGCGTCGCCATCACATGGGCTCTGTTGCAAAGATTGGCGGCAGTCAGAGGTAGGCTGTCGCTCTGCGCCGATCAGGCGGCTGCTGCGAAATGGTGGTTGAGCATGCCCGTGGCCTCCGTCAGCGCCGAGGGCCCAATGCCAAAAGCTCTCTCCACAAGGCGCACCTCGCCCCTGATGCCGGGCTGCAGGCACCAGGGGCGAGCCTGTCCTTTGCGCAGGGCTCGCATGACTTCGAATCCCTTGATCGTGGCATAGGCCGTGGGGATCGATTTGAAACCGCGCACCGGCTTGATCAGTATCTTGAGCTTTCCGTGATCGGCCTCGATCACGTTATTGAGATACTTCACCTGCCGGTGGGCCGTCTCCCGGTCCAGCTTTCCTTCGCGCTTCAATTCGGTGATCGCTGCACCATAGCTCGGCGCTTTGTCGGTATTGAGCGTGGCAGGCTTTTCCCAGTGCTTCAGGCCTCGCAGGGCCTTGCCCAGGAACCGCTTCGCTGCCTTGGCGCTGCGGGTCGGCGACAGGTAGAAATCGATCGTGTCGCCCCGCTTGTCGACTGCCCGGTACAGGTAGGTCCACTTGCCCCGCACCTTGACGTAGGTTTCATCCAGGCGCCAGCTCGGATCAAAGCCACGCCGCCAGAACCAGCGCAGCCGCTTCTCCATCTCCGGGGCGTAGCACTGGACCCAGCGATAGATCGTCGTATGGTCGACCGAAATGCCGCGTTCCGCCAGCATTTCCTCAAGGTCGCGATAGCTGATCGGATAGCGACAATACCAGCGCACCGCCCACAGGATCACATCACCCTGGAAATGGCGCCACTTGAAATCCGTCATCGTTCCGTCCGTCCAATCTCCGCCAAGCATGCTCAAGCTTCACGATTTTTGCAACAGAGCCATATCGACAACCTCTCGCGCAACCAAGACATCGCGGTCGGACTGCAAGTGATCTTGAAGCCACGGGCCCGTCCCACCCCGACATGGACCTCGATGCCCGAACGGACGTTAGATTTCGAGTTCTAGGTGTATGAGGTCATGACGTTGTCTACACGTTCGTGGACTCGGCTGGCCGGTGGCTGGTCTGCACAGGCGGTATGAGGCCGATGATAGTTGTAGTGATGGACCCATACCCCGATCGCCTTCCGGCGGGCCTGCTCGGAGTCATAGACGCGGGCATAGAGGCACTCTTCGGCAAGGAGTCGTTGGTAGCGTTCGACCTTCCCGTTGTGCCGCGGCGTGTACACCCGCGTGCGCTGATGACGCGAGGCGTGCGACTGCACCGCCGTCACGAACCGTGAGGCCCGGTAGTTCGCGCCGTTGTCCGTCACGACTCGGACGAGTCGGGTGATGCCATGGGCGGCGAAGTACGCGCGAGCCCGGGCGAAGAACCCGATCGTGGTCTGTGCTGTCTCGTCCTCGAGGGCTTCGGTGTACGCCAGCCGGGAGTACCCATCGATGGCCGAGTGCAGGTAGGTGTAGCCGACGCGCTGCTTGTGCGCGCGCTTGGACGCCAGTGCTTTGCTGCTGCCGCGGCCGTGTGCCCACCAGCCGCCCCCGTCAGGGATCTTCCCGACCTTCTTCACGTCCATGTGGAGCATGTGGCCGGGGAACCTGGCGGTGATCGTGCCGATCGTCCGGTTGCTCTCTCCTGTCGGGTCGAGGTCGCGACGCCGGCCGATCCCGAGTCGCTTCAGCCAGCGCGATACCGTGCGCAGGCAGCAGTGGTGGCCGAGGTGGGCCAGTTCGTGGTGGATGCGGCGGGCGGGCCACTTGTGATCGCGACGCCAGCGATCGATTAGCTCCAGCATCTCCAGGGGGATTCGTGTGGGGCGGGCTGCTGGTGCGCTGGAGCGGTCTTCAAGTCCGTCGGCGCCTTCGGCCCGATAGCGGGCCACCCATTTCGTGAGTGTGGAGCGGGCGATGCCGGCTTCAGCGGCGACGTGAGCGATGGGCCGGCCGCCTGCGAGGACGCGGGTGACGAGGCGCTGTCTTCCTTCCGGGGTCAGTGGGGCGTTAGCGTGGGTCATCGGAGCGGGTCTCTTTCTGCTGGATGGTTGCTTAGACACCACCCATCGTGCAGTCCAGGGGCCCGTTCCTTCATCCCCGCTCGGTGACTACAACGTCATGACCCACAACACCTAGAGCAGGCGCGGTGGGAGAGCATCCTGACTAGGCGGCTAAGCCGAGGTCATCCTGTGGTTTCTCCACGTCGAAGATCCAGGAGACGCACTCTGCGAGATTGAAGCCGTAACCGCCGCCGAAGGTGCTGATGCGATCAGGCCCGTAGAGCTGCTCGAACGGGCAGGCCGTGAGATTCAGCGGCTCTGACATGACCTCGGTGACCTCGTCGAGGTCATCGGGCGGGTGCTCCAGCGGTGTCCAGTCGATGGTGACCTGCGTGTGTCCTGGGGACGCCAGGAGCAGATGGGTTTCGAACTTGCCGACATCCCGGCCGTCTGCGGTGAGGAAGACGAACCCGGTGCTTCCCTGCCGGGCTCCGGCATGCGGAGCATCGGGCGGAGTAGGTCGTCGGTGAGGCCGCGGAAATCGCCGGCTGCGGTTCCGAACACCCGGGCCCACGCGCTGCCGTCATCGAACAGGGTCCGGCTGGTCGCGAAGACATCGCGCACCGCCGACGCCCCGCCGTGGTCGAGCGGGTGGGCGTACTGGATCTCCGGCCACTCCCAGGCTAGACCGTGGGCCGCGAGGTCGACGGAGCGGCTGAAGGCGTTGTCGACGGCCAGCGGATGGAAGCCGGAGCACTCATCGTGGAGAAGTCCGGGGAGCGTTGCCTCCGCCGATCGGGCACCCCCGCCCGGTTGCGCAGCGGCCTCGAGCACGGTGACCTCGATGCCGCTGCGGGCAAGGGTGAGAGCGGCGGAGAGTCCGTTCGGACCGCTGCCGACGACGATCGCGGACGTCACTGCGGGCCGTCATTCACAGCTAGACCCCCGAGCCTCCGCAGCACCTGACAGAGCAGGATGGAACTCACACGGTGGTGTCGTCGGTGCGCGAGCGCTTTCCGGTGTCGCGACGCCAGAAGTAGATGACGACGAGTGCGACGATGATGAGGATGCCGGCACCGAGGAGCTGCCGCCAAAGCTCTTCACCGGCGATGCCGAAGAACATGCTGACGACGGCGATGCCGATGACGATGAGAACGACGATCCATGCTGCGTTCTTCGTGGAGTAGGGACTCTTGGCCATGGTCGAACCTTTCGAGCGAGGGGAGCGGTACATGCCTGCCGGGATCACATGCCCGAACCGGGCGATACCTGCAATTTCCGTCACGGTCAGATTACACCCGGGCTTTGCCCCGTGAGGACTGGACCTTCCGGTCCTGGCCCGATCCGCGGCCATGAGCCCGCCAGCCGCCACCGTCAGGGATGCGGCCAAGCTTCTTGATGTCGACGTGGACCAGCTTGCCAGGCTGATCGACCTCATACCGGTGAGGTGCCGGCCGGCGGACCGGCAGGCCGGTGGCCTGATCGATACAGTCCAGCTTCGGCATCCGGTAGCGGGCCAGGACCCGCCCGACGGTCGAGCGTGGCACGCGCAGGTGATAGCCGATCCGGTGCGGCCCCCATCGGCGGTTGAACCGCAGCGCGATGATCCGTCGCTCGGTACGTGCGCTGAGCCTGTTCGGGCTGTAGTGCGGACGGCTCGAGCGGTCAGCCAAACCGGTCCCTGCCCGATGCCGGCTCACCCAGCGAGACACCGTTGCCGGGGACACCTGGAAGCGTTCAGCAACGCGTCGCTGGGGCCAGCCGTGATCGACAACAAGACAGACGAGCCGGCGCCTACCCTCGATGGTCATCGGGGCGTTACGGTGTGTCATGGAAGACCTCCGGGTCAGGGTGCGTGTCGTTACCCACCTCGATACCGGGGGTCTTCTCTGACCTCAAATCCCGTTCACAACCTCCCGAGGAACTACACCTAGCGGGTTTCGATACGCGCCCTTCGGGCGCTACTCAACCATCGGGCCTGTGCGCACCCGCCGACCCCCCCTTCCCCGGTCGTCGAGTAGGGCCGAAGGGCCGTATCGAGACGGGGTGCCGGGTCACGCGCCGATCGGCGGGTTGGTGAACCGCGAGTAATGGCCCTGGAAGAGGGCGTCGATGCGGCCGGTCTCGCCGTTGCGGTGTTTGAGCACGTGGAAGAACGCCTGGCCGCGTTCCTCGTCGGTGGGATTCTGGGTGTACAGCTCGGGGCGGTGCAGCATGATGACGATGTCGGCGTCCTGCTCGAGCGAACCGGATTCGCGCAGGTCGGACAGCTGCGGCACCCCGTCCTTGCGCTGCTCCGTGTTTCGCGAGAGCTGAGAGAGCGCGATGACGGGGATCTCGAGCTCCTTCGCGAGCAGCTTGATCTGTCGCGAAAACTCCGAGACTTCGAGCTGTCGCGACTCCACCTTCTTGCCCGACGTCATCAGCTGGATGTAGTCGACGACGATGAGTTGCAGGTCGTTGCGCTGTTTGAGTCGCCGGGCTTTCGCGCGGATCTCCATCATCGTCAGGTTGGGGGAGTCGTCGATGAAGAATGGCTTGTCAGATAGCATGACGCCCTTGTCAGTGACGCGCTGCCAATCGTTTTCGTCCATCTTGCTGGAGCCGCGGAGCCGGCCGAGATGCACCGACGCCTCGGCCGACAGCACCTTCATCACGATCTCCGTGCGGCTCATTTCGAGCGAGAAGAACGCCGTCGTGAGGTTGTTGTGGATGGCGGCCGCGCGGCACACGTCGAGTGCGAACGTGGATTTACCGACGCCGGGGCGCGCGGCGACGATCACCATCTGCCCTGGGTGGAGGCCGTTGGTGAGTCGGTCGAGCTCGACGAAGCCCGTCGGAACCCCGGAGAGGGAATCACTGGAGGACTGGATGTCTTCGAGCTCGTCGAAGGTGGGTTCCATGAGTTCGGCGAGGCTGCGGTAGTCCTCGGCAGCGCGCCGGTCGGTAACCTCATAGAGGGTCTGCTGAGCCTCGTCGACGATGTCGTCGACCTCACCTTGGCCGCGGTATCCGAGTTGCGCGATGCGCATGGAAGCTTCCACCAGCCGACGAAGAATAGCTTTGTCGCGAACGATTTCGGCGTAGTAGATGGCGTTGGCGGCGATGGAGACGGAGGCGAGGAGATCGTGCAGGTATACGGGGCCGCCGATCTTTTGTAGTTCGCCCATCTTGCCGAGTTCGCCTGCGACGGTGACCGTATCTGCGGGCTCGCCTCGGCCAAACAGGTTGACGATCGCGTCGAAGATGATCTCGTGATTGGGACGGTAGAAATCGCCGCCGCGCACCACCTCAACCACGTCGGCGATCGCATCCTTGCTCATCAGCATGGCGCCCAGCACGCTCTGCTCGGCTTCCAAATCCTGCGGTGGATTCTGGCCGTAGACGTCTTCCGACACCGCTGCCTCCTCATCTTCTGGCCTCAGGGTAGGCCACCCGCCAAGGTCACGCTGCGGGTGGCTGTGTGCAACGTTGGGGAAAACCTGTGGACAAGTTGTGGGCAAGTTCGATTCTCACGCCTACAACTTGTGGATACAAGCGGTTTTAGCGCAGAAATCGCGTTACGCAATCGTTATATACACGGATTTTGTCGAGTTCTCCACATCGCACTCCCACGCATGCTCGTAACCTTCTGTCAAGTTCCGGGCGTGTCGTCGCGGTGGTGTGGGATGCACGTCGCACTCCTGCGCCCATGTCGCTCTGACAAGGGGTTTTGTCGTTTTTCCCGCGGTGATACCGCCCGACGATGCACCTCGTGCTGGCCGGGGGTATGTCTGGATTGTTTACATGTTCGTCACTTGGGGTTTTACTGAAAAATCAGACTTATCCACAGCCGGTGTGGATAAGTAGTGGAGATTGCTCAGGCTTATCCACGCTCAGCGTTGAAGGGGATACCCCGAGGGGGTATTATCGTGAGTGGAGGATGCGATGACAACACACGGCTACACCGCGCAGAAAGAGCGTTATCTACGTCGGCTGAAGCTCATTGAGGGCCAGACGCGCGGCGTCGCGCGCATGGTGGCCGAGGATCAGTACTGCATCGACATCCTCACCCAGATCTCAGCGGTCCAGTCGGCGCTCAAAGCCGTCTCGCTCGGGCTGCTGGAAGATCACCTCGGCCACTGCGTCGCCCACGCCATCCAGCACGGCGGGCAGGAAGCCGACGAGAAAATTGCAGAGGCCACCGCGGCAATCCGTCGCATGGCGAAATGAGACGCGAAGGAATACCCATGGAAACGAAGTACACCGTCACCGGCATGACCTGCCAGCACTGCGTCAACCACGTCACCGAGGAAGTTCAAGGTATCGACGGCGTCAACGGCGTGAGCGTGCAGCTTGACGGCGGCGAGATGGTCGTCGCCTCCGACGAGCGCATCCCGTTCGACGCCATCCTCGAGGCCGTGCAGGAAGCCGGCGACTACACGGTCGTCGAGGCCTGAGCGGGGGGCTGTTCTCCCCGATGGTTGAGTAGCCCGGCGCGGCCATTCCCGGTGGTTGAGTAGCGGGCGTAGCCCGCGTATCGAAACCCCTCGCTGCGTCTCGATACGGGCCTTCGGCCCTACTCGACGGTCGGATGAGCGGTGTCCGCGGTGTCCTCGGGCTGGTGGTTGAGTAGCCGCCGGAGGCGGCGTATCGAAACCCTGCCCGGCGCTCGGGATTTCGATACGCGGGCTACGCCCGCTACTCAATCACCGAGGGGCGGGGCGCCGGGTCGCTACTCAATCGCCGAAGGGTGGGGCGCCGGGTCGCTACTCAATCACCAAGGGTGGCCGGCTACTACTCAACCATCGCGCCCACTGACGCAGAAACGAAGGAACTCTTGATTACGCAGCTGGATATCCAAGGCATGACATGCGCATCGTGCGCCGCCCGGATTGAGAAGAAGCTCAACAAGGTCGATGGCGTGCAAGCGGCGGTGAACTATGCGACGGAGCGGGCCACCGTCGAAGCTCCTGAGGAGGTCACGGTCGAGCAGCTCATCGGCGTCGTGGAGAAAGCCGGATACGGTGCGACGATGCCGCAGCCGGATGCGCCTGCCCAGGACGAAGCCGACGCGCTGCGCCCCCGGATGCTGCTTGCCATGGCGCTGGCGGTGCCGGTGATCGTCGTATCCATGGTTCCCGCGCTGCAATTTCCAGCCTGGCAGTGGGTGGCGATGGTGCTCTCCACCGTCGTCGTGTTCTGGTGCGGACGCGGCTTTCACAAGGCCACCTGGACGAATCTCCGGCACGGCTCCACCACTATGGACACGCTCGTCACCGTGGGCACGCTCACGGCGATGGCGTGGTCGTACTTCACCATGTTCTTCGGCCACGCCGGCCACATCGGTGTGGTGCACCGCTTCGAATTCACCCTGACCCGCCAGGACGCGATGGGGTTCGTCTACTTCGAAGCGGCGGTGGCGATCGTCGCATTCCTACTCTTCGGAAGGTTCATCGAAGCGAAGGCGAAACGCGAGTCTGGCAAGGCCATGCGCGCGCTGCTCGAAGTGGGCGCCAAGCGGGCGAGGCGGCTCGTCGACGGTGTCGAGCAGGACATCGACGTGCGGCTGTTGCGCGTCGGCGACGAGTTCGTCGTGCGCCCTGGTGAGAAGGTTGCCGCCGACGGTGTGGTCATCGACGGGCGCTCCGCCGTCGACCAATCCATCCTGACCGGCGAGTCGCTCCCCGTCGAAGTTGAGCCGGACAGCGGCGTCGTCGGGGGAGCGGTGAACACCACCGGGCGCCTCGTCGTGCGCGCCACGGCGGTGGGTGAAGACTCGCAGCTCGCGCACATGGCGCGCCTCGTCGAGCAGGCGCAGGCGGGCAAGGCCAAGGTCCAGCGGCTGGCGGACAAGGTCACCGAAATCTTCGTGCCCGCCGTGATCGCCGTCGCCTTCGTCGCCTTCGTCGCGCATCTCCTCCTCGGTTCCGGCTTCACCGTCGCGCTGTCTGCGGGCATCGCGGTGCTCATCATCGCCTGCCCGTGCGCGCTCGGGCTGGCCACGCCGTCGGCGCTCATGGTGGGCACTGGCCGCGGCGCCGAGCTGGGCGTGGTGATCCGCGGCCCGCAGGTGCTGGAGCAGGCACGCAACGTTCGCACCATCTGCCTCGACAAGACCGGCACGCTCACCACCGGCGCCATGTCGGTGAGCAGCGTGGAGCCCGTCGACGGCGTCTCGCCCGAGGAACTACTGCGCGCGGTGGCCACCGTCGAATCCGCCTCCGAACACCCGATCGCCCGTGCGCTGATGACGGAGGCGACGGGCGATCTCACCGACTTCGAGAACCTCCCCGGCCGGGGCGTGCGCGGATTCGTCGACGGTGTCGAGACCTGGGCGGGGAGCGCGGCGCTGCTCGATCAGCTCGGGCTCTCCACGCCTGAGCGCGCGTCTGACACCGTCGGCTCCGAGGTGTGGGTGGCCGAGCGGGAACGAGTGCTGGGACGCATCGTCGTCGCCGACACCGTGAAGCCCGACGCCGCCGACGTCGTCGCCGAACTCCGACACCTCGGGCTGACGTCGGTGCTACTCACCGGTGACAACGAAGCGTCGGCGCACGCGGTGGCGAGCGCCGTCGGCATCGACGAGGTCCGCGCCGGCGTAACGCCGGAGGGCAAGGTGGAGGCCGTGAAGGAGTTCCAGCACTCCGGGCAACAGGTGGCCATGGTGGGCGACGGTGTGAACGACGCCGCTGCGCTCGCGCAGGCAGACCTAGGCATCGCGATGGGCTCGGGCACCGACGCGGCCATCGCCGCCGGCGACATCACCCTCATGCGCCACGACCTGCGGGCCGCCGTCGACGCGATCCGGCTCTCCCGCGCCACGCTGCGCAAGATCCGCTCCAACCTGGTGTGGGCGTTTGGGTACAACACCGCCGCCATTCCGCTGGCCGCGTTCGGTTTCCTCACCCCGATGATCGCCGGGGCGGCCATGGCGTTCAGCTCCGTGTTCGTGGTGCTGAACTCCCTCACGCTGAAGTTTTTCCGCAGAACCTGAGCGTTTCTCAGAAAACATTTTGGTTTCTCTCAGTGAGGCCGTACCATGTTTTCGTCTCAAGCATGAGTATCCGAAACTATTGAGAGTGCACCGAATGAAGAAGAAGATCCTGATCCCCGTGGTCTCCGGCGTCACCGCCCTCGCGCTCGTGGGCGGCGTCGCAGCAGCTACGGCGTTTCGCACCTACGACGTGACGCTCACCGTCGACGGCAAACCCCAGGCCGTCGAGGCGAAGGCAGGCACCGTCGCAGATGTGCTGGAAGCGCAGGGTCTCAAGGTCGGTGCCCACGACGTCGTGCTGCCCTCGCCCGATACGAAGGTCACCGACGGGCTCGCCGTCGCGGTGAACTACGGTCGCCCATTTGAGGTGAGCGTCGATGGGGAAACCCGCAAGGTGTGGACCACCGCGCGCTCGGTGGAGGAAGCGCTCGGCTACCTCGACCTCAATGAGAAAGACTCCCTGGTGTCCACGTCGCGCTCCGCAGCCATCGGTCGTGAGGGGCTGAGCGTCGACATCGTCACGGCGAAAGACGTGAAGCTTGTCTCGTCCGGCAAGGAGACCCCGGTGCGTCTGGCAGGCACCGTCGAAGACGTGCTCACCGACGCCGGCATCAAGCCCGACGGCGACGACATCGTCAAGCCCGCCGCGACGACCGCCCTCGCCGACGGGATGACCATCCAATTCACCGACGTCAAGGTGAAGTCGTCGACGAAGGACGTCAAGGTGCCGTTCGAGAAGACGAAGAAGAAGTCCGACAAACTCCCGAAGGGTGAAGAGAAGGTCACCACCGAGGGCGTCGACGGGCTGAAGCGTGAGACGTACAGCGACGTGTACCACGACGGCAAGAAGGTGTCGTCCAAGAAGCAGTCGGAGAAGGTGCTGAAGAAGGCCGTCGACCAGGTCACCACCGTCGGCACGAAGGAAGAGGCTGCACCGAGCGCGTCCGGCAACAACGGTGGTAGCAGCAACGGCGGCGGCGAGAACCTCACGCCGGCAGTCGGCAACCAGTGCAAGGCGTCGTACTACTGGGACCCGCAGCCCACGGCCAGCGGCGAGCGGTTCAACACCCACGACTTCACGGCGGCGCACAAGTCGCTGCCCTTCGGCACCCGCGTGAAGGTGACGAATAAGGCCAACGGGCGCTCCACCGTGGTGCGCATCAACGACCGCGGCCCCTACGTCGCCGGACGCTGCCTCGACCTCTCCACCGCAGCCATGAAGGCCATCGGCGGCGTCAAGTCCGGCGTGGTCACCGTCACCTGGCAGGTTGTAGGCTGACACTGCGCCCTACATGCGCGAGCGAGAGTCACGATGAAGAAGAGCCAAATCCTGATCCCGACCGCCGCCGCTGCCACGGCGCTGGCGCTCGTCGGAGGTATGGCTGCGGCGTCGTCGTCGCAGCAGCGCGACGTTACCCTGCGCGTCGACGGCCAGGCCAAGGTGCTCGCGACGAGCGAGGCCACCGTCGGCGACGTGCTGGAGGCCGAGGGCATCACGCTCGGCGCCCACGACGCAGTGCTGCCCACCGAGGACGCGCGTGTAACTGACGGGCTTGCTATCGACGTTCATTACGGGCGCCCGCTCACGCTCACCCTCGACGGCGAGAGCCGCAAGATCTGGACCACGGCGCGCTCGGTACAGGAGGCGTTGGGCTTCCTGCGCCTGGATGAGCCGGACTCCGCGGTGTCGGTGTCGCGCTCTGCCGCGATTGGACGCGACGGGTTGAGCGTCGACGTCGTCACGGCGAAGGACGTGACGCTCGTCTCGGGCGGCAAGGAGACGCCCGTGCGGTTCGCCGGCACGGTGGAAGAACTCCTCGCCAGCAAGGGCATCACCCCCGATGACGACGACATCCTCAGCCAGCCCACGACAGACCTCCTGACCGACGGAATGCGCGTCGAGTTCACCGACGTTGAGGTGAAGTCGTCGACGAAGGACGTCAAGGTGCCGTTCGAGAAGACGAAGAAGAAGTCCGACGAGCTCCTGCAAGGTGAGGAGAAGGTCACCACCGAGGGTGTCGACGGGCTGAAGCGTGAGACGTACAGCGACGTGTACCACGACGGCAAGAAGGTGTCGTCGAAGAAGCACTCTGAGGCAATGGTGAAGAAGCCTGTTGCGCAGGTCACCACCGTCGGCACCAAGAAGCCTGATCCCGCGCCCACACCTACTGACAAGCCCGACGATCTCCCCGCCACCACCGGGAAGCGCACCGGTACGAAGTACGACTGGATGCGCGCGGCTGGAATCCCGGAAAGCCAGTGGCAGTACGTCGACTACATCGTCTCCAAGGAATCCAGCTGGAACCCGAACGCCAAGAACCCCTCGAGCGGGGCGTGCGGCCTCGTACAGGCCTACCCCTGCTCCAAGCTCGGGCCCAACTGGAACGACCCGGTCGTCGCGCTGCGCTGGCAGTACAACTACGTCAACAGCCGGTATGGCGGATACGCCGGCGCGTACAAGTTCTGGCGCGCCAACCGCTGGTACTGAGCGCTTGCAGCCAGCGTTCGCACCAGATGCGAAGATGGGTGCATGACCTCATCGTTCGACTCCGCCCAGCAGCGCGCTCGCGAACTGCGCGAGACCATCGAGCAACACCGCAACGCCTACTACGTCCGCGACGCCCCCAGTGTTTCCGACGCCGAGTATGACGCGCTCGTGCACGAACTCGAAGCGCTCGAACGCGAATTCCCCGAGCTCGTCACCCAGGATTCCCCCACACAGACGGTGGGTGGCGCCGTCGGGCGTGGGTTCCCGCCGCTGAAGCACGCCGAGAAGATGTTGTCGCTCGACAACGTGTTTTCCACCGACGAGCTCACCGCCTGGCTGCAGAAAGCGGCCCAGAGCACCGATGGGGAAGCGCGGTGGTTGTGCGAGCTGAAGATCGACGGGTTGGCGCTCAGCCTGCGCTACGAGCACGGTGAGCTTGTCAGCGCGGCCACTCGCGGCGACGGCGTGACCGGCGAGGACGTCACCGTGAACGTGCGGCGTATCCCCGGCATTCCGAAGCGGCTGGCGGGCGGGCCGCACCCGGACATCGTCGAGGTGCGCGGCGAGGTGTACCTGCGCAAGCAGGCCTTCGAGGAGCTGAACGGCGTGCTCGAAGAGCTGCGCGACGAAGTGGTCGAGCAGATGCGCGGGCGCCCGAACTTCCAGGAAGACAAGGCGCAGGCCTCCGCGCAGCGACGCTTCCCACCACTCGCGAATCCGCGCAACGCAGCGGCGGGCTCGCTGCGTCAACTACTCGACGAGAAATCCGGCCTCGAGCTGCGCGCCGGCGAGGAGCGGCTGCGTCGACTCGAGCTCATCGTGCACGGCATCGGAGCGTGGGAACCCGACGTCGCGTCGCAATCTGAGGTGTACGCGCTGCTGAGCGAGTGGGGCCTGCCGACGAGCCCCCATGTGGCCACGGTGAGTGATCCTGCCGAGGTGGTGGCCTACGTCGAGCAATACGGGGAGCGGCGCAACTCGCTGGAGCATGAGATTGACGGGGTGGTGGTCAAGGTTGATCAGCTGGCGCTGCGACGCGGGCTCGGTACGACGTCGCGGGCCCCGCGCTGGGCGATTGCGTACAAGTACCCGCCGGAGCAGGTGCACACGAAGCTGCTGGACATCAAGGTGGGCGTTGGGCGCACCGGGCGCGCCACGCCGTATGCGGTGATGGAGCCGGTCAGGGTGGCGGGCTCGGTCGTGCGCCAGGCGACGCTGCACAACCAAGACGTGGTGCGCGCGAAAGGCGTACTCATCGGGGATACCGTCGTGCTGCGCAAGGCCGGCGACGTGATCCCCGAGGTGCTCGGGCCTGTCGCGGAGCTGCGCGACGGCGACGAGCGCGAGTTCGAGATGCCGAGCGCGTGCCCCGAGTGTGGCGCCGAGTTGCGGCCGATGCGGGAGGGCGACGTCGACCTGCGCTGCCCGAATGCGGAGTCGTGCCCAGCGCAGGTGCGGGGGCGCGTCGAGCACATCGGTTCGCGTAACGCGCTCGACATCGAGGCGTTAGGGGAGGTGACGGCGGCCGCGCTGACTCAGCCGGCGGTGCCGGAGACGCCGCCGCTGGTCACGGAAGCCGAGCTGTTCCATCTGCAGCTGGAGCAGTTGGTGCCGATCGAGGTGGTGGTGACCGACGCGGAGACCGGCGAGCCCAAGCTCGACGCCGAGGGGAACCCGTCGGTGCGGATGCCGTTCCAGAAGAAGGTGAAGGGCGAGGTCCAGCCGAGCGCGCAGGCGGAGAAGTTGCTTGCCGAGCTTGAGAAGGCCAAGACGAAGGAGCTCTGGCGTCAGCTCGTGAGCCTCAACATCCGCCACGTTGGGCCGGTGGCGGCGCGTGCGCTGGCCGACTGGTTTGGCTCGCTCGAGGCCATCGAGCAGGCGTCGGCCGACGAGCTCGCCCAGGTGGAAGGCGTCGGCCCGACGATCGCGGCCTCACTCGTCGATTGGCTCGCTGTCGACTGGCACCAGGACATCATCCGACGGTGGCGCGATGCTGGCGTGCGGTTCGCGACGCCCGGTCATCCGGGGCCCGGCGCAGCGGTGGCGAACGACGGTGTGCTCGCCGGGCTGACCGTCGTCGCGACGGGGACGCTCGAGGGCTACACCCGCGAGGGCGCGAAGGAAGCCATCATCGCCGCTGGCGGCAAGGCGGCGGGCTCGGTGTCGAAGAAGACTGACTACGTGGCAGCTGGCCCCGGCGCGGGCTCGAAACTCGCGAAAGCGGAGGATCTGGGGATTCCCATCCTCGACGCAGCCCAGTTCAAGGTGCTCGTAGAGCAGGGACCCGACGCGCTCGAACGTTGATGCCCGAGACAAGCCAAGATAGATCAAGTTCGTGGTGGGTAGACGAGCCACGAACTTGATCTATCTTCAGGCCTTCGTCGACGTGTGTGCCCGGCCGGCTGCGACGTCGGCGTAGAGCCGCAGCATCTCGTCGGCCTGTGACTGGATCGTCCACTGGCTGGCCAGCTCGACGGAGCGTCGCGACGCCTGCGCTTTCCAGGCGGGATCGTCGAGCTTCTGGATTACCCGCATGATGGCGGCAGCGAAGGAAGCCGGCGTCGGACGAGCCAGCTCGCCGTTGACGCCGGGCTCGAGCACCAACTGCAGTTCGTGGTCGACGGCGACGAGCGGGAGGCCGGCCAGTGCAGCCTCGTGGAGCACAAGCGCCTGGGTGTCCGTCTGACTAGGGAATGCGAACACGTCAGCCATGCCGTAGAACGCGCCGAGCGCATCGCGCGGCTGCTCGCCGGGCAGCACGCAATGGCCGCGGTCGCGCGCAGCGGCGAGCGCCTTCTTGATCTTCGGGTAACGCTGCCAGTCGCCCACCACCATGAGCTGCGCGTCGGGGCGCTGTGCCGCGACAAGCTCAAACGCGTCGATGAGCAGCGGCAGCCCCTTCTCTGGAGCAATCCGCCCCGCATACAGCACGAGGGGCCCGTCGCCACGAGGCACCGGCGGAGGGCCGGGCGGTAGCGGGTCAACGCCGTTCGGCACGCAAATCACGTTCGCCGTCGGCGCGATCTGTAGGCAGCGGTTGAGGGTTTTCGGCGACGGTGTGGTCACCAGGTCTGCCGACTCCAGCATCTTGGCGCACAGCCCGAGCAGCGACGCCGTCGACTTGCCCCGATCCTCGTAGCGGATCTCAGCAGCCTTGATGGTTTCGCCGTCGATGATGCCGCCGTGCGAGATCTTCGCAAACGACTTCAACACCATCGTGAGCAGGGGAAGCACCGACGAGTAGTGGTCGGCGTAAGCGTCGAAATCGGTGTGCCACGTGAGCATCATGGGGATGTTCAGCTGCTTGGCGGCCCACATGCCGAGCGCGCCGACGGTGCCAAAGCCATGCACGTGCAGCACGTCGGGCTGGAGCTCGCCGAGACGTTTGATGGTGCGCTCAAAGTGCCGACCGTTAGCGACGCGGGTGGGCATCCGGGGCACTCGCACGCTGGGGAGGCGGATCTCGGTGCGGCCCGCGCGCCCGGCGTGCGGGTTGACACCCTTCGCGGCGGGGGCGACGACGATCACCTCGTGCCCAGCGTCGAGGAGATTGCCCTCCAGCTGCTGCACGGCAACCATGAGCCCGTTCGAACCGGGTCCGTAGTTATCAGTGACCTGCGCCACTCTCAGTCGTCGATCCACGCCCACAGCCTAACGCCCGCCGCCACCAGGGGAGTCGACCGACGCGATCCCGCGCGGTTCGAGGGGCTCATCCGGCCAAATCGGTTCTGCGGCGACGAAGCTGGCGCGTCCACTGCCGCACGACGTGCGCCGAGTAGGGCAGCGTCCCCGTGCTCACGCTGTCGATACACGACTGCGTGGCGCGCAGCGCTTCGTCGATGGCTCTGCTCGCTGCGCGCTCCGGGAGCCCCACTTCATCGGCAAGGCGCAGGAACGTGCGTCGCGTGAGGTTCTCCCGTGCGCCAGCCACGGCGAGTGCCGAAGTCCGATCGCCATGGGGGAGCGTCGACGGGATGTCGTAGATGGGCGCGACGCGCCACTCGCCGTCGTGGGTTTGCAGCACGGACACGTTCTTCGCGTGGAGATCGCCATTGCCGGTGAGCCACGCGAACACGAACTGCTGAAAGACGGCCTGCATCGCGACGAGTCGAGCGGGGCACACCTCTGCGACGACGTTGATGACATCGGCGGCGGTCATGCGATACTTGTCGGCGGGATACCGGCCCGCCAGCTGGCAGGCGTCCTCGACGGCTACCGGTTCAGGCACGCGGTCGAACCGCCGGACGACAAGGCCTGTCTCACCGTTGACGTCGGTGATCAGCTCGCTGTGCGCGACGGGCTGCCGCAGGCCACGGGCAAGCTTCAGGAAGAAGTGCTCGTTGACCGTAGCCAGCGGATACTCAGGGGGATCGAGCTTGACGATCGCGTCCGTGCCGCCAAGCTTCACGGGAAGCGACATCATGGCACCCGAGGCCTTGTCTTGGGCGCCGGCGAGGCCCGTGCGATCCACGAGGCCGGTGTGTTCCCTTAGCTTGGCGAAGTTGATTTCGTCGCCGCTGATGAGCGCAGGGATGGGTGTGGGGTCGGTGCCGTCGGGCAGCACGGTGACGTCGCCAACGGTGTTGCCGCCGACCGCCAGCAGCAGGGAAAACTCGTCGTCAACGCTGGTTTTTACGCTCTGGCGCAGTGCCGTGAGCCGGCGGCCCTCGGGCAGTAGCCCTGTGAAGAATGCTGGAAGCTGCCCTGGCTGCGTAACAACAGGTGGCGCGTCCACAGGGAGCGTCGTTGCGACGGGCGACCCGGCGTACCCGTCGATATACGCGAAGGTCACACCGTCGCTGTCGCGGGTCAGGGTGGCTGCGACGCGTCCGGCTTTCCGCACGATCGCGCACTCGACTTCGGTGAGGTTCATCGTCGGACCTCTGCGCGAAGCTCGAGCCCGAGCGCGTCCAGGACCGCGACAACGTGGTTCAGCTGCACCGTCGGTTTGCCATGCTCGAGCGCGCGGACGAAGCGCTCTGAGGTGCCCGCGAGGTCGGCGAGCTGCTGCTGCGTGAGGCGCAGATCCTTTCTGCGCTCGCGCACGGTGGCGCCCAAATCCATGCGTGCCCCTATCGGTTCGAACGTGCCGGTTTCTCCCATTCTGAAGGGTGTAGCCGTGCGATGCAAGCCAAATAGGCACGATTGTGCCGATTATGGGGATTTGAGTGGGCTGTGCCCGCGTCGATGTGGCATATCGGCACGTTCGTGCCGTCGGGGCTACGGCAGTCGCACGACGCGGTCGCAGGCGCGCATGACGTCCTCGTCGTGGGTGATGACGAGCACGGGGTGCCCAGCGGCGGCCTCCCACACGTCGGTCATGAGATGCGCTGCGGTGTCGTGGTCGAGGTGCTCGGTGGGCTCGTCGAGGATGATGAGATCACGCTCGGCGGCCAGCACGCGGGCGAGCGCGAGGCGCCGTCGCTCGCCCCCTGACAACGTGGATCCCCCCTCGCCGACGACGCGCTCCGGGTCGAGCCGCAATCCCGCCCGCTGCAGCGCCAGGCGCACGTCGTCGTCGGTGGCGTCCTTATTGCCGATGCGCACATTCTCCGCGACGGTAGTGGCGAAGATGTGTGCGTCTTGCGCGAGATATCCGACGCGGCCGGCGCGTTCCACCTCGCCCGCGAGCGGCGGAATCAGGCCCATGAGGGTGGCCGCGACGGTGGTCTTGCCCACACCCGACGGCCCGACCAGCGCCACCTTCTCGCCAGGCGCGACGGTGAGGCTAAGGTGCTCGAGCACCGGCTCGCCGCCTGGCCAACCGACGGTGACGTCGCGCAGCTGCACCTTCACCCCGTCGCCAGGGAGCACGTCGCCGGTGCCGACGGGCTCGGCGTCGAGCACCTGCTGGACCCGCTCGATGGAGGCCTTGGCGCGCGTATAGGTCTGCGCTGCCTTCGTGAAGTCCTGGAACACCTCGTGCAGCGCGAGCGGCGTGAGCACGAGTACGGCGAGCAGGCGCGGTTTCAGCGTGCCCGCGGCCACCGCCTCGCCGCCAATCCACAGTGCCGCGACGACGGCGATTCCTGCCGCGACGATCTGCGCCGCCGTGGCGAGCCCCCGCACCCAGGCGCCGCGCGCCTCCTGCCGGCGGAGGCGGTCGTCGATGTCGAGCATCGCGGCGACGGTGCGCGCTTCGGCGTTGTTCGCCACGAGGTCCGGCCCGACTAGCGCGAGTTCCCTCGTCGCATCCGCGAGCTCGCCTCGCGTGGCGACGGCGGCGCGGTCGACGGCGTGACTCATCCGCTGCGCGAGGATGGGCACCAGGATGCCGGCCACCACGGCGGTCACGAACAGCACCGCGGCGCTGAGCGGGTTGAAGCTGCCCAGCAACACCGTCGTGGCGACGATCACCAGCGACGCCGACAGCGCCGGCAGTGCGACGCGGACCACCACGTCTTGGACGGCGGCGATGTCTTGCACGACGCGGGTGAGGAGGTCGCCCTGGCGGCGGCCGATGAGGGTGGTGCGAGAGAGTTTGTCGTAGGTGCGGGAGCGCAGCACGCCCACGACGCGGAGCGCGACGTCGTGGCCGACGAGGCGTTCTGCGTAACGCGCCGCGCCGCGCCCGATGCCGAACGCCCGCACGCCGACGGCGGCGGCTTGGAGGTAGAGCACGGGCGGGAACTCCGCCGCGCGGGAAATCAGCCATGCCGACACGCCCATGAGTGCGACGGAGCACGCCGACGCGGCGGCGGCCAGCAGCGTGGCGAGTGCGAACCGCGCGCGTCCGCCGGGGACGGCGCGCAGGAGGTCACGCATGAAGCGGATCATGGCGTCACCCCTTGCCACTCCACGATTCGATCTGCGGCCTGCAGCACCGCCGGGCGGTGGCTGACAATCAGCGCGGAGGCGCCCGAGGCCCGGACCGCGTCGACGACGTGCGCCTCGCGGTCGGAGTCGAGCCCGGCGGTGGGCTCGTCGAGAATCAGCAGCCTGGCCCCATGCCGGATGCGCAGCAGCGCCCGAGCCAGCGCGACGCGTCGGCGCTCACCCGCCGAGAGCCCTTCGCTGTCATCGGCGACGGCCTTGTCCAGGCCAAAATCAGCCCCCGCGAGCCGCAGCACGTCGACGATTTCCTCGTCGGTGGCTTCCGGGGCGCCGAGCCGCACATTCTCACCGACGGTGCCTCGCACCAGCCCCGGGTCTTGCGCAACGTAGGCCACCTGCTCGCGCCACGTCGCGAGCTCGACGTCGGCGAGATCGGTGCCCCCGACACTCACCCGCCCCTCGCTGGGGGTGAGGAAACCCATCGCCAAGGCGAGCGCCGTCGTCTTTCCTCCGCCCGACGTGCCGGTGAGCGCGACGATTTCCCGCTCGCTCAGCTCGAGGTTGAAGTGGGCGAGCACGGGGGCGTCGGCGCTCGGGTAGGCGAAAGTGACGTCGTCGAAGCGCAGTGCCCCGGAGCGCGGCGCCGGCGCGGTGCCGTCGTGGGTGGGGGCGCCGTCGATGATGGCGAAGGCTGCGTCGGCGGCGGCCACCCCGTCGGCGGAGTCGTGGAAGTGCGTGCCGACCATGCGCACAGGTAGGTACGCCTCGGGCGCGAGTACGAGCACGAAGAGTGCGGTGAAGAAGCTGACTTCGTCGAATACCAGCCGGAAGCCGATGGTGACCGCGATCACCGCCACCGACAGCGATGCGAGCAGTTCCAGCGCGAGCGACGACAGGAACGACACCCGAAGCACCCGCATCGTCGCCTGCGCGTAGCGCTCCTCGCTGAGGTCGACGCCGCGTTTTTGTGCCTTCGCGCGGGCGAACGCTTGGAGCGTTGGCAGGCCCGCGATGAGGTCCGCGAAGTGGTTGGCGAGTCGGTCGGCCATCGCGAACGAGCGTTTCGTCGCCTTCTGCGTCGTCCACCCGATGAGCGCCATGAACAGTGGAATGAGCGGCAGCGTGATCGCCATGATGATCGCCGACGTCACGTCCGCCCACAGCACAAACGTGCCGACGATGAACGGCACCGTGGCGGCGAGGCCGAGCTGGGGGAGGTATTTCGAGAAGTAGCCGTCGAGGTCGTCGAGCCCGCGGGTGACGAGCCGCATCAACGACGCCGACGGCGCCCCGCCCACCGGCGTGCGCAGGTGAGCGGCGACGATGTCTCGTCGCAGCTGCGACTTCACCGCCGCCGCCGAGCGGTGCGAGAGCCACGCATTCACCCAAGCCAGCGCCGCCCGGGCCAGAAACACAGCCGACAGCAGGAGCAGCAGGATCGGCCAACCGTCGGGGAGGTGGCGCAGTGCGAAGGTTTGCGTGATGCCCGTGGTGATGAGCCACGCCTGCGCGGTGACCAGCAAGGCAGTGACCACACCGACGACCACAGCCGCGACGAGGTACCTGCGCGTGGCTGCGGCGCGTTGGAGCAATCGGGGATGAATCGGTCCGGGCATCGGGGCTTAGTCTCTCATGCCTGGATGGGGGTCTAGAACGCGAGACGCGACTGAGCGCACTCCAGATCGTCAAAACCGCCCCAAACGGGGAGAAATCGGCATCTGGTGTGCGCTCAGTCGCGCAACCTGGAGGTAAGCCGTCGGCTTAGGGCTCCATCTCGTCGGCCGTAGGAGCGGCGGGTCGGTTCGTCGAGGTGCGGTCGAGGTAGAAGAACGCCGTGGTGGCGACGTCGTCGCGCAGCTGACGGTAGCGGCCCTTCGAGCGCCAGCCGAGCGTCTGCACGTCGACACGGCTGAGGCGCTCGGAGAAGCGGATCGGGTCGGGCGTGTGCCAGCGGTACATGCCGAAGCGCTGCTGGCTTTCGTACAGGCCGTCGGGGCGGATCACCTGCGGCATGCCGAGGAACGGCGTAGTGAACGTGGTGTAGCCCTGGCCGGGCACGTCGAAGTTCCATGCGCCTCCGAAGTAATCCTCAGTGCCGGTGCCGCAGATTGTGGGGTAGTCCTTGTCATCGTCCATGTAGAACTTGAGTTCGCCCTCGCCCCACCAGCCGGTGGAGTTGACGCCCCACGCCATGTAGGTGCCGGCGTAGTGCCCGCGGCCCTCGATGCCTTCCAGCATGACGTGAAGGCCGTCGGTGACGGGCTGCGAACGCCGCCACTGGGCGTGCAAGTAGGCCGCTTCTTCGGGCACGGGGCCCTCTTCGTATGTGATCTGGTAGTAGACGAACACGTCTTCGTCGCTCAGGTTCTCAATGGTGAAGCGGGCCCCGCTGCGGAACGGCATCGGCCAGTACGAGTTGCATCCACCGTGCGGGTTGACGGCGATCATCTGCGAGCTGACTTGGGCAAACTGGTTCCAGCCGTGGCAGAAGAAGTCGCCGAGGGGCACCTCGATGGCGGGTGCATCGTCGCCATCCCAGTACGCGCGGATGATGAGCGAGCGCATCTTGCGCATGTCGGTGGTGAGCCAGATGTTGGTGATGCAGCCGGAGCCGCTGATGTCGGCGAGGGTGAAGGTGGTGCCGGCATCGAGCTTGATGCTAGGGGAGACCTTCCACCCGACGCCCAGTTCGCGGGAAGCCTCCGCGCCGGTGCCCGTGGTGGCCTTGCCGCCCTCGCCGGGGGCGCCGGTGAAGTTCTCGGGGGAAATCGAGCGTGTGCGCGTGGGGCGAATCAGTGCGGCCTGCTGCCACGGGCCGGCGAGTGCATGGTCTTGCATAGCTTGTGCTCCTTCGTCGTGTGAAATCGTTATCACTAGCCTACGGGTGGAGGAAACAATAAGGAATGCTGGAACCCACCAGATTCGGTGGATTCCAGCATTCCTTAATCCGATGAGCTGGTCGCCGCAGGGTTACACGGCGGGTGACACGTCGTCGGGGATGGACTTCGTGCTGATGCGCTTGGAGAACACCCAGTAGCTCCAGGCCTGGTAGGCCAGCACGATCGGCACGAAGATGGCCGCGGCCACGGTCATGATGACGAGTGTCGTCTCCGACGAAGCGGCGGTGATCATGTTCAGGCGATCGCCGACGGCCACCGTCTCGTCCTGCGCGAAGCCGATGTTGCCGTACAGCTTCAAGAAGATGCCGGTGAACAGCGTCACGATGGCGAGGCCGGTGCAGATGAACGCCCAACCGTCGCGGTCTCTCATCACCATGAATACAGCAACGACGAGCGCAACCACGCTCAGGATTCCGACGATCCACGTGAGCACCGAGAAGTCGCCGAATTCGCTCTTCGCGGGGTAGGCGATGTTCTGCCAGAGCACGAAGATCGCGGTGAGCGCGACGGCGACCCAGCCCACCTTGGTGCCGAAGCTCTTGGCCTTGTCATGTACGACGCCCGACGTCTTCAGTGCCAGGAATGCGGAGCCGTGGAAGAGGCAGATCGCGACGAGCATCAGGCCGCCCACCAGGGCGAACGGCATGAAGAGGCCGAAGAAGTTGCCGTTCCACAGCTTGCCGTCGTTCGGCAGGCCGGAGACGAAGTTCGCAAAGCCGACGCCAAACACCAGCGCGGGCAGGAACGAACCGATCGCGGCGAACCAGTCGAGCATGTTGCGGTACTGCGACGTGTGGTGCTTCGAGCGGTACTCGAAGGCCACGCCGCGCAGAATCAGGCCGATCAATACGAGCAGCAGCGGCAGGTATAGACCGGAGAATAGCGACGCGTACCAGCCCGGGAAGGCTGCGAACATGGCGCCACCTGCGGTGAGCAGCCACACCTCGTTGCCGTCCCACAGTGGGCCGATGGTGTTGACGATGACGCGCTTCTCCTTGTCGTTGCCGCCGATGATCTTGATGAGCATCGCCACGCCGTAGTCGAAGCACTCGAGGAAGAAGTAGCCGATCCAGAGCACTGCGACGAGCAGGAACCAAACCAGCGTGAACGGGGGAACTGTGGTTTCAAGTAACAACATTGCTCCAGCTCCTCTCAGTACGCGAAGCTCATGGGCTTGTCAGGGTCATCGTTGAGTTCGACGGGCTCCACGTCGGGAAGTCCGTGCTTGGCGTACTTCATGAACAGCCACACCTCAAGCACGGCGAGTCCGCCATACAGCAGCGTGTAGACGATCATGGAGAACAGCACCTCGCCCGCGCTCACCGTCGGAGACACTGCCGAAGCGGTGGGAAGCACCCCGACGACGATCCACGGCTGGCGGCCCATCTCGGTAAAGATCCAGCCGACCGAGTTGCCGAGCAGTGGCAACAGCGGCAAGGCGAACGCGCAGGTGGTGAGGAACTTCGACGGCATTGGGTTGCGCCCGCCACTCAGCATCACCAGCACCACCGCGGCGATCGCCATTGCGATGAATCCGAGGGTCATCATGATGCGGAACGACCAGTAGCTCACGATGATGTCCGGGCGGTAGTTGAGATCCATGTAGGACTTCTGGATTTCGGGTGAAATCGTGCCGTTTTGCGTGGCCTCGTACACCTGCTGCTGGAGCTTCTGCCGGCCTTCGTCGGCCATGAAGTAGCCCTCTTCCTGGAAGCGCTTGTCGAGATCATTGATGCCCTTGACCTCATCCTGACCAGCCAAGATGGAGAGCAGCTTCGGCACTTTCAGCTCAAAGACCGCTTCGGTGGCCTCGCGGTCGCCAATGGTGAGCAGCGAGAACGACGCGTCCTTCTCCGTCTCGAACAGGCCCTCAGCGGCGGCGAGCTTCATGGGCTGCGTCTGCGCGATTGCCTTGGCCTGCAGATCGCCGGTGAGGATGACGCCGATGGAGGCAATCAGCAGTACCCAAGCGCCGAACTTCGTTGCCCAGCGCCAGGTTTTGATGTGCTCGTCGCTGGCGCCCTTGTCGCGCACTGCCTTGTTCAGCTTCGCGAGGTGCCAAGCGGAAATGCCGCAGATCAGACCGCCCGCCACCATGTAGGCAGCGGTGAGCGTGTGGGTGATGGTGGCGATGAACACCGGGTTGGTGAACAGGGCGCCGAAGCCAGCCAGACCGTCGATCTCCGCGCGGCCGGACTCGACATTGAATACTGCGCCGACGGGGTTCTGCATCCAGGAGTTCGCGGCGAGGATGAACACAGCCGAGATCATGGTGCCGATGGCTGCGCAGTAAATGGTGGCGAGGTGGAGTTTCTTCGGCAGCTTGTCCCAGCCGAAGATCCACAAACCAATGAATGTGGACTCGAGGAAGAATGCCAGCAGGGCTTCGAGCGCGAGGGGAGCGCCGAAGATGTCACCGACGAAGCGTGAGTACTCCGACCAGTTCATGCCGAACTGGAACTCCTGCACGATGCCGGTGACGACGCCGAGTGCGAAGTTGATCAGGAAGAGCTTGCCGAAGAACTTCGTCAGCTGCAGGAATCGGTGCTGTCCGGTCTTGACCCAGATGGTCTGCAGGACGGCCACCAGCATCGACAGCGCGATGGTGATTGGGACGAAGAGGTAGTGATAAACGGTGGTGATCCCGAACTGCCACCGTGCAAGGGTCACTGGTTCCATGGCGGCAGGTTACTACGGATGGTCGTATGCAGGCGAATATCGCTGGATTCTTCAGCGTGTAGCTCGCCATCCTTGAGAGCTACGACGTTTTGTAGGAGTAAATGACCCCAATCCCGACCGATTTCTTCGACTGTCACTATCATGGTGCGCATGGCATCGCGAGGAGAGCTGGAGCAGCGCATCATGGAGCTGCTATGGGAGGCCGATGGGCCCCGCTCCGTCGCGGACGTGCACCAAGAACTCCGACGGGAGCGCGAGCTTGCCTACACGACGGTGATGACCGTGCTTGACAGGCTCGCCAAGAAGCACCTGGCCGACCGCGAGCTCGTGAATCGCGCCTGGCAGTACCGCGCCGCACACCCCCGACACGTCGTCGCGGCAAGGGAGCTCAAAGCGCTCGTCGATGCCTTGCCTGAGGACGTGCGGCGCCTAGCCATCGCTGACTTCGGGGCCCAGCTGAGCGACGCCGAGCGCCGCCTCGTCGCGGGGTAGCGGTTGGCGGAGATGGTTTCGATACGCGAGCTTCGCTCGCTACTCAACCACCGGGCCTGACGCGGGCACCCCGCCCCACCCGGTCGTCGAGTAGGCGACGCAGTCGCCGTATCGAGGCGCTCGTCAGCGCGACTTCAAGAGCGCTTCCTTCTGCTCGAGCGTCGTGGCGAGGTCGGCCTCCCACTCCTTGCGCTGTTGCTTCGCCTGCTTGGCAGCGTGCTTGTCGCCGTGCAGCTCGATGGCTTCCTTGCGCACGTCGATGGACGACTCGATGGCGCTTTCGACGGTGCTCGCCGTGCCGTCGAGTGACTCCTGTAGTGCCGCCTTCGACATGGTCTGGGCGAGCTGCTCGCGCATGGCCATGACGTCGAAGCCGGCCTCCGGCCAGCGCGGCTTCATGTCGACGAGCGTGCGCGTGATGATCTCCGTGATGGCGGCTCGGACGTACCACTTCCGGTCGGCAGGGACGACGTACCAGGGCGCGTACTCGGTATTCGTGAATCGGAACACGTCGGCGTAGGCCTCCTGGTAGTCGTCCCACTTGGCACGGGTCTTGAGGTCGCTCGCCGAGAACTTCCAGCGCTTGTCAGGGCGGTCCAGGCGTTCCATGAGGCGCCGGGCCTGCTCGTCGTAGCTCACCATGAGTGCGAACTTCAGCACGGTGGTGCCGTTCTTGACGAGCTGCTCTTCGAAGCTATTGATCTCGGCGTAGCGCCCCCGCCACACGTCCTCCGGCACGATGTTGTCGACGCGCTGCACCAGCACGTCTTCGTAGTGCGAGCGATCGAACACGCCGATGCGCCCCGGCACGGGCAGCGCGCGGCGGATGCGCCACAGGAAGTGGTGCGATGCCTCTTCCTCCGTCGGCACCCCGAACGAGCGCAACTGGACTCCTTGCGGGTCGACCATGCCCATGACATGCCTAGCCACGCCACCTTTGCCGGCAGTGTCGAGTCCCTGCACCACGACGAGCAACGAACGCTCGCCGCCGGCCCGGCCCTCTGCGAAGAGCCGCTCCTGCAGCTCCGCGAGGAGCTCACCGCGCGTGGCCATCACCTGCGCTCCGTCCGACTTCGTGCCGTCGAAGCCAGCTTTGCCATTGCGGTCAAACGTGGCGAGGTCGAAGTCGTCGGTGACGCGCAGCACTTCGCGGGGGTCAGTGGTCCAGCTCATGGGTGCCCTTCCGGTAGGTGACGTTCCATTCTGCCAGCAATCACGCCGGGGGCGAGTCGTTCTGCCCCGCTCGCGATGCGTCAGTTCTCCCAGGTGCCGACGATGGACCCGCGCGCGAGCACGTGCCCGACGGTCTGGAACGCGGCCGCAGTGGCGGAGGTGTGCTCGTCGACGTCGAGCAGCGTGTCGAGCGCGTGCACGGTGAAGTAGTAGCGGTGCGGGCCGTGGCCCTCCGGCGGGGCCGACCCAAGATAGCCCACGCCGCCACCGTCGTGTTTTAGAACGACGGCGCCGTCGGGGAGGTTGCCGTTCGCATCGCGCTCAAGGCTGCGAAGCGTCGGTGGCAGATTCACCACCGACCAATGCCACCAACCCGCAGGCGTGGGAGCGTCCGGGTCGTAGACGTGGAGGTAGATGGACTTGGTGCCCTCCGGCACCTCCGACCACGCCAGCTGCGGGCTCACATCGCGGCCGCCCGCGCCCATGAACTCGGCGGTGCATTCGAGCGGCAGGGAGCCGCCGTCGGAAAAATCGTCACTGGTGACGGTGAGCGGCGCGCCACCGTCGATGCCGTTGTATGGATCTCGCATGGCTCCACTTCACCAAATCTGGGCGAATGTTGCAGGGAAACCGCGAAACGGCACCGACGGCGACCACTCGCCGCGACTAGGTGAGGCGCTCCTTCGGGGAGGACTCGTAGGTGCGCTGCGCGTCCTTCTCCGCCACCTCATCCAGCACCTCGTTGACGGCGTCCCACACGTCGTCGCCGATGGGATTGTTCGAGGCTTCGACGTTTTCCGCCACCTGCTCGGGGCGCGACGCCCCGATGATCGCCGCCGCGACGTTCGGGTTGTGCAGCACCCACGCGATCGCGAGCTGCGCCATGGTGAGGCCGGCCTCGTCGGCGATGGGGCGCAGCTTCTGCACCTGTTCGACGGCCTGCTGGTTGTCCAGGAAGCGCGCCACCATGTTCTTGCCGCCCTTGTCATCGGTGGCACGGGAGCCGGCCGGCGGCTGCTCGCCAGGCTTGTACTTGCCGGTGAGCACGCCCTGCGCGACGGGCGACCACACGATCTGCGACACCCCGAGCTCATCGCACGTGGGCACAACCTTGTCTTCGATCACCCGCCACAGCGCGGAGTACTGCGGCTGGTTGGTGACCAGCTGGAACCCGAGCTGGCGCGCCATCTGGTGGCCCTCGCGGATCTGCTCAGCCGTCCACTCCGAGACGCCGATGTACAGCGCCTTGCCCTGGCGCACCACGTCGGCGAAGGCCTGCATGGTTTCCTCCAGCGGCGTCTCGTAGTCGTAGCGGTGGGCCTGGTAGATGTCGACGTAGTCGGTCTGCAGGCGCTCCAGCGAGCCGTTGATGGATTCCATGATGTGCTTGCGCGAGAGCCCAGTGTCGTTCGCGCCGCCCGGCCCGGTGGGCCAGTACACCTTGGTGAAGATTTCGAGCGATTCGCGACGCTGACCCTTCAGCGCCTCGCCAAGCACCGACTCGGCGACGGTGTTGGCGTACACATCGGCGGTGTCGAAGCTGGTGATGCCAGCGTCGAGCGCCGCGTGGACGCACTTCGTGGCTACCTCATTTTCCACCTGGGAACCGTGGGTGAGCCAGTTGCCGTAGGTGATCTCGGAGATCTTGAGACCGGAGTTTCCTGCGTAGCGATACTTCATGCCTCCACCCTAGTTGGGGGTTTGGAAAGGGGGAGAGGGGCACCAGCTAACCCGATATCCACATTCGTTTGCTGAAATCGCCCAGAATCGGGCTTCTGAGCAAACGAATGTGGATATCGGGTTAGCTATCGCTTGGTACCACTGCGCAGCTGCGAGGAGGAACGTGTCAGCCGCTGATCGTGACGCCCCTTGCCTGCGCGTGCTGGCGGATGGAGTCTGCCAGCGATAGCCACTGGTTGGACTGCACCACACTGCCCACATTGAACGTGACCACGTTGCCTTGCCTGGTTGGGAAGTGCTGCATGGCGCCGCTGAGTTGCTGGGGGTCGTCTACGGTGACGCGCACGAGGAATGTCCCGTCGAGGACGCCGGTCGTATCAGTGAGCTGGTTAGCGAGGCTCTTCCCTGCGGAAGGCATCACGGATCGGTTGAAATGCACCAGGGTCTCGACCGCGGCCACGTTGTTCCAAGGAACCTGCGCATCACCGTTACCGATGCCGTCATCGTTGAGTAGGAGCGCAGGTTTCGTCAGGTCGACCTTCCGCTGCAGCTGTTTCTCCTTGACCGACACTCCGAGGCCGACCAGGGCGAGCCCCAGCAGCGGCAGCGCCGCCAGCATCATCCATTCGCCGGTGCTGATGAAGGCGGCGACGGCTGCCACCATGAGAGCGATGAACACGGCGCCGATGACGGCGGCCCCGAACTTCTGCTTGGTCTCGCGATTGGGCTCGGGGTACGCCACGACCTCGGGGATGCCTCCGCCGTACGTGTAGCTCATGGTTCAGCCTTCCGTCGCGACGACGATGGCACCCGCGCCGGGAAGCAGCCAGCGGCCGTCGCCCTCTTGGGTGGCGTCGCCCCATGCCGCAAGCAGTTTCCCGTCGACGGGCACATCCACCGCCGCATCGCCCCGCGTGGCCGCGACGGCGAACCCGGGCCGGTGCATCACGACGGTGTCGGCGTCGACGACATCCACCGACGTCGCATCCAGCGTCGGGTCCGTCGCGCCCGGGAGCACTCGTCTCAGCGCGAGGAGGGTGCGGTACCACGCCAACATCCGACGATGCCCCTCGCCGTCGCGCTCGGCCCAGCGCAGCTTGGCAGAGGTAAACGTCGATTCGGCTTGTGGGTCGGGGACCTCGTCGCTCCACCCCATCTCGGCGAACTCGCGCGCGCGACCCTCGGAGACGAGTGGGGCCAGCTCGTCTCCGAGGTCGGCGAAGAACGGGAACGGTGTCGAGGCCGCCCACTCCTCGCCCATGAAGATCATCGGCGTGAACGGGGCCAGCAGGAGCAGCGCGGCGGCTGCGGCCTGGCGGTCGGCGTCGCTCAGGCGGTCGCCGGCGGCGCGGTTGCCCACCTGGTCGTGGTTCTGGATGAACGTGATGAATGAGTGCCCGTCGTACAGCGGAGTGGTGGGCTCGACGGGTGCGCCCCAGTCTTCGCCGCGGAACGTCGAATAGGTGCCGTCGTGGATGAATACCCTAGTGAGTGCCTTGTCGAGCACTTCGGCGGTGCCGAAGTCGACGTAGTAGCCCTGCGTCTCGCCGGTGAAGAATGCGTGCAGCGCGTGGTGCACGTCATCGGCCCACTGGGCGTCCATGCCGCGTGCGAAGGCGACGGAGTTCGTCGGGCTCACCATGGAGGGCTGGTTCAAATCCGACTCAGCGGTGATGAACAGCGGGCGGCCGAGCTTCTGCTCCCAAGCGAGGGATGCGTCGGCGATCTCCGCGAGGAAATGCTGCTCCGAATCGTCCGCGAGCGCGTGCACCGCGTCGAGGCGCAACCCGTCGCACTGGAACCGCGCGAGCCACTGATGCGCTGCTCCGAGGAAGAACGCGCGCACCTCGTCGGCGTGCTCCTGATCCAGGTTGAGTGCCGCACCCCACGGCGTCTGGTGCTTGTCGGTGAAGTAGGGTCCGAACTCTCCGAGGTAGTTGCCCTCCGGGCCGAGGTGGTTGTAGACGACGTCGAGGATCACGCCCAGCCCGCGCGCGTGGCAGGCGTCGATGAACCGCACGAACGCCTCCGGCCCGCCGTACGCCTGATGCACGGCGTATTGCCCGACGCCGTCGTACCCCCAGCCCCAGCGCCCAGGAAAATCCGCGACGGGCATCACCTCCACTGCGTCGACGCCCAACTCGACGAGGTAGTCCAGCTTGCCGATAGCCGCGTCGAAGGTGCCCTCGTCAGTGAAGGTGCCGACGTGCAGCTCGTACAGCACGCCGCCGCGGAGATCGACGCCCTCCCACTGTGGGCGGTCGATGGCTGCGGGGTCGACGATGCGGCTGGCGCCGTGCGGACCGTCAGGCTGGGCGAGGCTGCGTGGATCCGGGCGAGGCGAGCCGCCGTCGAGGGAAAAGGCGTAGCGGGAGCCGGGTTCGAGCGCGGCGTCGGCTACCCACCAGCCGGCGCGTTCTGCGTCGGGGTGCATCGGTCGGGAAGTTTCATCGACGACGAGGTCGACGCGGTTGGCTCGGGGTGCCCACAGTGCTGGACGGGTGAAATCACGCATGATCCCAGCCTAAGGGAGGGGAGTGCCACGACGAGCGTGCGAAGCGTCAGAGCTCGAGCGCGTTGGGAGGGTCTGTGGCGGAGAAATCCTGATGGCTTGGAGGAACACGGAGGCTTCCGGCTCGGCCAGAACGATCGCCATCATCACAGAGGAGTCGACGATCACGAGGGCAGCCCATCTTCACCGTAGAGGTACTGGTCAGATGGGGTTTCATCGAGGCGAGGGAGACGCTTGGCACGCTCGATGATGCTCATGATGTGGGCGTTGGACATGCTTCGGCTGCGTGCTCGCTGCACGCGCGCATGGCGCTCCTCGATGGAGCGGCGCACGGCCGTCGTGAGCGACTCGCCGGTGAGCGCCGCCAGCTCCCGTGCGAGTGCGTCAGTGGCTGGGTGTTTGACATTGATCGCCATGGTTCTACCTTAATCGATGGAAAAGGTAGAACTGGGTAGAAAAGTGGGCCAGGTTACTCCCCGCTCGGCTCAGGCACGAGCAGCGCGACGGGGTAGGCGCCGAGGACGTCGGCGACGGGCGTCTGCCCGCCCGAGACCACCTGGTCGGTGAACAAGTTGCGGAACTCACCGTCGGGCAGGAAGAGCGTGTGGTCGCCCCAGCCCTCGCGCTCAGCGAGCTTCGCGGCCAGCCGCGTGACGACCGTGATGGCCGCCACCTCGTCGCCCGTGCCGCGCGAGAACGCAACCGCGTGTCCCGTTGTGGAGGCGATGGGGTGATACTGCGCGCTCGGCCCGCGGTACGCGTCGGCGTGTTCACGACGGTGGCGCAGCGCCCGGCTGGTGACGAACAGCTTCTCTGTGTCGAGATCTGTAGGCGGGTTCTCCTGCAGCGACGCGAGGATGCCGGCGCGTCGGTAGAAGTCCACTTCGCGGCGGTTGTCGGGGTCGACGAGTGAGAGGTCGACGACCTCGCAGCCCTGGTACACGTCGGGCACGCCCGGCATGGTGAGCTGGAGGAGCTTCTGGCCAAGGATGTTGGCACGCACGGACTCGGCCGTGACCTCCGTGAACGCATCGAGCGCCGCCGCGACGGCGTCGCTGCCGAGCGCGAACGCGGCGAGCTCTTGCACCGCGGCCTCGTACTGCTCGTCGGGCTCAGTCCACCCGGTGTAGCGCTTGGCCTCGCGCATGGCCTTGGTGAGGTACGCGGCGAGCCGCTCCGCAGCGATGGGGTGTTGCCCTGCGGCAGTGCCTGGAAGGCGCCACTCGGCCGCCAACGTCTGCCACAAGAACAGCTCCGTGGCCCCGTCGACGAGCTCCGAGCGCTCATCTGCAACCGCCGCACGCAGCTCTGACAAGCACGTTTCCCACTCGCGCGGGAACTCGGTGAGCGCCGCCAGGCGAGCGCGGACATCTTCGGAGCGTTTCGTGTCGTGCGTGGACAAGGTGGTCATGGCGGTCGGCCACAGCCGGGTTTGCTGCTCGCAGAACTCGTGGAACGCGTCGGGCGGCAGGCCCACCACCGTCGGCTCCGTGCCCACCTCGTTCACGGCGATGAAGCGGTTCCAGCGGTAGAACGACGTATCTTCCTTCGACTTCGCCATCACCGGCCCGCACGTCTGCGCGAATCGCACCATGAACTCCGCGCGCAGCACACCCACCTCGTCGAGTTCCTCGGGGAACTCAGTGGTGACCTCGTCGGCATCCACGACGGGCAGGGTTTCGGCACCGCACCCCTCGTCGCCGGTGCCAGGCTCACCCATGGCGAGCGCGAGGACGAGGTCGAGGGTGTCTTGTTCGTCGTCGGTGAGGTTGGGTCGGGCGCGGTCGGCGGCGTCGACGAGCACCTGCCGCTCCGCTTCGCTCGCCGGCAGACCGGGCTCGACGTACGCGCGGTAGCGATCCATACCGATGAGCAGCTCGGTGATGGCATGCATGATCTGGCGACGGGTGTGGTCGCGCAGCCGGATGTCGGCGTCGCAGATGGCGACGACGATGGACGTGAGGCGGTTCACCTCGGTGAACAGCATGGTTTCGACGACCTCGTGCTTCGCCTCAATGAGCGCGGCGTGGAAGCCCTGGGCCGATTCCGTCGCCCGCTCCCAGATGTCGTTCAACCGGGGCAGTGCGGCGGATTCCTGGAACAGGCCGGTGATGCGCTGCAACGCGTCGTAGCCCGTGGTGCCGGCGCAATCGAAGGCTTGGGGGAGCACCTCGTCGGCTTCGAGGATTTTCTCCGCGACGATCCACGCGCCATCGGTGACTTCGTGCAGCCTGGCGACGTAGGCTCGCGGATTGGCGAGACCGTCGATGTGGTCGAGGCGGAAGCCCTGGAACAGCCCCTCGCGGTAGAGCTCAAGCAGCTTCGCATGCGTCGCGTCGAACACCGCCGGATCTTCTACCCGCACGGCGGCGAGCGTGTCGACGTCGAAGAAGCGCCGGTAGTTGAGCTCTTCAGAGCCGACGCGCCAATGCGCCAGGCGGTACCACTGATGTTCGAGCAGCTCGGCGATGGGCAGCCCCTCGGTACCAGGGCGCACTGGGAACACGTGGTCGAAGTAGCTCACGACGGGCTGCTCGCCGAGCCCCGGCACGCTGCGGGTCTCCACCTTGATATTGCCCGACGACAGCTCCTTGCCGATCTTCTCGCCCAGCACCGGCATCAAAATGGCCTGGTCGCCGGAGAGATCCATGTCGAACCAGCGCGCGTACTGCGAATCGGCACCGCTGCGCATCACGTCCCACAACGCGGTGTTCAGCCACATGGGCGTGGGCACTGACATGTGATTGGGCACCACGTCGACCACGAGCCCCAGCCCGTGCTCCGACGCAGCCGCAGCCAGCCGGCGGAAACCCTCTTCGCCGCCCAGATCGTCGGAGACGCGCGAGTGGTCGACGACGTCGTAGCCGTGCATGGAGCCAGGTGCGGCCTGCAAAATAGGCGAGCAGAACACATGCGTGACGCCGAGTGCCTGCAGATACGGAATGCGGGCGGCGGCGTCGTCGAAGGTGAACGACGGCGTGAGCTGGAGGCGGTACGTGGACGCGGGAGTGTTCAACACGCTTGCCAGCCTAGAGCATGCCCCTGACATTTCCGCCCCAAAGTGTACCTGACGAGGCCAGACACATCCCTGCAGCGCCAACCTGGAACACTAGATACGCCAACACCACGCTACGTGCCAGCCCCAGCGCGAGAACCTAACCCACGAAAGGACGCACCCGATGCCCAGCTCTGCACCGACGGTCGTGCTCGTCGACGCGCTCACCAAAGTCACGCCGCGCTGGGAGCCGTCGGATCCCCCGGCATCCCTCAGCGGCTGGCAAGACGAGACGGTGTCATTTCAGATCGCCTGGCGTCCCGTCGACACCGACCGGCTCTCCGCCCCGCATGCGCTGCGCGTCGCCGTCGAGAGTGATGGGCCCGTGGCAGTATCCGTGGTCGACCTCGTACCCGTGCAGGTGCCGTGCTGGGAGCAGCACGACGACGGGTACATCCTCGACCAGCCAGGCATGCTGCCCGACGTGCTACGCCCCACCGGTACTGCGGAGGTCACCGTGCGGCCCACGCACATCGGATGGCATGCGCTGTGGGTGGACGTCACGCTGCCGGCCAGCGAGGTGCGCGTGAACGTCACCACCGACGACGCCGTCCTCCTCGACACCACCCTCCCCGTGGCCACCGTCGCCCAGCCGCTCCCGGAGCACGGCGTGGAATACACCCAGTGGTTCCACGCCGACTGCCTCGCCACCCACTACGACGTCGAACCGTGGAGCGAAGCGCACTGGGGCATCGTCGAACAGCAACTGCGCGCCGCTCGCGAAATGTGCGTCACCTCTGTGCTTACGCCGGTGTGGACCCCACCCCTCGACACCGCCGTCGGCACCTATCGACGCTCGACGCAGCTGCTCGACATCACGCTCGACGGCGACGAATACTCGTTCGGCACCGACAAGCTCGACCGCTGGATGAACCTCCTCGCCACCGTCGGAATGCGCGAGGTGGAGGTGCCGCACCTCTTCACACAGTGGGGTGCGAAGGCCACCCCGCGCTTCACCATCACCGTCGACGGCCACCCGCAGGAGCGCTTCGGCTGGGACGTGCCCGCCACCGACCCCTCCTACCAGCACTTCCTCGCCGCGCTCGTGCCGTTCCTCAAACACTACTTCGACGAACGCGTCGGGCTCCGCCACACCCTCTTTCACATCTCCGACGAGCCCAGCAGCGAACACCTCGACTCCTACCGGGAGGCGCTCAGCGTCGCCAAGCCCCTGCTCGACGGTGCACGCGTGGTCGACGCGCTCTCGCACCCCGATTTCGTGGAGCTCGTGGCGGAACCCGTCGTCGCGACGGATGCCGTGCCAGCGTTTCGGGAGGCAGGCATCGAGCCCCGGTGGGTGTACTACTGCGTGGGTCAGTCGTGGGACGTGTCGAACCGGTTCATCGCGCAGACGGCCATGCGCACGCGTGCGCTCGGTTGGCAGCTGTACAAGTCGCAGGCGCAGGGGTTCCTCCACTGGGCACTCAACTTCTATTCCCGGCAGCTCTCCCTCGGTGCCATCGACCCGTTCCGCGAAACCAGCGCCGGCGGCGGATTCCTGAGCGGCGATGCCTTCATCGTCTATCCCGGTCCCGACGGGCAAGCCTGGCCGTCGCTGCGTCACCGACTCATGCGCGACGCGTTCGACGACCTCGCCGCCGCCCGCGGCGCAGAAGCGGTGTTGGGTAGAGACGCGGTGCTGGCGATCATCGACCCGGACGGCGACCTCGACTACGCATCCGGGTGGGCCTCAGGCGCGGAGTGGCTCCGTCGACGACACACCCTCGACGAAGCGGTGCGCGACGTAGGACGTCGCCAAGGCTGATCGTTCTGGGGTGCCGCACCCTGGAGTTCTGCTAGGGGAAACCATCCTCGAGTCTGAGAATCGCCGTTGACGGGTGTAGGTGATGGTAACTACAGTTACCAGTGCGGAGATCGTGGAGACTGCTCGGAAGCATGGCGTGGCCGATGCTGACATGCTCCATGCGGTGGCGCAGGTGATGTTTGTGCACTTCTTCGATGACTACAGAATGATCGTCGGCCCGGGCCGGAACGGACTGCTTTTGGAGGTTGCAGTCAATTCCAGAGGGCAGATTTTCCACGCGATGAGAGCTCGGCAAAAGTTTTTGAGGAGGTGACTTGTGATGCGAACGGACGAAGAGATCCTTGCAGAAATAGAGAGTGATGAAGGGCCTGAGCCTACGGCTACCGTCAGTGGTGAACTGGCGCAGGTGGCGGTTGCGATGATGCAGGTCGCGGCAGCGGAACAGGCGCTGGATGCCGCCGTGGCGTCAGCTCGAGAGGCTGGCAACAGTTGGCAGGCTATCGGCGAGGTGCTTGGCATGACTCGTCAAGGCGCACTGAAACGCTTCAGGGCGGCGTGAGCCGGGCGCTGACTGGCGCTTCGCCGTCAAGAGAGTGGAGCCCCCTGTGGGAATCGAACCCACGACCCCCTGTTTACAAGACAGGTGCTCTAGCCGCTGAGCTAAGGAGGCGTGCCGCCTATTGTGCCCCAACTGGCAGCGCGAGTGCATGTTTGGCGTCTGGTTAGGGGTTACGTCGTCGAATGTGCTCAGTCGTGGGGGTCGGTCAACAGCCGGCGGCGGAGACGAAGAGCTGCCCCGCCCCGCATACGCGCAGGCTCTCGTTGGCGGGCACGAAGACAGCCTGGCCCTTCCCCAGCGTGACCTCGTCGCGTCCGATCAGGGTGCACTCCCCGTCGGTGACGAGCGCGATGCGCGCTGTGTCGTCGCGCGGCATATCCACGCCCCGATCAGTCATCGGGGTGAGCTGCCACACCTCGAATTCAGGGAAGTTCGTGGGGTAGCGGTACACCCCGTCAGCGCCCTCAGGGTGTCGTACCTGGGGAACCATCGACGAGAAGTTCGCCATGCCGAGCAGCCCGTCGACGTCGATGTGCTTGTGTGTGAGCCCGCCGCGAATGACGTTGTCCGACGAGGCCATGACCTCAATTCCGGTGCCGTGGAGGTAAGCGTGCAGGACGCCTGGCTGGAGTGAGATGGATTCCCCAGGCTGGAGCGTGAAGCGGTTCATAAGCAGCGCAGCCAGAATGCCGGGGTCGCCGGGGAAATATTCATCGATCTCGACGGCGGTGCGGGCAAACTCGCCCAACGCGCCGCCTGCGTCGAGATGTTCGACGGCGCGTGCCAGCACGAGGTCGACCAACGGCCTCCGGCGGCGGATGGTGAGCACGTCGAGGAATACTTCCTGCAAAGCGAGCGACTCCGTGCGTTCCCGCAGCGGGCCGATCACCGAGGCCAGCTCATTGGTAACACCAAGACCTTCGAAGAGCTCGGCAGTCTCCTGCGGGTCGCGGAATCCAAGCAGGCCCTCGAACGGGGTGAGCGCGATGATGGTCTCTGGTTTCGGCCAATCGTCCTTGTATGACCGTTCGGGGTGCGACAGGGGCAAACCAATCAGGGATTCCTTGGCGTAACCCTCGACGGCTTGCTCTCGGTTGGGGTGCACCTGGATGCTGAGCGGGCTGGCCGCTGACAGCAGTTTCATGAGGAAGGGGAGTCGGGCGCCGTAGGCGTCGAGTGATGTGGCGCCCACTTCGTCGGGATGCTGTTCGAGGTATGCGGCGAGCGTCAGCCCTGGTTCGTCGTCGAACATGGAAGGCCCGGCATGGTGCGAGCCCAGCCAGTACTCGGCCCAAGGTTGCCCGTCGGGCTCGATCCCGAGAATCCTCGGAATCTCCGTACGATCACCCCAGTCGAAGTGCTGCACGGTGCCGGTCAAGCCACGCATGATCTCGGTCTCCCTCTCAATTGGTCGCCCCAATCGTAGTCAATAACGCCGCCGTCGACGCCACATTGCTTGAGGAGAAGGGAATGACATGCATGTGATTCTTCCATTACGATGGGGTGCATGTCCGAAGCACTCTCGTTTACGACGGCCGATCTGGCCGAGCGTGATGCCGCTCTCCTCGACTTCGAGGACAGCTGGTACACGTCGTCGGTGCCCAAGGGCCAGGCGATTATGGAGCACTTTGGTTGCTCGTCGGCGCGGTACTACCAGCAGCTCAACGCGTTGCTCGACCGCCCTGAAGCGCTCGCCTACAAGCCCCTGCTCGTGAAGCGGCTGCGGCGCATGCGTTCCCAGCGGCAGGCAGACCGCTCGGCCCGTCGCCTGCGCTGAGCCCCACGGTTACCGATAGCCGCCGGCCTCGAGCCCAGCTTGCACCTCGAAGAAATTCGCCTGCGCCCGATGCCCTGTTCGTCGCAAGCTCCACAACGTCGCGACGAGGTAGCAGGGCAGAAACGGCAACCCCATGCAATAGGCGTACTGCCACGCATGCGCATCCTCGTGCTCGACGAGCAGCGGAATGCGCTTTGACGCCTCCTCGAGCGTCCTATCCGGCACCAGCACCACACTGCCGACCGTCATCGCCGAGGCCCGCACCAGCGGGAGACGCACACCGTCGACGATGACAAGCTGCCGGTGCCGACGAAATCGCCCGCGCCCTATGACACCCGCCACGAGGCCCAGCACAGTGGACCCGTTGCACAGGTTTGCGATGTTGCGCACCATACGTGAATTGATCACAGGCTTACTCCTGATCTGAGCCCAGATACCTAGCCGAAAAGAACTCCCTGGCTGGAAGAGTACAGGCTATGACGAACCCGGAGCTCGCCAAAGATCCAGAAGCATTCCTGGCGCACCTCGATGCACAAATCGACGCACTCATCCGCAAGAGCGCAGAACTGGACGCCGTCGGCGGCTCAGGCGCCGCGACTGACCCGACGGGCACCGTCACCGTCGAATTCGGCCAAGGTGGCAATCTGCAGACGATTTCCGTCGCACCCGCTTGGGAGCAGAAGATTCAGCCTGAAGAGCTGGTGCCGGTCATTACCGAAACCCTCATTCTCGCCCGCGACGGAGACGGTGAGCCCGCCAGGATCGTCGAACTCTCCGACGAGGAAGTGGCGCGGATTAGGCAACGTGAAGAGGCGGAGATCTCCCGCAGCATGCAGTCCGACCGCACGCCGGAGCAGACCGCCGAGCTCGCAGCCTCGCTGTCGAAAGCCTTCGATGATCTGAACGCGAAGTTCGCGAACCTCCTCGCGCACTCCGACAAAGCGAGGACGCATATCTCCGAGGAGCCGGTGGAGGTAGAAACTGTCGCTTCGTATTCCGAGAACCAGATGGTGGGCGTCAAAACTGTGAACGGCGTTGCCGTCGGCGTGACGATCCGCCCGTCGTGGGTAGCTGGCAAGTCAGGCCTTGTCATCACCGAATGTTTCACTGAAGCCATCCAGGGGCTCGCGGACGCTTCCGCAGCTCAGCCACACCAGTAACAGCCAGCGCAACTACCACTAGGAGGAATCAGCCGTGTCTGAGAACCTGACCGAAGGGCAAGGAGTCGACTGGGCTGCATCGGCCCAACACATCGGCTCGTTGCGGCCCCAACCCGCTCCTGCAAGCGGTCTTGCCCCCGGCACGGCCGACGATCCGGCGGCCACGGACGGCGCCATCGACGAAGCTGCGGGCGAGGAGTTCGAGCCGACGATGGACTACGTCGAGGGCGAGGCCGTCACGGCTGTTCCCGACGATGCCATCGAGATCACCGAAGACGTGACCGTCGACGACGACCTGGTCGCGGTTGCCCCCGACGGCACCGTGATCGACACATCCGTGGATGGCAGCCTCATCTCCACCTCTGACGGTGTTGAGATCACCATCGCGGAGGACGGCAGCGTCGAAGTGGATGCCGATTTCAAGAATGAGCTCGAGGTGCCCGACACGTCCACGCTGGGCGTCGGCGCGTCGCTCACCACGGAATCGGGCACCGCGATTACGCGCAACGAGGACGGCTCCGTCACCATCGAGCAGGCCAATGGCCAGGTGCTCACCGTGAATGAGGACGGCACCGTTGATGTCGATGTGCCGAGCGACTACGACCAGATGGACCCCGACGCCGGCATCGGCGACGGGTCCGGGGGCGGCCTCGGCGACGACGGCTCGGGCGAGGGCGAAGACGAAGGCGCCGACGACGGCATGGGCGGCGGTACCGGTGGTGGTTCGGGTGGCGGTGAGCCTGGTGGCGAGGGCGAAGACGAAGGCGCCGACGACGGCATGGGCGGCGGATCTGGTGGCGGCCTTGGTAGCAGTGGGTCCGACGGTGGTCTCGGCGGAGGCGGCTCCGACGGCATTGGTAGCCCCGACTTCGGCGGCCCATCCGGAGGCGCGAACATCCCCGAAGGCGCCTCCGATGGTATCGGCAGTCCTGATTTCGGTGGCGGGTCCGGTGGTGGCCCATCGGGCGGAGGCAGCATCCCCTCCGGTGATGGCGGTGGCTTCGGTGACGCCGACTTCGGCGGTGGCCTCGGCCCCGGTGGCGGTGGCGTGAACGCGCCATCCGGTGGAGCAGGCTCCGACGATCTTGGCGACCCCGACTTTGGTGCCCCCAGCGGTGGCGCCGACCCAGGCCTGCCCAGCACCGGCGACAACGGCGGCGGCACCGATTACGAGGTCGCTACCGACGATCTCCGCTCCGACGCACGCTCGTTCGAGGGCATCTCTCCTTCGGCGGAGAACCTGGCCCAGTGCTGGGAAGCGATGAAGGGCCTGGTGCAGCACTGGGGTCTGTGGTTTGGCGCACGCGGCCCGTTCGAGGAGGCGTGCCAGAAGTTCTCGGACATCTACCGCACGGCCGCAGAAGAGATGAACCGCAATGCCGAAGCGCTCACCAGCACGGCTGACGACTACGACAAGCAAGAAGAGCAAGGCGCGAAGCTCGCCGATCAGATCGCACGGTAAGGAGAACATACAACCATGGCTGTACTGGTCAACTCGCAATCATCGAGCAACGTCTGTGTGCCTCCCGCTGCCGAAGCGTGCTCGTTCGAGCTCGACGTGCAATGGATCATCGACATCATCGATAAGGCTTCGGAATTCCTCCGCAACGTGGGCGAAGCCGTGAACAAGGTGTTCGATATCGTCGGTGAAGTGCTCTCTGCGCTGAGCGGCATCGTCGATTGGTTCGCCTGGGTGCCTGGTATCGGCAAGATGGCGAAGGACGCCATTAGAACTGCCTGTGACAAGGCCGGTGACGCCGCGGAGTTCTGTTACAACCTGGAAGCCGACGTCCTGCAGTTTTGCAAGAATGCCCTCGCGCCCTGGGAAATCCGCTCGGCCGGACGGGGTATCAACGAGCAGATCGTGCCACAGGCGCAGGCATTCACCGAGGCCCTCGGCCCCGGCAACTTCCAGTCGAACACGACGTGGACGGGATCGGCCGCTGAACGCTTCCGTAGCAATGTCGACAGCCAGTACGAGTTCGCCACCACGCTGCAGCAGCACACCGCCGAGTTCGGGCAGGTCGTTGAGCAGATGGGTGAGGAAGGCGTGAAAGCCACCATCGATTTCGTGAAGGAATTCACCAAGGCCGCTATTGCGCTCATCAGGGCCATCGCCAAGATCTGGGCTGTGCCGGTGGGCACGGCGGTCGCTGCGAAGGACGTTATTGCCCTGGTGAAGGCGATTCTGCAGATGATCAAGGTGTGGGTGAAAGCTATCATCGCGATTGTGTCGCAGACCATGCAGCTGCGCTCCGCCGCCAACGCTGCGGCGCCGTCGAACGAATGGCCCAAGATCGCTCGCTGACGTTCCCCCAGACGACCCGACGGCGTCCCCCGCACCGCGCGAGGGGCGCCGTCGGTGTTGAGTCGTGCCGGTGGTTGAGCCCCGTCGAAACCCCGGTGCTTGCGCTGTTCTGGCGGTTGAGCCCCGTCGAAACCCCGGTGCTGGAGCTGTTTCGGTGGTTGAGCCCCGTCGAAACCCCGGTGCTGGAGCTGTTTCGGTGGTTGAGCCCCGTCGAAACCCCGGTGCTTGCGCTGTTTGGGCGGTTGAGCCCCGTCGAAACCCCGGATCTCTTTGCACTCTTTGGGTGAGAGTGCTAAGAATGAAGTTGGCACTCGACATGTGCGAGTGCTACCTGGTCTGGGTGAGGCACATGCCGTCCGTCGCGGGCACCTGGCACCGATCCGACACCTGAACATCAGGGGCGAAGGCCCCACATATGGGAGGATTTTCGTTCCACCATGGCAAAACTTATTGAATTTGATGACGAGGCCCGCCGCGGCCTCGAGCGCGGCATGAACACCCTTGCCGACGCCGTCCGCGTGACGCTCGGCCCCAAGGGTCGCAACGTCGTGCTTGAGAAGCAGTGGGGAGCCCCCACCATCACCAACGACGGCGTGTCCATCGCCAAGGAGATCGAGCTCGAGGATCCGTACGAGAAGATCGGCGCTGAGCTCGTCAAGGAAGTCGCCAAGAAGACCGACGACGTCGCCGGCGACGGCACCACCACCGCCACCGTGCTGGCTCAGGCGATGGTGCGCGAGGGCCTGCGCAACGTGAACGCCGGCGCCAACCCCCTGGCGCTGCGCAAGGGCATCGACACGGCCGTCGCGGCCATCGTCGAGCAGCTTGGCGAAATGTCCACCGACATCGAGACCAAGGAGCAGATCGCTGCTACCGCGTCGATCTCGGCTGGTGACACCTCCGTCGGCGAGATCATCGCTGAGGCGATGGACAAGGTCGGCAAGGAAGGCGTAATCACCGTCGAGGAGTCCAACACCTTCGGCCTCGACCTCGAGCTCACCGAGGGTATGCGCTTCGACAAGGGCTACATCTCGCCCTACTTCGTCACCGACACCGAGCGCATGGAAGCCACCCTCGAGGATCCCTACATCCTCATCGCGAACTCCAAGATCTCCTCGCTGAAGGATCTCCTCCCCGTGCTCGAGAAGGTCATGCAGTCGGGCAAGCCGCTGCTGGTCATCGCTGAGGACGTGGAGGGCGAGGCGCTCGCCGGTCTGATCGTCAACAAGATCCGCGGCACCTTCAAGTCCGTGGCCGTGAAGGCTCCCGGCTTCGGCGATCGCCGCAAGGCCATGCTCACCGACATCGCCATCCTCACCGGCGGCCAGGTCGTCTCCGAAGAGGTCGGCCTCTCGCTTGAAGCCACCACGCTCGACCTCCTCGGCAAGGCCCGCTCCGTGCTGGTCACCAAGGACGAGTGCACCATCGTCGACGGTGCTGGCGACCAGGCGCAGCTCGAGGGTCGCGTCGCTCAGATCCGCAAGGAGATCGAGAACTCCGACTCCGAGTACGACCGCGAGAAGCTGCAGGAGCGTCTCGCCAAGCTGGCCGGCGGTGTCGCCGTCGTGAAGGTTGGCGCCGCTACTGAGGTGGAGCTGAAGGAGCGCAAGCACCGCATTGAGGACGCCGTCCGCAACGCGAAGGCTGCCGTCGAAGAGGGCATCGTGCCTGGTGGTGGCGTCGCGCTGCTGCAGGCTTCCGCGAAGGCTTCCGTCGACGGGCTCTCCGGCGACGAGCTCACCGGCGCGCAGATCGTCTTCGCCGCTGCGAAGGCTCCGCTGCGTCAGATCGCACACAACGCTGGCCTCGAAGGCGGCGTGATCGCGGAAAAGGTTGCCGGTCTCGACGCCGGACAGGGCCTGAACGCGGCCACCGGCGAGTACGTCGACATGGTTGCCTCCGGCATCATCGACCCGGCCAAGGTCACCCGCTCGGCGCTGCAGAACGCCGCGTCGATCGCCGGCCTGTTCCTCACCACTGAGGCCGTCATTGCCGACAAGCCTGAGAAGGCTCCGGCTGGCGCACCCGGCATGGATGAGATGGGCGGCATGGGCGGCATGATGTGACGCCTGTTCACCCCTGAACAGCAGCGAGGGCGGTCCCGGTTGTGGGGCCGCCCTCGTCGCGTATTCGGGGTTCACCGACGAGTTGCCGTCGTGAGAGGGCTCGCTCGGGCAGACTAGGGGCATGGCATTGCTGGAAGTGATTGCACTGCATGCCGGCGACGCGCGCGGTGCTGAGCAAGGGGGCGCCGACCGCATCGAGCTCGTCGGCACCATGGACGACGACGGCCTCTCGCCCGAGCCTGATCTCGTCGAGAAAGCGCGACTGGTCACGTCGATTCAAATCCGCCCCATGCTGCGGCTGCGTGCGGGGTTTAGCACCGACGGCGGCGAGATTACCAGGATGAAGGGGCTGGCGTCGGCGTATATGGATGCCGGGGCCGACGGTGTGGTCGTCGGGTTCTTGAATGGCGCCAATCAGATCGACCTGGGCGTCATGGCGGAGCTGATGGGGGAGAGCGGTGTGCCGTACACGTTTCACCGCGCGATCGACCATTGTCTGGACCAGCGGCGCGCCTGGCAAGCGGTGAAGGAGCTTCCCGGCGAGGTGACGAACGTGCTGACGGCCGGTTCCGTGCGTGGTGTGGAGCATGGGCTGACTGATCTCGTCGCGGTGGCGCGCGACCCGCAGCTGGCATCGCTCATCATGGCCGGCGGCGGGCTGCAGCCCGAGCACGTGCCCTGGCTGGTGCGCGCTGGCGTGCGGGCGTTCCACATTGGCTCGCCGGCGCGGCCGGGCGGTTCGTGGAAGGCATATGTGGACGCCGAGCTGGTGGCGTCGTGGCGGGAACTCATCGACGACGAAACTGCCCGCGAGCGGGAGCGGGCGCAGCGTGCCGACGCGTAGGGTCAAGCGCCGACGTGCCACGCGCATCCTGGTGGTGGCGGACGACGAGGTGCTGCTGCAGGAAGACTCTGACTCTGGCATCCCGGGGTCCAGGTGGTGGGTGACCCCGGGCGGCGGTGTCGATAGCGGGGAATCCTTGCCGCAAGCGGCGGTGCGCGAGCTGTGGGAGGAGACTGGCCTTGAGGTGGCGGCGTCGGAACTCCGCGGCCCGGTGGCCGAGCGCGAGGTGTGCCACGGCTACTCCGACCGCATCCTCATCCAGCACGAGACGTTCTTCCGCGTCGACGTGGATCGCTTCGAACCAGACCCTGCGGGGCTCACGCCGACGGAACGCCAGCGCATGCAGCGCCAGGCCTGGTTCCCCGTCGACACCCTGCCCGACATCGTGTGGCCGGCGCGGCTGGGGGAGTTGCTCACGTGGGAGGGCGGTGGGCCGCTGCAGCTCGGGAAGATCGAAGAATCGACGGTCCCCGCTCGTCGGGTAGGCCCTTGGCCGCCCCCGCTCGTCGAGTAGGCCCGAAAGGCCGTGTCGATACGAGGGCGGGTTTCGATACGCGAGCTTCGCTCGCTACTCAACCACCGGGGCGGTGGACAACCGGCCATCGAGTAGGCCCGAAGGGCCGTATCGAGTCGCGGGCGGAAACTGCAAAACTCGCCATCAGTTGAGCGCCTCACGCTTGGGTGAGCGGGGAGGGTTGCGTCTGTTGACGAGTTTTGCAGTTTTGTGCTGGATGATTTCGACTCGCCGCCTTCGGCGGCGGCTCAATCATCGGGTTGCGCTCCTGATCGTCGAGTAGGCCAGTCCCCCTCTCCCCCGGTCATCGAGTAGCCCGCGGAGCGGGCGTATCAAGACGAGGGCGGGTTTCGATACGCGAGCTTCGCTCGCTACTCAACCACCGGGGCGGCGGACAACCGGCCATCGAGTAGGCGACGCAGTCGCCGTATCGAGATGCGGGGTCGGACGCTAGGGGTTGATGTCGAAACCGGCCGCTGAGGCGGTGCCACGGACGATCTCGAGGCCCTCGTCGCGGGTCCTCTTGATGTCAGCGGGGCTGATATCGAGGTCATTCGTCGGGGTGGGTCCGCTGAGTCGCATCTCGATGTAGCGATCCTCACCCGGCTTCTGCAGGAAGTAGTACGTGACGACGGCCTCCTGCCCGCCCATCGCGGCGTCGTTCACGGAGACCTCACACTTGACCGCTTCGTCGCCAGACTGCCTGATTGAAACGGGCTCGACGTTGCACTGCTCCCCGGATGCCTCGAACTGGGTTGCCTCCTGGCATCGCTCCGCCGGGGTCATGTCCTGCTCGACAGGCTTGTATCCAGCCAACAGGATGGTCCACGTGTCGCCCTGCCTGACCTGATACTCCATGATGCCTTCCTCGCTGGTCTGCTCCTTCTCGGTCGTCCATCCGTCGGGGAGCGTGAACTCCAGTGCCCCGGAGTCGGCAGGCTGATCTGGCGACGTGTCATCAGCGTCGTTGGACTCGCGGGGGGTGGCGGCGCTCGTCGCGGCAGGTTCGTCGTCGCGAGTAGCGCCCGATGCCGGGCCCCCGCCGCTGCGTCCGAACATCGACCACAGGAACACGGGGCCAGCAACGAGCAACACAATCGCCGCCATGATGCCGTAGGTAATCAATTTCCCCTTCGCCCAGCTCTTCATACCGTCTTTGACCGCGCCGGAGACGACGCCGGGTTGGCGCAGCTCTTGCCAGGGGCCAGGTTGCTGAGGCTGCTGGGGTTGCTGGGGGTATTGGGGTTGCTGAGGCCGCTGAGAGTACGGCGGTTGCTGGGGGTGTGGCTGGTGCCCCGCACTCGGGAAGGGCTGCTCGGGCGGAGCTGGCTGCCCAGGTGGTGCCTGTGGTGGTCAGGGGGGTGCTGCCCGGGCGGTTGCGGCGGGGAACAGCGTTGCGGTATGGGTCGTTCGGTGGCTGTTGAGTCATCGGAACCTCCCTCTGAGCTTTCCACGCTACGGGGAGGTCGGGTCATCGGGCTGGATGTGGATGGCTCCTCATTCGCCAGCAGGTGACGTCTGAGACCAGCGGGTGAACGCGTCGGCAATGTGGGCCAGCGCTACGTGACCGCTCGCGACCTCAATGACGAGGTCGTACGCGTCGTCGTCGGGAGCCTCGATCCAGACTCCGTTCAGATCGAGAAACACCAGGGCCGCCAGCCATCCGAGGCGCTTGTTGCCGTCGACAAGCGGATGGTTGTTGACGAGCGAGTCCAGGAGCGCAGCGGCCTTGAGCTCCAGTGACGGGTAGGCATCGTCGCCCCAGAGCGAGGCGGCCGGTCGGTGTGCAGCGGCCTCCAGCAAGCCCAGGTCTCGGACCGGGCCGACGCTGAGATCTGCCGAGAGCGCCAGCAGATCCTCAGTGGTCAGATAGGTGATCACTGTCCGAGGCGATCGATGACTCGTGCGTATCGAGTGCGAACGCGAGCGGAAGCCTCCGCGACGTGCGCCTGGTGTCCGCGACGCGCAGCAGCTTCACGGATTGCTCGGACCGTGGCTTCCTGCTTGCTGACCCCGTCGGCTTCCGCGAGTGCAGCCAGCGCCTGTTCGTCGGATTCGCTCAGCCGAAGTGTCATAGCCATGCTCTGATGATACCAACGTGATACCACGCGAGTGTGGTTTCGATACGCGCCCTTCGGGCGCTACTCAACCGCCGGTCGGGGCGCGGGGGAGGTGGTTTCGATACGCGCCTTCGGCGCTACTCAACCACCTGGGTCAGGAGGGCTTTTGTATCGCCAGACGAGTGGCGTAGCACTGGCTGCTACAGTGGATGCGTGACCCAGAGCATCAGTCAACGGGAACTGCGCAATGACAGCGCACGGATTCTGCGCGCTGTCGACGAAGGCCAGTCATTCGTGGTTACTCGTCACGAACGGCCGGTGGCCGAGGTCGTTCCTTTGCACCGTGCGAGGGTCGTGGATCTCAGTATCGTAGAGCGAAACTTTGCAGGTTCCCCCAGTATCGACGGCGATGCGTTCATGCAGGACATTGATGACGTCGTGAATCAGGATGCTGAGCCGCGTGCGTGAGGCGGAGCAGCCGACAGCGTTGCTTGACACCTCTGCAGTCATCGACCTCCCGGTACTGCTGAGTCAGGGGAAGCTTCCGGGAAAGCTCGCTATCTGCTCGGTCACACTGGCTGAACTGGCTGCCGGGCCTGCAGCTACCGCTGATCCTCTCGAGCGAGCACGCCGTCAAGACCGGCTTCAACGCGTCGAAGCCACCTTTGAACCAATCCCGTTCGGGGTTTCCGCGGCTCGTGCTTACGGTCAGGTGTATGCCGCATCTCGCGCGCGTGGTCGTCACTCGCGTCGACGGCTGGCCGACCTGCTGATCGCAGCCGTCGCGGCTGCCGAAGGCATGTTGCTCATCACCCGGAATCCCGACGATTTTGTCGGTCTGGAAGAAATTGTCCCCGTGCTTGGCCTGTGACGCCGAACGACAATGGTTTCGACTCGCGTCCTGCGGACGCGGCTCGGCCATCGATGAGGTCGCCAGGGCCATCGAGGAGGCGACGGAGCTAACCCAATATCCACATTCGTTTGCCGAAACCGGCCAAAAACGCGCTCCACAGCAAACGAATGTGGATATTGGGTTAGCGGGCGGGGGTAAGGAAGGTTTCGATACGCGCCTTCGGCGCTACTCAACCACCGGGCGTAGGGCTCAACCGCCTGAGCGTGTGGCGAGTACGCCAAAACCGATGCCGAAGCCGAGCCCCGCGAGGCGAGACAGCGGGGAGACATCCGCGAGCGGCAACAGTAACTGGATAGCGAGCAGCATCGCGCCCAACCCGACGACGGCGCCGCCAAGCTTGTTCGCAGTCTCAACGCGCAGCACGCTCAGCACACCGGCCAGCACCATGAGAATGGGCGCGCCCGCGGGCAGCAGCACCCCGACGAGACACATCCCCGCGCACAACCACAGCAGGATCTTCGTCGAACCCTCCGACGGCACACCTTGCGCTGGCGCCATGGGCAGCGGGGCGGCATGGGGCGGCGGTGGGGGAGGTGCGTCGGGCACCGACACCGGGGTGGCCGTCGTGACGGCGTACGGTGCCAGCGGATCACGGTTGCCGTCGCTGAGCATCGACACGGAAGTCATCGCCGCGGATTGCACTGCGAACGGCGTCGCCGGATCGCGGGACGGTTTCGCAACCCGCACAACACCATCGAGGGACGGAGCGGGAACAGGCTTGATGGTGGCAGGTCGCGGCACAGCGCCGGGCGTCGCTTGCTCGGGCGGCTCTGCCACGCTGAGCGGGCTGGCATTGGGCGTGGCAAAACCGTCGGGGCGTACGATGGGGGCGTACGCCGCTCCGTCCTTCCAACTGGCCATGCGCCTATTCTATTGGTCGCTCCGCGCTGTGCCAGTGCCGCAAGTCGATGCCTCGTCGACCTCGCATGGGCGTTCGGCCTAGGCTAGGGGTAGCTAGAGAGTCAGGAGTACCGTGCAAGTAGTCATCTGCCCAGACGCCCTTCGAGTGGGAAACGTGTCGGCCAGGTTCGTCGCTGAGTCGCTGCGCGCATCACAAAACCCCGTGCTTGGCCTAGCCACCGGCAGTTCGCCGCTCGGGCTTTATGCCGAGCTCGCACGAATGTCTCGCGAAGAAGGCCTTGAGCTCTCCGCGGTCCGCGGGTTCGCGCTCGACGAGTACGTCGGTATCCCGCACGACCACCCCGAGAGTTACCACGCGGTCATCCAGCGCACCGTCACCGAGCCGCTGGGGATGCAGCCCGAGAACGTGCACGTCCCCGACGGTCGCGCCGACGATATGGACGCCGCAGCGGCCCAGTACGACGCCGACATCGAAGCAGCCGGCGGCATCGACGTGCAGGTGCTCGGCATCGGCGCCAACGGCCACATCGGTTTCAACGAGCCGTTCACCTCGTTCGCGGCGACGACCCACGTTGTCCCCCTCACGCAGCAAACCCGTGCTGACAACGCTCGATTCTTCGATTCCATCGACGAAGTGCCCACCCACGCGATCACGCAAGGCCCGGCCACAATCATGCGCTCCCGCCGCGCAGTGCTGATCGCTCAAGGCGAGGGCAAAGCCGACGCCATCGCCGCGATGGTGGAGGGTCCCGTCAGCCAGGTCTGCCCTGCGTCGCTGCTCCAATTCCACCCCGACGCGATCGTCGTCGTGGATGAAAAGGCCGCCTCGAAGCTGCGCTATAAGGAACATTTCCAGTCTCTCTGAGCGCTCGGTAGACTGGGAGGTCGAACATCGTAGGAAAGTGGGGTTCGACGTGCCTACCGGAAAGGTGCGCTTCTTCGACGCGGAGAAGGGCTTCGGATTCATTACTAAAGACGGCGGTGGCGACGTGTACGTGCGCTCCACCGCGCTCGCCGACGGTGTTGCCGCGCTGCACAGCGGCCAGCGAGTAGATTTCGGCGTCATCGACGGTCGTCGCGGCGAGCAGGCGCTCAACGTCACCGTGATTGACCAGCCGCCGTCGCTGTCGAAGGCATCGCGCAAGAAACCGCAGGAGATGGCGGTGATCGTCGAAGATCTGATTCAGATGCTCGACGGGCTCGGCAACGGGTACCGCGCGAACCGCCACCCCGACCCGAAGATGGCGACGAAGGCCGCGCAGGTGCTGCGCCGCGTCGCTGAGGAACTGGAGAAGTAACTTGGCAGCTGCGAAAACTCGCGCACCGAAGCTCGACCAGATCGTCGCGGACGCGGTCGACGTGGCGCGCGCGGCCGCGGAGGAAGTCTCCGGCGCGGACGCCGTCGGAGAACACCTCGGAGTGAAGGCCGAGGTGGGCGACCGCATCGCAACACACACGTTCGCCTGCGAGCTCGCCGGCTACCCCAACTGGGTGTGGGCTGTGACGCTCGTGCGCGCCTCGCGTGCAAAGAAGGCCACCGTGAACGAAGTGTCGTTGAGCCCACAAGAAGGCGCCCTCGTCGCGCCCGAGTGGGTGCCGTGGGAGGATCGCATCGAGCCCGGCGACATTGCGCCAGGCCTGCTCATGGCCACGCCCGACAACGACCCGCGCCTCGAACCCGGTTTCGCCGCGACGGACCTCCCCGCTGACGCCGACCCCAACGAGTGGGTGCAGCTGCGCACGACGGTGGCCGAACTCGGGCTTGGCCGCGAGCGCGTGCTGTCACTCGAAGGCCGCGACCAAGCCGCCGAACGGTGGCTGCGCGGGGCACCCGGGCCCTCCGACGAAGGCTCCCGCGAAGCGCCCGCCAACTGTGGCACCTGTGGGTATTTCGTGCCGCTTCGCGGCTCACTGGGTACGCTGTTCGGGGTGTGCGCCAACGCGTACTCCCCGTCGGACGCCAGAGTCGTGCACCTCGACCACGGCTGCGGCGGACACTCCGACGTCGTCGAAGGTTCGCGAGCCCGAGAGCTGCCCGCGCCGATGTACGACACCATCGGCGTCGACACCATGCTCTTCGACTAGCCCACGCCGCACGTCACGACGCTGCACGCTTACGCGCAGCTGCCCTCGACGTTGAAGGGCAGCGGCTTCGCCTTGCCGTCAGCGGCGGTCACCGCTTCGCCACGCACAGCGAATCGCCGCTTGTCGCCGGTGAAGGTGGCCCGCCCGACGTGCTCGCCCACCAGCGCAGTGACTCCGTCGGAGAGGGTGAAGACAAGGCCGGTCACTTCCCCGGAAGCACCCACGGTGAACTGCACACCCTCGAGTGAACCCGCCGACGCAACCACGTCCAGGCCGTTCGATGTCTCGCATGCCACGTCCGAAAACTCCTTGGAGGTCTCGCCGAGGGTTAGGCGTAGCGTCCCGCCGAAACTCGCCGTTCGCGACGGAGTAGGAGCAGGTTCGTCGGAAAGTGATGGTGTCGGCGACGGTGCCTCCGACGGCGTCGCCGGCTGGGCAGGCGACGAGGACTGCGCAGGGTGCGGCGTGGTGGAGTCAGGTGGCGCGGGAGGTTGCCCGTCGGAGCAGGCGCCGAGCGCCAGCGCGACGGCACACGCCACCGCGGCCGCCCCAATCTTGCACCGCCTCGAGGAATGCATGAGGGCAACTGTACCGGCTTGGGGCGCAGGGAAGAGCACCTTAAAGTGCTTGTCTGGGAGCTTAGCGATACCATGCCCTCCGTGGTTACGAACTCTCCTGTTGCCGAAACATCCCCTGAACAGTCGAGTCTCGACCGCTTCTTCGGCATCACTCGTCGTGGATCGACGGTGGGGCGAGAGGTGCGCGGCGGGCTCGTGACATTCTTCGCGATGGCCTACATCATCGCGCTGAACCCCCTCATCCTCGGCACCTCGGCCGACATCAATGGCAACCTCATCTCGGGTGCCCCACGCATGGTGAATGGTGAGGTCGACGCCGCCGCCGTCTCCGCGTCCATCGGCATGGTGGCAGCTGCGACGGCACTCATCGCCGGCGTCCTCACCATCCTCATGGGCGTTATCGGGCGCTTCCCGATCGGCCTCGCCGCCGGCCTTGGTCTGAACGCGCTCGTCGCCTACACGCTCGTTCCCCAAATGACCTGGGGCCAGGCCATGGGTCTCGTGGTGTGGGAAGGCATCCTCATCGGAGTGCTGGTGCTCACGGGCTTCCGCACTGCGGTGTTCAAAGCAGTACCCCCGGCGCTGCGCAGCGCGATCTCCGTCGGCATCGGTTTGTTCATCGCCTTCGTGGGCCTCATTAACGCTGGCGTCGTGCGGCCCGGCGGGGGCACCGTCGTATCGCTTGGCATCGACGGGTCGCTCGTGGGCTGGCCGGTGTTCGTATTCCTCTTCGGATTCTTCCTCCTGATCGGACTGCACGCCCGCAAGGTGAAGGGCTCCATCCTGATCTCGATTCTCGCTTCGACGGTGCTCGCCATCATCATCGAGACCCTCGCCAAGGTGGGCCCGCAAGGCCCCGACGGCGCCAACCCGACGGGGTGGTCGCTCAACGTGCCGAAGCTCGGCGACTTCCAGCTGCCCGACCTCTCCCTGCTGGGCAACGTCGACATGATCGGCGCATTCTTCCCCAACGGCGAGTTCTCGCTCACGCGCACACTGTCGCTCGTGGTGCTCGTCTTCTCGCTGTTGCTGGCTGATTTCTTCGACACCATGGGCACCGTCGTGGCCGTGGGCTCTGAGGGTGACTTGCTCGATGAGAACGGCATGCCCGAGCGCCCCACGGAGATTCTGCTCGTTGACTCGTTCGGTGCGATCGCCGGCGGGCTGGGCTCGGTGTCGTCGAACACCTGTTTCGTGGAATCCACCACCGGTGTGGGTGAAGGTGCGCGCACTGGTTTCGCGTCGGTGGTGACGGGGCTGGCGTTCATCGCCTCGATGTTTCTCGCGCCCATCATCAACATGGTGCCCTCCGAGGCGGCGTCTCCGGCGTTGGCCTTCGTCGGGTTCCTGATGATTTCGCAGGTGGTGGAAGTCGACTGGACGAAGCCTGAGCTCGGCATCCCCGCGTTCTTCACCATCATCTTCATGCCGTTCTCGTACTCGATCGCCACGGGCATTGGCGTTGGCTTCCTCGCCTACGTGTTCCTGAACGTCGTGATGGGGAAGGCGAAGAAGGTGCACTCGCTCATGTACGTGGTGGCGGCGATGTTCATCGTCTACTTCGTACAGGGCCCGATCTTGGACCTCATTGGAGGCTAGGGCTACTCGAAAAAGCGACCGTTATCCTCCACAAGAAGCATCGCGACCCCCGATTTCGCGAGAAATCGTCGGGCGTGGAGGATAACGGTCAAACACCTGCCGGGTTCGGCGGGCCGGCCCGCCGCCAGCCCGCGCGCGGCCGCCAGCCCAGGGCGGCGGCTCTCGCCGAGGCCGATACACACAATTCGACCGTTATCCTCCACGCCTGTAAAAAATCCCCAAATCAAGGGGGTTACAAGCTTCTCGTGGAGGATAACGGTCAGATTGTGTGGGTCACTGGCGCTTGACGGGTGCCGCGAGCCGCGTCAGGTAGTGGCGCTCCTCGCGTCCGGGCGCGGGAGGCACGTCGTAGTACTCCCAAAACGGGCGGCTGGTTTCGTAGCCGCGCTCGGCCAGCCGCTGCCGCAGCTCCTGCCATGCATCACCGATGCTCTCGAAACCGCCCTTGAACTTGGCAACGGCGGTGCTGCCGGCGGGCAGCTCGGAGCCCTGGATGAGCACGTCGCCGATTTTGATGACTTCGCCCCACGCTTCCTCGACGGGGAACCCCACCTCAACGGTGGTTGCCTCCATGAGCCGCGTGTCGTACCTGCTGAAGCCAGGGCCGTTCGGTACGAATCGGCGCTTGCGGATCGCCTTGCCGAGAGCCGTGAAGCTCTCGTCCATGAAATTGGCAAGGTCCTCGACGGGAATGTTGTCGCCGCGGACAACCACCGTCGGCGTCCCTAGGAATTCGATGATCTCGGGATCGGTCATGCTCATACCCGCACACTACCGGGTGTTCAGGGCGTTGGCCGGCGGACAAGAGGGGCGACGGTCCCCGTCGGGCTTGTACGCTGTCAACCATGCTGAGCAAGGTATTGGTCGCCAACCGTGGCGAAATTGCTGTCCGCGCCTTTCGTGCCGCCTACGAACTCGGAATGCACACCGTTGCGGTGTTCCCTCATGAGGATCGCAATGCAGACCACCGAGTGAAGGCCGACGAGTCGTATCTGATCGGCGAGGAGGGTCACCCCGTTCGGGCCTACCTCGACATCGATGAGCTCATCCGGGTCGCGAAGGAGTCGGAAGCGGATGCGATTTACCCCGGTTACGGCTTCCTGTCGGAGAACCCCGAGCTCGCGCAAGCATGCGCTGACAACGGCATCAAGTTCATTGGCCCGGCTCCGCATGTCCTCGAAATGGCCGGCAACAAGGTGCGCGCCGTCGATGCCGCCCGCAAGGCGGGGGTGCCGACGCTGCAGTCGTCGAAGCCCAGCACCGATATCGACGAGCTGGAAGCCGCCGCGAAGGACATTGGCTTCCCCGTCTTCATCAAGGCGGTCTCCGGTGGCGGCGGGCGCGGTATGCGTCGCGTCGACGATCCGGCGAAGTTCCGCGACGAGCTCGGCGCCGCTATGCGCGAAGCCGACGGTGCGTTCGGTGATCCGACGGTGTTCGTCGAGCAGGCCGTGCAGGGGCCGCGCCACATCGAGGTGCAGATCCTCGGCGACGAACACGGGAACATCGTGCACCTCTTCGAGCGCGACTGCTCGGTGCAGCGCCGCCACCAGAAGGTGGTGGAGCTGGCGCCCGCACCGTTCATCACCGACGAGCAGCGCGAGGCCCTCACGTCCGACGCCGTGAAGTTCGCGAAGGCCATCAACTATTCGTGCGCCGGCACCGTCGAGTTCCTCGTCGAAACGGAGGGCCCGCGCGCTGGGCAGCACGTGTTCATCGAGATGAACCCGCGCATCCAGGTGGAGCACACGGTTACCGAAGAAATCACCGACGTCGACCTCGTCCAGGCGCAGATGCGCGTGGCGAACGGGGAGACCCTCGAACAGATCGGCATTCGCCAAGAAGAGCTTCAGATCCGCGGCGCAGCGCTGCAGTGCCGCATCACGACGGAAGACCCGTCGAACTCGTTCCGCCCCGACACCGGCCTCATCACGGCGTACCGCTCCGCGAACGGCTCGGGCATCCGCCTCGACGGTGGCACCACCGGCACCGGCGTGGAGATCTCGCCGCACTTCGACTCGCTGCTGGTGAAGCTCACCGCACGCGGCCGCGACCTCGACATGGCCCTGGCGCGCGCCCGCCGGGCGCTGGCCGAGTTCCGCGTGCGTGGCGTCGCGACGAATATTGCCTTCCTGCGTGCGCTGCTCGACGACCCAGACTTCGCAAAACCGGGCATGACTACGTCGTTTATCGACGATCGCCCCTACCTGTTGACCTCCCGCACCCCCGCAGACCGTGCCACCAAACTACTGCGCTGGGTGGCGGACAAGACGGTGAACCGCCCCTACGGCGAGGCCCCCACGCATCTGGATCCGGCGCATAAGTTGCCGAAGCTCGACACCTCCGCCCCCATTCCCGACGGTGCCCGCCAGCGCCTGCTCGAGCTCGGCCCTGCGGGCTTTGCCCGCGAACTGCGGGATGCGAAGACCGTTGGCGTCACGGATACGACGTACCGCGACGCCCACCAGTCGCTGCTTGCGACGCGTGTTCGCACCCGCGACCTGCTCGCCGTCGCTCCTCACCAGGCGCGGTTGCTGCCGCAGATGCTCTCGGTGGAGTGCTGGGGCGGGGCCACCTACGACGTCGCGTTGCGCTTCCTCGGCGAAGATCCGTGGGAGCGGCTGGCGAAGCTGCGCGAAGCCATGCCGAATCAGAACCTGCAGATGCTGCTGCGCGGGCGCAACACCGTCGGCTACACCCCGTATCCGACGAAGGTCACCGAGGCGTTCGTCGACGAGGCCGCCAGCGTCGGCATCGACGTCTTCCGTATCTTCGACGCGCTGAACGACGTCGATCAGATGCGCCCCGCGATCGACGCGGTGCTGGGCACGTCGTCGGTAGCCGAAGTGGCGCTGTGTTACACCTCGAACCTGCTGGACCCGGCGGAAACTACCTACACGCTCGACCACTATCTGCGCCTGGCGGAGGAGATCGTCGAGGCGGGTGCGCACATCTTGGCCATCAAGGACATGGCCGGCCTGCTGCGCCCCGAGGCGGCGAGGCGCCTTGTCAGGGCGCTGCGTGAGCGCTTCGACCTGCCCGTCCACCTGCACACCCACGACACGACGGGTGGCCAGGTGGCCACGCTCGTCGCGGCTATCGAGGCTGGGGTGGATGCGGTCGATGTGGCGAACTCTGCGCTCAGCTCGACGACGTCGCAGCCGCCGATGTCCGCTCTGCTGGCGGCGCTGGACGGCACCGATCGCGCGCCCGACCTCGACCCCCAGGCGGTGCTCGACCTCGAGCCGTACTGGGAGGCCGTGCGGAAGCTCTACCAGCCGTTCGAGTCGGGGCTGCCCGCGCCGACGGGGCGCGTCTACGACCACGAAATCCCCGGCGGGCAGCTCTCCAACCTGCGTCAGCAGGCGATTGCGCTCGGCCTAGGTGACCGTTTCGAGGCCGTCGAGGACATGTACACCGCTGCCAGCCGCATCCTTGGCCGGCCGACGAAGGTGACGCCGTCGTCGAAGGTGGTGGGCGATCTCGCACTGCATCTGGTTGCCGTCGGCGCTGACCCCGAGGAGTTCGAGGCCGATCCGCAGCGCTTCGACATCCCCGATTCCGTGATCGGCTTCCTAAACGGCGAGCTCGGCACGCCGGCGGGTGGCTGGCCCGAGCCGTTCCGGTCGAAGGCCCTCGAAGGCAGGAAGCAGCCGGTGCGCATCACCGAGGTTCCGGCCGACGATCTGCCGCGCCTGGACGAGCCTGGACGCGAGCGGCAGGAGACGTTGAACCGTCTGCTCTTCCCCGGCCCGGCGAAGGAATTTGACCAGCTCAGGGGCGATTTCGGCGACGTGTCCGTCATCCCGACGATTCCGTTCCTGTACGGCATGGAACCCGACGGGGAGTACGTCGTGCCGCTCGGCAAGGGTGTGGAGCTCCTCATGGGGCTTGAGTCCATCAGCGCCCCCGACAAGCGCGCGAAGCGTCAGGTCATGGCGACGATGAACGGTCAGCTGCGTCCGATCCGGGTGCGCGACGAGTCCGTCGAGTCCGAGGTGCCCGCCGCGGAGAAGGCGGACCCGAACGTCGCCGGGCACGTCGCCGTCCCGTTCTCGGGTGCGGTGACGGCGAGCGTCACGGTGGGAGACAAGGTGGAGGCCGGGCATCCCGTCGCGACGATCGAGGCCATGAAGATGGAGGCGAGCATCAATGCGCCCATCGCTGGCACCGTGCAGCGCATCGCCATCAACGGCACGACGCCGCTCTCGGGCGGCGACTTGGTGCTCGTGATCGAGTGACCCTCCGTTCCCAGTGCTGCATGCGCCACCACGGGGGACGTCAATAAGGAATGCTGGAACCCACCAAACACGGTGGGTTCCAGCATTCCTTATTGCGGGCGGGGTCGTTTGGTTACTGGGGTGCGGTTGGCAGGCTGGCTGGATCCACCGTCGTTGGTTGATCGTCGAGGGGGATGTCCCAGGTGCGGTCTTCGCGGGAGCCAGCTACGCCCTTCTGCTGCACGAAAAACCCGGCGGCTTCGGGTAGCTGGTAGAGCCACGTGGTCTGCTCTCTACCGCCAGCTTGGGCGACGATAATAGTCAGCGGGAGCTGGTCTACAGGCTCACGTGGGTGGGTGCCGCGGTCCACCCTAGTCTCCAGCCCTGGGCTGCAATCAACCTGTTTTCTGGTGACTTGCTCTGCGTGCCCGTCGAGCGCCGAGCGATGGTAGATCACCAGGTCGGCGGTCGTCGCACCTGCCGGGCACATGGAGATGGCTGTCTTGTATTCGCGCGGCATGAGCTGCCGCCACACCACGACGCCAGCCCCGATGACAACGCTCACTACCACCACGACAATGGCGAGCACCGTCCACTGTTTGCGGCTCATGATGCCCTCCGGTGTTCTGACAGGGGCACTTGGCTGACATCGACGGTGTCCCCGGTGTCTTCCAATGGCACGAACGTACCAGGTCCGACGAGTTGGCCGCCGTAGTGCACATCCACCCAGCCGCTGGCCTCAGTCCATATCCAGTTGGTCTTCGGGTTGTGATATGCGTGGAGCGCTTCGACGGTGCTGCCGTTGGTCAGAGTGATGACGAACGATTCGTAGTGTGCATGCTCGTCGGGTTCGGATACCTGCTTCCCCTTCGAGCGGGTGAGGTAGCTGATGATCTTGCCGACGTCGGTGCGATTGGTGATGTGGTGTCGGGTGGCCTGGGGGCCGTCGTCGAAGAGGTAGACGTCCATCGACACTGCGTCCACGGGGCTCAGCTTGGAGTCAACTACCGGCGACGCCGGGGCGCAGGCTGTGACACACAGCAGCGAGGCTGCTGCACACACTATGAGAGGCAGACGTTGCATGGCGGGTTCCTCACTGAACTCTGCATTGTGTATTGGAGCCGGGAAACCCGGATTCGAGTACTGCTCCATTATCTCCCCTCCATCCATGATGCAAGGCAAGCCCTCTCGTCGCGCTCCGGCTTCTATCGACAAACGGTGAGGAAGCCGGAGCGCGACGAGGTTCTAGAGCAGCCCCAGCGAGCCTGGCAGCCAGAGGCTCAGCGCTGGTACGAACACGACGATGAGCAGGCCGACGAAGATGGCGAGGAGGAACCATAGGAGCTTGCCGACGACGGGTTCGATGCGCATGCCGGCCACCCTGGCGCCGATGAAGAGCACGTTGCCTACCGGCGGGGTGATGACGCCGACCGAGAGGTTGTACACGATGATGGCGCCGAAGTGCACGGGGTCGATACCCATCTCGGTGACGATCGGCAGGAAGATCGGCGTGAAGATCAAGATGGCCGGCGTCGGGTCCATAAACGTACCCACGACGAGCAGGATGAGCATCATGATGACGAGGATGATCTGCGGGTTGTCGGTGAGGCCGAGCAGACCGGCCGAGACCGCTTCCGGGATGCGGGCGAAGGTCATCATGAACGACAGCGCGGAAGCCACGCCAATGAGGAGCGTGATGATGGCCGTCGTTTGGGCCGCCTCGATGAGTACCTCTGGAAGCTTGCGAACTTCGAGCTGTCGGTAGGCGAAGCCCAGCACCAGGCAGTACACGACGGCGATGCCGGCGGATTCCGTCGGAGTGAACCATCCTGCGAGGATGCCGCCCACGACGATGACGATCATGAGTAGCGACGGGACGGCCTTCCAGATGGTGACTAGTGCAACCTTGAGCGGGAGCCGTTCGTCGCTGGTGGGTGCCCCGTAGCGCCGGTGCAACGCGAACACCACCACGAGACAAGCCAGTACCCACACGAGGCCGGGGCCGACGCCAGCCATGAACAGGGCGGCCACCGACGTTGAGCTCACGAGGGAGTACACGATGAATGTGTTCGACGGGGGGATGAGCATGCCGGCGGGTGCCGAGGCCACGTTGACTGCCGCCGCGTAGGCGCGGTTGTAGCCTTCTTGCCGCATTCTCGGCTGTGTGACGGTGCCGACGGCAGCAGCCGCAGCCACCGCGGCTCCCGACACAGCGCCAAAGAGCCCGTTGGCTACCACGTTGGTTGCCGCCATCGACGACGGCATCTTTCCGACGAGTACCTTCGCCGCGTCAATGAGGCGATTGGCGATACCGCCAGAGTTCATCAATACGCCTGCGAGGACAAACAATGGAATGGCTAGGAGCGGGAAGCTGTTGATGCCGGTGAACATGCGTTGGGCTGTGAGGAACACGGCTGAGTCCCAGCCGATGAACACCACTGCGGCAGCGAGTGAAGGCAGACCGATGGAGATTGCCACCGGAAAGCCCAGCGCGATACAGGCGAGAATACCAACAATGAGCACGAGCGATGCAAGCGTTACGGGATCCATGTCAGTGCTCCACTTCCTCGACGGATGCCTGCTCGGCCTCGGCTTCTTCGATCTGCGCTAAGGCTTGCTGCTCTGCCTCGTCGAGCTGGTACGGAGGCTCCACCCCGCGCACAATCTCGATGGTTTGGTACCAGGCGTAGAACACGATGAGCGCGCCTGTGAAGGGCATCACTGTGTACATCATTCCCATGGTGCCCGGCAATGACGAGAGCCCCTGCCCCCATGCGCGGATGGACGCCCGCACTCCGCCCCAGATCAGTACCAGTATCGCGAACGCCATGACTGCCACCTGGGCCAGTACTGCGGTGCGTTTCTGTCCGGCTTCCTTTTGGCGTCGCACGAGGAAGTCGACGGCGATGTGACCCTTCTCTGAAAACACCAACGCGCTCGCCATGAACCCAAGCCACACGAATGTGAAGCGTGCCCCTTCCTCCGCCCACGAGCTAGGGGAGCCCGCGAGGCGGGTGACCACCTGCCAGATGACGATGAGCACGAGCGCTGCAAACAGGATCACGCACGCCCACTTCAGGACAGCATCGAGACCCTTCTTCACCGGGATCATTGGTTGCCTCCTTCAGCGACCGCGACAGATTGCTCGAAGAGTTCTCGCTGCCTCGGAGTTTTCAGGAACTCATCCTGAAGCGGCTTGAGGGCTTGTGCAAACGCCTCGGCGTCCACCTCGTGATACTGGGCGCCTCGCTGCTTCGTTTCCGCGGTGGCCTCTTCTGTTTTCTTTCCCCACAGTTCGGTGTGGTACTGCCAGGTTGTTTGCCACTCTTGCATGAACAGGGAGCGGTCGGCGTCGGTCAGTTCACCCAGCATGGCAGTATTGACGATGAGGTAGTCGAGGCCGACGAGATGGTTGGTGTACGAGTAGTGTTTGGCCACCTCGTAGTGCTTTTGGGTGAAGTATGACACCTCGTTGTTTTCCGCGCCGTTCAGCACGCCCGACTGCAGCGCGGTGTACACCTCGCCGTACGCCATCGGGGTAGCGGAGCCACCCATGGCCTTGATCATCGCAAGGTGCAGCGCCGATTCCTGGACTCGAATTTTCAATCCTGCCAAGTCCGACGGTTTCGTCACGGGCTTGTTGGCGTAGATGTGGCGGGCGCCTTGCGTGAACCCTCCCAGCACAGTGAAGTTGCTGCTGCGTTCCAGCGACGTGAACAGCTCTCCAGAGAGTTTCGGATCGTTGATGACCTTCATCTGGTGATCGACGTCTTTGAACACGCCCGGCATGTTGTAGGCCAGGAAGTCGTCATTGAGGTTCTCCAGCTGAGTTCCGGATACGATCGCCAGCCCAATGATGTCGTCGGAGACGAGCTGCAGCGCCTCAGCTTGGGCACCGAGGGTTTCATTGGCATAGATGTCGATCGTCATTCGGCCATCGCTGCTCTTCTCGAGCCGTTTCGCGAAATCGTCGAGTGCGATGAAGCTCGGATGGTCTTCTGCTTGGTTGAGGGCCAGGCGAAAGATTTGCTGTCCGCCTGCACCGCGTGAAACGCCCTTGCTGCAGCCAGCAAGGCCGGCCAATAACAGCCCGCCCGCAGCGCCGCGAGCAAGAGTACGTCGTGTGAGTTTCGTCTGCACTGACTACCCTCTCCATGTAGTTGGGGAGGCGCGAGGCCTCGATCCTCGTTATTAAACACCGATAGATGTTTATTCTCATCGGTTTGCCCATTGTTGCCAAGGCCGCTGGGCGCGAAGAGCCGGAGCTTCGCAGCAACGCCACTGCTGGTGCGTTTTGACGGCCTGAACCGCCAGGGGTTACTCTGTAACTAGTTATCAAGTAACCATCCTTGCTGTCATGAAACGGGGGACAGTGCATGTCCGTGAAACACGCGTTACTCGCGCTCCTGTCGACGGAGCCGTCGTCGACCTACCAACTCTGTAAACGCTTCGACGCGTCCACCGGCCAGAGTTGGCCCCTCAACATTGGGCAGGCGTCGTCGACGCTCCAGCGCCTCGAACGCGACGGACTCGTGGTCCGCGACGACACGGAGACCGACGGCGAGTCCGGCGGCCAGCCTTGGCGACTCACAAGCAAGGGCGCCGACGAGCTCCAGGCATGGTGGGAACACCCCGTAGTCGCAGAGCAGCGCGGCCGGAACGAGCTCGTCGTGAAGCTCGCCCTCGCTACGGTCACGCCCGGCGTCGACGTGGTCGCGCTCGTGCAGCGCCAGCGCAGCACGACGCAGCGGACCCTGCACGACCTCACCCGCCTGCGTCGACACACCGACGGCGACCTCGTCGGCCAGCTCGTGCTTGACCACCACCTGTTCCTCGCTGAAGCTGAGCTCCGCTGGCTCGACAACGTTGAAGGCACCCTGCGCCGCCGTGCCGAGGCGCGCTCAGACGCCGGCGCAGCCATCGTGGCCGAGCCCTCGTTGGTGAGCAACGCGAAAGGCCGCCGATGACGTCGCCGGGCCCACTGCTAGCGCTGCGTGACGTGACCCGCGTCCACGGCGAGGGTGCGCGTCGGGTCACCGCTCTTGACGCCGTGAGCCTCGTCGTCGAGGCAGGCGAATTCGTTGCCATCATGGGGCCTTCAGGTTCGGGCAAGTCGACGCTGCTGAATCTCGCGGGGGGCCTTGACACCCCGACCAGCGGGGAGGTGCTCGTCGAGGGATCCCCGCTCTCCGGGCTCACCAACCCGCAGCTCGCCTCCATGCGACGCCGCCACGTCGGCTACGTGTTCCAAGACTTCAACCTCCTGCCTGGGCTGAGCGCCGTCGAGAACGTCGCCTTTCCCCTCGAGCTCGACGGCATGCCATGGCGTGAAGCTCGGGACGCGGCGATGGACGTGCTCACCCAATGTGGGATTGCCCAGCTCGCTGATCGTCGTCCCGAGGAAATGTCGGGTGGTCAGGCCCAGCGAGTCGCCATCTCCCGGGCGCTCGTCGGGCCTCGGCGGCTCCTGCTCGCCGACGAACCCACAGGCGCGCTCGACAGCGAGACCGGCGTCGCGGTGCTCGAACTCCTTCGTCAGCGGGCTGACGACGGAGCAGCGGTGGTCATGGTGACGCACGAGCCTCGATTCGCGGCATGGGCCGATCGCACGGTATACCTCCGCGATGGGCGCATCTCAGGAGAGGTCGGTCCGTCCGACCCGAACCAGCTGCTCGACGAGCTTCACACCGGCGACGGAGCACCCCGATGAGTGCGTGGCGCGCCGTGCTGCGGTTGGCGAGCCGCGATGCTCGACGCCACCTGACCCGGACGATTCTCGCCGCCCTGCTCATCGCGCTGCCGGTCGCGGCGCTCGGCACGTTCTTCTCAATCTCCTCGCCGGGCGCCCCGGTTACGGAGCGTGTGCTGGCGAGTATTCCCGACGGCGCCCAGGCCATCATCACGGCCGCGGCCTTGCCGCAGGGGGGACCACCATTTCCGCAAATCCCCGAAGGTGCTCCCGGCCCCTGGTTTGACGAGGAAGAAGTGCGCGCCGCAGATCCGGAGCAGATTCGCGCGGCACTCCCACCGGCCATCGAGCTCTCCGAGTACTGGATGTCGCCGTCGCTCGTCGCATCGCCCGAGCTCGGGTTGCAGCCGGGGCAGGAGCAGACCCTCGACAGTCAAGTGAAGACGCTCGCTGGGAAGCCTCCTAAGCGGCTCGCGATGGTGGAGCTGTGGGAGGGTGAACCGTGGGCATTCGCTGCCAACGCGCCGCGTGTGGTCGCAGGCACCGCTCCGACTACGCCATCGGAAGTCATTGTCACGCGCTCCCTGGCCGATCGGCTCCACATCAAGGTCGGCGATTCGCTGGGCTTCCTCGCGCCGCCAGACAGAGGCGTGCGCAGTTTCGACGGCAACCTCGCCGCCGCGATGAACGACTCCGCCCGAGGGTACCGTGTGGCAGGCATCGCTGACGCGTCTGGCGCCCGCGCCTGGGCTCCGTCTGGCTGGCTATCGTCGCTGGCCGCGAAGCATCCGGAAGGGCTGCAACGGCACTGGTTCGCGCATGGTTCGGAGCCCGTGACGTGGACGGATGCCAAAGCGCTGAACAAGCTCCAGGCTTTCGCGATTTCCAGGCACGTGCTCGAGCACTACCCGGCCGCCGACGAGCTCTACCCGGTGGACATCGACCCGGCGCAGCTGATGGAGGGAGCCATCGGCGTCGCGGTAGCACTTGTGGTGGGTGGGCTGCTCGTGTTCTTCCTCGTCACGCCTGCGATTGCGATTTCCGCGGAGCAGTCGCGGCGCACGCTCGGGCTCGCAGGGGCAGTGGGCGCTACCCCACGACACCTGCGGCGCATCGTGCTGTCCCAAGGGCTTGTCATCGGAGTATTCGGTGCGGTGCTGGGATGCGTGCTGGCAGTCGCGTCAGCTGCGGGATTCGGCGCACTGCTCGGGGCGATGGTGCCAGCCGAGGACTCCGAGCAGCCACGCTTTGGTGCGGGCGTGGCGCTCGCCAACTTCCCCTGGTGGGTGCTCGTTGCCGGGGCATGCATCGCCGTGCTGCTCGGCCTGATCGCCGCGTGGGGGCCGGCGCGTTCCGTCGCTCGCCTCTCGGTGGTTGATGCGCTGCGCGATAGGCCCAGCGTGCGCGCGGAACGTCGTCGCCGGGGACGCTCGCTGATCGTCGGCCCCGCACTGCTCGGTATTTCGGTGCTGATTGGTGCGGCGACCCTGTTGGCGCGAGTGCCCGAGCATGTGGCGCGCCAGGAAGCGGACATGGAGCTTGAGCCGGGCTCACTGCCGCCAGGCGCGACGGTGTTCGTCGTTGGGGCGCTACTTGCCATCATGGCCGCGCTGGCGGGCCTCGCGATCACGGTGCGAGGGCTGCTCCCGCTCCTCGGAAGGCTCGGGGATGGCCGTCGACCGGTGTGGAAGCTGGCGCTTCGAGATGCGGCCGATCATCCGTCGAGGACGGTGCCGGCGGTCCTCGGCGTGCTGTTCTCGCTACTGGCGGCGTCGTATCTGCTGGTCATGGGCGCGTCGAAGCATGCCGATTCTCGGGCGACGGGCGAGTCCGTCGACTGGAAGGGGACGTTCATCGTCTCTCCGACGGTGTCCATCGATCCGGTGCTCGATCGGGCCATCGCCGACGCTGCGCTGGAAGAGCTGTCCCGCAGCCTATCTGAGGTCGACGGTTCGCATCCCGTCGAAGCGTTGGCCCAGGACTCGCCGACGTTGCTTCTTCCTCTCCAGCCGAAGGGCCGCGAATGCCCCAAAGACACGTTGATTCACGCCGCTTCGGCACGAACCCCGGGTGCTCCGCTTCGTTGCGTGAGTCGGCCCTCGGGTGCTGCTTTCGGATCGGGCACCCGGTTCGGAAGCCCCGAATCTCCGTGGGATCCGCCGGTACTGATGGATGGCCCTGCGCTGCATGCCATGCGCCTGCCGGGGGCCGACGCCGCAGCACAGATGCTGGATAGCGGTGGTGTGTTGGTGAGCGACGCCTCGTTGATCGATGACGACGGTCGTGTCCGTCTTGCGCGCATCCCTCGTGAGAAGCTCGACACGCTCGACATTGATCCGCGCGACGAGGTGCGGCTCCCTGCCAAGTTTGTGCGGGGCATCGGTACGGGCCTCGTGATGTCACCTTCGACGGCGCGTGGCCTGGGTCTCGACCTCGACCACATCGGGCTGGCGGGCGTGCTGGCAGACACCTCGAAACCGCTAGATGAAGCGACGCTCGAGCGCTTGAGCAAGGAAAGGGTCGGCGGGCTGGTGTGGGTGACCATCCCGGACTCGACAGACCCGCTCGGAGCCACCGGGGGGCCAGAGGTGCGTGCGGCCACGTGGGGACCGACGGTGCTGCTGGGGGCCCTGTCCGTCGCAGCGGCCGCCATCGCGGTGCTGCTGTCCGCCACGCAGGGACGCCGCGACGCGATCACCGCCTACGCGGTGGGTGCGTCACGAGGCGTGCTCGTGCGGATCGGGCTCGCGAGAGCTGCGGTGATCTTGCTGTTCGGAGTGCCGTTAGGGCTCGGAGCCGGGCTCGCGGTCAGCGCGTACCACGTCGCATGGAATAGGCGGATCGCCTCCAGCGGGGCATGGCTGGACACCGTCCCATTGTGGGGTTACCAGGCCACGCTGGGAGCGGGGGTCATCGTCGCGGGAATGCTGGCGGCGCTGCTGCTGACGAGACCGCCTCGACGGTTGGTGCGGCGCGGGCTCGACTGACGTGGCCGCAGCGAACGACAGTGTTGGAATTACAACGGTGTGAGTTGTGCACAATGTGTGGAAAAGTCTGTGGACAACTCGCGTCAGTTGGGTTTCAGCGCGTCGTCACCGTTGGCGTTGCGCCGTGGTAGCGCGGACGTTGAGTGCGCGTAGACTGCTCTCGATGAATAACCGCGACCAGCAGAGAATTGTCACGATTGTGCTCGTGATCGTGATTGCCGTGGTTCTGGTCGGCGCCCTTGCTACTTCGTTGTAGGCTGATCTCGCAATGCGACATCGTTTGAACTGCCTCATCGCCACTGCCGCGATGGCCATCGCCACGGTTGCGCTTCCCGCTGCCGCGGATATCGACGTCCCCGAGAACCAGGTGGGCGAAGCCGTCGGCATGGCGTGGGACGCCAACGGCGAAACACTCTGGCTCGCAGGAGATCAAGCCGACGACGGCGTGCTCGTCGGGGTGGGCGCCGACGGCGAACACTCGGAAATGAGCTGGAAGGGCGAAGACCTCACCTCCGTGCAGGCGCTCGCGATTCACGACGGCCTCATGTACGTCGGAGACACGGGCAACTCCGACGGCAATCGCTCCACGTTCACGGTCTACCGCTTCTCGAGCCTCCAAGCAGGGGCTAAGAAGTACCGCTCGTTCGTGTTCGAGTACCCGGATGACATCGACATTCAGGCGATGATGGTTTCCGGCAAGGGGCGCATCTACTTCGCATCAACCGGCGACAATCCCGGCATCTACCGCGCACCCGCCAATCCCAGCCGCCAGGGCCACAACCAGTTGGAGCGCGTGACGGATGCCCCCGACGGCGTCACCGATGGCGTGTTCCTCCCCGACGGAGGCACGATGGTGCTGCGCGCCGCCGACGGCGTGCACGTGATCGACGCGTTCACCTGGGAGACGAAGGCCGTAGAGACATACGCGACGCAGACCGGCGCTGAATCCGTCACTGCGATCGACGATGACACCTTGCTGCTCGGCAGCACCGGCGTGATCCGTGAGGCTGCGGTGCCCACGAGCAACATCACCACGACGCCGAGCGCCGAGCCTTCCCCGTCGGCAACTCTCTCGCCGAGCGAGAGCGCGTCGGCTGCACCGTCGTCGGAGCCGAGCCCGAGTTCGAGTGCAACGCAGGAGCAAGAACAGACGCACGAGGAGGCTAAGCCTCGCAGCACCATCACGATGGTGGCACTCATCCTGGCGGGCGTCGTTGGGGTTGCTGCGGGCCTAGTCACCTTCTTTTCCCGCTCCTGAGCTTGGGTGACGTTACCTGCTGTTCATCTTCTCGCCATTCGAGGTGACACTCCCAGGCAATAGTTTGCAGGTAGGCCCAACCGGTGGGCTGTCAGCAACGACCATTGCTAGCGAAGGATTGACAACGTGCGTCCAGGACGAAAGACCGTGGCCGGACTGCTTGCTACGAGCGTCATGGCAGCTTCATGGCTGCTTCCGACGAGCGCGAATGCAGCAGCCACCGACCTCATCATCAGCGAATACGTCGAGGGATCGAGCAACAACAAGGCGGTCGAGATCTACAACGGCACCGAGTCGGCCGTCGACCTCAGCCAGTACAGCATCGAGCTATACACCAATGGCAAGACGTCGCCGAACAACACCATGAAGCTGCAAGGAGAGCTTGCCCCCGGTACCACTCACGTCATTGTGAACGCTCAGGCTGGGGCCGAGCTGAAGAGTAAGGGCCAGGCACAGGGCGCCATCACCAACTTCAACGGCGACGACATCCTCGTGCTCAAGAAGGGCGGCGCGGTCGTCGATTCGATTGGCCAGATTGGAAGCACGGAGAAGTGGGGCGCCGACGTCACGCTGGTGCGTAAGCCGAGTGTCACCGCCGGCGACACGAACCCCGACGACGCGTTCGATGTCACGGTGGAATGGGAGAAGCAGCCCAAGGACACCTTCGACGGTCTCGGTGCGCACACCATGGACGGCACGTCGACTCCGACGGACCCCCAGCCCGACCCGGAGCCCGAGCCTGAGCCGGAGCCCGAGCCGTCGGATCTCTGCACTGCGGATGTCACCAAGATCGGTGCCGTGCAGGGTGATGGCGACGAGACGCCCCTGAGTGGCAAGGCAGTGACGATCCGTGGCACCGTCGTAGGCGATTTCCAAGAGGGTGGTTTCAACGGCTTCTACCTCCAGGATGAAGGCGACGACAACGACGCCACCTCCGACGGCATCTTCGTTTACGACGAGCGAAAGAGCGTGGGCGAGGTCAGCGTCGGAGACAAGGTTGCCGTCACCGGCACTGCGGGCGAGCACTACTCGATGACGCAGGTCAAGGTGACGAAGGGCGCCAAGTGCGGCACCGCTCAGCTGCCTGAGCCGACCGTGATCGACTTCCCGAACACGGAGTTCGAGAAGTACGAGGGCATGCTCGTGACGTTCGCGAAGCCGCTCACCGTCCTCGAGCTCTACCAGTTCGGGCGGTACGGTCAGATTGCGGTCGGCCCAGAGCGCCAGTTCCAGCCCACCGCGTTGGCGCACGCGTCGAGCGACGAGGCCGCCAAGATTCTCGACGACAACACGGCGAACCGTGTGCTCATCGACGATGGCCGCAGCAACCAGAACCCCTCGCCCGCGATCCACCCCGCCACGCTTGAGCCGCTCACTATGGACAACCTGTTCCGTGCGGGCGACCAGATTAACGGCGTTGCAGGCATCCTCGACTACCGCTTCGACAACTGGGCGCTGCAGCCCACGCAGGCGGGCACGATCGATAACGTTAACAAGCGCCCCGACGTGCCCCAGGTGGGTGGCGACCTGCAGGTGGCAAGCGCAAACGTGCTGAACTACTTCACCACGCTGAGCTCGCAGGACAAGAACGCACGCGGCGCGGAGACTTCGGAGGAACTCAAGCGCCAGCAAGACAAGATCGTCGCAGCACTGAACAAGCTCGACGCAGGAGTCATTGGCCTGAACGAAATCGAGAACAACGGCACCGCCGTCGAGACGCTGGTGGGCGCCCTCAACGCCGCGAGCGAGCCGGGCAAGTGGGCCGCGCTGAAAACCGGCAAGATCGGCACCGACGCCATCACCACCGCGTTCATCTACCAGCCGGGCAAGGTGGAGCTCGTCGGCGAGTTCGACACGCTCACCAGCGCCGAGGACTCGCGCTTCGACGATACCAAGAACCGCCCCGCGCTCGCGCAGACCTTCAAGGAGAAGACCAGCGGCAAGACGGTCACCGTCGCGGTGAACCACCTGAAGTCGAAGGGCTCGGCCTGCGGCGACTCGTCGGAAGCCACCCTGCAGCCGCTCGTCGGTAACTGCCAGGAGACCCGCACCGAGGCCGTCAAGGCGCTGAGCGACTGGCTCACTGGCGACAAGATTGGCGTGGAGAAGTCTGAACACCTCCTCGTGATTGGTGACCTCAACAGCTACGACCACGAGGATCCGATTCAGACCTTCGAGAAGGCCGGATTCACCGATCTCGCCAAGAAGTTCCAGGGCGAGAAGGCGTACTCCTACGTCTTCAACGGTCAGCTCGGCTACCTCGACTACGCGCTGTCCAACGCAGCGCTGACGGAGAAGGTCGTCGGTGCTGCCGACTGGCACATCAACTCCGACGAGCTGCCGCTCACCGATTACACGATGAAGTTCAAGCAGCAGGCAGAACAGCGGCTGTACGCCCCCGACGAGTTCCGTTCCTCCGACCACGACCCGGTGATCGTCGGCATCAAGTTGACCGACGATCCTGCCCCGGAGTCGGAGCCGGAGCCTGACGAGGTCTCGCTGACTGCCAAGGTGGCGTCGAAGTCTATGGTGGGCTGGCACTCGAACGCTTGGGGCAAGGTCTCCGGTGGGAAGAAGCCCGCGACGGTAGCTACCCAGGTGCTGCTCGATAACGGCAAGTGGTCCACATCGCAGGTTCGGAAGACCGACAAGAACGGTCAGTACGTGATCCCATTGACGTACGGGCGAAATAGCAACCAAGCTTACGTATGGCGCGTCGTCGTTCGTGACGACGCAGGCAAGCAGCAGGTTGTGTCCGCGCCGATGGTGCAGCGCCGGTACGCCAAGCCGATTGCACGCTCGGCAGGTGTGAAGGCCGTGGGTGCGGTTACCTATGTGTGGGGCCACGCCGATTCGCAGGCCAACGCGAGGGTTTGGACCGAGGTGCAGCTGCCCAATGGCACATGGTCGAGGTCGCAGGTTCGTGCCACCAAGGCCGACGGGTCCTACGTGATCCCGCTCACGTACGGTCGCTACAGTGCTGGAACCTTGAAGTGGCGGGTTGCAGTACAGTACGGCGATGGCCTGGGCGTACACCGCTCTGACGTGTTCACGCTCACCCGCCGCTGACACTGAGTCTGCGGGGAGAAACCCACAGGGGCGGGGCTGCGCATCTTGCGCAGCCCCGCCCCTGTTGTTTCACAGTTACATGCGCTCGATCAGGAAGTTGAGGCAGTTCACGAGGGCCTCGACATCCTCAGGGCTGATCGAGGGGAAGCCTGCGATGCGGAGCTGGTTGCGCCCCACTCCGCGGTACGGGTCCACGTCGACGATGCCGTTATCGCGCAGCTGCGAAATCAGGAACGCGGAGTCGATGCTCTCGTCGAGTTCGATGGTGGCGACGACGGTGGAGCGCTCGTCGGGATTCTCGACGAAGGGTCGAGCAAAGCTGTGCTGTTCAGCCCAGTCGTACACGATGGAGGTGTTGCGTCGGCAGCGCGCGTCGATGGCTTCCATGCCGCCGAGCTCCAGCATCCAGCGCAGCTGCGCCTGCAGCAGCAGCAACGTAGCCACCGATGGCGTATTCACCGTCTGCTGTTTGCTGGATTGCTTGGCAGCAGCGCCCAGATCGAGTATCCCCGGTAGCCAGCGGCCGGTTTGCGTGATGGCTTCGGCGCGTTCGAGCGCAGCGGGGGAGAGGAACGCGAGCCACATGCCGCCGTCGCCCGAGAAGCTCTTCTGGGTAGAGAAGTAGTAGGCGTCTGTCTGGGTGAGATCGACGTTTGCCCCGCCGGCGGCCGAGGTGCCGTCGACGAGCATCAAGCCGTCGCCGAGTCGCCGCACCGGAGCCATCGCGCCGGTGGAAGTTTCGTTGTGCGGCCACGCCATCACGTCGGCACCGGTGAGTTCGGGCAGCACGATTGAGCCAGCGGGGGCCTCGACCACGTCGGGCTTGTCTAAGAACGGCGCATTCGCGGTTTCCTGCGCGAACTTCCGGCTGAACTCCCCAAACACCGCGTGCGAGGAGCGCCGCTCGATGAGCGAGCACGCCGCAATATCCCAAAACGCGCTTGCCCCACCGTTGCCGAGCACCACCTGGTAGCCGTCGGGCATCGCGTACAGCTCGGCCAACATGGCCTGCACATCCCCGACGAGCTCCCTCACCGGGGGCCGGCGGTGCGAGGTGCCCAGCAGGTCGTTACGGGAGGCCAGGTAGGCCAGGGCCTCGTCGCGAATCTTCGCCGGCCCAGAGCCGAATCTGCCATCGTGCGGAAGAAGGTGGTGGGGAATCTGCATGCCCCCATCATTCCACTTGCTCATTTCGTTGCAATTGGTGCTCAACAGCCGGGCAGCCTGTTTGAATGGAGCAATGCAGAGTTTTGTGGTGCAGAAGGCCGTATCCGCGCAAGGCGTCGTCGCCGACGCGAGGATCACCATCGACGGTGACCGCATCGTCGACATCTCCGACGGCGCCCCCGACGCGATGCCGCTGTGGGCCGTCCCCGGCTTCGTCGACACCCATTGCCACGGCGCCGTGCAGGTGAGCTTCGGCACCCCCGACCTCGACGCCAACCGTCGCGCCCGCGCCTTCCACCTCTCGAAAGGCACCACGACGCTGTTCGCCAGCACCGTCACGCTCTCCGTCGACGATCTGGTGGCGCAGGAGGAAGTGTTACGGCAGCTCACCGAGGAAGGCGTCATCGACGGCATCCACCTCGAAGGCCCGTTCCTCGCGCCCGAAAAGAAGGGCGCTCACGCCGAACACCTGCTCCTCGACCCGGATCCCGCCAGCGTTCAGCGCCTCATCGACGCCGGTGGGCCTGCGCTACGGATGATCACCATGGCCCCCGAACGCGAGGGCGCGATGCAGGCGATCCAGCAGTTCGTCGAGGCGGGCGTCGCCGTCGCATTCGGGCACTCCAACGCCGATGCCGACGTCTGCAACGCTTCCATCGCGGCGGGAGCCACCGTCGCCACGCACCTGTTCAACGCCATGAACGGCATTCACCACCGCGTGCCCGGGCCGGTGCCCGCGCTGCTGCACGACGAACGCGTCCTCGTCGAACTCATCTGCGACGGAGTGCACCTCCACCCCGACGTCATCCGCATGGCTCACGACGCAGCCGGCGCGCACCGCATCGGGCTCGTCACCGACGCGATGAGCGCCACCGGCGCCGACGACGGGCGCTACCTGCTCGGCAACCTCGATGTGGAGGTGCGCGACGGTGTTGCCAGGCTGACTACCGACGACGGCTCGGAGGGTGCCATCGCCGGCAGCACGCTCACCATGGCCGACGCGTTCCAGTTCTGCGTGAGCACCGTCGGCATCTCCATTCCCGACGTTGCGGCCATGGCGGCGACGACCCCGGCGCGATTCCATGGGCTAAACGATGTGGGCGAGATCGCCGTCGGGAAACGTGCCGACGTGTGCCTCGTTGACGACGACGGCATCCTCCGCCAGGTGTGGCACCGGGGAGAGCGAGTGCTCTGAAACCCGTCCATGGAGGCGCGCTGAAAGTCTATGATGACTATCGATGAGCGATCTGATTGACACCACCGAGATGTACCTGAGGACGGTGTACGAACTCCTCGAGGAGGGCGTCGCGCCTCTGCGTGCCCGCATTGCGGAGCGGCTGCATCAATCCGGGCCGACGGTGTCACAGACCGTCGCCCGCATGGAACGCGACGGATTACTCGTCGTGCAGCCCGACCGCACCATCAAACTGACCGACGAGGGCAGTGCCCTGGCGAGAAGCGTCATGCGCAAGCACCGACTGGCAGAACGCCTCCTTACGGACGTGATCGGGCTGGACTTGGAGAAAGTGCACGACGAGGCCTGTCGCTGGGAGCACGTGATCTCGCTCGACGTCGAGCAGCGCCTGGTGAACATCATCGACGATCCGGTACGTTCCCCTTTCGGTAACCCCATTCCAGCGCTCGACGAGCTGGGCATCACCGTCTCCGATGCCCCCGAAGACGACGTGATGACCCTCGCTGAAGCCTCGCGACAAGGCGCTACGAACTTGCGTGTCATTCGGCTGAGTGAACATCTCCAAGCTAGCCGCGGATCTTTCTCGGTGCTCCTCGAGGCTGGGGTGCTGCCCGGCGCAGAGTTGGAGCGCGTCGTCGACGGCTTGGGCGTCCGCGTGGGGGAGCATGAGCTCGAGATTTCACCCGTCGATGCCGAACTGCTGTTCGTCACGGTGCTGTGACGTGAACGATCAAACGCTGCACTGGCTACTCAACCGTCGCCCCGGCGCCATTGAGGAGGTGCTTTCGCGCAGTTTCGGCGGTGAACACACCCCGTACCAGTGGTTGGGGCGTGCGGTATCCGTCACCGCCAAGCGGGTGCTGGTGCTCGCGTGCGGATCTGGCGCGATGTTAGAAGAGGTGGCCCAAGATGGGCGGATGGTGGTAGGCGTCGACTGGTCCGCCAGCGCCATCGAGGTTGCCCAGCGACGGGGCCGGCGCGAGCTCGTGCAAGGCGATGTGAACTATCTGCCGTTTGGGCCGGCAACCTTCGACGCTGTGGTGAGCGACATGGGGCTCGCGGTCAACGAGAACCGGATGTTGATGCTGTCGGAAGTCGCCAGAGTGCTGCGCCCGGGAGGTATGTTCGCCGCGCTGACCCCGTCGATGCGCCCCCTGAACTTCGACGATGCGAAGGAGATGTCGTCGCTGGTGCGTATTCTGCGGCGTTTTCCGCACGTGCCGGGGCAGACTGAGTTTCGCGCAGTGCGGCTGCTGCGGTACGCCGGGCTGCAGAAGGCGGAGGACGCGCGCGCCAAGTTCTACTTCACGGTGCGCAACCGTAGCGACGCCGAACTGCTCCTGGCGGGGCTGCGCGCTACCGACGATGCGGCGCGCGCGCATGCGGCGGTCGAGCATCTTGCCGACCGAGCGCGGCGAGAGGAAATCCGGGTGCCGCTGCCATTCCGACGCATCCTCGCGCTCAATTAGTTGCCAATCGGGAATGAACTAGGCTCGCTGCACGTTGGTAGGAAGAGTAATCAAGTAGGGAAGGACTACGTATGGCCACCACGGCACTGACCACCGAGAACTTCGCGTCCACCGTCGAGGGCAACGAGGTGGTGCTCGTCGACTTCTGGGCTGATTGGTGTGGCCCGTGCAAGCGATTCGGCCCGATCTTCGAGGAAGCCTCCGAGCGCCACGCCGACGTCGTGTTCGCCAAGGTTGACACCGAGGATGCCCGAGATCTCGCCGCTGCGCTCGAGATCCAGTCCATCCCCACCATCATGGGGTTCCGTAAGGGCCAGCTGGTGTTCCGCCAGTCCGGCCTGCTGAGCGGCAAGCAGCTCGACTCCCTGATCGAGCAGATCAAGGAGCTCGACATCGACGCGCTCCTCGAGGAAGCCAAGAAGCAGCAGTCCTGAGGCCGGGGGGAGCCCGGGGTTTCGACACGGCCCTTCGGGCCGGCTCAACCGCCGGGTGGGCCTCACCCGATCATCGAGTAGGCGGCGGGCGTTTATCCCCGATCATCGAGTAGGCGACACAGTCGCCGTATCGAGATGCGGTGTGGTTTCGATACGCCGCCTACGGCGGCTACTCAACCACCGGGGCGCACGGGCCGCCCTGCGCCGACCGTCGAGTAGGCCCGAAGGGTCGTATCGAGACGCAGGGAGTGATTTCGATACGCGAGTTTCGCTCGCTACTCAACCACCGGGGCGCACGGGCCGCCCTGCGCCGACCGTCGAGTAGGCCCGAAGGGCCGTATCGAGACGCAGGGAGTGATTTCGATACGCGCCCTACGGGCGCTACGCAACCACCGGTGGTGGGGCCGGCGGCTACCAACCCACCGGAGCTGATCACGCGGACGCGGTGAGCACCTCGGCAAGGGCCGCGACGAGGGGTTCCGGTAGGCGGGTCACCTCGTCGGGGGTTGCGCCGCGGACCGGGGTCTCGCGCAATGCCTGCACCGCGCGCAGCGGCGACGAGGCCTCGTCGAGAATGCGTGCCGCGGTGTGTTTGTGAGCGACGGCCGTCTGCGCGCGCTCCAAGATCACCTGACAGCGGGCGCGCACGTCGTCGTTGGCCACCACTTCGGGTGCGGTCCACTCCAGCGGCGAGGTGCGTAGCGTCACGCCGGCCTCGCGCAGCTCGTCGATGCCGCCGCCCAGCAGCCGAACCCGCCAGGTGCGGGTCTCGGGCAGAATGTGGGTGGCGCCCGTGGGTACGTCGACGGTGAGTGTGCGCGTCGCATCGTGCCAGGTGATGCGCGTCGTGACTGTCGCGGGGTCGAGGGCCCCGTCATCCTCCACCAGCGTGTAGCTGCCATCGGCACCGGGGGCCACCCACACGTCGAAGTGCTCCGGCAGGTCCGCGGGGCGGGTGCCGCGCGCCGCCAGCGGGATGATCGCCCCATCGCGCGCGAGCACGGGGATGGACTCTACATCCCGATGCATCGTCACATACCGGCCTCCGACGTACCGCAACCCAGTGAACACGTCGACGAACCGCCCCTCGGGAAGCCAGGTGTGCGTGGCCGCGAGCTGGGTGACATCGTCCACCGGAGAGGTCACAGGGGCGACGATGAGCTGACTGCCGAACAGGTACTGGTTCGGCACGTCGTAGGCACCCTCGCTCAGAGGGTAGGCGTGGTACATGGGCTTCAGCAGCGGGGTGCCGTCCGCCCACTCTGAGTAGAGGTACGGCACCAGCGCGTGGCGGAGCCGCAGGAACGCGCCCATCACGTCGCTCACATCGTCGCGGTACTGCCACGGTTCCTTGCGGGAGAACTCGTCGTTGCTGGAATGCAGCCGGTTGATGGGGGAGAACACCCCAAACTGCAACCAGCGCAACGCAAGCTCATCGTCGCGCACACCCAGCAGGTGCCCGCCGATGTCGTGGCTCCAGACGCCGTAGCCGATGTTGGCAGCCGTCGCCGTGAACTCAGGCTGGAACGCCAGCGACGCCCACGACGAGACCACGTCGCCCGAGAACCCGACGGGGAAGCGATGCGACCCCGGGCCCGCGTAGCGGGAGAGAACCAGCGGGCGCTGACCCCGTCGCGCCATATCCACCGTGTGGAAGTAGTTCAGGAGCCACAGCGGGTCCATGCCGCTGCGCGCGACGGAGCCCTGCTGCCAATCGATCCACCAGAAATCGACGCCCTGCGCCTCCAACGGGTGATGCACTGCCTCGAAGTACGCCCTCCTAAACGCAGGGTCAGCGAGATTGAAATCGACGGGTAACTCGTCGCCCGGTTCTTGCCCCACCATCTCGCACACCCGGTGGTACGCATCCTCGAAGGCCCGGACACCGTCAGCGGGATGAACGTTCAGCGACACCGCCAGCCCGCGCTCGTGCAGGCCCTGCAGGAACGCCTCCGGGTCGGGGAAGAGCTCGCGGTTCCAGGTGTAGCCCGTCCAGCCGTGCCCGAAGCGGCGCTCCACGTCGGTGATGTGCCAATCCATATCGATGACGGCGACGCTAAACGGCAGCTCGTGGCGCTCGAACGTGTTCATGAGCTCGTTGTAACTATCCGCTGAGTAGCGATGGAACCTGCTCCACCAGTTGCCGAGCGCGTACCGCGGAATGAGCGGCGTGGGGCCGGTCAGCCGGGCAAAATCAGCCAGCGCACCCGCGTGATCGCGATCGTGGACGAACACATACTGATCGACGTGCCCCTCGCGCGGCGCGACGAACTCGTCGCCTGTGAGCACTTGGAACGACGCCGAATCGTCGAGCACGCTGATGCCGAGATCGCTCACGATGCCGTCGTCGAGCTCGCAGCGCCCGTCGACGGTGTCGAGCGTGCGCGTGGTGCCGCCGAGGTTGATGGGCTTGTTGAACAGCCGCGCGAAGGGGTTCTTGAAGGGTTGGCCGAAGCGCCAGATCGCATGGTAATTCGATCGAGCCCGGACGGTGAGCCCGGCAGCGCTGGGCGTGGCGCCGTCGTAATCCAGCTGGAACGCCTCCGTGATGATCTGCACACCGTCGCCGCGTTCCTCGACCACCATCGACGTGTGCTCGACCGGGCGGTCGGTTACCACCTGGGTGGGGGCATCGACGAAGACGCCGTCCGCGTCCCACTCAAACCGTACGAGTGCTTCGCCAAGCACCTGGATTCGCCACGTGGAGCCCTGCACCGTCTGCTGTTCATGCCGCATGCCCCTAACCTACGGGAGGAGCACGCCCGTAGCACGCGCGGGCGAAGTCGGCCCTACAACCGCGACGGTGGCTAGGCCTTTCGGATGCCCACCTCGCCGAGCCCAGGCGCGGATCAGCAAGGATAGATCAAATTGGTGGCTCGTCTGCCCACCACCAACTTGATCTATCTGTAGGGCATCGTCTCGTCCCCTCAAGCCAGGGCATCATTCAGTGGGGTGACGTCCATGTCGAAGGCGTCACCGACTCCCTGCACGAACAGCTTGCCGGCGTGGGTGTTGAGGCCGAGCGCGAGAGCGTGATCGTCGCGCATGGCCTGTTGCCAGCCCTTCTCCGCCAGGTGCATGACGTAGGGGAGCGTCGCGTTGGTGAGTGCCCACGTCGAAGTGTTGGGCACCGCGCCTGGCATGTTGCCGACGCAGTAGAACGTGCTGTTGTGTACCTGGAACATCGGATCCTGGTGGGTCGTCGGACGCGAGTCTTCGAAGCAGCCGCCCTGATCGATGGCGACGTCGACCAGCACGGAGCCGGGCTTCATGTCAGCCACCATGTCGTTGGTGACGAGCTTGGGAGCCCTGGAGCCAGGAATGAGCACGGTGCCGATAACGAGGTCGGCTGACAACACCTGCTCCCGCACTGTGAGCTTCGACGAGGCAATGCCTTGCACCCGGTTGTTGAACCGCCAGAACGTGGTGCGCAGCTTTTCCAAGTCAGTATCGAGGACAGTGACGTCGGCGCCCATGCCGAGCGCGATGTTGGTGGCGTTCTGGCCAACGGTGCCACCGCCAAGGATGACGACCTTCGCCGGCTTCACACCGCTCACGCAACCCAGCAGCATGCCTGCCATGCCCTGCGGGCGCATCATGGCATGTGCGCCCACCTGTGGGGCGAGACAGCCGGCAATCTCCGACATGGGGTACAGCAGCGGCAGCATCCGGTTTGGCAGCTGCACGGTTTCGTATGCAATTGCGGTGGTGCCTGCATCCAACAGGGCCTCAGCTTGCCGACGGTCTGCGGCCAGGTGCAGGTAAGTGAAGAGTGTGAGGTCGTCGCGGAGGAAGCCGTACTCCGATTCGACAGGCTCCTTCACCTTCAGAACCATCTCGCCAGATTCCCAGGTAGCTTGGGCGCCTTCGACGATCGTCGCGCCCTGCTGGGCGAATTCCTCGTCCGAGATGCCCGAGCCCTCGCCTGCCCCCTGCTGGATGAAGACCTCGTGGCCGTGGTGCACGAGCTCAGCCACACCGACGGGGGTGATGGCTACGCGAAACTCGTTGTTCTTGACTTCAGTGGGGACTGCGATGCGCATAGTGTTACCTCTCCATCAGGTAGTGCCGCGGCCCAGCAACCGTGCGGAAATCACGGTAACTGCGCCCAGTCCGGCGATGTACAGAGCCACAGACTATGAGCTCGGCGCTGGCATAGTCGCTACTAGTGGTTGCTGCACACCGGGTGCGTCTGAGAATGGGCAGAATATGCTCCCGAAGTTTATCAAACGGGCGGTGGCTGCTTCGTGTCAGGGGTCCCTATTAAGAACCTTGGGCGGCATGGTTGGATAGTACGCATGAGTGCGCGAAAGATTGGCGTCACCGAGCTTGCCCTCCGTGACGCGCACCAGAGTTTGATGGCAACTCGCATGGCCATGGAGGACATGGTTGATGCGTGTGAAGACATTGATAAGGCCGGTTACTGGTCCGTGGAATGCTGGGGCGGTGCGACGTACGACGCGTGCATCCGCTTCCTGAACGAAGATCCCTGGGAGCGTCTCCGCACGTTCCGCAAGCTGATGCCGAACTCGCGGCTGCAGATGCTGCTGCGTGGGCAGAACCTGTTGGGCTACCGCCACTACGAGGATTATGTCGTCGACAAGTTCGTGGAGAAGTCAGCCGAGAACGGCATGGACGTCTTCCGCGTCTTCGACGCGCTGAACGACCCTCGAAACATGGCGCGTGCGATGCAGGCTGTGCGCGACGCGGGCAAGCACGCTCAGGGCACGATTTGCTACACGATCTCTCCGGTGCACACCGTCGAGGGATACATCAAGTTGGCTGGTCAGCTCATCGACATGGGCGCAGAATCCATCGCATTCAAGGACATGGCCGCCCTGCTGAAGCCGCAACCCGCCTACGACATCGTCAAGGGCATCAAGGACACCTACGGCGACGTGCAGATCAACGTCCACTGCCACTCCACCACCGGCGTCACCCTCGTTTCGCTGATGAAGGCCATCGAGGCTGGCGCGGACGTCGTCGATACGGCTATCTCGTCGATGTCGCTCGGCCCCGGCCACAACCCCACCGAGTCGCTCGTCGAGATGCTGGAAGACACCGGCTACGAGACCGGCTTGGACATGGACCGCCTCGTGAAGATCCGCGACCACTTCAAGGGCGTGCGCCCGAAGTACGCGGAGTTCGAGTCGAAGACGCTCGTCGATACCGGCATCTTCAGCTCCCAGATTCCTGGCGGCATGCTCTCCAACATGGAGTCGCAGCTCAAGGCGCAGGGCGCTGGCGACCGCATCGACGAAGTGATGGCCGAGGTTCCGCGCGTCAAGGCCGACGCAGGGCACCCGCCGCTGGTGACTCCGTCGTCGCAGATTGTCGGCACGCAGGCTGTGTTCAACGTCCTCATGGGTCGTTACAAGGTGATGACCGGCGAGTTTGCCGACCTGATGCTCGGCTACTACGGCGAATGCCTGGGCGAGCGCAACCCCGAGGTGATCGAGCTCGCGAAGGCGCAGGCCAAGAAGGACCAGATCACGGTGCGCCCCGCCGATCTGCTGGAACCCGAGTGGGACAAGCTCACGGAGGAGGCGAAGGGGCTCGAAGGCTTCGACGGCACCGACGAGGACGTGCTCACGCACGCCATGTTCCCGAACGTGGCCGCGAAATTCCTCGCCACCCGTGCAGAGGGCCCGAAGAGCGTCGCCAAGTCGCCCGAGCAGCTGGCTGCCGAGCGAGCCAAGGCCGCAGGCCCCGCGCAGGGCATCACCGCACCCGTCAACTACAACGTCAAGCTGGCCGGACGCGAACACAGCGTCACGGTTGAGCCCGCCTGAGGAGCATGAGCATGGTTCACGAATACACGATGGCTGAACGCCTCGAACAGTTGAAGGAACGCCGCGCTGAGGTTGAGGCCGGCGGCGGCGAGGCAAGGCTGGAGAAGCAGCGCGCCAAGGGCAAGATGACCGCTCGCGAGCGGCTGGGCAAGCTGCTCGACGACGGCACCTTCCAGGAAGTCGGCGCGTTCCGTCGCAACCGCACCACCACCTTCGGCATGGACAAAGCCAACATGCCCGCCGACGGTGTGGTCACCGGAACCGGTGCCGTGTACGGCCGGCCCGTACACGTCGCCAGCCAGGACTTCACCGTCATGGGTGGCTCCGCTGGTGAGGCGCACTCCATCAAGGTGGCAGAGGCGCTGCACTCGTCGCTGGAAACCGGCACCCCGTTCATTTTCATCAACGACTCGGGCGGCGCCCGCGTCCAGGAAGGTATCGACTCGCTGTCTGGCTACGGCAAGGTGTTCTACCAGAACGTCCTGCTGTCAGGTGCAGTGCCGCAGATCTCTATCATCTCCGGTCCCTGCGCCGGTGGCGCGGCCTATTCCCCGGCGCTGACCGACTTCATCATCCAGACCCGCAAGGCCCACATGTTCATCACGGGCCCCGGCGTGATCAAGCAGGTCACCGGCGAGGAAGTCACCCAGGATGACCTGGGCGGAGCCGACGCGCACATGGGACGCTCCGGTGTCGTGCACTTCGTCGCCGACGATGACGAGCAGGCCATTCTCATCGCCCAGAAGCTGCTGAGCTTCCTGCCGCAGAACAACTCCGAGGAACCGCCGATCGTCGATCCCGACGACGTGGTGGAGCCCAACGAGAAGATCCGCGACATCATCCCCGTCCAGGGCAATAAGGGCTACGACGTGCGCGACGTCATCGCTGAGATCGTCGACCACCGCGACTTCCTCGAAGTCCAGGCCGGCTGGGCGATGAACATCGTCGTCGGCTTCTCCCGCATCAACGGCCGCACGGTGGGCATCATCGCCAACCAGCCGTCGGTGATGTCGGGCGTGCTCGACATCGACTCGTCGGACAAGGCGTCGCGGTTCATCCGCTTCTGCAACGCGTTCAACATCCCGCTGCTGAACCTCGTTGACGTGCCCGGCTTCCTGCCCGGCGTCGCGCAGGAACACGGCGGCATCATCCGCCACGGCGCGAAGATGCTCTACGCCTACTCCGCCGCGACGGTGCCGAAGATCACCGTGGTCATGCGCAAGGCCTACGGCGGCGCCTACCTCGCGATGTGCTCGAAGGACCTGGGCGCTGACAAGGTGTTCGCGTGGCCGACGGCCGAGATCGCCGTGATGGGCGCCGAGGGCGCTGCCAACGTCGTATTCCGTCGGGAGATCGAGGCTGCCGAAGACAAGGAGGCTCGTCGCGCAGAACTCGTGGAGGAATACCGCGAGACCTTCTCGACGCCGTACATGGCGGCAGCGCGTGGCCTCGTCGACGACATCATCGACCCCGCAGACACGCGTCGCGAGGTCGCGATGGCGCTCGAGATCCTCGTCGGCAAGCGCGAGATTCGTCCGGCCAAGAAGCACGGCCTGGGCCCGGCCTGATCGGAGCACGCAGATGTCTGATGTATCCGTGAAGGAACTTCAAGAGCAGGTGCAGGCACTCACCGAGCGTCTGGCCTCCGTGGAGGCGCAGCTCGCTGCTCTGAATTCCGACAAGAAGATCCCCGAGGAGCACCTCGTGGTGATTGGCGCCGCGATTGCGGCGTACATGGGCCACAAGGCCAAGGTGCGTGCGGTGCGCTTCCGTCACCAGGAGAGCTGGGCGGCAGCAGCGCGTGGGCGTGTGCACAACCGTTCCGTACCCCACATTCGTTGACAGTCCGAGAGTAGGCAATGATGAAGTTGAAGGTGACCGTCGACAAGACGGAGTACGAGATCGACGTCGAGGTGCAGGAAGAGGAGCGCCAGGGATTGGGGCCGGTGGTCATCGGCGTCAATGGTGGCTCGAACCCCATCCCCACCAAGGCATCGATGCCCGCGTCGAGCGCGAGCGCCATTACCGCGCCGCTCGCCGGTTCGGTGAGCCGCATCCTGGTGGAGGAAGGCCAGGAAGTCGAGGCCGGCACCGTCGTGCTGGTGCTCGAGGCAATGAAGATGGAGACCGAGATCACGGCGCCCAAGGCCGCCAAGATCGAGACCATCCTCGTGGAGAAGGGCGACGCGGTCCAGGGCGGCCAGGCCCTCATCGCAATGGCCGACTGACCCGTCGCAGTTCGATCTGACGATAAAGAATGCGGGAACCCACCTATATAGGTGGGTTCCCGCATTCTTTATCGGTGGGTTTCGATACGCCGCCTGCGGCGGCTACTCAACCATCGGTGCCGCCCGCCGGTCCGGTCATCGAGTGCCAGGTCCCGATCATCGAGTGCCCGCCTCCGGTCGTCGAGTGCTCGGTCCCGATCATCGAGTAGGGCCGAAGGCCCGTATCGAGATGCATACCCAGCTACCCGCTCAGACGATTAGCTAGCATAGGCTCCGGAACGGAGGCCCGATGAGCTACGACGAGGACGAACCGACACAGCCGCTTTCGCTGGACGAGCTGCGCCAGGAGATGAGCGGCAAACGCCGCGAGGAGCCCGTCGATCCTGACGGCCACGGAACCCTCCCAGCTCCCAACCCGCGCGCTCCAGTCGACCGAGCCGACGTGATCGGCGAAGGCGCGAAGGCGTTCGCAGCGTGGTGCGGGCGGTTCCTACTCATGGCTGCCGCGATCGCCCTCACCTTCTGGACGTTGGGTCAGGTGCGCGAGGCGCTCATCCCACTGCTGTTCGCGTTACTCGTTGCGTCGGTGCTGTATCCCGTCGTGAGCGGTCTTCGTCGTATCGGCGTACCCCACGGCATCGGTGCTTTGGTGAGCCTGCTGCTCGGTGCAGGACTCATTGGTGGCCTGGTGAGCTTGATCGCGCCGAGCGTCGTGAGCCAGTGGCCGGTGCTCGCCGATCAAACGGTGAAGGGCATCCGTAAGGTACAGAACTGGGCGTCGGGTCCGCCGCTGAACATCCACGACGAACAGCTCAATAAGTACCTAGGTCAGCTCACCGACTGGTTGCAGGGGCATTCTGAAGATCTCGTGAGCATTGCGCTCAATGTGAGCGGCAGCGTATCCAGCGGCCTCGTCACACTGGCTATGACGCTCGTGATCGTGTTCTTCATGCTGAAGGACGGACACAAGTTCGTGGGTTGGGCGCGCTCGGTCGTCGGGCGACGCGGCGGCTTCCACGTCTCCGAACTGTTCACGCGCCTGTGGAACACCCTGTCGGGGTACATCCGCACGCAGGCGATTGTCTCCATGGTCGATGCCGTGTTCATCGGCGGCGGCTTGTGGCTGATGAAAGTGCCACTCGCGTTCCCCATCGCCGTGCTCACGTTCATGGCCGGATTCATTCCCATCGTTGGCGCTGTCACCGCAGGCGGTGTCGCCGTGCTCGTCGCGTTGGTGACGGGCGACGTCGTGCAGGCGCTTCTGGTTCTCGGCCTCGTCATCTTGGTGCAGCAGCTGGAGGGCAATATCTTGCAGCCCGTGCTGCAGTCTCGCGTGATGGAGCTGCACCCCGTCGTGATCATCCTGGCTGTGTTGTTGGGCGGTGGCTGGTTTGGCATCATCGGCGCCTTCCTGGCCGTGCCGGTGGCGGCGGCCAGCGCCGTCGTGTTGCGCTATCTGGGTGACATGATCGACCTTAGAACCGGCGAGCGCGTTGCCAGCGATATCGATTGGGCCACGGACGACGGGCACGTCGTCGGGGGTGAATCGGAGAAGTCAGCCCGGTTTTTCCAAGACCTGGTGCTCCGCCGAGTGCGCTCCTCCCACGACCACGACAGCGATGCGGATCAGCCTCCCGGCGCAGTGGATGAGGAAGACTCCCGCAACCCGGTGACGTCGGTGTTCCGCAAGCTCAAGCGCCGAGGGAAGTACCACGACGACGAGGCGCCGTCGGAGTAACGAAATAGCGCGCTACTGGGCGACGCGATGCATCTTGTGCTTCGCCTGGGCGCGCGGCCGGATGGTCAGGCGGTCGACGTTCACATGGTGAGGTCGAGTGACCATCCAGCAAATGGCGTCGGCGATGTCTTCCGCAACCAGCGGGCCAGGCACGCCTTCATACACCTTCGCGGCGCGGTCGGCGTCGCCCTCAAAACGGGTGAGCGAGAATTCGTCGGTGGCGACGAGGCCGGGCGCAATCTCGGTGATGCGCACGTCGGTGTCCACGAGTTCCAGCCGCATGGATTCCACCATCGAGCGCTCCGCAGCCTTCGCGCCGCAGTACCCGGCGCCGCCCTCGTAGCCGGCATCGGCGGCGATCGAGGTGACGAACACGACGATGCCCGTCGCCGTCGTGAGCGCAGGCAGGAGCGCTTGGGTGACGCGCGCGGTGCCGAGCACGTTCGTGGCGTACATGCGTTCCCAGAGCTCCAGGCGCGCCTCGCCGACATTTTCGAGGCCGAGCGCGCCGCCAGCGTTGTTGACCAGTACGTCGAGGGAATCCCCGACGGCCTCCGCGAGGCGGGCCACGTCGTCGGGGTTGGTGATGTCGCAGGGGAATGCGATGCCGTCGATCTCGCTCGCCAGAGCCTCGACGCGCTCAGCTCGCCTGGCCACGCACATCACCTTGTGGCCGTGCTGCGCGAGCAGCCGCGCGGTTGCCGCGCCGATACCTGAACTTGCCCCTGTCACTACTGCTGTCTTCATACCGCAAGCCTACGCGGTGAGCAGTGCTGAAGCAGCGACCACCTGAAAATGACCGTTATCCTCCACGCCCGAAGAAAATCTGGTTTTTGAGGGGGCTCGCGGCTTCTCGTGGAGGATAACGGTCGAAATTTTGAGAGTGCCGGCCGGCGGAGTTCCCCACCGTCGCTGAACCCCCGCCGGCATGTGCGCCCCGGGGTACCGCAAAAAAGTGACCGTTATCCTCCACGAGAAGCTGCACACCCCCGGATTTCGAGGATTTTGTGCAGGCGTGGAGGATAACGGTCAAAAGGCAGGTATAGCTGGAGGCTTACTTCTTGCCCTGGTTGGCGACGGCCTGGATGGAAGCAGCGGCGGCCTCCGGGTCGAGGTAGCGGCCGCCCTTGGTGACAGGCTTGCAAGCATCGTCGAGCTCGTACACCAGCGGAATGCCGGTGGGGATGTTGAGGCTCGAGATGTCGTCATCGGAGATCTCGTCGAGGTGCTTCACCAAGGCACGCAGCGAGTTGCCGTGCGCGGCGACGAGCACCGTCTTGCCCGCGGTGAGATCGGGCTTGATCTCGGCCTCCCAGTAGGGGAGCATGCGGCCGACGACGTCCTTGAGACATTCGGTGAGCGGGCGCTCCGATTCAGGGATGTCGGCGTAGCGCTCATCTGAGAACTGCGAGAACTCACCGTCGGCATCGATCAGCGGCGGCGGCACGTCGTAGCTGCGGCGCCACTGCATGAACTGTTCTTCGCCGAACTGGTCGCGGATCTCAGTCTTGTTGAGGCCCTGCAGTTTGCCGTAGTGGCGCTCGTTGAGGCGCCAGGAGCGCTTCACGGGAATCCAGTGACGATCAGCGTTGTCGAGGGCGATGTTGGCGGTCTTGATGGCGCGGCGCAGCAGCGAAGTGTGCACCACGTCGGGCAGGATGCCCTCGTCCTTCAGGAGCTTGCCGCCGCGCTCGGCTTCGGCGAGGCCCTTCTCGTTGAGGTCGACGTCCACCCAGCCGGTGAACAGGTTCTTGGCGTTCCATTCGCTCTCGCCGTGGCGGAGCAGGATCAGCGTGTTAGTCATAGTTTCACCCTACCCGCCCATGCGAGACGCCCGCATCACCAGGTGGGTGTATGCGGGCGTTGCAACGATTGAAGCATCAGGCATTCGGCCAGTCTTCGCCCTCCGGGACCTCGCCGGTGATGAGGTAGATGGTGCGACGGCCCACCGCGACGGCGTGGTCGGCGAAACGCTCGTAGTAACGGCCGATGAGCGCGACATCCACAGCAGCGGCGATACCGTCATTCCAGTTCTCGTCGAGCAGGACGTTGAAGTGTTCACGACGAAGGTCGTCCATCTTGGTGTCGATGTCGGCCAGGCCGTAGGCCTCTTGGGCGTCGCGGTTGGCGAGGGCCTCGCGCGCCACGTCGATCATCTTCAGCGCGATCTCGCTCATGGAGCGGAAGTTGGGTTCGAGGCTTGCCGGCACCGCTTTGTTGGGGTAGCGGAGGCGGGCAATCTTCGCGATGTGCGCGGCGAGGTCGCCCATGCGAGCGAGCTCGAAGACCATTCGGATGGCGGACACGACGGTACGCAGCTCGCCGGCGACGGGGGCCTGCAGGGCGAGCAGGGACAGGCATTCGTATTCGAGCTTCTCGTGCAGCTGATCGAGCTCAGCATCGTTGCTAATGACGGCCTCAGCGCGGTTGATGTCGGCCTCGAACAGGGCGGCAGTGCTCTCCTCGAGTGCGGTCTCAACGAGTTCCGCCATGTGGAGAAGGCTCTTCAGGAGCCCGTCGAGTTCTTCGTGGTAGCTGGTTCGCATGGCATCTCCTTGGTTGACGTACTCAATGCTATGGGCTGAATGAAGTCTGGTGGACAGCGGTCCACGCTAGCCATCCAAGCTTCCCATTCTGGGGTGACATGTTGAACAGTGTGTGAACGGTTGGTGACGGATTTGGGTGCATTCGACGGGCAGTGGCAGAGCACTAGACTCATTGCCATGTCGTACGTTGGCGCTGGCTTGGTGGGGGCGGCCTTGGCGTTGCTGCTCGCCGGAGCGGTGGTGGCGCTGGTGTGGGCGTCTCGTCGACGCACTATTGCGCTCGCGCAAAACAATCCGACGATCGACCCGCTCGTCGAGCGCCTCATTGCGCAGTTGCCCATTGGGGCGGCCGTAGTTGGTCCTCACGACGAGCTCCTCGGGCACAACGAGGCTGCGGTGCATATTTCGCTGGTGAAAGGCACCCGGCTGGGTTACAAACAACTGCTCGAGCAGGCGCGGGATGTGCGGCAGTCTGGCTCGGAGTTTTCTGGCGACATCAGCCGGGAGGCGATTCCGGGCGAGCCGCCGCTGTCGCTCACGGTGTCGATCAGTCAGCTCGACGAGGATCAGTTGCTGGTGCTGGGGTCTGATAACGCCCAGTCCCGTCGGGTGGAGGCGATCCGTCGGGATTTTGTGGCGAACGTCTCGCACGAGTTGAAGACGCCCATCGGCGCGATCGGGGTGCTCGCGGAGGCGGTGGAGGCCGCGAAGGACGACCCGGCGGCCGTCGAGCGTTTCTCCGTGCGTCTGCAGCGTGAGACGAAACGCCTGTCGGAGTTGGTATCGCAGATCATCAACTTGTCGCGGTTGCAGTCGGCGGCGCCCAACATCGCGCATGAGCCGGTGTCGCTGGTCGACGTTGTCGAGGATGCCATCAGCAATTGCCGCGAATCTGCGGAAGATCGACGGGTGCAGATCATCGTCGGTGATCTGCAGGATGTCATGATCGCTGGTGACAAGTGGGAGCTCACCGACGCCGTCACCAACCTGGTGCAAAACGCCATCAACTACTCCGATCAGGGAGCGCGGGTGGCGGTGAGCATCACCGCGAAGCATGACAACGGTGAGGAAGTCGTCGAGGTGAAGGTGTCTGACAACGGCATTGGCATCTCGAAGGAAGACCAGGAGCGGATTTTCGAGCGCTTCTACCGAGTCGATTACGGCCGCAGCCGATCTACCGGCGGCACCGGGCTCGGGCTCTCGATCGTTCGCCACATCGTCATGGCACACGGGGGAACCATTACAGTGTGGTCGAACCTGGGGCAAGGCTCCACGTTCACGCTGCGGTTTCCCGTCCCGAGTGATCTGAAAGGTGAAGGACAAGATCAATGACACGCATTCTGATCATCGAAGACGAGGAATCGTACCGCGACGCGCTCACGTTCATGCTCCAGAAGGAGGGCTTCGACGTCGCCACCGCGGCCGACGGGGCCGAGGGCCTCGCGGAGTTCGACAAACACGGTGCCGACCTGGTGCTGCTCGACCTCATGATGCCCGGCATGCCTGGGCTCGAGGTGTGCAAGCAGCTGCGTGCGCAGTCGAACGTCGCCATCGTCATGGTCACCGCCCGCGACTCTGAGGTGGACAAAGTGGTGGGTCTGGAGCTCGGCGCCGACGATTACGTCACCAAGCCGTTCAGCCACCGCGAGCTCGTGGCGCGCGTGCGCGCGGTGCTGCGTCGCGGGCAAGACCAAGAACTCGTTCCCGACGTCGTTGAGGTGGGGGGAGTGCGCATCGACGTCGAACGCCATCAGGTGTACGTCGACGGGAAGGAAGTGCGGTTTGCGCTGCGCGAGTTCGACCTGCTCGAGCTGTTGCTGCGCAACCCCGGACGAGTGCTGACGAGGGGACAGCTGATCGACCGCATTTGGGGCAGCGATTACGTCGGTGACACCAAGACTCTCGACGTGCACATCAAGCGGCTGCGGTCGAAGATCGAGCGCGACCCGTCGAAGCCGGAGCGCCTCATCACCGTGCGCGGGCTGGGGTACAAGTACGAAGGCTGAGCGACGGGCTTCCCGCCGGGCGTTGCCCGTCGGCCGTGCAGGCTATGACTGGGTGTTCTTCCAGAGCTTTTCGAAGTCGGGGTGCGTGTTGGCGTACACCGGCACCTCGAGCTGGATGGATCCGGTGCTGAGCTCGATGACCACGCGTGCGTTGCGGCCGGGCGTGAGGCCCGGATTCTCGACGGTGACCGGCCCGTCCTCGAAACGCGCAGCCCCGTGGGCACCCACGGTGGCCTGGAAATCGAGCTGACCGGGCTCGCCGAAGGAGCCGTCCGGCATTTCCGGCGCGTAGTGAATGGCGGTCACTTCCGTGCCGTCTACCGATGCGACGGTGCCCGCGAGCAGCCCCTTGCCCTCGTCGTCGACGACGAACAGCACGTTGCGCGCCTTCTCACTCGCGGCCGCGCCGTTGCTTTGCGTCACAGCCAGTTCGCCTTGAGCTCCAGCTGCAGGAGGCACATTCTGCTGCCACCCGGAGGCGGTGCAGCCCGTGAGAGCAATGGCAGATGCGGCGACGCAGGCCAGTGCTGCTTTCCGTACGCGAGCGAACATGGTGCAACCTTCCGAAACGATAGGTGATGGCCGTCATACTAGCCGCAACGAGTAACATTCGTCGCCCCGACCGTTCGTCGCCCTTATCGAAGTGTGTGGCCGGGTTTCGATACGCGCCTGCGGCGCTAATCAACCACCGGGGGCGCGCCAGGATCGATGATTGAGCCGCGGGCGGAGCCCGCGTGTCGAAAGCATCTCGGGTGTGGTTTCGATACGCCGCCTGCGGCGCTACTCAACCATCGGGGGCGCGGGGGCGGCTACTCAACCATCGGTGGTGGTGTTCCTCGGCCGCCACATCGAGACGCAATCGCGCGGAGGGCGAACTCAATCACACTTCCCTGAGATTTGTCCAAGGAGACACGCGGAAAAGTCTGGTAGAATAGCCTGCGAAAGGGGCCAAAACAATATGACTTTTTCTATCGGTGAAACGGTGGTCTACCCCAATCACGGGACGGCCGTCATCGAGGACATCGAAAACCGCACTATCAAGGGCGAAGACCGCATGTATCTCGTCCTTCGCATCATCGGACAAAACGACCTGGTGGTTCGCGTCCCGGCATGCAACCTTGATCTCGTGGGCGTCCGCGACGTCGTCGACGAAGAGGGGCTCGAGAAGGTGTTCGATGTCCTGCGCGATAAGAACACCGAGGAGCCGTCGAACTGGTCTCGTCGTTTCAAGGCGAACATGGAGAAGCTGCACTCCGGCAACATCTTGAAGGTCGCCGAAGTGGTCCGCGACCTGTGGCGCCGCGACCAGGACAAGGGCCTGTCGGCTGGCGAGAAGCGGATGCTCACCAAGGCGCGCACCATTCTCGTCGAAGAAGTCGCCGTCGCGAACAAGCTCGACAACGAGAAGGCTGAAGCCCGACTGGATGAGATTCTCGCTTCCTGAGATGACCAACCGCAGCGTGCAACCGGTCGCCGCCATCGTGGTGGCGGCCGGTTCTGGTTCTAGGCTCGGCCATGAACTGCCGAAGGCGCTTGTCGATGTCGGTGGGGTGCCGATGGTGCGACGATCCGTCGACGTCCTGCGTAGCGCAGGCGTGGGGCAGATCGTCGTCGTGGCCCATCCGGGGTACCTCGACGAATTCCGCGCCGCGCTGCTTGGGGTCGATGAGCTCACCATTGTGTCCGGCGGCGCTGAGCGCGACGAATCGGTGCGTAACGGACTGGGCGAGGTGGACGCCCCCGTCGTGTTGGTGCACGACGCGGCCCGCCCGCTCGTTCCGGTTCGCGTCGTGGAGTCCGTGATGCAGGCTGTGGCCTCGGGCGCTCAGGCGGTCATCCCAGTCGTGCCTGTCATCGACTCCATCCGGCGAATACTCGACGGCGGCAGCGCCGTCGTCGACCGCGCAGAGCTTAGGGCCATCCAAACCCCACAAGGGTTCGTCACCGACGTGCTGCGCGCCGGGCATCGCCACGTTCAGGAGCACGGCGTCGCGGTGACCGACGACGCGTCAGCTTGTGAGCTCGTCGGTGCGCCGATTACTTTCGTCGAAGGAGATCGCGAGGCCATGAAAATCACGGAGCCGCTCGACCTCGTGCTGGCCGAGGCAATGTGGCGGGCAAGGAGCTGACCATGCTGGTAGGCATTGGCACCGACGTGCACAAACTCGTCCAAGGCGCGACGATGCACCTAGCCGGCCTCACATTCCCCGACGAGCCCTGCGGCCTCGAGGGGCATTCCGACGGTGATGCCGCCGCGCATGCCATGTGCGACGCGCTGTTCTCCGCCACCGGGCTCGGCGACATGGGCAGCAACTTCGGCACGAGCGAGCCGCAGTGGGCGGGCGCGAGCGGCGTCGAATTCCTCTCCGAGACTGCCAAGCGCGTGCGTGAGGCAGGCTACGAGATCGTCAACGTCGCGGTGCAGGTGATCGGCAACCGCCCGAAAATGGCAGGGCGGCGCCAGGAGGCACAAGAGGTGATGGGCGCTGCGCTGGGCGCCAGGGTGACGGTCACCGCCACCACCACGGACGGTCTTGGCTTCACCGGGCGTGGTGAAGGCGTGGCTGCAGTGGCCGTCGCGTCAGTTAGGCTGGCGAGTACCACGACGCCTTGATGCGCGCCGCCGTCACACCACGAAGGTAGGAGGCCTACCATGTCCGGTCCTGCGCAACCGGGAACACCCGGCTTCGCCGGAGCCCCCAACGCACCTCGGCCCAACCGCACCCCGTATTTCATCGTGATCGGCGTGCTTGCCGTTGCACTCATCGGGTTGCTGGTCTGGGCATTCATGCCCACCGACGACGACCCCTCGCCCGAACCTTCTGCCGAACCAACGCCATCGGCGACGGAGGCACCGTCGGAACCGGAGCCAAGTGATGCTCCCAGCACCGACGTGCCCGCGTCGGAGGCGCCGCCGAGTGACGACCCGAGCGCGTCGGACCCCATGACGGAAGGGTATGCCATCCTGCGCGAGATGCTGCCCGAGAAGCTGGAGAGCTGGGAGCTGCACATTGAAGAAGCGGGCGGGCATTCGCAGCCTGTGTACAGAGACGGTGACAGGCAGATGAGCTTCTTTCCCGTCGGCGCGAACACGAGCCCAGAGGAGATGAGTGAGGGCCGGCAAGATTTGCAGCAGTTCGATGGCGGGGCTTGCTATCTGAACCCGAACCCGACGGGCGAAACGAAGATGATCACGTGCGCCATCGCGCCGAAGGCAGCCCAGGGGCACACGTTCCTGATGTCGAGTCGATACGCCGAAATTGATGAGATGGTGCGCCTAGCGAAAGCTATCATCGCGGTGGAACGATAGCGATCAGAATATGCATGGGCCCGGAGGCGGGCTGCGTCTCACAGAAAGAAACGATTAGATGAGCGGACCAAGATACCCAGGCCAGGGAAACCCGCAGAACTATGGCGGGCAGCAGTGGGGGAATCAGCCTTCTCCCGGCTATTCGCCTGCCGGGCCACAAGGCCATGGGCAGTGGCAGAACAACCAGGGGGGTGCGCCGAACTGGAATGCTGCCCAAAGTGGGCCGCAGGGCTGGAACGGTGCCCAAGGCAGTCCGCAGGGCTGGAACGGTGGGCCCGGCATGCCGCCCGGCGGAATGCCGCCGCAAGGGCAGAATCCAGGCGGCAGTCGTGGGCCTGGTGTTGGCATCATCATCGCGATTTCCGTGCTGGTGTTGGCGCTGATCGGCGTCTTAGTGTGGCTGTTCTTGTTCAAGGGCGACGACGGCGGGACAGCGGAACCGAAGCCGGGTGCCTCGTCTTCGAGCGCTGAGCCGCCGTCGAAATCCGAGGAACCGGGCGGTAAGGACACTCCTGGTGGTAAGGACACCCCTGGTGGCGACGAGCCTGGCGGCGAAGAGCCCGGTGGCGATGAACCCGGCGGCGAGCAGCCTGGCGGTGAGCAGCCTGGCGGCGAGCAACCGGGTGGCCAGCAGCCCGGTGGCGAACAGCCTGGTGGCCAGCAGCCCGGCGGCGCTGGGGAACTCACGGCGGACGATCTGCCCAAGCAAATCGGCGAGTGGCAGCTGAGCGAGTTCGGGCTCACGATGTACACCAAGGGCGCGGGCGCGGCCACCATCGCCGTCCTCGACTTTGGCGAAGAGGCAAAAATTATGGACTACGCCCGCCAGAGTATGCAGAACGTCGACGAGTTCGCCGGCGGATTCTGCGGCGAGGTGGCCGGCGGCTCCGAGAAGCTGGAGGCGTGCTACATCCATCCTGGCAAGAAGCCGAAGTCTGTCGCATCGGTGTCCGGCTCGAACGCCTCGCGAGCCGAACTCATCGAGGTGGCCAAGGCGATCGCCGCGCACAAGTGATCACCACGGCATAGGCAGCAATAACGACGGTGGCGCCGGCCCTCAGCTAGGAGGAGCCCGGCGCCACCGTCGTATGTAGGAAGCGGTGCGAACCGCAGCGCTTACAGCTCGAATCCGGGGTAGAGCGGGCGAGCGTCGAGCAGCTTGGAGGCGCCGTCGAGGGAAGCCTGGCGGGCCTCAGCGTCGAGCTCGTCACGCCGGCCACGACGCTCACGGAGGACATCCGACGCCAGCGCTCCGACCTGCTGCCGACGTACAAGGTGCCGTTGACGTTGGCCAGCGCGCAGCTCGAGTTCAACGCCCAGGGCAAGGTGGTCGTCGACTTGAAGGACATGCCGGGGGCGGTGGGCGCCTTCAACGGGTCGGCGCAGCCCGTGCAGTTCAAGCTCGACATCGCCGATGGGCCGGACCGGTTCTCGGGCTGACCGCTGGGTTTCGCCGCTGCAGTCAAAGGACCCTCAATAATTGAAATGAGCTACCACTTCATGCAAGGATGTTCCATCGCCATCGGGTAGGAGAGCAGATGCAGCGGACCAGACACCGGCAACCGACCTTGCAGCAAGTTGCTGCCTTGTCGGGGGTGTCGCTCGCGACGGCCTCGCGCGCGCTCTCTGGTCGGGGCGCCGTCGCGGCGACGACGGCGTCGAACGTGCTCGCTGCAGCCCGGAAGCTCGGGTATACTTTCGATGACGAGGGCGAGGGTGCTATTCGCCGCGTGGCGGTCGTCGCCTCCCAGATCTCATCCCAGTTCGTCACCGAGGTGGTCCAAGGCATCCAGGACGAGGCAGCCGAAGCGACGATGGGTTGCGTCTTCGTGTCGACTGGGGGATCGCCGGAGTCGGAGGTCGAGGCGCTACGACGGCTGCTGCTCGATGCCCAGCTCGCTGGGGTCGTGCTCACCGGTGGCGGGCGCACGGGTGTCGTGGAGGAGAGCTTCAGGGGCGTCGTGGAGGAGTATCGCAAGCATCGGACCCCATTGGTGTTCTGTGGCAGGCCTGCGATCTCGGACGATCTCCCCGAAATGGTCATCGACTACGACAATCTCGGTGGGGCAAGGGCGGCGGCATCTTACCTGTTCAGCCAAGGGCATCGGGATATCCTGTTCTTGCGCGGCCCAAAGGGATTCTCCTCCAGTGATCTCCGTGCGCAGGGTTTCCTTGCGGCCTGCGAGGAGTTCGGGATCAAGCCCAACCCTGCACTGGTGCGATTCGGGGAGCGCAACAAGCTCTCGGGCCTCACCCTCGCCAGGGCAGCGATGAGGGAGGGCGTGCGCTTCACCGCGGTCTTCGGCGAGTGCGACCTCCTGGCATTGGGCGCCATGGAAGCCGTGCGATCGGAGGGCCTTAGCGTCCCCAGGGATGTCTCGATCATCGGGTTTGACGATATGACGTTCGCCGAGGACTTCCCAATCCCCCTGACGACGGTGCACGTTCCGTTTCGGGACCTCGGGCGCACGGCTGCGCGGATGCTGCTGGGCGGCCCGGAGCCGAATCGTGCTGCTCACCGCCTGGCTGGGACACATCTGGTGATCAGGGAATCAGTCGCCTCGAACTGGGGCGCGAGCGGACACTGAGCCGCGCTCCCCGGCCACTGCGCCGAGGTAATCACAGAAAACCATTGCCGGACGCTGGAAGTACTGTTACTCTTGATGGAAACGAGTGAAAGTAGTTTCCAATGAAGGTACTCGTCACTATGCCCGAGCATGTGCGTGAAGAGCTTTTCACGGCCGATGAGTGGCGTCGGCTGGAGTCGCTGGGAGAGGTGCGCTGTCTTGCCGACGACGAGCGCCGGCTGCCCATCGGCGTGTGCTCGGACGTCGACGTCATGGTGACGGGCTGGGAGTCGCCCAAGCTCGAATCTGTCGACGGGGATCGTCTGCGGTTGATTGTGCACAGTGCCGGAGGCTTCAAGACGGTCATCTGCGAGCAGGTCTTCGATGCCGGCGTCACCGTGAGCCAGGCGGGCAGTGATCCCATGGCCCACGCGGTGGCGGAGTTCGCCCTCGGTCTGGGCATCTGCCTGTTGCGGGAGATCTACACCTACGACCGAGCGATGCGGGCGACGAGGGACTTCGACGCGAGCCAATGCCCACGGCTGTCGAGGGGGATCACCGCCGCCCGCCAGGGCCTGGTGGGGCTGAGCAGAACAGGGAAGTGGCACGCGCGCCTGCTTCGGGGAGTCGGATGCAGCGACGTGGTCGCCTACGACCCCTACTGTTCGGAGTCCGAGGCGTCGGGTCTCGGGGTCACCCTCGGATCGCTCGATGAAGTGATGGGATGCGAGTTGGTGAGCCTGCACGCGCCGGTCACGCCGGAGACCTTGCGCATGATCGGGGCGAGGGAACTTGCGCTCATCCCCGACGGCGGGGCACTTGTGAACACGGCGCGGGCGGCAATTGTAGACATGGATGCACTGGAACGCGAACTGCGCTCCGGGAGGATCCGTGCGGCCATCGACGTGTTCGACGAGGAGCCACTCGATCCATCCTCACCCCTGTTCGGCCTGCCGAACGCCCTGCTCACGCCCCATGTCGCAGGGGGGACGGTCCAGGCCCGATGGGCCATGGGCCGCGCGGTCGTCGATGAGATCGAGCGCTTCGCCCTCGGCAGCCCCCTGCAATTCCTCGTCCAACCGGCAACCGTGAATCGACTCAGTTGATTGTTGTCGTCACACGGACGTGACGACGCCTACCAGTAAAGGAGCAAACATGATCACTCGACGCAATCTAATTGGGGCCTCAGCCGGACTCTCCGCTGCCGCGGTCCTGACCGGGTGCGGCGGCGAGCAGCCCGTCGCCGAGGTGCCGTCCAATCCCGCTGAGGTGACCGGCAAGGTCACCCACTGGACCTACCCCATCGGGGACACCCAGGAGCAGGCGTGGTGGGGCGAGCTCGTAGCGGAGTTCAACAAAGAATACCCCAAGGTGGAGGTCTCGGTGGTGGTGCAGCCCTGGAAGAGCCGCGGCGAGGCTCTGACCACGGCGGTAGCCAGCAAGACGGGCCCAGATGTCATCTACTTCAACCCCGACTTCATCCCGCGGTTCGCCAGCCAGGGGCTCCTGATGCCCGTGGACAAGATCCTTGGGCCCGAACGTGCCGACTACGTCGACGCCGCCGTCGAGGCACTCACTTACGAGGGCAAGGTCTATGGGGTGCCCATGCTCATGGAGGTGTACACCCCCTGCTACAACTCGGAGGTCATCGAGAAACTTGGCTTCGACGGCCCACCAGAGACGTGGGATGACCTGCGTGCCGTGGCCGACAAGGCGCTCGCCGATGGAATGAGCCTCGCTGACTATGCCGCGGCCGACGGCTCGCTGAACGGCACCTTCTACCCCTTCTTGTGGCAGGCCGGTGGAGAAGTGCTCGATGAGTCGGGCAAGAACGTGGCCTTCGATGGGCCGGAGGGCGTCGAAGCGCTCACCTTCCTGCGCGAGCTCGCGGACAAGGGCGCCCTAAACAAGGATGTGCTGTCGCAGCCTGCCCCGGTCTTCGAGCAATCCAAGTTCGCACGCGGTGAACAGCCCGTGGCCTTCGGCATGATCGTCGAGGAAGCGCGAGGCATCATGGGTGAGAAGGCGCGAGCCTGCGCACCGTTCAGCGGCAAGAAGATGGCTACCTTCGGCAGCGTTGGCGCCATGTGCGTGTTCAACGAGGCCAAGTCCCCGGATGCGGTTGCCGCATGGATCGCGTTCGCCAGCAACAAGGCCAACACCGAGAGGTTCATCAAGGCCGCAGGATACCTGCCCCCGCGCAAGTCGCTGGGGGACATCTGGGCCGATGACCCCGACCAGACGCTGCGCAGCAAGTACCTCGACGACATCCGCGTTGGAGTCCTACATCCCAAGGCTCGCGAGATGATGGACGTCATTGCACCCCACATTCAGGGCTGCCTCCTCGGGCAACAGGATCCGGAAACCGCGCTGAAGGCAGCTGCGGACGAAGTCAACGCGATGCTGGGCTGATGGGTTCGGCGATGAAGGACGAGATTCACGCCACGGGACGGAAGAGGACGTCGTGGTGGCGCTCGAGTGCTGCCTTGTTCGGCTATGTGTTCGTCGCGCCCTACGCCGTCCTCTTCCTCGTGTTCCGCATCATCCCGGCGATTTACGGGGCACTGCTCTCGTTCGCGGAGGTGAACCTCGCGGGCAGGGTGAAGTTGGTGGGGCTCGCCAACTTCGAACGGTTGCTGAGCGACCCCATCTTCATGAAGTCGCTGCGGGTGACGTTGGTTTACACCATCATCACGGTACCCATGGTCATCTGTTTCTCGATATTGATGGCATTGCTCATCAACCGGTCATTGCGCGGCATCAGCATCTATCGAGCGGTGTTCTTCCTGCCCGTGGTCACCTCGCCGGTCATTTCCGGCGTTGTGTTTAAATGGCTGTTCGGCTCGGATGGCCCGATGGTCTCGGTTTCCTCGCTACTCGGGCTCTCGACAGGCTCATGGCTGGGGTCGTCCACGCTCGTGTTGCCCGCACTAGCCCTGGTGCAGACATGGACGAGGTTCGGCTTCGACATGCTCATCCTCCTCGCCGCGATGCTGGCAATTCCGCAGGAGTACTACGAGGCGGCGATGGTGGACCGGGCCGGTGTCTGGCAACGATTCCGGCACGTCACCTTGCCGCTGCTACGCCCAGCACTGTTCTTCGTCCTCGTGCTCGAAACGGTCGGCTCCTTCCAAGTGCTCGACTCCGTCCTCGTGATGACCGGTGGCGGCCCGGTTCGGGGTTCGTACACCCTCTCGTTCATGATCTATGATCAGGCATTCAACTACACCGAGTTCGGCTACGGATCCGCCGTCGGCGTGGTGGTGCTGGTGATCATCCTCGTGTTGACCGTCATCCAGAACAAGGTCCTCGGGAGGGCCGAGTAGTGACCAGCATGCACATCAAGCAGCCCGCGGCCACGCACGCGCGGGCAGGACTCGGGACAGCCCGCACGCGGCGCCTCCTGTGGCACATTCCCTTGCTGCTCGTGGCGGCGATCACCGTGGTCCCCTTCTACGCGATGGTCGTCATCTCGCTCCGCCCGGGGCAGATCGTGCGGATGCCGGAAGCCTTGATCCCCCACGGGCTCAGTTTGGGTGCCTACCAGGACGCGCTGCGGTCCAACGACATCCTCGCCTGGGTGGTCAACTCGACGGTGTACTCGCTGGCATCCGTGGTACTGGTGCTCCTGTTCGCATCCATGGCCGGCTATGCGTTCGCGAAGAAACGATTCCTCGGGCGCGACATGCTCTTCTGGGTGTTCCTGACCATGCTCATGGTTCCCGGACAGCTCACGCTCATCCCCCAGTTCCTCATGATCACGAGCATGCGGGGCTTGGACACGATGTGGGGCCTCATCGTCCCCACGTTGGCCAATGCCCAAGCGATGTTCCTCATGAAGCAGTTCATGGAAGACATTCCCGATGAACTTATCAGCGCGGCAAGAATCGACGGTGCGGGGGAGTTCCGAACCTATTGGTCCGTCATTCTTCCGCAGACCAAGCCCATCCTCGCCACCTTGGGGACGTTCGTGTTCCTCTGGCACTGGAACGACTTCCTTTGGCCCCTGGTGATGATGCGGACCCCCTCCAACTACGTGCTCACCGTCGGCCTCAACGCGATGCAGGCGAAGGAGCCCGCGTTGGCCACCATCATGGCCAGCGCGACCATCACCTTCGTTCCCGCATTGATCGTGTTCATCGTCCTCCAGCGCTTCTTCGTGCGTGGGGTGATGATGTCCGGTCTCAAGTGAGTGCCGCCGAATCGAATCCCTGACCCCACCTCAACATCTGGAGTTGTCATGAAGGCTTTCTCTCGTCGACACGTCATCATCGGCGCTGGACTCGCCGCAGCAGCGGTGTACCTTCCCGCGATCGCGCGAGCGGACACCACGGCCCCGCCCCAATTCACGGTGCAAGATCTCGGGCCCATCCCCCTCGAATCGTTGCCCACCTACGCGCAGGACTACCGTCAGTTGCCCGAAGGGCCCAGAGGGGTCTTCGTGGTGAACGGCACACCCATCCGGGTGGTGCTCTTCAATCCGTTCACCCTGGAGATCGAGTGGGACATCGCCCTTCCCGGATCCAGCGGAGGATCGTGGGCGGTCAAGATCGGCGTGGACGGGACCGTCTACGTCGGTACCTGGGGTGCCGGCCAACTGTGGAGGAAGCGCCCGACCGATGCCGAGTTCGTCCTCATGGGGCGTCCCGACCGCGTGTCGTACATCTGGGCCATGGACGTCGATGATCAGGACAACGTCTATCTCGGCACCTTCCTAAGCTCGACCGAGGATGGGCACCTCTTCTCCTGGAACGAGCGGGACGGCTTCCGGGACTACGGCGTTCCCGTGCCCGGGGCTGCGTACGTCCGCGGGATCGCACACCACGAGGGCACGGTGTACGCCGGCACGTTCCCGGTGAACGACATCGTGGCGGTGGACGTGGCCACGGGCGAGATGCAGTCCCTACCGCCCTTCAAGCGTCCGATGCGCGAGAACCAAGGCCTCCGCGTGACGGACGGCGTGTTGTGGGCGCACGTCTCCGGGGCGGCCACGATCGCCTTCGACATTGAGAGCCAGACGTGGCTCCCGGTCGATGTCCCCGGATTCGGACGCGGGCTCTCCAACACTGGTCCGGATGGGCGGGTGTACACCGACTCCTACACGCTCATGGCCATCGTGGCCGTCGACCCCGTGACCGGGGAGTATGAGTCCGTGGGGACGAAACCCGGGGGTGAGACGTTCGCGATCGAGTGGCTCACGAGCGACGACGGGGAGCGGCGGCTCTTCTGCATGCAGGCGAGTGGGCAGCTCCTGTCCTACGCCATCGGGGAAGACGGTCTCACCGTGCAGAACCTTCCGAACGTTCCCGGGCAGTTGGCGGATCCCGCTCAGATCGCGGAAGGCCCGTCGGGCGAGATTTGGGCGTCATCGATGATGATCCGCAACTACGTGCCGTTCGACGTGACCTCCGATGAGTGGGGTGACCAGATCATGGCCATGGGTCAGGGTGACTCAATGATCGCGATCGGTGACGATCTGTGGGTGGGGTCATACTCCGGCGCCCAGATCTTCCGCTACCGCATCTCCGATCCCGTCGAAGAGGGAGTCAACCCCGAGCTCGTCTTCGCGCTGAGCACGGTGGACCAGGACCGGGTGGCCAACATGCAGGTTGCAGACGGCCGGCTGCTGGTGGGCACGATTCCGGGCTACGGGAAGAACGGCGGCGCGCTGGCCATCCACGACTTGGCCACGGGGGAGACGAGCACGTTCCGAAACGTCATCCAGGACCACTCGGTCGTCGGCGTCATGGGCCATGAGGGAAGGGTGTTCGTGGGCACCTCTGTGCACGGCGGGCTCGGCATCGATCCACCTCCCGGCGACGGTGTGCTCGCCGAGGTGGACCCGTCCACGGGTGAGGTGCTCCGACAGGTGGTGCCGGTGCCTGGGCAGAAGGGCGTGCGTGAGATCGTGGTGGGTCCCGACGGCGGGCTGTGGGGCTTGGCCGGGGGCGAGCTGTTCCGCGCCGACCTCGAGACCTTGGCAGTGGAGATCAAGGCGTCCGTGAATCCCGTCAACTGGGACGGCATCGTCTCGTACTGGACTGCGGGTTCGCTGGAGGTCAACCCCATCACTGGCCAGCTGACCGGCGTTGCCGGGTTCAACCGTGACATGGTCGTGTTCACGTACGACATCGACGATGGGCGGTTGGAGATCCTCGCGACCGGGGCGCGCCACGAGTTCGCGCAGCACTCGAGCGGAGATCTCTACTGGCTCGAGGGGAACCATCTCATGCGTGGCCAGCTGGATCGGCCGTCCGCACCTGAAACCGACCCCAACCATCCCGGCCATGGCAGGGGGCGGCACAACCCGCATCGGCCTGGGAGTGGCAATCCGGGCAAGGGTAACCCCGGGAAGCCCGGGTCAGGCAAGGGGTGACGCTAGGAGACCGCGGCCCTTGCGCGCGGCGTCATGATTCGAACAGTGGGGCGCCCCCTCCGATCGGAGGGGGCGCCCCACTGTCGTTCTGCGTCGGCTCGGCGACCGGTCAGGGGGTCGTCGGAGCGAGCTTGACAAGCGTCTCGCCTCGGGCGAAGAAGAGCTCGCCAGCCCTCGACTGGATGAGCACCTTGGCGCCCTTGGCGATCGCCTGCCTGCTCATCGTGGCCGGGTCGACTTCGTAGACGGTCTCGCGAGCGAGCACGATCATCCGGCCGTCGGCAAGGAACTCGATGGAGCCACTCGCCCAGATGGAAGTGAAGGAATCCCAGTTCACCGGCTCGAGCGTGGCCACCCGGAGCACCTGCTTCGTGGCGGGATCGAACTGGAAGAGCTTCCCCAGCGTGACGCACCAGACCGTGCCGTCGGGAGCGGTCCTCACCGCCGTGACGGTGCGCTCGCCCGGGATGGGCACTCCGTGCCAGGTCACGTTTCCGGTGCGATCCATGATGAAGAGTTCGCCCTCACTGGCCTTCGGCGGGGCGCCGAGGCCACCGTAGATGCCGGTGCCGCCGATGAATCCGTCATCGAGTGCATCGAGCGCGAGCACACTCTGGTCGGGAATGGGGTTGGTGAAGGTGTGCGTCAGGGTTTGGGTGTCGACCAGCGTGACGCCGCCGTCGTGGCGACCGTAGTCGGGGATGCTGCCCACCGCGAGGGTGGTGCCGTTCAGGGCGGCTGCGTGGGGTCGGTCCTGGCCCTGATCCTTCAGGCTCTCGTAGAGCCTCGGATTGGTGTCCGAGGCGGCCACGGAGGGATCGAAGACGCTGAGGTCGGCGCCCGGGTAGGTGCCGATGAAGAGCTTGTCACCCACGGTGATGAGATGCTCGGCCTGCCCGACGGTGGCCTTGAACTGCTCGGACTCGCCGGTGGCCGGATCGACGTCGGAGAGGCCGTCGGCATGCATGCCCCCGGCATAGATCCGGCCGTCCGGGCCCTCGCCGATTGTCGACAGCACCAGCGGGACACCCGGGACGTTGGCCTCGACCGTGCACGAAGCCCCAGTGAACAGCCAAGTGACGCCGTTGAACGTCGTCGTGGCCAGCTCCATGTCCTTCTGATTCTTCTTGCCGTCCGAGGAGAGGTTGACCCATCCGAAGGCACGAACGCCGCCGGGCACCTGCGCGCCGGTGTCCTCGATCTTCTCATTGCGGAGGTTGTAGGCCATCAAGTGTCGGGATTCGAGGTCGGCGAAGTAGAGGTACTTGCCCTTCGCGTCCGGTGGAGAGACCTGCAAGGGCTGGGTGGTGCCGAGCGGCGTCCAGCGCTTCATGTCCTTGGTCACCAGGAGCGTGCTGCTCTGTTCGACGCGGACGAAGAGTCGGCCGGCTTCGTAGTTGAGGTCATACGCCTTGCCGGGCTCGCTCGCGTAGGGCTCGGGGAGCGGGATGTTCCATCGTTCTCCCGTCTCCGGGTCCAGGCCCATGACCGTCGGGTGGGTCTGGCTGAGGCCGACGTAGATGGTGCCGTCGGGGCTGGCGGCGATGGAGCGCGCATACTGCATGCCGTCCATCATCGGTCCGAAGTCCTTGGTCTCGCCCGTGGCCGGATCGTAGGAGAAGACCGATCCACTCGGATAGGTGCCGCCATAGACCTTGCCGTCCGGGGCCAGGGTCAGGTTCCAGATGAACCCGTCCATGGGCACCGGTGTGCCCAGATCGGTGACCTCCAACGTCACGGGGTCCACTCGGAGGAGACGCCCCGCGGACCAGCCGCCGATGTACACGTCGCCCTCTGGCGTGGCCACCTCTCCACAGGCACCCTGGATGCCCGGCAGCGGTGCTTGGCGGGATTCGCCCGTGTCGAGGTCGACCACCGCGATGGCGGAGTGCTTGCCCACGAGCGGCATGACCGAGTAGCTGTGCCCCTTGGCGGGGTGGTCACTGACGATCGCTCCACGCATGCTCGCGGCATTGCGCACCGGCGTGCCGAGGGATTCCTCGGCCCAGTGTTGCTCGACCTCCTCGAAGGAGACCTGGTCCCAGAGCGCCTCGCCGATGTTGTAGCCGCTCGAGTACAGGAGGATCTCCGCGGTGGCGGCGCCGTCGGGGGCGGTGGCCTGGTTGCTCACGAACTCCCACTGCGGCTGCCCGAGGTTCCAGTACTTGTCGGAACTGGTCAGCATCGTCCCGCGGGAGTCGAAGAACCGAAGGAGCATCATGGGCGATCCCGAGGTCGATTGCAGCGCCGCGGTGGCCACGTAGGAGGCTCCGGGTGTGACGGGCATCCTGGTCGAGCAGACACCGACGCTGGACGTCCGGGTGGTGTCGACGATCTTGAGGGCGGTGCTGCCGTCGAGGTCCTGTCCGGGCGCCAGCTCGCTCGAGGTGCCGAAGCACTTGCTCCAGCCCGGGATGGGTTGTTGGGCGGTGGGGGGGATTTCTCGAATCCGGGGTTGGGCAGGGAGAGAGGCTCTGCGGCCGCATGGGGGAGTTGGGTGGCGAGGCCTACGGCGAGGGCGGCGCCGACCACGAAGCTTCTGGGGATCTTCATCGATGCTCCAAGAGGGGATGGGATGGAAGGGGGCTGTCCGGGTGGACGACGAAGTGTCTCGAACGGGGGACTCGAGCGATCACGCGCATGGGAATCGCCGGCCTTGGCCTCAATAGATAACCTTTTCTATTGGGAGACGGTGGTCTCCCTCCCGCGTCAAGACCCTGGAGGGGGCCTGGTGCTTGGCCCGCGGACGCTCCGCCGCCAGAGACCGAGAGAAGAAGTACGCGAGCCCGCCACGCCGTGCCTCCGGCATCCCTAGGTGTTCTGGCCACGGAGGTTAGGTATGTGGGGGTCGGTGGGTTGGCTGGACAAGGGTGAAGACCCCCGGTGGGGTGTGGAACTAGCACATAACCGCACTACCTACACGGAGGTCTTCATGTCCCACACTAACGCTGTGTTGACTCCGATGGGTCGTCTGCGTCTGGCCAGACTCGTGGTCGATGACGGTTGGGTCCTTCGACGGGCGGCTGAACGCTTCGGTGTCTCGGTCACTACCGCCCGTCGTTGGTCCGAGCGGTATCGCCTCTACGGCCGTGCTGGGATGGTCGACCGGTCCTCACGGCCACGCTCGAGCCCTCACCGGCTGCCGCAACGCACCGAACGACGTATTGTGGAGCTGCGGGTCACGCACAGGTGGGGGCCGGCGCGGATCGCTTACCGGCTCGGCTTGAACCCGTCGACGGTGCACAAGGTCCTGCGCCGCTACAACTGTCCACCGCTTCGTTGGGTTGACTCGGCCACCGGGTGCCGGATCAAGACTTCACGAGCAGATACACGTCGCTATGAGCATCTGACCCCAGGCGATCTCGTCCATGTCGACATCAAGAAGTTAGGACGGATCCCACACGGTGGTGGCCACCGGGTGCTGGGCCGCGCCGAGGGGGTCCGCAACAAGGTCGGTACTGCAGCGAACCGCCGACTAGGCTACGCGTTCCTTCATAACGCCGTTGACGACTATTCTCGCCTCGCCTACACCGAGATCCTCACCGATGATCGCAAGGACACCGCCGCAGGATTCTGGATGCGTGCCAATGCCTGGTTCAACTCCATGGGCATCACCGTGAAACGAGTCCTGACCGACAACGGCTCGTGTTACCGCTCGGATGTCTTCAAGACCGCGCTCGGTGAGAACATCAGCCACAAACGTACTCGCCCGTATCGGCTACAAACCAACGGCAAAGTCGAACGATTCAACCGCACCCTGCTCGAGGAATGGGCCTACGCCCGCACCTACACATCAGAAGCCGAACGCGTCAAGGCGTTCCCCACATGGCTCCACCACTACAATCACCACCGAGGCCACACCTCACTCAACGGCCAACCACCAGCCACACGTGTACCCAACCTCCCCGGACAGAACAGCTAGGAGGAGCCGGCGCCACCGTCGTATGTGCAGCAGCAGTGCGAACTGCAGCGCGCTTATAGCTCGAATCCGGGGTAGAGCGGGCGAGCGTCGAGCAGCTTCGAAGCGCCGTCGAGGGAAGCCTGGCGGGCCTCGGCGTCGAGCTCGTACTTGGCCTGGCTGGGGGTGCCCTTGCTGGTCGTCGTGGGCGTCGTCGCCTTCAGGACCCCTGCGATCATGCTGGCCACCTCGTCCATATCGGACGTGGTGAAACCGCGCGAAGTGAGCGCGGGAGTGCCGAGCCGAACGCCGGTGGTGTACCAGGCGCCATTCGGATCGTTGGGCACAGAGTTGCGGTTCGTGACGATGCCCGACTCGAGCAGCGCGGCCTCCGCCTGACGCCCGGTGATGCCGAAGTCGCGCACGTCCATGAGCACGATGTGGTTGTCAGTGCCGCCGGTGACGAGCCGAACGTCGCGCTTGAGGAGGCCTTCAGCGAGCGCCTTCGCATTGTCGGCCACCTGCTGGGCGTAGTCGCGGAACGCCTGGGTGCGGGCCTCGGCGAGGGCCACCGCCTTCGCCGCCATCACGTGTGACAGCGGGCCGCCGAGTACCAGCGGGCAGCCGCGGTCCACGTCGGGGGCATACTCCTTGGTGGCGAGGATGAGTCCGCCGCGGGGGCCGCGCAGCGACTTGTGCGTCGTCGTAGTAACGACGTGCGCGTGCGGCACCGGATCTTCGTCGCCGGTGAACACCTTGCCCGCGACGAGACCCGCGAAGTGCGCCATGTCCACCATGAGCACCGCGCCGACGGAGTCCGCGATCTCGCGCATCTTCGCGAAGTTCACCCGACGCGGGTAGGCCGAGTAGCCCGCCACCAGCACCAGCGGCTTGAACTCCTGCACCTGCTTCGCGACGGCGTCGTAATCCAGGAGCTGCGTTTCGGGGTCAGTGCCATAGGCGCGCTGGTGGAACATCTTGCCGGACACATTCGGGCGGAAGCCGTGCGTGAGGTGGCCGCCAGCGTCGAGGCTCATACCCATCAGACGCTGCTCGCCGAACTTCTTGCGCAGGGCCTCCCAGTCCGCCTCGGAGAGGTCGTTGACGGTGCGGGCGCCGAGCTCTTGCAGCGCCGGGGCCTCAATGTGATGGGCGAGGATGGCCCAGTACGCGGTGACGTTCGCGTCGATGCCGGAGTGCGGCTGCGCGTAAGCGTACTCGGCGCCGAACAGCTCACGGGCATGCTCGGCGGCGATGGACTCGACGGTGTCGACGTTCTGGCAGCCGGCGTAGAAACGGTGGCCAACGGTGCCTTCCGCGTACTTATCGCTCAGCCAGGTGCCCATCGTCGCGAGCACCGGGAGGCTTGCGTAGTTCTCGCTGGCGATGAGTTTCAGCGACGCGCGCTGGTCGGCGAGTTCTTGGCGGGTGGCGTCGGCGATGCGTGGCTCTACCTGCCCGATCATGTCGAGTAAGGTCCGGTACGCGTCGGATACTGCGTTGAGGTCGCTCACTGGGGCTCCTTCGAAATTAGGGCAACGACACTAACCTATCGCTGCCATTGTGGTCAGACGTGGCAAATGACCGCTTTGGTCAATAGGGTTGGGCAGCGTGAGAGTCTCCCGTCGAGCTGCGCTCGCTTCGCTGGGGGTCCCCCTGCTCGCCGGCTGCTCGGGGCCCATCAACTTCACGCCCGAAAACCACCGCGCTAGCCCCACGCCGACGGACACCACCCCACCCGAACGCGTCGTCGAGCCCGACTTCTACGCGCGCTCCACCGCAGGCACCCACATCCTGGTCGACGACGCCACTCCGCTGGGGCTCGTGTTCAGCACCCCGCACATGGATGGGCGCATCGGCGAAGTGCTCATCAGCGAGCGCATCCCCTACGAGGTTGCGCAACAAATCGACCAAACCGCACCGCTGCGCGCACCCGAGGGGCACCGGTTCGTCGCGTTCACCGCCCAAGCCGGCCGCCCGGTCTTCGTCGAAGACGCCGAGCACCCCGTCGACGTCAGCCTGAACCGTGACGGCACAGGCATGCCGGTGCAGAACCTGTTCGGTGGGGTCGCGCAGGGGAAGTTCCAAGTCTCGTGGGAGTTCATCGTCGCGTGTATCCCCGCCGATGGCACCGCGGTGCTGGAAGTCACCGACGAAGGCAAGACCATCCGCGTCGACCTCGTGCAGGGCATTCCCGCGGTCGACGAGGCCTGGAACGCGAACGAGGGCTTCCGCTCGCGCACCACCGTCGTGTTCGACCCGCCCGACAACGTGTATCAGCGCCAGTACTCCGCGCAGGCGCCCGGCTACGAGCCGGTGGCAGGAATCTTCCGCATCGGCATGCGCCCGTCGAATGCGTTCATGGCGCCGTGGACGCCGGAGCACGGTTGGTCGCCCGTCGGCACGCAGTGGCTGACCATCCCGACGGCGGCGCGCGTCGAGTTTCAGGGCATCGAGTCGGGCACGAATATTGAGCTCGACCTACCCAGCTCATTCACGTACACGGCGCTCGACGGCAGCAAGGCCAAGCTCGTGACACCGAAGACGATCACCACCGACGCGGTGCGGCGCGGGCAGTCGGACGTGCAGCCGACGTTCCAGGTAACCGGACGCGACGACCAAGCGTCGCTGGTGTTCAGCGCGGCGGGGAAGATCCGCGTTGATTTCCAAGAAGCAGCGGGCGTGGCGGGCAACTTCACCGGCAGCAGCACCCCCATTCGGTTCAACCTGCAGTACAAAGACGCGGACAGCCGCTTCTAGAAGCGTGGGGCCCAAGGCCCACCTAACCCAATATCCACACGCGTTTGCCAAATCGGGCCGAAAACGGGCTCTGACGCAAACGAATGTGGATATCGGGTTAGGTCTGGCCGTTGCCGCTCAACTGCGGGGGCGCTGGAGGCTGGCTTCGTAGAGCGCAATCGACGCCGCCACCGATGCGTTGAGCGACTCCACATCGGAGGCGATAGGAATGCGGGCCAGCGCGTCGCAACGTTCACGAGTGAGCCGAGCGAGGCCCTCATCCTCGGAACCGACGACGATCACCAGCGGCCCGTCGGCCCCAGGGATGCCGCTTAGCTGAGCCTCGCCCTCGCCTGCGAGCCCGACGATGGTGTACCCCATCTTGGCCGCTTGCTCGAGCGCGCGGTTGAGGTTGCCCGCCATCGCGACGGGGATTCTCGCCGCCGCGCCCGCCGAGGTTTTCCACGCGGCCGCCGTCATCGACGCCGACCGGCGCTCCGGGATTACGACGCCGGCTGCGCCGAACGCCGCAGCGGAGCGGATGATCGCGCCCAGGTTGCGTGGGTCGGTGATGCCGTCACACGCGACGAAGACCGCGGCGGTGTCCACGCCGTCGGCGAAGAGGTCCTCGGGTACGGCGTAGTCGTAGTGGGGAAGCTGGAGGGCGACGCCCTGGTGGACGAGCCCGCCGGTGACGCGGTCGAGCTCACTGCGAGGCACTTGGAGGAGCGGGATGGAGTGCTCCGCGGCGTGCTTGAGGATGTCGCGGATTCGGTCGTCGCGCTCCGCACCCTCTGCCAGGTACACCTGCTTCACGGGCATGCCTGCGACGAGGGCTTCGAACACGGGGTTACGGCCGACGACCCAGTCGGCGCCGGCCTTCACCTTCGGTGGACGCTTCGACGAACCGCCCTGACGCTTCGCAGCCGCCTGCTTTGCCTTGTACGCCTTGTGGTAGACGCGGTCTTCGGCCTTAGGCGTCGGGCCCCGGCCCTGCAGCGAACGACGGTTGCGCCCTCCGGAACCGACGGCCTTGCTGGGGCCGCGCTTGCCTGCGCCTCGTCGTGAAGAGTTTCCTGGCATCAGCGCACGCTCCATTTCGCCCCGTCAGGGGTATCGGTGATGGTGAGGCCGGCGTCGGCGAGGGTGTCGCGGATGGCGTCGGCGGTGGCCCAGTCCTTGGATGCGCGAGCCTCCGCACGCTGCGCCAACAGCGCACCGACAAGGGAGTCGACGACGGGGGTGAGGTCGTCGGTGGTGGCGGCCGTGGCCCACTCAGGGGCCTGCGGGTGGAGGCCGAAGACGTTCAGCATCGCCGTGGCGGCGCCGAGGAGCGCGCCGACGTCCTCGCCCTGGGCGAGGGCCTGGTTGCCGGCGCGGATCACGTCGAAGAGTTGCGCGACCGCGCCCGGCGTGCTGAGGTCGTCGTTCATGGCGGCGGCGAAGCGCTGCCACTGCTCGAGGTGGGTGTAGTCGGGCGACGGGGTGGCGTGTTCGGCGGCGCGGAGCACGAAGGAATCGATGCGCTCGATTGCCTTCTCGGCCTCCGCGAGCGAACCGCGGGTGTCATCGTCGGAAGGGGAAAACTCGATGGTGGAACGGTAGTGCGGGGCGAGCAGGAAGTAGCGCACGGCGCGGGGGTCGAACTGCCTGGTGACTTCGCTCACCTGTGCGGTGTTGCCGAGTGACTTCGACATTTTCTCGCCCGACATCGTCACCCAGGCGTTGTGCATCCAGTACTGCGCGAAGCCGCGGCCGGCGGCGCGGGCCTGCGCGAGCTCGTTCTCGTGGTGGGGGAAGCGGAGGTCGATGCCGCCGCCGTGAATGTCGAATTGGGCGCCCAGGTACTTGCCCGCCATGGCGGAGCATTCGATGTGCCAACCGGGGCGGCCGCGACCCCACGGCGACGGCCACGACGCGGTCTCCGGCTCGCCGGGCTTGTGGCCCTTCCACAGGGCGAAGTCGCGGGGGTCGCGTTTGCCGCGTGGGTCGGCGTCGGCGGCGGCTTCCATCTCGTCGACTTTTTGGCCGGAGAGTTCGCCGTAGTCGGGCCAGGATCGGACATCGAAGTAGACGTCGCCGGAGCCGTCGGGAGCGGGGTAGGCGTGGCCGGCGTCGATGATCTCCTGGATGAGTTCCACCATCTCGGGGATGTGCCCGGTGGCGCGCGGCTCGTAGCTGGGGGACAGGCACCCGAGGCTGGAGTAGGCCTGGTGCAGCTCGCGCTCGAACTCGTAGGCGTGCTCGAACCACGGCACGCTGCGCTCGGCGGACTTGGCGAGGATCTTGTCGTCGATGTCGGTGACGTTGGCAACGATGCGTACTTCGTAGCCCTCATGCAGGAACCAGCGACGGAGCACGTCGAACACCACTTCCTTGCGGATGTGGCCGAGGTGTGGAGACGACTGGACCGTCAGCCCGCAGTGGTAGATGGACACGCGGCCCTCTTCGAGGGGCACGAAGTCGCGGACGGTGCGGGTTGCGGAGTCAAACAGTCGAAATGCCACCCGACAAGTCTATGCCGAATCCGCCTGCGGCAGGCGTCGGCGGGCAGGGCCACTGCGAAAGTTGACCGTTATCCTCCACGAGAAGCTTTTGGCCCCTCGAAATCGCCGATTTTTTGCAGGCGTGGAGGATAACGGTCAACTGCGGCGTGGCTGCCGCAGCTGCGAAACGAGGAGTGGTGTGCCGGGCGCATGTGTTGGGGCCGCCCCAAAATGACCGAAATCCTCCACGCCTGCCAGAAATCCCGAAAACAGGCGGGTCGTTGGCTGCCTGTGGAGGATAACGGTCACTTTTCCGCTGGTCCCACGCCGCAGATCTGTGGCGAAATTACGCCTCGCCGCGCTGCTGCGCCGCCTTGCGGCGCAGCGCATCAATGTCGAACCCCATGCTGATGGGCAGATCCGGGTGGTTGGCCTGATCTTCCCACGGATCGTACGGCGGGTCGTCATCATCGTCATCGACGAACCCATGCGAGGGGTCGAACTTGTTGCGCAGCTCGTGCTCAGACGGAGTCTGCAGTCCGCCCATCTGTTCGTCGGGCAGCTCGCTCAGCACGTCGTGGATGTAACCGTTCACCGCCTCGTGCGTTGGCACGTTGCGGTTTTCGCGCTGCGATTGGTACCAGCGGTAGTCGAGCATCTCGTGGTAGAACTGCGCAGGGTCGCGCTTGCGGCGCAAGTCGTCGGGGATCTGGTTGATGGCAGGCTCGAACATCTCAACGAGCCACTGGTGCGCGACGACGGACTCCGGCGACGACGATCCCAGCCCGGCGCGGTAGGTGTCCATATCGTTCAGCAATCGTCGCGCCTGGTGTTCCTCCGCGTCTAGGCCGGTGAGGCGCATGAGGCGGCGCGAGTGGTAGCCGGCGTCGACCACCTTCGGCTGCATGCGCACCTTGCGGCCGTCGGCCGATGTGGAGACGTCGATCTCCGCGACGTCGAAGCCGAGCGCGTTGAGCCGCCGCACGCGCCCTTCGAGGCGATGCATTTCCGATTCGTCGAACTCTTCGACGGCCGTGAGCTCGGCCCAGAGCTGTTCGTAGCGGTCGAGAATCGTGCGCACCAGCAGCTCGGGCTTCAGCGAGTCGTCCATCAGGCCGCCGGTTTCGAGATCGAGGAACTCGCCGAAGAGGTTGGTGGTGGCGATGTCGAGATCGTGCTTGCGCTGCCCGTCGGTGAGCTGATCGTGCACCTCGCCCGTCTCGGCGTCGACGAGGTACGCGGCGAATTCGCTCGCGTCGCGGCGGAAGAGGATGTTGGACAGCGACACGTCGCCCCAGTAGAAGCCGGTCAGATGCAGCCTGGCGAGCAGCACCACCATCGCGTCGAGGAGGCGCTGTACCGTCTCTTGCTTCACGCCTTGGTAGAACAGCGAGCGATACGGCAGTGAGAAGGGCAGATGCTCGGTGAGGAGCATGGGGTCGAGGGGAGCGCCGTCGGAGTCGACCCGGCCAAGCACCACGCCGATGGGTGCCACCGACGGGATACCCATCCGCCGCAGCTCGGACAGCAACCGGTACTCGTTGACGGCTACGTCTTCGAGAATTTCCTTCGCCGCGACGATCTGGTGACCCACCTTGATGAACCGCACGACGTGGCGCGAGATGCCGCGGGGCAGGGCGACGAGGTGCGTCGTCGGCCACTGTTCCAGCGGCAGATGCCAAGGAAGGCGCAGGAGTGCCGCGTCGGGCTTGGCAGCAAGGAAACGAGGCATGCCCCGTAGTCTAGTGGGCGTCTCAGAGTGCGAGCTCAGCCCGCTCTAAAGCTTCGGCGATGACGGTGACGAGGTCGTCGACGCCTTCGAGGCCAACGCTGAAGCGCAGCATGCCGGGGGTGATGCCGGCAGCTTTCTGCGCCTCGGGGCTCATAGCGCCGTGGGTCATCGTCGCGGGGTGGCATACCAGCGATTCGGTGCCGCCCAGCGACTCCGCCAGGTGGAACACCTTGAGGCCGTCGAGGAAGCGTCGGACGGTGGGCTCGCCGCCGCACAGTTCGACGGTGACCATCGAGCCAGGCGTGCGCATCTGCTGCTGGGCCAGTTGGTAGTCGGGGTGGTCGGGGAGGCCGGGATAGTGGAGCGCCTCGACGACGGGGTGGCCGTCGAACGCGTCGATCACCGCCTCCGCGTTCGTGGCGTGCACGCGAAGCCGCGCGTCGAGGGAGCGCAGGCCGCGCATGGTGAGGTAGCTGTCCATCGCGCCGGAGGTGAGCCCGAGCGTCTTCGCCCAGCCGGTGAGCTGCTCCTGCAGCTCGGCCGTGGCGGCGACGACGGCGCCGCCCACCACGTCGGAGTGTCCGGCGATGAACTTCGTCGTCGAGTGCGCGACGGCGTCGGCGCCGAAGCTGAGGGGCTGCTGCAGCAAGGGGGTGCAGAAGGTGTTGTCGACGACGACGCTCGCCCCCGCGGCGTGCCCCAGCTCGGTGACGCGTTCGATGTCGGTGATCCGCAGCAGCGGGTTCGACGGCGTCTCGATCCACACGAGGTCCGCCGGCGTCGAGAGTGCCGCCGCGGCAGCGTCGAGATCGGTGAGGTCCACATAATCGACGGTGACCCTCCCGCGCTCAGCCCACCAGGTGAGGAGTCGCCAGGTGCCGCCGTACGCATCGTGAGGTGCGACGACGCGCCCGCCGACGGGCACCAGCGTCTCGATGGCGAGCACGACGGCCGCCATGCCGCTCGCGACGGGCACCGCGCCGGCGCCGCCTTCGAGGCTCGTGAGCGCGTTGGCGAGCACGTCGCGGGTGGGGTTCGCGGCTCGCGAGTAGTCGTGGTCGCGGGGTTCGCCAATGTCGTTGAACACGTAGTTCGTGGACAGGTAGATCGGCGGCACCACCGCGCCCCGACCGGTGTCGGTGTCGAGTCCGGCCTGCGCGGCGCTCGTCCATGATCCAAGTTCAGCCATCGATTCCTCCTTTGCTCCAACGTAGCTGGTTCACGCGGCGTCAGCGTGGGGTGTCCACCCAGTAACGTTGGTGCCGTGGAATGGTGCGGAGTGAACCTCACACTGCATAGGTTTGACTTGCAGAACGACAACGTGATTTGCGGCCCCTGCAAGATATGAGCGAGGGAACAGTGACCGAGGCAGAGCAAGCGTGGAAGATGCTGAGCGAGTCCGCCGTGGCGGCGCGGCTCGGCGGCATCACTAGTGAATCGAGCGACGTGGTGGACGACGCCGATATCACCGAAGGCCAGATCAATCCTCACGCGACGGGGCGCACCGCTGGTCAGCGGGGCGGGCCAGGAGCTATGCCGCCGATGATGATGGGCGGCGCAGGCGGTGCAAGTGGTGCGCAAGCGGGCGCGGCCCAGGCAGGTGTTGCGCAGTCGAGCGCTCAGGCGAATGCCGCGCAGGCTGGCGCGATGCAGTCGAGCGCTCAGGCGAACGCCGCGCAGGCTGGCGCGCAAGCCCGGGCGATGCAGTCGAGCGCCCAATCCGGGGCTGCGCAATCCGGGATCGGCCAATCCGGGGCGGTGCAAGCGGGCGCGGCTCAGGCGGGAGCGGCCCAGTCTGGGGCGAGCACTCTTCCAGCGGGGCTCGGCGCCACGGGGCCCGCCGGCGTGGGAGGCGTCGGAACCGGTGCTGCGGGGACGAGCAGCGTCGCAGCCGGTGTCGCGGGGACGAGCAGCGTCGCGGCCGGTGCCGCAGGGACCAGCGGCGTCGCAGCTGGTGCGCACGGTGCCCCTCCCGGCGGTGTGATGGCTGCGGGAGGCACGAACCCCGACGGAACCCCGTCGGGCTTGTACTCCGGCACTGGAGCGCCCGAGGGCACAGCCGGCGGTGATGCCGTCGCCGGTACGCACGGCGCGGGAGGTCAGCGCGTCGATGGGTATGCCGTCGAGCCGGAACACCTCCGGCGTGCAGCGACGGGGTGGCAGGCGATCGCGCACATCATGGGTGAGGCCGACCAAGAGATGCAGATCCCCCACGACCTTGGGTTCGCGAACGTGGCGCAGGGTCCGACGAACGAACTGTCGCAGCTCACCAAGCTCTACGCGCAGCAGGCGAGCAACGAGTTCGTCGCTATCGATCGGAGGCTGCACGGTGCAGCGGGTGAGTACGACGAGCGTGAACTGAACAATGCTCGCCTGGCGAGCGAAGCGGGAAGGGCATCGGAGTGACATTGTTCTTGGAATCGATCCCAGGCGCGTTGCAAGACCTGTTCTGCAAGCGCGGTGGCGGTCTGACAGAGACGGCGGAGGGTGTGTCGAAGTCGCTGCGCTCCTACATGAGCGACCGGCGCATCACCGGGGAAGAGCTCGCGTCCGAGTCATACCGGCACATCATGGAGCAGCTCGAACAGCTCGAGCAGCGGGTGCAGGCCGACTGGGAGGCCGACCGCCGAGACATCACCGACGGTCTCTGGTGGTGGCTGAAGAAGGTGTTCACCCTTGGTATCGCGGCGCAGGTCTTCAACAGCCAAGTGCGCAGTCTGAGGCGCCAGCTCGACAACGCATTGGCCGACATTCGGCACAAGATTGAATCTCACGCCGAGCCGAGGCTGCCCGTGCCCGACCAGCTCGACAAGACGTCGGAGATGTGGCGCCAGGCAAGCGTGCGTGCCCAAGAAATCAACAAGCAGGTGCTGCTGCTGAGCAAGGTGATGGGGTGGGACGGCCCGGCGTCGTCCACCTACGGCAACATGGTGGACGTGCAGATCGAAGCGAGCAAGGAGTTTCAGCATCTGCCCCGCGTGATGTCGGATTCCTACGCCATGTACCGCGACCTCAACAAGGCCGTGCTGTGCGCCGCCGAACGGGCCCTTCGGTTCGCGATGGTGCAGGCCGACCAAGTCGATGCGATGCTGGAGAACCCGGTCATGCGACTCTTCCGCCGTCTGTACCCTCTCAGCAACAACTGGCGAGCAATCCTCGACGATCTCAGCGCCGAGCTGGACTCGGTGTTCTCAGTGTCCGATTCTGGCTCCAACTCGGTGGGTTCCCAGCTCGCCGCGGTGCGCAGCGCGCTCGCGGTTACGCAGAAGGGTTGGCCGTCCGGCCTTGCTATGGCAGGCACACGCGCTGGCAACACCTCCACCCAGATCAGCGCGCACGCGTCGACGGAGTCCGCCAGGGTTCGCTACCGGTTGCCGAAGTTCGGGTTGAGCCGATGAGCACCGGCTCGCTCGGATACGAAGACGACGAATACGACGACGATCTCCTCGCGCCCACACTGGGCCGTCCAAGCGGCGATGGGCCCCAGAAAGCGGAGAGCCTCGACGATGTGCCCGCCGCTGACTTCGTCGATGAGGAGCCGGGCGAGGATGAGGGCACGGAGGGCACCACGCGGGATTCGAAGCGCACGGTGTGGTTGCGCTACGACGGCGACCAGCTCGTCGGGGTGCGGGTGAACTCCAACTGGACGTCGAAGCTGCGCACGATCGCAGAGCTGGAGGTCGCGTTTCAGGAGGCCTTTGCCGCGGCGATGCTCACGTTGTTGGAGGTCGAGGTGGGGCAGGAGGACCTCTCGGAGCTCGAGTTCCCGGATCTGCCTGATTTCGGGCCGGAGTCGCTCGAGGCGTATTTGCGCATGATGGACGACCACGAGGCGGCGTGGAAGGCTGCGATCGACCGCGCCGCGAAGGTCGAGCAGGAGCCGCAGCCCATTCAGGGGAAGGCGAAGGGCGTCACCGTGACGCTGAGCCCTGGCGGTATGCCGGCGACGGCAGAGTTCGACAAACAGTGGATACTGAATGCGCAGCCCGGCCAGATCGCGAATCAGGTGCTGAAAGCCGCGACGCGCGCGCAGGCCGCATATGTGCCGCCCGTGCATCCGATGGCCGATGAGCTCGCCCAGTTCGAGCGGGAACGTCGCGTGCTCCAGGCCGGATTCCATGCGCTGTTGAACCAGCCGCGCTGAACAGTTGAGGGGCCGGACCGCAGAACGCCTCTCGGCGCGTGGCCGCTCGCAGCGGCAAATATTGGAGCCCGGGGTTACCGCGGCCCAGCCGTCACCACTGTAGTAGCTCATTGCGCGTGTCCCAAGCGAGGGTGAAACTCGACTGAGCGCACTCCAGATGCTTATTTCGGGCTGAAATGGGGCATTTTGTGCGACTGGTGTGCGCTCAGTCGCATAACGCGGTTGGGGGTGGTGGTTGGTCAGTCACTCAGCCGGCAGCATCATCATGCAGAAGCAGCGTTAGCGACGTAGATAGCGCAGGCATCCACGATGGCCTTCGCCGATTCGATGGCCTCGGAGAGATCTTGCGAAGTAGCCGGTGGGCGTGAGGGGTCGGGATACTCCGTCGCGTTGCGAACCTGACGCATCCAATCAAATTCGTCGAGCGAGGCATCGTCGACGAATACTGCAGCTGCGATGCCTGTGTTGCGATGAGCGCCGCCAATGGGTCGCACCCGTAACCCCTCGACGGAGAGCACCGCGGACAAGGCCTTGCGAGCTCCGTCGTATGCGGCGGTGAATGCCATCGAAAGATCAGCTGTTCGTGCGAGTAGCCTGGCTGTTTCGAGGTGCTGCTGTGCCATGCGGATGACGTAGTGCGCATGCGCTCCATTGGGGTGGACACGCTCCAGCCGGCGATTGGCGAGCATGTCCTCGATGACGCTACTCATGAACATCACCCGTGACGATGTCTACGAATGGACGTTCTCTGAGGGTAGCTACAAACGGTGACGGTGTGTCCGCACTCCAATCATCCGGGCTGAGCCTCGTCACGTTCACGGGGAGCGATAGGCGCTCTTCTGCTCGTGCTGCGACCGTGGCGAGTAGTTTCCGTGGCGTCGAACCGATCACGAGCACATCGATGTCATTGGGATACGGGCCGCTAAGGCCCGCTCTGCGAGCTGCCCATGAGCCGTAGATGAGCGCCTGATCGATGCCCTCGACCTCGTCAAAGAGCTCGCGAAGCACAGGTACCGGCCCATAGGTTGCGGCAATCAGATCGCGCATCAAGGTGAACAGCGCGTGCTCCTCATTTGCGCGAACGAGGCGGTTACGTCCTTCGTAACGATCGAGTAGCACGTCATTGTCGACGAGCCTGCTCACCTCTCTGTGCACGACCGGCGCGCTCACTCCAGTACGCCGTCCGAGTTCGGAGAGCGAGAGCTCCCGGTCAGGGTGCCCGAGCAACTCAGCAAGAATGGCGCCGACGGCGTCCGAGCGGACGAAGGGCGTCAACTGCGAGTGCGATGTCTTCACAAATCAGGAATATATCTTCCGTTTAACGGTAAGGTCAATGGGTCTGGGCAAGGGAGTTGTTCACGGCTGGCGTGCGCAGGGTCACATGACGCGGTTGGCTCCGCCTACGCGAGCCGTCCTTGCAGCCAGAGCTTGGCCGCGTGTTCCAGTTCCTCCGCGAGGGAGGTGAAGCGCTCAGATACGCGACGTTCATCCTCGCGCCCGAGGTCTTCCGCGCCCGCAGCCTCGATGCGCGCGAACGAAGCGGCCCGGTAGAGCGCGACGGCGAAGTCACCCGCGAACGCGCCTCGAAAGATGGTGTTCGCGAGCTCAACCACCTCGTCGGGTGAGGGCGCATGAGGTGCGCCGGCGACGACGACGTCACGCTCGGAGGCCGCTGCGAGCCCATGGCGGAACCGCAGCCCGGCCAGCGCCGCGTCGGAAGCGACCACGTGCCGGAGTAAGTACAGCCGCCACAATGCCCCAGGCAAGGTGTCCGGCGCGGACTCCGCCCAGAGCTCAGCCACGTCGTCGACCCCGTGTTCCTGCGCATACTCGACGATGCGCCCAGCCAGCGCCGGATCCTTCGACGCACGCACGCGGTGGAGGAAGGCATCCGCGGAATCGTGCGCTAACGATTCCGACGGACCGCTCGAGGGCTTCAGCGCCTCGATGAAGTCGCCGGGACGTCGAATTGGCTTGTGAAACTCTCGCACAACCTCGATCCTAGGCGGCCGAGACCAACGCGACGTGGGCGCCCCCCATCGCGGCGCGAGGACTCGCCGCTGCGAGGTTCCCAAACAACGACGCGAGGGCCCCGGCGTACCGAGACCCTCGCGAACAGCTGTGCGTCAGGAGATGCGCAGTTCAGTTTCGTTGCTGAACACGTGCACCTGGGCCGGGTCGGCCTTCAGGCGGACCACTTCGCCCTTCGCCGGGGCAGTGCGTGCGCCGACGCGGGCGACGATCTGCTGCGCGGTGAGCTTCTCCTCGGTGGAGAGGCCAGCGACCGTGCCGTACAGGTACGAGTCGGCGCCGAGCTCTTCCACGACGGCGACGTCAAGGCCGATGCCGTCGTTGTCGGTGGATACGTGGAATGCCTCGGGACGAACGCCGATGGTCAGGGTGTCCTCACCCTCGGCCTTGGCGAGCACCTCGCGCGGCACGCGGACGGTGTAGTCGCCTACCTGGACGCCATCCTCGACGCGCTTGCCCTTCATGAGGTTCATGGCCGGCGAGCCGATGAAGCCAGCGACGAACAGGTTCACCGGGGTGTCGTAGAGCTCGAGCGGCGAAGCAACCTGCTGGAGGATGCCGTCGCGCATCACTGCGACGCGGTCGCCCATGGTCATGGCCTCGACCTGGTCGTGGGTGACGTACACCGTCGTGACGCCCAGGCGCTGCTGCAGCGCGGCGATCTGGGTACGGGTGGAGACGCGGAGTTTGGCGTCGAGGTTCGACAGCGGCTCATCCATGAGGAACACCTGGGGCTCACGCACGATGGCGCGACCCATGGCGACACGCTGGCGCTGACCACCGGAGAGGGCCTTCGGCTTGCGGTTGAGGAAGTCTTCGAGGCCCAGCAACTCTGCGGCCTTCTTGACGCGCTCCTCACGCTCGGCCTTCGACTTGCCCTGCATCTTGAGTGCGAAGCCCATGTTGTCGGCCACGGTCATGTGCGGGTAGAGAGCGTAGTTCTGGAACACCATCGCGATGTCGCGATCCTTCGGCGGCAGATCGGTGACGTCGCGGTCGCCGATGTAGATGCCGCCCTCGGTAACCTCTTCGAGGCCAGCGAGCATGCGCAGCGAGGTGGATTTGCCACAGCCCGACGGGCCGACGAGCACCATGAACTCGCCGTCCTCGATGTCGAGGTTCAGCTTGTCAACGGCGTTGCGGTCGGCGCCGGGGTAGCGGCGAGATGCTTCACGAAAACTTACAGTGGCCATGCCACGATCCTTTCCACGGGCAGGTACGTGCCCGACGATCCGTAGTGGAGTAACGGGTTTTCCGTAGAACGTGACTCTACACGGCCCCTTGTTCGGAGTTGAAGGGGGTGCGGCTAATTTTCGGTCACGATGTTGTAACGGTGCCGAGTCGCGTCTGGCAAGCACTTGCGCGAGGAGCGCCGTCGGGGTGTGCCTCCTGGGCAGACGTAACCTGTGCGGCTCTGTCCCGGCATAAGTGTCACTTGCTTAGCTGTGACGAGGCGTCGTCGGGAGGCAGGTGACACATGATCCGCTCAGTTGCCGCACAGGTTTCAGGTGCCCGGCGGGCGGGGCGGGGGGGACAGGCGGGCGCGGGAAAGCAACTGCAGATCGAGCGACGAGTACCCCGCCGACGCGCTACCATGCAGCGCGTGAGCCACGACGACGCCCCGACCGCCGCCCCCGACGACCAGCCGTCCGAGGAGACCCAGGAAGAACCCTGGTGGGCCGACGAGGGCATGCCGTGGAAACGCGAACCCCAAAAGGCCGACTACTGGTGCCTGGGCTGGTTTGGGTTCGTCGGCATCTTCTCACTCGTGCTGATCCCCGTGCGTGCATGGATGCTGCCGAACGCGCCCGAATGGTTCGCGATGCTCACCGGAAGCCGCACCGCCGTCGCCATCACGGGCGCGTTCGCCGGCGAGGGCAGGCTCGAGCACTGGGTGGTGGTGTTCATCGTCGCATCTATATTGAGCCTGAAGTTCGACTGGATCTATTGGTGGGCCGGCAAGCTGTGGGGACGCGGCATGATCGAGGTGTGGGCGGGGCAGTCCAAGCGCGCCGCGAAGAGCTACGCCCGCGCCGAGCGCTGGGCCGAGAAACTGGGAGCGTTGGGGTTCATCGTCGCGTATATCCCCATCCCACTACCGCTGATGCAGGTGGTGTTCGTGATCTCCGGCGCGACGAATATGACCGTCAAGCGGTTCCTCATCTACGACTACATCGCCAGCACCATGTGGTTGGCGCTCTACTTCTGGTTGGGCTGGCGATTCGGTGAGCCGATCGTCGGGGTGCTCGATTGGTACGCCAAAATCTCGCTGTACGTGGCGCTGGGCCTGATCGTGGTGATCGTGGTGTCGTCCGTGCTCACAAGCAAGAAGAAGGCGGCCGCGAAGGCCACTGACAAGCGCTGACCTCAGCCGCGCGCCGGCGAAAACACCGCCACGAGGAACGACGAGTCCTCGGTGAAGGGGCGCAAGTCCCACGACGAAAATGCGGCGTACGCATCCAGCCCGGCGGTGGCCGCGTCGGACATGAACTCGCCGAACTCGTAGCCGCGCCCCGCACCGAAGCCGATGATCGCGCGACCGTCGTCGGCGAGGTGTTTCCGGAAACGACGAAGCACGTCGACGCGGGTGGACTCGGCGAGGAAGCCCATCACGTTGCCGGCGCAGACGATGACGTCGAAGGGTTCCTCGATGCCCTCGGCCGGTAGATCCATCTCGGCGAGATCGCCGACGACGTACGTCGGCCCGGGATGGTCTTGCTCAGCGGCGGCGATGAGTGCGGGGTCGACGTCGATGCCGACGACGGTGTGGCCGAGCCCGTGGAGAAACCCGTCGAGACGGCCCGGGCCGCAGCCCGCGTCGAGGATGCGCGCCCCGCGCTCACACATGGCGTCAACGGTGCGCGCCTCGCCATAGAGATCGTTGCCCTGGGCCTCCATGGCGCGAAAACGCTCGATGTAGCGCTGCGAATGGGCCGGGTCTTGGGCAATGATCTGCGCCCACCTGCTGGGTTCTGGCATCGTTCCTCCAAAGTCGTCGGCGACCAGGATAGCGACGTGGGCCTGGCAACAGTGCGCTGCCTCAGCATCAGAAGCTTGTGCGTAGCCGATGCAAGGTTTGACAGCGAATCGACGGGTAGGGGCGCTGAAACTTCATAATCCGTACCCAGATTCAGCTAACCCCCCGATTTCGGCATGGTTGGTCAATCTGCGTACGGATTATGAAGTTTTTTCGTGGCTATCCGGAGCGTCCTTCGTAGACCGGCGCCTCGTTCATCGCGCCTTCTCATTATGGGTTCCTGGGGTTGGTGTTGAGTGTTTGGAGTTCGCCGATTTTGAGGGTTTGTTGGGTGGTTGTGGTGTGGTGGAGGGTTCCTTGTTGTCCGATGCCTTGCCAGTGGATGGTCCAGTTGGTGGTGGCGGTGATGGTGTAGGTGCCTTGCTGGTGGTAGCCGGTTTGTGCACCGCAGGTGACGGGGGTTGTGGGGTGTGTGTTGTGGTGGGGTTGTTTCCAGGTGGTGCAGGTGATGGGTGGGGTGTTGTTGCCGAGGTTCCAGGTGATGGATTGGGCTTTGGCGGTGATGGTGACGGTGTGGCCTTGTTCGGTGGTGGATGCGGTGGTGGGGCCTAGTTGGTTGGGGGTGGGGTTTCGTGGCCAGAGCCATAGCGGCATGCCGACGGCGCCGAGTGCGTTGGGGTTTTGTTCGAGGGTGGTGGGTGTGGTGCCTGGGGTGATGGGTTGGAGGTGGATGGTGGCGAGTGCTTTCCAGGCGAGTTGTTCAGGGTCTGGTGGTGGTGTGGGTGCATCGTTGCTGGGAAACCAGGCGAGATGACTCATTGCTTGATCGGGGAAGCGGATGCCTTCGGGGCGGGTACAGCGTTTGATCACGCCGTCGGTGTGGCCTGCCCAGATGGGGTCAGTTTTCGGTGGCTGTGGATGGATGGGTGTGCACCACGTTTGTCGATGGGAGACCCACGCTCCCAAGTCCGTACTACATGGGAGAGTGACACCGTCCGCTTCGCATACACGTTTCTTGCGTGGTGCTGGTTTGTCGTCTGTTTTGTTTGGGTCACCGGGGACCTGGTGACCACCGCGAGATTCAACAGAACACACCAGCTTTCCAGGACAGTTGGCATGAGTGTCGGTATCGGCAACAGCTTGTGAGCTGAACGCACCACATGCGAATAGAAGGGTGAGTAGCGCTGGGATGCGTTTCAGCATTCTTTCATCTCCCCGGCTTCGTCTGAGACGACCCACTGACCGTTGGGGTGGCGATACATCGTATAGGTGCCGTAGATCATTTCTGGCCAGACTTGTCCTTCTTCCAGCTGTGGAGGTTGTTTGCTGGAGTACTCCAGGAGATGTAACGCTGTGAGGTCTTTGCAGACGGTGATCACAGCCGTCGTACCTCCTGAATCATCGGTGACAGGATCCGTGATTTTCACGTCGCGATAGGTGACATGGCCCGTTTGAATCCAGCCTCTGTCGCGCATTTCGCCTATGGCATTTAGCACGTCAATCTGAGCCTGGCCTGTGGCGGTGTTCGACAAGGGGGTGACATCGATTTGGTGAGGGTTCTTTGCCGTGATGTAGAACTGGTTCTCGTATTCTTCCCAGCCTTTTCTGATGGCTTGGATTTCTTTACTTTCGCCGGGTTCTGGCGGTGGGAAGGATTCGTGGGCGGTGGGGGAAGGCGACGGGGTCGGTGATGGGGTCGGGTTCGCGGTGGGGACGCGTCTAATGGATGTGGGTGCTGTGGGCGTGGGTTGTTCTTGTGCCCCGGGTTGTGCGGATTGGCAGGCGGTGACGGTTGCGAGTAGCAGTGTGGTGGCGATGGTGTAGCCAAGACGTCGTTGTTTGACCATGATTGTTCCTCCAGGGTTTTGAGTGAAGCAGATGTGGGGGTCACTTCGTCGCAGTTTCTGGAGTTATCCACAGGTGCGTGAATGATCGTGCGTTGACCAGCCCTGACCGCGCAGAGCGAACGCAAGCTTCAGTGGCAGATCGTGGTCCATGTTTGGGCGCAAATTTGCCACTGAAGGTCATGATTTCGACACGCCACCTGCGGTGGCGGCTCAATCATCGAGCTTGGCAACCGAGACGCCGTGACCAAAACTGCAAAACTCGCCATCAGTCACACCTATTCACACTCAATCAAGCGTGAGGCATGCCGCTGATGGCGAGTTTTGCAGTTTTGATGCGACGCAGATGGTTTCGACTCGCGACTTCGTCGCGGCTCAACCATCGAGGGAGTGGGCGGGGCGCGGCTCACCCACCGGGTTGGTGCGCCCCCCGATGGCCCGGCCCCTCAGCGCTGCCGGGTGAGCTTCCGGCCCTTCAATGCCAGCACCTCGTCGGCCTCGGCGGCGAGCTGTTTGGAATGGGTGACGACGATCACGCACTTGCCGGCGCGGGCGGCGTCGCGGAGAATCCCGACGACTTCCTCCGCGGTGGTCTCATCGAGGTTGCCGGTGGGTTCGTCGGCGAGAATCACCGGCGCCTTCGACACCAGCGCCCGCCCGATCGCCACACGCTGCTGCTGACCGCCAGAGAGCTGCAGCACGCCTCGCTTCGCCTGCTCCTGGCTGAGCCCCAGCTCCTCCAGCTGTTGCACAGATGCCCGGCGGTCAACTAAGCGCAGGTTCTCAAGCGGCGTCAGGTATTCGATGAGATTATAGTTCTGGAACACGAGCGAGATCTGGCTGCGTCGATGCTTCGAGTACCCCGTCTCGGCGATGTCCTTGCCCTCGAACAGCACGGCGCCCTTCGTCGGCGCATCGAGGCCCGCGAGCAGGCTCAACAGCGTCGATTTGCCCGCGCCTGACGAGCCCACAATGGCCGTGAACGTGCCCCGCTCGAAGCTGTGCGACACATCGGTCAGCACTTTGCCGTTGTTGCCCGGGTAGGTGTAATTGACCTTGTCAAGTTGCAATACGCTCATGGATAGCTCCTAGTTCATGGAAGAGAGAATGGATTTGGGGGACCGGCGCAGCACGGGGACGAGCGCCACCGCGAGCGCCGCAGCGACGACGAGCACGCCGATGCCGAGCGCCGCAAGCACGCTGGGGACGCTGCCCGATGCCGTGGGGAGTGCGCTGAGAGCAGGGTCGCCCGACGACGCCAGCACCCGCGACGCCAACGCGCCACCCAGCAGTTGGCCGAGCACGAGCGCCAGCACCGACGACGCGGCAGCCAGCAGGGCCACCTCAAGGCAAAATTGCCCGGCGATGGTGGTTTTCGGATTGCCGATTGCGAGCAGCACCCCGATCTCCCGGATGCGTCCGCGCACCCAGAACACCAGCACCAGCCCGAGCACGACGACGCTCACCCCGCACGCGACGAGCAACAGCAGCCCGAGTACCTTCTCCACCGCCTCGATGGAGGTGAGCACCGACTGGAACTGCGCCCGGTTGTCTTCGATGGTGAGCCCCGGCGCGCTCTGCCGCGCCTGGTTGAGCACGCCGTTCAACCCCGACGCCGCCTTCGCCTCGAATCGCGCGACGGTGAGGGCTTCGTCGCCGGTGAGCTTGCGCAGCTCGGCGAGTGTGAGGAACACCTTATTCTCCGACGCCCCCGACGGCAACCCCGTCGGGTTTTCTGCCTTGCCATCAAAGATTCCCGCGACGGGAACCGTCATCGTCTTTTCGTCGAGCGTGAGCGTCAGGGGCGAGCCCACGCGCAGATGATTCTGCTCAGCGAACCCCCGGTGGATGAGCGCCCCCGGCTGGCCACCGTCGAGGTGCCGCCCCTCGGCCAGGGTGAAGAGCCGGCCCTGGAATGCGGGGTAGAGCGACGAGTCGGTGGTGCCGGTGAGCCCCACGTCGCCGGCGAACTCGGGGTCGAGCTGTACGGCCCCGGCCGCCTGGACGGGCGTGGCCTTGTCGGGGCGCGCTAGAGCATCCGCCTCGAACGCGTGCTTGTGAAGGCCAGGCAGTGCGGCCAGGCGCTGCGCGTCGTCCTCGGGCAGCTGGCCGGAGGGTGCCGTCGCGGTGAACCCTGCGCCGACGCTCGCATCGATCGCGCTGCGCAACTGGCTCATCGTGGTGCGCACCCCAGACTGCGCCACCAAAGCGGTGAATACCAACGTCATGATGGCCAGCAGCACCACGCTGCGGGCGGGGCGGCGCACCGTCGCAACCCAGGCCCGACGAGGGGCAGAGATGCCGCTCACGAGATGTCCACCAGCAGCGCGCGCGGGGGACGCCGCAGCATCGGCACCGACGCCAGCAGCGCGCACAGCACCAGCACCGCGAGGCTCATCGCGCCTACGCCAAGCAGCAGATCGGGGCTCACCTGCACGTTGAGCGCGTCGAGGGTCTGGACGGCGGTGGATGACTCCATATCAGCACCCGCCTGCTGGCCAGGCGCGAAGCCCTGCTCCGCCGACGCGTTCACCGAACTCAGCACCGACGAGCCCACTCCCTGCGCCACCGCGCGGGCGAGGAAGAACGACGCCACCATGGCCGGGATCGCAATGAACACCAGCTCGGTGAGGTACTGCGCCACCACGCCTGCCTTCGGCGTGCCGACCGCGAACAGCACACCCGTCTCCTTCTTTCGCTCGTTCAGCCACAGGCACAGCACCAGCAACAGGAGCGCACCGGCCAGCACGAACGTCGCGACGGTGGTGCCGCCCATCACGCCCCGCACGCCGTCGACGGCGCCGGTGATGCCGGCGAGATACTGCGTCGTGGGCGCGAGTTGGTAGTTTCGCCAATCGATATCGAGCTTGCTGGCGGCTTCTGCGACGCGCTCAAGCTCGTCGGGGTGTTCGACGAAGAAGTTGGCGTCTTGGTAGATCTCGGAGTTCTCGTCCCACCCGTAGAGCGTCCGGGTGGTGTCCAGGTCGGTGAACAAGGTGTTGGCGAACAGCTCGCTGCGCTGCGCGGCCGGGCGGGTGTTCTTCCCCGCGACGAGGCCGACGATCTCCGCGTCGACCTGCGCGGTGGACTTCTTCTGGTTGTCGACGTCGTAGGGGTTGGCCTTGAGCGTGATCGTGTCGCCCACCTTGAGGCCGTTGGCCTTCGCGAGCTCCTCATGAATGACGGCCTTGTTGTGGTCATCGGGCTGCAGGTGGCGCCCGCTGACGAGTTTGAGGGCTCCGCTGCGGAAGTTGTTGTCCAGCTCCGTGGTGTTGACGCCCCAGACGTTGGCTGCGTTGCCGAACTGTTTCTCCTTCTCAGCGTCGTATTCCTGCTGCGGAAGCTTCTGCACCTTGGCGTTCACGAGGTCTGCTGTGACGTTTTGGCGTGCCACGTGGGATTTCACCCCGTCGAGTGCGGCGATTTTCTCGATGTCACCCCCTTGCACCGTGCCGGCACCACGCGGGGTGCCCATATTGAATTGTGGGTTGTTCTGGATGACGAAGCCTGCTCCGGTGCGCTTGGCGACGTCGTCGCTGACTCGGTCGGCTGAACGGCTGATCGCACTCGTCGTGAACAGTGCCGTCATCATCGCCACGAGAATGCCGAACACAATGAGCGACTTCACCCATTTCCGGCACACATACCGCCAAGCTCGTCCTACAAATGACAAGAGAATGTCCTTTCTGAAGTTCCACGCTCGATAACGAACGTGCTGCAGAAAGGGTTCCCGTCGGTAAACGGGCGTGCGCGGTATCAGGCGACGGGGAGGTGCTTCTCCCAGAACGCCATCACGGCCTCGAAGCGCTGCCGACGATGCCACGGCGTGCCCGAGCGCGTGAGCTCGTGGTTCTCTCCGGGGAACACCAGCATCTCCGCGTCCACCCCCGCCTGCTTCAGTAGCGCGTGGTACTGCAGGCCCTGGTGGAGCGGGCAGCGCAGGTCGTCCTCGGAGTGGATCACGAGCGTCGGCGTGCGCACCTCAGACGCATACGTCATGGGCGACTGGCGGTCGGCCTCCGCCTTGTCGTAGCTCGTGTATTCCTGCGGGAAGAACCAGCCGATGTCGCTGGAGCCGACGAAGCTCTGCACGTCGAGGAAGCCCCGTTCGACGATGGCGCCGCGGAAGCGGTGATCGTGGCCGATGATCCACGCCGTGAGGTAGCCGCCGTAGGAGCCGCCCATGATGCCGAGGCGCTCGCCGTCGAGGGCGTCGTCGCTAGCCAGGCAGTGTTCGAGGAAAGCGAGCACGTCGGCGGCGTCGAGGTTGCCCATGTCGCCCTTGATGGCTCGGCCGTGCTCGGTGCCGAAGCCCCACGATCCGCGCGGATTGCACATGACAACGGCATATCCGGCTTCGACGGCCACCTGGGCCTCGTCGAAGAAGGAGCGCGTGTATCCGTGGTACGGCCCACCGTGGATCATGAGCAGCACCGGGTGGGGGCCTCGGCCTGCGGGCTTCAGCAGCCACCCTTCGACCGGGTACCCGTCGGGTGCCTGCGCGGTGACCGCGTGCGGGAGTGCGGCGTCGGTGAGTGCCGCGCCGAAGTTGGTGAGCACCTGCCAGCGACCGTCGCGTAACACTGCCAGCTCGCCGGTGCTCGTGGCGCTGGTGACCGTCGCGACGATCACCCCGCCCGCGGCGTCGAGGGCCTGGACGTCCCACGTCGGGTCTTCGATGAATTGGTGATCGTCGTCGCCGACAATCACCGCGCGCTCAGTGCCGCGGTAGACCTCCGGCACGACGACGCGCCCGTCGCCGAGCGATGCGAGCGGGCCGCCCACGGTGACGTCGACGAGCTGGCGCGGCGCGTCGCCCGCGAGCCACACGGTGCCGTGGTGGCCGACGAAGTCGATGCCTTCGCCCACCGAGCCGGCGACGAAGAAGAGGCGGTCGCCGGAGCGACGCGGCCCGCGCGCGCTCAGGCTCAGCCCAGCGGTGAGCGACTCCGGTTTCGCGCCCTCGCGCAGGCGCCAGAGCTCGCTTTCGAGGGTGTCGTCGCCCTTGCGGTTGGCGCTGGCGAGCACCGAGCCGTCGGCGTCGAAGATGGGCGATGCCCAGTCGATGTCGTCGTCGGTGAGGCGCGTGGCCTCGGGGAACCGGGCGGGCACGTCGACGTCGTGCGCCTTGCCCTGGCCCGTTGCTTCGAAGACGGGTTCGGCGGCGGGGTCGGGTACGTCGACGACGAACACCTGTGCGGGGCGGTCGCGGAACCAGCCGACGCCGTTGTGCCGGGTCTGGAAATCGCTGAATGCGCGCGGCGATTCGTGCGCGGCGTCGATGTCGTCGACGGTGCCGTAGCGGCCGTCCTCCGGCACCCTCGCGATGAACACGATGCGGCGGGAATCGTCGGAGAACTCGAACGCGCCGACGCCCAGCTTCTGGTCGGTCACCTGCATCGGTTCCCCGCCGTCGGCAGGGGCGATGAACAGCTGCGACGGCTTGCCAGGCTCAGAACGCACGAACGCCAGGAGGGTGCCGTCGGGGGAGAACTTAGGCGCGGTGTCACGGAATCCGCGGGTGATGCGACGCGGGCGGCCGCCGTCGAGGGGGACTCGCCACAGCTGGCCGACTTCCGCGTCGACGGCGAAACTCGGGTGGGAAACTGCGACGACGGCGAAGGCGCCGTCGGGGTGGAGCGTAGGGGCGGAGAGAGAAACGAGGTCTTCGAGTTGCTCTGGGCGCATACCGCCATGCTAGGGCAGGGCGAGTGCACGCGCCGCCGCTCAGGAGAGCAGCAGCATGGTCGCCAACGACACGCCGCCGGCGCCGAGGATGAGCACGAGATCGTGCGGATGCCAGCGGCGCTGCACAACCCACAACAGCACGACCCCGGCGATTGAAACCCACGCCGTTCCTGCACCGGAGACGCCGGCGTGGTGCGCGATGTCGACGCTCGCGTTCAGCATGGAGGTCATGGTCATGAGCAGCAGGCCGCAGATCACCGGCAACACGACGGGGCCGAGCAGGCGCACGAAGGGGGAATTCGATGCCTTCTCGTACACCGCGAGAAATGCCAGCGCCAGCGCGGAACATGAACATACGGAGACGAGGAACCCCAAGGTGGCGATCAGCACTCCCATGCCGACGCCGCCGTGAAAGTACCCGAATCCGTAACCGACGGCGCTCGCCAGCTTGATGAGCACCGGCCCTGGCAGCGCGTTGGTCACCGGAACCATCTGCCCGTAGAACTCCGAGGCGGGCACGATGCCGCTTGAGACGAAGAAACCGTCCGCGACACCGATATATGCAGCGCCGCCGCCGAAGGATGAGAGCGTCGAGAGGCCGATCAACGACACCACATGTCCCGCACCGACGAGGAACGCCACCCCAAGCGCCACGAGAGCGACGAGGGCCAACACCGCTGCCGCGCGAAGGGTGTGGCTGGTGGAGGAGGGCGGTGGCTCGGCAGGCGCGGAGGGCGACTGGCCCCGTCGGAAGAAACTGAGCACGGCAACGCCTGCGAGGGCGAGCAGGATCACCTGCACCGCACTCAGCTGGGGGAGCGAGGACGTCCAGCCCGTGCCCAGCAGGTTGCCGGCCGCGCGCACTGCCTGGTTGCCGCCGACGGCAGCGAACGTCAGCAGCGCCAGCACCACCGTCGCGAGCGGATGGTAGGTGCGCAACACCTTGCCGATGTAGTGGATGAGCAGCACCGCGATGAACGCGGAGATACCCAGCGCGGCGAACTCGATGACGCGGATCGCCGACGCGCCGAGCGCGGTGAACAGCATGAGGAGTAGCACCGTCCCGAGCGTCCCCGGGAGCGCGACGGCGAGCGCGGCTGCCGTCGGGGCCCACGTGGGGCGGACGTGGGTGCCGACCATCGCCGACATCTTCACCGGCTGCGCGCCGGGCGTGACGTTCGCGATGATGGTGTGCGCGGTGAACGCGTCGTCGGTGGCGAGCTTGTGGCGCTGCACGAACTCGCGCTCCATGATGGGGATGAGCGCCGCTCCGCCGCCGAACCCGAGGGCGCCGACGGCGAACGTCGCAGAGAGCAGCTTACGCACCGACATTGCATCGTTCCTTTCCCCCGGACAGTGTAGGGGCCGGTTTCGATACGCGCCCTCCGGGCGCTACTCAACCGCCGGTGGTGGGGCGGTTGAACCCCGAGCGTCGAGTAGGCGCGAAGCGCCGTATCGAGACGCGGTGACTGGTTTCGACACGCCACCTTTGGTGGCGGCTCAACCATCGGGGGCAGCGGGGTTTCGACACGCCACCTTCTGTGGCGGCTCAACCTTCGGGGACGGGGATGATTTCGACTCGGCCCTCCGCCCGCTACTCAACCATCGACGCCGCAAACTGCGACTGGTACAGGTCGAAGTAGTGCCCGCGACGCTCGAGGAGCTCGTCGTGCGAACCCTGCTCGACGATGCGCCCGTCCTCCATGACGAGGATGACATCCGCGTCGCGGATGGTGGACAGCCGGTGCGCGATCACGAACGACGTCCGCCCGGTACGCAGCGAGTTCATCGCCTGCTGGAGGAGCAGCTCGGTGCGGGTGTCGACGGAGCTCGTTGCCTCGTCGAGGATGAGCAGCGACGGGTCTGACAGGAACGCCCGGGCGATGGTGATGAGCTGTTTCTCGCCGGCCGAGACGTTGTTACCCTCCTCATCGATGACGGTGTCGTAGCCGTCGGGCAGAGAGTGTACGAAGCGGTCGACGAACGTGGCCTTCGCAGCCTCGACGATGTCCTCCTCCGAGGCGCCATCGCGGCCGTAGGCGATGTTCTCGCGGATCGTGCCGCCGAACAGCCACGCGTCCTGCAGCACCATGCCCACCTGGCGACGCACCTCCTGGCGGGGCACCTGCGAGATGTCGACGCCGTCGAGCGTGATGCGCCCGGCGTTGAGGTCGTAGAAGCGCATGATGAGGTTCACCAGGGTGGTTTTACCCGCGCCGGTGGGGCCGACGATCGCGATGGTCTGGCCGGGTTCGACGGCGAGGTTCAGGTCTTCGATGAGGCGCTGATCGGGCGCGTATGAGAAGTCGACGCCTTCGAACTCGACGCGTCCCCGCACCGTCTCGGGCAGCGAACCAGTAGGCTCGGCGCTCATCTCGTCGGCATCGAGGAGCTCGAACACCCGCTCGGCCGACGCGACGCCCGACTGCAGCAGGTTCGCCATCGACGCCACCTGCGTGAGCGGCTGCGTGAACTGGCGCGAGTACTGGATGAATGCCTGCACGTCACCGATGTTCATGGTGCCCGACGCCACCCGCAGCCCGCCGAGCACGGCGATGATCACGTAGTTCAGGTTCCCGACGAGGAACATGATGGGCATGATGAGCCCGGAGACGAACTGCGAACCGAAGCTCGCCTGATACAGGCGCTCGTTGCGCTTCGCGAACTCCTCTTCAACCTCCCGCTTGCGGCCGAACACCTTCACCAGTGCGTGCCCGGTGTACGCCTCCTCGATGTGTGCATTGAGGGTTCCGGTGGCGGCCCACGTCTCCTTGAACAGCTTCTGCGAACGCTTGCCGATCACCCCGACGACCACCATGCCCACCGGCACTGCAAGCAGGGCGACGAGGGCCAGCGTCGGTGAGATCCAGAACATCATCGCCAGCACTCCGACGACGGTGAACAGCGAGCTCATCAGCTGATGCAGCGTCTGTTGGAAGGTCTGCGACACGTTGTCGATGTCGTTGGTGACGCGGCTGAGCAGCTCGCCGCGCGGTTGCCCATCGAAGTAGCTGAGCGGCAGACGGTCGATCTTCGCCGCCACCTTCTCGCGCATCCGGTAGATGGTGCGCTGGATGGCGCCATTGAGGACCCACCCCTGCACCAGCTGAAACACGAACGCCACCAGGTACAGCCCCAGCACGAATAGCAAAATCGAACCGATGGCCCCGAAATCGATGCCCTGGCCGGGCGTGAAGTCGAGGTTGCGCAGCATCTCGGCCATCTTGGGGTTCTGCTTCGTGGCCTCGGCGATGGCCTGGGCTTTCGTGATACTCGACGGCATCCCACCGCCGACGACGCCCGCCAGCAGTTTGTCCGTGGCTTGGCCCAGAATCTTCGGGCCGAGCACGTTCAACCCCACTCCCACCGCGCAGAGCACGATGGCCAGCACCATCTTGATGCGCTCGGGCCGCATCTCCCCGACGAGGCGCTTGCCGCTGACGGCGAAGTTCGCTGCCTTCTCTCCGGTGCCACCTCCGTGCGGACCCCCGTTCGTCGTGTTCGGGGCGTCCTTCGGGCGTTCGTTCGCGACGACCTTCTTACTCATGCTGCCTCCTCGGCGCTGAGCTGCGATTCGACGATCTCCCGGTACGTTTCGCTGTTGGCCAGCAGTTCGTCGTGGGTTCCTCGGCCGACGATCTCGCCCTCGTCGAGGACGATGATCTGGTGGGCGTGCTGGATGGTGGTGACGCGCTGGGCGACGACGATCACCGTCGCATCTCTCGTCGTGGGGGCGAGCGCGGCGCGGAGCCGAGCGTCGGTGGCCACGTCGAGAGCGGAGAATGAGTCGTCGAAGACGTAGATGCTGGGCTGTTTCACCAGCGCGCGGGCGATGGCGAGGCGCTGCCGCTGCCCACCGGAGACGTTGGTGCCGCCCTGCGCGATCTCCGATTCGAGCCCACCCTCCTTGGCCTCGACGAACCCCCTCGCTTGCGCGATCTCCAACGCCCGCCACATGTCGTCCTCCGACGCGTGCGGCTGACCGTATCGGAGGTTGCTGGCCACGGTGCCGCTGAACAGGTACGGCCGCTGCGGCACGAGCCCGATGCGCGCCCAGAGGTCTTCGTCGTGGTAGTCGCGGACGTCCACACCGTCGACGAGCACCCGCCCGCCGGTCACGTCGAACAGGCGGGGGATGAGGTTCACGAGGGTGGATTTGCCCGCGCCGGTGGAGCCGATGATGGCGGTGGTCTGGCCCGGTTCGGCGGTGAACGTGAGGTGCTTCAACACGGATGCGTCGGCGCCGGGGTAGGCGAAGCTGACGTCGTCGAAGTGCACGACGCCGCGCTCGGTGGGCGCCTGGGCGGGGTGCTCCGGCTCCTCGACGGACGACTCGGTGCGCAGCACCTCCATGATGCGGTCGGCGCACACACCCGCGCGGGGCGCGAGCACCAGCAGCATCGTCGTCATCATCACAGAGATGAGGATCTGCATGAGGTAGGAAATGAACGCGGTGAGCTGGCCGATCTGAAGGTCCCCGGAGCTGATGCGGTGCGCGCCGAACCACATCACACCCACTGTCGAGAGGTTCATCACCACACCCACGAACGGGAACATGAACACCATCAGACGCCCGACGTGCAGCGTCGTGGTGGTGAGGTCGTCGTTGGCGCCGTCGAAGCGTCGAGACTCGTGCTCTTCGCGCACGAAGGCCCGCACCACGCGCACGCCGGTGATCTGCTCGCGCAGGATGCGGTTGAGGTTGTCAATGCGCTCTTGCATGCGCTTGAACAGTGGGCCCATGAACGTGATGAGCACGACGATGCCCGAGCCCAAGATGACGACCGCCACCAGGATGATCCAGGTCAGCCCGAAGTCTTCGCGCACTGCCATGATCACGCCGCCCGCCATCATGATGGGTGCGCTGATGAGCATCACGCAGGTCATGTGCACGAGCATCTGCACCTGCTGCACGTCGTTGGTGGACCGGGTGATGAGGCTGGGGGCGCCGAACTTGTCGAGCTCCTTCGTAGAGAAGCCGAGCGCGCGGCCGAACACTGCGGCCCGCACGTCGCGCCCGAACCCCATCGACGTGCGCGACGCGGCCCACGCGGCGCCAATCTGCGCGGTGGCTTGAATGGCTGACAGCGCCAGCATCACGCCGCCCGTGCGCCAGATGTAACCGGTGTCGCCCACGACGACGCCCTCGTCGATGATGCGCGCGTTCAACGTCGGCAGGTACAAGTTCATGGCGGTGGCGATCACCTGGAGCCCGACGACGAGCGCCAGCAGCCCCCAGTACGGGCGGATGTAGACGTTGATGAGACGTCCGAGGTGTTTGATCATGCGGGTTTCCTCACTCCGTGCACGATGGTGCCGACGAGCACCTCTCGGCTGAGGGGGTCGGGGCCGGCGGCGTGGCGTCGGCGCTCGCCAACGACCAGGGCCAACACAAGTTGGGCGCACTCAGACGGCGCGACGGTGAGTTCGTCGGCGTGGGTTGCCAAGCGTTCCGTCAACAGTGCCGCGAGCTGGGCGTCGCGCTCCTGGAGGAGGTCGCGCGCGCAGCGTGCATTCGCGTCGTGGCTAGGGCTGTTGTGCCCGATCAGGAAGGCCGAGCGCACCACGTCGAAGTAACGGCTGGCGGCCTCGAACGCGCCTTCGACATCCCCGGCGAGCGTGCCAGGGAACGTGGTGTCGGCGACGATAGCCTCGAGACGTTCGGGGGAGAGCGACGCCGTCACCGTCGCCTCGATCACTTCCTGCAGCGAGTCGAAGGCACGGAAGATGGTGCCTTCAGCGACGCCAGCTGCCTCGGCGATCTGTTTCGTCGTAAGCTGCTGGCCATACAGCTCCAGCAGCGGGGAGGTGGCTGCGACGATGCTCGCGCGGCGTTCGTCGCGGGTCATCCTGGGGGCTCGTGTCACAACCCACCATCATAGTGAGCGCTCACTCACATGCCAAGTGTGGGACTATCCCTGCAACAGCAAGCGGTGTGGCGAGCCTGAGCTCTTTGGGCACACCGAGGGCATTGAGTCGCCGATCACCCCCGAAGTGGGGGCGCCGGAACTTCAGACTCTGACTGGTTTACTCCACAGCGATGTTCGCAGTGAGCGCCTGCACGTTTGCTGCGGCGGTTTCCTTGTCTTCCGGGCGTCCAGGAATGCCTGGCCGCAGCTGCCAGGGGCGTGGTCCGTCGCTGCGACGGTATTCGACGTCCAGCGCGTCCAGGCGCTCCAGGTGGTGGGTAAGGCGTGCTTCGAAATCGTCGAGGTCCCTGAGATCCGGGGCCCACAGTGCTTCCGCCAGCGCGCACAAGCGGGGGAACACCTGGTAGTCGATGCTGCGCGGGGAGTCCGTGTGCTCGGTCCACATGTTGCCCTGCCCGCCTAACACATGGCGCGCTTCTTCATCGCTGATGCCAGGCGGCACGGGGCTAAACCCGTACACGTCGGCGACGGTGGTGACGGTCGCCACGGGGATCGGTTCCCTGGGGTCGTCTGACTGGCGGTAGTCGAGGTAGACGGTGTCCTCGGGGCAGGCGATGACGTCGTGGCCCGCGCGGGCAGCGGCGATCGCGCCAGCCCACCCGCGCCACGAGAGCACCGTCGCGTCCTTGGCGAGCCCTCCCTCCAAGATCTCGTCCCAGCCGAGCAGCTTCCGGCCACGCGAGGCGAGGTGTTCACCGATGCGCGAAATGAACCAACTCTGCAGCGCGTGCTCGTCGGCAACGCCGAGCTCCTGCATACGTTCCTGGGTACGAGGGTCGGCTTCCCACTGCCCTTTGGGGCACTCGTCGCCGCCGACATGGATGTACTCGGACGGGAACAGCTCCACCACTTCGTCGAACACGTTGCAGAGGAACTCGATTGTGCTTTCCTCCACGTTGAAGACGTTGACGTTGATGCCCCAATTGGTCCACGGCTCGAGTGGTTCATCGACCACGCCGAGTTCGGGGTAGGCGGCGATCGCCGCTTGGGCGTGACCTGGGAGCTCGATCTCCGGAACGACGGTGATGCCCCGTGCTGCGGCGTAGGCGACGATTTCACGGATGTCGTCTTGTGTGTAGAAGCCTCCATGCGGGCGACCGTCGTGGCTCGCATTTTCCCCCGCCCCAACCTGAGACTCTCGCCGCCAACTGCCCACCTCAGTGAGGCGTGGGTATCGGAGAATCTCGATACGCCATCCCTGATCGTCCGTGAGGTGAAGGTGCAACACGTTGAGGCGATGGATGGCCAAGAGGTCGATGAATCGCAGCACCTCTCTGACCGGAAGGAAGTGGCGAGCGACGTCGAGAAGCGCGCCTCGCCACGGGTACTTTGGTTCGTCTTCGATCGTGACGGCGGGGATGGCCCAACGGGTGTTCCGCAGCGGTGCCTTGCGGTAGATGTTAGGGGGGAGAAGCTGTAGTAGTGTCTGGATAGCCCATGTGGCCCCAACCTCGGTCGCTGCCGCGATGTGTACTCGTTCGGGGGTCACTTCGACGCGGTAGCCCTCACGCGGGAGGGAATCGTCGACACGCAGCTGGATCTGCCCATCATCACCAAACCCAACCGGCAGTTGCGTGGCCTGCACCAGACTCGTCTGCAGCAGCCGAGCCGCGGAGGAGAGTGCATCACTCGTGGCGATGCGTGTTGTTGCAGACAACCTGAATTCGCCAGCTCCCTTCTCGAGATGGCGTACACGAGGAACGACGGATGTCATGAGCCCTCCTGGGAAGTGCGCGAGGTAACAATTGGATAACTACCAGTAGACCCTACTTGACATTTGTTTGCAAGACTCATTTACTAATAATTGTCCTAGGCAACGACGCCCACATCGGTGTGACGCTTCGCCTCGGGCTTCGCATCCCGCGAAACTCATATCCGCAAGAACGTCTTCTCAACGAAGGAGAGAAACGTGGCTATCAAGAAAACTGCTCTCGGCGCGGTCGGGTTGGCTACCACCCTCCTGTTCACCGCATGCTCGGGTGGGGGAGGAGCCGAAGCTAAGCCTTCGGCCGACACCAATGGCGAAGGTAAAACCATCACCGTGTGGGTGATGGAGGGCGACTACACCGATGAAACGCTCGGTGAGATCAACAAGCGCTTCACCGAAGAAACCAAGGCCAAGGTCGACCTCCAGGTGCAGACCTGGGACGGCATTAACACCAAGATCTCGACGTCGCTCGCCACGGATACCCCGCCTGACGTGCTCGACATCGGTAACACGCAGGTCGCTTCCTACGCGGCTAACGGCGGACTCCTCGACCTGACGGAGAGCAAGGACGATCTCGCGCAAGGTCAGACCTGGCTGGACGGTCTCGTCGATCCTGCCACCATCGACGGCAAGCTGTACGCAGTTCCTGGCTTCGCGGGTGCGCGTGCGGTGATCTACAACAAGAAGATGTGGAAGGAGGCCGGCGTCACCGAGGTGCCCACCACGTACGATGAACTCACTGCGGCACTGGACAAGGTGAAGGAAGCCAATAAGTCCACTCCAGACTTCTCCGCGTTCTACCTCCCCGGTCAGTACTGGTTCGCTGGCCTGCAGTTCTTGTGGGATGCCGGCGGTGAGATTGCAACTCAGGAAGGCGACGCATGGAAGTCGGGCTTCGGCAGCGAGGCAGGGCTGAAGGGTCTCGAAGACTTCAAGGCCTTCCAGAACGCCTACTCGTCCCCTGCTTCTCAGACTCTGAACACGCTGGAGCCCGACCACAACCAGATCTTCGCGGATGGCAAGACTTCTGCGATTCTTAACACCAACTCGGCGGGCATCCTCAGGCTGAACCCTGAGCTCAAGGAAGAGGATCTCGGCACCTTCCCGATGCCTGGCAAGTCGGGTAACAACCAGCCGGTGATGCTTGGTGGGTCGAACTGGGCGATCCCTGCCAAGTCGAAGAATGCTGGCCTGGCTCTCCAGTGGGTCAAGATCGCAGCCAGCCCTGAAGTGCAGTCGGACTTCGTCTACGGAGTAGACGGCTGGATTCCGAACAGCAAGGAGGGCGTTGAGAAGGCTGATTCGACGCTGAGTGACGTCAAGCGTGGATTCTTCGCTGCGGCACTCAACTCGAAGGCCACCCCTCCGAACCCGAACTGGACCACCATCGAGAGCAATAAGGAGCTCGAGACCATGTTCCAGGCCATCGCCTCTGGTTCGAAGGACGTTAAGGGCGCAGCTGAAGCGTTCGACGCCGCTGCGGACAAGACGCTCAACGAACAGTGATCATGCCGGTGGGCGCCGACAACATTGGTAGTCGGTGCCCACTCTCAATCCGACTCGAAAGGCGAGCTTCATGGCCGCTTTGTCCAAAACCGAACCGACGCTCAACGTGACTCGGCCGCGCAAATCAGGCTCCCCACATGAGCGGCCGTGGCTGCCACCTCTGCTGCTGCTTTCGCCCGCAGGGCTCGTGCTCATTTTCGTCACGCTCGCGCCCATCGTGTTCCTGGTGGGTCTGTCCATCACCGACTACAACCAACGCAGTCTGTTTACCGGCACCTACAACAACGTCGGATTCGAGCAATACGCCAAGCTGCTGAGCGAGGGCGCCTTCTGGCTCTCGCTTCTGCGCACGGTGATCTTCACCGCGAGCCTCGTGATAGGCAGCGTTTTGATCGGTGCGTTCATGTCGCATCTCATGACGCGACTCACGTCGGTGATGCGATACATCGTCACCGTCTCGTTGATTCTCGCCTGGGCAATGCCCAACGTGGCGTCATCGTTGATCTGGAAGTGGCTGTTTCAGCCGCAATACGGTGTGGTGAACTGGATCCTCACGCAAACCGGGCTGTTCGGCGATCTCACCAGCAAGAACTGGGCGGCCGACCCGGTGCTGGCTTGGGTGTGCATTTGGCTGCTGGTGGTGTGGCAGGCGGTGCCTTTCATCGCGTTGACGCTCTACGCTGCGGAGACACAAGTTCCGATTGACCGAAAAGAAGCAGCACGCATCGACGGCGCGAGCGAATTTGCTGTCTATCGCATGGTGGTACTTCCGGCCATGAAGCCGACATTCATGCTGGTGACCATGCTTTCCATCATCTGGGACTTCAACGTGTTCAACCAGATCTGGCTGGTGTCTGCCGGTGGTCCCGATGGTGCGACGAGCACCCTGGGCGTGTTCACCTACATCACCGCGTTCTCTGGCAACGTGCAGCTGGGAGCTGGCTCGGCCATCGCCGTCGCTTCCACGTTGATCCTGCTGGTACTCAGCGCCTTGTACATCCGCGACCTCATTCGTTCTGGAGAGGACCTCTGACTGTGACTACGACGACACAAGACGCACCACGCGGCGGTGCACTTCCTCCGCAGTCTGAAACCCTGAGCGCCACGCAAAAGCGGCAGCTGAGAGTGAGGCGCCTCCGCAAGTTTCCGTGGATCAGCACGCTCATCGCCATCATCTTCTGCATCGTCTGGATATTCCCGGTGTATTGGATGATCAATACGGCGTTTAAACCACAGTCCGAGATGCTTTCGTCGACACCTCGCTTCCTCCCCAGCGAACCCACGCTTGAGAACTTCGTTCGGGCTGTGACGCAGGCGGGGTTCCTCCAGAACCTACGGAACTCTGTCATCGTCGTCGCCGGGGCAGTGGTGTTCTCTATCGTCCTGGGGCTATTTGCTGCAGCCGCACTCTCCCGATTCCGGTTTCGCGCACGCCGTCCGGTGTTGATTCTGCTACTCGTTGTGCAGATGTTGCCAGGAGCTGCGCTGCTCATTCCGCAGTTCCTGATCTTCAACGAACTCAACCTGTTGGGAACGTACTGGGGCTTGATTTTTGCCTACGTAGCCGGCGTGCTCCCATTCTCGATCTGGGTCATGCGAGGGTTTTTCCTTGCGATCCCCATTGAACTCGATGAAGCAGCGCGCGTCGATGGAGCATCGACCTGGAAGGTGCTTACCCGAATCCTGTTCCCACTGGTGATGCCAGGCATCATTGCGAGCAGCGTGTTTGCCTTCATCGCAGCCTGGAACGACTACATCGTCGCCTACACTTTCATGAAAGATCAGTCTCAGTACACGCTGCCCGTGTGGCTTGCATCGTTCACGACGGCGTCCGGTGGACAGATCGGCACAGATTACGGCGGTCAGATGGCGGGAGCAACCCTCTTCTCCTTGCCGGTCGTCGTGTTCTTCATGATTATTCAACGCAACCTTGTTTCCGGTATGTCCGCCGGAGCAGTCAAGGGTTAGATGGTAAATCCTCGAAGAAGAGAGAGTATGAATATGGACAAATTATCTGGCGTATCCACGCACGAACCTGGTCAAGCACGACGTCGTTCGCGGTTGCGAGGACTCGTAGCAGCGTCCGTTGCAGCCGCACTGGCGGTGTGCGGCAGCATCAGTACCGCTCAAGCAACAACATGTGAACCAACGCCTGGAACCAGCGGGTGGTACACGGGCTCTGACGACACAGTCGACTTCAAACGCTCAGCCGATCTTGCCTATGAGTTCCTCGACGAACGTGTAGACATGTACGGCACGGGGTCTGAGATGCGTCTTGCCCGCAGCTACCAGGGTGGCTTTTTCGACTCTCTTCCCGGAGGGTTCGTGTCGTCGTTCCTGTACGATGATGCGCTCATCATCATGGCCTACCTCGCCCGAGGCCTTCCCCAGGACATTGAGCGAGCTTCAGCCCTTGGTGACGCGTTTGTCCACATTCAGAACGAAGACCCGTACGCTGACGGACGCACGAGGTCTTCGTATCAAGCCGATAGCCTCCAGGCTGGCGTCGTTGAGATCGGATCATCTTCGTCGTTTACCGGCAATCAAGCCTGGGTGGGCATGGCGCTGACGCATCTGTACAAGGCCACTGGCGAGCAGAAGTACTTGGATGCCGCGCTCCGCTCGGCAGAATGGATCGAGAAGAACGCAGCCGACCGTGGGCACGCCCCCTATGGCTACACGGGCGGTCAGAATGCTGACGCCGTACCCTTCACGTTCAAGGCCACGGAGCACAACATCGACATCGCTGCCTTCTTTGGGCAACTCGCCGAAGTCACCGGCGACGCCAAGTGGGAAGAGCGGGCTGCCACTGCTTCTGACTTCATGAAGGCCATGGTGTCTGAACACGGGCATCTGTGGACGGGGACGAACCCCGACGGCGTCTCCACGAACTACTATCCTGTTCCGGAAGATCCGCAGAGCTGGAGCTACCTCACCGCACTCGATGACGGCTACCTGCCAGCACTGCAATGGACAGTAGACAACCTGCACGCACAAGACGGCGCCTACGAGGGCCCGGCGTTCAGCAATGCTGATGTCTCCAAGGTCTGGTTCGAAGGATCTGGGCAGTTGGCGCTGGCGCTTCGCCACGCCGACCGTGACCGTGAGTACACGGAATCGATCCTTCGCAGCATAGAACGAGCTCAGCGTGAAGCCCCTAACGGCGACGGGAAGGGCATCGTTGCTGCGTCCAGCGACGGGCTCGATACCGGGTATGGGGATCTCTACCACTCAAGCCTTCACACGGGCGCTACCGCGTGGTACCTCCTAGCACTGTCGGGATACAACCCCTTCCAGGTGACGCAGAGCCAGCCCGCTGACGCTGCACCGTCGGACCCAGGCACGTGCGACAACGGTGAGAACGGCGCCGGCGGCTCGGAACAAGGCTCTGGAACGTCCGCTGTGGACGGTTCGGAATCGACAACACCGGAGGAAGACCACTCCGGAACAACAGAAGCAGGATCGAACCCGACGGGCAAGACGCCAGGTCCGGGCAAGAAGGAGTCTGAGCAGCAAGTCGAGGGCGGTTTGCGCGGCCCCGGCCTTCCTACCACCGGGTTGGGCATCCTGTAGCCCCCCGGGCAGGCGGCTGCCCGCAGTACCGCACCATGCGGTGCTGCGCGGCAGCCGCAGGGTGTGTGCTGCCCGCATGAATGAACCATGAATTGCAGCCAACTGATTCCTCACAGCATTGGGCACCGCGAATATCAGTTCGCCCAAGACAACTATGTGGAGAGTGCATGAACCAGCTTCGGGTCACTGAGAAAGCGTCGCCGATGGACAGTAGGCAGAACAATCGCGCGTTACTGCTGCAGTACCTCTTCCACGACGGCGAGATGAGCAGGGCTGACCTCTCTCGGGTATCCGGTCTTACACGGATGTCCGTGTCAGACCTTGTCGCCGAGCTGGATTCCGAGGGTCTGCTGCTCGACCTCGGTACCCGTGCCCGGTCGAAGGTAGGGAAACCCCCTACCCTGATCGCGCTCGACGACAATGCTCGGCACGTCATCTCACTCAATCTCTCGGACGATCACCGAGTGACCGGGGCGCTGCTCAACCTTCGGGGCGAGATCCTCGAGCGTCGCGAGGCGGCACTCCGGGGCCAGATGGGTGAGGATGCAGCCAACGTCGCGCTTGGCGTGGCGAGGGACCTGAAGCAAGCGTCCAATGTTCCTGTGCTCGGCGTCGGGATCGGGTCTCCGGGCGTGGTCAACCGCGACGGTGTCATCCTTGAAGCGCCGAACCTGGGATGGGTGAATCAAGCTCTCGCTGAGCCCTTCTCTCATTCGCTCGGCGTGCCCACGCACGTCGCCAATGACGCTAATGCGGCCACGCTGGCCATTCATACGTTCCATGAGGGCGGCGGCAAGAACATGATGCTCGTGCTCATCGGTAAGGGAGTTGGTGCTGGGCTGATCATCGACGGGGCCCTCGTGCAGGGCGACGCGTTCACCGCGGGTGAGATTGGACACGTCGTGATGGATGAGGAAGGGGCACTGTGCAGCTGTGGCCGTCGTGGATGTTTAGAAACGCTGCTGAGCGTCTCGCACTTGGGTAAGCAGCTGAGTGCAGCCGATGTGGAACAGCAGCAATGCTTGCTGCGCAAAGCCGGACGCTCCCTCGGCGCAGCGCTCACCCCCATCATCGCCGCCCTAGGCATCAGTGCAGTCACCCTCGCAGGCCCAGCCGAGTTCATGGCAGACGCCTTGCGCGAGGAAATGCGATCGACCGTCGAGCGGCGCACGTTGCCTGCGGTCACTGGGCAGCTCCAGGTGGACTCGGCCACGAACCCTGGCGATCTGGTGCTGCAAGGCGCTGCTGCGCTGGTGCTCAGCAATGAACTCGGCATCTCCTGAAGCGCTGTATTCGAAGGAAGTGACAGGTGCATATCGGTATTGACATCGGTGGAACCAGCATCGAGGCGGTGGCAGTCGACGACGAGCTGTCCATTGTGCACCGCACGCGTAGCGCAACGAGGACGGGGAACGCGAACGTCGTGCATGGTGTCAAGGACACCGTGAAGGAGCTGCTCCAAGCTGTGCGCGGCGATGAGCATCACGTTCACCGCATTGGGATTGGTATTCCAGGCGTTATTGACCGTGCCGATGGCCGCGTAAGGCATGCAGTCAACCTCGGAGTGGAGGATCTCGCCTTGGGGCAGATCATGGCCGCAGAGTTTGACGCCGATGTGGTTATCGACAACGACGTGAATGCCGCAGCGTTTGGTGCCACTCATCTACTCGGCCTTGGGCAATCCACCGCCTATCTCAACCTCGGTACGGGCATGGCGGCAGGAATCGTGGTCAACGGCGCTATCTGGCGTGGCGCTAGGGGTGGTGCTGGAGAGGTTGGCCACGTACCTCTCAAGGCCGACGGCCCCGTGTGCGCCTGTGGCCAGCGCGGCTGCCACGAGACTTATGCATCAGGCTCGGCGCTTACACGCCTGTGGCCTACGACGCAGCCGTATCCAGCTCTTGACCTTTTCAATTGCGCGGATGCTGGTGACGAACGTGCCCTGGTGGTGAAAACCAACTTCGTCGAAGCTGTTGCGAGCGCCGTGCGGATGTTGATCCTTACGGCAGACGTGGAATCGGTGGTGATCGGGGGCGGCCTGAGTAACCTCGGGGAACGCCTCAAACAGCCACTGCTGGACGTATTTCAGCGGTGGTCTACGCAGTCAGCATTCATACGATCGCTTGCGCTGGACTCTCGTACATTGCTCCTCCCCAGTGGTTTGCCAGCGGCAGCGGTTGGTGCCGCTCTCCTCGCTTGGGAGCCGAACATGGGGGTTCTCGGCACGAATTCCGATGATGCTGAGCGTTCATACCGTAGCCAGCAGAGCACTGCGGAATTTCCTACAGCAAGTGCTGATACCTGAGCGCGGGATATGAAGAGCCCAAACGTATCAACACCCTCCCAGGGTACGCCCTATTGCCGGTTGGCTAGGTTGGACGCAGTTGTAAGCACATTTCGACAGAGTGGATGGTGAAACGGTGAAGGACGGAGTCACTGGGGGTGTTTCCAAGAGCGCTGACCCGAAGTCGATTCGTTTCTGGAACGAGCAACTCGTCATCGACGTGATGCGCAACCAGGACGAACCGCTACGGATCGCGGAACTGGCTGAGCTGACGGGGCTGACGCCTGCGTCATTGGGGCATCTCTTGCGTGGGCTCGAGGCCAAGGGCTGGGTTGCAGCAGCAGGCAGCCAGGAGCGTCGTCGAGGCAGGCCTCCTCAGCTGTTCTCGCTCGTGCGTCCCCAGGGGTGCGTGCTCGGCATCGATTTCGGCGCGCGCATATCGCGCATTGTGAGCATCGACATGCTGGGCGCCGAACAGGGACGCGCTGAGATTCCCGTGGATGAGCACGTCGACGGTGACTACCGAGCACTCAGCCGCCGTCTCCTTGACGAAGTGCTGCCGGAGAGGAACGGGCCCGTCTGGGCGGTGGGCGTCTCCTTGAGCGGCGAGGCCCATCAGCGCATGCTGCTGGACGAGTCTGCATCGGATACCAACGAGCAGATCACCGCATTGCGTGAGGAGCTTCGCGCTCGTGGCCTACACGACCACATCATCGAAGTGTGGGACGGTCACGCTGCGGCACTTGCGGCGCAACGGATAGATATGGAAGGCCGCGGCCGGGCCATGTTGTACCTGCACCTTGACCGCACTCCGAAGCTCTGCGCGGTGACCGAACGCGGCGTCTACGTTGGCGCGCACGGGCGGGCCGGACTCGTGCATGGGCGGCGTTTCGTGTCGATTCCTGACGGTTCCGGCAAGCCCCAGGCGTCCCTCGAACTGGCCTGTAATGAGGCGTTCGACCAGATTGAGCAGGCCGTCGCTGGAGACGCTGAAGCGCTATCGGCGGTGAAGGCATGCCTTGCAGCGTCAGGGTCGAAGATCGGGTTCGTCGCGGCGGTGATGGACCCCAGCGTCGTCGTCGTGGGCGGAGCGCTCTCGCCACTGCGAGACCTCGTGTTACCCGCGGTGAAGGAAGCCATCGAAACGCAGACCGGATATCCGATCAACGTTGTCGACTCTGGGCTCGACGAGTTTGGCGTCGCCACCGGGACAGCGTTCACTGCGTGGCAGAAGGCGTTTAGCCTGCTGATCTCGTACGACGCGGGCGCGCAGGAGTTCTCGGCCGAGCAGGTGCACAAGCTCTGGGTGAAGCAGCCCTGCTAGCGCTGCCGCACTGCAGCAGCGCGCCCCGACTAGTACTGCTTGGGGCGCTGCACTGTTTGCGGGTCGAGGTGCACGTCGCAGCCGGCCCAAAACTGGAAGCCACGCAAGATCAGCGTTCCGTTCGAGCCATCGCCCATGGCTGCTTTGTCGATGTCGTTGCCGGCCATGATGGCTACGCACTCGTCAACGACGCGCACGCCAGGCGGAATATAGATGTCGTGGCCGCCCATCACTGCGGACACATCCAGCGTCACAACCGCGCCTGGCCCCATGCAGTCGCGCAGATAGATGTCGTCCCCACCCCAAAACGCAAAGGTGCGCATCCCGGGGGAACCGGGTTCCAGCACGATGTCGCGACCACTCAGCAGCGCTAGATGAAACGGGCGGTCCTCGCCGACGCGCGTCGGCACGTGACTGCCTCGTGCTCCAACGGCAGGAGCGCCGGCGGGCGCACCGTCGGACTGTGCGATCAGCGCTCTTCCCTCAGGAAGGTCGTCGATGAGGTCGTCCAGCTCGACGCGGTACTTTGCCTCGAGCGCTCGTTCCTGCCGCTTTTCAAGTTCGCTCAGGTCGAGCCTGCCCGCGGCGTGCGCCTCCTGGAGCACCATGAGTGCGGCGTTGCGGTCGGCGTCGCCGATGCGGATGCGACGGGCCGGAAGATCTTCGGACATGTCACCAGCGTACCGAATGCCTTCGCCCGGCGAGCTAGCTGCGCTGGGGGAAGTGCGGGGTGCGCAAAAAAGTGTGCCTCGATGTAGTGGAGGCCCTTCGCATGACCCGACGCGGCGCTAGTCTACAACGTAAACGATTACAGTTCGCGAAGCTGCGAGCTGCCGAACAGATGAGGTAACGATGCCAAATCAACCCCCAACTCGGATTCGTACACGAGTGGGAGCTTTGACCGCAGTTTGTATGGTGGCGACGATGACTTCGACGCCAGCACTCAATGCGGAAGCTGCTCCCGATGCTGCGACTCCGAGCCCCGCGGTATTCGTGGAGGAAATGACAGGCCAACATGCGGTCACCAACACCAAAGACAAGTGGGACATTGGAGCGACCGATCTCGGTGTGATGTGGGAGGACGGTGAAGGCGGGATTCTGACGGCCTTCGGCGACACGTTCTCCACGCCAGGCAAGGACGGCGCCGGTGTCGATAACTGGCGCTCCAACGTGCTGCTGCGCTCCACTGACGAGAACCTCGCCGACGGCATGAGCTTCGATTGGGCGCTCACCGGTGAGGACGGCAAGGCCAAAGGGATCATCGAGGGCAAAAAGAAAGATAACGAGGAGATGACGGTCATCCCCACCGCCGGTATCGCAGTGGGCGAGCGCCAGTACCTTGACTTCATGTCGGTGCGCCACTGGGGAGAGCCCGGCCAGTGGGACACGAACTTCGCCCAGATGGCGTACTCCGACGACCGCGGGGAAACCTGGAAGACCGACGACGCCCCGCGCTTCGATAACCCCGACGGTAACGACCCGCTGCAGATGAAGGCCTTCGCCAAGGATGGCGGATATGTCTACATTTTCGGCACCCCAAATGGGCGCCTCGGCGACGCGCACCTCGCCCGCGTGAAGGAAGGCGAGCTGCTCGACAAGAGCGCCTGGGAGTTCTACACCGGCTCAGCGTGGACGAAGGAGTACGCGTCGATCGCCCCGCTGATTAAGGGCCCGGTTGCCGAGCTGTCGGTACGCAAGGACCCGCACTCCGGCCTGTGGCAGATGATCTACCTCGACGGCAACGCCGACCTTGTCTTGCGTACTGCCACTAAGCCGACGGGGCCCTGGCAGGAGCCTCAGGTGCTCGCCACCCAACAGGATTACCCGGGGCTGTACGGGGGGTTTATGCACCCGTGGTCGCCCAAGGGAGAGCTCTACTTCGCGATGTCGGTGTGGAACGAGTACAACGTCGCGCTGATGAAAGTCACGCTTGATGACAAGGGCAAGATCACGTACCCGAACTTGCTGGTGGATCCGTCCTTCGAGCGCAGCGACAAGTTTGATGTTCCTGGGGGCTGGAGCCCGTCGAATGCTGGCGGCATTGATACTGAATCTGCGTGGGCCAATGTGGGCCGCCGGCAATTCTGGGTACGTGCGGCTGGCGGCGAACACCTGATGACGCAAAACGTCGCCGTCACTCCGCACACTGACTACCGCCTCACAGGCTGGCTCACCACAGGAGACACCGTCGGCGGTAACGCCGGTGAAGGCAGGATCGGCGTGCGCCCAACCGAGATCGGCACCGACTTTATTGCGCAGAAAACATTTGGTGACCTGCGTGGGTACACGAAGTTCGTCGTGGAATTCAATTCCGGTGAGCACCGGCAGATTCAGGTGTACGCTGGCTCGACGATGACCGGCGATCGCTGGGTGCAAGGCGACGACTTTAGCCTCGTCGCGTTGGGTGAACCGACGCAGGAAGCTGGCCCCGAGCCAGCCGCGCCGCCCGTGACGGTTCCGTCGCTTACTGACTGGAGCGCTGCTGAGGGCTCCTGGAAGCTCGGCGACCAGACCCGCATCGTCGCGCCCGAGGAGTTCCGCGCCAGCGCAGACCTGCTCTCGCGGGAGATCGGCAACTACCGCGACGGCGCCCCCGCGCAGTTCGCCACCAGCGGCAAACAAGCGAGTGACATCGAGGTGCGCATCGATCCTGCCAAGCAGGACGAGCTTGGCGACGAGGGATACTCCCTGGACGTGAACACCGACGGCGTCACCATCGTCGCGGCCACGAAGGCGGGCGCGTTCTACGGAACCCGCACCGTCTCGCAGTTGCTGCGCCAGGACACGACGCTTACCGCGGGGCACACCGTCGACAAGCCGAAGTACTCCGAGCGCGGCCTCACCATCAGCGCCTACGAGGTGAACATCTCCGACGAGTGGATCGATCGCATGCTCGTCGAGATGGCCGACCTGAAGCTCAATCAGGTGTTGCTGCAGATCAAGGTGAAATCCGACAAGTACCCCAAGCTCAACACCTGGAGCTACTACCCGAAGGAGCAGGTGAAGAAGTTCGTCGCGAAGGCGAACGCCATGGGTATTGAGGTAATTCCGGAAATCAATGCGCCCGGCCACATGGGCGTCGTGCTGGAAAATTACCCGGAGTTCCAGCTCATTGATGACAAGGGGAAGCATCAGCCCAATAGACTTGACGTCTGTAATCCCAAGGCAGTCGAGTTCTACCTGGACCTCATGGATGAATACATCGAGGTGTTCCAGCCGAAGCAATGGCACGTCGGCTCGGACGAGTACATGCTGGGTAGCGACCCGGCGCACTACAAGCGCCTCGTTAAGTGCGTGCGCGACAAGTTCGGCGATGAAGCGGTCACTGGTGATGCGTTTGAGACCATCAACAACGCCGTGTTCGACTTCGTGAACACCGTCAATGCGCACGCCAAGAGCAAGGGCCTGACGCTGCGCATGTGGAACGACGGCATCCACGGCGCGACGAAGGTGCAGCTCGATTCGGACATCGTGGTGGAGCATTGGATCGACCGCGGCGTCCCCGCCAAGTCGATCCTCGATCGCGGGCACAAGATCATGAACGCCTCGCTGGCGCTCTACGACACTCGCCATCCCAATGAGGACATCTCCATTCATCCGGAGAATCTGTGGACGTCCAGGTGGCACCCCGGCGTGTTCTTCGGCAGCCACGGGCGCGTCGAGCCTGGCCACCCGCAGCTCACGGGTGTGAAGGCCTCGATGTGGGTCGACCACGCTCAGGCCATGACGGAGAACGCCCAAGCCGAACGCATCCGCGACGGCCTTCGCTTCGTCGCGCAGATGGGGTGGACGGGCAATCACGGCGGCAAGAGCTGGAACCAGTTCAAATCGGATATCGACGCTGTGGGGCGTTCGCCGCAGTGGATGAATGTCGACGATCAGCCGCTGGAGGAGGGCATGTACCGGTTCTCGCTCCACGGCGAGCCGAATAAGGTGCTGGGCGAGAAGGGAATTGAGCCCGACGTGTACGGCACCGATACGTGGTACCTCACGCCCACGCCGGATCGCTACTATCAGCTGCGCTCCAGCGTGACGGGACAGTGCCTCGCGATGTCGAAGGGCTTCGAGACGCTCGGCGTTGTTACCGAGATCGGTGCCGCGCCGAATTTCGAGCCGTGTCGATCCATTGAGGATCAGTCTGCGAACAAGCAGAAATGGCAGATCATCCGCGACGGTGACGGCATCTATCGGGTCACCAACGCCACCACCAACGCGGTGCTGTCGGAGACTGATGGCGACGAGGTTCGTCCTCACCGCTACCTGGGCGGCAAGGAGTACCCGGAACAGGCGCTCGAGGCCGGCAAGCTCGCGCAGCTTCCCGGCGATATGAGCGCCGACAGGTGGAGCATCACGCCCGCCGTCGGGTTGGCGTTGCAAACGGAGCGCACGCAGCTCTGGCCAGGTCAGACGGCGAAACTCACGCTGAAGGTCACCAACAACGGCACCGCCGACATCCGCGACGCGACACTGCACGCGCAGTTCCCCGAGGGTTGGAAGGTCTCTGACCTGCCCGAGATTCCGGTGGTCCCGGCCGGGGAGAGCAAGGAGTTCACGCTCACGCTCACGAACGTCGACGCGGCCCTCGGCAAGGCATTCCTACCGCTCATTCTCGACTCGAGCGCTGGCAAGGTGAGCGCAGGCGTGGTGATGGAATCCGTCTGTGGTGAGCCGACGACGCCGAAGTTCGTCTCGGCGGATACCGAGCAGACGTGGGGTGAGGGCCCCGGCAGTGGGCTGGGCAGCGCCGCAGTGGACGCTAACCCCGCCACCTACTGGCACACGGAATGGGACACCAACACGCCCTTCCCGCACGAGATCGTCGTCGATACCGGCGAGGTGCAGGATCTGTGCGGTTTGGGGCACCTGCCCAGGGCGGGCGCGAAGGCTCGACAGGCCAAAGAGTACGAGATCTACGTCTCCGACGATGGCAAGGACTGGGGCGAGCCCGTGTCGAAGGGCACGCTGGAGCGTGTCGACGACTGGCAGCAGCTCTCGTTCGACGCGCGCGGCCGGTACGTGAAGTTCGTCGGCCTGAACGCGTGGCCGGATTCGGACGAGCCCGCCGAGGACAACCCGTGGATGGCCGTGGCAGAGCTCACGGTGACTGCGAAGTCGGGTGTCCTGCGTCCGGGAACCTCCAAGGCTCCCGTCATGGAACCGGCAATCGTGAACATCGGGATGCCCGAGCAGCCCGATCCGGACCCGCAGCCTGACCCGGACCCGCAGCCTGACCCGTCGGGTGAAGAGAAACCAGATCCCTCGGATAAGCAGCAGCCGCCCAAGCGCGATGCCGATCGTCCGCGGCCCGGTCTGCCGAGGACAGGGTTCTAACGAAGGCAGGCCTCTGACACTTGTTCCGCAACTGAGCGGAATATGTGTCAGAGGCCTGAGCCTTTGCTGGGGGTCAGCTGCTATGGGGGCGCAGCAGGGGGTAGAGGATGGTCTCGCGGATGCCCGCGCCGGTCAGCAGCATGATGAGGCGATCGATGCCGATGCCGAGCCCACCCATCGGGGGCACGCCGTATTCGAGGGCCTCGATGAAGTCGGTGTCGAGCTGCATCGCCTCCGGGTCGCCTGCCGCAGCCTTCAGCGACTGCGCCGTGAGCACGTCGCGCTGAATCACCGGGTCGATCATTTCGGTGAAACCCGTGCCCCGCTCCATGCCGCCGATGATGAGGTCCCATGCGAGCACCTTGCCCGGGTCGTCCTTGTTGATGCGCGCCAGCGGCTGCGCCACGGCGGGGTAGTCGCACACGAACGTCGGCTGGATGAGCGTCGGTTCGACGATCTCGCCGAAGAGCTCCATCACGAGTTTTCCGGCGTCCCACGCCGGGTCCACTTCCACGCCGCGCTCGTCGGCGAGGGTACGCAACTCGTCGGCAGGAGTGTCGACGGTGATCTCGCGCCCAAGCTCCTCCGACAAGCGGGGATACACCGGCACCCAGGGCCACTCGCCATCAAGGTCGATGGTGCCCTGTGGCGTCTCAATCTGACGGGTGCCCACCGCGTCGGCGGCGGCAAGCACGATCTCTTGCGTGAGCTTCCCGACGGAGAACTGGTCGCCCCACGCCTCGTAGGCTTCGAGCATGGTGAACTCGGGGGAGTGCGACGAGTCGACGCCCTCGTTGCGGAACACGCGCCCCATCTCGAACACCCGGCTGGCTCCGCCCACCATGGTGCGCTTGAGATGGAGTTCGAGGGCGATGCGCAGACTCATGTCGATGTCGAACGCATTGAGGTGCGTGCCGAACGGGCGCGCCGCCGCGCCGCCGTGCAGGAGCTGCAAGATGGGCGTCTCTACCTCTAGATAGTCCTGCGCGTACAGTGTTTCGCGCACCGCGCGGGTGATGGCCGAGCGCTTGCGCACCATCTCGCGCGCCTCGTCGCGCACAATCAGATCGACGTACCGACGACGCACGCGCGACTCCTCGGAGAGGTCCTTGTGCATCGTCGGGAGTGGACGTAGCGCCTTCGACGCCATGCGCCACTCAGACGCCATGACGGACAGCTCACCGCGCTTCGACGCGATCACTCGGCCGGTGACCCACACGTGGTCGCCGAGGTCGACGTCGGACTTCCACGCGGCCAGGGAATCTTCGCCGACCTCGGCGAGCGAGAGCATCACCTGGAGGCGCTCACCGTTGTTGTCAGGGGTAAAGCCGTCCTGCAATGTGGCGAACGCAAGCTTGCCCGTATTGCGGATGAACACCACCCGACCACCGACGGAGACCTCGTCGTTGGTTTCCTCCCCGGCCTCGAGGTGGCCCCATCCTGCACGGACTTGCTCGAGCGTGTGGCTGCGTTTCAGGTCTGCGGGGTACGGCTCGACGCCAGCGGAGAGCAGGCGGTCGCGCTTCTCTTTCCGGATGGCAGTCTGTTCAGAATCGGTAGGCAGGTTCTCGTCAGTCACGCTTCGCATCCTAGCTTGCGGCGGCGGAGCGCGCCGATCACCTTGTACCGTAGGCGTATGGAGACTCCCATCTCGCCGAGGCCGCAGCCCGACATCGACCCGCGTCGGCCCGAGTTCTTGCGGTACTCGCTACCGGTGACCACGACGAACACGCTGCCGGACATGTCCGAGATCATTGGCGTGGTCGTCGGAGTGGCGACGCGGCCACGCGATCAAGCGCACAATCCCGACATGCTCTACATCAATACCCGGGCGCGCCAGGACGCACTGGGCGCGATGGTGTTGCAGGCCAAAGAGGCAGGGGCCGATGCTGTGATCGGCGTGCGGTTCGACTCCGAGCAGATCTCCGAGTCGGTAGGGGAGATCACCGCCTACGGTACGGCGGTCAAGATTGCAGACACGACGCTCGAACCTCCGCGCCCGCGGCCACGCGCACACGGGGTGGGGCAGCCGTCGCCGTAATGTGAATGGCGGAGGAGCTCCGCGTGGACGGCTCTACTTCCAGAGGGTCATGAGGGCGAGGCTGGCGAGAATGAGGCCGATGGAGATGCCCAGGTTCCAGTTGCCGAGTGCTTGCATGAACGGGATCATTCGCCCAGCGAGATTCCAGACCACCATCCACAGCACGCCCAACAGGCCAACGGGGATGAACACCCACGGCACCCAGTCACGTCCGCCGCTGGCAAGCTTCGTCGTTTGCTGACGCTGTTCAGCTTGCTCGTGGCGCTGCTTGGCAAGCTTCTTCTTGGCAGCTTCCTTGCGCACTCGTGATTCTGGCACTGTTCCTCCTTGCGGGTTCGCGCCAATGCTAGTTCAGCTGGCTCCGTAACGCCACGCGAGCCCGGGGTGAAACCGCGGGGGTAACCCGATATCCACACTCGTTTGCTGAAATGAGCGTTTTTGGGCCGATCCGCGAAACGCGTGTGGATATCGGGTTAGTTTCCGGTTGAGCCCATCGTCGAGCAGACGGTGCTCCCTGACCGCTGAGTAGGCGGCGTAGCTGCCATATCGCGACGCGGGTGGGGTGATTTCGATACGCGCCCTTCGGGCGCTACTCAATCACCGGGGTGGCGCAGGGCGCTACTCAATCACCGGGGTGGCGCAGGGCGCTACTCAATCACCGGTTCCGGTCATCGATGGTTGAGCCGGCCCGGAGGGCCGTGTCGAAACCATCGGACACACAAGGAATGAGGGATTCCACCGTTTTTGGTGGAATCCCTCATTCCTTATCGAGGAGGCTCGTTCCTGGGGTGCGGTTTCGATACGCCGCTTCGCGGCTACTCAACCGTCGGGAGTAAAGGAGGGCGCTACTCAACCGTCGGGCCTGGGAGACAGGCGGCTACTCAATCACCAGACGTGGCCTGGGCGTTCGTGATGCCGAGGACGCCGGAGAACGCGGGCATCTCGACGACGTCGAGGCGCTCCTGTAAGTACCCCAGCCCGTACGCATCGACATACTCCCGGTAGATCCGTACCGCCTCCGCATTCTCGAGGGCCTGCTCCAGCTTCTCGGGACTGCCGATGGCCTCGATCACGTACGGCGGTGCGTACGGGACACCATGCAGCACGACGGTGTTCCCCACGCATTTGATGCCCGTCGTCGCGATCACGCGCTGATCCTGGATAGTCATGGCCTCAGCCCCGCCGGCCCACAGCGCGTTCACCACCGACTGGATGTCCTGCTGATGCACGACGAGATCGTCGTCATCCACGCCGGCCGGCTTCACGTCGGCAGGGGCGTCCCTCAGCGTGACGCGCACGCCAGGCCCGGTGACGGGTGCCGTCGACGCAACCAGCTCAGCCTCGCTTGTGTCACGGCGTATCTGTCCAAGCGAGAAATCCCGCGACGACAACTCGTCGACTTCACTTCGGAGGGCGTCGATCTGCTCCTGCAGCTGCGTGTTCTGCTGGGCGTGCGTATTGATGAGGTCGCGCAGGGACACGTTGCGGTCATTGCGCAGATCGGTACCCCTCGCCGCGATACCAGAGACGGTGATGAGCAGGCCCGCCAACACGAAGACGAGCACAGTAGCCACGCGCCCGGCCCGCGTGCGCGGAAGGCGCTGCGGCCGGCTCAGCCGCGGCAGCTTGCGTCGTCCATCCACACCCGCCATGGTATGCGACGCCACCCATCGATGGCACAATGACGCCGTGGCCCGAATCCTCGTCATCGATAACTACGACTCGTTCGTCTACAACATCGTCCAGTACCTGCAGCAGCTCGGTGCAGAGGTGGACGTATGGCGCAACGACGACCCGCGATTCGACGACACCTCCTGGCACGACTCCTACGACGGCGTGCTGCTCTCCCCAGGACCCGGTACGCCAGAGGCAGCTGGCGTCTGCATCGACGTGATCCGAGACCTCGCCGGGCACCTACCGCTGTTCGGCGTTTGCCTCGGCTTGCAAGCCATGGCCGTGGCGTTCGGCGGGACGGTCGACCGCGCGCCAGAACAACTGCACGGCAAAGTATCCGACGTGTTCCACGACGGCCGCGGGGTATTCAGGGGGCTCCCGTCGCCGGTGCGCACCACCCGCTACCACTCGCTCGCGATCGTCGAATCGACGCTCCCCGACGAGCTAGAGATCACCGCGCGCACCTCGTCGGGAGTGGTGATGGCGGTGCGGCACCGCGAGCTCGCCCTCGAAGCCGTGCAGTTCCACCCAGAAAGCGTGCTCACCGAGTGCGGGCACGAGATGCTGGGCAACTGGCTCGCAGAATGCGGCGCTGAGCGCTAGTTGTTGCCGTCGCCCTCGTCGTCGGGGGGCGTCGGCTCCTCCGGCGCCTGTGCCACCGACAAGTTAATCGTCTCGCCCTTGCTGAGCGAGGCCCCGGGGTTGACGCTCTGCTGGAATACGAGGCCCTCCGGATGGTCGGCGGTGGGCACTGGTGTGACTTCCACCTTGAACCCGCTCTGCTCGGCGAGTTGCTGGGCACGCTCAGCGGTCATGCCCGTGAAATCGGGCACTTCGGCCGTATCCGATTCGCGGGCGACGGTGAGGGTGATGGTGCTGTCCGGGTCGACGGCGCCCGTCGGCGTGACCTTGATGACGTTGCCTGCCGGCTGCGCGTCGGTCTCCTCCTCGACGAACTCGATCTTCTCCTTCTTGAACCCAGCCGCGACGAGCTCGTCGATGGCGGCTTGCTCCGTCATGCCCACGAGGTTTCCGGGAACCTCGATGGTTTTCACCACGTAGGTGTACACCTGGAGCTGCACCTCGCTGCCCTTCTCGACTTCGTTGCCGCCGTCGGGATTGGAGCTCTTCACCGTGCCGTTGTTGTCTTCGGTGGCACCGTCGGAGACTTCCTCGACGACGGGCGATAGCCCCGCATCGCGAAGGCGGTTCTCGGCGTCGGCGCGCTCGAGCCCGACGACGTGCGGCACCGCCACCTTCTCGACAGTGGGCGTCGGCGATGGGCTTTCGCTCTCAGTCTCAGAAACGGACGGTGACGGTGAGGGCGACGGCAACGCTTCACCGCCGGGCTCTCTGTTCAAGAACAGCAGCAGGGCAATGACGCCGATCACCAGGAGACCAGCGAGGATGCTGATCGCGATGATCGGCCCCTTGCTGGGCTTCTCTTCTTCCAGCTCCTCCTCGGTCTCCGCAGCATTCTCAGGGCCCGCATGCGCGTCCTGCTCGACCCCATGTGCAGCCAACGGAGCCCCCGCGGCGGGCGAGGCTGCACGTCGGGCTGTGGTGGTGATGGGGTCGCTCGCGATCACCTGCGTAGGGGTGTCGGCGGCGTGCGAGCGCGGCGCGGGACGTACGGGCTGGTTGTTCAGCACTCGCACGATGTCTTCGCGCATCTCCGACGCGTCCTGGTACCGGTCGCGTGGATCTTTCTCGAGCGCGCGCATCACGATGGTGTCCATCGCCGGCGTTACTTCCGGATCACGCTGCGACGGAGGCACCGGCAGCTCGCGCACGTGCTGGAACACCACGGATACGGGGGAATCGCCCTGGAACGGGGGCTCTGAGGTGAGCAGCTCGTACAACAACACGCCGACGGCGTAGATGTCGGAGCGGTTATCCACCTTCTGTCCGCGGGCCTGCTCAGGCGACAGGTACTGCGCGGTGCCGATCACCGCGGCCGTCTGGGTCATCGTCGCGGAGGTGTCAGCGACGGCGCGGGCGATGCCGAAATCCATCACCTTCACGGTGCCGGGCGGGGTGAACATCACGTTGGCGGGCTTGATATCGCGGTGGATGATGCCAGCCCGGTGCGAATACGCGAGCGCGTCGAGCACACCGGCGGTGAATTCGAGTGCCTTTTCAGGGACGATCTTGCGGCCGCCGCGCAGCACCTCACGCAGCGTGACTCCTTCAATGAGCTCCATCACGATGTACGGCACCATGACGCCCGAGGCGGCATCGGCTTCCTCGCCGGTGTCGTAGACCGCCACGATGTTCGGGTGGTTGAGGCCAGCAGCGGCCTGAGCTTCCCGACGGAACCGCGCCTGGAAGGTGTTGTCGGAGGCCAAGTCGAGGCGCAAGCGTTTGACGGCGACGTCGCGTTGGAGTCGGGTGTCTCGGGCACGCCAGACCTCGGCCATGCCGCCTCGCCCGATGACCTCATCGAGCTCGTAGCGGCCGCCGAGCAGAGTTCCGCGCTCAGTCATCGCCTTGTTCCTTTCCAGCTTTTCAACATTCTGGCAGACCGACGTCCGATTACAAGGCGCATCATTGTAAAGCCTGCACTACGGAACGGAAGATTGGCGCGGCTAGCCGCCCACCGGAGATGTCGTCGCGGGCCACCCCCGCGTCTTCGATGAACACCGCCACCGCAACCTTCGGGTCTTCTGCGTAGCCGACGAACCACGCGTACGGGGCGCGCTCCTTCGACGTTTGCGCCGTGCCCGTCTTACCGCCGAGCGTGACCCCGTCGATGCGCGCCGAGCGCCCCGTGCCCTCCCGCACGACGGTTTGCATCATCTGCTGCAGCTGCTTCGCGGTAGCCTCAGAGATGGGCGTCGACTGCTCCGTCGGCTTCGTGCTCGACAGCACCTGCAAATCGCGCGTCACCACGTCCTTCACCAGGTACGGCTTCATCATCTTGCCGTTGTTGGCGATCGCACCCACCACTTGCGCCATCTGCAGCGGGGAGCTGGCGACGTCGAACTGGCCGATCGCGCTCAGCGCGGTCTGCGCTTGGTCGGCGTCGGTGGGGTACTTCGAGCGCGCAGCCTGCATGTCGATCTGGCTGTCCTGGTTGAACCCGAACCGTTCCGCCATGTCTTTCATGGTGTCGGCGCCCAGATCGAGTCCGAGTTGCCCGAACGCGGTGTTGCACGACGTGGCCAGCGCGTTCTCGAGCGTGGTGGTTTCGCCGCCGCAGTTCGTGGAGTTACCGAGCGAGTGGTTGGTACCCGGCAAACGCAGCGACGACGGCGACGGGATCTCGGTGTCGGGGCTGATGCCGTGCTCGAGCGCAGCAGCAGCGGTCACCAGCTTGAACGTCGATCCCGGAGGATAGATCTCGCGCACTGCACGGTTCTTCAGCGGCTCATTGTCTGCGTTGAGCAGCTGCTGCCAACGCTCGCTCACCTCGCCGGTATTCAGACCGCTCAGCTCGTTGGGGTCGTAGCTCGGCGTGGAAGCCAGTGCGAGGATCTCACCCGTCTCGTAGTTCAGCGCGACGACGGCCCCCCGCGAATCGCCGAGCCCCTGCATCGCCGCGCGTTGCGCGTCGGGGTTGAGCGTCGTCGAGATGTTGGCACCGGTGGGGGTTTTGCCGGTGACCATGTCGATGAGACGGTTGAACGTCTGTTCCGACGCGGTGCCTGCCAGGTCGCGAGCGTACGACAGCTCCAGGCCTGAGGCCCCATGGATGCGCGTGAACCATCCGGTGACGGGCGCCCACAGCGGCCCATTGGCGAAACTGCGCTGATAGGGCACGACGGCATGCCCGGTCGGTTTGCTTTCGGCGATGGGTTCGTTCCCGACGAGGATGGCCCCGCGGTCACGCGCGAACTCGGCGTCGCGAACCCGGCGGTTGAGTGGATGGTCGAGCAGCCCCGGCTGGCGGACCGTGACGAGCACAGTGAGGTTGATGAGCAGCGCCGCCATCATGCACGCGACGAAAATGCTGACTTTCCGCAGTGGCCCATTCACGAGGCAATCAACTCCGTCGAATCACCCTCGCTCGCCTCCATCATCTGCGGAGTGGCGGTGGCGGCTTGCGGCATGCGCGCCCGATGGGAGACCACCATGAGCAAGCCGACGAGCAACCAGTTCGCGAGCAGCGACGACCCGCCCTGACTCATGAACGGCGTGGTGAGGCCGGTGAGGGGCAGCAACAGCGTGACGCCGCCGATAATCGAGAACACCTGCAGCGCAAGGATGAAGCTGAGCCCGCTCGCGAGCAGCTTGCCGAACCCGTCGGGGCAGATCAAGGCCGTCTTCAGTCCCCGCATGATGATGAACGTGTACACGAGGATGATGCCCATCAGTCCGACGATGCCCACCTCTTCGCCCAGCGCGGTGGCGATGAAGTCGCTCTTCGCCAACGGCGTGAGCCCTGGACGGCCTTCGCCCCAGCCCTGACCGAACAACCCGCCCCAGGCCATGCCGAACAGGCCATTGATGATCTGCCCATTCGCGTCGGTGTTGGCGAACGGATCCAACCAGTTGTGCACGCGCTTCGGCACGTGCGAGGTGAACAGGTATGCGGCCGCTGCTGCGGCGACGAACATGAGGAAGGCCAGGATGGGCCAAAATGCGCGCTGCGTGGCGACGTAGAGCATCACCGTGAACAGGCCGAAGATCAGCAACGCCATGCCCAGGTCGCGCTGGAACACCATCACCATGAGCGCCATCGTCCACATGATGGCGATGGGGATGAAGTCTCTCGCCCTCGGGATGGTGATGCCCAGCACCTTCTTGCCTGCGAGGGCGAGCACGTCGCGTTTTTCATAGAAGTAGGCGGCAAACGCGATGGCGAGCGCAATCTTCGCGATTTCGGCGGGCTGGAAACTGAACTGTTTGACGCGAATCCAGATGCGCGCACCGTTCAGCTCCACGCCAAGCGGGGTGAGCGGCAGCAACAACAAGAACAGCGAGAAGAGAAACAGCAGGTACGGGTAGCGCTGCAGGCGACGGTGATCGGGCATCCAGCACGCGACCGTGATGAACACAGCCACGCTGAGTAGCGTCCACAACAGCTGCATCTCGGCATCGTGCTTCGGCACATCGGGGATGAGGTCGATGCGGGCGATCATCGACAGGCCAATGCCGTTCAGCAGGAACACCGACGGCAGCAGCACCGGGTCGGCGTACGGCAGCTTCCAGCGCACCGCGATATGCGCGGCGATACCCACGCCGAACCAGATGATGGCTGCGCGCATCCAGTCGAGCGGTAACGCACCGGTCGCATTCAGGTGTACGGTGACCCAGCTGCCGTACCCGATGGCGAGCGCCAGGAGCAGCAACCCGAGCTCAACCCCGCGGCGCTTCCGGTAGACGATCACCTCGCCTGACAGTTCAGGCTGGACAGCAACACTCATGTCAGCAGCTCTCGGGGTCTGCCTCCGCCGTGGCGGTAGGCGTCATGGGTGCGAGGTGCGTCGGGAAGCCGGCTTCGACGTCGTTCGCCTGTTCCTCACCTTCCGGCACCGGCAGGCCAGGAATCGACGCGACGGCCGTCGGCGACGGGCTGGGGGAGGGGGCAGCGTCGACGGGTTTGAGCCGCTGTTCCCGCACCGCCCGGCAGCGCTCTGCGAGGCCACGTAACTGCTCCGCTGTGGCCCTGCCCGCGTCAAGATCTTGTACCGCAATGGTGTTATTGACCGCCTGGCGATGGAACTTGGGCAGGTCATCGACGGCGACGTCGGTGTTCTCTGCGACGGTGTTGAGCGGCATCCCGAGCAGGGAGCCCGGCATGCCGTTGTAGATGGCGACGGTGCCCGCCGCAGGCGCGATGTAGTAGCGGGAACTCACGAATCGCTCCAGGCCCCAGGCCCCCACGCCAATCACGAGCGCGATGGCCATGCACACCGAGAGCAGGCCAATCCATCCTCGCCCGGAGTCTTTGGGTGCGTAGCGGGCGCTCTCGTCGGGTGTTTGCTCGGTGGCCTCGGCTTCCGGAGCGGGCTTAGGAGCCGACGGATACCCGCTCGGCTTGCCGGATTTCGCGGCCAGGGCGCCGATCTTCGGCACCTCCACCTCGATGGCGGAGCCGAACAGCTCGCCGGAGCGCTCGTCGAGCGCATCGTCTTGTGGCACCAACTCGCCGATGACGATGGTGATGTTGTCGTGCCCGCCGTGCTCGTTGGCAAGCCTGGCGAGCTCAACGCAGGCGTCGTCGACATCATGGCTGGCCAGCACATCGCGGATGGTGGCGTCGTCGACGAGGCCGCTCAACCCGTCGGAGCAAAACAGCAGGCGGTCGCCTTCGGCGACGTCGAGGAGGGTGAGGTCGGGATCGAAGCCTTCCTGCCCGTTCAGCACCTTCAGGATGAGGGAGCGATGGGGGTGCGTGGCGGCCTGCTCGGGGGTGAGCCTGCCCTCGTCGATGAGCGACTGCACCCACGAGTGGTCGTGCGTGAACTGGGTGAGTTCGCCGTCGTGGAGCAGGTAGCCGCGGGAGTCGCCGATGTGCCCGACGGCGAACTGCTCGCCGTTGAACATTGCGCCGCAGAACGTGGTGCCCATGCCGTCGATGGAGGCGTCTTCTTCCACGAGGTCGCTGATTTTGAGATTGGCGCGGTTGATGATGCCCGCGATGGCGGCCAGCATGTCGTCGGGGTCGCTGAGCCTGCGGTCGGTGCGCTTGGCTTCCGTGGCGGCGACGGCGGAGGCCAAGTCGCCGGCTGCGGCGCCGCCCATGCCGTCGCACACGAGCAGCATCGTCGGCGACGCGTAGGCCGCGTCCTGGTTGTTCTTACGCACGCGCCCCACCTCGGAATGGGCGGCCCAGCGGATGGAGTACATGCCTCAGGCCTCCAATCGCATCAGGGTGCGGCCAATCCGGACGACGTCGCCGACGGTAACGGGCACGGGCTCGTCGCCGACGCGTTTGCCGTTGACGAACGTGCCGTTGGTCGAATTGAGGTCGCTCACGAGCCAGGTTTCTGCGTCACGCTGCACGAGCTGGGCGTGCCGGGCCGAGGAGAACTCGTCGTCGAGTAGCAGGGTCGAATCGGCGGAGCGGCCGAGGTTGATCGTCGGTTGCACTTCGACGGCGATGCCTTGCTGCGGGCCGTTCGTGATGGCAAAACGTGTGGGCACGTGCTGGAGACGGTGGTGTTCAGGACGCCCGCGATCGGCTGGGATGGCGCTGAGTGATGACGCGGGGACGCGGCGGCCGAATACGTCGGAGCGAATTGTGCCTGCCACGAAGAAGATGAACAGCCACAACAGCAAGAGGAAGACGATTTTCGTCGTCGCAACGATGAGCTCGGACACGCGGTTACATCTCCGACGGCGCGTGCACCAGCATGCGCGTGTTGCCGATCTCGATGCGTGACCCTTCTCTCAGAGCCGTCTTCGTGACCTTCGTGCCGTTGACGGTGACGCCATTGGTGGAGCCTAGATCTTCAATCGTCACCACAGGGCGTTCCGGCGTGCCAGAGACGGTGATGAGCGCATGACGACGAGACACGCCCGGGTCGTTCAAACGCAGGTCGGCGTCGACGCCGCGGCCTACCACCAAGCCCGGCGGAACGAGGGGATGGCGCACGCCGTGCACTTCGACGACGAGCCGCCCGCCCGACGCGGTGGCGTCGGACTTTCCTTCGACGGCCTCGCTACGGATGGTGAACTGCCCTGTGGGGAGGTGTTCTTGCAGCTCGTACTCGATGACAATCGGGCCGCTGAACACGAAGTTGTTCTCGGCGGCATGCTCGCGGATGCCGGGGAGGATCTCGGCGTTCAGCGTGCGAGCGTACGGGAAGAGACGCTCGTAGTCGTGTTGTGAAAGGCCGACGAGGAAGTGATTAGGGACGAGACGCTTGCCCTTGCTGAGAAGCTTCGACTCAGCCTCGAGCTCTCGTTGGATACCTGCGGCAATCTCGACGGGCTGCACGTCGCCTTTGAAAGCGCGCGCGAACACCTTGCCGACCACAGAATCGATCTTGCGTTCCGCCTTGTCGAAGACGCCCACGGGATCCTCCTCTCGTTCGCTACTGGCCTAATCCCCGGCAAGTGTACCTACTTGCCGCGCAAGGCTGCACTCTCGACGTCGTCGCCCGCCCAGCCGAGCGTGTCGACGGAGTTCGCGAATGCTGCCAGCACCTGCTCGGCGCCTTCGAGCGCGCTGAGCTCTTCCGTAGCGAGCTTGGCTTCGACTTCCGCCGCGACGGCCTGCACCGATGGTGACGTGCGCAGGGCCTCCTCCAGCTCGCCGCGCACCATATTCCACAGCCATTCGCGCTGCTGCTCGAGGCGACGTCGGGTGAGTACGCCTTGTGCTTCGAGCTCTTCACGGTGTTTGACGACGGCGTCCCACACCTCGTCGAGGCCCGCGCCGGTGTAGCTGGAGCACGTGAGTACGGGGGCGCGTCGCTTCTCGGTGTCGCTGGTGACGAGCTTCATGGCGATGCTCAGATCTCGAGCAGCAACGCGCGCCTCGCCCTCGTTGTCACCGTCGGCCTTGGTAATGGCGATGACGTCGGCGAGTTCGAGGATGCCGCGCTTGATGCCTTGCAGCTGGTCGCCCGTTCGCGCCACTTGCAGCATGAGGAAGGTGTCGACCATGCCGGACACCGCCACCTCAGACTGGCCTACGCCCACCGTCTCGACGAGCACGACGTCGTAGCCAGCCGCCTCGAGTACCAGCATGGACTCGCGGGTGGCGCGAGCCACACCGCCGAGATGCCCGGCCGATGGTGAAGGGCGGACGAAGGCGTCGTCGAGCGACGCGAACTCGCCCATGCGGGTGCGGTCGCCGAGGATGGAGCCTCCGGTGCGGGATGAGCTTGGGTCGATGGCGAGCACGGCCACCTTGTGGTGGCGCTCTTGGACGAGCTTGATGCCCATTGCGTTGATGAACGTGGATTTGCCCGCACCAGGCACGCCCGAGATGCCCACGCGAAACGCCTTACCCGTGTCAGGGGCGATGGTTCGTAGCAGTTGGTGGGCGAGCTGACGATGCTCAGGGTTGGTGGACTCCACGAGGGTGATGGCGCGAGCAATGTGCCCTCGCGACCCTTCGCGGATGTGAGAAGCCAGTTCGTCGACGTTGATCTTGCGCACGTCATCAACCCTATCTCGGGGACCTGACAATTCCGACGGTGGGTGCGGCTGGGCCGAGACAGCGTCACGTGGACACCTCGTGGGAACCCCGATAACGGGCACCTCATCCCGGCTGATTGCACCCGTGATGTGGTTGTTGCTGGGGCGTGCGCCGGTCATCAGGTATTATCGGGCGAGCTGTGCCCTTGGAAGAAAGGTGAGTGCGTGATGCACATCGAGCGTTCCAAGCAACACGTTCGGGTATTCGCTGCGAGTGCTGGAGTGATGGCGCTGGTTTTCGCGTCTCTTCCCGGCCAGGCATCGGCGGCCGAGGAGCCCGTCGCGCAGATATCGGCGAAATCCGACGTAGCGATGCAGTACCAGTGGTCTATCGAGAACACCGCATCGAAGTCATCGCTTGGCACGGTGCCGGGCGGATCCACAGTCTCCACCGAGTACACCGTCGTGGCCACGCCCGGCGACTACGAGTACACACGCGCCGTGATCGCCGGCAACGTATCGATCACCAACCCCAGCGACTCCGATGAACTCTCCGTCCAAGTAACGGTGGAGAGCTCCGACGCAGCCTGGGCCTGCGAGGCTGCCACGCCGACGGCCACCGTCAAGGCAAGCGAGAGCGCAACCGTTGCCTACGACTGCATCCTGTCAGGCGACGCCGAGCCGCACGAACAAGCCAGCATCGACGCCGTCATCGCGTGGTCGGGTGCTGACGGTGAGGGCACCGTGAAGTCGAGCACCTCGTACCAGCTCAACCCCGAGCAGACCAACCGCGAAGTGGCCGTCGAAAGTACGCTCGACGGCGGCGCCCCCGTAACGCTCGGCACAGCCCACTGGACGGTGGAAGGCAAGCCCGTCACGTTCCACGACACTCGCGAATTCACGGCTGCCACGAAACCCGGCGAATACACCGTGACGAACCAGGCGCGCATCGGCAGCTCCGGCGCCCAGGCCACAGCGGCGGTGACGTACACCGTCGAGGAGCCCAGCCCATCCCCATCTCCGGAAACGCCGTCGCCGAGCGAGACCCCGGAAACGCCGTCGCCGAGCGAGACCCCGGAGGCGCCGTCGCCGAGCGAGACCCCGGACGCACCGTCGCCGAGCGAGACCCCGGAGGCGCCGTCGCCGAGCGAGACTCCGGACGCACCGTCGCCGAGCGCTACGCAGTCGGCCAACCCCAGCACGCCGTCGCCCACCGAGAGTCACAGCGACGGGAACCGTCGCCCCTCGCCGGGTATGCCGCCCACGGGCGTCGACCGGTAGCGCTCGCTCGCTGTTGCGGGGCCGTCAGCGGTGCTCGCCCAGGTACGCGAAGTAGTACGTGGCGCCATCCGTGCAGGTAATGATGTCGAGGTCGCCGTCGGTGTGCTGACGGCGGGGGTGCAGTTGCTGATGCGCCAAGAGCGCGTGCACATCGTCGACGTACAGCACCCGCCACGGTGACTGCTTCGTGCCGTCACCCGAGCGCACCATCGTGCCAAGCGCGTGCCACGCGAGCTGCTCCTCGGCGCGGGCACGATCCATGTCGCCGAGCGCTAGGAACCCGCGCGCGAGATAGGCGTGCACCACGGGGCTGAAGAAGCCTGCGGGCAGGTGCTCCTCCAGGAGCCGGACAGCGTCGTGTTCCCTGGATTTCTCGAGAAAGATCTCCACCGCCGGCAGCCACGTGAGGTACCTGGTGTAGCCGGGGCTCGCGACGATGGCCTGATGCAGCGCGCTGAGCGAGGCAGCGTCGCCGACGCGTTGGTAGGCGGCGTACGCTGCTTCGATCGGTTCGGGCAGTGGATTCACTACGCCCGACCTCGAGCCGGCAGCGGCGGCACACCGGAGCGTTCGTCGAGCCAGCGGCTCGCCTCAGCGTCCGGCTGCAATGTCGGGAAGGCGGTGATCGGCTCGCCGTGACGTGCGTGGTGGAGTTCGTGGTGGAGAGCGTCGAGCGCGGAGGGAAGCTCGAGCGTTTCCGGAGCGACGAGTATCGTGCGGCGCTCCCAGTCGAAGCCAGCGCGGCCGTCGACTGCAGTGATCTCGACGGCAGTGTCGGGGATGCCGAGCTGGCGTGCCTCGTGTTCGGCCGCCATCACGATGACTTCTGCGGCGCGGGCGGGGGCGTCGTCGATGATAGAGCGCCAGCGCTCCTCGAAGCTCGGTGCGGCGGCGTCGTGGCCTGCATGCGGGCCGAGGGCTCGGTAGAGCGCTTCGACGGCAGCTTCCTCGATGCGGGCCAGCTCCTCGCGAGCGGCGGGGAGCAGCGCGGTGCACCAGCGTGCGCGCGTGGCCTCGTCGGCGCTGCCAAGAGCATCGAGTTTGACTGCGTAACGGGCATCGAGCGCGTCGATCTCGGCGAGCGCCCGGGACGTCGCTTCAGCCGCCTCGAAGTACCTGTTGGACACGATGCGGGCGTCGGCGGCGAGCTCACCCAGCTTGGCCGCGCTGCCGTCGGGGCGGGCGGCGTAGGCGGCGAACGCGTCGGCCGTTGGGCTGACGTTGCCGTCGAGCACGGTGCGCGTGGCTGCATGTACGTCGGAGGCGGCGGCGTCGGCGGCCTCAGCGAGCGCGACGAGCGCGTCAGCGCGGGCGCGGAACGCGTCGGGTGTGAGGTGGGGTACTGATAGCCCGAGCTCGACGAGGGCGTCCATCAGATCTCCTCAGCCCACACATCGGCCGAGCGCGCCTCGATAGCTTCGTACTCGCTGGCCGTCTCCACCATACGGGCCGCATCATCGCGGGCGCGCGTCGTTGCGTCATGTGCCTGCTGCGCCAAGGCGCCTGCGACGGCTGCGTCGAGACGGTGGGCAGCAGCATCAATCCTCGACGCATGGCCGACGAGCTCCAGCGCCTCGAAGTCGCCGTCGGGCAGCAAGGGGTTGCGCAACGAGCCTGCGCTGGTGTGTACCGTGTCAGCGGCGTGTTCGACGACCTCGCCGCCGCGGCGCCAAGCGGACGGTGTGAAACGGATCATGATGCCTCCTCAACCTTGAAGGCTAGGTGCGTCGGGTGTCAGCGTAGCTGAGTTCTGCTACTCAGACGCAGCGGGGCGAGATGGCGCCACGCCTGCAACAACGCTGCGGGCCCGCCCCCTTTGAAAGGGAACGGGCCCACGATACTGCGATCAGCTGATCATTCCGCGTCGAGACGCTCGTTGAGCTTGGTCAGCAAGTCAACCGCGCACTCCGGAATGTTCGTGCCGGGCGGGTAGATCGCGTCGGCACCGTGGTCGCGGAGCTCCTGGAAGTCCTGCGACGGGATCACGCCACCCACAACGATCATGATGTCCTGACGGCCGAGCTTGTTCAGCTCCTCGCGCAGGGCCGGCACCAAGGTGAGGTGGCCGGCGGCGAGCGAGGAGGCACCCACGACGTGCACGTCGGATTCGACGGCCTGACGCGCGGTCTCCTCGGGGGTCTGGAACAGCGGGCCCACGTCGACGTCCATGCCCAGGTCGGCGTACGCCGTCGCGATCACCTTCTGGCCACGGTCGTGACCGTCCTGGCCCATCTTCGCGACGAGGATGCGCGGACGTCGGCCTTCCTTCTTCTCGAACTCTGCGACGAGCTTGCGGGCCTCGTCGACGGACTCACTGGATCCGGATTCTGCCTGGTACACACCGCTAATGGTACGGATCTGGGCCGTGTACCGCCCGAATACCTTCTCCAACGCGTCGGAGATTTCGCCGACGGAGGCCTGCGCGCGCGCCGCCTCGATGGACACCTGCAGCAGGTTGCGGTCGGGATCCGTCGGATCCGGGTTCGCCGCAGCCCACGTGACGCGCTCCAAGGCAGCCTGGCAGGCTTCCTCGTCGCGGCCAGCGCGCAGACGCTCGAGCTTCGCAATCTGCTGCTCGCGGACGGACTTGTTGTCCACCTTGAGCACCTCGAGCTCTTCGTCGTCCTCCACCTGGTAGCGGTTCACACCGACGAGGCTCTGGCGCCCGGAGTCGATGCGGGCCTGGGTGCGGGCGGCGGCTTCCTCGATGCGCATCTTGGGGATGCCAGCCTCGATAGCCTTCGCCATGCCACCGGCTTCCTCAACCTCGCGGATACGCTCCCACGCCTTGCCAGCGAGCTCGCGGGTGAGGCACTCGACGTACGCCGAGCCAGCCCACGGGTCGACGGTCTTGGTGGTGCCGGACTCCTGCTGGATGAACAGCTGGGTGTTGCGGGCGATGCGGGCCGAGAAGTCGGTCGGCAGCGCGATGGCCTCGTCGAGGGCGTTCGTGTGCAGCGACTGCGTGTGGCCCTGCGTCGCGGCCATGGCCTCGATGCAGGTACGCGCAACGTTGTTGTAGACATCCTGCGCGGTCAGCGACCAGCCGGAGGTCTGCGAGTGCGTACGAAGGCTCATCGACTTCGGGTTCTTCGGGCCGAACTCCTTCACGAGCTTCGCCCACAGCATGCGCGCGGCACGCATCTTGGCGACCTCCATGTAGAAGTTCATGCCGATCGCCCAGAAGAACGACAGACGCGGCGCAAACTGGTCGACGTTCAGGCCCACCGACTCGCCAGCGCGGATGTACTCGACGCCGTCGGCCAGGGTGTATGCCATCTCGATGTCCGCCGTTGCGCCGGCTTCCTGCATGTGGTAGCCGGAGATCGAAATCGAGTTGAACTTCGGCATGTTCGACGAAGTGAACGCGAAAATGTCGGCGATGATGCGCATCGACGGCTGCGGCGGGTAGATGTACGTGTTGCGGACCATGAACTCCTTCAGAATGTCGTTCTGAATGGTTCCGGTCATCTTCTCGTACGGCACGCCCTGTTCCTGTGCCGCGACGATGTACAGCGCCAGGATGGGCAGCACCGCGCCGTTCATCGTCATCGACACCGACATCTGGTCGAGCGGGATGCCGTCGAACAGCTGACGCATGTCGAGGATGGAATCGACGGCCACACCGGCCATACCGACGTCGCCGGCCACGCGCGGGTGGTCGGAGTCGTAGCCGCGGTGCGTGGCCAAGTCGAATGCAATCGACAGACCCTTCTGGCCGGCGGCGAGGTTACGGCGGTAGAACGCGTTCGACTCCTCAGCGGTGGAGAACCCGGCGTACTGGCGGATGGTCCACGGCTGGTTGACGTACATCGTCGGGTAGGGGCCGCGCAGGAACGGCGGCATGCCCGGGTAGGTCTGCAGGAAGTCGAGATCGTTCAGATCCGTGTCGCCGTAGAGCGGCGGAACGAGGATATGCTCAGGCGTTTGCCAGCCCTCTGAGTAGCCGGCTGCCTCGAGGATTTCGTCGTACTTGTGGTGATCCTTGCCAGGCACCGCATGGCCGAGATCGACATTATTGAAACGAGGGAAACTCACTTGGCTACTCCCATCAGATCGAAAGCGGACTCGAGCAGCTCGACCACGTCCATGCCGTCGAAGACGTTGCCGTCAATGACGGATTCGGGGTTTTCTGCTCCGAGCTCCTTGAGTTGACCCGCGAGGAGGACGCGCTGGGCGCCTGCCTCCTTGAGGGCCTTGGCCACTGCCATGCCGTGCTCGGCGTACATGGCGGCGTTCGAGCACAGCACCGCGAGCTTGGCGCCCGATTCGGTGAACTGGCGTGCGAACTCCAGCGGGTCGGTGCTCTCCACGAGCTGCGTCTCGATGCCGCCGACGTGGAGCAGGTTCGACGTGAAGCCCTCGCGGGGGCCGTAGTGGCGGCGCTGGCCGATGCAGGCGAGGAGCGCGGTGGGCGCGTTGCCCGCTTCCTTGGCTGCAGTTGCGCGGTCGCGCAGGGCCTCGAAGACCTCCGCGTCGCGGATCGGCTTGAGCCCGTTCAGCTGAGGTGCTTCGGGGCGGGGGCGCGCCGTCGTGACATCACCCTCGAGGTGGTTCGGGAACGTCGAGGTGCCGGTGATGGGTAGCTTGCGGGTGGCAAGCAGCTTCGCGCGGTTGACGTTCAGCTCATCCAGCTGGGCCGCGACGGTGCCGTCGGCGAGCTTCTTCGCGAAGCCCTCGGCGTCGAGCTCCTGGAATACCTTCCACGCGGCCTCGCACATCTGCTCGGTCATGGACTCGACGAACCAGGAACCGCCAGCCGGGTCGTTCACGCGGCCAACGTTGGATTCCTCCGACAGCAGCACCTGCACGTTGCGGGAGATACGACGGGAGAACTCGCCCGGCAGCCCCCAAACGGTGTCGAAGGGGAGGACGGTTTGCACTTCCGCCATGCCGGCCGCCGCCGCGAACGACGCGATCGTCGCGCGCAGAATGTTCACGTAGGCGTCCGAGCGGGTCAGCTCGCGCAGTGAGGTGACGGCGTGCTGGATCGCGCCGCGGTTGTCGTCGGAAACCTCCAGCACCTCGCCCACGCGGCTCCACAGGGTGCGCAGCGCGCGAAGCCGGGAGATGGTGAGGAACTGGTCGGTGGTGGCCGACACGCGGAACATGATCTGGCCGAACGCCTCGTCAGCCGTGAGACCGGCGTCGACGAGCGCGCGGACGTACTCGACACCCGCGGCGACGGCGTAGGCCAGCTCGTGCACGTCGCCAGCGCCGGCGTTGTTGTAGATCGTCGCGTCGACGACGATGGGGCGCACGTTGGCGAAGGGCTTCGCGAGCTCGACGGCCTCCTTGAGGACGCTCAGGTCGGGCTCGGTGCCGGCCAGGGCGGCGGCGCCGATCGGGTCGATGCCGAGGTTGCCTGCAACCTTGTCCGCGTCGCCCTTGGCGAACACTTCGACGAGGGCCTTGGCCGCGTCGAGTTGCTGGGTCTTAGAATTGAGGTAGATGGGGGCGAGATCGATCAGCACACCGTCGAGTACAGCGGCGACGTCGCTCGGCGCGATGGCGTCGGGGTCGACACGCAGGAACACCGACGTGCCGCCGCGCTCCAGGTCGGCGAGGATCTGCTTCTTGGTGAAGGCAACGTCGCCGTCCTCGTGGAGCTGGGCGATTCCCCAGGCACCTTCCATCTGGCCAGTGCGCACCGTCGAACCGCGCGTGAAGGGGGCGACGCCGGGGTATCCCAGCTCTTCTACGCCGTCTTCCTTCTTGTACAGCGGCTTGATCTCGAGGCCATCGACCGTGTGACTCGTCAGGCGCTTGTAGGCCTGCTCAATGTCTAACTCTTTACCTTCTGGCCGCCTCCGGTTCAGCACCTTGAGCACTTGCTCTTCCCACTGCTCCTGGGTGGGGGTGTCGAAGTCGGCGGCCAGCTTGAAGTCTTGCGTCTCAGCGCTCATAGCTCTCCATCCGGGTCTCGGGCCCGGTCCGGGCCCACATATCCAACCCTAGTAGGTGCTCGTTCTGCTCGTGCCCCCGGGTGCAGGTTGGGCCCAGAGCATGGAGTGACCAGCGGCCAGGACCTCGTCGGGCAGGTGCAACCTGTGCGGCAACTGAGCGGATCATGTGTCACCTGCCTCCCGACGACGCCTCGTCGCAGCTAGGCAAGTGACACATGATCCGGAACAGAGCCGCACAGGTTACCTATGCCCGCTTGGTTGCCTCACTGCGTGGGAAGGAACTTCTCATCGGGCGTCGACGACAAGTGTGCACGGTCGTGCGGTTTGGACCACACTGAAAGATCGGGGCCTTTGGGGATGATCTGGTCGGGATCCAGCGCAACCGAGGCATAGTAGCCCTGCTTGATGTGGTCGAAGTTGGTGGTCGAGCCAAAGCCAGGCGTCTCGTACAGATCCCTCGCATACCCCCACAGGTGCTCGAAGTCGACGAGCCGCTGCCGGTTGCTCTTAAACCGACCGTAATACGCGGCATCGAATCTCGCGAGCGTGACCCACAGTCGGATGTCTGCGTCGGTGATGTGGTCGCCGAAGAGGAAGCGACGGGTGGCTAGGCGTTCCTCGATGGTGTCGAGGGCTCGGAAGAGTGCGTCGTAGGCTTGCTCGTAGGCGCTTTGCGACCGAGCGAAGCCACATTTGTAGACCCCGTTGTTGATGTTGTGGAAGACGTAGTCGTTCAGGTCGTCGATCTGCGTACGGAGTTCCTCCGGGTACAGGATCGGCGCGTTGGGGCTGTGGAATGGCGCCCACTCCACTTCCCAATAGTCCGTAAGTCGGTGGTAGTCGTTGTTGACCACGGCACCCGTCTTGAGGTTGACGACGGCGGGCACCGTTGAGCGCTTGTCATAGTGCGGGTCCGCACGTAGATAAGCATCGGTGACGTACTCATAGCCGAGCACCGGATCTCGGCCGTCGGGGTCGAGGGTGAAACGCCAGCCATTGTCAGTACGCACCGGCCCCGCAACGCCGACGCTGATGGCATCGGTGAGCCCGAGGAGGTTCAGGGCAATCAACTGTCGGTGCGCCCATGGGCAGATGTTGGCAACGAGTAGCCGGTATCGACCTGCCTCGACGGGCAGGTCGCCCGGTCCGTCACCGAACGGCGTCGTGAATGAATTGGACTGTCTGGCGAATGCGCCGTCCTTCGTCGTTTCCTTGGTGAGCTCGCTTGCGGCAGCCATGTCAGGCCTCCTTCTCTGCGCCGGCGTGGCGGCGAAACTTCTCTTCGGGTGTCGTGCTGAGGTGTTCCCGCCCGTGCGGGGCGTCCCATGTGGCGAGATCTGGGCCCTTGGGGGTAATCCCGAACTGGGACTTCACTACGGGGATCGAGTAGTAGTGGCGCTTGATGTGATCGAAGTTCGTGGTAGAGCCAAAACCAGGCGTCTGGAACAGGTCCCGTGCGTAGCCCCAAAGATGCTCGAACTCCGTCAGCCGCTGGCGGTTGCAGTGGAACGCTCCGTGGTAAGCCACGTCGAAGCGAACCAGGGTGACCCACAGTCGGATGTCTGCGTCGGTGATGTGGTCGCCGAAGAGGAAGCGACGGGTGGCTAGGCGTTCCTCGATGGTGTCGAGGGCTTGAAAGAGTGCGTCGTAGGCCTGTTCGTAGGCTTCCTGCGTGCGTGCGAAGCCTGCTTTGTAGACGCCGTTGTTGATGTTGTGGAAGACGTAGTCGTTCAGGTCGTCGATCTGCGTACGGAGTTCTTCTGGGTACAGATCGGGGGCATCGTCAGCTTGCAATGCCCGCCATTCGACTTCGAAGTAGTTGGTGAGGCGGTGGTAGTCGTTGTTCACCACGGCGCCTGATGCGATGTCGACGACGGCGGGCACCGTCGGGCGCCCATCGAACGTCGGATCGCCTGCAAGATATGCTTCGCGCAACTCGTGGATGCCAAGGACCGGATCGACCCCGCCCTCGTCGAGGTTGAACTCCCAGCCATCTTCGCCACGGATGGGGTCGATGGTGCCGACGCTGATCGCATGTTGGAGCCCGAGCACCTCGCGAACAATCAACTGGCGGTGCGCCCAGGGGCAGAGGTTGCCAACGATGAGTCGATACCTTCCCGGCGCAACGGGCAGCTGGCTTTCGCCGTCGCCAAACGGGGTAGTGAAGCGGTTCTTCTGGCGACGGAACTCGCCGCCGCTGCCCACCTCAGCCTGCAGATGGTCTTTGGTGCCGGTCATGCGTGTGCCTCCTCGAATCGAGAGCGGGTGGAGGTGTTTTCCTTGAGATCCTTGCCGCGGGTCTCCGGAATGAGGAGCGCCACGACGATGGACACGAGGGCGGCGATCGTCACATAGACGCCGAAGTATTGCGGGCCCCAGTTCGCGCCGATCCAGGTTTGCAATGCGCTGACGGTACCGCCGAACACTGCTGTTGCGACGGCGTAGCTGAACCCAACGCCGATGGTGCGGATCGACGTCGGTACAAGCTCCGCCATGAGCGCAGGCAAGATTGAGAGCGGTGCGGCGAGCAGGACCATGGAGAGGGCCTGCGCGACGAACATTCTGCCGGCTGAGCCGTCAAGGAACTGCATCAACCCGAATGTCGTCACCGCCACTCCGGCAAGGCCGATCAGCACGACGGGCTTGCGGCCGATGCGGTCTGAGAGCGCACCCCACAGAGGGAGAGACGCCATGGCGATGAGGTTGGAAGCCACTGACGCCCACAACGTCGATGAAGGGTCCGCGTGGAAGACGGCAATGTGGTATCCGGTCATTGCGGCCCAGTTTTGGAAGGCAATCGTTACGCCGAGCGTGAGGCCGATGATCATGAGCGCGGGGCGCCAGGCGCGCAGCATCTCGCGGGCAATGCTTGGACGTTCGACATGGTCTTGTGCCTCTTTGAACACCTCAGTCTCAGGAAGTCGCGCGACAAGCACGAGCGCGTAGATGGAACCGAGCGCGCCGACGCCAAACGCGATGCGCCAACCGCCCGCGATGAGCACGTCGGCGCCAAGCACCGAAGTGAGGACAGCTCCGAGCAGGTTGCCGAGGAGCCCACCTGCAAGGATCGCGACGTAGACCCACGACGACCAAAGCCCACGGTTGTGCGGTTTGGCCATCTCCGAGACGTATGCTCCTGCGGCGGGCTGCTCGCCGCCATGCGCTAGGCCCTGAATGATGCGGGCGGTGACCAACACGACGGCCGCGCCGATGCCGATCGTGTGCTGTGTAGGAGCGAGCGCGATCATCGTAGTGCCCAGCAGGGCTGCTGCCGATGTACCGAACAGCGACACCTTACGGCCTCGAGTATCGGAAATGTGGCCGAAGATGAGCGATCCAACCGGGCGGGCAATGAAGCCGACGGCAAAGACCAAATTGGCGCCTAAGAAGGCTGAAACGCCGTCCTTCGCGAAGAATGAGGTGGCGAAGAACGCCGCGAACGTGGAGTAGATGGCCCAGTCGAACACCTCGAACGTTGAGCCCGCCATGGCGCCATACAGATGCCGAAGTTTGCGAGTGTCTTGTGGGGTGGACTGGGTGGAAGGGGATGTGGGTGCTGCGGTGATGGACATGCTGGTTCCTTGGGTAGCGCGCCCGCGCGTAGGCAGGCGCAAGAGATACGACTGCAGCACGGATTCAAGCGTGGTGACAGTCGAGATTCTTTGGGTGCGCTAGTGCGCTCAACCTCTTTCGGAGGGATGTGGTGCCGAGGAGCACAACTCAAGCGACGATCATCGTCGCGGGATGTCAATCAGAGACAGCGCTGAGCAGCGACACGGAGCAGATCAATGTGCCTGCGTTCCGTCAACATCAAAGTCATGGTGGCACCCTAACCCATCCCATAAACCGACGGTTCACGGATGCTCGAAGTGTGGGCACGGGCGGGGCCGGGCAGAGGTAACCTGTGCGGCTCAGTTCCGGAACATGTGTCACTTGCCTAGCCGCGACGAGGCGTCGTCGGGAGGCAGGTGACACATGATCCGCTCAGTTGCCGCACAGGTTGCAGGTGCCTGCACGCGACGAGACGTCGTCGGGAAGCGTCTCGTAGAAATGGTTGGGCAATGCGGGAAGATCCGCGGGCGCTATCGCCCCGGCATTGAGAGACGGAGAAACCGTCGGCACAATTTCCCCCCAACGGCACGGCCTGCTACGCGTTGTCGTATACTCGATTCACTACGAGTAGTAGTAGCCCGTTCAACCGTACCCGACGAGCATCAAGGGGGGTAGACGATGGGCCGCTGGATCCAACGACGGTGGCACGACTTCACCCATGCCTTTACGGGGTGGATGGGCGTCACGCTCGCAGCGTTGATCGGAGTGACGATCGGCGTCACGGGCTTCACCTTTCACTACTCCGGATTCTTCAACTACTTCGGAGACAGTTCGGAGACGTGCGTCGCCTGCCATGCGATGAACGAACAATATGAGGGTTGGGCAAGGGGATCGCACCGTGACGTCACTACCTGCAACTCCTGCCACACCCCGCACGATTCCATCGTGGCGAAATACATCAACAAGGCCGACAACGGCTTCTTCCACTCACTGTGGTTCACGACCGGCACTTACCCGCAGAACATCAAGATTCGTGACCACAACAGGGGAATCGTCGAGGATTCCTGCGTCTACTGCCATGGGGCGATGGTCGACGACATTGCCCACGGTTCGGCCGCTCGCGGCGAACAACTCTCCTGCATTCGATGCCACGACGGCGTGGGTCACAAGAGGTGAACAACATGACTGACAATGCAACCAAGAAACCTGAGCAGAAAGTCTGGGTCGGTCCGAAGGCCCGCTGGGTGCCGATTCTGGTGCTGGTGCTGGTCGCAGCATGTGCGGCTGCACTCACCTGGTTCCTCACCACCATCTTCGAAAACAAGCAAGATGCCAAGGCACCGTTCACCCACGTCGTGAACGTCGACGAGACCACCTACGACGCGGAGGTGTGGGGTAAGAACTTCCCGCGTGAGTACGAAGGGCACATCGCCACCAAGGAGATGAGCAACGATCCGCAGAAGACCGTCGAACACACGCCCACCAAGAACGACCCCCGTACGCGCGTCGCGACGAGCAAACTCGAGCTGGATCCGCGATTGGTGACGATGTGGCAGGGCTATGCGTTCTCCGTCGACTACCGCAAGCCCCGTGGCCACGAGTACATGCTGGAGGATCAGCAGCTCACCCGTCGCGTGCGCGAATTCGAGCAGCCCGGCGCCTGTCTGAACTGCCACGCCTCGCTGCCTGAGGTCATGGACTCTCTCGGCAACGGCGACCGCGAGGCCGGCTGGGCTGCGATGAACAAGCTGCCTTACAACGAAGCCGTCCAACACGCCAAGGCCCCGATCGCCTGCATCGACTGCCACGAACCCGGCACCATGAAACTGCGCGCCACCCGCCCCGCGTTCATCGAGGGCATCGCCCGCTACATGGAGAATGTCAAGGGCATCAAGGACTACGACGTCAACCGCGACGCCAGCGTCCAGGAGATGCGCTCGTTCGTGTGTGCTCAGTGCCACGTCGAGTACTACTTCAAGGGTGAGGAGAAGACACTCACCTTCCCGTGGACCCACGGCCTTGAAGCCAACGACGCAATCAAGTACTACGACGAGGTGGGCTGGAGCGACTTCGAGCACAAGCTCACGGGCGCGAACGTGATCAAGGCGCAGCACCCCGACTTCGAGACGTGGTCGCAGGGCGCCCACGCGGCCAACGGTGTTGGTTGCGCGGACTGCCACATGGCCTACAAGCGCGACGGTGCACAGAAGATCACCGACCATCAGATCGCCAGCCCCATGCGCAGCAAGGAGTCGATCAACCAGACCTGCCTCACCTGCCACCACGCTACTGAGGACGAGATGCAGGCCCGCGTCGACAAGATCCAGGAACGCTGGCAGGGCTCGGTTGACGTCGCCTTCGACGCTCTCGACGCCCTCATTAAGGACATCGAGGCAAATAAGGACACCGCCGATCCGGCAGCCCTGACGAAGGCCCGTGATTTCCAGCGCAACGCTCAGTTCCTGATCGACATGAACGTCTCCGAGAACAGTCACGGCTTCCACGCCCCGCAGTATCAGACCTCGTTGCTCAACCAGGCCACCGACTACGCCCGCAAGGGTCAGCTCGCCCTCCACGGCATCGACGTTGGCCCGGTGACCGCGAGCGGACAGAACGGATGAGTGGCTCCAACGGCAACGTCGATGTTCAGGCGCTCGACGAGTTCCTTGCCCAGGCGCCGCCTGAACTGAAGGAATGGGCTGACGCGCAGCGCGACGGGCTGTCGTCGGCGCCCGGATTGGCGGAACTCCAAGACGACGAAAGCATCGTCGCCGAGGAGTTGACTGACCGGAAGCCGAAGCGAGAGCCGGCCACCGTTGCGCAGGGCATTAACAAAGTCCTCGTCGCGCTGCTCGCGGCCGCGATCGTGCTGCTGGTGCAGGCCTGGGGTCGTCCCGCGCCCGCACCCGCACCTTCACCCGACGCGCCAGCCGGGGGCATGCCCTCGATGGGTGCGGGCCAGACCACCTTCAAGGAACTCGACACCAAACGTGTGGGCGAGTTGAAACAGCGGTTGGAGCAGAACGCCAAAGATGTCGAAGCACTGCGCGAGCTCGGCACGCTCTATCAGGAAGCGGGCCAGTGGCAGGAAGCCTACGACTGCTGGGAGAAGCTGCTCGCCGTGAAGCCCGATGACGTTGACGCGCTGCTCTCGAGCGGCGTGTACCGCTTCAACACCGGCGACATCGCCGGTGCGGAACAGTGCTGGACGCAGGTCACAAAGATTGCTCCGGATAAGCCCGAGGGCTACTACAACCTGGGCTTCGTCCACATGGCCAAACAACCGGCCGACACTGCGAAGGCGAAGGCCGCGTGGGAGAAGCTGCTTGAGGTGGCGCCCGATTCGGAACTGGCCAAGACGGCCTCGCAGCACATCGACCGCCTACCCTGAGGAGAGATGGCCCATGTTGCAGCAGCAGGAGCATTCACAAATGCGAGACGCGCTCGACGACGACATTCAAGTCGCGCCGAGCCATCTGCTGGCGAAGCTGTACGCCTTCTTCTACAACAAGTTGGTGGGCCTCATCCTCATCCTCGCGACGGGACTGCTCACCCTCCTTGGCGTCTTGGCCCGGCAGATGCCTGACTCCGCCCGCTTCGATCCTGCCCAGCGAGCCGCCTGGCTCGAACAGGTGCGTCCTATCTACGGCGGTTGGACGGACATCGTCGACGCGCTCGGCATTTTCCACATCTTTTCCTCGCCGATCTTCCTCACCGTCACCGCGCTGCTGGCGCTGTCGATCATTGCCTGCACCAGCCATCGGCTACCGCTGCTGTACCGCAAGGCCTACCGGCCGCACACCCACGTGCGCCCCACCTTCTACGAGCACGCGAAGCTGGCCACAGAGATCCGCTCCCCCAAGGGCCAGGCCGACGCGTTGGCCGCCGCAACTGCCGCGCTGCGCAAATCTGGGCACCGGGTGATCGCGGATGCAGACGGGGAGACGCTCTATGTCGACCGTTTCCACTGGGCGCCGTTCGGTACCGCGGCAGCGCACCTGGGCTACGTGGTGGTGATGGCGGGTTTCCTCGTGAGCTCGTTCGCAGGCTTCCGCATTGACAACTTCGATCTCACCGTCGGGATCCCCCGCGATGTGGGCCACGGCACCGGCCTCACCGCCGAGGCCAGGTCGTTCACAGATACCTACGACGACCAATGGGGCACCCCCATCGACTACGTCTCCGACCTCGTCGTCAGCCGCGACGGCGCCGAGCTCTCGCGGCAGATGGTACGGGTCAACGATCCCCTCATCATCGACGGCATCTACTTCCACCAGGCATCCTTCGGGATCTCGGCGGTTATCACCGTGCGAGATGCGCAGGGCCAAGAGCTCTTCCACGACGGAGTCCCGCTTGCCTGGAACACCCCCGACGAACGAGGCCACTACGGCGTGGCTGTGCTTGAGGAACAGGGCGTGGAGGTGTTTGTCATCGCCAACGCCTCCGGCGCACGGGTCCCTGGCCTCGAGGCCGGCCAGGTGCGCGTGGAAACCTACCCTGTCGATTCCCGCACCCCACTGGGGCAGGCGATCGTTGATGCCGGGTCGAGTGCGCAGGTGGGGGAGCTGACCGTCGGTTTTGATCGTGAGCAGCAGTACACGAGCCTCATCGTCAAGCGCGACCCGGGAACGGCCATCGTGTGGATCGGGTGCGCGCTGCTGATCGTCGGAACCTGCCTCACGATGGGGTTGCCACATCGCCGACAGTGGGTGCGCGTCACCCCCGACGGCGACGGCTCCCGCATCCAGATGGCCACCCCCGACAAGCCGGACTCGGCGCGGCGCCGGCTGTTCGACCAACTCGCCCGCTCAATCCAAGGCGCCACGGAAGGCACTGAACGAAAGGCGTAGCCATGCTCGAAACTGCACAGTTACTACTTATCGCGACGACCGTCCTCACACTGGTGTCGTTCGCGTGTTACGTGGTGGCGTTTTGGTTCTCTCACCAAGCCAAGGCGACGGCCCGCGTCAAGCAGAAGGCGCTCGTGGGCGCCGACGCCGCGGAGTCGACGACGGGCGAGCTCGAGCGGGGGAAGCGAGGGGGAACGTCGCGAGGAACCGTGTGGCTCGGATCAGCGCTGATGCGTGTGAGCCTGCTGCTGCTCACCGCCTCGCTCATCACACGCGCGATCTCGACGGGGCACGCTCCGTTTGCGAACCACTACGAGTTCGCCGTGTCGTTCGCGTGGGGCATGATCCTCGCGCACGTGCTTGTGGAGTGGAAGTATCGAGTGCGAACGCTTGCGTTGGGCGTTTTGCCAGTGATCTTCGGCATGTTGCTCTACGCCACGACGCTCTCCTATGAGGCGAAGCCGCTGATGCCAGCACTGCAGAATTCACCGCTGCTCACCACGCACGTGTTCTGCGCAGCGCTCGCCTACGGTGCGGCCGCAGTTGGCTTCGGTGCCGCGGTGATGTACCTGCTCGGTCCCCACGTGCCGTGGAAGGGGTGGCCGAAACAGGAGATCCTCGATGAGATCGGCTACAAGTCAGTGGTGGCGACGTTCCCGCTGCTCACCATCATGATCGTGCTGGGCGCGCTGTGGGCCAACATCGCGTGGGGTCGCTACTGGAGCTGGGATCCGAAAGAGACAGCCGCGCTCGTCACCTGGCTGGTCTACGGTGCCTATCTCCATGCGCGGGTGACGCGCGGCTGGACCGGGAAACGGTCGGCGTGGTTGTTGGTGCTCGGCTTCGCCGCGATCATCTTCACCTACTTCGGAAACCTCTTCTTCGGCGGATTGCACTCCTACGCATGAGTACCGCTAAGCACACGCAAGGCCGCGGCGGGCTCGTCGGACTGCTCATCGTCGTGATGATCACAGCTGTGGCGCTGATCGTCGGCAACCAATTTGTCGGATCTTCCGGCGGAGAGGGGGCCCCTCCGGGGGCATCGTCGACGGTGGAAGTCGCAGGGGCTCAACGGCGGCCCCTCGTGGGGGAGCAGGCCCCCCGGCTGGCCGCTGCGTCACTGGATGGCGCATTCGACCTTGCCGCGGCAGACAAGCCCACTTGGGTGGTGTTCATGGCCTCATGGTGTCAGCAGTGTCGCGCTGAGGCACCCGACGTCGCTGCCGCGGCGAAGGCACGCGACGACGTGGAAATCGTCGGGGTTTATCTCGGCGAGAACGAGGAGACGGTGCGGGCGTACAACGAACGGCTGGGCTTGACGTTCACGGCCATCCCAGACGAGACGCAGAAGCTCGCGGCGTCGTACGGAGTGCGAGCGATCCCGGCGCACTACTTCATCGATGCCGACGGGACAGTGCAGGAACTGGCGTTCGGGGCGCTGTCCGCCGACACCATCGAGGAGCATCTGGACCGGCTCGTGGGCGGATGAAGCGTCTGGTTCTCCGTCCACGAGCCCGCCGCGGTCAGCCCTGGGCCGCGGCCTTCGCGGCGGCAGGTAACGCGTCGACGATCCGGCCGATGGCCTCGTCGTCGTGGGCCGCCGACAGGAACCACGCCTCGAACGCCGACGGGGGCAGCGCGACGTGCTGGCTCAGCATCGCGTGGAAGAACCGGCCGAACGCGGCGGTGTCTTGCGCCTTCGCGTCCTCGTAGTTGCGCACCGGTTCCTCGCGGAAGAACACCGAGAACAGGCTGCTCGCGTGCTGCACCACGTGCGGCACCGACGCGGCATTGAGCGCGTCGTGCACCGCCCCCTGCAGCTGCTCCGAAACGCGATTGACATGGGCATACACCTCGTCTGTGGCGAGCCGGAGCGTGGCGATGCCAGCTGCCGTCGCCAGCGGATTCCCCGACAACGTTCCGGCCTGATACACCGGCCCGACGGGGGCCAGCATCTGCATGACATCTTCGCGCCCGGCCAGCGCAGCCAGCGGCATGCCGCCGCCCACCACCTTGCCGAACGTGACGAGGTCGGGCGTATAGCCACCCTCAACCCCCAGCCACCCGCCCGGCGCGGTACGGAACCCGGTGAGCACTTCGTCGACGATCATCAGCGCGCCGTGCTCCTCAGTGAGGCGGCGAATCTCCTGGTTGAAGCCCTCCGACGGTGGCACCACACCCATGTTGCACGGCACCGCCTCCGTGATGACGCACGCGATCTCGCTGCCTGCTTGCGCAAACACCGCGCGCAGCGCGTCGACGTCGTTGTACTCCACGACGATGGTGTCGCCCGCTGCGGCTGGCGTCACTCCGGCAGACCCGGGCAACCCCTGGGTAGCCAACCCCGACCCGGCGGCGGCGAGGAGCGCGTCGGAGTGTCCGTGGTAGCAGCCGGCGAACTTCACGATCTTGCTGCGCTCGGTTGCCCCGCGCGCCAGGCGGATGGCGGTCATCGTCGCTTCGGTGCCCGTCGACACGAACCGTACCTGCTGGGCAGCCGGCACCCGCTCGCGGATGAGCTCGGCCAGCTCCACCTCCGCGCTGGTGGGGGCGCCGAACGACAGCCCCTTCGCCGCCGCTTCCTGCACCGCGGCCACCACCTCGGGGTGCGCATGGCCCAGCAGCGCCGGCCCCCACGAACATACGAGGTCGACGTAGTCCTGGCCGTTCACATCAAAGACGTGCGCCCCTCGCGCCTTGGCGACGAACACCGGCGTGCCACCCACAGAACCGAACGCGCGCACCGGCGACGACACCCCGCCCGGGATGACCCCCTTCGCGCGACGAAACAGCGTGTCCATGTCGATTACTTCAGCCATGAGGCCATCTCCAATCCCCAGTAGGTGAGCACGATATCGGCGCCCGCGCGCACGATAGCGGTGACGGACTCGTCGATGGCGCGTTCGCGGTCAATCCAGCCGTTCGCGGCGGCCGCCTCGATCATGGCGTACTCGCCCGACACCTGATAGGCCGCGACGGGCACGTCGGAAACCTCCGCCACGTCGGCCAGCACATCGAGGTAGTAGCCGGCAGGTTTCACCATCACCATGTCGGCGCCTTCGGTCAAGTCGAGTTCGGTTTCGCGCACGCCCTCGCGGCGGTTGGCCGGGTCTTGCTGGTAGGTGCGACGGTCGCCCTGCAACGTAGACGTGACCGCCTCGCGGAACGGGCCGTAGAAGCTCGACGCGTACTTCGCGGAGTAGGCGAGGATGGCGGTGTCGATGTGGCCCTCGCCGTCGAGGGCAGCGCGGATAGCTTCGATCTGGCCGTCCATCATGCCGGAGGGCGCGACGACGTGCGCGCCCGCGTTGGCTTGTGCAATCGCCATCGACGCGTAGGCGGCCAGCGTGGCGTCGTTGTCGACGGAGCCGTCGTCGGCGAGGAAGCCGCAGTGGCCGTGCGAGGTGAACTCGTCGAGGCAGGTGTCGGCCATGACGACGGTGTCGTCGCCCACTGCGTCGCGACAAGCGGCGATGCCGCGCTGCAAGATGCCATCCTCGGCCCAGGCCTGCGAGCCGCGCTCGTCCTTGACCTCGTCGGAAGGTACGCCGAACAGCATGATGCCGCCGAGGCCAGCCTTCGCAACGTCTTCCGCGACGCGCTTGATGCCCTCAGTGGTGTGGCGGCGGACGCCGGGCATGGAAGAGATGCCGCCTTCGGTATCGGCCACGAAGGCAGGAAGTACGAGCTGGCTAGGGTGGACGCGGGTCTCGCGAACCAGCTTGCGCATGGCCGGGGTGGTGCGCAAGCGGCGCGGACGGAAGGGAATGTGGGTCATGGCGTCCACGTTACCGCGGAAAACCTGACCGTTATCCTCCACCAGAAGCTAACGACCCCTTGTTTTGGCGGATTTTCTTCACGCGTGGAGGAAAACGGTCAAAACGGGCGGGCTGGCCGATCGGGCCGAGCCGTGGCGGCCGGGCGGGTAGCGATGGCGGTCAGACCGCGTGGCAGCGCGGCGGGCGCCGTCGCCCCGTGACCGTTATCCTCCACGCCTGCAAAAAATGCTCGAAAAGCGGGTCTCGTTAGCTTCTGGTGGAGGATAACGGTCAACTTTCGTGGATGCCCCCGATGGCCTCGACGAGCCCAGCCACGTCTTGCGTGGCCGCGGTGGCGGCGACGGGGACGCCTGCAGCGTCGAGCGCGCGCCGCGACGGCTCGCCGAAGGCGACGACGCGGACGTCGTCGCGCCACTCGAGCAGTGCGTCGAACGCCCGCCCAACGGACCCCGACGTGACCACCACAATGTCGAATTGCCCTGAACCCCAGGCGCGAAGAGCCTCGTCAGGCACGCTATCGAGCGCTGCCATGGTGTAGATGGGCACGACGTCGACGGTCCAGCCTTTTGCTCGTAACCCGTCGGCGAGCGTGGGAGAGGAAAGCTTCGAGCCTGGAATCAGCACGCGGCCCGGCCCATCAGGGAAGGCAGCCGCCAGCGCGCGCCCGCTCGATTCCCCCTCCGGGATGAGATCGACGACGTACCCAGCCGCCTCGAGCGCCTTTGCCGTCGCCGCCCCGACCGCAGCCACTCGTGCGCCCTCCGGCAGCCGGACTCCGCGCCGAGCGAGGCATTGCACGGTGTTTGCCGAAGTCACGGCCACCCAGTCGGCCTCAGGCAGCGGCCCCGCGAGCGGCAAATCCACCACCTCCTGCACTGGCTGGCAGAACACCTCCGCACCCGTGGCCCGCAGCCCGTCGGCGAGCGCCCCATCGTCGCGCGGCAGGAACACCTGCACACCCGCGAGCGGCGTTTCCCCTCGCCAGAGCGAGGCATCATCGTGCAGTTCGGCCAGCCGCGACGGGCGTGTCGCATCAAGTTCCTCGACGTCGGCTGCGCCGCCGTCGAGCAGCGCGCGCACCGCCTCATCGGCCACACCGTCGCCGAGCGGTCGCTCCGCCAGCGCCGACGAGCGCCCATCGAGCGCGAACACCCCGGCGCGCAGTACGCCGTCGGCTACGAGCGCGGCGATGGGCGCTGCGCAGCCGCCGCCCAATCCGGCGAGCACCGCTCGCTCGGCTTCCACCGCCCGCCGGGTCTCGGCGTTGTCGACGGCGGCCAGGGCCTGCAGCACTTCGACGTTGTCAGCCCGGCATTCGAGCGCCAGCGCGCCCTGGCCTGGCGCGGGCAGGATGGGGAGCAGTTCGTCGATCTGTTCTGCCATGCCCAACCGACGAAGCCCCGCCGCCGCGAGCACGACGGCGTCGAGATCGCCGTCGGCGACCCGCGCCAGGCGCGTGCCGACGTTGCCGCGGATGTCGACGTATTGGAGGTCGGGCCGCAGCGCGCGCAGCTGGGCGACCCGCCGGGGCGACCCGGTGCCCACCTTCGCGCAGGCAGGCAGCTCGTCGAGCCGGCGCCCGGCGGCGCAGAGCGCGTCGTGCGGGCAGGCTCGTTCGGGCACTGCGGCCACGACGAGCCCCGGCACCGCCGCGGTGGGGAGGTCTTTCAGCGAGTGGACGGCGAAGTCACAACGCCCATCGAGGATTGCGGTGCGCAGCTCCGCAGCGAACACGCCGAGCGTGCCGAGCCTAGTGAGCGACCCACGCTCCACGTCGCCGCCGGTGCGGATGCGCACCAGCTCGACGGTGTGCCCGAGCGCCCGCAGTTGGTCAGCCACGAGCTCCGATTGGGTCACCGCTAGCAGCGACGCCCGCGTGCCAAGCCTCAAATGCATGCCGGCTCCTCACCGAATCCGTTCCGCGGCCTCTGCTACCGGCCCGATGCCGTTGCCGTCGAGCCACGCGCCCACCACATCGACGCCGACGGACGCCGCAGCATCCAGCACGGCCTCGCGTTCGCCCGACGAGATCCGCCCGGGCATCTCGTGCGAGATGGCGACGACGTCGCGGATGTGGCCGCTCAAATCCAGTTTGGTCAGCGCCGATGCATCCGCCGCCACCACCTCACGAGACGGCGCCTCCGCCCCGCCGTACGACAGCCGCAACACGTGCACGCCCTCCACCCACGGCCACTTGCGCGAGTAGTGAGTGAGCGCCCGGGCGACGATGGCGTCGTCGCGCTCACCCATCAGCAGCCCAGATCCGACGGGGTCCGCGCCGAGCTCTGGGTGGTCGCTCGCCACCAGCACAACCTGCGATGGCGTGGTGGCCGCTGGCTCCGACACCGTCGCGCCCAGCCCCGCCAGCAGCCGCGCCGTCACCGCACCGGGGGTAGCGAGCACGACGCGTTCGGCCCGCATCTGCCCATCGCCCGTAGTCACGACGAACTTGGCGCCGTCGCGCTCCACCGCGGACACCGCGCACCCGCACCGCACATCCAGCGGCGCCGCCAGCTCGTCGATCAGGCGGAACATCCCCCCGACGGGCTGCGCCACCGCCGCCTGCCCAGGGCGCCGGAGCGCCGCGACCGCACCTAGCAGCGACCCCTCCGCCGCCAGCGCATCGAGCAGTTTCGGCGCGAACACGTCGAGGCGCACATCCATCGGATCCGATCGGTACACGCCGCGCGTGAGTGGCGCCATGAGCTTCTCGACGACGCCCTGGCCCATGCGCGTCTCTGCGAGCTGGCCGGCGGTGGTGGCGTCGGCGCCGACGGTGCGGTCGAGGCTCAGGTCTCGCTCCACCCGTGCGCGCTCATCCGCGGTCAGCACCCCCAATGCTGGATCGTCGAGCGATCCCGGGATGCCGAGCACTCCGTCGGCGAGTGGCACGATGCGGTCGCTCCACCACACGTGCGGCTGCCCGGCCGGCCCGGCCACCTCCAGCCCCAACTTCGCGCACAGCGCCTGCGCGGCCGCGCTGCGGGTGGCGAACGCCTCTGCACCAGCGTCGACGCGCACGCCGCCCACCTCGACGGGCGCGATCATCCCACCTGGCGCATTCGCCGCTTCGAGCACCACCACGTCGTGCCCGGATTCGACGAGCTTCCTCGCGGCAAGCAGCCCCGCTAGGCCGCCCCCGACGATAACGGCGCTCATAGTTCGTGGATGAGCGCGACGAGGTCGGTCAGCACGCTCGGGTCGGTGGTGGGGGGCACGCCGTGGCCGAGGTTCACGACGTGCGCGGGGGCGGACTTGCCGCGCTCGACGACGTCGCGGGCATGCGCTTCCAACGCATCCCAGCCGGCGGCCAGCATGGCCGGGTCGATGTTGCCCTGCAGCGGGAGGCCGGGCACGAGCTGGGCGGCCTCGTCGAGGGGTGTGCGGTAGTCCACGCCGATGGCCTCGACGCCGCATTGGGCCATGTCAGGCAGGATTTGACGGGTGCCGACTCCGAAGTGGATGCGCGGCACCCGCCCCTCCACCGCGGCCAGCGCCCGTGCCGAATGCGGCGCGACGGAGGCGACGTAGTCCGCCCGGCTGAGCGACCCGGCCCACGAATCGAACAGTTGCGCCGCCCGCGCGCCGGCGTCGACCTGCACCTGCAAGAACTGCCCCGACAGCTCCGCACACCACGCGAGCAGCCGCTCCCACGCGGCGGGGTCGGCGTGCATCATGGTGCGGGCCGTGAGGTGATCGCGCGAGCCCTTCCCTTCGACGAGGTACGCCGCCAGTGTGAACGGCGCGCCCGCAAACCCGATGAGCGGCACCTCGCCCAGCTCGCCGACGAGAATCTGCACGGCCTCGGTGATCGCCGACGGGTCGTCCATGCGGTGCGACGTGATCCGCGCCACGTCGGCTGCGGTGCGCACCGGTTCGTCGATCACGGGCCCCACCCCAGGCACGATGTCGACGTCCACGCCGGCCAGCACGAGGGGCGTCATGATGTCAGAGAAGAAAATCGCCGCGTCCACGTTGTGCCGCCTGACGGGTTGCATCGTGATTTCGGCAGCGAGCTCAGGCCGCAGGCAAGCCTCCAGGATGGTGGTGCCTTGGCGCGCTTCTTTGTACTCCGGTAGTGAGCGCCCTGCCTGGCGCATGAACCATACGGGTAACCGACGGGGGCGGGCCCCGCTCAGGGCTTCGAGAAACGTGCTCATACTCCTTGATTCTGCCGTATTGCCTCAAGGTGGTTGAATGGACCCATATGTCTCTGCAGATTTTCTCTCTTGAACACCACCGTCACGGCCTGCCGGTGGTGGAGCAAGCCGCGGCGAATGTCGACGGAGTCGCCGAGCGGATCGCCCACCACGACGGCGTGCGGGGGGTTGTTCTGCTGCACACCTGCAACCGGGTTGAGCTGGTGCTGGAGGTAGACGACGCCGGCCTGGCAATCCCGTCCCTGCTGCGTGCGCACTTCGGTGCAGAGTTCCCGTGGCGCATCTACCGAGGCGAGCAGGCCCTCGACCACATCTTCCGCGTGACCGCAGGGCTCGAATCCATGGTGATGGGGGAGCGCGAGATCGCTGGCCAGTACCGCCGCGCGCTGCAGGAGGCGCAGGCTAGTGGGCACGCGTCGCTCGCCATCAGCACCGCTATCGAGGAGGCGCTGCGAACCTCCAAGAAGGTCGCCAGCCACACGCATCTCGACGGCGCCGGGCGCTCGGTCGTCTCCGTCGGCTTGGATCTGCTCACCGTCGACGACTGGTCGACGTCACGGGCGCTCCTCGTCGGCACCGGCAGCTACGCCGGCGCGGTAGTGGCCGCGTTGAAAGCCCGCGGGGTGCGCAGCATCGGCGTGCACTCCGCCACTGGCCGCGCGGCTTCGTTCGCCGACGCCCACGCCATCGACCCCGTCGACGATCTCGCCGACGCACTCGCCACCGCCGACATCGTCGTCACCTGCCGCGGGCGAGGCGCCGTGATTGGCCCCGACGATGTCCGTGCCGGCATGAAGCTCCTCGACCTCGCGCTCGTCCGCGACGTCGACTGCGCGGTGGAAGCGGTAACCGGCGTGCAGGTGGTGAGCCTTGAGACCGTCCAGCTGAACGTCGATCCGAAGTACGACGGCGACCTCGCCACCGCCGAGCGCCTCATCGACGCCGGACGCACGGCCGCGCTGACGAAGATCCGCGCCCGCGTCGTTGACCCAGCCGTCACCTCCTTACGTGAGACGGTGATGCACCTCGTCGAGGAGGAAACCGACCGCCTCCCGAACCGCCCGCTGACAAGGGAAGACGCCGCCCGGGCGCTCGAGCGCCTCGCCGTCCGACTGCTCCACATTCCCTCCGCCCGCGCCCGCGAAGCGGCCCAGCTGGGGCGCACCAATGAATACCTCATCGCCATGCACGAGCTCTACGGCATCGGAGAGCCGCTTGCCGCACACGCGGTGGAGGAAGGGCGCTGCCCCGTCACCGGGCTGGGCATGGACGACGTCGCTAGCCAGAAATCTCAACGCACCATCGCATCATGAACATCGAACCTTATAGCGCCATCATGGTGGCCTCGTACGGTGGCCCCAACCAGCCCGACGACGTGTTGCCATTCATGCGCAACGCCACCCGCGGCAAGGGGATTCCCGACGAGCGCCTCCTGGAGGTCTCCGAGCACTACATGCTGTTCGGCGGCAAGTCGCCCATCAATGAACTGAACGCGAAACTCGTCGACGCGCTCCAGGCCGAGCTGCACCGTCGCGGCGCCGACGCACCCGTGGTGATCGGCAACCGAAACTGGGAGCCGTATATGTCCGACGTGGTGCGCGAGCTGGTCGACGGTGGCCACAAGCGGGTGCTCGCCCTCGCGACGAGTGCATACCAGTCGTACTCCAACTGCCGTCAGTATCACGAAGACCTCGTGCAGGCCTCCGACGGGCAACCCATCGTCGTCGACAAGCTCGACCCCTTCTGGTGGGCGCCCGAGTTCGCGAGCGCCAACGCCCGTCGCGTCGTAGCCTCATGGCGCGCGCTGCGGGAGCGAATCGGCGACGGAAGGGCGCGCCTGGTGTTCGTCACGCACTCCATCCCGGTGGGGATGGAGGAGCGCTCTGGCCCGGGCGCACCGTCGCCGCACTATCAGGCGCAGCATCTCCAGGTGGCGCAACAGGTGGCGGAGCTCGCCGCCGACGAGCTCGGTGAGGCGCTCACCTGGGACCTCGCCTTCTGCTCGAGGTCCGGACCGCCGCGCGTGCCGTGGCTCGAGCCCGACGTGAACGACCACCTTGAGGCGATCGTCGACGAGGTGGACGGCGTCGTCGTAGCGCCCATCGGGTTCATCGCCGATCACATGGAAGTGGCTTTCGACCTCGACAACGAAGCCGCCCAAACCGCTCGCAGTCTAGGCCTCACCTACGAGCGCGCGGGCACCGTCGGCGTGGACGACGAGTTCGTCGGCATGCTGGTGGACCACATTGAAGACGCCGCTCGGCGCGCCAGCGAAGGCAAGTCGGTGGCCGACTACTGTCAATTCGCGGGCGGCACGTGCTGCCTGCCGCCCCAACGCCCCACCCGAACAGGAGCACCATCGTGAAGCACCCCAGCCGCGACGAACGCGACCAGCAAAACGTCGACTACAAGGCCATTAACCGCGAATCGCACTACTCCATGCACGCCGTGTTCGCCACGTGCATGCCGCTTTCCGACGACGCCGAGGCGCAGGCGACGGCGTTACGCGAAGAGATCGAAGCCACTGGGGTCACCATCCGCGGCTTCTACGACGTCGGTGGCTTCCGTGCCGACGCCGACCTCATGGTGTGGATGCTCGCCGACGACCCCCACGCGCTCCAGCGCGCCTACCACGTCATCCGCAACAGCGAGCTGGGTGCGGCACTCGAGCCGGTGTGGTCCGCCGTCGCCGTGCACCGGGCCGCCGAGTTCAACAAGGCGCACGTGCCGAGTTGCTTCGCCGGCATCGCGCCGCGCCCCTGGGTGACGGTGTATCCGTTCGTGCGCAGCTACGACTGGTACGTGCTCGACGACGCCCACCGCTCCAAGATGCTGCGCGAGCACGGCATGGCCGGGCGCGAATACCCTGACGTGATCGCGTCGACGATGTCCGCCTTTGCGCTCGGCGACTACGAGTGGATCCTCGCCTTCGAGGCCGACGAGCTCCACCGCCTCACCGACGCGATGCGCCACCAGCGCGGCGTCGAGGCGCGCCTGCACGTGCGCGAGGAGACGCCGTTCTTTACCGGCCCGCTCATCACCCTCGACGAGTGGGTCGCCCGCCAGCCGCGCGCCTGACGAGCCTCGTCGGCGCGGCCCTCGTCGGCGGTATCTGCGCCCCGCTCAGGCACACGTAACCTGTGCGGCTCTGTCCCGGATCAAGTGTCACTTGCCTAACCGGGACGGGGCGTCGCCCAGAAGCAGGTGACACTTGATCCGCTCTGTTGCCGCACAGGTTGCACCTGCCCGGGGAGGGCCCAGCAACCCCGGAACATCGCAACATAGATCAAGTTTGTGGTGGGTAGACGAGCCACCAACTTGATCTATGATTTGGCGTCGGCCAGCCACGCGTCGGGCTGGTACACGCAGGTGGGGTCGGAGGCGAGCGGGTCGCCCAGCATGGCGTGGGCGCGGGCCCTTGAGCCACCGCAGATCCAGTTGAAGTCGCACACGCTGCACTTGCCGGAATAGCTCGACGGGTCGCGCAAGGCCTGCATCATGGGCGCGTTCGAGTAGATGTCGTGGAACGACTGCTCTTTCACCGATCCACAGCGGTACGGCAGGAAGCCCGACGGGTACACGTCGCCGATGTGATCCACGAACGCAAAACCCCGGCCCGAGTTCACCCCAATCGGCGGGCGGGGCGGACGTCGATGCGTCACCTCGCCCAGCAGCCGGTCGGTCTCCGCCATCAGCCACCGGTGTAGCTCGCCGCGCTCGGGCATGGGGAGCCCAGCCTGGCGGGCCTCGTCGCGCTGGATCGCCACGCGACGGTAGTTCGGCGCCTCGGTGACCTTCACCGCAATGCGGTCGGAGACGTCGTGCAGCCAGTGCAGCACGTCCTCCATCTGCTCCGGGTCGAGGGGCTCGAGGTTTGAGCCGCGCCCCATCGGTACCAGGAACAGCAGGTACCACATGTGTGCCCGCATGGCGATGGTGTTCGCCAGCAGCTGCGGCAGTTCCTGCAGATTGTTCTTGCAGATCGTGGTGTTCACCTGAAAGCGGAACCCGTGCTTGACAACGAGCTTTGCTGCCTCCATCGTGGCGTCGTAGGTGCCGTCGATGCCGCGGAATGAGTCGTGCGTTTGGGCGGTGGCGCCGTCGAGGGAGAGCGAGAACGCCTTCACGCCGGCCTCGCGCACGGACGCGAGCCGCTCGTCGGTGAGCAGCGGAGTGACCGACGGTGATAGCGCAATCGGCAGCCCGATGCTGGTGCCGTATGCGATGAGCTCTTCCAGATCGGGGCGCTCGAACGCATCGCCGCCGGAGAGAATCACGATGGGGCGAGGCGTGCCGTAGGACGCGAACTCGTCGAGCAGTTTCTTGCCCTCGGCGGTGGTGAGCTGGCGCGGGTCGGGCTTCGTGAAGGCGTCGGCGCGGCAGTGCTTGCACGCCAGCTGACAGGCCCTGGTCACCTCCCACACGATGACGTGCGGCCGCTCGCCGGCGTCGTGATGCAGGGTGCGAACCACGCCCTTGCGGGCCTCGTGAGGATGCGAACCAGGATGCGCAGACATAGCCCCGACGATAACCGTCGCTCAACCGGTCGGCTGCGGCGGGGTCCGCTACCGGAGACGCTAGACAGTCCCGCCGCGCACACCCCGAGTAATGAGGGAGGGGGCCGCAACCGTTTTCCTACAAGGTGTTACGATGGCCGCACTTCTTCGGAGGCAGATGGCGTCATCGAAGATGCCCCTAGCCAGGGAATTCCGGTGAGAATCCGGAGCTGTCGCGCAACGGTATGGCCAAGAGCTGAGCCCGATCACTGGCGAAGGGCTGTGTATTTCCCGGTCGCGCGTAACGACCCCGACAGGAAGTTCAGACTTTGCCCGTTCCTGAACGTGACGAATCGCCCAGGCAGCGCTTGGCCGCGAGGCGCCGTCGGCTGTTTGGGCGCGTCCTCATGCTTGCGGTGCTGCTGTTGGTCTCGCCCGCAATGACCATTGCGTTGGGCCCTGCGGGAGTGCCGATTCCGGAAGTGCTCGGGGTGATTGCGAGCCACATCCCTGGGTTGGACCTGGAGATCACATGGTCGCAGACGGTTGACGCTATCGTCTGGCAGACCCGGGCGCCTCGCATCGTTGGGGCGGTGGTTGTGGGCGCCGTGCTAGGCACTTCTGGAGTAGTGCTGCAAGCCATCGTCCGAAATCCTCTTGCCGAGCCGTATGTACTGGGAGTCAGCTCAGGAGCGTCCACGGGGGCAGCGGTCGGCATGATCATCATCGGGACGACGAGTGCTGCTGGCGTCAGTGGGCTGGCGTTCGTTGGTGCATTGATCGCCACCGGTTTGGTGCTTCTGATCGGAGGGCGTCAGAGCTCGTCGTTGCATCTGGTGTTGGGTGGGCTGGCGGTCGGTTTTGGGTTTCAGGCCGTGACAAACCTCATCGTGTTTTCATCGGGAAGCCCAGAGACGTCTCGAGCCGTGATGTTTTGGATGCTCGGATCTCTGGGACGGATCTCGTGGGCCGACCTCCCGGTGGTGAGCGTGGTTGCCGTAGTACTCGTCGCGCTGATGATGCTGTCCGGCCCGGTTCTCGACGCGCTCAGTAGCGGAGATGGCACGGCCCGCTCCGTAGGGGTGGAACCCGGACCTGCCCGGGCAATCCTGCTAGTGCTCGTATCGGCCGCAGTGGGTGTCGCGGTCGCGACAGCGGGGAGCATCGGGTTCGTAGGGCTCGTGATCCCGCACATGATGCGGTCCTTCGTCGGGCATTCGCACCGGATGCTGGTGCTCGCGAGCGCTCTCGCTTCCTCACTATTTCTCGTCTGGGCGGATGCGTTCGCCCGCATTGCGTTCGCCCCCGCCGAGCTGCCTCTGGGTGTTGTTACTGGGCTCGTCGGGGCACCCATCCTCGTTGTACTCGTGCGGCGATTGGCTCCGGGTCGCTGAAGTCAAACAACAACTATCGAAAGGTTCAACAATGACGAAACGATTGCTGGTACCACTAGCGTTACTATCCCTGGCCGTTGCCGCGTGCGGCACGTCTGCGGCTGACAAGGCGAGTCAGACGAACTCGCCAGCGAGCGAGCCGAGCGCAACCACCTCGCAAGCCAGCGAGCCGAGTGCGGCGACGGGGTTTCCCGCGCGTATCACCAACTGCGGCCATGAGCTGACAGTTGAAAAGGCCCCGGAACGCGTGCTGATGTTTTCCGGCACAGCTGCACCCGTGTTGGATGAGCTGGGTTTGCTGGACAAGGTGACGGCGCACGCCGGTGCGCAGAGGTTCGGCGAGGCAGCCGGCGAGCTCGATCAGAAACTCAGAGCCATCAAGCAGGTTTCCAGCGAGGAGTTGGAGACTGGAGGCGCCACTATGTCCACCGAGGCGATCCTCGCTGTCAACCCAGACCTCGTGCTCGCCTACGACTCAGGCGTTGATCGGGAGGCCCTTGCCAAGCTGGGGATCCCGTTGTACTCACCAGAAGCGCTGTGCCCCAATTATGAGGTCAAGCAGGCCTCGTGGGAGCTGGTGGACGAGGAGTTTGAACGGATTGCCACCATCTTTGGGGCGACCGACCGCTTGCCGCAGGTGTTGGAGCGCCTGCATTCGAAGGTCGACGAGCTCCAGCAGCGCAGCGACGCCGTGGCTGGCTCGAGTGCGGCGGCGCTGTACGTCACGCCAGGGTCATCCACCTTCTACGCGTACGGGACCTCGTCGATGGTGCAGCCAATCTTCTCGGCGGTGGGGCTGAAGAACTCATTCGACGATGAGACCACCCGGGTGTTCGACATGACGATGGAGACCGTGCTGAAGCGGGATCCGGAGTGGATCGTACTGCTCTCCCAGGACGCGACCGAGCAGGAAGCGAGAGACACATTCATGGGGTTCCCCGGCGTGGATGCGCTGCAGGCAGTAACCAAGAACCAGGTTGTTGTCTTGCCATTCGCGCTGACTGACCCACCAAGCAACCTCTCGGTTGAGGGCGCTGTGCGACTTGCGAAGGCGTTGCATCAGTAGTGCTCGATGTTCGAGACGTCCGGGTCGAGCGTGGTGGGAAGGTCGTGCTCGATGGGGTGAGCCTCGTGGCACGCCAAGGCGAGACCGTCGGCGTTCTAGGGCCGAACGGTTCGGGTAAATCCTCACTCCTGCTGGCCCTGCAAAAGGCGTTGCAGGTGAAGGAAGGGCAGGTACTCCTGGACAGCACCGACGTGCAATTGCTTGGGCGACGTGCGATCGCTCGAGCAATTGCCGTGGTGGCGCAGGAGACGGGGACGACCCTGCCGCTTTCGGTGCGCGACTCCGTGATGCTCGGGCGTCTCGCGTCGTCTGGGATCCTGCGTTACGGCGCGTCTGCGGAGGAAGGCGTCGTCGAGGAGGCGCTCCAGAGAGTGGGGCTCGCTGGCTATGCTGAGCGGCTCATCACACAACTCTCGGGAGGGGAACGGCAGCGCGCACTGATTGCCCGAGCCATCGCCCAGCAGGCTACTCATCTGCTTCTCGACGAACCCACGAACCACCTTGATCTGCGTCATCAATTCGCGCTACTCGATCTGATCGCATCCCTCGATTGCGCTACCGTGATTGTGCTGCACGACCTGAACCTCGCGGCGCGCTGCTGCGATCGGCTGCTCCTACTTGACGAGGGGCGGCTCGTCGCGGCGGGGACACCCGACGAAGTACTGCGGCCTACCCTGATCGAGCAGGTGTACGGGATCTCGGTGGAGCGAATCGAGAGCGCGGGGAAGGTACATCTCATCTTCGGACCTCCCCGCAGCAGCGCTTCGGCCTGATGTGTATTACTGCAGGACGCCCCCGCGTGCGTCGCGGCTGGCCGGCGAGCCGGGGGCTGCGGTGAGGATCATGATGCCTTCGACGATTCCCCAGATCGAGCTCACGAATGCGAGCATCCCGAAAGACAGCACAGTAATCAACAACTGTGCGATGGCCTTGCCCGTGTAGCCGAGGTAGAAGTTGTGGATGCCGAGTGTGCCCAGAAAGACGCCAAGCAGACCAGCGGCCACCTTCGACTTGGTGCTGGGCATCATGGCGCCGTATGGCCCTGGCTGGGCGGCGTAGCCGTAGGGCGGCGGCATGTTCGGGTTGTATCCAGGCTGCGGAGCGTAGGGCTGGGGCATTGGCCCGGGCGCGTCGCCGTAGGCCTGCAGGGGCTGATGCATCGGGTCTGCATACCCGGCGGCATATGGTGCGACGGGCTCCGGACCGCGCGGCATCGGCTCCTGGAAGTCGCTGGGAGGCGCGGGCATCTCGAACTGAGGCGACGATGCGGGCGCAGGCGAGGGGCTAGGCGTCGGTGCAGGCGCAGGGGTAGCACCGCCGTCGGATGGGGCATCCGCTTGCGTGACGGGGTCGGGCTCGACTGAGCCGGCCTCGTCCCACGCACCCTGCTCCTCGGACGAGGCGTACGGGTCGTCGTAGGGATTGTTGCTCATCGTTTTCCTCCCGTTGCGTGCAAGAACTGCCTTCCATGGTACGGCGTCGGCGGTAGCACACGTGTAACGTGTTCCGCGCCCGCCGTGATTACTGGCGCGTGCCGACGTGGAACGCGACGGCGCCGCCATCCGGCACGGTCACCGTCACCCGCCCATCGGCGACAGTGATGTCGCAGGCGTCGGAGAGTACGTCGCAGTATGTCCCGTCGGGAAGCTGCGTTGCTACCTCGATCTGCTGTTCCGCAGCGTTGGAGGAGATCGCGACGAAACCCTTGTCGCCGCGGTCCAGCGACAGCATCGAGTTGTCCCACACCTGACGTTCCACCGGCGCATCCCCGACGACGGCCCGCCAGCCAGCGAGTGCGGCGACGCGTTCGTCGACGCAGTAGAACTCCCCATCCGACGGCGAGCCGGAGCTGGCGCAGATGACGTCGTCGACCTTCCCGTCGGTGCTCGGAGCCCCGGCGTCGCTGTCGGAAAAGGCGTAGCCGGAGTAAAGGACGGGGCGCCCGAAGTCGGTGGCGAGCATCAGCATTTCGGCCTGCACGAACTGCTCGCCGTCCTTCGGCGTGAGTGTCTGGTGCCCGCGTTCGGTGTCGTGGTTGGTGACGAACGTGTAGGCGTGCTGGGAATCGACGGAGCCCTCGCGCGTGTCCATCGCCAGGTGCAGCGAGCCGCCTTGCACCACACCAGCGATGTCGCGCGCCCACTGGAACGCGAATACCCCTCCGAGCGACGTGTAATCCTCCGGCTGCACGGGCTCGTCGCCGCGGATGACTTCAGAGATGATGATCGGATCGCCGTCCACCTTGCCCAGAATCTGCTCCACGTCGCGCACATTCATGTGCTTGGCGGCGTCGATCCGGAACCCGTCGACGCCCAGCGACAGCAAATCGTTGAGGTAGCCGGCGATGGTGTCTTGCACCTTGGGATCCTCGGTGCGCAGGTCGGCGAGGTTCGACAGCTCGCATTCCTGAATTTGCTGCTGATCGGAATAGTTTTCGATGTCGTCGTTCGGGGTGAGCCCGCAGTGATGGAAATCGGACTCCTCGTACAGCCCCGGGTAGCTGTAGTGCGTGAACTCGGTGCCCGCCACGCCGGTGCCCCCGTCGATGCCGGCCATGTGGTTGATGACCGCGTCGGCGACCACCTTCACGCCGTGCTTGTGGCAGGTGTCCACCATGCGCTTGAACTCGTCGCGGGTGCCGAGCTTCGACTCCAGCTGATAGCTCACCGGCTGGTAGCTCGTCCACCACTGCTCGCCCTCGATGTGCTCCTGCGCGGGGGAGAGCAGGACGAACTCGAAATGATTCGGGCCGAACACATCCGCGCACTGTTTCGCCACGGAGTTCCAGTTGTATTGGAACAGTTGGATGCCGACGTTCGGCGTGATCTCGGGTTCTTTACCCGACGGCGCCTCGTCGCCGGTGCTGCAGGCGGCCGCCAGCATCGTCGCCGCAGCCATGAGAGGCAGGAGATGTGTGCGCATGAGCGCCATTGTGGCAGGTGGAGGGTCAGTCCACCTCGGCCGCGGGAAGGTCCGGAGACAGCAGCGCGAGCCGCTCATTGATGGTAGTGAGCAGGGCGGCGGTCTCGTCGTCGAGCTGGCGCATGGCCGCGCGGCGCTGTGAGCCCCGTCGCGACGCCCACGCGAGCTGCCCGCGCATCCGCAGCGAGGCCGCCTTCTGGCGCCATACCTTGGCGTCCTCAGTGCCTGGAAACACCTCGTCGACGGCATCCGCGCACGCCTCAATGGCATCGATCTTCGCATCGAAACGCACCTTCGCGCTCTTGTTGCGCAGCGCGGACTTGATGTTGTCTACGGTGGCTTTCGCCGCCTCGGTGACCTTCGGCGCATCCTTGAGCGCAGCAAGGAGTGCCGCCGACGCTGCCAGGGCGCTGGTGGCGGCTTTGATTACAGGGACTGGGTTGGCCATTACGTCAGTCTACGGGGCGACGCTGTAAGTGACGCGTTGGTGCTCAGGCCTCCTGCGCATCGACGTCGATCCCGGCCCAGCGGACGACCTTCCATCCGTCAGCGGTGGATCCCTCCAGCACGATCCATTCCGTGTTGTGCAGGGGCTGGGCGGTTTCGAGGTTGAGCGATGGGTGGACGGTAAGCCCGAATACCCGTATGGCGGCACCGTGGCTCACCACCGCTGCGACGGCGTGCCCCGCCGCCTCGATCTCCTGCACGGCGCCGGAATAGCGCTCGAGGAACTCGCGGGCGGTCTCGCCTCCGGGCAGGCCGGTATCCAGGTTGTCGGGCGCCCAGCTTTCCAATACTGCGACGTAGCGTTCCCAGTCCGGGCTCATCTCGTCGTCGCCCGCCGAGATCTCCGTCAGCCCCTCGAGCACGGTGGGGGTCAGCGCAAGCTTGCTGGCGAGCGGTTCAGCCGTCTGCTTCGCGCGCGTGAGGTGCGACGTGTACAGAGCCTCGATGGGCTCATCCGAAATGCGCTCGACGAGGTCTCGTGCCTGCTGGAGACCGAGCTCGTTGAGCGGCGCCCCCGGCGCTTGCGTGTCGAGAAGGTGCTGCACGTTGGAATCGGTTTGTCCATGACGAATGAGAATGAGGCGCATGGTGCCAGGGTACTCAAGCCGCGTTTGAACTGCCCACTTGTCACAAGTTCGTCGCGCTCCGGTAATTTCCCCGCAACCAAGCGCGTGTGCTACTGTTTCTCGGCGGACCAAACGTGTCCCACGCGCGAGTGGCGGAATGGCAGACGCGCCGGCTTCAGGTGCCGGTGCCCGCAAGGGCGTGGAGGTTCAACTCCTCTCTCGCGCACCACGCTAAACCCCGTCTGGCTAGGTAAAACACCTAGCTGGGCGGGTTTTCTTGTTGTACTGAAAGTGCTGCAGGGTGACAAGGCACGCCATAAGGTACCCCGTTGAGCACCCCGTACCGGACGGAACACTCGACTGAGCGCACTCCAGATGCCAGAAACCGGCTCACAGAGCCCAAAATCTGCATCTGGAGTGCGCTCAGTCGCGCAGCGTCATCCCTCGCAGCCGAATCCTTGCTGTTCGATGCCGGTGCCGCGGCAGTACGCGTGCCCGGTGAAGAGCCCGCCGGTGTTGAGCGTCATTTCGCTCACCGTGACGAGCTCGACGCCAGCCTCGGTGAGTTGGTGGATGATCTCCTCGGCGGCGGCCACCGTCGAGTTGTGAATGTCGTGCATCAAGACGATCGGCTCGGTGAAGGTCTTCCCATCCTTGACCGCGACGCCGATCGTGCTCGCCGTATTCTTTGTCTTCCAATCCTCCGTATCCACGCTCCACTGCACAATCGCCATGCCGTGCGAAGTGATGACCTCATCGACCATCTCGTTGTGGCTGCCGTACGGCGGACGGAATAGCAGCGGCTCGAACCCGGTGGCCTTTTTCAGTAGCTCGGAGTTGCCCGCTACCTCTTTCTCGACGCGCTCGCGCGACTTAGACGCCAGATTCGGGTGCGTCACGGTGTGGCTACCGATTTCGTGGCCGGCAACCGCGACGTCGAGCGTCGTGCCTGGATACTGCTCGATGCTGTTGCCCATCTGGAAGAACGTGGCAGCCGCCTTGGCGGCATGGAACGCAGCTAGCAGTTCAGGGGTTTTCGGACCAGGGCCGTCGTCGTAGGTCAACGCGACGCAGCGTTCGACGACGCCGTCGAAGCCGATGGCTGTCGTGGGGCGTACCGCGCCGCCTGGCGTCGGTTTGGGAAGCGTCTCGCCAGGCTCGGAGCCGTCCGACGGACGGTTGGGGGAACCCGTCGGGGCAGGGTGGTCTTCGCCGGGCTTGAAGTGCGTGATGGAGATCGAGGCCTCGCCCGAGAATTCCGACGGGGTGAGGCTGGCTGAGCGGGCGATGCGTCCGAAATCTGAGAGCCACTGCGTAACGTCGACCGTAATTCTCGCGACGGTATCCGTCACCGCCCCGGAGCGGAACGCAAGCACCATCGCGCCATCGCCATTGAACGCCATCGCGGGGCCATTGCCGTACGGCGCCGACTTCTCGATGAGCGCGGCGTCGGCCTTTGCCGCGTCGAGCCCAGCGTCGCCTGCGGCCTCATGCACGGCCTTCGCGAACTCGCCCCACTTCGACGCCGAAATCAGCTCCGGCGAGGCGAACGACTGCTGCTTACGGGCGTCGTACCAAATCATGCACGGCGTGTTGCTCTGCTCGGAACCAAACGACGAGTGCAGCGCCAGGCCGATGGCATCCCGCGACGCCGCGAGGAGCGCGCCCTTGATCTCCACCTTCTCCTGCGAATCCCACGACGCCTGACGCAAGATGCGGTTGCGCACCACCTCGACGGCCTGCGTCAGGTTGCGTGCCGACGGGAACCGCGGCGTCACCACGTCCTTACCTTTCGCTTCCTTGCTCAGTGTTACCTCGACGATGCCCGGCACCAAGGCCGGCGGCACCGTCGTCCAATCTGTGCTCGCAGCTGTTGGCGAGGGCGACGGGGAACTGCCGGCGGCAGTGGGTTCGGGGCTGGGGGCCTTGCCGTCGACGTCTCCGGAACAGGCGGCGAGGCCGAGCACGGTCGCGGCGGACAGACCTTGGAGCGCGCCGCGGCGACTCACGGCATAACGGTGGGCGGGTGACAGCTGATTCCTCACGAGCTTGAACGTAACCTTCGCCGTGGGCCAATCCCAAATCCACAAGGCGATTCTGAGAGGATTCTCATCCAAAATTTCGGCTGCGCTCAGCATGGAGGGAAGAAGCGAGGAGGTGGTGGCAGCCACTCATGACGATTTCGCGGCACAATGACACCATGACGGTTCCCTCTGGCATCATCACCTGTCTCCCCGACGCCGACCTCGACGACGTGGCGAGCGTCGTCGAAGTGCTCATCCAGGAGCACTTGAACACCTTCGCCGTGCCCCTGGGGCGCCTGGGCGAGCTGCGTTCCATCTTCGGTGCCCGAGCGAACTTCGGCGTGTGGGGCATCGACGGGATCAACGCGCTCAATCAGGCCATCGAGGCCGAAGCACAGTTCATACTCACCGACGGTGCCGACGAGGACATGGCGGCCACTGCCCGGGAGCACTCCACCACGTGGTTCGCCTGCGCGCTGACCCCGCTCGAGGTGCGTGCGGTGCTGGAACTCGGCGCCACCGGGGCGTTGCTGTGGCCGGCGGATATCGTCGGGCACTCCATGGCGAAACATCTGGCGCGTTTGGGGCTCACGCCGAGAGTTATTCCGATGGGTGGGGTTGGCGCGTTTGCTGCCGGGGAGTGGCTGGTGCACGGAGCACCGGCCGCGTGCGTCGACGAGACGCTCCTAGGTGATTCCCTGGGCGGCGGAGATCTCGGCATGCTGCGCGACAGGTGCGAGTCGTTTCGGAAGGCTGCACTGCGCGGGGTGCGCGAAGGCTGATCGCTGTCGAATCATTGCGTGGCGCGACGGGGCGCTGGCGATGGGGGCACGTCCTCATCGTCGGAAAAGAGCCCGTCCTCGCTGAGCAGCGCTGACTCAGGTTGCGCAGCGCCTGCCGCGCTGTCGCGGCGCACGCGGGAAGCCACCACGGCCGCGACCACCGCGGTCACACCTCCGACGGCAACCAGCCCGCCAGCAAACCATGCGAGCATGCGGCCCATGCCGCCGCCATCCGCGATTGCCGACGTGCCCTTCGTGTCGTCGCCTTCCGGAGCGGCCGGCGTTGCCGACGCCGTGTTGTCGGGGGACGGAGTCGCCGTCGGTGATGGTGGTTCGCTGGGCGTGGGGCTGGGCGTCGGTGATGCCTTGGCGATCTCCTTGTGTTGCACTTTGAGTACCACCGACGTTTCTGCGGCCGGGACACCGCCCCCGCCCTCGAACTTGAGCGTGATCTGGTGGTCTCCCTTGGCGTCTACTGGAATCTCATAATGCGTAGTGAACGTGCCGTTAGCTGCAGTGACGACATACCCTTCCTCCACTTCGCCAGCAGGGGAGAACAGCAGGATGCCGGCGTCGGACACCGGGTCGCCTGCTGGGCTCATGAGCTTGCCGCTGATCGTCACGAACGACCCGTTCGAGGGTTCAGGCAAGTCAGCCTTCGCTGAGAGCTGGGTGGTTGGGGGGGAGGGGGCCGTCGACGGGGGCTCCTGCGCAGCGCCATCGACCGACGAGGCGGCGGGGGGCCGCCCGGTCTGCACTACGCTTCTGCCCGATGAGGACAATGTGAGCGTGGTGGATGCCGTCGCAGCTGGGTCTCGGCCGTGTCCAGAAAATCGCACGGTGAGGTCTTGACTGCCGCTCATTCCGGGCGGGACAGAGAATCTCATGTCGAAGAGGCCCCGCTTGGTCGGGCGGGCTGTGGCCACAGTTTGTCCGCCAAGCGACACTGAGACCGAGCCCTTATCGATGGCGTACCCCTCATCGTCGATGAGCGCGCCGTAGACGTTGACCGTCTGACCGTCGAAGTGGACTCGGGCATCGATCTTCGTCTCGGCTGCATGCGCAGGCGTGCTGAGCAGGCTCAGGCACGCCACGACGAGCGCCATGAGCCAGACGGCTGCACGACTGCGGGATCGAAGAATCGTGCGTCTCCTTCCGTGTGGGTGGCCGGAGCCAACTAGAAAACCTAACTAACGATAGCGGGGGATGTCGAGGTTGCAATGTCCGCACCAATCCTGAAGAATAGCTGAGAGATTCTTAAGTTAGGAGTGATGTTGGAGGAACACCGTCCAACGGTCGAGTACGCCGACGCGTCCGAGCGCCAGCGCGAGCCCAAACGCGGGTCGCGCGTGGCGAAGGCGTCGTGGGCTGTTGCGGCCGTGGTCGTCGCCGGGCTCCTCGTCGGATCGCTCGCGTTTCAGTCTGCTGTGCAGGGCGCCTCCGACACCACCGACCCCACCGCCATTCCCATCCCCATCTCCAGCGCGGAGCGCACCTCCGGCGCCGACCGAGGCACCCAGCGCCGCCCCCTCACCGCTCGCGTGACACCAACCCCCACGCCGAGTGCGTCCCCGTCGAGCGCTACCCCCAGCGACGAGGCCTCGTCGCCCAGCGTGTCGACGGCAACCAGCCCGAGCGAAACTGCGTCGCCGGCAGCTTCGGCCAGCGATCCTGAGCCGAAGGCGGCGCCATCGTCGTCGGAGGTGACGCCATCGGCCACCCGTTCGACCCCGGCCGTTCCCAGCCTCGGTGAGGTCGTCGGCAAGCAGTGGACCACCGCGACGGTCAACGTTCGCCGCGGCCCTGGCGTCGACTTCACAACGCTGGTCGCCCTCGCCCCCGGCAGGCAGGTGCAGGTGACGAACGTTGTCGTCGACGGTCGGTGGCAGCAGGTGCTCGTCGACGGAAGGCCCGGATTCATCTCGAACAAATACCTCGGCGAGAAGGCCGAGGTGCCCACGCAATCCGCCTCGCCCAAGCGTGAGAGAGGTATTGCTCAGGAGCCGTGCAAGGCCACGGTGCGTGGGGAGAAGGGCCTCACGGAGCGCGCCGTCGATGTGCTTCGAGCCGTGTGCAACGAGTTCCCCAATGTGACGAGCTTCGGCGGATGGCGCAATGACGCTGACTCCTACCACAGTCAGGGACGCGCCATCGACGCGATGATCTCCGGCGAAGCAGGTTGGGAGGTGGCCAACTGGGCGCGAAAGAATGCGTCCAAGCTCGGCATCACCGAAGTGATCTACGCGCAGAAAATCTGGACCTCCCAGCGCGCGTCTGATGGCTGGCGCTTGATGTCCGACCGTGGCAGCGACACCGCCAACCACTACGACCACGTGCACATCACCGTCCGCTGAATCTGATTGACGTGCTTGTCGGCGCCGCCGGCCCGCTTGGCGCGTGGAGGCAATAGGCTGGGTGGTATGAACAAGCCCATTGATGCCACCACCACGCCCGCATGGGCCAAGCTCACCGAACTCAAGCAGCAGTTCGCGCCCGACCTGCGCGGCTGGTTTGCCGCCGACCCGAACCGTGCGAATACCTACACCTTCGACGTGGCCGACCTCCACGTCGACCTATCGAAGAACTTCCTCACCGACGACGTGCTCACCGCGCTCCTCGACCTCGCGGAGCAGGTCGACGTCCCCGGGCGTCGCGATGCCATGTTCGACGGTGAACGCATCAACGTCACCGAAAATCGCTCCGTGCTGCACACCGCGCTCCGGCTGCCCGCCGACAAGCAGCTCGAGGTAGATGGGCAGGACGTCGTCGCAGATGTGCACGATGTGCTGCGCCGCATGGGGGAGTTCTCCGACGAGGTCCGCTCCGGCGCGTGGGTGGGGGTCACCGGGAAGCGCATCGAGACCGTCGTGAATATCGGCATCGGCGGCTCCGACCTCGGGCCGGTGATGGTCTACGAGGCGCTGCTGCCGTACAAGCAAGATGGGCTGACGTGCCGGTTCGTCTCCAACATCGACCCGTCCGACGTGTACGAGAAGACGGCTGACCTCGACCCGGAGACCACGCTGTTCATCGTCGCGTCCAAGACGTTCACGACGCTGGAGACCCTCACCAACGCACGCCTGGCGAAGGCATGGCTACTCGACACGCTCGCCAAGCAGGGAGCCATCGACGACAGCGACGAGCAGCGTCGCGAGGCAATCGCGAAGCACTTCGTAGCGGTGTCGACGGCACTCGACAAGGTGGCTGACTTCGGCATCGACCCGGCCAACGCATTCGGCTTCTGGGACTGGGTGGGCGGCCGTTATTCCGTCGACTCCGCCGTCGGGCTGTCGGTGATGATCGCGATCGGCCGCGAGGAATTCCAGAACTTCCTGGGCGGGTTCCATGCCGTCGACGAGCACTTCCGCACCGTGGAACCAGCCCGCAACGTGCCGCTGCTTATGGGCTTGCTGAACATTTGGTACGTCAACTTCTTCGACGCCCACTCGCACGCGGTGCTGCCGTACGCGCAGTACCTCCACCGCTTCGCTGCCTATCTGCAGCAGCTCACGATGGAGTCGAACGGCAAGTCGGTGCGGTGGGACGGCACGCCCGTGACGTCGTCGACGGGCGAAATCTTCTGGGGCGAGCCCGGCACGAACGGCCAGCATGCTTTCTACCAGCTCATTCACCAGGGCACCCGGCTCATCCCGGCTGACTTCATCGCCGTCGCCAACCCCGCCCGCCCGCTGCGCGATGGCGAGACCGACGTGCACGGGCTGTTCCTGGCGAACTTCTTCGCACAAACAGCGGCGCTCGCCTTCGGCAAGACGGAGGACGAGGTGCGCGCTGAGGGCACTGCGGAAGAGATCGTGCCCGCGCGCGTGTTCGCCGGCAACCGGCCCACGACGTCGATCCTCGCCCCGGCGCTGACCCCGTCGGTAGTGGGGCAGCTCATCGCGCTCTACGAACACATCACGTTCGTGCAGGGCGTGGTGTGGGGCATCGACTCGTTCGACCAGTGGGGTGTGGAGCTCGGCAAGAAGCTCGCACTCGAGATTGCCCCCGCGGTGAACGGCGACGAGGCGGCGCTCGCCAAGCAGGATGGGTCCACGCAGGCGCTGGTTTCCTGGTATCTCGCGAAGCGTGATTGACAAGGTGCGCAAGGGCATCGGCTGGGCCCTAATCCTCGCGGCCCTGCCGGTGCTGGGCGCTCAGCTGCACACCATCGGTGCATCGTGGGGGAGGGCGTACGACGCGGCGGACGTGCCGTCGCGACGCGACGTGCTCGTGCTGGGCGCCAAGGCGGATCGAGGTGGCCCGTCGGCGTTTCTCGCGGCAAGGCTCGACCTCGCCGTTGAGCTGTTCCGACGGGACATGGCGCGCCGCATCATTGTGAGCGGCGACGGCAGGGCCGAAGCGAACAATGAGCCACGCGTGATGCGTGAGTACCTGGAGCGGCGAGGGGTGCCGTCGGAGATCATTGTTGAAGATCCGAAGGGTTTCGATACCTACGATTCCTGTTTGCGTGCGCGCGACACCTACAGTTCGGATGCAGTTGCCGTAGTTACGCAGGATTTCCACGTCCGACGAGCGGTGACGATCTGCCGCGCGCTGGGTGTGGATGCGTGGGGTGTGGAAGATAGGTCTGTGGCTCGGCGCTGGCCGCTGGTGTGGGGCAAGGCAGTGCTGCGCGAGAGCCTCGCCAACGTCAAGATGGAACTCGACCTTCTCTCGGGCCGTCCCCCCGCCGCCGGCCGCTGAGAAGTCGGGCTTTGGTGGTTGAGCCGGCCCGGAGGGCCGAGGTGAGACCACTGCGGTGATGATTTCGATACGCGCCCTGCGGGCGCTACTCAATCATCGGGAGACACGCGGGCGCTACTCAATCATCGGGTGAGTGTCCCCGATGGTTGAGCCGGCCCGAAGGGCCGAGTCGAAACCACTCTTGCTCTAGTAGCTGTCTCTGGGGCAGGCATGCTACAGTGAAGTTGAAAAATCAACAAAAGAAAGTGTCTCACCCTCATGGCTCTCAAACTCATCGTCACTAGCACCCGTGACTCTCGCGTCGGCGACGCGATTGCGCGGCGCATTGCACCCCTCATCGCGGAAGGTGCCGGCCGGGAAGTCGAAGTGCTCGATCTCGTCGACGTCAACCTCCCGCTCTCGAATGAACCCCAGATGCCGAGCCTCGGCAACTATCAGCATGCAACGACCAAGGCGTGGGCGGAGACCGTCGCCAGTGCGGATGGCTTCGTATTCCTGACCCCTGAGTACAACGGCTTCTTCACTGCGGCCGCGAAGAACGCCGTCGACACGGTGTATGCCGAATGGGGCGGCAAGCCGGCGGCTATCGTCGGGTACGGGTTTGGAGGAGCCAACAGGGCCGTGCCGTTGCTGGCGCAGCTGCTGACCAACGTCAACCTCGAGGTCGCTGAATCCTCCGTGCAGATGCCATTCGGTGACGCACTGGGTGAGGACGGCCTCGACGTCGACGCGCTCGTAGCCCCACACGTCGATGCGCTGCGCGCTCTGGGAGCTCAGCTCGCGTAACAACGCCGCGGGGCGCGGGCCTTCCACAGGTGGTTGAGTAGCCCGTGAAGCGGGCGTATTGAAACCACGTCCGGATGATTTCGATACGCGCCCTTCGGGCGCTACTCCATCATCGGGAGGGCGCACGGGCGCTACTCAATCATCGGGTGAGTGTCCCCGATGGTTGAGCCGGCCCGAAGGGCCGTGTCGAAACCATCACCAGACGGAGACGCCACGTCCCATGCCGTAGTAGTTCCAGCCGGCGTCGCTCCATTGCTTCGGGTTGAGCACGTTGCGCCCGTCGACGATGTTGGGGGAGCCCACCTTCTGCAGCAGCTCGGCGGGGTCGAGGCTGAGGAATTCCTTCCACGGGGTGAGCAGCATCACCACGTCGGCGCCACGCACGGCGTCGTCGACGGTGTCCGGCACGGTGAGATCGGGTCGGCGTCGGCGCAGCTCGGGCCCCGCCGCGGGATCGTAGATCTGCAGCTCCGCACCGCGCGCCCACAATCGGGTGGCGATGTCGAGCGCGGGGGAGTCGCGAAGGTCGTCGGTTTCGGGCTTGAACGTGATGCCCAGCACCGCCACCTTCTTCCCGACGAGGCGGCTGCCCACCGCTTCCTCCGCCAGCTCAACGGCGGCATCGCGACGCCGCAGGTTGATGCCGTCGACCTCCCGCAGGAACCCCAGTGCATCGCCCACGCCGAGCTCGCCGGCGCGCGCCATGAACGCGCGGATGTCCTTCGGCAGACAGCCGCCGCCGAAGCCGATGCCTGCTTGCAGGAATTTCGCGCCGATGCGGTCGTCGTGGCCGATCGCCTCAGCCAGACGGGTGACGTCGCCGCCGGTGGCGTCGCAGAGCTCGGCCATGGCGTTGATGAACGAGATCTTCGTCGCGAGGAACGAGTTGGCCGCCACCTTCACAAGCTCGGCGGTCGGGTAGTTCGCGACGATCAGCGGCGTGCCTGCGGCCAGCGGCTGGGCATAACACTCGTCGAGCATCGCCTTGGCCTGCCCACCCACGGCCTGATCCTCGGGGAGGCCGTAGACGATGCGATCCGGGGTGAGCGTGTCCTGCACCGCGTGCCCCTCCCGCAGGAATTCTGGGTTCCACGCCAGGATGATGTGCTTCCCGCTCGCGGCCAGGCGCTCGGACAGCTCCTGCGCCGTGCCCACTGGCACCGTCGACTTACCCGCGACGAGCACAGGCTCGTCGCCGCTGGGCTCAGCGTGGGTGAGGATGGTCTCGATGGCGGCGTCGACGTACCTCATGTCGGCCGCGATGTGGCCCTGCCGCTGCGGGGTACCCACACCGATGAAGTGGATCTGCGCGTCGGCGATCTGCGTTGGATCCGTGGTGAACCGAAGGTTCTTCCCGACGTGACGTTCCAGCAGCTCCGGCAACCCATCCTCGTGAAAAGGTGCGATGCCCTGCGACAGTTTGGCGATCTTCGCCTCGTCCACGTCGAGCCCCACGACGTCGTGGCCCAACTCCGCCATGCAAGCCGCGTGTACCGCGCCGAGGTACCCGCAGCCGATCACTGATATGCGCATACCCTGCACTCTACCGGCGTGGGTGGCATTGGGCGTGGCGCCTTGTCGGTGCCAGAATAGCCGACATGGAATCCTTGCCTGCACAGCTCGACGCTCGCCTGCGTGCGATCACGGGTGTCGACCCCGAAATGCGCCCCGCCACCAAGCCCCAGTTTGGGCACTTCCAGTCGAACGTGGCCCTACGCCTTGCGAAGCAGGAGGGGAAGCCGCCACGCGATGTCGCCGCGAGCCTCGTCGAGCAGCTCGACGTCTCCGATCTGTGCGAGCCTCTGGAGATTGCCGGGCCGGGATTCATCAACTTCCGGCTGCGCCCTGAGGTGCTGGCAGCGGCAGCGACGGAGATCCTCGAGGATCCGAACCACGGGCTGAGCGTCACGGATCACCCGCAGCGCATCGTCATCGACTACTCGGCGCCGAACGTCGCGAAGCAGATGCACGTGGGGCACCTGCGCACGACGATCATCGGTGACTGCTTCAACCGCGTCTTCCGCGCGCTCGGCCACGTCGTGATCGCGCAGAACCACATCGGCGACTGGGGAACACAGTTCGGCATGCTCATCGAACAAGTGCTGTTCGAGGGCATCGACGCAAGTCAGCTCACGTTGTCGGAAGCCGACGCGCTCTACAAGCGCGCTGCGGCGCATTTCAAGGACGACGAAGAGTTCGCGACGAAGGCTCGCGCCCGCGTCTCGATGTTCCAGGGCGGCGACGAGGAGTCGCTGTCGATTTGGCGCCAACTCGTCGACATCTCAAAGCCTGCCTTTAACGAGGCCTACGACCGGCTGAACGTGCTCCTCACCGACGACGATCTCGCCGGCGAGTCCACCTACAACGACGACCTTCCCGTGCTCGTAAAGGAACTTGAGGAATCGGGCGAGGCCGTGATCGACGACGGCGCATTGTGCGTGTTCGTCGAGGGCATTGACGCGCCCATGATCGTGCGGAAATCCGACGGCGGGTACGGCTATGCCACCACCGACTTGGCCGCGATTCGTCGTCGCGTCAACGAGCTCCACGCCGACCGCATCATTTACGTCACCGACGCCCGCCAGGCGGGGCACTTCCGTCAGGTGTTCGCCGTCGCACGGAAGGTAGGGTTCCTCCCCGACGACATTATCGCCGAGCACGTCGGCTACGGCATGGTGCTCGGCGAGGATGGGAAGCCGTTCAAGACCCGCGACGGGTCTGCCGCGACGTTGTCGTCGTTGCTCGTTGCCGCCGAAGAACAGGCCGCCCCAAACATCGCGCTCGCGGCCATTAAGTACGCCGATCTGTCGAACGGACTGCAGAAGGACTACGTGTTTTCCGCCGAGCGCATGGTGCAAACCAACGGCGACACCGGCCCCTATCTGCAGTACGCGCACGCGCGCATCTGCCAGATCCTGCGCAAGGCTGAGGCCGAGGGCATCGGGCACGGGGCAGTCACGCTGCTGACCGAACCCGCTGAGCAGCAGCTCGCGCTCCTGCTCACGCGGTTCGGGGAAGTCGTCGACGAGGTGGCCGCCGAGCTCACACCCCACAAGCTGTGTAGCTACTTGTACGAGCTTGCGGGTGCGTTTTCGACGTTCTACGAGCAGTGCCCGGTGATGAAGAGCGACGGCGACGTGCGCGCGTCGCGTCTCGCGCTGTGCGACACCACGAGACGGGTGCTCGCTTCCGGCCTGGACCTCCTCGGCATCGACGCTCCCGACCGGATGTGAGCCTGCTGGGGCGGCTGTTCATCGATCGCCGCACCCCCGGCCATCGAGTAGGGCCGAAGGCCCGTATCGAGATGTGGTGATGGTTTCGATACGCGCCTACGGCGCTACTCAACCATGGGGAGGGCCGCGGGCAGGACAACGTACCACCTGATTGATGGCATCCGATGATTGAGCCGCTGCCGAAGGCAGCGTGTCGAAATCGAGCGCCGTGAGCTTCAGTGGCAGATTGGCGCCCAAAGATGGGCGGCAATCTGCCACCTAAGCGGGTGTGGTTTCGATACACCCGCTTCGCGGGCTACTCAACCACCGGGGGCCGTGCGGGCCAACCACCGGGAGGCGGCGCTGACTAGTGGTCTTCGGGGTGGATCTGCGCGTCGGCGGCAGCCATCGCCGCGCCGATGATGCCGGCCTGGTTGCGCAACACCGCCGGCACTGCGGGGGTCTTGATGCCGAGGTTGGGGCCGAACTTGTCCCAGTCCTTCGAGACGCCGCCCCCGATAACGAACAGATCAGGGGAGAACAACATCTCGACGTGCGAGTAGTAGCGGTGCAGGCGCTTCGTCCAGTCTTTGTAGGAGAGCCCCTCCTTATCCTTAATCGACGACGCCGCGCGCTTCTCCGCTTCGTAGCCGTCGATTTCCAGGTGGCCGAGCTCCGAGTTCGGCACGAGCACCCCGCGGTGAATGATCGCCGACCCGATGCCCGTACCGAGCGTGGTCACAATCACCACCCCCTGGTGATTCTTCGCCGCGCCAAACCGCACCTCCGCGAGGCCGGCGGCGTCCGCGTCGTTCACCAGCGTGATGTTCCGCCCCAGGCGTTCGGTGAGGAACTCGTCGGCATTCAATCCAGCCCACTTCTGGTGCAAGTTCGCGATGAACGGAATCACGCCGTGCACCACCGGTGCAGGGAAGGTGATGCCCACGGGCACATCGCCGACGGTGGGGGTGAAGTGGTCGATGATCTCACCGATCACATCGCCAACGTTCTTCGGTGTCGACTTCTCGGGCGTCGGAATACGCAGACGGCTCTGCGTCAGCTCACCGGTGGTGAGGTCAACAGGGGCGCCCTTGATGCCCGAACCGCCAATATCGATGCCCAAGAAAATGCTCATGGGAGCACTGTATCGGGTACCCGTTGGGAGCTCGCTCGCCGGGCTGCGCGTGAGCGCTCCAACTCGTCGTGGAACAGCTTCCGAGCGTGCTCAGGTTCGAGGTGCGAGATGCTCACGTCGGGGGCGGCGTCGATCACCTGCACCTGCACACTGGCCACCTTCGCGAGACGCTGGAGCGGCCCCTGCGAGATGCCCAGCCCCTGCACGCGGGCGTGTGGAACGATCTCGACGTCGTCGCTGAGCAGTGCTCGACGCTGCGCGATGGCCGAATCTTCGACGGCGAACCATCGTTGCCCGAACCACGTCAGCCAGCGTCCACGCGGCGACTGCTTCCACCACGTGAAGGCCGTGGGGTCGACGTCGGGCCAAAACAGCGCGATCACGTGCCGAGCCTCGTCGAATTTCCCGAACGGCATGACCATGTCGATGCCATCGTTGCCTTGTTCCTCGGAGGAGGACGACTCGTTGCCGAGCACCGAGATCTTGACGCTCACCAACCCCGCCCAGCGCATAAACAGCGACTGATGCAGGGAAACGGTCTGCACGCGAGCTGGCCGCAGCGTGGTCTGCACGCGGGTGAGCGCGCCCTGTTGAATGCGTAGCCCCTTGCTGGTGCGCACGATGGTGAAGTCCCAGTACTTCAGCAGCGCTTTCGGAATCTGCCAGATCACTGCGAGCACCGTCAGCCACAGCCAGCCGAGACCGGCCAGCACACCGAACGGGCCAAGCGTGATGACCAGCAAAATCAGCACCGTCAGCGTGACTCCAAACCCATACGACAGGAACGCCCCCAGCACGATGTTGCCGGTCTGCGCCTTGTACACCACTTCCTCGACGGCGCCGCCGGGCTGGGCGGGTACCCCGTCGGGGGTAGCGGTGGGTTGGTCGTCGTGCTCCATGCGGGCCAGAAGGGTGTCGCGCATGGCTTCCGCGCGATCGAGTTTGAGGTATCGCAGCGCCTGGCCGCCCTCGCCGCCGACGTCGATCTTCACCTCGGCGAGGCCGAGCAGGCGCGCGACGATGGGCCTGGTGATGTCCACCGACTGCACCTTGGTGAAGTCGATGCGGGTCGTCGACGTCGAAATGAAGCGCTTCTCGATGCGGAACTCGTCGTCGACGACGAATGTCGTGGTGCGCCACTGGACGACGCCAATGAGCAGCGCGAGCACTGCGACGAGGGCGATGCCGCCGAGGACGATCCACAGGATCAGCATGGGCGTCTCATCCAGCTTGATCTCTTCCTGGATGATCATGTTGATGATGAAGCCGACGACGGCGACGGCCACCAGCCACGCGTTGACGAGCCCGGTGAGGGGCGACGGGCGCTCCACCTTGCGGCGCGCCGGAGCCTGGGGATCGCCGACCGTGGGGGAGGGCGCGTCGGAGAACGGCTGCGACATCAGATGCCCGCCCGCAGGTGTTGGCCGCGGTTGATGAAGCGGTCGCGGATCGCCTCGGCTGCCTCGCGGTCGAGGCCGGGGATGGTGATGCTGCCGGACGACGAAGCCGTCACCATCCGCACGCTGGCTAGGCCGAACATGCGTTCAATGGGGCCAGAGGTTACCTCGACGAGCTGCATGCGCCCGTAGGGCACGCAGGTGAGCTGGCGCTGCCACAGACCCTCCGTGACGTACACATCCTCGTCGCGCTCGGCGTAGCCCCAGCGCTTCCATACCCGGGGCGCGCGGACGAACCGCCAGATGATGAGCGCGAGCACGCCCACCAGCGTCACCCAGAAGATCCACGGCATCTCAGCCGCAGCCGCACCGAAGTACGCGCCGACGAGCATGCCACCGCCCAGGATCGTCCAGCTGATGGCGATGCTGATGAGTTTTACCGTCAGGTATTTGCGGGAAATCGGCTGCCACTGCTCGGTAGGAGGGGCAAAGAGGGGATCCATCGAAGGCATGCGTTCATCCTAACGAGCACGCATTAGCCCCGCGAGACGGACGCCAGCACTTCGAGGATATGCACGAATGGTTTGCCGCTGACCCTACTCATCGCCACCTCGCAGGTGAGCGTCGTGGATGCATAGGCGTCGAACGTGCGCGCGTTGATGTCCTCGACGGCGAGCCGCGTCGCCGCAGTGGGTAGCTCGGGGCGCAGCAAGCCGCGTTCGCCGTGCGCTCCGCAGCAGTTCCACGTCGACGGGATGACGACCTCGTCGGCGACGGCGTGGGCGATGGTGAGCAGCGCGTCCAGGTTGTCGAGGTGGTGATTGGCGCACGACGGGTAGAGCAGCAGCGAGCCGATTCGCTCGTCGATCGTAAGCTTCGGCAGGATCGTCGTCGCGACGAAGTCGACCACGTCGATGATCTCGGGCAACGGTTCCGAGTACGGCTGCAGCATCGCCTGTAAGGCGTGCGTGCAGGCGGAGGAATCGACGATGACTGGCTGGTTCGCGTGGGGTGCGAGGGCTCGTCGCACCTGCCCCGTCATGGTCTGCTCGCCGAGGCGCATGCCGCGGCTGCTCCACGGGATGCCGCAACACAGTCGCGACGCGTTCAGCAGCGTGACGGCCACTCCAGCACGCATGCGCAACACGTTGAACGCGTCGAACACGCCCTCGCTGGGCGCGCCGAGGAGTGTCTGCTGGCATCCGGGGAAGTACGCGGCGACGGCGTCTTCGGCGGTTTGCTCGCGACGGGGGCGCCTGCGCACCTTCGACCCGCCGGTGAGATCGTCGGAGTACGCCCAGACGCTGTCGCCGCCGTAGCGTTTACGCCCCAACGCGATGAGGGATCGAGCGACGGGCTGGATGCGCTTGGCCGTCGACATCGCCGTCGAGACGAGCGACGTGGTGCGGCCCCAGTTGCGCGCGGCGCGATCCCAGCTGCGCTCGCTGGCCTCCGTCGTTCTCGCGCTGCGCTGGCGTCGCACGAGTTCGCCGGTGTCAATGCCGAGCGGGCAAGCCACCTGGCACATGCCTGCGGCGGAGCAGGTGTCGATGGCGGCGTACTGGTAGTTCTGGGCAACCGCTTCGAGCAGCTCGGTGTCGTGTTGACGGGCGGCGATCTCGCGCTGCAGCACGATGCGCTGCCTTGGCGTCAACGTCAGCTCGGCCGACGGGCACGTCGGCTCGCACAGCCCGCACTCGATGCAGCGGTCGACGGCGTCGGAGATCGTCGGCATGAGTTTCAGGTTGGCGAGGTGCGAGTCGGGGGCATCGTTGAACATCACTCCGCGGTTCATGATGTTGAACGGGTCGAAGAGGTGTTTAATTTCGCGCATGCACTCGTAGAGCTCGACGCCCACCTGTCGTTCGAGGAAGGGTGCCATGGCGCGCCCGGTGCCATACTGCGCTTTGACTACGCCTTGTTTAGCCAGTACGAGCTTGACGTAGGCCTCCATGAAGCGCTTGTACTTCCGAAGCCGATCGGCGACCGAGAAACGCTCCGTGAACACGAAATGGAGCGTGCAGTCGGTGAGGTGCCCGGTGATGGCGGGTTGCTGAATGCCGAACCGGGCGAAGAGTCTGCGTAGTTCGCGGATGGTGTCGACGATGTGCTCGCGCGGCACGCTGCAGTCTTCCATGACGAGCGTCGTCGCTGGTGGGCGGCGTTTCGCGAGGGCGACGTGCACGTCGTGGTACAGGTGCGACAACGGTCGGCTGGGGGCCTCGTGGGTGACGTCGTACACCTCCGGAAGTTCCGCGACGGCGTCCCTCACGCTGGCCAGGCGTTGCTCGAGCGCGTCGGGGGATTCATCGCACAGTTCCAGCCAGAGCGCTGCGTGCTCGTCGAGTTCGAGATTGGCGATGTCGGGGAGCACGTCATGCAGGGACTGGGCCACGCGGAGGGCCTCCACGTCGAACAACTCGATGGCATCGAATCCCAGCTCGACAAGGCGCGACGCGGCCTCGACCGCGTCGTCGAGGGTGGAGAACACGGCAAGGCTCGCGCGATGGGCGGGGAGCACCGGGACGGTGCGCATCGTCGCTTCGGCGATGAAACCGAGGGTTCCTTCGCTGCCCACCATGAGTTGCCGGATCATGGCGGATGGTTTGGAAAACTCGGTGAGCGCGCGGAGCTGATAGCCCATCGCGTTGCGCATCGACCACAGGCGAGCGATGGTGGCGAGCGACTCCCGGTCCTCGCGCAGGCGCCGTCGAAGGATGGCGAGGCCGCCGGCGACCGTCGGTTCTTCCCAGCTCAGGGCGAGGTCGGCGTCGGGTGCCGCGGTGTCGACGACGCGCCCGTTCGGGAGCACCACCACCATTGACTCCACGGTGTGAAACGCGTCCTGCGACAGCCCGAATATTCGTCCCGTCGCATTGTTGGCGAGGACCCCACCGAGTGTGGCGGATTGCCCGCTCACCGGGTCCGGACCGAGCCGGCGTCCGTACGGGCGTAGCCGAGCATTGATCTCCGCGACGGTAGCCCCCGCGCCCGCGCGCACTCGTTCTCCATCGTCGAGCACCTCGATGTGCCGGAACCGGCGGCGCACGTCGACGAGGATGTCATCGCTGATGGCCTGCCCGCTGAGACTCGTGCCGCCACCGCGCAGCGTGAGCCGACGGCGCTGCTCCCGGGCTTCCGCGAACAGCGAGCGGACGTCGTCGAGGCTGGAAGCGACCACCACTTCCGAGGGGAACTCGAGGAAGCGGGACGCATCATGCGAGAGCGCGAGCCGCGTCAACGGATCGGCGCTTCGTAGCATCCCTTCGGTCACGGGCCAAATCCTAGCCGGGGTGCGCGCTGCTGTCAGGGCATGTCAGCGGTCGGGAACTTCGCTGCTATGATGATACGTCGAAGATACTGCGGACGTAGTTCAACGGTAGAGCGTCAGCTTCCCAAGCTGAATGTTGCGGGTTCGAATCCCGTCGTCCGCTCCAATGAGAAGCGGCGAGATAGATCAAGTTCGTGGTTGGTCTACCCGCCACGAACTTGATCTATCTTTCGGTTTGCCGCGGAAGGCGCCGAGAGTGGCTAGTCGTCGGTGAGGCGCTCGGTGGGGGTGGTTGCCTCGGCGCGGATGTCCGTCGGGAAAAACGGCACGACGACGAGCGCCCGGCCGGTGACTGTGGCCGACGTGGTCTCGCCGCGACGATGCACCGTCGTCAACACATCTGTGAGCGACCCGTTGGTGGTGGCCTCGTGGGCGGCCTGTTTGCCGGCAGCTTCCGTGGCGCCGTAAGCGGCAGCGGCGCGGGCCGCGTCCTGTGCTGCTGCGTGGGCCGTCGTCTGCGCCCACGACATCATCGCCCACTGCACTGCGAGTAAGAAGATGCCGATGACGACGGGCAGCAACAGGGACACCTGCACCGACCCGCTCAGCCCTCGTTCATCTCGCATGGCACATTCTTAGCTGACCGACGGGTCAACTCGCGGCGGAATCGTCACCCTGTGGATAACTCGACGGTCGGAGGGGGTGCCTCGCCTGCTCAACGGTCGATGAAACCAGCCCGGTGGTTGAGTAGCGAGCGGAGCTCGCGTATCGAAACCTTCGCAGCCCTGTGCGGAGGATGTGCGTGGTTGGAGAACTGCAAAACTCGACAACAGCGGCAGCACTCATGCGTGATTGCTGCGGGAGGCATTCCACTGATGTCGAGTTTTGCAGTTTAGTGGTGCGTCTCGATACGGCGGCTACGCCGCCTACTCGACGGTCGAAAGAGCACCGCCTACTCGACGGTCGGAGGGGGTGCCTCGCCTGCTTGACGGTCGAGGGGGGCGCCGCCTACTCGACGGTCGGAAGGGCAGCGCGTTGCCTACTCGAAACCGCGAGGGCCGCCCCGCACACGGCGGGACGGCCCTCGCGGGCAACAACGGCGCGATCAGCCGGGGATGACGTCGCCGGACGGCCACTCGGACTTGATGAATTCCTTCACCTTGTCAGAGTGGAGCAGCTCGTCGAGCTTCTTCACACCCTCATTCTTGTTGTCCTTGCGCCAGACCACCACGTTGGCGTAGGGGTTGTTCTCCACCTTTTCGGACAGCACAGCCTTCGACGCGTCGAGGCCGGCGGTGAGCACGAAGTTGGCGTTCACGATGGCGAGGTCGATGCCGGGATCGTCCACCATCTGCACCACAACCTCAGGCTGCAACTCCTCAAACTTCAGCCCCTTCGGGTTCTGCTCGGGCTTCAGGTCGAGCACCGACGACTCCAAGGTGATGTCCTTCAACAGGCCGCCTTCCTGCAACAGCAGGAGCGCACGCGCCTGGTTGGACACGTCGTTCGTAATGGCAACCTTCGCGCCTTCGGGCACCTCGTTGATGGATTTCGCCTCGCGGGCGAACACGCGCATGGGCTCGATGTGCACGCCATCGCCGTGCTCGAACTCGTAGCCCTTGTTCGCCATCTCCGCCTCGAGGTACGGCAGGTGCTGGAAGTAGTTGGCGTCGAGTTCGCCGCTGTCCAGCGTCTGGTTCGGCAGAACGTAGTCGTCGAACTCCTTGATGGTGATGGAGATGCCTGCGTCCTCGGCGAGGTTGTCGCGCACGTACTCGAGGATCTTCGCGTGGGGCACGGGGCTAGCGCCCACGACCACCTCGGTGGCGCCACCCTTCGCGTCGGCGCCGCCGTCGTTCGACGCTGCCTTCGAGCTGCCGTCGGACGAGGCATCGGTACCGCCGCAGGCGGTGAGAGACATGGCGGCTGCCAACGAGGCAGCAACTACAGTAAGAAGCTTTCGCATAGGAATGACTCCTTTGCTCGGGGCCAACAACAAGTTGACCAGTTCTTCAATGCCGGCCTGGGCCGGCGCCCCACGGGATGTGGGGACAACCTAGGGAATGTCAGCGGTGGTCAACCAGCCGAGCCAGCAGCTCGCCAATTAGCTGAATGACCTGCACCACCACAATCAGGATGACGATGGTGATCACCATCACCTCGGGGATAAAGCGCTGGTAGCCGTAGTTGTAGGCCAGACGCCCCAGCCCGCCACCACCGACGAGCCCGGCCATCGCGGAATAGCCGACGATGGTGACGAGCGTCGTCGTCATCGCAGCAATCAGCGACGGCAGCGCCTCCCTCAGCCACACCTTCCAGATGATCTGAATCTTCGACGAACCCATCGCGCGAGCAGCATCCGTCTTACCCGACGGCACGTCGCGCAGCGCGCTCTCCACCAGCCGCGCGAAAAACGGGATCGCGGCAATCGTGAGCGACACACTGGCCGCAATCGGCCCGACCGCAGTACCAATGAGCATCGTCGTAAAACCGATGAGCGACACCATCAAGATGGCGTACGGGAACGACCGCACCACATTCACGACGACGCCGAGCGCACCCCCGGCGACGCGCCCCCACCGGCCAAGCGTGTTGAAGTTGAACAGTGCGACGCCCAGCGGCAACCCGACCAGGATCGTGAAGAACCCGGAGATGCCGAGCATCAACAGCGACTCCCAAAAGCCCACCTGAATGGCTTCCCACATCTGCGGGGTCACGGTAGAGAAATCCATCAGACCGGCACCTCCTGCAGCTCGGACGTGAGGCACGCGTCGGCACCCTGGTCGAGGAACAACTGCACCACCCGACGAGGGTCCGTGCCGTCGGGAACCGCGATGCGCAGGTGCGAAAACGTGGTGCCAGCGAGGTGCTCGACGCTTCCTGCGATGATAGCCAATTCCGCTCCGACGAGGTTGGACGTATGCGCGATCACCGGCCCGGCCGCCCGCGAACCGCGACACAGCACGTCGACGAGCGTGCCGGGCACCTCGTCGTGATGAGGAATGCCGAGCAGCATCTGGCTGAGCTTGCCGTCGAGGGAGGACACCACGTCGGTGAGCGGCCCGCTTTCGATGATGCGCCCGTGATCGAGCAGCGACACCGAGTTGCAGATGCGCTTCACGACGTTCATCTCGTGCGTGATTACGATCACCGACCGCTCGGGGCTGCGCAGGCTCAGGATGAGTTCGAGAATCTCGTCAGTGGTGCGTGGATCGAGGGCCGACGTCGGCTCGTCGAACAGCATCACGTCGGGGTGTGTGGCGAGCGCGCGAGCGATGCCCACCCGCTGCTGCATGCCGCCCGAGAGCTGCGACGGGTACAGTCGCGCGGCGTCCGCGAGGCCAACCTGCTCCAGCAGCTCCATCGCGCGAGCGTGGCGCTGTGCGCGCGGCACACCGGCGATTTCTTGCGGGTATGCGACGTTGTTGAGCACCGTGCGCGAATCAAACAGGTTGGCTTGCTGGAACACCAACCCAATCCGACGACGCGCCCGGCGCAGATTGCGGTCTGTCGCGCGGGTCAGTTCCTGCCCGTTGATCTGGATGCTCCCCGCGCTCGGGCGCTCCAGCATGGCGAGGCATCGCACCAACGTCGATTTGCCCGCGCCGGAGTGCCCGATGACGCCGTGTACTTCGCCGTTATCCACGGTGAGTGACACTCCGTCGAGCGCCAGCACGGTGCGGGATGCACTCACATACTGTTTCGTGAGGTCGGTGACGGTGATCAACTGCTGCCTTTCCTTTCCCGCTCATTCAACCAGCCGGGAAGGGGCAGCCCCAACTTTCGTCCACGGCAGCCGGACTCGGTTCACCCACAGCTGAACGAGATCCCGGACTCCGACGGGTTACGCCCAGCGCGCGATGCCCTCAGCCACCTCGTCGAAACGCTCGCGATCGAGAATCGCGCCGATCCGGCGCACGGCGTTGGGGTCGATGCGCAGGAACCGATTAACGCGCACCTCGGATTGGCGGCGTTTGCGGTCCCAGTCGCCGCTGCCGATGTCCACCCAGTAGCGCCCGGCGCGCGCCTCCTGCGCCGCATCGACGTCGTGATCCTTGCTCGTCACCTGCAAGCCGATCAGCCAATCGCCGTCGCGCCCGATCAGCAACACGGGGCGATCTTTGCCCTGGCTGTGGTCTTCCTCGTAAGGCACCCACGTCCACACAATTTCGCCAGGGTCGGGCACACCGTCGACGTGTGGGTCGTAGACGGGCTCGACGTGGCCGGTGAAATCCCCGGGGTAGGGGCCGCCCGGCGTCGGGGTTTCGGGTTGGCTGTGTTGCTTCGACGGCTTGGGTTCCTGCAGATCGCCGGGGGAGGGGCGCATCGTCGTCGGGGCAGCCTTGGCGCGCTTCTGCAATGCCCGGCGGCCTTGCTTCGTCGCCTCGTAGACGCCGTCCATCACGAGACGCTTGAATAGTCGCCTCCAGTTCACGCTGTACCCCTACTTTCTGCGTCGTCTCATTCGAGGCTAGCGGAAGCGCGGCAGGCGCCCGTAATAGATGGTGTCCGGGCGGGAATAGCGTTCCGGCTCGTGCGAGCGCACTCGTCGCCACTGCTCGAAATAGCCGCTCACTGGCGGCAGGAACAGCAGCGCGCCTCCCACCAGCACCAGCCCCAAGGCAATCAGCCCGTACAAGTTGATCAACAGCGCGACGAGCCCCGCCAGCCCTGCGGCGACGATCGCCGCGATGCGTGCCCAGCCGCGCCCATTCCAAGCCTGGAACCCGACGACACCCGCGGCCCCACTGGCCAGACCCGCGAGCCCGGCGTACACGAACTCCAGGAACAACGAGAACCACTTGCCCGGCTCGGGCTCCACCCACCCGGTGAGGTGCGCAGAAGCGAGGTACGACTCGGGATGCGCGGCGCGCCACCAATGCCAGCCGTAGCTCCATGCCACCGCAGCCACCGCCACATACAGCACGATGGAAGCGACGACGAGCACCGCCGGGCGGCGCGGCTCACCCGTGCGTGGGCTGAGGGGGACGTCGTCGCGAAGCTCCTCGATGGGTGGGAGCGTCGCGATCTCTTTCGGCTCGGTTTGTGTCATCCGAGTTTGCCCAGCACCAGTTCAGTGAACACCCGCACGCCGTCGTCGAGCACGCCGTCGTCGAACTGCGCGAAGGCCGAGTGGTTGAACGGCGCGGTGGCGGGGTCGAGGTCTTTCGGGCATGCGCTCAGCCCGAAGAAGCAGCCGGGTGCCGCCTCGAGCACCTGCGAGAAGTCCTCGGAACTCGTGAGCGACTGCTCCCAGCGGACGTGACGCTCGGGGCTGAGCACCCGCGCGATGGTGTCCGCCACATACTGCGTCTCGGTTTCGTCGTTGACGGTCACCGGGTACGGCGGGTGCGACGGGTGCACGTCGGTTCGCAGTCCGTGGGCGTCGCCGATGCCTCGGGCGAGGCGCTCGAACCGCTCGATCACCTTGTTCCTGGCCTCGGGGGAGAACGCGCGGATGGAGGCCTCGAGCCGCGCCGATTCCGGGATCACATTCGCCGACTGACCAGCGGCGATGGTGCCGATGGTGAGCACCACCGGGTCGAACACATCGAACTGGCGAGTGACCATCGCGTGCGAGGCGGTGATGAGCTCCGCCAGCGCAGGCACCGGGTCATTCGCCTTGTGGGGAGCGGAACCGTGCCCGCCCTGTCCGGTGTAGCGCACCTCGATGAAGTCGTGCGAGGCCATGGTGGTGCCGGGTTTCGTGGTGAAGGTGCCGTAGGGCTCGAGGCCAGCCCAGACGTGGATAGCGTAGGCAGCGTCGATCTTCCGCCCGGCAGCCTCCAGCGCGCCCTCACGGATCATGTAGCTGGCGCCGTTGCGGACCTCCTCACCCGGCTGGAACATGAACAGCACATCGCCGGCCAGCTCGTCGCGGCGGGCGCACAGCTCACGGGCGGCGCCGATGAGCATCGTCATGTGGAGGTCGTGCCCGCAGGCGTGCATGTTGCCATTCGTCGACGCGTAGTCGAGCCCGGTGGCTTCCTCGACGGGCAGCGCGTCCATGTCGGCGCGCAGCAGCACGACGGGGCGGTCGCCGTCGGAAGGTTTCGTGCCGCGCAGCACGGCCACGACGCTGCTCAGCGATTCGCCCAGCGTGATCTCCAGCGGCAGGCCTTCGAGCGATTCCAATACAAGCGCCTGGGTCTGGGGCAGATCCAGCCCAACCTCGGGAATCTGGTGGAATCTGCGTCGCAACTCGACGAGTTCAGTCACGGGTGCCTCCTTCAACAACGTTTCCTCGAGCCTACTCGGCCCCAGGTGCGCGGAGCCTGGTGTTCATTCGGGGAACGCGAAGGCCGCGACGGCGTCGAGCCGGGGGAAATCGACGGCGACGTCCGCCTGCGCCGCAGTGACCGGCTTTGCACAAAAAGCGACGCCCAACCCCGCCGTAGCAAGCATCGTGAGGTCGTTCGCGCCGTCGCCAGCCGCCACCGTGCGCTCCAGCGGCACGTCGTGAGCGGCGGCGAACCCGCGCAGGTCCAGTGACTTTTGCTGCCGGTCGACGATGCGCCCCTCAACCTCGCCCGTGAGGTACTCGACGCCATCGCGGCGGGCGGTCTGCAGCTGGTTCGCGGCGAAAAAGTCGAGGCCGAAATCGTCGGCGAGCTGGCTCACGAGCTGCGTGAAACCACCCGACGTGACGCCGACGCGCGCCCCGCGCACATGTGCAGTATCGACGAGTTCCCTCGCCCCCGGAGTCGGGCGCATCAAGGGATAGACCTCGTCGAACACCGTCGTCGGAAGGCCTTTCAAGGTGGCGACGCGTTGGCGCAACGACTGCTCAAAGTCGAGCTCCCCGCGCATTGCCTGCTCGGTGACGGCAGCCACCTCGTCGCCCCTGCCGGCGTGCTCGGCAAGCAGGTCGACGGCCTCCGTCATCGTGAACGTGGAGTCGACGTCGCACATCACGATGCCCGCATCGCGCGCGACGAGTGCCCCGTCGATGACGCCTACGGCCACGCCGTCGGCAGCGGCGCGCAACTCGGCACGCAGCGCCTCCGGGTCATCGGAATCTGCGAACGCGTGCACGACATGGCCGAACGCGGCCTCAGCAGCGACGATCCGCGTGGGTGCGCACCGGGCCACCAGATCGTCGGGGATGGGGGCATCGGATGCGAACGTCACGCGGATCTGCATGCCTCGAGCCTAGGCGCTAGCGCTGTGAGGCCACCAGTTTCACCTCGGCGGTGTGCTCTTCGTCGTCGCGCAGATAGGTCACGTTCACGCTCTGCCCCACCTGCTGTGCGCGCACGAGCCCCACCAGCTGCGCCGTCGACGACACCTGCCGCCCACCAATCGCAGTCACCACGTCGCCGGGGCGCAGCCCCGCATCGGCTGCGGGCGAACCGTCGATCACCTCGGCCACCTCGGCGCCCATCTGCCCGGTGGCCTGCACGTCGCGCGCGGTAATACCGATCTGCGGGTACTGCGCCTTGCCGTTGCTGATGAGCTGCTCGACGACGTGCTTGGCCTGGTAGGCGCCGATGGCGAAGCCGATACCGATGTTGCCCGACTTCGTGCCGTCCTCTCGCTCGCCCGACAGCGATGCGATGGAACTGGTAATGCCGACGAGCTGCCCGGACGAGTTCACGAGCGCGCCGCCGGAGTTGCCGGGGTTGATGGCCGCATTGGTCTGAATCGCGGCGGTGACCACCGCGTCGGAGCCACGGCTCGTCGGCGACTGCTCCGAGCCCACCGCCTGGGTGGTGACGGGCCGATCCAACGCGGAAACGATACCGGTGGTGACGGTGTTCGACAGCCCGAGCGGGTTGCCGATGGCCATCACCGGGTCACCCACCTTGAGCTTCTGCGAATCGCCCCACGCCATCGGCTGCAGATTCGACGGTGGGTTCACGATGCGAATCACCGCGAGGTCCGTCGACGGATCGGTGCCGACGAGCTCCGCGTCGTAGGTCTGGTCGCCGAGTGTCACGCGAATCTTCTGCGCGCCGTTCACCACATGGTTATTCGTGACGATGTTGCCGGCCTTGTCCACGACCACGCCGGAGCCCTGGCCTCCGCCGCGCTCGGACGCCACTTGAATGGCCACCACCGATTTCGACGCACTGTCCGCCACTGCGGTCCAGTTCGGGTTGCTCGGGTCGGCCTGTTTCACTGTTGAGCCGGAACTCGCACCTTGGGTGGCCCCACCGTCGGTGGTGCTCTCCGACGACGACACCGCGGCCGGCTGCTGACCGAGCATGTACTGCGTGGTGAGCGCCGCGGAACCCGCGCCGACGCCGCCCGCCAGGAGGGTGAGCCCCAACACGCCGGCCACGAGCTTCCCGCCCCCGCGCTTACGCGGAACTTCGACGGGGCCCCTCGCCGCCGTCGGTGCGGAGGGCTCCCCCTGAGGCTGCTGGAACGCCTGGCCTGGGTAACCCTGGCGCGGAGGCTGGCTGGGGTAGCCCTGGCTAGGGGACTGGAACCCCGTCGGGTATTCCGGACGCGGCTGGGGTGCGCCCCCGCTGCCAGACGCGGGTTGGCCTGCGTTCCTGCTCCACGGGTTGGGGTTGCTGCTCATGTGTGTCTCCTCACTCGACGATCTGTGCCCAGCTTCATCGGGCAGCCTGTGCGTTTCCTGTGCGGGCGCACCGGGCTACCTGTGAGTGTGTCAGCCGTCGGATGGCTTCTCCTTGCGGTGCCGGTTGAGGTACTCCGGGCTCACCGTCATCGCGGAGCGTTTGCCCGAGACGAAGGTAATCAGCCAGCGCACGAGCGTGCCCACCTGGTTCTTGAAGCCGGCGATGGTGAGCAGGTGCAGGAAGCACCACGCCAGCCAGGCGATGAAGCCGCCGAGCTGGAGCTTGCCGATCTGCACCACGGCCTTCCACTTCGCGATGGTGGCCATGGAGCCCTTGTCCTTGTACACGAACTTCTCTTCGACGGGCTTGCCGTCGACGCGATTCAGAATGGTGCGGGCGGCGAATTTTGCTGGTTGGATGGCGCCCTGCGCGACGCCCGGGACGCCGTCGACGGCCATCATGTCGCCGATCACGAACACTTCGGGATGCCCAGGCAGCGTGAGGTCGGGGAGTACTTTCACCCGCCCCGCGCGGTCGGTCTCCGCTCCGGTGCGCTCAGCTAATATCTTGCCCAACTCGGAGGCCTGCACACCCGCCGACCACACCTTGCAGTAGCTCGGGATGACCTCTTCAGAGCCGTCCTTCGCCTTCAACGTGATGGATTGTTCGTCGACGTTGGTGGCCATGGTGTTCATACGCAGCTCGACGCCCAGCGCCTCGAGGTCGCGGGCGGTGCGCTTGCCAAGCTTCTCGCCGAACGGGGGCAGCGGGTGGTCGACGCCGTCGACGAGAATCACGCGCGCCACCGACGTGTCGATGCTGCGGTACTGCTTGTGCAGCGTCTGCGCGGCGAGCTCGCGAAGCTGCCCGGCCATCTCGACGCCGGTCGGCCCCGCTCCCACTACGACGAACGTTAAGAGTCGACGCCGCTCCTCCTCGTCGGGCTCCACTTCCGCGTGCTCGAACGCATGCACGATGCGGGCGCGCACCTCGAAGGCGTCGTCGATGGTCTTCAGCCCCGGGGCGAATCGCTGGAAGTGGTCGTTGCCGAAGTACGACTGCGTCGCGCCGGCGGCCACGATGAGCGAGTCGTACGCGGTGCGATATTCCTTGCCGTCTTGCTCCCAGATCACCTCACGCGCGTCGACGTCCACGTCGGTGACCGAGCCGAGCAGCGTACGAACGTTGCGCTGTGTCGCGAGGATTTCGCGCATCGTCGGGGCGATCTCATTCTGCGACAAGATGCCGGTGGCCACCTGGTACAGCAGCGGCTGGAACAGGTGATGGGTGGTGCGGGAAATGACGGTGACGTCGAGGTCGTCGCGCTTGAGGGACTTCGCTGCAAAGAGCCCCCCGAACCCCGAGCCGACGATGACAACACGATGCTTGCCCATAACGCTCCCTGGAGGTGGTTTCCTATTTGATTACCACTGTAGAAGCCACTGAAAATAGGGCCCAACGTGCACGAAGTGCCTACGTAGCCGGCTACCGCGCTTCGCAACACGCGACGGTGTAGTGCGGGTTCTGCGCGACGACGCGCGTGCGGCCTAGTCGCACGTTGAGCTCCTTGCGCCACGGCAGATGCGAGTTATACACGCACCACAGCTGCCCATCTGGGCGCAGCAGGCGGCGGGCATCGTCGAACAGCGCCAACGTCGCGTCGGAATCCTTCGCCGTGCCGCGGTGGAAAGGGGGATTGGTGACGATGGCGTCGAAGCTCGCTTCTGGGAGTTCAGCGGTGCCGTCGGCCCAGAACGCCTCGACGTCGACGCCGTTCTCGCTGGCCGCGATCTGTGTGGCCGCGACGGCCGACCAGCTCACATCGACGCCCGTCACTCGCTTTTCGCGCTGCGCGAGCCAGCACGCGATGGACCCATTGCCGCAGCCGAAATCCAGCACATCGGTGCCGTCGACGTCGAGCGATTCGAGCAGGAGCTTCGTGCCGGGGTCGATCTTCGTGCCACCGAACGTCGCCCCGTGCGCGGCCACGGTGAGCCCGAGCGCGTCGTGGTGTTTGAGTTTCGGCCAGTCGGATTCGGCGTCGGCCTCCGGCCCCCAGGCGCGCAGCACGCGCGACTTCTGGCGGCCGAGGCTCGCATTCACGGCAGTGAAATACTTCGCGAGCACCGAGTTCATCGACTTGTTCATGTGCTTGTCGCGCCCGCCCGCGAGGAACAGCATGTCGTCGCGCCCGAGCACGGAGGCCGCGATCTCGTCGAGGGCCGCGAGCGCCTTCGGCAGGCGCCCGACGGCGAGCGCCGCGCCGCCGAGTTCGTCGGGGTGGTCGACGAGAAACTCCTCGGGCACCTGCTGCGCGTCGCGGACGTCGTCGCAGAACACGCGCATGCTGCCGGTGCGCGTCGCCAGCTGTTCGACGAGCGCCGGCGCGTCGAACACCGCGACGGTGCTCAGCTCGGCCGGGAGCTCGTCGATAAGGAGGCGGTCGACGGGGTCGAGGGCGGTCATGCGGGCGCCAGGTTCAGCAGGGGACGGAGGTCGTCGAGTGTATCGAGCCGGTGGCAGCGGTGCACCGGGCCGCTCGGTTCTTCGCGGAGGAGGGCCGACGCCATCCCCGCCGCGCTCGCGGCCTCGGCGTCGATGGGGCGATCGCCGACGAAGATGCAGTCGTCGACGTCGAGCTCGTGGCGCCCCAGTAGGAGCTGCACCATCGTTGGGTCGGGCTTGCGCGGGAACCCGTCGGGAGCGCAGACCATGTCGTCCACGGTGAGCTCGAGTGCTGCGAGGAGTGCCTCGGCGGAGGTGCGGTCGCGGTGCGTGATCACGAGGTTGAGCCCACCGGCGGCGCGCACGTCGGCCATGAGCTCACGTGCGCTTGCCATCACGGGCGGAGGATTACTCTCCCAGCGGCGCTTCAAATCAGCGTTGGCCTGCTCAAACATCGCTGCGGGTAGGCCCGTGCGGACAGCCAGCGCGTCGATCGCGTGCCGCGTGGACGTGTGAGTGAGCGAGGCCACATCGTCGACGGGGACGGCGGCGCCACGACGCTGCGCGGCGTTGGCGAGGGCCTGGTTCAGCTCGGGATAGGTGTCGACGAGCGTGCCGCCCATGTCCCAGAAGATGTGGCGGTGGCGGGAAGGCATGCGGCGAGTCTAGTAGCGACGGTCCGGGCGCCGCAGTGGGCGCACCTGCGGCAGGCAGACCGTCGCCTCCGAAATGAGACGTGCACCCAGCTTGGCCGTGCGCCCGTCGACGTCGTACTTGGGGTTCAACTCGACGACGTCCATGAGCCGCAGCTTCCCGGACGCCGCGACGGTTCGGACCGCCCCGACGATGGCGCGCGCCGGCACGCCCAGCGACGCGGGGGCGGAGACGCCCGGAGCGGTGGCCGCCGGCAGTACATCCAGGTCGATGGTGAGGTAGACCGCGTCCAGGCCAGCGATGAAGTTCTCGGCGAATTCGATCACACGCTGCGTAGAGCAATCCACGTCGAACAGGTAATCGACGTCGAGCTCGTCGGCGCGCTGGAAGAGGGTGCCGGTGTTCGAGGGCTCAGCGATGCCGATCACGCCGTAGCGGAACGCCTCGCCCGCGTCGCTTTGGGCCAGGGCCATCTGCTGGAACGGGGTGCCAGAAGTGGGGCGCTCGGCGCTGCGCAGGTCGAAGTGCGCGTCGAGGTTCAGCACACCCCACCGCTGCCCGGCCACCACGCCCGACGCAGTGAGCCCCAGGTACGACGCCCACGCCGTCTCGTGCCCGCCGCCCAGCACCACGGTGAGGACGTTGCCGTCGGCGGCCAGCGCGTCGCCGATGCGGTGACCCATCGCCGCTTGCCCGGCCTCAAGATCCTCGCCCTCGACGGTCACGTCGCCCAGATCGTGCAGCCGGACGGAGCCGTCCGCGAGATGATGGTGCAGCGCCATCGGCGCGAGCGCGCGGCGCAACTCGGCAGGGGCGGCGGCTGCACCCTGGCGCCCCTGGTTGCGGCGAACCCCTTCATCGGAGCCGAAACCCAGCAACGAAATGTGGCTGCCGGCGGGGGCGTCGGTGCTGATGCGCTGGTGCCACCGGGCGTGCTCGGGCCCGTCGCCGTCGGTTCTGCCTGTCCAGATCATGCGGCCATTGTCTCGCGCGCGGCGTCCGGAACCAAGGCTGGGTTCGCGTAGGCTTCCAGCCAGCAAGGAGGTGCGCATGGGCAAGGTGCCGGCGGCGGAGTCGACGCTTGCCGTGCTCACTTTTCTGGCGGGGCAGTCGCGCCCAGTGGCGGCCAGTCGGATTGCCGCGACGCTCAGCATCCCGCGTTCCACCACCTACGACCTCCTCGGCGTGCTCGTCGCAGCCGGGTTCGTGATTCGATACGACGCTGAACGCGCCTACGGGCTCGGGCCGGCGGCCTACGAGCTCAGCTTCGCCTACCAACGCCAAGCGCCGCTCGCGATCGTCGGCGGCAAGGTGGCCCGCAGAGTCGTCGACCAGCTGGGGGAAACGTGTCACATCGCGGTGCTTCAAGGTCGCGATGTGCTGTACGTCGTGGAGCAACGCGCGGCGGGGCGCCCGTCGCTGGTGACCGACGTCGGGGTGCGTCTGCCCGCGCATCTCACCGCGTCGGGGCGGGCACTGCTGGGGGCGCTGCCGCCCGCGCAGCTGCGGGCGATGTATGCGGGCGTGTCGACGTTAGAGCGCATGGGCGCCGAGGGGTCGCTTGAGTACTCGCCGTCGCGGGTGATCTCCGAAGCGGCTGAGACCGCGCGCCGCGGGTTCGCCGTCGAAGATGGGGAAGTCACGACGGGGTTACGCTCGCACGCGGTGCCCGTCGTGAACCGGGCGGGCTGGCCGATCGCCGCCGTCGCAACCACGTTCGAGCAGGCGCCGGCAGGGGGCGTCGAGGTGCTGCGCGAGGCGGCGGAGGAGCTGCGACGCGCCCTCGCCTGATGTCCGGTATCTCGGACAGTATTCGGCGCGTTGCGGCGCCTGAGGGCCGATCACACTGGCGCGGCCACGTCGGCTGGGCTGAGATGGGGTCAATAGGTAAGGAGACACCGATGAGAACCATCCGCGCGCCGCGAGGCACCGAGATCACCGCGAAATCATGGTCCACAGAAGCGCCCATGCGCATGCTCATGAACAACCTTGACCCCGAGGTGGCCGAGCGCCCCGAAGACCTCGTCGTCTACGGCGGCACCGGGCGCGCCGCCCGAAGCTGGGAGGCCTTCGACGCCATCGTGGCCACGCTGAAGGAGCTCGAGGAAGACGAGACGCTGCTCGTGCAGTCGGGCAAGCCGGTGGGCGTCGTGCGCACCAACAAGTGGGCGCCGCGCGTGCTCATCGCGAACTCCAACCTCGTCGGCGACTGGGCCACCTGGGAGCACTTCCGCAAGCTCGAGGCCGAAGGCCTCATGATGTACGGCCAGATGACCGCCGGTTCCTGGATCTACATCGCCACGCAGGGCATCCTCCAGGGCACCTTCGAGACCTTCGCGGCCGTCGCGAAGAAGCGCTTCGACGGGTCGCTCGCCGGCACCATCACCCTCACCGCCGGCTGCGGCGGCATGGGTGGCGCCCAGCCGCTCGCCGTGACGCTGAACGGCGGCGTGGTGATCATCGTCGAAGTGGATCGCTCGAGGCTCGAGCGGCGCCAAGCCAAGCGCTACTTGGATGAGATTGCCGACGACCTCGACGACGCCGTCGCGCGCGCCAACCGCGCGGCGCAGGAGAAGCGGGCGCTGTCGGTGGGTGTGGTCGGTAACGCGGCGACGGTGTTCCCCGAGCTGCTGCGGCGTCAGCAAGCAGGCGAGCTGCGGATCGACGTCGTGACCGACCAGACGTCGGCGCACGACCCGCTGAGCTACCTGCCCGAAGGCATCACCGTCGAGCAGTGGCACCACGAGGCGAAACGTGACCCGGAGGGGTTCACCGCGAAGGCCCGCGCGTCGATGGCCGCGCACGTGCAGGCGATGGTGGAGTTCCAGGACGCGGGTGCCGAGGTGTTCGACTACGGCAACTCGATCCGGGACGAGGCGCGCAAGCACGGTTACGAGCGTGCGTTTGAGTTCCCGGGGTTCGTGCCGGCGTACATTCGCCCCCTGTTTTGCGAGGGGCTCGGCCCCTTCCGCTGGGCGGCGCTGTCGGGTGATCCGGAGGACATCCGCGTCACCGACCAGGCGCTGAAGGAGCTCTTCCCCGAGAACGAGCACCTGCACCGCTGGCTCGATGCGGCCGAGGAGTTCGTCGAGTTCGAGGGGCTGCCCGCGCGCATTTGCTGGCTTGGCTACGGCGAACGCCACAAGGCCGGCCTCCTGTTCAACCGCCTCGTGGCCGAGGGCAAGGTGTCCGCCCCCATCGTGATTGGCCGCGACCACCTCGATTCCGGTTCCGTCGCATCCCCCTACCGCGAGACCGAGGGCATGCTCGATGGCACGGACGCCGTCGCCGACTGGCCGCTGCTGAACGCCATGACCGCGGTGTCGTCGGGCGCCACCTGGGTGTCTATCCACCACGGTGGCGGTGTTGGCATCGGGCGGTCGATCCACGCGGGCCAGGTAGGCCTGGCCGACGGTACCGAGCTCGCTGCGGCGAAGCTCGAGGCGCTGCTCACCAACGACCCCGCGATGGGTGTGTTCCGCCACGTCGACGCGGGCTACCGCCGCGCCGCCGACGTGGCCGCCGAGCGCGGCGTCCGCATCCCGCTTGAACCGACGATCCGCGACTAAGTAACCCGATATCCACATTCGTTTGCTGAAATGAGCCGTTTTGGCCGTTTTTCGCAAACGAATGTGGATATCGGGTTAGGAAGGCAACTGCATGAGCACCCTCATCACCGGCATATCCGAGCTCTGGACGGGCCAGGGCAGCCCGATCCATGACGCCGCCCTCGTCATCGACGGCGACACCGTCGCCTGGACGGGCGCCGCAGCCTCCGCACCCGACGCCGACGAGCGCGTCGACGTCGGCGGGCGGGCCGTGCTGCCCGGCTGGGTAGATTCGCACACCCACCTAGTATTCGACGGCGACCGCTCCGCCGAGTTTGAGGCGCGCATGGCCGGGCGCGGCTACGCGGCGGGCGGCATTGCTGTCACCACCGACGCCACCCGCGCCGCCTCCGGCGAGCGCCTCCGCCAGCTCGTTGGGCAGCGCGTCCGCGAGGCGCAGCGAGGCGGCACCACCTGCCTCGAAACCAAGACTGGCTACGGGCTCACCGTCGAGGATGAGGCTCGCGCAGCCCGCATTGCGCGGGAGTTCGTCGACGAGGTCACCTTCCTCGGCGCCCACCTGGTCCCCGACGGCACGACCCCCGACGAGTACGTCGCGCTAGTCACCGGCGAGATGCTGGATGCCGTCCGCCCGCACGTCGCCTGGATGGACGTCTTCTGCGAGGAGGGCGCGTTCGACGTCGAGCAGTCGCGTCGCGTGCTCGAAGCCGGGCGGGCCGCGGGGCTCGGGTTGCGCGTGCACGGCAACCAGCTGGGGGAGTCGGGTGGCGTGCAACTCGCCGTCGAGCTCGGCGCGGCCAGCGTCGACCACGTCAACTTCCTCTCCGACGACGACGTGGAAGCGCTCGCCGCGAGTGACACCGTCGCGACGGCGTTGCCCGCCTGCGATCTCTCCACCCGCATGCCCTTCGCGCCCATCCGGCGCCTGCTCGACGCCGGAGCCACCGTCGCGATCGCATCCAACTGCAACCCCGGCACCAGCTACACGTCGAGCATGAACTTCTGCGTCGGCACCGCCGTGCTGCAGCAGCACCTCACCCTCGACGAGGCCATCCGCGCAGCCACGATCGGCGGCGCGAAGGCACTGCGCCGATCCGACGTCGGGCAACTCGCCCCGGGCTTCCGCGCCGACATCCACGTCCTCGACGCGCCCGCCGCCATCCACCTCGCGTACCGCCCCGGCATGCCGCTCACCCACCAGGTGTGGCGCGCCGGCAAGCAGATCGTTCTCCCCAACTCGTAAGGACTTCCATGACCGTCACCTTGTCCACCAGCCCCGTCTCTCTCGACGACGTCATCGCCGTCGCGCGGCACGACGCCACCGTCGAACTGGCCGACGATGCCCGCGCGCTCATCGCGAAGGTCCGTGCCGGCGTCGAGGAACTCGCGCAGGGCGACACCCCCGTCTACGGGCTGTCGACGGGCTTCGGCGCCCTCGCGGACACCGCGATCCCGCAGCCGATGCGCGCGCAACTGCAGCGCTCCCTCATCCGCAGCCACGCCGCCGGCACCGGCCCGGAGGTCGAGCGCGAGGTGATTCGCGCGCTTATGTTCCTGCGCATCCGCACGCTCGCGAGCGGCCACACGGGCGTGCGACCGGAGGTCGTCGACGCGTATCTCGGCCTGCTCAACGCCGGCATCACGCCGATCGTGCATGAGTACGGCTCGCTCGGCTGCTCGGGTGATCTCGCGCCGCTCGCGCACTGCGCGCTGGTGCTCATGGGGGAGGGGCGTGCTCGTGACGCGCACGGCGTCGAGCGCCCGGTGCCGGAGCTGCTCAGTGAGGCCGGCCTGCACCCCGTCGAGCTCGCCGAGAAGGAGGGCCTGGCGCTCATCAACGGCACCGACGGCATGCTCGGCCAGCTCATCATGGCGCTCGCCGACCTGCGTGAGCTCGCGAAGGTTGCCGACCTCACATGCTCGCTGTCGGTGCAGGCCATCCGCGGTCGAGACACCGTCTTCGCACCCGAGCTGCACATGCCGCTGCGCCCGCACCCCGGCCAGGCCGCGTCGGCTGCCAACATCTGGCGCCTTCTCGAGGGCTCGCCCATCATCGCCGACGTGGACCGCGAAGCCTCCCGTGTGCAGGATGCCTATTCCCTGCGGTGTGCACCGCAGGTGGCGGGTGGGTTCCGCGACACCCTGGACCACGCCCAGCTCGTGGCGGAGCGCGAGCTGGCGGCCGCCATCGACAACCCCGTGATTCTCGACGACGGCACCATCACCAGCAACGGGAACTTCCACGGTGCGCCGGTGGCGTACGTGCTGGACTTCCTCGCCGTCGTGGCTGCGGACCTCGCGAGTATCGCGGAGCGCCGCACCGACCGGCTGCTCGACAAGCACCGCTCCAACGGGCTGCCGCCGTTCCTCGCCGACGACCCCGGCGTCGATTCCGGTCTCATGATCGCCCAGTACACCCAGGCTGGGCTCGTCGCGGAGATGAAGCGCCTGGCTGTGCCTGCGTCGGCGGATTCGATTCCGAGCTCGGCCATGCAGGAAGACCATGTTTCGCTCGGCTGGCACGCGGCCCGGAAGCTGCGCCAGAGTGTCGACGCGCTGCGCCGGGTGCTGGCGATTGAGCTGGTCGCGGCCGCACGCGGCATCGAGCTGCGGGCGCCGCTCGCCCCGTCGGAGCCGGCGCAGCGGGTGATCGCGGTGCTGCGCGAGCGCGTGGGCGGCCCCGGGCCGGACCGCTTCCTTGCGCCCGACATCGAAGCCGCCGTCCAGCTCCTCGCGACCGGCGAAGTGCTCGCAGCTGCCGGCCCGCTGGAGTAGGCGCCGTCGAAAAAACTTCAAAATCCGTACGCAGCTGCATACATACCCCCGAAATCGAGGGGTTAGGTGAAGCTGCGTACGGATTTTGAAGTTTAGGCAGGGGATACCTCGTCGGCGATAGAGCCGAGGGGCGGGTTACCGGTGCGCTTCCAGTGGGCGTCCGTGATCGTCGAGCAGTTCGACGGAGCCCTCCGGGTGCTTCAACAGGAACGTGATCGCGAACGCGAGCCCGCCCCAGACGATGACGATCGCGACCACCATCATCACGATTGCGGCGGTGCTCATAGATCTACCTCTTTCTGCTGGGTCTCGCCGTGTACGGCGGGAGGTTCGAGTGGCAGCGACGTGTTGTCGATGATCGGGTTGGCGCGAGCCTCTTCGACGCGGCTGGCGTCGACGAGGCGGTCGAGGATGGGCGGCGGGATGAGGTCGCCGTCGGAATCCACCTTCTGCGCGTTCGACTTCGCCGGCCACGGCAACAGGCTCAGTACGATCGCGATGACGATGAGGCCGAGAGCCATACCCCAACCGAAGGTGTTCACGAAGCCGCGCGGCATGCCGCCGTAGCCCTCAGCGAGCACTTTCTGCAGTTCGCCGATCAAGATGTAGCCCAGCACAACGGGGGCGATGCCGCCCACGAGGAGCTGCCAGACGCGGCCCACCTTGAACGAACTCGACCGGTTGAGGTGGTTACGCAGCGTCGGCAGTGCTGCAAAGCCTGCGGTGAGCGTGACGGTGCACACGAGGGCTGCTGCGACGATGCCGAAGTTGTTCACGAACGCGTCCATCACATCCAGCAGGTTGAGGCCGGTGGTGGTGGGGAACAGCAACAGCGACAACAACGCCATGGGGATTCCGACGATCAACACGCCGGGGACACGGGCGAGGCCGAACTTGTCCTGGATAGCGGCGATGATCACCTCGATGATCGAAATCAGCGAAGTGAACGCGGCGAACGTGAGCGATCCGAAGAACAGGATGCCGATGACTGCGCCGAGTCCACCGGCCTGGCTGATGATCGTCGGGAACGCGATGAAGGCCAAGCCAATGCCGGAGCCGGCGACCTCGTCGACGGGCACATTTGCTTGCTGGGCCATGAACCCGAGTGCGGCGAACACGCCGATGCCGGCGAGCAGCTCGAAGGAGGAGTTGGCGAAGCCGACGACGAGGCCCGAGCCCGTGAGGTCGGTGTCCTTCTTCAGGTACGACGAGTAGGTGAGCATGATGCCGAACGCCACTGAGAGCGAGAAGAAGATCTGGCCGTAGGCGGCTACCCACACGCTGGAGTCGGTGAGCGCGCCCCAGTTGGGGGTGAAGAGCGCGTCGAGGCCGCCTGCCGCGCCAGGCAGGAAGAGGCCGATCACAACCAGGGCGATGAACATCACCATGAGGATGGGCATGAAGATCACCGACGTGCCCGCGATGCCCTTCTGCACGCCCAATGCCAGCACGCCCACGACGGCCACCCAGACAAGGATGAGAGGGATGAGCACGCCGGGGACGAACTCGAAGCCAAGGTGGGCACTGTCGGCGCCGATCGACTGGGTGTAGGTCTCCATGAAGAAGGTTCCCGGGTCGGTGCCCCACGCTTGGTTGAAGGAGAAGATGAAGTACTGCGCGGCCCACGCCAAGATCACGGCGTAGTAGATGCCGATGATGACGCAGATGAGCACCTGCCACCAGCCGATGGGTTCGGTGAGGCGGTGCAGACGTCGAAAGGAGAGCGGTGCCGATGCGCGGTAGCGGTGGCCGATGGCGTAGTCGAGCAGCAGCAGTGGGATGCCCGCAGTGAGTAGCGCGATCACGTAGGGAATGATGAATGCGCCGCCGCCATTGCTGTACGCAACGTACGGGAAACGCCAGATGTTTCCGAGACCGACGGCGGAGCCGATCGCGGCCAGGATGAAGGCCGTGCGACCGGAGAAGGCGCCGCGGTCAGCCTTGACTGCGGGAGTTTCGGACATAGGTTCCTCCAGGGTTTTGCTGTCCGTGAAGGTATCCTGCCGGGCCGGGGCATCGTCGGGGAGTTCACAACGTGGGATGAGTGCTCGTCGAAGAGCGATACGGTAGTGGCCATGTTGTTGGCCGCTGCGCAAGCTGTTGGATTGTTCGTCGTGACGAATATCGACGACGTCATCATCCTGTCGTTGTTCTTCGCCCGAGGCGCTGGGAAGCGCAATTCGACGCGGAACATCGCGATCGGACAGTATCTCGGGTTCCTGGGGATTCTCGTGGTGAGCGTGGCGATTACCTGGGGCGCCGACGCGCTGCTTTCCCCGGACTGGATTCCGTACTTTGGCCTCATCCCGCTGTTCATTGGTCTCAAGGCAGCTTGGGAGGCTTGGCGCGGGGAAGAGGAAGGGCTCGACGGGGATAAGAAGGTGGCGATCGGTACCGTCGCGGCCGTCACGTTCGCCAACGGCGGCGACAACGTCGGTGTCTACGTGCCGGTGTTCTTGGGGATGAGCCCTGCCCGGATTGCTGTGTTTTGTGCGATCTTTCTGGTGCTCGTCGCTGGGCTCGTCTGGCTGGCGAAGTTCGTCGCCACGCGCCCCGGTATCGACGAGGCGCTGGAGAAGTCGGAGCAGATTCTGTTCCCGCTGGTGCTGATTATTCTCGGCATCGTCATCCTGGTCGAAGGCGGCGCCTTCGGGCTGTGATTGAGTGCGCTGCGACGGCTCTCCTCCGGTGATTGAGTAGCCGCGTCAGCGGCGTATCGAAATCACCCCAAGAACGTCTCACTACGCCATTTCGTGCAGGTTCTCAGTCGCGTCGGCTTCGGCTTTGGGGTCGTGCACGTGGGCGACGCGGAGGATCTCGGCGGTGAGCGCGTCGGCGTGTGTGGCCATCATGTGGTGCGCAGCGTTGGGCATTTCGCGCATGATGGTGCGCTGTCCGCCGGCTGCGGCCCGCAGCTGTGCGAGGAAGTCGCGGGGTGCGACGTAGTCGTGGCTGGCGCGGATCAGGATGAGGTCGGCGCGCACGTCGCGGATTCGCTCCTCCATGGGGTAGTGGAGCATCGCTTGGGTCTGTTTCCACAGCCACGACGGGGCCATTTGGATGTATCCGACGCAAGCCCGCCACACCGCCGCGAAGGGTTCGTGCCACGAGGTTCGCATGAAATGCGCGAGGAGTGGCCCGAGTTTCCTCGCCGACGGTGGCACTACCGGTGCGAGCAGCGCTGCGGCGTCGGCGAGCTCGGGGTAGCGCGCCAGGGCTTCCACCACCACCTGCGTGCCCATCGAGTGGCCCACCAAGACCACCTTGCCAAGGTGCAACTGGTCCACGACGTCGCGCAGCACGCGGGCGAGTCCGGAGATGGTGAGCTCGCCGTTGGTCTCGGCGGTTCGGCCGGCCCCGGGGAGATCGAAGACGACGACGGGAGCGTGCTGTGCGAGTTCTTGGATGAGGGGCTCGAAGTAGAACCCTGATACGCCGAGGCCGTGGACGAGGACGAAGGTCGGGCGCGTGGCGGCCTCGCCGTGCGGAGTGGCGCGCAGCACCTGGAAGCTCGTGCCGTCGCACTCGATACGCTCCCAGCGCACGTCGGGATGATCGTCGTGGGCCATCACCGCCCCTTCCCTGCCATCAAGCGCGTTGCCGGAGACGGAAAACGCCCCCGGCGGGGGCGCTTCCAGCGGAGGATACGAGATTCGAACTCGTGAGGGCGTGAACCCAACCCGCTTTCCAAGCGAGCGCCATAGGCCTCTAGGCGAATCCTCCAAGGGGGGACTTTACCCGACGACCAATGCGCCGGGCAAAGCAGCGGGGCGGGGAGGCGTCGTCGGTTGTTCGTCGTCGTTGGGGAAGCGCGTCGCGATGCGCTAGGCTGGACGTTGGTTCCTCGCGCGGCGGTACCTCGCCCAACTCCCCCAGGGTCGGAAGGCAGCAAGGGTAAGTGAGCTCTTCCGGGTGCGCGGGGAGCCCCTTTTTTTTTGCGCTGGGTGTGTGCCCGGCCAGCGCGCCGCTTACCCGGCGCGGGACCCGTCGGGCAGGTGCAACCTGTGCGGCTCAGTTGCGGATTATGTGTCATCTGCCTCCCGACGACGCCCCGTTCCGCCTGGGCAAGTGACACCTGTTCCGCTCAGTTGCCGCACAGGTTGTAGGTGCCGACGGCGAGACCGCGCGGCGAGTGGCGACCGAACAGCGAGTTTTTCCACAGGTTTCGGGGAGCGGCGGAGATTGTCAGTGGGGTGCAATAGGGTGGGGGATGTGGAAGACGACGACGAATACTCGCTGTTCGACGAGCCCATCCAGCCAGATGGCGCGTTCGACGAAGAGCCCGAGGAGCCGATGCAGCAAGACGGCCCCGATCTGTTCGGCGACGATGCACCCGCAGCGCCGGCGGGAGGCAGCGTCGGCGGCGAAGCCGCGCCCACATCGCAACCCGCCGAGTCCGCCCAGCGCACCATCCCCGACGCGCCGCTGGCGCTCTACCGTCGCTACCGCCCCGACACCTTCGCTGATGTCATCGGCCAAGACCACGTCACCGTGCCGCTCCAGCGCGCGCTGCAGAACAACAAGGTGGGGCACGCGTACCTGTTCTCCGGCCCGCGTGGCTGCGGCAAAACCACCTCGGCGCGCATCCTGGCGCGCTGCCTGAACTGCGAACAAGGCCCGACGGCAACCCCGTGCGGCGAGTGTCAGTCATGCATCGACTTGGCGCGTGGCGGTCCGGGCTCCATCGACGTCATCGAGATCGACGCGGCCAGTCACGGCGGCGTCGACGACGCCCGCGACCTCCGCGAGCGCGCGTTCTTCGCGCCCGTGGCGAGCCGCTACAAGATCTACATCGTCGACGAAGCTCACATGGTTACCCCGGCGGGCTTCAATGCGCTGCTGAAGCTCGTCGAAGAGCCGCCGCCGCACGCGAAGTTCATCTTCGCCACGACGGAGCCGGAGAAGGTGATCGGCACCATCCGGTCGCGCACCCACCACTACCCGTTCCGGCTTGTCCCGCCGAAGACGCTCGCAACGTATCTTCAAGAAATCTGCGAGGCGGAGGCCGTCGACATCGACCCGATGGTGCTCCCACTCGTGGTGCGGGCCGGCGGCGGGTCTGTGCGCGATTCGCTCTCCGTCCTCGACCAGCTCCTGGGCGGCGCGGGCGAGCACGGCGTCGAATACGAACAAGCCGCAGCGCTGCTGGGTTACACTCCAGAGTCACTGCTCGACGACATCGTCGACGCCTTCGCGGCAGGCGACTCGTCGGGCGTGTTCAAGACCATCGATCGCGTGATTGAGGTCGGACAAGACCCGCGCCGCTTCGCAGAAGATCTGCTTCGACGCCTCCGCGACCTCGTCATTCTTGCCGCCGTCCCCACCGCAGCCGAAGACGGCATCCTCGAAGTGCCCGAAGACCAGGCCGAGCGCCTGAAATCGCAGGCCGCGGCACTCGGCTCCGGCGAGCTCACGCGGGCCGCGGAAGTGATCGCCGTCGGGCTCACCGAGATGCGCGGCACCACCGCTCCCAGACTGCACCTCGAGCTCATGGCGGCCCGAGTGCTGCTGCCCGAAGCCGACACCGACGAACGCGGTCTTCACGCCCGCATGGACAGGCTCGAACGCCGCGTCGGCATGATGGGCTCCTCCGACGCACCCCAACCCCCGCAGGAATGGAGCGACGTGCCTGGGCAGGCGCGCTCGGCGCCGTCGCAGGTGGCTGAGGAGGCACCGTCGCAGCCAGCGCAGCGCCCTCCTCAGCCGACGCACACGGAGCAGCGCGCCCCGGAGCCGCAGTCGGCGCCGCAGCAGCGCCCGGCAGGTCAACGTCCAGCGGGCCAAGCTCCCACCAGTCAACGCCCAGCCGGTGCACCTCCCGCGCAGCGTCCCGCCGGGAGTGCCCCGGCGTCGCAGCGAGCTCCAGAGCAGGCGCCATCGCAGCCTGCAGCACATTCACAGCCCACACCCAGCGTGCCCAGCAGGGCCGGGCAGCTCACGACGGAGGAGCTGCGGCGTGCGTGGCCCAACGTGCTCGACGAGGTGAAGCGGCGTCGACGGTTCACATACATGCTGCTCAGCCAGAACGCGCACGTACAGGAAGTCCGCGACGGCGTGCTGTTGCTCGGCTTCACGAACCCCGGCGCGAAAGACAACTTCGGGCGGGGCGGGTCCATCGACCTCCTGGCAGAGGCCATCATCGAGGTGCTTGGCGTTGAGCTTCGTGTGCAGGGTGTTACTGCCGACGAGCCCAGCGTCGAGCAGGGTCAGCGCCAGGCCGGCGCTCCTGCGGCCAGCCGTGTTGAAGAACGCCCACCCGCACCGCAGCCGGAGCCCGAACCGGAGCCGGACTACGGCAATCTGTCGGCCGACGACGAGGTATTCGACGGCTCTCACAACGCCGCCGAGTTGCTCGGCAACGAGTTCGGGGCGGAGATCATCTCCGTAGAGGAAGGCACTCCGCCTCAATACTGATCCGCCGTCGAACCTCATACACTTGGCCCTAGCCCCACGAAAGGAAAGCACATGTTCGGTGAAGGCTTTGACATGAACGCCCTGATGCAGCAGGCGCAGCAGCTGCAAGAAGATATGGCCAAGACGCAGGAAGAAATGGCGTCGCGCAGCTTCACCGCATCGGCTGGGGGAGACCTCGTTTCGGTAACCCTCAACGGGCAGGGCGTCATGACCGGCATCGAGATCAAGCCAGAGGCCGCCGACGACATCGAGACGTTGCAAGACCTGATCATCGCCGCATTCCGCTCCGCCAAGACTGAGGCAGACCAGGCGCTCGTGGAAGCCATGCCGCAGGTTCCCGGGCTGGGGATGTAGTTGTACGAAGGTCCCGTTCAAAACCTCATCGACGAGCTGAGTAGACTGCCCGGAGTTGGGCCCCGCAGTGCGCAACGCATCGCGTTCCACCTGCTCGATGCTCCCGAAGAGGACGTATTCAAGCTGGCTGAAACCCTGCAGCGGGTGAAACAGCACGCCCGCTTTTGTGAAGTGTGCTTCAACGTTTCGCAGGAAGACCGGTGCCGAGTCTGCCGAGACCCGCGACGTGACCGCTCGCTGCTGTGCGTCGTCGAGGAATCCAAAGATGTGGTGGCCATCGAACGCACCAACGAGTTCCGCGGCCTCTATCACGTGCTCGGCGGATCCATTTCCCCCATCGACGGGCGCGGCCCAGGTGATCTCCACACGCGAGAGCTATTCACGCGCCTCGCAGACGGCGAGATCCAAGAGGTGATCCTTGCCACCGATCCCGACACCCAAGGCGAGGCCACAGCGTCGTATCTCTCACGCATGTTGCGCGACTTCGGCGTTCGCGTCACGCGCCCAGCCAGCGGGCTCCCCGTCGGCGGCGACTTGGAGTACGCCGACCAGGTCACGCTCGGGCGCGCATTCTCGGGGCGCCGTTCCATGTTCTCCGACGCCCCCTAAGCCACACCCCGACGAACGCTCAGGAGGCGCTGACATGAACGACGTGGCGTACCGCACCGTGGAGTCACCCGTCGGAGCGCTCTTGCTCGCCGCTACGGATGCGGGGCTGGTGAGAGTCGCCTTCGAGTACGAGGGGTTCGAGGCAGTGGTGGAGGAGCTTTCGACGCGCCTCCGCACTCACGCGCGCCAAGACGCCCGCCGTCTCGATGAGACGTCCGGCGAGCTCGAGCGCTATTTCGCCGGAGAACTTCGCGCGTTCACGGTGCCTGTCGACCATGCACTGTCGTCGGGCTTTCGGCGCGAGGTGCTGCGCCGGCTGCCACACATTCCCTACGGAAGTTCAGCCTCGTATCAGGAGGTTGCTGAGCAGGTGGGGAGCCCGCGTGCTGCGAGAGCCGTCGGGAGCGCCTGTGCCACCAACCCGGTGCCTATCATCGTCCCTTGTCACCGCGTGCTTCGCAGTGACGGGACCCTCGGTGGGTACAGCGGGGGCCTCGACGTGAAACGCTTCCTGCTCGCACTCGAGCAACCGGATGGCTCCGGTCGGGTCAGGAACGAGTAGCCGCGACGAGCCGCCCCAGCCCTAGTCAGAGCAGTTCTTCCTGCACCTGCTTGCGTAGCACCTTGCCCAGCATTGAGCGGGGGAGCTCGTCGACGATGCGCATGTCGCGCGGCACCTTGTAGGCCGCCAGCGACTGCTTACAGAACGCTCGCAGCTCCTCGAGCGACGGTGCCTTCATCCCGTCGGCGATGCAAATGACCGCGACGACGTCCTCGCCGCCGCCTGCGTTCTTGCGCCCGACGACTGCCGCGTCGGTGATGGCGTCGTGGGTGCGCAGTACCCGCTCAACCTCGCTGGGGGAGACGTTGAAGCCGCCGGTGATGATGAGTTCCTTGACTCGGTCGACGATGGTGGTGAACAGGTCTTCATCCTGGACAACTACGTCGCCGGTACGCAGCCATCCGCCCGGCAGCAGCATCTTGGCGGTTTCCTCCGGGTTCTCCCAGTAGCCTTGGAACACCTGCGGGCCGCGGATGAGCAGCTCGCCGGGCTCGCCGATGGCGACCTCCTCGTCCAGATGATCCGGGCGCACCACCTTCATCTCAGTGGAGGGGAACGGAATGCCGATGGTGCCGGTGCGCCGCGTCGGCGCGAACGGGTTGCCGAGCGCCACTGGCGACGACTCCGTGAGGCCGTAGCCCTCGACGAGCCGCCCACCGGAGACGGATTCCCAGTCGGCAACGATCTCGTCGGTGAGCGCCATCGCGCCGGAGATGCAGAACTTCGCCGACGAGATGTCGATGCCGCGCTCCCGAGCCGTCGCCGCCGTCTTCTGGTAGATCGGCGGCACAGCGCAGTACACCGTCGCCGGCGACTTCTTCCACGCCTTCAACACCATGTCGATGTCGAACTTGGGGAACAACACGAGGCGCATCTGCTTGAGAATGCCGAACGTGAGGTACAACGTCATGCCGAACGCATGGAACATGGGCAGCAGCGCGTAGCTCGTCTCACGCCCCACCTTCGCGTCGTGCATCCACGCCGCCCCCTGCAGCGCGTTGCAGTACAGATTCCGGTGAGTGAGCATCGCGCCCTTCGGCGTGCCCGTGGTGCCCGACGTGTACTGGATTACTGCGAGATCGTCGAGCTCGGGGCGGCCATGCTCGGGGTTGATCGGGGGCGCGGAAAGGAGATCCTTCCAGGTCAGCGCGCCCGGCGCCTTCTTATGCAGCGACGCGCGGGCGGCGCGCAATTTGCGCAGCGGCAGATGTAGGGCAAAGCGCATCGGCTTGGGCATCTCGTCGAGCAGATTCACGGCGATGATGCGACGAACGCCCAGGTCACGCGGCAGATCGTCGACCTTCTCGACGGCGACGTCCCACGCGATGATGACCTCCGCACGGTGGTCTTCGAACATGTGTCGCAGCTCGCGGGCGGTGTAGAGGGGGTTGTGCTCGACGACGACCCCACCCACGCGCAACACGGCGTAGAACGCCACGACGTGCTGCGGACAGTTGGGCAGCACGAGGCCGACGCGGTCGCCGGGCTTCACACCCAGCCGGCGCAGGCCCTCCGCGGCGCGGGCGATCTCGTCGCCCAGCTGCGCGTACGTCGTCTCATGGCCGAAGAACTCCATCGCGACGGCGTCTCCCGCCTGCCGCACCGATTCCTCGCACATTTCGACGAGTGAGGTGCGGGGCATCTCGATCTCGGCCGGTACCCCGGCCTGGTAGTGCTGAACCCAAGGATGCACAGTGTTCATGCGCCCCAGAATATCGCCCCCGTTAGGGGCTCCGTATTGTCGGTTGTTGACAATCGCCGGAGCGATGCTGCCGGCGCCAATGCAGACGAAGGGCCTCGCCCGACGGTGATGTCAGGCGAAGCCCTACGTTGCGGTGGCGTCAGTAACCAGTCTTCGGCAGGCCAGGCGCCGGCTTGGCGCCGTCGTCGCTGCCAGTACCGTCGCCGTTGTCGCCAGAGTCTTCGCCCTGGTCGTCGCCTTCGCTGTCATCAGCGGGGGAGCACTGGTCGGTGCGCTCCACGTCGCCGAAGATCTTGCCGAGGTTCAGGAATACGGTCTCGCCGTTGATGTCGTCGAGGCCGTCATTGTCGGTCACCACGAACGCATTGCCGTCGGCGTCGATGGTCAGGCCCTCGAGCTTCTCCTGCGTCCAGCCGTTCGTGGCCTGGAGGTCGGGCAGCACGTCGTGGACGAGCTTCTTGCTCAGGGTGTCGCCGTCCTTCGCGTCGGGTGCAATGGTCACCTCGGTGATGTGCTTGATCCTCGCGTCGGGGCCGGTGCCCTTGTCGCGTTCGATCAAGCCAAGGCGCACGCCCTTGTCGTCGGCGGAGACGAAGGTGATCTCGGAAAGGCCCATCCAGTCGCCCTTCACCTCGGTGGCTTCCAGCTCGTACATGAAGTTGCGGAATTCGCCGGTGGCAAGGTCGTATTCCAGGAGGCGGGTGGGCTTGGCCTTGTCCTTGTCACGCTGGAGCGCCACGTACAACTTCTTGCCCTCGGGGTCGCCAGTGATGCCCTCGATGCCCCACTTGCCGAGGTGCTCGTTCACCTCGTCGGGCAGCGGAATGGTGTTGAGCACCGAACCGCTCGCATCGGTGCGGACGAGCTGGTTGGCGGTGGCTTCTTCGCCATCCTTGCCGTTGCCTTCCACACCCAGCCAGAAGCCCTTGCCGCACGGCTCAGCGTACAGGCCCTCGACGTCAAACTCGGTGGGCTTGCCGTCCAGGGTGACATCGATGGCCGACGTGATCCGCGCCGGCGCACCGGTGGCGTCCACGGTGAGAATGCGGTTCGGCAACAGCGCGTTATCCGGGATGGTGTAGAGCTGCCCGGCCTCGTCGGAGGCAGCCAAGGCGCCGAGTGCCAGCCACGGAATCGGCTTGCTGTCCACGTCGTCGGAGGTGATCTGCGGGTAAAGCGCCTTGCCGGAGCCCAGTTCGTAGAGTGCGACGGTGGCGCGCAGCGGCGAGTCCGGCTCGTCGACCTCGGAAGACACCGCCAGCAGGTTACGGTCAGGGATGGGCAGGATGCCCTCGGGGCCATTGGTGGTGGGCAGCATCTGGAGGTACTTCGGGTTCGCCGCGTCGGTGACGTCGTAGACGGCGACGAAGTTGGCGCGCTCAGAGCCGACGAAGGCGTAGCGCACGCCATTGTAGGTAGCCACAGCCAGACCCTCGGGCTCGGTGCCCTTCTTGCTCGCGCGCTTGTCGAGCCAGTGGCCGTTGCGGATGGCCTGGTGCTCAAAGGAGTTGGCGGCATCCCACACGACCTTGCCGGAGTCAGCCGCGAAGATCGTCCAGCCGCGGGTGCCGCCCTTCCAGTCGCCCTCGTTCGCCGTGGCGACGTGCGCGTCGTCCACCCAGCCGATGGAGTCGGGCTCCCGAGGGGCCGTGATGGAGCCGTCGAGCTTGATCTGGCCATCCTTCTCGGTGTCGATCCCGTCGACGGTTGCCTCGCCGGCGCTCCACGACGAGAGCACCTGCTGCGTCGCAGCATCAACGATGACGACGGCGTTGTTCTCCTGCAGCGTCACGGCAACCTTCGAGCCGTCGGGGGAGAACTTCACGTATTCCGGCTCGGGGTCGGTGGGCTCGACGAGGCCGTCAAGACCCACGAGCGACGTGGAGGTCTTGACCCAATCCGACGGTGCACCCTCCAGGCTGATGAACGCCAGCTCGCCGGCGGGGGCCTGGGGGAGGTCGCCTTCCTCGCCCTCGCCACGATCATTCATGGCTTCTTCGTCGCGCTCGTTCTCGATGGCGATGACAGCGAGCTTGCCGTGCACATCGATCGAATCCGGCTGACCGCCGAGGTCAATCCGCTGCACCTCTTCAAACGACTTGGAATCCAGCACCGAGACGTGCCCCGTCGGGTTCTTGAAGCTCTCGCTGGAATCCACCACGACGAGGACGTAGCCCTCAATCGCGTACACGCTGGTGGGTTCGCCACCGACGTCCAGCTTGCCCAGCGGCTTCGGCTTGTTCGGGTCGGTGATGTCGAGCTTGCCGACGGCCTTGCCGCCCGCGTCGGTGTAGAACAGGGTGTTGCCGTCGAGGGACACGGTGCTGATCTCTGCGACGGCGGCCTCGCCGCCTCCGCCTGCGTTGAGGTAGGCGGGCGTGGTGGACACGCGCTTGAACGACGTGGTGTCTTCAGCGTTCGCCAGTGGGGTTGCGGTGGTGCCCAGCAGCATGGCGGTACAGGCGGTGGCTGCGGCGACGGCACGCAGGCTCAGTCGAGACATTCGAACTCCATCGGTAGTGGCGCGAGGTGGGTTCCTCCTCGTCACGCAAGCCAATCGCACGCCGGTTACCGGTAGGTGAACTGGCGGTAAATCGCGGTGTCGACGGCGCCGGCTCAGCGCCGCTTGGGCGCGCTCAGTGCAGGAGTGAGCGCAAACCCCAGCAGCGACGCCAGGGGAAGCACGATCAGGCCCCAACGCATTCCCACCAGCTCAATCACAGTGCCAATGAGTGGTGGCCCGACGAGGAACCCCACCCTCGCGACGCTGGTGACGATGGTGAGTCCGGTGCCCTGCGGAAGTCCTGGCATTTGGTCGCCGGCGTGCATGGCGCCGGGGAACGCCGTCGCGATGCCCCAGCCCGCGAGCGCAAATCCGATGAGGGCGAGCGCAGGCGACGGGAAACACACCGCAGCGCCTAGCCCCACCGTCGCGAGCAGCATCCCGAACGTGATGGTGAAGCGCTGCCCGAGGCGATCCACGACGGCATCGCCGACGAAGCGCGCCACCATCTGTGCGCCCTGGAGCGCGACGAACGCCATGCCCCACAGGAATGGGTCGAGTTGAGGGAACATTCGCTGCATGTAGATCGGGCTCCACGAACCAGACGCGTCCTCGAGGACGCCGGCGCAGCCAGCCAGCAGGCCCAGCGCAACGAGGCGCAGCAGGAGCGACGTCGGAATGAACCGGCGCTGCTGCTCTTCTTCAGTTTGTTCGGGCACGGGGTCCGGGCCGTCGAGCATCCACCGCCTGGCCAGGAGCGCGAGCGAGCCAAACAGGAGACTCCCGACGAGACACTGCAGCCAGATGTCGACTCGCGCCTGTGCGCACGCGGATCCGATGACACCGCCCGTGACGGCACCGACCGACCACCAGGCGTGGAAGCCGTTGAAGATTGAGCGCCCGTACCGCTGCTGCACACGCAAACCGTGGGCATTCATAGCGATGTCCGTGACGGAGTCTGCCGACATCATCAACACCACACCGACGGCGAACACGGCAGCGTTGGGCGCGTTGCCCAGAATGTTGAGGCAGACAATCCCGAACGTCTGGAACATCACTGCGACGCCGGCCGACTGGAATCGTCGCATCAGCTTCGCCGTGAACATTCCCAGCACGAGACCCGCGATCGGCCCCAGCGCGATGATGAACCCCCACACCCAGTCGCGGATCTCGAGCGACTCCTTGATCTCAGGGAAGCGAGGCAGCAGCGTCGACCACGCGACGCCGTTCAGCACGAAACACAGCGTGACGCCCCAGCGGGCGCGCCGGACCTCAGTACTCACAGCAGTGAAATCACCTTTCGCGGATCCGGATTGACGTACACCTCGTCGTCGACGAGCACCACCGGGTAGACGCCGTCGCCAAGGCTCTTGGCGCGCTGCTCGGCCTCTGAATCCTGCCAGACGTTGATCCACATAAACCGCTTGCCGTGCTTTCCGAGACCGCCACGTAGTCTCGTCGAGAAGATGTCGGCCGGGCGCCAATAGATGATCAGCCGGCGCTCGTCAGCGGGAAGGGCGCGCACGTCGCGTTCTTTGCGGGAGATGCCGCCGTACCAGGGGGAGAGCCAATACGCGACGAGCAACAGACCCACCGCCACCATGACGAGCGCGGGCGTCCAACCTGTTTGCGCGAGCGCCCACACGAGCACAGCGCTGCCCGCGAGCCAGATCAACCACATGAAGCGTGCCACCTGCGTAATCGTCGCAGAACGCCGAGGGCACGGCAAAGCTAACCCGATATCCACACGCGTTTGCTGAAACCGGCCAAAATCGCCCTTTTGGGGAAACGCGTGTGGATATCGGGTTAGGTATCGGCTTCGCCAAGCCCTGCAAGCGCCGCCCTAGAGTAGGCGCATGGATATCAGTGAGCTGTCGGCGGTGGAGTTGCGCGACGCGTTGCGCCGCCGCGAGCTCAGCAGCGAGGAAGTAACGCGGCATTTCCTGGAGCGCATCGCCGACGATCGCACCAACGCGTTCACCCTCGTCACGTCCGAGTTGGCGCTGGCTCGCGCCCGGGAGCTGGACGCCAGTGAGCCCGTGGGCGTCATCCACGGCATGCCGCTCGCCGACAAAGACCTGCACCAGCGCGCTGGCACAGTTACCACCTATGGCTCGCGGGCGTTCCGAGGCTTCGTCGCTCAGCACAGCGATCCGCTGACGCTGCAACTCGATCACGCCGGCGCCATCTCGCTGGGAAAAACAGCCACGCCAGAGTTCGGGTTTGCTGGCTACACATCGAGCGAGCTGCATGGCCACACCACCATCCCTGGGCATCCGAAGTTGGGGGCCGGGGGTTCGAGCGGCGGGGCTGCTGCGGCGGTGAAGGCCCGACTGCTGCCCTTCGCGCCCGGCTCGGATGCGGGCGGCAGCGTGCGGATTCCCGCGGCGGCGTGTGGCATCGTCGGACTCAAGCCTTCGCGTGGGCGAGTGCCGGCAATGGACGGGCAGGGCTCGCTCGGCCAGCTGGCTGTGGCCGGAACGCTGGCGCGCAGCGTCGCCGATGCTGCCCTCCTCTTCGACGCGCTGATCGAGCGCCGAGACGGCCGGACGCTCCACCACACCACGCTGCGCTGTCCGGACCTCGACGATGGCTCGCTGCTCGCGGCCACCCACCCAGGCCCCAGGCGCCGCGTCGGGGTGCTGCACGGTCTCACGCCGTGGGAGGGCGTGGCCGTCACGCCGGCGTCGAGCGAGGCCAGCGCCGCAATGGAGCGTGCGGCGACGCTCCTGAGCGACGCGGGGCACGCCGTCGACGATGTTGCCGGACCAGCGCTCCCAGGGTTCGCGCAGGCGTTCCAGGTCCTGTGGTACGCGAACGCGGCGGGGCTGGGGCTCACCGACGAGCAGGTGTCGCAGTTGGAGCCGCTCACGCGTGGTTTCGTCGAGGCGGGGCGACGAGTTGGCGCGCAGCAGATCGTGGACGCCGTGCGCACGCTGCACCATCACGAACAAACCATCGTGGACGCGTTCGATCCGTTCGATGCGGTGCTCACCCCAACGACGGCGCTCACCCCGCGACCGGTCGGCTGGTTCGGCGATGACCCCGAGGTCAACTTCCGTCGCCAGTGCGAGTACTCCCCGCACGGGGCTGTAGTAAACGTGGCGGGGTTGCCGTCGCTCTCGCTGCCGACGATGTCGCTGGCCGACGGGCTTTCCATGAGCGTGCAGCTCATCGGCCGGCCGGGAGAGGAATCGACGCTGGTGCAGCTCGGCGTAGAGCTCGAGGAGCTGGCAACTGTTCCCGTCTAGTATATACTTCTTGTGTATACGCTGAGGAGGAACGATGACGCCCCGCACCACCACCGTCTTCAAATCTGGCAACTCGCAGGCCGTGCGCATCCCGAAGGACCTAGCGTTTTCGACGGACAAGGTCACTATTGAAGTCGACGGCGACGCGCTCATCTTGCGCCCCCAGCCCCTCACCATGCAGGAATTCCTCGACGGTCTGCCGCGGCACCCAGGAGCCTTCGAGAACTTTCCGGACTTCGAGGACGAGATTGATGAGGAGCCGGTGCCGCAATGGTGACGTACTTGCTCGATACGAGCATCTGGATTGAGCTCCTGCGAGGGAACGAATCGGTCGTACAACGGATGCAGCGCTGCTCACCTCGGGACATCAGATTATCTCCCATCGTCCAGGGGGAGTTGGAGACGGGGCGGCAGCTGTCGCAGTCCGCTGACCAAGCGGAGATGCTGGAGTGGGTGTATCACTCCTTTCCCCGCAACGCCTTCGGGGATACCGTGGCGCGTCAGTGTGGTGTCGTGCGCGCCCAGCTCCGCCGCGCAGGTACGCCAATCGGGGTGAACGACACCTGGATCGCCGCGGAAGCCCTCGCGCACGGGCAGACCGTCGTTACCGCGAACGAGCGTGATTTCCGTCGCGTGCCGGGGCTCAAGGTCGAAAACTGGATGGTTTGACGTCGCGGTGGCGCAGAATTGTCAGTGGCCGCAGATAAGGTTGGTACATGCAGTTTGACGTGGTGGATCTCATCCGGGCCAAGCGCGACGGTGGAGCGCTCGGCCCTGAGGAAATTGATTGGGTGATCGACGCGTACACGCGCGGCGCGGTCGGTGACGAGCAGATGGCCGCACTTGCCATGGCCATTTTCCTGCGTGGCATGTCGCGGGAAGAGATCGCGCGCTGGACGCAGGCCATGATCGCATCCGGCGAGCGAATGGACTTCTCGTCGCTCACCAAACCCACATCAGATAAGCACTCCACGGGTGGCGTCGGAGACAAGATCACGCTGCCGCTCGCTCCGCTCGTCGCAGTCTTCGACGTGGCGGTGCCGCAGCTCTCCGGCCGCGGGCTGGGGCACACCGGCGGCACCCTCGACAAGCTCGAAGCCATCCCGGGCTGGCGTGCCGCGCTCAGCAACGACGAGATGCTCCGGCAACTCGACGACATCGGCGCCGTGATTTGCGCTGCAGGCTCAGGGTTGGCGCCCGCCGACAAGAAGCTCTACGCACTCCGCGACATCACCGGCACCGTCGACACCATCCCGCTCATCGCTAGCTCCATCATGAGCAAGAAGATCGCCGAGGGCACCAGCGCGCTCGTGCTCGACGTCAAGGTGGGTTCCGGAGCCTTCATGCGCACCCTCGACGAGGCCCGCGAGCTCGCGCGCACCATGGTTGATCTCGGCACCGATGCCGGCGTCCATACCGTCGCGCTGCTCACCAACATGAGCACCCCACTCGGCCTCACTGCCGGTAATGCGCTCGAGGTGCGCGAGGCCGTGGAAGTCCTTGCCGGAGGAGGCCCCGCCGACGTCATTGAACTCACCTGCACCCTCGCTCGAGAAATGCTGGCCGCGCACGGCAAATCCGACGTCGACGTCGAGGCGGCGCTGCATGACGGCCGCGCCATGGATGTATGGCGACGCATGATCGCCGCCCAAGATGGCGATCCCGACGCACCGCTCCCAGTGGCGAAGCACCAAGAAGTGGTGCACGCAGCTGAGTCGGGATACATCACCAAGATGGACGCGTGGGACGTCGGCATCGCTGCCTGGCGGTTGGGTGCCGGGCGCGCACGTAAGGAAGATCCGGTGCAGGCCGTGGCCGGCGTTGAGCTGCACGCCAAACCCGGCGACCACGTCGAGGCCGGTCAGCCGCTGATGACGCTGCACACCGATACCCCCGAACGCTTCGAGCGCGCATTCGCGGCGCTGGAGGGGGCCGTCGGGTATGCCGCGGAGGCGCCAGACGTGCCGGGTATCGTGCTCGGCAGAATCGCTGGAAAGGATGTGGCATGAGGGTACGAAGTGGGGTAGCCGTGGCCCTGGTGTGCGCGCTGGCTGCTTGTGCTCCTGGTCCGGGCAACGACGCCGAGCAAACGCCTCCTCCAGCGGCGCCGTCGGCGAGTGAGTCGGAAGCGCCCGCCGAGGAACCAACGCCGGAGCCGGAGCCGTCCGAGGCAGCGCCCTCGCAGGAGACGCCGTCGCCGAGTGAATCCTCCACGGAGCCGTCTCCGAGCGAATCCACGACGAGTAGCGCGCCGGCTCCGAAATCTGGGTGGATTGTGCTCGACACGAAGCTGTCGAGCGCTAGCGAGGTCGACGCACTGCCCGTGAGTGCCGAGATCGCCCACTACCTCAAGAGCAGGCTAGGCGAACCGTGTGAGCTTGAAATGACGCTCTTCGCCGCTCATTCCGACAGCTACCTGGTGGCCGACGAAACGGGCATTTGCGACGGTGCCGCACTGTTCGTCTATGGCCCGAACGACGGTGACATCGAAGAGCTTGTCGAGTTCACCACAGTGCCCGCGTGTTCCGAGTTCGAGAAGGCGGGGGTGCCCAAGGGTGTGCCCACGTCGAAACTGTTCCCCGACGGGCTGGCCTGTTCGACGGGATCGGGTACGGAGCGCTATTGATGCGTCGCAGCGCATCGGTAGGAGCCGCTTTGCTGCTGGTGGGCTGTGCTGGTGGGGGTTCAGAACCTCCGCCCACTCCCGACGCGGCGCCCTCATCCGGCGCCCCCTCCGCGGCTTCTTCTGCATCATCCACTCCCGACGCAACGCCAGTCGAGACGCCGTCCGTTGAGGGAAATTGGCGTACCCTCGACGCGACATCGATGCTCACCGACGAGGAGATCGACGCCGTCGATGTGCCCGCGAGTCTGAAGACCTACCTGAAAGAGACAGTGCTCGACGTCGTCACCGCGAATGAGGGCGAGGAAGGTGCCGACGGCTGTCCCGTGGAAACCTCCGTGGTGGGATATCACCCGGCTGGCTTCGCCGTCGTGAGCATCATTGGTTGTGGTCCGGAGGAGAGCACTGGGATCGTTGCGCAGGAAGGCGACGGGTGGGTTCCGTCCGTGCTCACCGCTCCTGATACGCCTGCTTGCCAGGAGCTCGCCGACGCCGTCGTCCCCGCGCAAGTCCCCTACCTGAATGGGGAAGGCTTGCGTTGCGAAGACAACGACGGCAGCGTGCGGTTCTGGTAGCCGTCGCGATTATTCGGTATCCCGCAAGATCTGGCTGAGCTCTCGATGCGCGGCATCGTCGAGCGAGATTGCTTGACCGTCGATCCAACCCACCTGTGAGAGCAGCCTTCCGCTGGAGCTCAGCCACACGCCCTCGGCGGCGAGGAGGTCGCTCGGTGTGAGACGCTCGACGGTGGCATCCCATCCGTGCTGCTGTGCAGCGCGGAAAAGTACGCGCTGTGTGGTGCCGGGCAAGATGCCGACGTCGGTCGGAGGGGTGATGAGCGTGCGGCCCCGCTTGATGAATACGCTGGCGGTCGGCGCTTCGAGGACGAAATCGTCGGTGGTGGTGAAGATCACGTCGTCAGCTCCTCGACGCCGGGCCTCGCGCAGCGCCGCCATATTGGTGGCGTAGCTGAGGGTCTTGGCGCCGAGCAGTAGCCACGGCGACGACTGCGCCGTCGTGGACGAGAACCCGCGGCTGAGCAAGGAGACGCGAATGGGGTGCTCGGGTCGCAGCGCTGCTGGGAGCGGGGCGACCACCACCCATGCATAGCCGTCGGGGTTTTCGGGTGCATAGCCTCGCATAACGAAGAGCTTGACCATCGCCTCATGGGGGATCATGCCCTCGAGGGGTTCGTAGCGCCAAGCGCTCAGCGCAGTGTTGACTGCGGTGCGCCAGTGCTCGTCGGCAGGTACGTCGATGTCGGTGATAGTGCCCGAGCGGCGCAGCCTCCACAGATGCTCGTCCATCTTCTTCACACGCTCACCATCGAACAGCATGGTCTCGAAGATGCCGTCGCCGCGGGCGATGCCTTGCGCGAGAGGGGAGAAGTGCGGTGCGTCGGCATCGACGAGCACGCCTTCGGGGTGTTGTGGGGTGAGTAACACGAGCACGTCCATGTCGCTGAGCGTAGCGCGCACCGGACGATGGGTTGCCTGCGGGGTTTCGATACGCGCCTACGGCGCTACTCAACCACCGGTGCTTGGCGTACCCCGATCGTCGAGTAGGCGACGAAGTCGCTGTATCGAGACGCAGCGCCGTGAACTTAGGTGGCAGGTTTGCGCCCAAACACGGGCCAGATTCTGCCACCTAAGCGGTGTGGTTTCGATACGCCGCCTTCGGCGGCTACTCAACCACCGGTACCGTGGATCAACTCACGCAATGACGATTGGTCGGGGTGACAGGATTTGAACCTGCGGCCTCGTCGTCCCGAACGACGCGCGCTACCAAACTGCGCCACACCCCGGCGGCAAATGAGCCGACGATCAGCATAGCGCAGTTGCCGGCGGTGGCGCCAAACGACGGTCAAGCTCGCGACGTCAACGTCACGAGACTTGCCTCCGGGCGGCAGGCGAAGCGGATCGGCGCGAAGGGGGATGTACCAAGCCCCGCGGAGACATGCAGGTGGGCCGTCTGCCCGTCGACGGTGTGCGTGCTCGCGCCGCGCACGCGGCCAGGTTCGAGGTCGCAATTCGTGGTGAGCGCTCCGTATCCAGGCACACACACCTGCCCGCCATGCGTGTGGCCGGCGAAGATGGCGGCGACACCGTCGGACGTCATGGCGTCGAGCAACCGCAGGTAGGGGGCATGCGTGACGCCGACGGCGAGGTCGACGTCGGGCCCAGGAGCGCCGGCCACAGCGTCATAGTCATCGCGGTCGTGGTGGGCGTCGTCGGTGCCACGAAACTCGACGGTCAGTCCGTGCAGCTGCAGGGTGTGCCGGCAGTGCGTGAGATCTACCCAGCCGAGTGACTCCAGCGTTTCGCGCAGCTCACCGGTGGGCAGCGAGGGCGTGACGTCGTCGGGAGTGGCTGTAGACCTCCCAGCGGTGAGGTAGCGGAGGGGACTTTTGAAGCGGGGTGCTTGGTAGTCGTTAGACCCGAAGACGAACACGCCGGGGACGCCGCGCAGCCCCTCGAGGGCTTCGCGCAAGGGGGCGATCGCTGATGCGCTGCTGATGTTGTCACCGGTGTTGACGACGAGGTCGGGCTTCAGCGACGCCAGCCCTCGGACGAAGCGCAACTTGTCGCGCTGGCGGGGCAGCAAGTGCAGGTCGGAGAGGTGCAGCACCTTGATGCTCTCGCTGCCCGGTGGCAGCACGGGCAAGGTAGCCCGTCGTAGCGTGTACAGGTGTGTTTCTGCGAGAGCCCAACCGAACGCAGCAGCGCCGGCACCAGCCAGGGCACCGGCGCATTTCACTGCAGCGCGCATTAGCCGCCACCTTCCTCACTCGGCGAGGGCGGCACAGGTGCCGGTTGCTGCGGATTGTTGCTAGGAGGCGTAGCCGGCTGGCTCTCTTTCGGTTTCGGCTGAGGCTTTGGTTTCGGCGCCGGACGTGGGCCTGCGGAGATGCGAAGGGAAATGGTCGAGTAGATGGGGGCTTCCTTCGACGGGGATGCGCCGAGGAAGGTGCCCGACGGGCGCGACGAGTAGACCTTCAACTGCTGTGTGCTAAAGCCAGCAGCCTCGATCGTCCTCTTCGCCTCGTCATATCCCTTGCCTGATACGTCCGGCACGGGCACCTTTTTGCCTTCCTTAACCGACTTGGAAGGCTCGACGAACTTCGTCTTCGGCTTGTCCTTGAGCGCGGCAGTCATGGCCGCTCGCCAGATCTGGCCGGCGTCGCCACCACCCGTGCCGCGGAGGTACTGGCCGTTGTGCATCCTGAAGCCGGTCAGCGACTTGCGGCGCTGCTCCTTGGGGAAACCGTTGTCGATCGCGAGCATGCCGACGCCCGCCATCTCGGGCGTGTACCCAGCGAACCAGACGGCCGCAGCGCTCTGTGTCGTACCCGTCTTACCAGCCTGCGGACGGCCATCCCTCAGGGCTGCTGGGCGGCCAGTACCGTTGGTCATCACGTTCGACAGCATCTTGCTCATCGCATCCGCGACGCCTTCATCCATCACGCGTTCGCAGTTCCCATCGGGCACCGGAATATCGGAGCCGCTCTCAGTTGTGATCGACTTGAGGATGCGGGGCTTGCAGTGGACTCCGCGGTTCGCGAGCGTCGCGTATCCTTCGGCCATCGCCAGGGGAGTGACATAGCTCGTACCGAGCACCCACGACGGGTAGTACGACTCCTTCTCCTTCATGTCGACGCCATCGGCGCGCACCACGCCCGACTTCTGCGCCATCTCAATGGCGGGGCAGTTGCCCATCGCCTGCATGAGGCGGAGGAAATAGGTGTTGACGGAGTTCCTCAACGCCTCGGTCATTGTGATGTTGCCGTAGCCGCGTCGCCCGAGGTTGCTCGGCGCGTAATCTTTGTCGACGATCGAAGTGCCGTCACAGCCCTTCCACCGGGTGCCGGCGAGATCGGTGAGGGTGCCGGGCGCGTTGATTGTGTGCGTCATCGACATACCGCCCTGTAGTGCGGCGGCCGAGGCGAACACTTTCATCGTCGAACCGGACTGGAAGCCTTCCGCGCCGCCCATCGCCTTGGTGACGTTGTAGTTGTAATACGTCTCGCCCTTGGCCCTGTCGTCGCCCATCACCGGGCGGCTCTGCGCCATCGCGACGATGAGGCCGGTCTTCGGCTCCAACAACACGGTGTTCGCGAGGATGGGGTCGGTCGGAGCGATCATATCTGACACAGCCTTCTCCGCCGCATCCTGCGCGGCGGGGTTGATCAGTGTCTGGATCGTGAGGCCGCCGCGGCGCAACGTGTTGCGTCGCTCTTCTCGAGTGTCGCCCAGGCCTTCCACCTGGCCGCTGAGCAACGTGTGCGTCACGTAATCGCACAGGAACGGGTACTTCGACGTGATGCAGCCGTTCGGGGTGCGCGTGACCTTCTTCTGGTCAAAGCCCGCCTTCTTCGCCTCATCGGCTTCGGCCTGTGTCACATACCCTTCGTCGGCGAGGCGCTGCAGCACCACATTGCGACGCTTTAAGGCCTTCTGCTCGTTCTTCACCGGGTTCAGCCCGACGGGGTTCTGTACTAGACCTGCGAGTAAAGCGCTCTGAGGGAGGTTGAGATCCTTCGCAGGGATGCCGAAGTACTGCTGCGCGGCGGCCTCGACGCCGTAGGCGCCATTGCCGTAGTAAGCGATGTTGAGGTATCGCTCGAGGATCTCGTTTTTCGTGAGCTTTTCTTCGACGGCGAAGGCGTAGCGCGCCTCGTGAATCTTGCGCTCGATCGACACCGCGACGGCTTCCTTCGCCGCTTGCGGGTCGTTGCTGTACTTCGCCTGTTCGACGCGCACGAGCTTCACGTACTGCTGGGTTAGCGTCGAAGCACCCTGAGTGTCGCCTGAAATCGTCTTGAAGAACGCGCGAACCATGCCCTCGGGGTCGACGGCGCCGTGTTCGTAGAAGCGGTGATCTTCAATAGCGATCTGCGCCTGCTGCATCAGGGGCGAGATCTCATCGAGCGGTTTGTAGATGCGGTTCTCTTCGAAGAACGTGGAGAGCACCTCGCCATTCGCCATCAGGATTCGAGAACGCTGCGACTGCGGTGGGGTTTCGAACTCGGCGGGCAGGTACTCCAACGACTGCTTGGCGGCTTTCGTCGCTCCACTTGCCATCGCGACGAACGGCACCGCTACTCCGCTCAGCAGCACGCCGGCAAGCAGGCTGACTGCCAGGAACATGAAGAGGGCATACGTCTTCTCGCTCAACTTCGCCGATTTCATGGTGTCCAGTCTACGGGACGCTCGAAGTAAACCCCGTATCTCCACGTCGGCGAGCTTCTCGCAGCCCACCGGCGCTTCCGTTATCTCGTCGTGACCTGGTAGGGTTCGAGACATCGGACAACCTGCGCAAAGGAGGGCAGAGCATGTCTCTTGCAGAAGTGAGCGAGTGGACGCTTCGAGCCAACTGCCGTGATCTAGCCGATGCCCTGTTTCCCGAGGGTAAAGACCAAAAGCGTGCCCGAGTTGTGTGTCGAGATTGCCCCGTCCGGTCTGAATGTCTCGCGGAGGCGCTCGACAACCGCATCGAATGGGGAGTGTGGGGAGGTATGACGGAGCGTGAGCGTCGCGCGCTGCTGCGCGCCCGCCCTGACATCACCGATTGGCATGCCGTGCTCTGCCGCTAGTCAGCATGGTTGCCCTGGCTGGCTAGGCTGATTGCCATGACGAAATGGGAGTACTTCACTGCACCGATCCTGTCGCACGTCGCGCAGCAGATCCTCAACAACTTCGGTTCCGAAGGCTGGGAGCTCGTGACCCTCGCGCCCGGACCTAACCCCGACACCCTCGTCGGCTACTTCAAGCGTCCGCTCGAGAGCTAATCGATGGAGTCCGCGGCGCGCGTCGCGGACCAGCTCGCTGCGGCATACCCTGATGCCCGATGCGAGCTCGACTTCACGACGCCATTTGAGTTGCTCGTCGCGACGGTGTTGTCCGCGCAATCCACCGACGTGCGGGTGAACGCCGTCACGCCGAAGCTGTTCGACGAGTTCCCCGACGCCGAGGCGCTGGCCGTTGCCAGCCCGGAACGTGTGGAGAGCATCATCCGTCCGGTGGGCATGTACCGCAACAAGGCGGCGGCCCTCGTCGGCCTCTCGCAGATGATCGTCGACGAGTATGCCGGCGCCGTTCCTGACACGCTGGGGCAGCTCGTCGCACTGCCAGGCGTGGGACGCAAGACGGCGAACGTCGTGCTCGGCAACGCCTTCGACGTGCCGGGCATCACACCCGATACGCACGTCATGCGTGTGAGTAACCGGCTCGGATGGGTGGATTCGCGCAACCCCGACGTCGTCGAACGGCGGCTCATGGAACTGCTGCCGCGTGAGCGGTGGACGGCGATGTCGCACGTGCTCATCGCGCATGGTCGACGGGTGTGTCACGCCAGGCGCCCTGCCTGCGGGGCGTGCCCCGTCGTCGATGTGTGCCCGAGTAACGATTGCGGCGAACAAGACCCGACGAAAGCAGCGGCACTCGTAGTGCAAGGCCCGAGCCGATGAGGGCGCGGCTGGCAGCACTCGTCGCGGCCGTGCTCTGTATTGCCGGCTGCGCCTCGTCGGAACCCTCGCCCTCCTCGTCGCCAGTGTCGTCGAGCGATCTGCGCGCACTACGCGAACAGTACGGGGTTCCAGACTGCCCGACGAGCGACGCCGATGCCGAACCCGTCAAAGGCGGCCTACCGCGCACGGCGCTGCCCTGTTTGGGCTCCGACAAGGTCGTCAACCTCGCCGGGTTGCCCCGCGAGCCGATGGTCATCAACCTGTGGGCGCAGTGGTGCGCGCCATGCCGGGAAGAAGCGCCCTTCCTCCGGGACGTGGCCACGAAACGCGACGACGTCGCCTTCCTCGGCATCAACTACAACGACCCGAAACCCGACTGGGCGCTCGAATTCGCCTCCGTCGTGCAGTGGCCGTACCCTCACGTGCAAGACATGGACAAGGAGCTGCGTGCCGAACTGAACGTGCCCGGCATCCCCATGACGCTGTTCGTCGACTCCGCAGGCCGCGTCGTGTACACGCATCCCGGCGTGCTGAAATCCAGCGCGCAGCTCGAACAGCTGATTGAGGAGCACCTGTGACGTTTGCGACGTTGCGAGATGCACTCGTGAACCCGCAGCCGCTGCGTGCCGTCGACATGGACCGCCAGCCGCGCGGGAAGCGCTCGGCCGCCGTCGTCATGATGCTCAGCGACGAGTCCGATCCTCGCATCACGTTCGTGCGCAGAGCCTCGACGCTGCGCAACCACTCAGGCCAGGTGGCGCTGCCGGGCGGGCGCATCGACCCGGGCGACGACGGTCCCGTCGATGCCGCGCTGCGTGAGGCGTGGGAAGAGGTGGGGCTGGAACGGGATGGCGTCGACGTGCTCGGCCAATTGCCGCCCGTGTGGGTGCCGAAATCAAATTTCGACGTCACCACCGTCGTCGTCGCGTGGCCGGGCGGTGAGCTGCGCGCGATAGATCCGGGGGAGACGGAATCGGTGCATCAGTTTCCGGTATCGGTACTCACGTCGGCGACGGTGCGTCGCACATCGCTGCACCCGACGGGGTTCCGCGGGCCGGCATTCGTGCTGCCCGATGTGTTCATCTGGGGACTCACCGCGCATCTCGTCGACTGGGTGCTGCGCTTGGGTGGCTGGGAAACGAACTGGGACCGAGACGATATCGTCCCGATCCCAGCTGAATACTTGCGTGACTAGGCGCTTTCCCCAGGCACCACGTTGAGGTCGGGGTGCTTGGCTGGCATCGCCGGATCGTTCTTGCGGGCCCATCCATCCGAGATGGCGTTCAGCGTCGCCTTGAACTCGGCGATGGTGGCTTCTGGTGCCTTGACCTTCTTGAAATTGCCGATGCCGATGAGGGCGAAGATGCCGGCGAAGATGAGCGACACCACCGCGGCGATGAGGAACCCAAAGATGAGCGAGAGCGCCAGGCTGAGGCCCGTCAGCGTGAGGAGCCAGGTGAACAGCGCAGCCAGCGCAATGACGATCATCCACACCGCGTGGAGCGCGAAGCCGAGCGACACGGCGAACATGCCCACGCCGACACCAGCCTTTTTCGCCGACGGTACGAGCTCGGCCTTGGCGAGTTCGGCTTCCTTGGACAAGAAATCGCCCAGGTTCTCCCTGATGTCTTTCACGTTGTCAGCCATTTCGTTCCTTTCGTGTCCTCCTAGCCTATGCGCTCTCGGGCCAGGCGTCAGACCTTGATCGCCAATCCGTCGTCGGGAATGCGCACGGGATTGGTGAGCTCCGCGTGGTCCACCCAAGCCCGCCAGCACAGGAGCTGGAAGGGAAGCTTCAAGTTTTCGCCGGGACGCGCTGCGGAGTCGTAGAGCTCCATCACTTGCTCGATGAGGTGGTTGAGCTGCCGCTCCCCAAGCGAATGGGTCAGCGGCTGGCGCCGGACCATCGCCTGCATCGCGTCCCTGGACAGCGGCTGCCAAATACGGAACGCGCGCGTCTCGATCTCCGGGAAATAGTGCGACTCGCGCAGCTGTTCGAGCGACTGATGGCCGTAGTCACCACGCATCGCCATCGGGTCGTAGCGACGCAGCAGCGCCGCCAACCGACGCACCCACGGCACGGAATCGTCGCGGATGAGGTACGACGCGGAGAAGCACCCTCCTTCACGAAGCACGCGGGCGATCTGCGGCAGCGCCTGTTCGGCGTCGAGCGTATGGAAGCTTTGGTGACTCAGCACCACCTCGAACTGGAACGGGTCGGTGGGGATCGCCTCGGCGCGCCCTTGGAGTGCGACGACGCCGGGGGCCCGTCGGTGATGCTCCACCACCTTCTCCGACGGCGAGAGCGCGAGGATGTGGTGGCCACGGTTGCTGAGGCGCCCAGGCAGCGCGAGGTCGTCGCCGACGACGAGTCCGCGCACGCCGCTCCAGACGGCGAGCCAATCGAGTGCTTCAGGGGGAAACGTGCTCACTAAAACCTCCTCGTCCCCAAGCCTAGCCGTGTGCGAAGTTATCCACAGATTTTCTCGGCCGTGCAAGTTTCGGGCGTGTCGCTGCCATAACAATAGGTATGAACGACTTTGCACCCGTCATAGTTCTCGCTCGTGATGTGTCCGTGCACGAGGCAGTGCAGGCGTCAGCGCTCGCGCTCGACGTGCCCGTGGATACGTTGCACGACACCGAAGAGATGCATCAGCGGTGGCGCGCGGCGCGCCTGCGGTTGGTCGCGCCCGATATGGCGGCGCGTGCTGCGTCGCTCGATACGAGCACCGGAACGTATGTCGTCGGTAGAGATCCGGAGGCGCTGGTGAGTGCCTCTGCCGAGCTCGGCTGCCCGACGCTGATGCTGCCGCACGCGTCTGCGGAGCTGGCGAATCTGCTCGCGGAGGCGGCTGGCGGGCCGGTATCTCAGGCGTGGATGATCGCGGTGACGGGCGCCGTCGGCGGCATTGGCGCATCCACGCTCGCGGTGGGGCTCGGCCAAGAGGCCGTTCGACGAGGAGCCCGCGCGGCGGTCGTCGAGTTGGTACCCGGCGGCGGTGGGCTCGACCTGTTGGTGGGGAAAGAAACCCACGAGGGCGTGCGGTGGTCGGATCTCGCCCGCGCGCGCGGCGAGATCGGCGGGCTTGAGGCCCTCCTACCATCCGTCGACGGCCTGCTGTTCCTTGGCCTCGACCGCAACGATCCGGCGTTTCCCGATCCACAAGCCGCGCACGCCGTGCTCACTGCGCTGCGCCGCGAGGTCGATGTCGTGGTGATTGACGATCGCAGCGGTTTCGACCTTCGCGCGGAGGCTCAGCTGCTCGTGGTGGGCGCAGATGTGCGCAGCGTGGCTGCCGCACGGATGCGCGCTGCCGGGGCGGCGAGCCCGCCGTCGGGGCTGGTGGTGCGCTCCGGGCCTGGGCGACGGCTGGGCGCCGACGCCATCGCCAACGCGCTGGGTGTGCCGCTGGCTGGGGCGCTGTCCGAAGACCGTGCGTTGCCGCGCCTGGCCGAGCTGGGGGAGCCGCCCCTGCGCGGGCCTGCAAGGAAGTTCCGACGCGACGTCGCGGCCATCTGGAAGGAGGCCTTCCATGGCTGAGCTTGCCAGCATTCGTGAACGTCTCGGGGCGCTGGGGTGCAGTTATGGGCCCAGCGACGTGGCGGCCGTCATGCGAAGCCTCGGCGAGGTGGTCACCGACGCACGCGTGCTGACGGTGATGGATATGCTGCGACGCGACTCCATCGGTGCCGGTCCACTCGAGGAGTTGCTTAGCAAGCCTGGGGTGAGCGACGTCGTCGTCAACGGCCCCGCCGACGTGTTCGTCGACGCTGGGTCGGGGCTCGAGCGCGCGTCGGTCACGTTCCTCGACGACGAGCAGGTGCGTCGCTTGGCCATTCGCCTCGCCGCGACGGCAGGCCGCAGACTCGACGATGCGCAGCCGTTCGTCGACGGCAGGCTCCCCGACGGCACACGTCTCCACGCCGTACTGGCACCCGTCGCGATGCCGGGAACATGCTTGTCGCTGCGTGTTCCTGCCTCCCGCTCGTTCTCGCTGGCAGACCTGGCGGCCACCGGTTCGATATCGCAGCGCGGAGCCAATCTCCTGCGGGCCATGGTGCACCGGAAGCTGCCGTTCCTCGTCAGCGGTGGCACCGGCTCGGGGAAGACGACGCTGCTCGCCGCCTTGCTGGCAGAAGTGCCGCACGACGAGCGCATCGTGTTGGTGGAGGACGCCCGTGAGCTCGTCCCCGATCATCCTCACTGCGTGCGCATGGAGGGCCGCCCGCCCAACGCCGAGGGCGCGGGTGCTATCAGCCTCACCGACCTCGTGCGGCAGGCCCTGCGCATGCGCCCCGACCGGGTGGTGTTGGGCGAGGTGCGAGGCGGGGAGATCACCGATCTGCTTCGGGCCTTCAACACCGGGCATGAGGGCGGCTGCGCCACCATCCATGCCAACTCGGTGCGCGACGTGCCCGCACGGTTGGAAGCGCTCGCGGCGCTCGGAGGGCTCGACCGGGTGGCGTGTAGCGCTCAGGTTGCTGCTGCGCTCAAACTGGTTGTGCATGTCCGCCGCGACGCACAGGGGCGGCGTCGCGTCGCAGAACTCGGCGTGATCCAGCGCGACGGTGTAGGCGTCGTGGTGCAGCCAGGCCTCATGTTCACCGCCGACGGCTGGGAACGCGGAGAGGCAGCGAGCATCGTCGAGGAGTGGCTATGTTGACGGCCGCACTCGCCGGCATCACGGGGTGGCTGGCGCTCGGCGCGCACCCGAATGCGGCCCTTCGACGACTCTCGCCCGCCCGCGCTCGCCGACGACGTAGCTGGCGAGTGACGCCAGTGATGGCAGCTGCCCTGGTGGCGTTCGGGGCGGTGGTGTTCTTGCTCGGCCTCGGCGGCTTGGGCTGGGCAGTGGCGGCCGCCGTCGCTGCGGGCACGGTGTGCTGGCTGGTGTTTGAGCGTCAGCGCGCCAAGGTAGCCGGCAAACGTTCGCAGCAAGTGGCCGATGCGGCGCGGCTCTTGGCGTCGCTGCTGCGCTCCGGGCAGATCCCGACGGTGGCCCTGCGGGAAGCCGCTGACGACCATCCGCTGCTCACGGAGGCAGCGTACGCGTCGGCACTGGGCGCAGATGTGCCCGCAGCGCTGCGCCGCACAGCTCAACTGCCGGGTGCGGAGGGGCTCGAATCCGTCGCGGCCGCGTGGCAGGTGAGCGCGCGCAGCGGAGCTCCAGTGGCGGGTGTGCTGGAGCAGGTCGCCGACTCGTTGCGGCAAGCACGCCAGCTCGCGGAGGTCGTCGAAACGGAGCTGTCGTCGGCCCGAACCTCGGGGCACATCATGGCGGTGCTTCCCTTCGGCGCACTCGGGTTGGGTTTCTTCGCCGGGGGCAACCCACTGGAGTTCATCTTCGGTGCTGCGCTCGGGCAGTGGCTGGCGGTGACGGCCGTCGGGCTCACGGCACTCGGCGTGATTTGGACGGAAAGGCTTGCACGATGATGTCTGCGTTGCTGATCGGGCTCGCAGCGGCGTGCGCTTGGCTCCTCACCCCTGGCAGGGCGCTGCAGTGCTTGGACGCGGGGCCGATGCGGCGCACCGACGAACACCGTCGCGGCGAGCAGTATCCGACGTCGTGGCGGGCCGCTGCCGCTGTTGGCGTTGTGGGCGCCTGCCTGGTGGGCCTTCCCGACGTGCCGGCACTCGCGATCGCGCTGGGCGGGGTCACTTTCCTCGCGACGGGGCTCCTGCGCAAACGCGTCTCGCACCGGCGCGAACGAGAGGAGATGCCCGACACCTTGGATTACCTGGCCGTCTGCCTCGAATCCGGGGCGCCCATCTCGGGCGCGCTCGCCACCGTCGCCGACGTGTCTCCCGCCCGCACGCAAGCATTGCTGCGGCGCGTGCTCGCTCACCTCAACGTCGGACGATCCGTGGAGGAAGCGTGGGAGGAGCTCGGGCAGCATCCCGTCTGGGGCGCCGTGGCGAAAGACATGGTGCGTGCGAGCCGGTCGGGCACCAGCTTGTCGGGCTCGCTGCGCATCCATGCCGACGATGTGCGCATGCAGGTGCGTGACGCTGCCATGAAGCGGGCACGCAAGGTAGGGGTCAAGTCGGTGATTCCGCTGATGGCGTGCTTCTTGCCTGCGTTCGTACTCATCGGCGTGGTGCCCATCATCGCCAGCTTGTTGAAGAACTTCATCTCGGGAGGGTGAACGTCGTGCGTGCAGGGCAAACACGGCGCTGCCCGGCCACTACGGGGCACCGCTGTAGAGTGCGCCCATGCACAGCTGGTCGTGGGTGCTGGACGCGCCCGAGGTCTCCACCGTTGACGTGCGCCCCGCGAGCGAGGGGGAGTACGGCGACTGGCCGGCATGGGTGTCGTCTACGGTGCGGCAACGCTGCGCCAACCAGGGCATCGAGCGGCTGTGGACACACCAGCAGGAGTTCGCGGAGCTCGCCTATCGCGGACGGCACGTTGCCCTCACCACCTCGACGGGTTCGGGTAAGTCACTGGCCTATCTGTTGCCAGTGATCGCAGCGACGGCGGAGGGCAACGTCGGTGTGGAGGTGCCCACCTCGCGCATCCGGCGTACCGAGCACACTGCGCTCTATCTCGCACCGACGAAGGCCCTCGCCCACGACCAAGTGCGTGCCGCAGCCACCTTCGGGCCAACCGATTGGCGCATCACGGCCGTCGACGGCGACTCCGATGAGGCCGAGCGACGATTCGCCCGCGAGCATGCCAGTTTCGTGTTCACCAACCCGGACATGCTGCACTATTCCGTGCTGCCTAACCACCGGCGGTGGTCCAGGCTGCTGTCGGGGCTGCGCTATGTCGTCGTCGACGAAGCACACCGCTACCAGGGGGTCTTCGGCGCGCACATTGCGCACGTACTACGGCGCCTGCGCCGACTCGCCGCCCACTACGGTGCCAGCCCGACGTTCTTGCTCGCCTCAGGCACCGCCACGGGCATAGATGAGTTCGGCGGCAAGCTGATCGGAGAGCCAACCATCACAGCCGTGACGCACGACGGGGCGCCGAAGCCGAAGCGTGTCGTGGCGTTGTGGAAGCCATCCATCTCGCTCAACCAAGACACAGGCAACCTCCTTGGGCGCCTGGTGGCGTCGGGGGCACAGACGATCGCCTTCGTGGCGAGCAGAACGGGCGCGGAACTGGTCGCGCTCGAAGCGCAGGAGATCGCCGGCCCGGCCATCGCGAGCTACCGGGCGGGCTTCCTGCCCAGTGAGCGACGCAGCTTGGAACAGGCGTTGCAAACCGGTGCCTTGCGCGGGGTCGCGACGACGAACGCGCTCGAGCTCGGCATTGACGTGGCCGGGATGGACGCCGTGCTCATCGCAGGCTATCCAGGGAAACTGAGCACGTTGTGGCAGCAGGCTGGGCGGGCTGGTCGACGAGGCACCGACGCGCTGGTCGTCGTGCTGGCCAGGGAGAACCCACTCGACGGGTTCTTGTTCGACCACCCTGACGCGCTGCTGCGTGCCCCCGTCGAACAAGCCGTGCTGCATCCCGACAACCCAAGTGTCTTCGGGCCGCACCTCGCCGCTGCTGCTCAGGAACTGCCGCTGACGTCGGACGATGCACGCTGGTTCGGTAGTGCATACGGTGCTGTCGTCGCCCAACTGGTGGAGCAGAAGGTGCTGCGCGATCGAGGCGGGAAGTACTACTGGACCAGGGCTGACCGCGCCGTCGACTTCATCTCGCTGCGATCGGCCGGAGCGAAGCCGTACGATCTCATTGAACGCGACACTGGAAGGATCGTCGGCACCGTCGACGAAGCGCGCGTCGACGCCGTCGCCCACCCCGGGGCGGTGTACCTGCACCAGGGGGAGAGCTTCCTCGTCGACGAGATCGACCGCGCCGACAAACAGGCGTTCGTGGTGGAGGCGCGGCCGAAGTACTACACCCAGCCGCAGACCAGCTCGGAAATCGACGTGCTCTCCGAGCTGGATTCGCGTGCCCTTGGCGCGGCGACGGTCCACCGCGGCGACGTGCGGCTCACCTCGCAGGTGCTGGCCTACTTGCGCCGCGACGAACTCACGCACGAAGTCTGGGACCAACACCCCCTGGAGATGCCGCGTCGGCAGCTCATCACGCAGGCAGTGTGGCTCACGATCCCCGACGAGCTCACTGCGGCGCTCGACTGGGGGTCGCTGCAGCTGGGTGCCGCAGCGCACGCCATCGAACACACCGCCATCGGCCTGCTCCCGGCATTCGCGCCCTGCGACCGCTGGGACATCGGGGGCGTCTCCACGGCGCTGCACCCGGATACCGGAGTGCCCACGATCTTCGTCCACGACGGTCTCGCCGGCGGCGCGGGGTTCGCCTTCCGTGGCTACGACATCGTTGAGGCGTGGCTGACGGCCACGCTGGAACGCCTTCGACGCTGCCCCTGCGACGACGGATGCCCCGCGTGCATCGTCTCGCCGAAATGCGGCAACGCGAACCAGGTGCTCGACAAAGAGCGAGCGACCGTGCTGCTGACGCGTGTGCTCGAGGCGTGAACTGCGCCCACCTTCCACAGGCCCGATATTGAGGCGACGAAGTTATCCACAGAACGCCTTCCCGACGGGAATCTCGGGCGTGTCGCTGCCATAACGATTGGTGTCCGGGACGTTCCCGGGCAGCTTCGAGGGAAGGAACCCCAATGGACATCGTGAAAACCACCACTACCGTCAAGCGTCTGGCCGAACGCGGCCTGACCACCGTCGAGTACGCCATCGGGCTGCTCGCGGCCGCCGCCGCAGCACTGGTGCTGTTGCGTATCTTCAACGACAACTCGTTCTTCCAGATGCTCTTCGACTGGGTAGTGAACATCTTCAACAACATCAGCACCGGCAACGGGGGCGGCAGCATCTTCGACATCATCGGCAAGGCGTTCGGCTTCTAATGCTCGCAGGGATGACGGGCGGCGGCACCGGCCGTCGCCCCTCACCCCGCGGCATGGTCACCGTTGAACTCGCCATCGGCTTCGTCACCGCGACGATGCTGGCAGCCGTGTTGGTGACGCTGACCATGCTCGGGGTCTCGCAAGCCGCGGTGGCAGAGTCGTCGGCGCAAATCGCCAGGCAACTCGCTCGCGGCGACGCCGACGCGGCCCACAAAGCCGAACAACGGGCACCGGGAGCAGTGAAGGTGGAACGCGACGACGCCGGCGTCACCGTCACGGTCTCTACGACCAGCTTGGTGATCGGCCTGGGTGATATCCCCGTGCGTGCCAGCACATGGATGGCCTACGAACCGGGCGCGCACTCATGAGCCGCGCAGAACGCGGTGTCGGCACCGTGCTGACGGCGGGCATCGCGGCCGTGACCGCCGTCGTGGCCGGCGCATCGTGCCTGTGCATCACGTGGTTCAGCACTATTCGCCAGGCTGAGCGCGTCGCAGAGGTTGCGGCGTTGGCGGGCGCGTCGGCGGCAGTCATGGGTGACGACCCTTGCGCAGCCTCCGAGCAGGCAGCTCTACGCAACGGAGGAACCCTCTCCCACTGCGTGGTGCGTGGCGAGGGGCCGAACGTCGTCGTCGAAACGGGGGTGGTGGCGCACATCCAGCCGCATCTGGGTATTGTGCCCGAGCACATTGAGCGATTAGCCACCGCAGCCACTGTGTGATGGCGTAAGGCAGCATCAGATGTGCAGTAGAAATAGTGGAGAGCAAGCACCGCCAGCGAGGAAAGGGAACCTATGGCATTGCGTAGCCGATTGGTCGAGGCGGGATACACGGCGAATGGTGTGTTAGAGCGCATCGGTGAGCTTGGCCAAGCCGGGCTCGGACGCAACATCACGGTGCCCGCATCCCGCGAATTAGGCCCTGCCAATGATCCGCTCGCCACGCTCATCAAGCTGTTCATCTTGCAGCAGGACGTCCCGAGCCGCGATGTTGTGTTCCTGGAAGGAGAAGCCGACGAGTATCTCACCGAGCACGACGGGCGCGTGCGGGCCACCGTCGACGTTCGGCCGTACGGTTCTCCCGACGACGGCGCGTCGGGCTGGGTGGTCTCCGACTTGACACCCGGCCTTGACATGATGACTACGCCCACTCGCCCCGACTATGTGCTGGGTGTCTCCCCGGCGTCCACCACGCTGGCGCAAATGACGATGCGCACACCGGTCCAGAGTGCGCTCGATCTCGGCACTGGTTGCGGGGTGCAGTCGTTGCACCTCGCCCAGCATGCGAAGAGCGTTGTTGCCACCGACGTCAATGCCAGAGCGCTCGCCATGGCGCGCGAGAGCGCCGCGCTCACCGGTGTCAGCGCCGACGTTCGGGAAGGGTCGCTGTTCTCGCCGGTTGCGGGGGAACAATTCGACCTCATCGTCTCCAATCCGCCGTACGTGATGAGCCCACCGGCGAAGGACAGCTCGACGCTGACCTACCGAGAGACGAATTTCACCGGCGACGGTCTGCTGCAGGCCATTCTCCGCGACGCTCCGGCGCATCTGACTCCGGGCGGCAGCCTCCAGCTACTCACGAACTGGGCCATTCTGGACGGCCAGGAGTGGGATGAGCGCATCCGCTCGCAGGTGACACCGCTCAACCTCGATGTGTGGGTGATCGAAAGGGAACGCCTTGACAAGTACAGCTACATCGAGATGTGGCTCGCCGACGCCGGGCTCGCCGGCACGCGGAAGTGGCGGCCCGCCTATGAGCGGTGGCTCGAATATTTCGCAGAACTGCGCATCGCGGAAGTGGGGATGGGCTGGATTCTCGTCACCGACGCGGGCAGGGCCACACCGCACATCCGCGTCGAATCGTGGCCCCACGCCGTCCAACAACCGGTGGGCCCAGTCTTCGCGCGGCACCGCGCCGCCGTCGACGCGGCCACCGCACCCGACGAGCAGCTGCTCGCCTCACGCCCACGACTCGTCGACGTGCGCCAGGAAACCGTGGGCGCACCAGGCGCGGAAGACCCGGAGCACATCGTGTTTAGGCAGACCACCGGGCTGCTTCGAGGCATGACCACCGACACCGCGTTCGCCGCCGTGCTCGGAGCACTCGACGGCGACCTCACCGTGCAGCAGGTGCTCGACGCGGTAGCGCAGATCCTGGAGCTGGACCCGTCGCAATTCACGGTGGACATGCTTGCCAAACTGCGCAAGGCTCTCGAAGAGCAGTACCTTGTTCCAGAAGGGAGCTGACACGCCACCGGACGTTCACACTTCGTCGGCTATGGTCTAGGAACCCGAACGTTGAGCAGGAAGAATTCATGACCCCACAGCGCCTCGTGATCGTTGAGTCACCCACCAAGGCCACCAAAATCGCTGGTTTCCTCGGTAAGGAGTACTCGGTCACCTCGAGCCGCGGCCACGTCCGCGACCTTCCCACCAGCGCGTCCGACGTGCCCACGAAATACAAGGGCGAGAAGTGGGCGCGCACCGGCGTGAACGTGGATGACGACTTCGCGCCCATCTACGTCGTAGGTGCGGATAAGAAAGCCACCATCAGGGAGCTGAAGGCCAAGCTGAAGGACGTCGACGAACTCCTGCTCGCCACCGATGGTGACCGCGAAGGCGAAGCGATCGCTTGGCACCTCCTCGAGGAACTGAAACCGAAGATCCCCGTCAAGCGGATGGTGTTCCACGAGATCACCAAGCAGGCTATCCAAGAGGCGGTGGAGAACCCGCGTGAGCTCGACGTCAGCCTTGTAGATGCGCAGGAGACCCGACGCATCTTGGACCGTCTCTACGGCTACGAGGTCTCCCCGGTGCTGTGGAAGAAAGTGATGCCAAAGCTCTCCGCCGGTCGTGTGCAGTCGGTGGCCACCCGACTCATCGTCGATCGGGAGCGCGAGCGCATCGCGTTCGTGCCTGCCGCGTATTGGGACCTCGACCTCACGCTGGATGCCGGCGAGCACCGCGAACCGCGCACATTCCCCGGGCGGCTCGTGTCTGTCGATGGGCAGAAGGTGGCCCAAGGTAGAGACTTCGACTCCGAGGGCCAGGCCAAAGACCCCTACGTGATGGTGCTCGACGAGCCCAGCGCCACCAAGCTCGCCGACGGCCTGCGCGACGCGGACATCGTCGTGACAGCCGTCGAAGCAAAGCCGTACAGCCGTCGTCCGTACGAGCCGTTCCGCACCACGACGCTGCAGCAGGAGGCGGGCCGTAAGCTGCACTTCACGTCGCAGCGCACGATGTCAGTGGCCCAAGATCTGTATGAGCAGGGCTTCATCACGTACATGCGTACCGATTCGGTGACGCTCTCCAGCCAGGCCATCAAGGCCGCGCGAGGCGCCGTCGCTGGGCTGTTCGGCGAGAAGTTCCTCTCCCCGAAGCCGCGGGTGTACGCGTCGAAGGTGAAGAACGCGCAGGAAGCGCACGAGGCCATCCGTCCAGCCGGCGACGAGTTCGTGCACCCCGACAAAGCCGGCCTGAATGGCGACCACTACCGCCTCTACCAGCTCATTTGGATGCGCACGGTCGCTTCCCAGATGGCCGACGCGGTGGGCGAGCAGATGTCGCTGTCGTTCCAAGCCACCGTCGATGGTCAAGCACTGGAACTCGCCGCGTCTGGTCGCACCATCACGTTCCCCGGCTTCCTCAAGGCGTACGTCGTGAGCGTCGACGAAGGCGCCGCCGACGATCAGCAGTCGCGCCTTCCGGAACTAGCCGAGGGCGACCAGCTCGCCGCCTACGCCGTCGCCGCATCGGGGCACCAGACGAAGCCCCCCGCCCGGTACACCGAGCCGTCGCTCGTCGCGAAGCTCGAAGAGCTCGAGATCGGCCGCCCCTCTACGTATGCGTCGATCATTCGCACCATCACCGCACGCGACTACGTGTTCAAGAAGGGGTCGGCACTGGTGCCCACGTGGCTCGCGTTCGCGGTGACGAGGCTGCTCGAAGCGCACTTCTCGGAGCTCATCGATTACGACTTCACCGCGCACCTCGAGGATCAGCTCGACGAGATCGCGTCGGGCAGGGCGAAGCGCCTCGCTGTACTCAACGACTTCTACTTCGGCCCGGAGGGGAAGACGGCCCAGGGTTTGCAGACACTCGTCACGGAGTTGGGCGACATCGACGCGAAGGCGCTGTCCACCTTCCCGCTCGGTGATTCCGGCATCGACGTGCGCGTCGGGCGCTACGGCACCTACGTCGAAGCGGAGGGCGGCAAGAAGCGAGCCAACGTGCCCGAAGACCTTCCTCCGGATCAGCTCACCGTCGAAGCGGCAGAAGAGTTCCTCAGCCAGCCGCTCGACGAGCAGCGAGAGCTCGGCATCGACGAAGCGACGGGGCTGACCATCGTCGCGAAGAACGGGCGTTTCGGGCCGTACGTCACCGAGCTGCTGCCCGAGGATGCGCCGAAGTCGAAGAAGCCGCGCACCGGATCACTGTTTAAGTCGATGTCGCTGGAGACGGTCACTCTCGACAAGGCCCTTCAATTGCTCAGCCTGCCGCGCGTCGTCGGGACAACCGAGGACGGCACGGAGATCACGGCGCAAAACGGGCGGTACGGACCGTACCTCAAGAAGGGCACGGACTCCCGTTCGCTCACGAGTGAGGACGAGATCTTCACCATCACCATGGAGCAGGCTGAGGCCATCTACGCGCAGCCTAAACAGCGTGGTCGGGCCGCCGCGAAGCCGCCGTTGCTTGAGCTGGGAGAAGACCCGGCCAGCGGCAAACCTGTCGTGGTGAAAGATGGGCGCTATGGTCCGTATATCACCGACGGTGAGACCAACGTGACGGTTCCGCGCGGGGAAGACCCGGCCACCTTGACCGCATCTCGCGCCTTCGAGCTGCTGGCGGCCAAGCGCGCCAAGGGTCCGGCCCCCAAGCGCAAGACCACCAGACGTAAGACGACGAAGAAGAAGTCCTGATGGCCAAGCAGAAGCCGTTGCGGTTCCGGGTGCCGGTTGAGGCCTCGGCGCCGTCGCTGGTGTCGAACCCAGCCGGCTTTACGCGCCTGCTTGCGCGCCCTGCGCAGAGCCATCGGATGGACGTCACCGTCCTCGACTCCCACGACGCTCGCCTGCTGCGCGCAGGCATCGTGGTGGCGCGTCGTCGCCGCAACGAAGAGTCAGGGGAGTGGTACGTGGCCGCTCCCGACTGGCCGGGCCTTCCCGACGAGGCGAGCTACGCGCCAGATGGCTCCGGAGAGCTACCTCGCGAGCTACGACGCCAGCTCTCGTGGTTCCTACGCCACGAACCGCTCACGGCGTTCGCCACGATGGTCTGCGACCGCAGTGAATACGTGTTGCGCGGCGGCGAGGACGACCTTGTCGACATCCGCGATGACACCATCCGTATCACCCGCGACAACATCGAGCTCTCCACAACCCGCGAGATCACGATGACCCCTCGGGCCAAGCTTGCGGGCCAGCAGCGTGACTTCATCGTCTCCGCGCTCGAAGCGATCGATGCGAGCCCCATGGGTGCTCAGCCGACGCTCCAGCAGCGCATCGGCCCTCCGGCCACCGGGCTCACGAGCTTCCGGCCACCCGAAGGTATCGACCCGGACATGAACTTGGAGGAGTTCGTCTCCGAGGTGCTACAAGCCCACCTCTACGCGCTCGTCATCGCAGAGTTGCAACAGAAGCCGGAGCACGAGCGCGTCGAAACCGATCAGCTCTCGCGCGATCTTCGAGGGCTCGCCCCGGTGCTCGAACCGGCCTGGCGCGACGAGCTTGAAACTGATCTGCGGACGCTGGCCTCGTCGGACAGTGGTAGCCGTGATGATCTCCTCCTGGGCGTCATCGACGCGCTCGTTGGCGCTGTGCGCGCGCCGAAACTTGACAATCTGTCGACGGAGAACGCACGCGTGGCGCTGAGTAGTCGCATGGAGCAGGCGCTCATGATCCTCTTCGATCGGTGCCGAGCACTCGAGCACGATGGCCCCGACGAAGCGTGGGACGCTGCCTTGCGGTCGGCGTTGCAGCTGCAAGCGACGAACCGTCTCCTCGAACCGCTGTTCGGCAAACCCGTGCTGAAGCTCGACCGTGAACTCGACGAAGTGATCGACCTCCTGCGTTCCTCGGTGAGCCCGCCGGACGGTATCGAGGTCGCTGGCATGTCCCCGGAGGAAGCCTTCCAGCTAGGACGAGACGTGGAGCACGCGCAATGGAACGTGGCACGGGCTCGTCAAACCTTGATCGACACCTGGCCCGAGCACGTCGCGAAGGGGAGAAAGGCGCTGAAAAAGATGCGAAAGAAGTTGCGGTGACAGGGCTCTTCATTGCATTCGAAGGCGGCGACAGCGTCGGCAAATCCACCCAAGTGGAATACCTTGCAGCCCACCTGGCGGGGCTCGACGTAGACCGGGTGGTGACGCGCCAACCCGGCGGTACGCAACTGGGCGCTACGCTCCGACGCCTGCTGCTCGACCCGGCGACAGGCGACGTCGACGCCAGGGCGGAAGCGCTCACCTACGCCGCCGACAAGGCACAGCACGTACACGAACTTATCGCCCCCGCACTGGCGAGCGGGAAGGTAGTCATCACCGACCGCTACGTCGATTCGATGATCGCCTACCAGGGGGCGGGCAGGGCGCTGAACCTCGACGAGGTGTCCCGCATTGCCTGGTGGGCGGTCGGTGGGCTCCGTCCGCACTTGACGATCCTCCTCGACGCCGACCCCGCCGACGCCGTGCACCGCATCGCGACGAAGGATCGGCTCGAAGATGCCGGCATGGAATTCCATCATCGGGCACGACAGCACTTCCTCGACCTCGCCGCGCAGCGCCCCGACGAGTACCTCGTCTTGCACGCGCGAGCTCCCCGCGATGAGATTGCAGGACGCGTGGCCGACGCCGTCGACGCGTTGCTCGCTCGACGCAACTGAATTGTCAGTGCAGCGTGGCAGGATGTGAGGCATGGCGGACGTATACGGCGAACTGATCGGGCAGGAGCGCGTGGTCGAGACGTTGCGCCGCGCCGCCTCCGGTGCTCGGCACGCCATGACGCACGCCTGGCTGTTCGTCGGCCCTCCAGGTAGTGGCAGGTCGAACGCGGCCAAAGCCTTCGCCGCGGCATTGCAGTGCCCGCGAGGGGGCTGCGGGGCGTGTGAGGAGTGCCGCACGGCACTCAGCGGTGCCCACCCCGACGTCACGCTGGTGCGCACCGAACAGCTCTCCATCGGCGTGAAAGAGACACGCGAGATGGTGTTCCGCGCGAACGTGGCACCAGTGAAGGGGCGCTACCAAGTCGTCGTCGTGGAAGACGCCGATCGCGTCACCGAACGCGCCGCCGATGCCCTACTCAAGGGGCTCGAAGAGCCCGCGCCGCGCACGGTGTGGCTGCTGTGCGCACCCAGCCCCGACGACGTCATCATCACCATCCGCTCGCGGTGCCGCACGGTGAAGCTCGCCACGCCTTCCGACGATGCCGTCGCGCAGCTGCTTGTGGAGCGCGACGGCATCGACCCAGCGCTGGCTGCCCATGCTGCGCGTGCGGCGCAGGGGCACGTCGGGAGGGCTCGTGGGCTCGCCCGATCTGAAGACGCCCGCATTCGTCGGCACGAGGTGCTCACCATCCCAGCCAAGCTGGGTTCCGTTACCGACTGCCTGGTGGCCGCGGAGAATCTCGTGGCGAATGCCACTGCGGATGCCGAAGAAATCTGCGCGCCACTCGACGAGAACGAGATGGCCTCGCTGAAGGAGTCGCTGGGCGTGGGCGGCAAGGGCACGCGCAAACCGCGGAACGCGCAGGCTGCTCTTCGAGAGCTGGAAGATGAGCACAAGACTCGCCGCAAGCGCATTGTCCGAGATTCCCTGGACCGCGTGCTCACTGAGTTCACCGCGCTGTATCGCGACGTGCTCGCGGTGCAAACCAGCGCCGGGGCGCCGCTGATTAACGCTGACATCGCCGACATAGTCGAGCAGCTCGCACGGCGCTCGTCCGCAGAACGCACCGTGCGCGTACTCGACCACATTCTCGCCACGCGCACCCGACTGGAGGGCAACGTTGCACCCCAACTCGCATTCGAAGCCCTGTTGGTGGGCATCCTTCGAAGCTAGGTTATGGGGCGCGTGTCAGGCTCCGTAACTCGCGGTTTGGCTGAAACAATGGGCGGGAAGAACATCTAGGCAACGAGCGAGGTCAGCAATGTCGACCAACAACTCCAACGACTGGGTTCGGGAAGGCACCCCCCGTGAAGACTGGGATGCCGATACCGACTACGGTGTCGAAGTCGACCCTGCAGAATGGGACGACTACGCACAGGAGCAGGCTGTGCCCGTGCGCACACCGGAGGCCGCACGCGACTACGTGCCGCCGACGCAGCAGGAACAGCAGTCCGAGCCGCAGGAGCCCGTCGAGCAGGCGCAGGTAGCAGACGAGGAATCATCCGACGCCCCGCAACCTGATGCCGCGACGCCTACCGTCGACGAGGCTCCCGCCACGGATTCAGCACCTGCGACGGTCGTGCATGAGGACGATGCGCGCGACACTGAGGCCAGCGAGAGGCAGGCAGCTGCCGCAGACGTTCGCGACGAACAGCGCCCGGTCGAGGAGCAGCCGGCTGAGGAACACTCAGTCGAGGAAAGCCCCGTTGATGAGGCGCCAGAGAGCGGTTCCCCCGTCGATGAGTTCCAAAGCAGCTACGAGACTGCCGACGACGAGCACACGGCGGTGCGTCCGCGCCCGATTGTGCCGGAAGTTGCTGCCGAGCAGCCTGAGAGCATCACGGATACTGCTGAGCATCGTCCCGACAGTGGCGATTCCGAAGCTACGGGTGTGTACGACGTCGTTGATCGCGACGATGCCCAGCCCGAGGACGCATCGCAGCTCGAAAGCGAGACAAAGCCTGACTCTGAACCGGAACCCCGCGACGATCACGCTGAGGGCGAGACCGCCGCTGCGGCTGCGCCGCTGGCGGCAGGTGCCGTAGCGGCTGATGCTACCGATGACGCCCAGCACGACGAAGGCGAGTACGCCTCGCTCTACCGCGAGGAAGACCAGAAACTCGAGCCCGAATCGGCCGTCGAGCCCGAACCAGAGGCTGAAACCACGCAGGCCGTCACTCCTCCGGTGGATGACAACACGCAGGTGCTTGATAACGAGCGTTTGGCCGCTGAGGAAGCCGAGGAGCGCGAGCGTCAGGCCCGACTCCAGGAACAGCGGGATGCCCGCGACGCCCGGCTCGGCGTCGTGGCAAGCTCGCAGGATGCCGGTGTGCGCGTGGTCACCAAGCCCGTGAAGCGTCAGGCAGACAAGTTCTTTGGTGCGTTCTCGCTGTTCGTGCTGCGCGGTGTGCTCGCAGCCATTCTCGGCGTGCTGGCCTACCAGGTGCTCCAGGACGTCACCCGCACCGAAGAGTTCATCGCAAACACCGTCGTGCCTGAGCCGCGACTCGTCGCTTGGATCCTGGGCTACGGGCTGGCCGTACTGGCTGCGCTCTTGCTTATCGGTTTGGGCGCGCGGTTCTTCAGCGTGCTGCTTGTGCTCATCTCCGGAGCCTCGCTGGCGCTGTTCCGCTGGGGTGCGTTCAGCATCTTCATGGATGGCCGCGAAGGTTTCCTCGGCGATCGCACGCTGCTCACACTGGCCGCAGCGCTCGTCATCGTTGCGTTCGGTGCCGGACGCTGGTCGATCGACGGTGCCATCTACTCCGCGAGGCAGAAATCGAAGGACACGATCGACGAATAATTGCACCAGCCCTATAGGCTGACCGCATGGATAGAAGACTGAGGCTCACACAAGTTGTCATCGCACTGCTGTGTGTGAGCCTCGTCTTTTCCCTGTTCGCGTTTGGGCTCGTCGGCGGTGGAACGTCACCCGACCAACAACCCCCGACGGTGCGGCCCACACGCCAAGCACCTCGGAAGGTGGACGAAGGGCAGCGCCTGCCCGGCGAGCTCGCACGTCAACTCGACACGCTCGACGTGTTCAAGCCCGACGTCACCCCGAACCCTGATCGCCAGACCAGCTACCAGCCAGCGGGGAAGCCGAAGGCCACGCTCCCCGGAAGCTTGGGCGACGATCTGCGCGCCTACGCCGAGCAACCCGTCGAATGGGAAAAGTGCGGCGAGGGGCTGTGCGCGAAGATCCTTGCTCCGCTCGACTGGGAGAATCCGGGCCAGGCCGCCGTCGAATTGGCGGTCACCAAGGTGCCGAGCGCGAATCCGAGCTTGGATCCACTGTTCGTCAACCCCGGCGGTCCCGGGGCGGGAGGCACCGCGTTCGCCACCCAATTCGCACCTGACTACTTCAAGGGCATGGACATCATCGGTTGGGACCCGCGCGGCACAGGCGCATCCACGCACGTCCAATGCGGCTCCCCAGCAGAGACGGATAAGCTCTTCGACCTCGACTCCACGCCCGACGACGCCACCGAAGAACGCGCTCTCCAGGACGGCTACCGTCAGTTCGCGAAGCAATGCCGAGACGCATCGGGCGAGCTGCTCGACCACATCTCCAGCGTCGATGTGGCGCGCGACATGGACCTGCTGCGGCACCTCGTCGGAGCCAAGAAACTGAACTTCCTGGGCGTCTCCTACGGCACCTTCATCGGCGCCATGTACGCCACCTTGTTTCCCGACACCTCCGGGCGGCTCGTGCTCGACGGCGCCGTCGAGATCACCGACGAAGAACCGGTGCCGCAGATCGTCGGGTTTGAGCGAGCCTTCGTCGCATGGGCTGACTGGTGTGCGGAACAGCAGGTGTGTGTGCTGCACGGGAAGTCGTCGAAGGAGCTCCAGCAGCAGGTCACGAGCTGGCTGCAAAGTCTGGACGCGTCGCCCCTCGACGTGGGCAAGCGCAAGCTGACGCAGTCACACGCGGCCACCGGCATCGCCATGTTCCTGTACGCCGACGACTCGGGCTACCGCGCGCTCGCGGAGTTCCTGCGCGAAGCCATGGCAGGTAACGGCGAAGGGCTGCTGCGGGCCGCCGACGAATTGAACGGCCGAGGGCAGGGCGGAAAGTACGAGACCATCGCCTACGCATTCCCTGCGATGGGCTGCGCGGATTCCTACGACGAGGGTGCCGCCGCCGTGCCGAAGCGCGCCAGGGAGGCCATGGCGGACACGCCCATCCTCGGCCGCCACATGGGCTACGGCTACCAGTGCGAGTTCTGGACCGCCGAACCGCTGCCGGCCTACAAGCTCGACGCGAAGGACGCCGACCCGATCCTCGTCGTCGGTTCGACGGGCGACTCCGCGACGCCGTACGAGCAGGCCGAGCGGATGGCGAAGCAGCTCGAACCAGCGAGGCTGCTCACCTACGAGGGCGCCGGGCACGGTGCCGTGACCGGCGGCAATCAATGCGTGACGCGCACCGTCGGGGAATTCCTCGCCGATGGCAAGCTGCCCGAGGAGGGGAAGCGGTGCAAGTAATCGCGCCGAGTTGTGAGGTTGTGCCCGGTTGCCGCTATAGTTTCACTTTGCTGCCGTCCTAGCTCAGTCGGTAGAGCGACGCTCTCGTAAAGCGTAGGTCACGGGTTCGATTCCCGTGGACGGCTCTGGTAGCGCTCCTGTGTTCGAGCGTGGGCCTTTCGCTCGGATTGCCTGCCCCATGTGGCGTCGCGGTACTGGGCCGAGCTGCTTTTGCGCTCAACTAGGGGGCGCCCTGCACCCGTCGAAAGCGCCTTTGTAGGCTGGGGGCTGTCCAATGATTTCAAGACACAGGAGACACCGGTCGTGTACGACGCAGTCATCATAGGAGCCGGTTTGGCGGGGCTCGAAGCAGCCCGAGACCTGCGCGCTCGCGGGCTGCGTGTAACCGTCTTGGAAGCGCGCGACCGTGTTGGCGGGCGCGTGGAGAACATCGTGTTGCCCGACGGGGCATATCTCGAGATGGGTGGCCAATGGATTGGCTCCGGCTTCGACGCGCTGCGCGAGCTGATTGCCCACTACAGCCTGGAGACCGTCGGCATTCCTGAGCCGGACGGCAGGTTCATCGTCCGCCATCACGAAAAGACGCATCAGGTTCCCACCGACGGCAACACCACCGTGCTGAACCCGTTCGAGGTGGCCGACTTGGGGCAGGGGCTGCTGCGTCTGCGGCGGCTGGCACATCGCCTTGTCAATGACGAGGTATGGGCACGGGCGAATCATCTCTGGCTGGAGCAGACGCTCGAGCGCTGGGCGTCTGCGAACATCCGCACCGAGATGTCGCGGGTTCGGCTCGCTGAAGTGTTCGCATCCGCGTTCGAGGTCGAAGCCTCCAACACATCGCTATTGAAAGCGCTGCATCTCGTCCAGGACGGGCCTGACCTCGAATCCATGCTTGCTGTGAACGGCCAGCTGGAGCAGCTGCGCGTGGTGGGCGGCATGCATACGTTGGCCCGACGCATGGCCGACGATCTCGGCGACATCGTGCGCCTCGGACAGGAAGTGACGGGTATTCGTCATCGTGCCGACGGCGCCACCGTTGTGCTGGCCAGCGGCGAGGAAGTCGAGGGGCGTTTCGTGATCTCGACGCTGCCACCGCGCTTGGCTACGTCGCTTGCCCATGAACCTGCACTGCCTGCTTGGCGCGTCGAGGAATCCGACAAGGTGAACCCGGGCAATGTGATTAAGGCATACCTGCTGTTCGACGAGCCCTTCTGGCGCGCGCGGGGGCTGTCAGGGCAATCTAGCGCAGACGCGGGGCCGGTGCGCGTCACGTTCGACACCACGCCGGCGAACGCGTCGCAGGGTCACCTCATGGGATTTTTTGCCGGCTTGGAGGCGGTGTCGTTGGCGAAGCGCACGCCACAGATTCGTGAGCGGGCGTTCCTCGATTCCGTGCGGGCATCGTTCGGCGACGGCGTGCCGCAGCCGAGCGGTTACGTTGAGCGCGACTGGACGGCGGAGCAGTTCACCCAGGGTTGTCACGGCGCTCACTTCGCGCCGGGCATCTGGACCACCGTCGGCCCGGGTCTCGCGAAGCCAGAAGGAGTGCTCTATTGGGCCGGCGCCGAGTACGCCACCCGATTCAACGGGTACATGGAGGGTGCGCTGCGCTCTGGTCAGGCGGCCGCGGCTGCGGTAGCCTCCCGGTGTGCCTGATCGCCCGCTTGCTCGAGCTCGCCTCGCCGCCCAAGGCCTGATTCATCCGAGGTGGGCTTCGCCCGTCGACGCCGTGCGTGCGTTTGGCGTGATGCAGGGGCAGGATCTTCCGGGTGTCATGGCCTCCGCAGCGCTGCGCGCGACGGGCTTAGTCGCGGATGTCATCGCGGCGATGAACGCCGGTGAACTCGTGCGCGGCTATCCGATGCGGGGCACCGTGTTTTTGAGCACCGCTAAGGATCTGCGCTGGATCACGGAGCTGTGTGCCGGGAGGTCATTGGCCGAAGCACGTCGACGTCGAGAGCGCGTCGACGGCATCACGGAGGCCGAGATCCGCCGAGTGGAAGAGCGCGTGCGAGAACTTGCCCCTGGCAAGGGAATGAGCCGGGCTGACTTCATAGAGCTGATGGCTGCAGAAGACATCGACCACCGTGGCGGGCGCGGCTATCACTGCATCTTCACGCTGATCGCAGAAGGGGTGTTGTGCTACGGCCACTGGAATGGCGCCGATCAGCAGCTCATGCTCGCCGACGAGTTGCTCGGCCCCGGCCTGGAGCAGCGTTTCAACGGCGATGCCGTATCGGCGACGACGGAACTCGCGGCGCGCTACTTCCGCAGCCATGGGCCAGCGACGGTGCGGGACTTCGCGTGGTGGTGCAAGCTGCCGCTCAGGACAATTCGGGCGGCGCTGCCACAGTTGCCCGACGACGTCGTGCATCTAGGCGACGAGACGTACGCGTCGGCTTCGCTGGTCGAGATAATAGACGACCTGGCGCGGGCCACGTCGCAACCACTCTTGCTGCCTGGCTTCGACGAATACATCTTGGGCTACCCCGACCGGCTCTTTGCGATGGACCAGGCCACCCACGACGCACTCGTGCCCGGCAACAACGGCGTGTTCAGGAAATCGGTCGTCGTCGACGGTGTGGTGCGGGCCTTCTGGAGCCGTGGAGGGCAGGCTGGGCACCGCACGTTGGAGCTCACGGAGCTGGCGGGCATCCCCAAGCGTGCTCAGGCCGGGGTGCGTCGGCGGTTCGCTGAGTATCCGTTCGTGCAGGCCTGAGTTGGTGCTTGGTTGGTTGCGCCCGACCTTCGTATGGAGAGCGATAGGTGCCGCTGACTCCCCCTCGATGACCTGGTGCCTGTGAGAATCTTGTTCACGTACAGCATCCGTCTCAGTTGAGGAAGATTATGCGCGACGAGATGATGGCCGAGACTCTGGCCAAGACGTCGAAGATCATGTCGAGTGGAACGCAGGTGCCATTCGAAGATAGACCGGATCAAGCCGCGATCGGTGCAGATGAACTGTCGCACGTCGAAATTGCGCTCACCGGATTCACCGTTCGCAGCGTCTGGATGGATCCGACTTGGGTGGCAGAAGCGACCCCGCTCGAAGTGCAGCAGGCCACGCAAGAAGCTCTGCAGAATGCGCTGCATGGTCTGGTGGACGCCGAGATGCGGGCAGCTCGTGAGACTTCGTATGAGGCGGCGGATGTTCAGACTCAACTCATGAAACTTGCGCAGGAGGCGTCCGTGGCCATGAACGACCGTATTCGCAGTATCGGTGGGGCGGTGTAACGCATGAATAATAGACAATTTCACCCGGATTCGTGGGATAAATCTGCCCGACAGATTTCCGACGATGCCAAGGCATTTACGCAGAAGGCGCAGGGTGTGCTCGGTGCTATGACCATCGGGTCATTGGGCTGCGAAGGGCACGGTACCGCAATGGATGATGCCTTCGCGATTATAATTCCGCCCTCAATTGAAGCAATGCAAGAAACAGTCGATGGTTTAGGCCGCGGCTTTGACAATATCGGTGTCGCGATGAATGCCGTCGCGGCGTCCTACCGATCCGCTGAAGGCAACGCCGAAAACGAAGCAGGAAAGGTGGGGCCCTGATATGGCAATGATGCTCCCAGGGTGGTTGGGAGAAGCCTTAAACTACCTAGGCTTCAACTGGCCGATCAGCAATGAAGATGTGTTTAAGCAGTGGGCGAGCGACCTTCGTGGTCTTGGCAGTGATGCGTCGAACCTCCAGGATCAGATCAACTCTGCGATCAAACACGTACAGTCGCATAACGAAGGTGAGGCGCTAGATGCGTTCGTCTCGAAGGTGCGCGGTGGGGACTCGAACTTTGACTCGCTGGAAGACTTCGACCAGGCGTGCCAGCTAGCCGCAGATGTATGTGACACATGCTCGGGCATCATCATCGCTCTGAAAGGTGTCTTTATTGTGCAGCTTGGCATCATGGCTGCTTCCCTGGCGTCGGGTCCTGGTGCACTCATTGTGCGCGAAGCCTGCCGGCGATTGATCAATGCCGGCATCGACCTCGCCGCTGAGCAAGTTATGAACGAAATATTCTAGAGGCGCGAATCATGGGAAAAAAGGGTCCTGGCAAGCTTCCGCGAGGCATTTTCAAGAAGGTCTCCGCCAAACTCAAGTACGTCGATGATCCCTTCGATACGAACGGGATGCTGAAGCCCAACGTTTCGTACACGACAGGTAAGAAGGGCAGCGGTATCCAATACCGCTACACCACCGATAGCAAAGGTCGGATTAACTCGGCACAGGCAAAACCGCTCAAGCTGGATAAATCCGGTCGCGTTCCGCACAACTCGAAGACCCCGGACAAACAAGCGGGAGACCATGCAGGCCATCTGTTCGGCGACCGCTTTGGTGGATCGCCCGAACTGGACAACCTGGTATCGCAAGCCCGACACATTAACCTGTCTGAGTTCAAGAAGATTGAGAACAACTGGGCTAATCAAATCGCCGCGGGCAAGACCGTCGACGTCGATATCAAGGTCCACTACGGTCAAGGCTCCCGTCCGACCAGCTTCACTGTGACGGAAGTGATTGACGGGGTGCCCACCACGCATACAATTAAGAACAAGAATCCTTAACCGATAGGTTTATATCATGGCTGAACAGGAAGTTTTCCGAACCTCGTTCGAAGAATGGGTTCCGCAAGCCTTGCAAGTGGCCTACAGCTATGCTGAGGGGCACGACGCGGTGGAGCGTTTCTGGGTTGTTGCGTATCTGGGGGAGACCGTGACCCCCTCAGTGGTGTATTCGGTTGCTGGCAAAGTGTTACGACCACATGAACTAGATCAAGCCATCCCGGAACTTGATTGCTCGACCGAGGCCCAGCTCGAGTATCTCCTGACTCCGCTGCTCGAGCTCACATCCGAGTTGGATGACAAGGTAACTGCCGCTGGCGAGGAATTGCCCACTCGTATCGTGCTTCGATACGACGTCGCGGAAGAAGAGATGAATGCGGACATGACCTACGACGATTTGCAGCCAGGCGTTCCCGAATCGAAGCAGGTGAGCAACACCGAGCTCATCGAGCAATGGGTGGCCCGTCTGCGGACGACCGGGAATGATTCCGCCAGCGCCTGATCTAGCGTAGGTGGGCTTCCTCAAGCTGGACTTCTGCTGGGAGATTGCCAGCGAGGAAGGACTCCCACGTGGTGTTCGGGAGATCGAATGCGACGAGGGCGGCCGTCGGGAATGATGCTGCGATGCCAGTTGCCTCCGGGGCTTTACTGAGCCCGGCGAGTTCCGCGGCCCAGCTGTGCATCGAGGGGTTGTGGCCGACGACGAGCGCCGTGCCCGACGGTGTGGTGTCTGCGGCGACGAGCGCTTCGAGCACCCCGTCGTGGTGGGTGTTGTAGAGGCCGGGGAGGTACTCCACGGAGCAGTCGAGGCCGAGAAGCTCGAAGGTCTCGCGGGTTCGGGCCGCCGTCGAGACGTATGCGTTGGTCACCTTGAGGGGTTGGAGCAGTTCGCCTGCAGCGGCTGCCTGGGCTCGCCCGCGAGCGGTGAGACGCCGGTCGTGGTCGCCGGTGGGAGAGAAATCTTCGGCCTGGGCGTGCCGCATGAATATGCATCGCATACAGCAAGCTTATGCGAGCACTTCGCCCCCGGTGGTGGAGTAGCGCCCCTCGCCCCGGTGGTTGAGTAGCCGCCGTAGGCGGCGTATCGAAACCACACCGCTTAGGTGGCAGATTCTGGCCCGTGTTTGGGCGCAAACATGCCACCTAAGCTCACGGCGTTGCGTCTCGATCAGCGCTTCGGTCCTACTCGACGGTCTGGGTTGCGGCGGCTCGACGGTCGGATGGGCTGTCTGCACCGGTGGTTGAGTAGCCGCCGTAGGCGGCGTATCGAAACCACACTCGCAGCGCAGCTGCCCAGCGTCAGAGCTTGTGGGCGACCAGCACGTCGCGCTTGATGGACGCGTCCACACGGTGGGCAAACTCCCCATCGACAACACGCAGGCCGGCGCGTTCGCACAGGGCCGAGAGATCGTCGCGGGAGAGCCCGAATGTGTTCCACGCGACGCCGAGCGCGCCGCCGTGCTTCAGCTGGCCCGCCCACACGGGGATGGCCTCGGCGAGCAGCTCGGCGGGGGAGCGGTGGCGGCCGGAGTCGCTCGTCGCGCCGTGCGCCACGCCGTAGGGCGCATCGGTGACCACCGCGTCGAAGCGCTTCTTGCCGAAGAGCTGCGCGGAGTCGCGGGCGTCGCCGGTGAACATGGTGGCGGTGAGTCCGCCGACGCGAAGGTCCAGCCGACGCCCCACCGCGCGGCCGTTGCGTTTCACGGGCGTGACGTCGGCAGTGTGTTTGATGTGCTTGCGACGGAAGTAGGTCTTCCAAAACGACGCGGCCGCCTCGAACGCCTTGTCATCCAGCTCGACGCCGTACGCGTCGTGGCCTTGCCGCAGCGCGGTCGACAGCGTGGTGCCGCGCCCGGCCATCGGGTCGAGCACCTGGCGACGGCCGTCGGCCTCACGGGTCACCGCGCCCAGCGTGACGTTCAGCAACAACTGCGTGAACTGCTCGTTCGTCTTGCCCTGATACTTCGGGATGGTGACGAGATCGTCGGGAAACCGGAACACCTCAGGCAACTCCACCGGCCGCAGCAACCCGTCCAGATGCTCGAACAACGCGAAGCAGCCCGACTGCCGGGCCACCACGTCGAGTGCCCCCTCGTCGGCGGTGAATGCCAGGTAGGGCACGCCGGCAAGCTCGACGGGTTCGACGTCGGCAGCCCCTGGGCAGGTGGCTTTGAGTTCTGCGACGGCGAGCTGCGGCGCGGATCCGGCGTAGACGCGGTTGGCGGAGGGCGCTAGCAACATGAGGTATCCGGGCATGAAGGAAGGGTAGCGCGGACTACTGTGGATGCATGAAGATCCTCGTGCCCAACTCGTTCCCCCTGACCCTCGACACCGACGAGCAGGTCGTGTACGACATCAAGGCAGACATCCCCGACGAGCACCGCGACGCCGAGGTGCTCGTCGTGTGGGGTAACAAGCCTGCGAAGCTGAAAGAGATCGCGTCGCAGTTGCCCAAACTGAAGTTGGTGCAGACGCTCATGGCAGGTACCGACGCCATCCTCGCAGCGGGATTCACCGACGACGCGGTGCTCTGCGGAGGTGCGGGCCTGCATGATCGCACCGTGACCGAGCACACCGTCGCGCTCACCTTGGCGCTCGTGCGCAAGGTGCCCACACTCGTCGCCAACAAGGCCACACACACCTGGACGTGGGAAATCAGTGGCCGCCAGGAGCTCGCGACGAAGCCCGTCACCACGCTGATTGGAGCCAACGTGCTCATCTGGGGGTTCGGGTCGATCGCGCAACGCCTCGCCCCGGTGCTGCAAACCCTGGGCGCCAATGTTGTCGGCGCGGCTCGCTCGGCGGGGGAGCGCGGCGGGTTCCCCGTCGTCGACGAGGCGCACCTCGACGACGAACTCGCCCGCACGGATGTGCTCATCATGATCCTGCCCGACACCGAGCGCACCACGAACGCCCTGAACGCCGAGCGCCTGGCGCAGCTGCCCGAGCACGCCTACGTCGTGAATGTCGGGCGCGGGCGCACCGTCGACGAGGACGCGCTGGTGCAGGCATTAGAGCGCGGGTCAATCGCGGGCGCGGCCATCGACGTGATGTGGCGCGAGCCCCTGCCAGAGGACTCGCCGCTGTGGGAGGCCCCGAACCTGCTCATCTCTCCGCACGCTGCGGGCGGCCGCCCGATTGGTGCCGACGAGTTGGTCACCCATCAGCTCCGCGCGCTCGCCACGGGAGGCGAGTTCCGCAACCTCGTCGCCCGCTGAGGCCGCCGTCGCAGGCGTCATGCCCGCCGCATACGCACTAGGTGGCAGATCAGCGCCCATGTACGGGCGCCAATCTGCCACCTCAGGGGCCGGCTAGGCCTACTCCGCTGCCAGTGCCACCACGACGGGCACCCGCGCCGCTGAGCGTGACGGTACGACGGAGGCGATGAGCCCAGCCACCACCGCGACGGCCAAGGTGCCGAGCAGCACGCGCCAATCGAGGGCGAACACAAAGCCGTCCGCGCTGCCGAGCAGGATCGTCGACCCCGCGAAGCCGGTCAGCACCCCGAGCAGGATGCCGATCACAGCACCGGCTACCGAGATGAGCACGCCTTCTGCGGCCAGCATCCCGCGCAACTGGCTGCCCGTGACGCCGACGGAGCGCAGCATGCCGTGCTCGCGTCGCCGCTCAATCACCGACAGCGTGAGCGTGTTTGCCACGCCGACAAGGGCAATCACCACCGCCACGGCGAGCAGACCGATCATCACGGCCACCACCGCGTCGATCACTCGAGTCATGTTCTGGCGCTGCTGCAACGGCGCCGCTACGGAGGGCGCCGAGTCGCCGCCATGCTCGGAGACTACGCGCTGCACGTCAAGCACGACGTCGTCCACCCGCTCGTCGTCGACGTTCAACAGGAGCATCGTCGGCTGGCCGAGCTGCGCCCCGGACTGCTCGATGGTCTCAGGCTCTACCACCATCGCTACCGCGAGGTTCTTCACGGTCTGGGTGGGCAGCGTGATGGGCTTCGTTTTCTCTCCCGACGGCGTCTGGATGCTGAGCGTCATCTCGTCGGGAACGCCCTGGGGGAACGGCCGCGGGTCCACCCCGACGCGCCCGGGCTGCAGCGTGTAAACCGGGGTCTTCACCGTGGCCAACACATCGTCGCGCTTCGCGATCATCACGTTCTTGCCCTCGGTGTCGCTGGCCATCCACGCACGAGCGACGTGCTTGACGCCCTCCACGCCCTCGACGGCCTTCACCAGATTGTCGGAAAACGCCTCGGTGCCATTGACACTGACCACCACCTCGGTGGGGTAGAACTTGTCGAGTGAATTCTCGATCGTGGCTCGCCCCGAGGCCGCACCCGTCGCCATCAACGTCACCAGGCCCACGCCAATCACGAGCGCCGATGTGGTAGCCGCCGTCCGACGAGGGTTCCGCGTGGCATTCGCCGTGGCCAGCCGCACCGTCGCCTTCGATTTCTTCGGCACGACGAGCGCCACCAGCCACCCGAGCACCGCTACCATCTGCGGCACCATGTACACGGCCAGCACGAGGAACCCCGCGACGAGCAGCAGCCCGCCGGCCACACCCATGAGCAGCAGAACACCGAGCAGGTCGATAAGCCCAGTGAGGTCGCCGTCGGCGCGGTAGCCGTACACCAAAGCGGTGGGGAATCCCAGCATCAGAGCACCGAGGATGAGCAGCGTGAGCCCAACGGCCTTGCGCAGACCGCTCTTCGTGCGCACGGGATCCACCGTCGTCGGGCGCAGTGCGGCCACGGGGCTCACCCGCGTGGCGGCCCGGGCCGGGCCGAGTGCTGCGAGCACGGTCACCACCAGGCCGACGATGAGGGGCACGAGGATCGCCGGGATATTCACACCCATGCTGCCGAGCTTCGCGGCGCCGGAGGACTGTGTCGACACCCACCAAAGGCCGGCGTAGCCGAGCCCGTGGCCGAGCAGAATACCGACAACCGACGCGACGCCGCCCAACACCGCGGCCTCGATGAGCACCGACCGACGGATCTGCGCCTTCGTGGCACCGCCGCAGCGCAGCAGGGCGAGGGCCTTCGTGCGCTGCGCGACGAGCACCTCGAACGTGTTGGCGATCACCATGGCAGCCACGCCCACCGCAACGGCTGCGAAGGCGAGCCCCAAGAACACGAAGAAATTCGCATTGCCGACCATGCTCTCAACCTGCTGGTCGATGACCTCCTGTGCGGTGTGCACAGGGTAGGGGATCTGCTTCGCAATGTTTGCCCCTACCTCGCTCGGGTTGCGTGAGCCGTCGGTGTAGACGAGGAGCGTGTCGTTGTCGACTCGTTCTTCTGCGTATGCGGCGCGAACCTGCTGCACTGTTTCTGCGGTCGCCCACGACGGCGCGGTGCTCAACAAGGACATGCTCGGCTGGGTGACGCCGACGATCTTGAATTCCCTACCCTTGTCTTCTGGCCCAGACCACTGGAGCGTGTCGCCCGCTCTCACGTGTAGCGACTTGGCGAGATCGTGCGCGATCAACAGCTCGCCGGGAGCCTTCGGCGTTGTTCCTTCCGCAGGTGTTGGCGCGTCGCCTGCCGTCGGCAGCGACTGTAATTGTAGGAAGTACGTCGATGTCGCGTTCCCCACGGGCACGCCCTCGTTGAGCCGGTAATCGATGGTCTTGACACCGGGAGTGGCGCGCACGGCGGCGAGTTGCTCGTCGGTGATATTGACTTGCTTGGCTGCGACGTCTGCCCCGTTCAAGTCCGCGGTGGCTACGGCTTCCGCGGTCGCTTTCATGATGCTGGTGCCGAGCAGCGTCGCTGACACGAAGCCCGTGCCCAGCACGATGGCGATGCCCGCCAGCACGAGCTTGCCGACCGACGAACGCATCTGCGTGATTGCGAAGTGCCACATCATGCCACCTCGTCGGTGCGGAGGAGATCGAGACTGGTGGAGACCGCTTCAGGCGTCGGGTCTTGGATTTCGCCAGCGATGCGCCCGTCGGCGAGGAGAAGGACGCGGCTCGCGTGCGCGGCGGCGACGGCGTCGTGGGTCACCATGATGACGGTCTGCCCTAGCTCGCGCACGCTCGTGCGCAGGAAGGAGAGCACTTGACTTCCCGCGCGCGAGTCCAAGTTGCCCGTGGGCTCGTCGGCGAAGATCACGTCGGGCTTGGTGATGAGCGCGCGTGCCACGGCGACGCGCTGCTGTTGCCCGCCGGAGAGTTCCGAGGGGAGGTGCTCTAGACGGTCGCCGAGGTGCAGTAGATCGACGACCGTGGCGAACCACGCGTCGTCAGGTTTGGTGCCGGCGAGCTCGAAGGGCAGCAGGATGTTTTGCTTCGCGGTGTACATCGGCAGCAGGTTGAACCCCTGGAACACGAAGCCGACGCGGTCGCGGCGCAGGAGCGTGACGTCGTTGTCTTTCAGGCTGGTGATCCACTTCCCCGCCAGCCAGACGAGGCCGGAGCTGGGGCGGTCGAGGCCGGCGAGCATGTGCATGAGCGTGGATTTGCCGGAGCCCGATGGCCCCATGATCGCGGCGAACTCGCCGCGTTTGAACTGCACATCGACGCCGGCCAGCGCCTCAACCTGGGTGGCGCCTTCGCCGTAGATCTTTCTCAGATCGCGGGCGGCGGCCGCGACGTCGCGCAGCTCCTCGAATGACTCTTGCATGGTGCACTCGCTTTCCAATCTGGTTCCAATTTGGGTGACGCTACGAACGCTACGCAGCCCCCGCGCGGAAAGCGTCAGCCTGGAGGATGGTCTTGCACGTCATCCTGGGGGCTGACGGCGTTTGCGCGACTGAGCGCACACCAGATGGCAAAAACCGCCCCCAAACGGCCAAAATTGGCATCTAGAGTGCGCTCAGTCGCGCAAGTCGTCAATGCCCAGGGGTGACCAGCCCGGTTTCGTACGCCACAACCACGGCCTGCACGCGGTCGCGGGCGTCGAGCTTCATCAGGGTTCGCCCGACGTGTGTCTTCACCGTGGCCTCCGCGACGTACAACTCGGCGGCGATTTCCTGATTGCTGAGCCCACGGGCCATCAGCACGAGCACCTCGCGCTCGCGGTCGGTGAGCACGTCGAGCGCAGCGGGGGTGGCGCGTTCCTCGTCGGGGAGCATGCCGACGAGGTGGTCGAGGAGGCGTTTCGTCGACGACGGCGCCATCACCGCGTCGCCCGCATGGACGGTGCGGATGGCGCCCAGCATGACCTCGGGCGGGGTGTCTTTCAGGAGAAACCCCGACGCGCCCGCCTTGATAGCGCGCAGCACGTACTCGTCGAGGTCGAACGTGGTGAGGATGATGATTTTCGGTGTCGCGTCGCCTTCGGGGCGGGCAGCGAGCTGTTCGGTGGCGGTGATGCCGTCGACCCCAGGCATGCGCACATCCATGAGCACGACGTCGACATTCGCCGTCGGGATCTGCGCGACGGCCTCGGCGCCGTCGCTGCATTGCAGCACCACCTCGAGGTCGGGTTGGGAGTCGATCACCATGGCGAACCCGGCTCGGACGAGCTGTTGGTCATCGACGAGTGCGACGCGGATCATGTGGACTCCTGAGCGTGGTCGGGGGAGAGAGGAAGGGTGAGTTTGACGCGGAACCCTCCGGTGGCTTTGGGGCCGGCGTGCAGGGTGCCGCCGAACAGGGCAGCGCGCTCGCGCATTCCGACGATTCCACTGCCGGCACCGTCGGAGAGCGCCGCCGCGCCGCGACCGTCGTCATCCACCTGCAAAGTGACGTCGGCGTCGGTGTAGCAAAGCATGACAGACATCTTTGCGCCCGGCCCGGCGTGTTTGAGCGCGTTGGTGAGGGCTTCTTGGCACACGCGCTGCAGGGTGACGTTCATTCCCGGCATCATGGGCCGGGGAGTGCCCATCGTGGTGTACGCCACGTCGATGCCGGTCGCCTTGACGCGAGCGATCACGTCGGCGAGGTCGTCGCTGGTGGGTTGGGGTGTGACGATGGCGACGTCGGCGTCGGCGGTGCGAAGCACGCCGAGGATGCGACGGATGTCGGCGAGCGCGTCCCGCCCGATCTCGGCTATCGTCTCCAACGACTTCGTGGCCTGTTCCGGGTTGGTCGCTGCCGCGTATCGGCCGCCGTCGGCCTGGGCGATGATGACGGCCAACGAATGAGCGACGACGTCGTGCATCTCACGAGCGATCCGTGAGCGTTCCGCGGCGACTGCGAGTTCGGCGTCAGTGCTTTTGGCGGATTCCAAGGCGGCGATCCGTGCCTCGTCGGTGCGCTGCTGCGTGATTCCGCCGCGGCGCGCGAGCCCGAGCGCCCATGCCACACCGACGGCGAAGAGCGTGGGTAGGAAGTAGACGATCACGCCGCTGGGGTTCCGTCCGGCGACGAGTACAGCGAATATGAAGGCGTCGATTCCGCCACCGGCGAGCCCTAGTCGGTTGGCCCAGGTGGGGCCGTGGGCAGTAACGGAGTACACGGAAAGCAGCACGACGAGGTTCATCGGGCCGGGCTCGATGCCCAGCAACACCTGGGCGAGCGAGAGCGTATAGATTGCGGCAGCCGACGGTGCAGGTGCGGCGCGGCGGAGGAGGACGAGACCTGCGTAGAGCAAGATGAACAATGGCAGCCACAAGGTGTGGGAATGCGACGGCGCCCATCCCCAGGTGATCATCCCCAGTGCGAATTGGCAGAGCGCGAGTACCACGTCGACGGTACGGACACGACTCAGCATGGTGTCAGCCTACGAGGCGATCCGAGACGCCGCATCAGACCCCGGGTTGATCTAGGTGGGTGGGACTGCCGGTGATTGAGTAGCGAGCGGAGCTCGCGTATCGAAAACGGGTCGCTGCATCTCGATACGGCGGCTGCGCCGCCTACTCGATGGTCGGGTGGGCGGAGACGTCGGCACCGGTGGTTGAGTAGCGCCGTAAACGCGTAGCGAAACCCCGGGGAGCGTCAGGCCAGGTTGACGTGGTGGTGCTCGAAGGGTGTGCCCTTGGCGCGCTCGGTGGACCTGAGGACTTCCTGCTCCGCTTCCTTGCGACCCGTCCAGGTGGCACCTTCGACGGATTTGCCGGGCTCCAAGTCTTTGTAGACGGAGAAGAAGTGCTCAATCTCGAGCAGCATGTATTCGGGCACGGAGTCGAGGTCGACGAGGTGCTTGCGGCGAGTGTCTGCCGTCGGCACGCACAGCACCTTGTCGTCGCCGCCCATCTCGTCGGTCATGCGGAACATCGCGATGGCGCGGCATTCAATAAGGCAGCCGGGGAACGTCGGGTCGCCGCCCACCACCATGGCGTCCAGCGGGTCGCCGTCCTCACCTAGGGTGCCCTCCACGAAGCCGTAGTCGTACGGGTACTGGGTGGAGGTGAACAGGGTGCGGTCGAGACGGATTCGTCCAGTGTTGTGGTCCATCTCGTACTTGTGTTTGGTGCCCTTGGGGATCTCCACCGTCACGTCGAACAGAACCTGATCGCCGGGCTCGATGGGTTCGAGAGATGCGTGAATGTCTTGGCTCACGACCGGGGCTCCTAAGATGATCGGTGTTACTTGCAGGTCACAATACCCTGTCGGAGGTGGGAGTGCCGAAGTCTCGGACAGCGCAGTGGGTCGCCGTCGGTATCGTGCTCGTGTTGGTGCCCAGCCTCACGCTCACCGTACTCGCCTTGCGAGGCCGCATCGCCACCGCCGTCGGCCTCGACCGCCCCGCGGCATCCCCGACGGTGCCCCCCTCGGTATTCGAGGCTCCCTCCGCAGCGCCGACACCGCCCAGCGTCGGCGACCTCCAACCACCCGCAGCCATCGCGACGCCGGGCCGCGCCCCGTCGAAACAACAGCTCGCCCAACGCCTCGCTCAGCTGGACACCTCCAAGCTCGCAACGCCCGACGGGAAACCCGCCGTGATCTCGTGGGAGCTGCTCGACGGGGTGTCCGGGCAAGCGATCGCCTCACGCGACTCCCACCGGATGCTGATCCCCGCATCGAACACCAAAACGCTGACCATCACGTCGGTGCTCAACGCCTTCGATGGCGGGGAGACTTTCGCCACTACCGTCACCCAGCCCAGCCCGGGCACCATCGTGTTGGTGGGCGGGGGTGACCCGCTCCTGGCAAGCGAACCCGCACAACCAGGCACGTACCCCCAGCCGCCGTCGCTTCGGAGCCTGGCCCAGCAGACTGCGAAGGCGCTGCGCGCCGCGGGAACCACCAGCGTCACGCTGGGCTACGACGCGTCCTACTTTCCAGATTCCGGCTGGGCAACAACATGGTCCGCGAACTACCGCGACCAGGTAACCCCCATCAGCGCGTTGTGGGCCGACGAGGGGAAGGTCAACGGAGCACGTCAAGCCGATCCTGCTGCCGCGGCCGCCGCCATCTTCGCTCGCCAACTCGGTGAAGAAGGCATCCAAGTGAGCGGCGCACCCGCCGTTGCCAAGGGCACGGGAGAGGAGGTCGCCAGCGTCGAATCGCTGCCCGTGCACGCACTCACCCAACAGGCGATGCTGCGCTCCAACAACTCATTCACCGAAGTGCTTGGCTTCCAACTGGCCAAACACACAGGCCACCCGGCTACATTCGCGGGCTCCACCGCCGCCATCCAGCAACAGCTCACCAAACTCGGCATCTGGGAGCAAGGCGCCCATCTCGACGACGCGTCGGGGCTCTCGCGCAGCAACCGCGTATCGGCGACGATGCTCGCGCGCGCCAACCACCACATCATCACCGACGCCTGCCTCACCGCCGTCATGGATGGCCTGCCCGTCGCGGGGGTCACAGGGACGCTGCGCGAACGCTTCACCGACGAGGTCAGCGCCCCCGCGCGAGGCGTCGCCCGCGCGAAAACCGGCACGTTGAGCCTAGTGTCCTCCCTCAGCGGCTACACCATCACTGCCGACGGGTCGCTCGTCGTCTTCGCCATCGTGCTCAACGGACAGGTCGACGGGTGGGCCGCGAAGGTGCTGGAAGACCAAGTGGTCGGCACGGTCACAGGGTGCGGTTGCTGATGGACGCCGCGCCAGAACTCCACTGGGCAACCGCCCGCGCCGTCGCCAAGCTGGGCCGAGGTGACCTGCCCGCCGTTTCGCGCCCGGAGGCGCACCGCTACGTCGCCAGCGTGCGGCGCCGCGCGCGCGAGGCCGCCGAGCTAGCGGCGACGGCGATGCAAGTTCCCGCCCGTGGTGCGTCCAACATCCGTGTCGTAGATCGCGACGGTTGGGTCGTCGCCGCCACCAACGTCGCACAGGCAGCCATCGACTGGGTGGGGTGGCTCCGTCGTTCCCCGACACTCTGGCGCGCCCTCACCGCGCGCGTGCTGGGCGTGGGCGTGGGCGTGGGGCTAGGCATCGGATCGCGGTGGATGCTTGGCCAATACGACGCCTTCTCAGGCAGCCGAAGCCTCTACCTTGTCGCCCCGAATTTGTGGCGCATGCAGCACCAATACGGCTTCGACGAGCGCTCGTTCCTACTGTGGGTGGCCGCCCACGAACAGGCCCACGCGCTGCAATTCGACCGTGCGCCATGGCTCACCGGCTACCTCGGTGAGTTGGTGGGCGATGCTGGTGGCAGGGCATCGATCAACCGCATCATCGCCACCATGACCTTCCTCGAAGGGCACGCTGACTACGTCTCCGACCGCACGGGGCGCATCCGCCACGTGCAGCGTATGCGCCGGGTGCTCGAGCGCTCACGGCCCCAGCGCGGGGGCGGGCTACTCGACAAAGGCACCCAATACGCGCAGGGGCGCCAGTTCTGCCTCAAGGTGCAGCAGATGCACGCCGACGACGGCCCCAGCCAGCCGAATCCGCTCGATGCCGCATTCGACGCCGCGGAGAACCTCCCGACGCGCGAGGAGATCGCAAACCCTGCGCTGTGGTATCGGAGGGTGCATGGCTAGGCGCGAACTCGGCCCGGCGTCGCTGGAGGTGGCCCGCGCCGTCGCTCAGATGTGGCCGGGTGGCGATGTCGTCGTGGCGTGCTCCGGCGGCGCCGACTCCATGGCGCTCACGCTGGGGGCCGCGTGGGCGGCGCGACGCGGCGGGGGAGCACCCCTCGCTGTCGTCGTGGACCACCAGCTGCAACCAGGCTCCGACGAGGTCGCCCGCCAGGTGGAGGAGCAACTGGCCTGCCACAGCATCGATGCGCGCACGGTGCGGGTCACCGTCGAACCCGGCGCCGACGGCCTCGAGGCGGCCGCCCGCGACGTCCGTTACGCGGCACTGGAAGCATTCGGGCGCCCGGTACTGCTCGGGCATACCCTCGACGACCAGGCCGAACAGGTGTTCCTCGGCCTCATGCGCGGATCCGGGACGCGCGCTGTCGCCGGGATGCCCGCCCGACGCGGCCCGTTCCTGCGCCCGTTGCTCGGCCTCCGCCGCGCCACCACGGAGCAGGCCTGCGCGGAGTGGGGCGTCACCCCGTGGCACGACCCGATGAACGACGATTTCTCCTTCATGCGGGTGCGCGTGCGCCGTGCGCTCGCCGGGCTGGAGGAGATCGTCGGGAGGGATCTCGCGCCCAACCTCGCGCGGACGGCGTCGCTGGCCAGAGCCGACGCCGACGCCCTCGACGCGCTCGTCGACCCCCCGGCCACGCCGACGTTGATCGTCGACGACATCTGCGAGCTCCCCGACGCCCTGCGCTGGAGGCTCCTGAAAGCGTGGCTTGAAGCGCAGGGCGCGCAGCCGGCGATGGTGCACGTGTTGTCCGTCGACGCGCTCATCACATCGTGGCGAGGGCAAGGCCCCATCGACGTTCCGGGAGGCAGGGTGCAGCGTGCCGAGAACGAGCTCAGATTGGTAGGGTGAGGAAACGTGGATGCTGCCGATATTGCTGAAGACCTCGAGCGCGTGCTTTACACCTCCGACCAGATCGCTGAGCGCATCGCGGAGATAGCCGCCCAAATCGATGCTGACTACGAGGGGAAGGACATCCTCCTCGTTGGAGTGCTGAACGGCGCGGTCATGGTGATGTCAGACCTGCAGCGCGCCATGAAGAGCCACGTCCAGATGGACTGGATGGCCGTCTCCTCCTACGGCGCGGGCACCCAGTCGAGCGGCGTGGTGCGCATTCTGAAAGACCTCTCACAGGATCTCGAAGGCCGGCACGTCATCGTCGTGGAAGACATCATTGACACCGGACTCACGCTCAGCTACCTCATCAACTACCTCGCCTCGCGCGGCCCGGCGAGCATCGAGATCATGACGATGTTCCGTAAGCCCGACGCGGCCAAGATCGATGTGCCCGTGAAGTACGTCGGCTTCGACATCCCCAACGAGTTCGTCGTCGGCTTCGGTCTGGACTTCGCCGAGAAGTACCGCAACCTGCGCGACGTCGGCACACTGAAGCCTGAGATCTACAGCTGATCCGCCGATACCTAACCCGATATCCACATTCGTTTCGGCGCAGGGGCCGATTTGGCTGGTTTCGGCAAACGAATGTGGATATCGGGTTAGGAGCGCAGTTGGACCTCCCTAGCTTCGGGGATGCATCTTTGGCGCGCGCTGGTAGGCTTCGGCTTGCTGTTTTTCGTCTTTACTGAGTGGTGGCACCCTTGCAGAAATTCTTCAAGTCCCCAGTGGCGTGGATCCTCATCATCGTCATTGTGCTCATGCTCGGGTGGCAGCTGTTCAGCTCCTTCACCGGCTTCGAGAACATGCCTACGAGCCAGGCAATCAAGGTGCTCGAAAGCGATGAGAAGCTGCGCGAGGTAATCCTGGTCGACGGTGAACAACAGATCCAGATCGTCGATAAAGACGGCAAACGCACGAGGAGCACCTGGGTGGGTGAGCAGCAGGCCGCCGACATCGTGAAACTCCTCAACGAGCGTCGAGAGCAGGGCACGCTCGAGCGCTGGAACGGAGAGAACCCGAAGCCAGGGCTGTTTTCCACCTTCCTGTTCTCGTTCCTGCCATTCCTGTTGCTCATTGGTGTGATGTTCTTCATCTACCGTTCCATGAGCCAGGGCGGCGCAGGCGGGCCGATGTCGTTCGGGAAGTCGCGCGCCAAACTCGCGAGCAAGGACACCCCGCAGACCACCTTCAGCGACGTGGCCGGCGCCGACGAGGCGGTGGAGGAGCTCGTCGAGATCAAGGAGTTCCTCGAGAAGCCCGACAAGTTCGCCGAGCTCGGCGCGAAGATCCCCAAGGGCGTGCTGCTCTACGGTCCGCCCGGCACCGGTAAGACACTGCTCGCCCGCGCCGTCGCAGGCGAAGCCGGAGTGCCCTTCTTCTCCATCTCGGGCTCCGACTTCGTCGAGATGTTCGTCGGTGTTGGCGCATCCCGCGTCCGCGACCTCTTCTCCCAGGCGAAAGACAACGCGCCCGCCATCATCTTCATCGACGAGATCGACGCCGTCGGCAGGCACCGTGGTGCCGGCATGGGCGGCGGTCACGACGAGCGCGAGCAGACGCTGAACCAGCTGCTCGTTGAGATGGACGGTTTCGATTCGCGCGGCGGCATCATCCTCATTGCGGCGACGAACCGCCCCGATGTGCTCGACCCAGCGCTGTTGCGCCCCGGACGTTTCGACCGGCAGATCTCCGTCGAGGCTCCCGATGCGGCCGGGCGCGAGGCCATCCTCAAGGTGCATGCGAAGGGCAAGCCGCTCGCGTCGAACGTCGACCTCACCTCCATCGCGCGGCGCACGCCCGGGTTCTCCGGCGCCGACCTCGCGAACGTCCTCAACGAAGGCGCGCTCCTGGCGGCCCGCTTGGGCTACGACATGATCGGCCAGAAAGAACTCGACGAGGCCATCGACCGCGTGATCGCTGGGCCGCAGAAGAAGACGCGCCTCATGGACGATCGCGAGCGGCTCATCACCGCCTACCACGAGGGTGGGCACGCGCTCGTGGCGGCAGCCATGCCGGGCAATGATCCGGTGCAGAAGGTGACGATCCTGCCGCGCGGGCGAGCGCTCGGATACACGATGGTGCTGCCTGACCAGGACAAGTACTCGCAGACGCGCGGCGAGCTGCTCGACCAGATGGCCTACATGATGGGAGGCCGCGCCGCCGAAGAGATGGTGTTCCACGACCCGACCACCGGGGCGAGCAACGACATCCAGAAGGCGACGAAGGTGGCCCGCGCCATGGTCACCCAGTACGGCATGAGCGAACGCATCGGCGCGGTGAAGATTGGCGGCGGCGACTCCGAGCCATTCATGGGCATGAAGGGCACGGACTCCAGCAAGGAGTACTCCGACGAGCTGGCCGGCATCGTCGACGAAGAAGTGGCCAAGCTCATTCACGCCGCGCACCAGGAAGCCTACGACGTGCTGGAGGAGAACCGCGACGTGCTCGACGAGCTCGTCCGACAGCTCTTCGAGAAGGAAACCCTGGGGAAGGCTGAAGTGGCGAAGATCTTCGAGCCCCTGCGCCGACGCGACAAGCGCCCCGCCTGGACGGGGTCGCCCAACCGCGTGCCGTCGTCGATCCCGCCGGTGACGCCGCCGGAAGCCCCCGCGGATCCCGACGGTGCCTCCGCACCCAAGCCGCTGGCTGGCCCCTCGGATTGGGCTCCGCCGTCCGCACCCCAGCCGGGCACCGAGCCGCCGGCACCGCCGCAGCCGGGCGGCATCCCTCCGGGTGACACCCCTGGGTGGCGCCCGCCATCTGATTGGCAGCCTCCGCAGCCGCCGAGGCCCGAGTGAGCGTCGATCAACCGCGCATCGAAGCCGCGGTGCGCGAGATTCTGCTCGCCATCGGCGACGACCCTGACCGCGACGGCTTGCGCGACACCCCACAGCGCGTCGCCCGATCGTACGCCGAGCTGTTCGCCGGCCTCAGCCAAGATCCGGCAGATGTGATCGGCACAACCTTCGACGTATCCCACGAGGAACTCGTGCTAGTGAAAGACATCGAGGTGGCGAGCTGCTGCGAGCATCACCTGTTGCCATTTACTGGCGTGGCCCACGTCGGGTACATCCCCCAGAAGGGCGGCCGTGTAGCGGGGCTGTCCAAGATTGCGCGCCTCGTCGACATCTACGCCCGCCGCCCGCAGGTCCAGGAACGCCTCACCACCCAGATCGCTGAGGCCATGGTGGAGCAACTGCACGCGCGCGGGGTGATCGTCGTGGTGGAAGCGGAGCACTCCTGCATGACGCTTCGAGGCGTGCGCAAGCCGGGCTCGAAAACAGTGACGAGCGCGGTGCGCGGCGTCCTGCGCGACAGCGCCACCCGTGCGGAGGCAATGGGCCTCATCCTGGGGCGCTGAGCATGCAGACACTCATCATGGGGGTGCTCAACGTCACACCCGACTCTTTCTCCGACGGCGGCCGCTGGGCCAACCCGGACGCCGCCTGCGAGCACGCCCACGAACTCGTCGCCCAGGGCGCGAGCATCATCGACGTGGGCGGGGAATCCACCCGCCCAGGCGCGGCTCGCGTCGACGCCGACGAGGAACTGCGACGGGTGCTCCCCGTCGTCGAACGCCTTGCGACAGCAGGCATCACCGTCTCGGTCGACACCATGCGCGCCACGACTGCCCGCGCGGTGATAGACGCCGGGGCTGCCATCGTCAACGACGTCTCCGGTGGGCTCGCCGACCCCGACATGTTCGCGACGGTCGCTGTCTCCGACGCCTGCTACATCTTGCAGCACTGGCGCGGGCATTCCGACGTGATGAACTCGCTCGCGAACTACACCGACGTCCGTGCGGAGGTGCTCGGCGAGACGCTCGCGCGCCGCGACGCCGCCGTCGCCGCCGGGATCCGTGCCTCGCGCATCATTCTCGACCCGGGGCTCGGCTTCGCGAAGTCCAGTGACGATAACTGGCAGATCCTGAACGACCTCCCCGCGTGGCGAGCCACCGGGCATCGCATCCTCGTCGGCGCCTCCCGCAAACGCTTCCTCGCCGAGGCTCAGGATCGCGACGTCGCCACCGCCGCAGTGACCACCTGGTGCGCGGCCCACGGCGTCTGGGCAGTGCGCACACACGAGGTGCCCATGCAGCGTGACGCGATCATCGTCGGAAGCCACCTTCGCCCTGACGCTGCCGAGCTTCGCCCGCTCGGGTAGTATCCACAACGTCACAGTGACCAACGAGCAAGGTGAGGAACCATCGACACCATCACGCTGACGGGGGTACGCGCCCGAGGCTTCCACGGAGTCCTTCCCGAGGAGCGAGCTAACGGGCAGGATTTCGTCGTTGACGTGGTCATGGCCGTGGCATCCTGGCCGAGTGACGATGACCTCGCGTCCACGATCGACTACTCGGAGGTTGCCGACTTGGTGGTAGCCACCGTCGAGTCCGGCCCCTACCAGCTGATCGAGACACTGGCGCAGGCAATTGCCCAGGCCATCCTGGAACGCCAGCCGCTCGCCTCGTCAGTGAGTGTTACTGTGCATAAGCCGAGCGCCCCACTTCGCCCGGCGTTCACCGACGTGGCGGTCACCATCACTAGGAGCAGACAGACATGAGTAACGCACCGTTTGACCTCGATGTCGACACTCTCGGCAACTTGCGTCCCATTTCGAAGGTCGTGTTCAGCCTCGGCTCGAACCAGGGAGATTCCGCAGAGATCCTCCAAGAGGCCGTTGACTTCCTCGCCGATACCCCTGACCTCATGCTCGTTGAGGTGTCCCCGGTGTACGAAACGAAGCCGTGGGGTGAGGTGCAAGACCAGCCGAACTTTCTGAACATGGTGGTCATCGCGGAGTCGACGCTGGAGCCACTCACGCTCCTCGACCGTGCGCATGCCATCGAGGAGAACTTCGGGCGCGAGCGCACCATTCCGGGCGGTCCCCGCACGCTCGACATTGACATCATCATGGTGGGCAAGCGCGTCTCGGAGGATGCCATCGAGCTGCCCCACCCCTACGCTCACGAGCGCGCCTTCGTGCTGGTTCCGTGGCTCGACGTCGATCCGGATGGCGAGCTCGAGGGGCACGGCCCCATTGCTGACCTCGTCGAAGATATGGATACCGACGGCGTCACCCTCCGAAGCGACATCGTCATCTCGGCGGCAACGGGCTTTTGAGTAAGGTCACGCTCACCACCCCGCGTCAGGCGGTCGTCGCCGTCCTGGCGGGGGCTCTGTTGATGGGGGGTGGGCTGGCGATTTACGATCGCCTCGCCGCCTACCCACCGGTGGTGCCGTGGACGGTGCCCGTCGCGCTGGGCGTGGTGAGCCTCGTCGGCATCGTCTACGCGCTGTGCATTCCGAAGCGTTTAGAGGAGCGCAAGCTCGGTTCGCAGGAAGCCATGGTTGCCCTCATCACTGGGAAGGCGATGGTACTGAGCGGCGCGGCGCTGGCGGGCGCCAACACGGTGTACGTGATGAAATTCGTGTCCGCTATCGAGGCGGAAACACCGCTGCAGCGTGTGATACACGGGGGCGGAACGCTCGTCGCGAGCATCTTATTAGCGGTGGCAGGCTCCATGATTGAACACCGCTTGCGCATCCAACAACCCCCGGACGAAAAAGATACGCACCACGCCGACGCAACCGTCGCATAAAGAAGTTGTAACAGTTAGCATGCAACCATGTCTGGTCGTCATTTCGCATCGTCAAAGAACGAACGAAACACTGCGCTGCTCATCCTCGGTATTGGCGCGCTTGCAGCAGTAGCGTCGATGTTCGGCAATATCTGGGTGGTGCGCGCAGGTGTTGTGGTTGCCATTGTGATGGCGATATTTGCCCTGTATGTGTCTTTCCTTGAGGTTAAGCGAATCCGCGAGGAGCACAGCGAGGCGCTGCGTCGCGAGTCTGATATCCGCATGGCGCTTTCCGACAAGCACCACGCCGATTCGGTGGCGATGATCGATCGCTTCAACGCTCGCGCTGAGAACCTCAATGCCATCATCGCGAAGTTGCGTTCGCAGCTTGGGGCCGCGAAGAAGGAGCTGAGCTCCATGCGTGGCAACGCGGCGTGGCTGCGTGCCGAGGTGGCGGAGCGCCAGTCGCGCATTGAAGAGCTCACTGCCCGGATCGCCGAGCTCGAATCGCAGCTCGACGAGGCCGACCAGGAGCACTCCATCGTCGAGCTCCCCGAAGCTTCGTCTCTCTACCCGCAGGTGGGCGACATCTGGGGCGAAGATGAGCATCCGACGATCATTGACCTCGCGAAGCTCCACCTCGACGAAGTGCTTGGCGAAGACCTCCGCAAGCACGCCTGAACGGCGAACTACTTGTCGGCATCGCCGACGCCGTAGCCCACGGTGGCGACGGCGTCGGCGATCTGCGTTTCTGGGGTGCCTTCCAGCGCCTGCCCGAGTGCCGAGAGGTTGGCGAACGACGGCGTGCGCAGCGCTAGACGCCAGGGTGTTGCGCCGCCTCGAGACACGAGCAGGCTTCCAGCGATGCCCCACGGTGCCTCGAGCTCAGCCCAGTGCTCTCCTTCGGGGACTTTGAGGCGACGCGCGAGACGTACAGACACTTCACCCGGACGGTCAGCCACCCCCGCGAGCAGTGCGTCTGCCATGGCGGCAGAGGTGCGCAGCTCGTCGACGAGCACCGCGAGGCGGGCGTGCCCGTCGCCTGCCGTGCGCGTGGGTGCCGGCTGGAAGACGTCCGAGTAGGCGAGGTAGCCGCGTGCTCGGCGGTCGAGGTCGAGGCCGGCAGCGCGCCCGACAGGGCCCGACAGCCCATATGCCCGGCAGGCATTGGCGTCGAGTGTCGCAAGGTCGCGGTAGCGCTCGGTGGCACCGAGTGCTTGCTCGCACAGGTCTGCGATGCGGAGCACATCGTCGAGGGGGAGTTGCCAGCCGCCGGGTATGTCCGACGCGAGCCCGCCCACGCGGTTCAGCATGGGGTGGATGCGGTTGCCTGACCACGCGAGCACGGCGTCGCGCATCGCATCCACGGTGGCCCACAGCTGCGCTGCGGCGTCGCCGTCGAGGAGCACGGACAGGAACGAGAGGTGGCTGTGGATGCGCGCGGTTTCGGCGAGGAGCGTGCGCAGCCAGGTGGCGCGGGGTGGTGCGACGAGCCGCATGGCTTGCTCAATGGCGAGGGTTGCGCACAGCTCGCCGGAGAATGCTGAGAGCCAATCGTGGCGGTCTGCCAACATGATTCCTGCTCGCCAATCGCGTACTTCAAAGAGTTTCTCCGCGCCACGATGGCCGTAACCAGGCTGGACCACGACGTTGCGCCATAGCCCGTCAACAACATCAGCTTCCACGGCGATAAATCCCGTGTTTGTGGGGTGGCGATAGCCGAGAGAAATATGTGCATGCCCCGGCAGCGACATCGCTCCGATGCAATAGTGCTGGCGACGTATCACAACGCCCCTTTCTGATATCGAGCTCGTGTACCCTGGGAACTGAATTATTCAATTCTGAAAGGATGACAATGGCTCGTAAGGTTGAAGTAACGCTCGTCGACGACATCGACGGAGGCGTGGCAACGGCTACTGTGCAATTCGCATTCGCCGGTGTGCAGTACGAGATTGACCTCAACGACGACAATACCGCGAAGTTTGAGAAGGCCCTCGCTCCCTACATCGAGCACGGCCGCAAGGTGTCGGCAACCCGTCGTCGCGGGCGCAAGGCCGCCGCAGCTGGTGGCGCGAAGGTGGCGCCGGGTGAAGTACGTGCCTGGGCGGCCGCGAACGGCATGGAGGTGTCGTCGCGTGGGCGCATTCCGGCCGACGTGATGGAGGCGTACCTCGCCGCGAACTGATCGGTTGGCCCGCTTGTGGCCGTGTTCGCGATGAGAGAATCCAGGTTCGGTGTATCCATGGGTAAGCTGGGTTGCACTCAACATGGAGGGACGGATGTTCGAACGCTTTACTGATCGCGCGAGGCGCGTGATCGTGCTCGCTCAAGATGAGGCGAAGCTGCTCAACCACAGCTACATCGGCACGGAGCACATCCTGCTGGGGCTCATCCACGAGGGCGAAGGCGTCGCGGCCAAGGCATTGGAATCCTTGGGAATCTCATTGGAACAGGTTCGCGAGCAGGTTGAAGAAATCATCGGCGTTGGTCAACAGCCCCCGACGGGGCATGTGCCGTTCACGCCGAGAGCCAAGAAGGTGCTTGAGCTCTCGCTGCGAGAAGCGCTGCAGATGAATCACAACTACATCGGCACGGAGCACATGCTGCTCGGCCTGATCCGCGAGGGTGAGGGCGTGGCAGCATCCGTGCTGATCAAGTTGGGTGCAGACCTCAACCGCGTTCGCACCACGGTGCTGCAGTTGCTATCGGGGTACCAGGGGCGCGAAGCGTCGATGGCTGGCGCCCCGGAGGCAGGGCCTGAGAAATCGAGCTCGCAGATTCTCGACCAATTTGGCCGCAATCTCACGCAGGCCGCACGAGAAAACCAGCTCGACCCGGTGATTGGGCGCACCCACGAAATTGAGCGCGTCATGACGGTGCTCAGCCGACGCACGAAGAATAACCCGGTATTGATTGGGGAGCCGGGCGTCGGTAAAACCGCAGTGGTGGAAGGCCTGAGCCAGGCAATTGTGCGCGGCGATGTTCCTGAGACGCTGCGCGATAAACAGATCTACACCCTCGATCTGGGTGCGCTTGTCGCGGGTTCACGCTATCGCGGTGATTTCGAGGAGCGCCTGAAGAAGGTGCTGAAAGAAATTAAAACCCGTGGCGATATCATGCTCTTTATCGACGAGATCCACACGCTCGTCGGTGCTGGAGCCGCCGAAGGCGCCATTGACGCAGCGTCAATCTTGAAGCCCATGCTCGCCCGGGGTGAGCTGCAGACCATCGGCGCCACCACGCTCGACGAGTACCGCAAGCACATCGAGAAGGACGCCGCGCTGGAGCGCCGCTTCCAGCCCATCCAGGTGGCGGAGCCGTCGGTCGGGCTCACTGTCGATATCCTCAAGGGCCTTCGCGACCGCTACGAGGCGCACCACCGCATCACCATTACCGACGAAGCGCTCTCGGCGGCGGCCACGCTCGCTGATCGCTACATTCAAGACCGCTTCCTGCCCGACAAGGCCATCGACCTGATCGACGAGGCCGGCGCGCGGCTGCGCATCCAGCGCATGACGGCGCCACCGGACCTCCGCGAGTTCGACGACGCCTTGGCGCAGAACAAGGTCGAGAAAGATGCCGCGATCGACGCGCAAGACTTCGAGAAGGCTGCACGGCTGCGCGACGAGGAGCAGAAACTTCGCTCTCAGCGCGCGGAGAAGGAAGAGGCCTGGAAGCAGGGCGATTCCGACATCCCCGCGGTAGTCGGCGAGGAAGAGATCGCCGTCGTGCTCTCGGGCACTACGGGCATTCCGGTGTTCAAGCTCACCGAGGAAGAGTCGCAGCGTCTGCTGCGTATGGAAGAAGAGATCGGCAAGCGCTACATCGGTCAGGAGGACGCCGTGAAGGCGCTCTCGCGCTCGATCCGCCGCACTCGTGCCGGATTGAAGGATCCGAAGCGCCCGTCCGGTTCGTTCATCTTCGCGGGCCCGTCCGGCGTCGGTAAGACCGAGCTCACGAAGGCGCTCACCGAGTTCCTGTTCGGCGACGAGGACGCGCTCATCACGCTCGACATGTCGGAGTACTCCGAGAAGCACACAGCGTCGCGGATGTTCGGTTCGCCTCCTGGCTACGTCGGCTACGAAGAGGGCGGCCAGCTCACCGAGAAGGTGCGGCGCAAGCCGTTCTCGGTGGTGCTGTTCGACGAGATCGAGAAGGCGCACCCCGACATCTTCAACTCGCTGCTGCAGATTCTCGACGAGGGGCGTCTCACCGACGCGCAGGGTCGCGTGGTGGACTTCAAGAACACCGTCATCGTCATGACGACGAACCTCGGTTCTCGCGACATTTCGCGCGGTGCGTCGCTCGGCTTCAGCCGAGTGGGCGACGAGGAGTCGAGCTACGAGCGCATGAAGTCGAAGGTGTCCGAGGAGCTGAAGACGCACTTCCGCCCCGAGTTCTTGAACCGCGTCGACGAGATCGTCGTGTTCCACCAGCTGTCGCAGAACGACATCGAGCGCATCGTCGACCTCATGGTGGGCGAGATCGAAGGTCGTCTCGGCGACAAGGACATGGGTATCGAACTCACGCCGGCAGCGAAGGAACTCATCGCCAAGCGCGGCTTCGATCCGGTGCTGGGCGCGCGTCCGCTACGTCGTGCCATCCAGCGTGATATCGAGGACGTGCTCGCCGAGAAGATCCTCTTCGGTGAGCTGGGCGCTGGCGAGATCGTCCAGGTCGACGTCGCTGAAGAAGGCGCTGAGTTGCCGTTCAAGTTCACTGGTGTGAAGAAATCCGAGATGGGTGAACTCGAACAGGCCGCATCGTCGAACGACGACGCAGAGTAACGCCTGACAAGCACGAACAGGGCCGTCACCGAACTTGGGTGGCGGCCCTGTTTGCGTGCAAGAACAATCCCGCACCCTGCGCGCGGGGCTCCCAGGCAGTAGCTAAGCCGGCGTGATCGCCCCGGAGCGCAGGCGTACGCGCACCTGCTCGTCGGTGATGCGCTGGGGAGCCTCGACGGTGGCACGTTGCCCGTCGGGAAGCTGCACGGTGATCACGAAGTGGTCGACGGTCATGGATTGGTCGACGACGGGCACCGTGACGCCGTGGTCGTCGAGCTCGAGGCTGCGGGCGCCGATACCGAGCACGTAGCCGTCGTCGAGTGTGCCGCTCCATCCGAGGGCCCGCGCCGTCGGGGCGTCGACGAACGTGTGGAATCCGAGGAAGCCCGCCACCTGTTTGCTGGCGGGCCTGGACCACAGCACGTCGGGCTCGGCGCGCTGCAGCACCTTGCCCTCGTCCATCACAGCCACGGAATCGGCGACGGTGAATGCCTCCTCTTGGTCGTGGGTCACGTAGATGGCGGTGGTGTGGGTTTGCGTGAGAATGCGCCGCAGCTCGTCGGCGAGGCGACGTCGCAGGCCGGTGTCGAGCGCGGAGAGTGGTTCGTCGAGCAGCAACATGCGCGGGCTCGGCGCGAGAGAGCGGGCCAGTGCCACGCGCTGTGCCTGCCCGCCAGACAGCTCGTTGGGTTTGCGGTCGCCGTAGCCGGGGAGCCCGACGAGATCAAGCAGCTCCTCCACCCGGCGGCGCTTCGCCAGCTTGTCGAAGGCGTTCAGGCCGTAGGCGACGTTCTTGGCGATGGTCATCGTCGGAAACAGCTGGCCGTCCTGAAACACCAGGCCGAACTTGCGTTTGTGCACCTTCACGTTGGCGAGATCTTCGTCATCCCACATGATGCGCCCGGCAGATAACGGCTCGAGCCCGATCACGGCCCGCAGCAGCGACGATTTCCCGCACCCCGACGGGCCCAGCAGCGCTAGCACGTGGCCGGGCCCAACCTCGAACGAGGCGTCGTCGACGGCGAGCGTGTCGCCGTATCGCACGGACACGTTCTCGACGCGTAGACCGTTGCTCACCAGGAATCGACCTCCTTCGGTCGTGCGCGCTCTGCGACGACCATCACCGTTGCCGTCAATACTGCCAGCACCACCGACGCCGCCATCGCCATGACATAGTTGCCGCCGGTCGGGCGGCTGAAGAGCCGGAAAATCAGCACGGGCAGGGTGGGTTCGGTGGGGCGGACGAGGAAGCTCGTCGCGCCGAACTCTCCCAGGCTGGTGGCGAGCGCAAACCCGACGGCGAGGCCAAGCCCCCGCCCAAGCGCCGGCAGCTCGATCGTCGTCAACACCCTGAGCGGCGACGCGCCGAGTACCTGCGCAGCCTGCAGCTGGCGCGGGTCGATGGCTCGAAGCGTGGGTAGGAGGGTGCGCACCACCATCGGCAGCGCGACGACGGCCTGCGCGATCGGTACGAGCACGAGCGACGAGCGCAGATCGAGCGGCGGGCGGTTGAGCGTAATCAGATAACCGAACCCGACGGTAACCGCCGATACCCCGAGCGGGAGCATGAAGACGTTCTCAGTGGCGCCGAGCCACCAACGCCCGGATACAGACCGCGGGCGACGCGAGACCACGAGCGCGACGAGCACACCCAGCACCAGCGCGATGATGGCCGCGGCGACGGCGGTCGTCAGCGTCGCGCGAATCGCCGACCCGAGCTGCCCGTCGAGCAGCCCCCGATACCCGGCGAGGCTCCATTCGCCATTCACCCGCAGCGAGCGCACCACGAGCCCCGCGAGCGGCACCACCAGCAGCAACAAACACACCGCGCCCGTGAACAGGAGCGCCGGCCAGTCGCGGCGCCAGGTGAGCGCATCGCTGCTCGTGCTCTCTGGCAGGAGGCGCAGGGCAGCTTGGGCTCGTCGCTGCCAAGCACTCGTGATCCACAAGCAGATTGTCACGACGACCACCTGCGCGATAGAGAGCGCGGCGGCAGCGGAGAGGTTGAATACCTGGGTGGTTTGGAACCAGATCTCCGTCTCGATGGTTTGGTACTTGCCGCGCCCGAGGGTCATGACGATGCCGAACCCGGACGCGCAAAACAGGAACACCAACGACGCCGCGGAGACGATGGCGGGCACGAGCGCGGGGAGCGTCACGGTGAGGCTCGCGTGCAGCGGCGACGCGCCGAGCGCCTGCGCGGCTTGCGCCTGGCGTGGGTCAATGCGAGCCCACAGCGCCCCGACGGTGCGCACCACCACCGAGTAGTTGAAGAACACCATCGCGAGCACAATCCCCACCACCGGCGGCGGGCCACTGAACGCAATGCCCACCACCACCGTCGGGAGTACGAACGGGACGGTCACGAGCCCGCGCAGCAACTGCTGGCCGGGGAAGCGGAGCCGGTACAGCACGTAGGCGCCGACGATGCCTGCCGCGACGCACAGCAGCGTCGCGAGTGACGCCGTGCCGAGGGTGAACCACAAGGCTCGCCAGGTGCGCTGCGACGTCGCCACCTTGACGAACCCGTCGAGCGTCCAGCCCGTCTCGTCGTGGAAACCTCGCGCTACCAGCGTCGCCGCTGGCCAGGCGAAGAAGAGGGTGAGGAATACAGCTGGCACCGCCGCGACGATGACCCACGCGACGGCGCCAGCTCGAGGAAGGTGCCTCGTCACTGACCGATGGCCTCGGTCCATTCGTTCAGCCAGTCTTCGCGACCTTCGTCGATCTTGTCCGGGGACAGCTCGATGGGCTTGTCAGCAAGCGGTGCGAACTTCGCCCAATCCTCAGGTAGCTTCGTGTCTCCCAGCGCCGGGTACATGTACATGTTGTCCGGGATGGAGGCCTGCACCTCGGGGGAGAGCAGGAAGTCGACGAACTTCTTGGCGCCCTCCGGGTTGGCTGCGCCCTTCAGCACGGCTGCGTATTCCACCTGGCGGAAGCAGGTGTCGGGGAGGTTGACCGTCGTGGACTCGCCGTCGTCGCCAATCGTCCACGCGGGAGAGGAAGCGTAGCTGAGCACGAGCGGGCGGTCACCCTTGCCTTCGCCTTGCGAGAACTCGACGTTGTAAGCCTCGGTCCAGCCGGAGACCACGCTCATGCCGTTGGCGTCGAGCTGCTTCCAGTAGTCGAGCCAGCCGTCCCCCTTGGCGCCGATGGTGGCGAACATGAAGGCCAGGCCAGGCGACGACGACGCCGGGCTGGAGACGACGAGGAGGTCCTTGTACTCGGGCTTGGTGAGATCGTCGAGGGTCCCCGGGATCTCGAGCTTCTTCTCCTCGAACCACTGGCGGTCAGCGTTGATGCACACATCGCCGAAGTCGATGGGGGACATCTGCTCGGTGGCCATGGCCTTGGCCTGCTCGTCGAGTTTGTCGGAGAGGTACGGGTCGATGACGCCCTCGGATTCCGCGCGGGAAGCGAAGGTGTTGTCGATGCCGAAGACGACGTCGCCGAGCGGGGAATCCTTGGTGAGCAGCAGCTGGTTCACCATGGCGCCCGCGTCATCCATGGGGGAGTAGGTGACTTCGAGGCCTGATTCCTTCTCGAACTTCGCCTTCAGCTCGTCGGGAAGATTGAACGACGCGTGGGACACGACTGTCAGCTTCTTGGTTTCTGTGGCCGGTGCCGATTCGTTCGTCGACTCGGTACCCGATCCGCATGCGGCGACGGCGAGGGCAGCGAGCCCGACGGCGAGAACACGGAATTTCATTATTCCTCCTGGTCTGTTGGGCTTGGCCAAAGCCAAGGAGAATTACTCACTCCCTACGCCGGTACGAACCGGATCAGGTTGAGGGTCTGCAGCTCCTGCACTCTCAGCGCCCTTGTGGCGCTCCCCTGTGGTGTTCAGAACCTTATCAGGAGGGATCAGAGCGGGCGAATGCGGATTCGCCGATGCGCAAGAGCGCGTCGCGGATGAGTCGGGCACGCTGCTCGCCAACGCCGTCGATCTCCATGAGCTGGGCCCTGCTGGCGGTGAGGAGCTCCTGCAGCGAGTGTTGCGGTAGCAGGAGGTCGACGATGCCCGCGGGCAGACGGCCGATCGTCGTCAATGCGCGGTAGCCGTATGTGGTGAGGTGCTGCTCCAAGTGGACGGCGTGGCCGAAGCCCATGCGTTCCGCGATGAGGTGGTGCCCGAGGAGCTCTTCGGGGGTGAAGTTTTGCAGACTGTCGAGTTGGAACTCCGACGGGGTCTCGAGGTTGTGGGCGTAGTCCTTCGTGAGCAGCTCGGCGAGATCGTTGAGCGGGGCGGCGAGCTCCGCGTGCTGCATGGCGAGCAGGCGTCCTTCGGCGCCCAGGATGGTGATGTTGAAGTCCATCTCGGCTGAGAGGCGTCGGGCCAGCTCGTAACGGTGCGCGACGGCGGTGAGGTCGCGGACGGTCACCTGGTTCGCCACTTCGAGGGCGGTGAGCTGGTTGACGGTTTCCCCCAGCCGCTGCACGACGCTGTTCAGGGCACCGAGGGTCTGCGTGCCTCGGCTGATGACGTCGCCGGCCTTTTCGACGACGTGTCGGCGCCCGTTGATGAACAGCGAGACGGTGCCCATCGACGCGGAGACGCTGATCACGGGCACGCCGGCGGCCTGCGCTGTGCGGTCGGCGGAGCGGTGGCGGGTGCCGGTTTCGGCGGTGGGGAGATCGCCAGGCGGCACCATGTGTACGCCTGCTGCGACGATGCGGGTGAGGTCGTTGCTGAGGATGATGGCGCCGTCGAGCTTGGCGAGCTCGCGCAGCGCCTGGGCGGAGAAGTCGACGTCGATTGTGAAGCCGCCCGACGACACCTTCTGCACCTGCCGGTTGTTGCCCATCACGATGAGCGCGCCGGTGCGGCCATGGAGAATACGGTCAATACCTTCGCGCAGCGGTGTGCCCGGAGCGAGTTGCTTCAGGTAGCGCTGCAACATGGATCGAGACACGGGCCCCTCCTCGTGGGATACACACCAGGATACTGAACGTTCCTCATGTGCCTGTAGCGAACGCACCGGGATTTCGCAGTGGTGGCCCATACGATGGCATTAGGTACGTGTGAGAGGAGAGCCATGACAGACCCCATCACTGCGCTGCGGGAAGGTGAGACGGTGACCGCGCGTCGCCACGCCGCGCTCGAACTCGGAACCACCCACACCGATGGGGTAGTGGACGTGTTGATCGAGCGGCTGCGTGTGGAGCCCGACGGACACGTGCGCGAAGACATCACCTGGGCGCTCGTGCAGCATGCCGACGAGGCCGAGGCGCAGCTGCTGGAACTGCTCGTCAGCGACGCCCCGCACGACCGCTTCTCCGGAGCGCACGTGCTCAGCAAAATTGGTAACCCGGCGCACTTCGAGAAGGTATCCCCGCTGGTGCTCGACGAGCACCCCGACGTGGCACTTAAGGCTTACCGGGCGGCGGCGAATACCGGCGGTGCGCGGGCCGCGTCGATGCTGGGTCAGCGGTTGGGCGACGGCGATGGATGGCAGCGCGACGCCTTGTCAGACGCGTTCCGAAAGCTCGGTGAGGCTGGTGTTCCGGTGCTTGTCGAGGCGCTCGGCAGTGACGATGCCGACGTGCGTGACCACGCCGTCGAGGCGCTCGGGTACCTGGGTGAGCACGCTGCCGGGGCGACGGACGCCGTCGAGGAACGCGTGGCCGATGAGCACGAGCCCGTGCGGTTGACGGCCGTGTCGACGTTGGGGCAGCTGGGCGAGGCGGCCGTGCCGGCGCTGGAACGCGTCGCGGCCGGTGGCGATGCCGTGTTGGCGGCGTTGGCGAAGCGGTTCCTCGCGGCGCTGCAGGGGTGAGCTGAGGCGTGCTGCGCGTGAGGGCTACTCGCGCCCGGCACGGTGAAGGTCGAGCACGCCGCATGAGGCGAGTATCATCGACCCGTGCATCAGAGATACCGGATCGTCGGTGGCTGACCACCAGATCCAGCGTTGGGCGTCGTCAAAAGCCGAGGAGCTGCCGGCGACGACGCTCACTCATCCCTTCGGCCCTTCCTGGGACGTCTGGAAGGTGCGCGGCAAGGTGTTCGTGCTGCTCAGTGAGCACGACGGCGAACCCATCGTGAACCTCAAAGCGAGCCCCGACGATGTCCTCGCGCTCGTCGCGGAGTTCGAGCAGATCACGGTGGGCTACCACATGAACAAGCGCCACTGGGTCAGCCTGCGCGCGGGCGACCAGCTCGACGAGCGGCACGTCCACGAACTCGTCGTCGAGTCCTACCTGCTCGTCGTCGAAGGCTTACCGCGTAAGGACCGCCCAGTGGACATCGAACGATTTGCGCCGTTCGAGCGCATCGACGAGGACGGTCTGGGCCCTGAACATCTTCGTCAAGTGGTGCCACGCTGAGAGGGGCGGAGTGGCCGCGGCTTCTGGTGTGTCTGTCATCGGCTGATCACCAACTCCCGTGCCGTACCATTCGTGTACGGCATCGACAGTGGGAGACTCTCGTGAAGACCAAGGCCATCGGCATCCTCACCATCCAACACATCGATGACAATCCCGACCTGCTGCGCGAACATACGGAGCCGTGCCACGCGGGCATCATCTGGGACGTGCACCTGGATGCGAAGCTCGACGTCGAGTTCCGTCTAAGGCAGGGGTGACGGGCATGCTATTGATCGTGGGGCGTGTGATCGCCGTCCTGTTCGCCTGTATCGCCGTGTTCCAGTTCGTGACGGCGTTCCTGACGGAGCAGTGGCAGTGTTGGGTCGCCGGCGGAGGGCTGCTAGTGACTGCTTGGGGATGGTGGTGCTTGGGCGGAGTTTGGCGAGAGGCGACGCTCACCCAGCCCCGTCAAGCAGGAAACGTGCTGCTGGGGAAGGGAGCAGTAAGGTGGGCCCTCGTCGCATTGGCGGGCATCGTCGTTGCCGTGATCGCGATGTCGACACTGGGCTAAGCACGTTCGCGGAGTCACGAGGATCGACGCACGGCTCGCCGGGCGGCGAGCAACCGCTCAGCGTTCGAAGGCCTGCAGTGCTCGGCGGACGGCTTCGCCCGTCTCGCCTGAAGAGGTCAGTCGCTCGTGCATCTGCCGAGCTCGAGTTTTGAGTTCCTCGAGCTCCTCCTCGTCCATCGCGGCCCGCGCTGACGCCACTCGCTCCTCGGTGCGTTCTGCTCCGGTGCTGAACTGTTCGCGAAAGGCACGGTTCTCCATGAGCTCTGTGAAGCCCAGCCGTCCCTCGCGCGCCTGCTCGATGCGTTCGGCAAGCTCGGGGTCTCTCGTTTGTTCCGCTAACGTGTTCAGAGCCAGATCCATCGCCGCCATCAGGCTCCGGTCGTGCCCGACGAGCTGGGCGAAGGGATGATCATCGCTCAGTCCGGTGCGGCTGCTTTCCCTCGGCGTGTGCTGTGGGTTATTCGCCATTGGGCATCTCCAACTGTTCGATCGAGCCGATGCGTGAGCATGCGCCGGCAACCACGCCTGCAAAGAGCAGCGCTGCGCCGACGGTCGCTCCTTGGACAGTGAGCACGGTGCCCCACACACCGAGCGCGGCTTCGAGCATCGCCACCAGGGACGTGGTCATTGCGGCTGCTGCGGGCGCACCAACCACGCTGGCAGACGCCACAGCAATGGCGGCAGCAAGGATTGCGGCACCGGCGACGATGTCCGCAAGCAGGCCCAGCAGAGCGCCGACTCCCTTGGCGGTGAGATGCATGCCTTGGGCCAACGTCCTGTATTGCCTGCCGATCTCCGTCAGGCCCGGCTCCTGCTCGGTGTGCGCCTCGGCCAACCTGCGGAATCAGGATTCGGCGGAGCGCGCTGCGTCGCCCTCCCACCCGCGCATCAGCACGGCGCAGTCATCGGTGGTCACGGTGCCCATCTGGGTCCAGTAGGCGCCGATGTTCGTGAACGCGTTGCCTGCCTTCGCGACTTGGTCCCAATCACCGGCGAATTGGGCAACTGCCCAGTCCAAGGGGTTCGTCCCGATGGTCCACTCGAGGACCTTCATCGCCCAATATGTGGGGGGAGACGAAGGATCCACCGAACTCCATCATCATGATCGCCCAGTCGGGGATGCCTTCGAAGTTTTCGGCCGGCGGGATCTCGTGCGCGGGGAGAGAAGTGCCATAGTCGGCGGTGGTGCCGTGGTCAGCCAGCGGCTCGCTGCTAGATGCGCCGCCGATGTCGGCGAAGAGATCTGCTACACCGACGAGGTGGTCCTCCTCAGTCGAGTCGTATCGCTCCTGCACAGCGTCCAAGGCGTCACGGGCTGCCTCGAGGAGCTGTTTGCCGCGCTGGATGTTGCGTTCCGTGTGCCCCACGAAGTCCTGATGGCCGCCCAAGGCCAGCATCCAGATTCGCCCGTCGACTTGCTTGAGTGTTCCTGGACCTGATTCTACGTATCCGAGTGCGTGGTTCGTCGATGTCGCAAGATCCTCAAACCGGCGTGCTGCAGCGCCGACATGGGTTGTTGGCTCGAGGCGGAAGTCCGTCATCGTTGCGCCCTTTCGTGTGAGTGCACAGGACTGTAGTGCAGCGTAGGGTCACCGGCTCCTGTCGAGCACAGCATCGTTGCCCGGGGGAGGGCTACTCGCGCGCCGCGCGGCGAAGGTCGAGCACACCGAGCGCGTCGTGAAGGGTGGGCACTTCCACCACCTTGAGGTTGCCGAGCTTGGGCACGCGGGCGGTGACGTCGCGGGAGCCTTTCGGGACGAGCGCGAGTTCGAAGCCGAGCCGGGCTGCTTCGGCGAGCCGCCGCTCGGTGCCAGGAACTCGTCGGAGATCTCCTGCCAGGCCCACCTCACCGAGCGCAATAACGCGTCGCGGGTGCTGGCGATCGAGTGCTGCGGAGGCGACGGCGATGGCGACGGCGAGGTCGACGGATGGGTCGGTGACGCGGGCCCCGCCCACCGTCGAGACGTACACGTCGTTGCCGAACAGCGGCAAGCGGGCCTTGCGTTCGAGTACGGCGAGCACCATCGCCATGCGGGACCCGTCGAGCCCGTGCGTGGTGCGGCGCGGATTCTTCTCGTTGGTGGATTGCGCGACGAGGGCCTGCACCTCTGCCAGCAGTGGGCGGCGGCCCTCCATCGTGACCGTCACGCACGTGCCGGGCGTGGGTTCCTCATGGCGGGTGGTGAACAGACCGGACGGATCTGGCACTTCGACGATGCCCGACTCATCCATCTCGAAGCAGCCGACCTCGTCGGCGGGCCCGAAGCGGTTCTTCGTGGCGCGGACCATGCGGAACCCCGAATGGCGGTCGCCTTCGAATGACAACACCACGTCGACGAGATGCTCCATGGTGCGCGGGCCGGCGATAGACCCGTCTTTGGTGACGTGCCCGACGATGATCACCGCGATGTTTTCGCGTTTGGCGACGCGCGCAAGGGCGCCGGTGACCTCACGCACCTGCGACGGGCCGCCGGGTACGCCGTCGGCTTCGGCGGTGGTGATGGTTTGCACCGAGTCGATGACGACGAGGCTGGGAGAGACCTCTTCGATGTGGCCGAGCACGGTGCCGAGGTCGGATTCGGAGGCGAGGTACAGATCGTCGACGACGGTGCCCGTGCGCTCGGCGCGCAACTTCACCTGCGAGGCCGACTCTTCGCCGGAGATATACAAGGTGGTGCGCTGAGCCGACGCCCACTTGGCCGCGACGTCGAGCAGTAGCGTCGATTTTCCGACGCCTGGCTCGCCGGCCAGCAAGACGACAGCGCCTGGGACGAGCCCGTCGCCAAGGACGCGGTCGAGTTCGCCGATCATCGTCGGGTAGCGCTTGGCCGACTCCATAGGCACCTGCGAGATGGGCAGCGCCTTCGCCGCGGGAGTGTGCGTGGCCACCTCGCGCAGCTTCGGCGCACCCCGTTCCACGACGGACCCCCAGGCCTGGCACTCGCCGCACCGGCCGACCCATCGCGTCGACGTCCAACCGCACTCTGTGCACTGGTAGCTGTCTTGCTTCTTCGCCATGCCAGCAACCTACCCGCTACCTCTGACAAAACCCGCCGGTGCTGTCGTCGCCCTGGTGTCCCCCGCAGGGCAGAGGTAACCTGTGCGGCTCTGTTCCGGAACATGTGTCACTTGCTTCGGTGGGGAGCGCCGTCGTCGGGAGGCAGGTGACACTTGATCCGCTCTGTTGCCGCACAGGTTGCACCTGCCGGGCGGGGAGCCGACGCAACCCGGCCGAGCGGGCCCACGCCAGGCAGCGGCGGTGGGCTAGCCGTGGTAACATTGAGCACGCAGACCCCCTCCGCACCTGCGGTGTTCGGGGGTCTTGCTGTTTCTAGAGTGCGACGAGCTGTGGCTGGCGTGCGGGATCCCGAACCTCGAGGTGCTGGGCCCACCATTTCTGGGCTTCGGGGAGCTTCGGCGGAGGATCCGCGTGAGCATTCGCTGTCCACGCAACCAGGTCAGCCATCTGCATCAACTGCGACGTCTTTGAGTCCTGGTGGATGGGATCTTCGACGATTCGACGCGTCCGACGCGGGAGCGAGCGGTGGACGTCGCGATACATGGTGTCCCGCCCATCGCCGTCGACGAAAACAAGGCCGAGCGCATCCCGTTCGGCTAACGCTTCCTCAAACGATGTCAATAGCGCCGCATAGAGGTCGCGCTTCGTGTGAGCGAGGTTCCCTGGTCCCTGCGTCGCGATGATCGCGCCAATGCGCAGCCCTTGAACAGAAGACAGCGTCTGCAAACATGCAATTGCTACCTGTTTGCCCAAGTCGCGCCAGAGCGTCTGCCCGTTTCGTAGGAATGCATCGGGCGGGTTCGTCGAGATTCGGCCGCGCCCATTCACGTACTCGGTGGTGTGGAGCTCCTGCGTGACTGGGACACGGAACTGACGCCATAAGGAGGCTCGCAGATCCAGCCACGCGCCCAGGACGTCGCGCCACTGCCACGGCTCGAAACTGATCCATCCGTACACCACACGTCCGGCACTTGGGCGTCCTGAATCGTCGACGTAGAGCAGGCGGTCGAACTGGCTGGGCATGGCCTCATCCTACGGCCAACTCAGCACGATGAGTGAGGTCCTCGTCGCCCTGGTGTCCCCGCCCGCAGGGCAGGGGTAACCTGTGCGGCTTAGTTCCGGAACATGTGTCACTTGCTTCGGTGGGGGGCGCCGTCGTCGGGAGGCAGGTGACACTTGATCCGCTCTGTTGCCGCACAGGTTGCACCTGCCGGGCGGGGAGCCGACGATGACGCAACCTGGCCGGGCCCGCGCAGGGCAGCGGCGGTGGGTCAGCCGCGGATGATGAAGTCGGCGCGGTCGAGGGGGCGCTCGTCGCGGAAGTATCTGCGCTCGGATGGCCACCACTCATCTACCCACCGCTCAGCGAGGCCGTCGCCGTCGCGGGCCGAGATGCGGCGTCGGCGCTCCTCCTCGCTGACATCAAGCCACAGCGACAAATCCCACCAACGCCCGACGCGCTCCACCACCGCGAGCGCCAACGCCGACACGCCTTCGACGATCACCAGACCCCCAGGCGCGACGACGCCAGCGCCCACAGGCGTTGCCGCATCGTGGGGCCATCGCTGGTACGAGGCTTCGCGCCCCTCGCGCAGCGGGCGGAGCACCTCGTCGATGAAGCGCTCATGTTCCCAAGTGGGTGTGCCGGGGCGCGCGAAATCGTCAAGCGTCACCACCTGGCCGGCGTACTGCCACGCCAACTGCCTAGCCAGCGACGACTTCCCGCTCGCCCCGAAGCCGTCGATCGCGACGATGAAGGTCAGAGAATAACCTCGCCCTTGGCGCCCGATTCGAACCGCACACGGCTGATGCCGGGCATCGCATTCGGCGCAACGAGATGGAACTCGACGCCGTCGAGATTGTCCGAAATCTCGTGCTGCAGCCACTCGCTCAAGCGCTCGGCCGATCCTGAGACCTCGAAGCCCTTGAGCTTCACCTCGCCGTGCAGGGCGCTGGGGCGCACGTCGGCGTCGGACTTCCACTGGATGAAGAAGGGCAGCTGCGGGTCGGCAATCAGCCCGCGCACACCGATCTGCAGCCACTCGAGGCGACGACCGTCGGGGAACACGCGCGAGCCCTCGACGGCCTTGCGGCCCAGGTGGTCCTCGATGGGGGTGATGTCGTCGACGCTCACCACCCAAGCCATCCAGCCGCCGCCCATGTTGGAACGCGACCGCACGGCCTGCCCGAACGGTGCCTTTTCAGCTGCAGGGTGGTCGAGTACCTCCACTACTTCGATGTAGCGAGCGTCCGCGAGGGGGATGATGTGGTTGCGGGTGCCGAACCGGGGATGAACCCCGCCGTCCTTGTACTCCGCGCCCAGTTGCTCAGCAAGACGAGCGGCATCGGCCTCGAGACCATCGGGTCCTGCCGCGAAGATCAAGTGGTCCACGTGCATCATGCCCCCATTCAACACGACGGGGCACCGTTCCTCCGAATCGGGGTGCCGCAGTGCCCCTCCGCTTGGGCCCTCGCGGTCGCCGCCAGCACGGCGACCCTTGTAATGTGGGAGCCGTGACTAGTCCAACCGTCACGCTGTCGACCACGACGGTGTACCCAGAGAGTTCCGCGAGCGCATTCGAGCTCGCGTCGCAGCTCGGCTACGACGGTGTGGAGCTCATGGTGGGCATCGATCCGCTGAGCACAGACGTCGACGCGATTGCCAAGCTCAGCGAGTACCACAAGGTTCCAGTGCAGTCAGTGCATGCCCCGACGTTGATCATCACGCCGCAGGTGTGGGGGAGTGATCCGTGGGTGAAGCTCGAGAAGTCAGCCGAGGCGGCCAAGCAACTGGGGGCTGACGTCGTCGTCGTGCATCCGCCGTTTCGGTGGCAGCGCGCATACGGGGCGAAGTTTGAGGCGGGCATTCGCCGGCTCAACCACACCTCGGGGGTGACGTTCGCCGTCGAAAATATGTTCCCGTGGCGCTCTCCAGCGGGCAAGCTGCCCATGTATCTTCCGACGTGGGACCCCACCGACCGCGACTACGACCACCTCACCCTCGATTTCTCGCACGCATCGACTGCTGGGCTGCAAACCATGGATCTCCTCCACGCATGGGGGAGTAGGGTGAAACACGTGCACCTCACCGACGGGCGCGGCTCGTTCAAGGACGAGCACTTGCTGCCTGGCGAGGGCGACCAGAACGCGTGGGACGTGGTCGAAGAGCTCGGCCGCATGGGCTACGAGGGCCACGTCGTGGTGGAGGTGTCCACCCGTCGCGCCCGGTCCCGCCACGAGCGTGCGACGATGCTCGCCGACGTGCTCGCCAACACCCGCAAGCACCTCGAGATTGGCAAGGAGCGTCGATGATCCACGGCATGCTGCGACGCGTGATCCGGTCGAAGCGCGTGCAACGCGCCGCACTCGCGTCCGGGGCGCTGGAAGAGATCGCCCGCCCCTACGTTGCCGGTGTCGTGCCAACCACCGCCGTCGAAACCGGCCTCGACCTGCGCTCCAAAGGGCTCGAGCTCGGCTACACCTACCTCCCCACGAGCGAATCGGAAGCGGAATCGCCGGCGGCGCTCGAAGAGCTGCTCGCGAACCTCGGCGACGATGCCCGCGGGGTGGAACTGTCGGTGAAGCCCTCGCAGCTGGGGATCCGCACCTCTACGGCCGAAGCGAGAGCCACGCTTCGCGCACTTGCCGACGATGCCGCCGCCGTCGGTGCCCTCGTCACGCTGGAAATGCAGGGGGCCGCCCAGTACAGCGACACCCTCCGGCTCTGGCGTGAGGTGCACACCGATCATCCCGACCTCGGGCTCACCTTGCCCGTCGACATCCGCCGCGCCGAGCGCGACGTGCAGCACCTCCTCGACGATTCCCCGCGGCTCAGACTGTGCATCGGGTCGTACCCCGTGCCCCGTGCGCTCGGCTACAACAATGAGCACCTCAAGTCGAAAGCCCTTGTGCGCTGCCTGCGCCTCGCTCTGGAAGGTGGCGCGCGCACGATGCTCGCCTCCCACGACCCCCGCATCATCGCCATCGCCCAAGAGCTTGGCCGACGTAACCCCGTCGCGGATATCGAGTTCCAGATGTTCTACGGTGTGCGCCCGCTCGAACAGCGCAGGTTGGCCGACATTGGTCAGCGTTCGCGCGTGATCTTGCCGTATGGCCCTGGCTGGTACGAGTACCTGCTCACCCGCGTCGCCCGCAGGCCACAGACCGCCTGGGGCTACCTCCGAGCAGTGTTCGACAAACGATGACGAACACCGACGTTGCCCCGCGCGACGTGCGGCGTCGCCTCGGGGTGGAGATCGCCGTCGTGTTGCTGCTCTCGCTCGGCCAATCTGCCGTGTACGCGGGGCTATCGATCTGGGACAAACTCACCCGCGAGATGGTGCTCAACCAGCAGGTGACTTCGATGAACACCTCGCGCACACCAGATCGGCCATGGCTCGATTTCGCCTACCAGCTGGCCGGCACGCTGTTCCCGCTCATGCCGGTGGCCCTGGTGCTGTATCTGCTGTGGGTCTATTTCCCTCCCGACGGTGGCCCCTGCAAGGCGATGGGGTTCGACCTGCGCAAACCAGGACGCGACCTGGCGCAAGGCTTCGGTATTTTCGCCGTGATCGGCGTGGCTGGTCTCGCTTTCTACCTCTTCGCTGTCCGGATTGGCATCAACACGCAGGTCAGCCCGGCGAACCTCACGACACACTGGTGGACGGTGTCGATCCTCGTCGGACGGGCGTTCATGAACGGCATCCTCGAGGAAGTCGTGATGATCGGTTACCTCTTCACACGTTGGGCACAGCGCGGCGGGCGGATGTGGGTGATCGTCGTCATCTCGGCACTGATTCGCGGCGGCTACCACCTCTATCAAGGTTTCGGCGGGTTCTTCGGCAATCTGGTGATGGGCCTCATATTCGGGTGGCTGTTCCTCAAGCTGAAGCGCGTGATGCCGCTCGTCATCGTCCACGTGCTGCTTGATCTATTCGCATTTCTCGGCGCCGGGCTACTCGTGTACCTCCCGTTCGCGTGAGCCAGCACGCGCTTCGGACGCCGCCGTCGACGATGCGCCAGTCTGCGTAGACTGGCCGCCATGCGTGTTGGAGTATTTGGAGCCACAGGTCAGGTAGGCAGCGTCATGCTGCGCGTGCTCGCCGAACGAAGCTTTCCCGTCGACGAGCTGCGCGCATTCGCCTCACACCGATCGGCCGGCAAGACGGTGCAGTACGACGGTGCCGACGTCGTCGTAGAAGATATCGCTCAGGCTGACTTCGCCGGCCTCGACGTCGCATTGTTCTCCGCGGGCGGGGGCACGTCGAAGCAGTGGGCGCCGAAGGTCGCCGCAGCGGGGGTGACCGTCGTCGATAACTCCTCGGCGTGGCGGCTCGACGACCGCGTGCCGCTCGTCGTCTCCGAGGTGAACCCCGACGATGTGCACCGCGCGGAGATCGGCATCATCGCCAACCCCAACTGCACGACGATGGCAGCCATGCCCGTGATGAAGCCGCTCCACGACGCGGCCGGACTCGAGGCGATGCAGGTCACCACGTTCCAGGCGGTCTCCGGTTCGGGGCTCACCGGCGTCGACACCCTCGCACAGCAGGTAGGCACCGTCGACGATCCTCGCAGCCTCACCCACGACGGCTCGCTCATGCGGCCTGGCGACCTCGGCCCCTACGTCGCGCCGATCGCGTTCAACGCGGTACCCATCGCCGGCAGCATCGTCGACGACGGGCTCGGCGAGACCGACGAGGAGAAGAAACTGCGCAACGAATCGCGCAAGATTCTGCACATCCCCGAACTGGCCGTCGCCGGCACGTGCGTGCGCATCCCCGTCTTCACCGGCCACTCGCTCGTGGTGCACGCACGCTTCTCCCGCGAAATTACTCCCGACGACGCCCGCGCCGCGCTGCGGGACGCACCCGGGGTACAGCTGGCCGACGTTCCCACCCCGCTCGCGGCGGCAGGCGGCGATGACACCCTTGTCGGGCGCATCCGCGTCGACCAGTCTGTGGCTGACGGTACCGGGCTGGTGCTGTTCCTCTCCGGCGACAACCTGCGCAAGGGGGCGGCACTCAACACGGTGCAGATCGCGGAGCTGTTGGCATGACGCTCGCGCTGATCGGCGCCGGCAACATGGGCGGTGCCCTGCTCTCCGGCTGGCTGGCGGCGGGCTGGAGTGCCAACGACATCGTCGTAGTCCAACGCTCCGAAGCTCGCGCCGCAGAGGTTGAGCAGCGCTTCGGTGTGCGCTGTGTGAGCCTCGACGAGGCAGCCGGCGCCGACATCATCGTCGTGGCCGTCAAGCCGTACCAATTCGACGAAGTCCTCGCTGCGCTGCGCCCGAAGCCGGACGCGCTGGTGGTCTCCGTCGCGGCAGGTGTCACGCTCGAGCAACTGCAGGCCCAACTCCCAACGGGCACCGCGTGTGTGCGCGTGATGCCAAACACCGGCGCGCTGGTTGGCCAGGGCATGAGCGGCATCGTTCCAGGCGAACACGCCACCGACGAACAGGTCCAGCGCACCCAGGAGCTCTTCGGCGCGGTGGGAAAGACCATCATCACCGACGAACAGTGCCTCGACGCACTCACCGCGCTCTCCGGTTCCGGACCCGCCTACCTGTTCTACATTGCCGACGCGATGATCGAGGCCGGCGTACATCAAGGCCTCACCCGCGACGAGGCGACGACGCTCACCACGCAGACGTTCCTCGGCGCCGCCCAGCTGCTCGAGGAGTCCGGCCGTACCGCCGTCGAACTGCGGGAACAGGTGACCTCGCCCGGCGGCACAACGGCTGCCGCGCTGCGTGTGCTCGACGACCATGGCGTGCGCGCGGCCATGCTCGACGCTGTCGAGGCGTGCGCGGCCAAAGCGGCCGAGCTGGCCGAACGATGAAGCGCCTACCGGTCGTAGTAGATGAACGCCGTTATTAGGCTGATGCACTCTCCGCGCGTTACCATGGGGAGTCCTGTCGCGTAACCGCGGCCCGAACAAGCTGTCCAGAAAGGCTGAACGTGGGTTCTGTCATTAAGAAGCGCCGCAAGCGCATGGCCAAGAAAAAGCACCGCAAGCTGCTCAAGCGCACTCGTATCCAGCGTCGCCGCGCAGGCAAGTAACGCCGGTGGCTCCCGCAGCGCGGGTTCGCCTGCTCACCCGCTCCGGCTGTCACCTGTGTGAAGACGCCGAGCGCATTGTGCAGCGCACCTGCCTCGCGCGCGGAGCTACGTATGCACTGGTGGATGTGGATTCCGACGACGCCTTGAAGGCGGAGTTTTCGGACCACGTCCCAGTACTCATCATCGACGACGTGGTGCGCAGCTACTGGTTCGTGGATGAAGCTGCGCTCGCGAACTGGCTATAGGAGAAGGCAGTGAGTGAAGTAGGTCTAGGGTCTGTCACCTTCGTCGGATCCGGTCCGGGTGAGTTCGCTCTACTCACCTTGTTGGGAGCACGCACCCTCCACTTCGCCGACCTCGTGGTGGTCGATGCCGACGTCGACGTCGAGGAAGTGTGCCGACTCGGTATCGGGCATGCGAGAGTCGAGCATGCTGCCGACGACGAGACGTCGCAGCTCCTGAACGCAGCCCGCGAAGGGTTGAAGGTGGTGCGCCTCGAGCGCGCCGATCACTTCTTCGACGCCGACCCGTCGAGTGTGATGTCCGACGTGGAAGCCGCCGGGGTGCGCATCAACATCATTCCCGGCGTCAACCATTGGACGACGATGCTGAACTACGGCGCCATCCCCATCCAGGGCAGCGCCGCGTTCCTCGACGCCACCGTGCAGGCACCCGCCACCGACGAGTGGCCGTCGGCGAAGACCGTCGCAGTCCACACGTCGCGCGAGCTGGTGCAGTCGGTCACCGACGTCGCGCTCGAGCATTTCGACGCTTCCGACGCGGTATGCATCCTGGAAGGCGTTGGCACGACGGGGCAGCGCAGCAAGGTGGTGACGTGGGGCTCCATGCCCGACGTCGACTCCGACTACTGCTATCTCGTGTCTGGCCCTTCCATCGACTCCCAGCGCGATCGTCGCACGGGATGGTTCGAGGAGAAGCCGCTGCTTGACTGGCGCGTCCTGAGCCCCCGCACGAAAGACTCGCTGGACGACCTCGGCGAGGAGCTCGCCCAGTACGGCGCCGTGTTTGAAACCATCCCGACGATGTCCATCGAGCCGCCGCGCACCGAGCAGGGCATGGAGCGCGCCATGCGTGGCCTCGTCGACGGGCGATTCCTATGGTGCGTGTTCACCTCGCCACACGCTGTCGTCGCAGTGTGGGAACGCCTCGAAGAATATGGCCTCGATTCGCGCGCAATGTCCGGCATCTCCATCGCGGCGGTGGGGCGCGGCACGAAGGAAGCGCTCAGCCGACGCGGCGTCACCGCTGATCTCACGCCCTCGGGCTCGGATACCGTCGCCGGGCTGTCCGCCGAGTTCCCCGCTTACGACGAGTTGATGGACCCGATCAACCGCGTGCTCGTGCCAAGCGCCGACGTCGCAATCGATCCGCTGGTCGAAGGGCTTACGCACCTGGGCTGGGAAGTCGAGGGCGTCACCGCCTACCGCACGGTTCGGGCGGCACCTCCGCCGGCCGAGATCCGCGAGGACATCAAGACCGGCATGTTTGACGCCGTCGTGTTCACCACCGCATCGTCGGTGCGCAACATGATCGGTATTGCCGGCAAGCCGCACGCGGCATCCGTGATCGTCGCCGCAGGGGAGGCCACGGCCGCCGCTTGCGAGGAGCACGGGCTGCGCGTGGACGTGATTGCTGAGTCGCCCACCGTCGTCGCCATCGCCGACGGGTTGGCGCGGTTCGCCGAGCGCCGTCGCGATGCACAGATCGCCCAGGGCGAGCCGCTGAAGAAACCTTCCGAACGGAAACGCCGGCGTCGTCGGAAGACGGTTGCAGCGAAGTCATAGTCTGAGGTCATGACGAACTCGACGACGGTGCACGTGATGCGCCATGGCCAGGTGTTCAACCCCGACGGGCTGCTCTACGGGCGGTTGCCGGGTTTCGGCTTGTCTGAGCTGGGGCACCGCATGGCCAGCCGCATGGCCCAGCACTTCGCCGACGAACCCCTCACGCACCTGCGCTGCTCGCCGCTGCAGCGGGCACGCGAGACCATGGCGCCATCAGCGCTGCAGCACTCCGAGCTCGAAGTCATCATCGACGAGCGCCTCATCGAGGCGGCGAACAAGTTCGAGGGCAAGGTGTTCGGCGAGAATAACCGTGCGCTGTTCGACCCGCGCATGTTCTGGCATGTCCGCAACCCGCTGCGCCCCAGCTGGGGAGAGCCCTACGTCGACATCGCCGCGCGGATGCTCGCCGCGCTGAGCGACGCGGCCCGAGCCGCCGGCGACGGTGGCACCGCGCTCGTCGTCTCGCACCAGCTTCCGATTTACATCGCCCGACGCGCGGTGCAAGGCCGACCCTTCGTGCACGACCCGAGGCGTCGGCGCACGACGCTGTGCTCCGTCACGACGTTCACCTTCCGCGACGAGCGCCCTGTGCGCGTCGAGTACGCCGAACACATCCCCGACCTCCTGCCGAAGAGCTCCTCTGCGTCGAAGTTCCGGGTGGGGACGTGAGGCGCGCAATCGCTTCCGGCGTCGCTGTGCTGTTGCTGGCCGCCTGCTCATCTGCGCAGCCAGGGGAGGCCCCCGACGACGGCACCGCAGGGTTCGCCATCGGTGATGGCACCGTCACCATCTTGGAGCGAGACCAACGCCCGGAAGCCCCCACGCTGGAGGGACCGTCGCTCATGGATGACGGCGAGCGCATCTCCACCGACGACTTTGCAGGCAAGGTCGTGGTGGTGAACGTGTGGGGTTCCTGGTGCGCGCCCTGCAGGCACGAAGCACCCGAGCTCGTCGAGGCATACGAGCGGGTGGGAGACGACGTCGAGTTCCTTGGCCTCAACACGCGCGATCTCACGACGGCATCCGCGCAGGCGTTCGTGCGCAGCGCCGGCATCACGTACCCCAATATTTTTGATCCCGACGGCACCCTGTTGCTGGGATTCGGGCAGCTGCCTCCCAAGGCGATTCCATCCACCATCGTGATTGACGCCGACGGCAAGGTGGCTGCTCGGGTGATCGGCGAGGTAGACGCCAATACGCTGGTGGCGCTGGTGGGTGATGTGCAGTGATCCCGCTGGAGGGGTGGGTAGCCTCTGCGCTTACGTCGTCGATGGTGTTGGCGATTCCGGTGGCGCTGCTGGCCGGGCTGGTCAGTTTCGCGTCCCCCTGTGTGCTGCCGCTCCTGCCTGGGTACTTGTCGTACGCCTCGGGCATTGGCCCTAGCCAAATCCAGAATGGTGAAGGCAAACGCCAACCGCTGGTGCTCGGCACGATCGGGTTCATCCTCGGCTTCTCCGTCGTATTCGTCGCGACGGGCACCCTCGCCGGCGGCATCGGTTCGGCGCTGATCGAGCATCAGCGGACGGTGACGATCATCGTCGGCGCGCTCATCGTCGCACTGGGTGTGGCGTTCATGGGCGTCCTGCCGCTACCGAACGTGTGGCGGCCGTCGTACACGCCGACCCTGGGCGTGGCGGCAAGCCCCATCCTCGGCCTGGTGTTCGGGCTCACCTTCACACCCTGCATCGGGCCGGCGCTCTCCGTCGTGCTGACGCTCGCTTTCAACGAGGCATCGGCCCTGCGCGGCGGGGTGCTGGCATTCGTCTACGCGCTCGGGCTTGGCCTGCCGTTCCTGGTGTTCGCGCTCGCCTTCGCGAAGCTCGCGCCCAGGCTGCAGTGGTTGCAGCGCCATCAGGTGCTCGTGCAGCGCATCGGCGGTGCGCTGATGGTTGCGGTGGGCCTCGCGATGCTCGTCGGATGGTGGGATGCGCTCATGGATGGCGTGCGCCAGTGGGCTGCGAACTTCGGGACGGTGTTGTGATGCTGCAGTGGTTGCGATGGATGTGGAATCAGCTCACGAGCATGCGGACCGCGCTGATTCTCCTGTTCCTCTTGGCACTGGCCGCCATCCCCGGGTCGATTATTCCGCAACGCCCCAGCGCACCCATCAAGGTGCTCGAATACCAGCGCGCCCACCCCACCTTGGACAAGGTATGGGAGGCGCTGCACATGTACGACGTGTACTCGTCGCCGTGGTTCTCCGCCATCTACCTGCTCCTGTTCGTCTCGCTGATCGGGTGCATCGTCCCGCGCATCGTGAAGTATGCGCGTGATCTGCGCAAACCGCCCCCCAAGCTGCCCCAGCACTTGCACAAGATGCCGGTGCACGCCGTCGTCGAATCTCTGCCCGACGAGGGAGTCCTCGACGAGGCGGAGCGCTGGCTGAAGGCGCACCGTTATCGCGTGCGGCGCACCGACGAGGGGATCAGCGCGGAGCGCGGATACCTGCGCGAGTTCGGCAACCTCACGTTCCACCTGTCCTTGATCGGAGTGCTGCTTGGCCTGGCGTGGTCAAACCTCGGAGGATTCCAAGGCAGCGTCGTCGTTGTTGAGGGGCGCGGATTCACCAACGTCATCACCCAGTACGACGATTTCACCGCCGGCGGATGGGTGAACACCGATGACTTGGAAGAATTCAGCCTCACCGTCGACAGCTTCCAGGCAAAGTTCGAGACGGGACGGGTGCAGCGCGGTGCCGCGCGAGTGTTCGACGCCCACGTCACGGTAAAGGAAGGCGGAGAAACCCACGAAGAGCTGATGACCGTGAACACGCCCTACCACACCAAGGGCGGCTCGCAAATCAACCTCCTCGGCCACGGGTACGCCGCCCACATGACGATCACCGACGGTGACGGCAACGTCGCGTTCTCTGGCCCGCAGGTGTTCCTGCCGCAGGACGGCAATTTCTCCTCAGTCGGCGTGGTGAAAGCGCCCGACGCGCGCCCCAAGCGCCTCGCATTCGAAGCCATCTTCCTGCCGACGGCGGTGCTCGACGAGACGGGCCCGCACTCGGTATTCCCCGACGCACTCGACCCCGAGATCTGGATCAACGCCTGGTACGGCGACCCCGCGACGGAAACGGGCGTGCCCGAGTCGGTGTACACCCTCAACACAGCCGGCCTAGAGCCAGTGCTCGGTGACAACGGCGAACGCCTGCGTGCCCGGATGAAGCCGGGCTCCGGGTTCACGCTCCCGGACAACTTGGGCACCGTGCAGTTCGACGGCTACTCTCGGTGGGTGAAGCTGCAGATCAGCCGGACGCCGGGCAACCCCCTCGCGCTCGCGTCGGTGCTGATCGGCATCGGAGGGCTCACCCTCAGCCTGTTCGTGAAGCCCAGGCGCATGTTCGTGCGGTTGCGCGACGAGGATGTCACCGTCGCTGGCCTCGACCGGAGCAACACCGCCACGGGCCTTGAGGAAGAGGTCTCCGAGCTCGCCGCAGCCCTGGACGGGGGGAAGGAATAAGGTGTCGCAATACTCTGACTTGGCGATGGTGGCCGCCGCCGTTGCATACGTCGTCGCATTCTTCCTGCACACGGCTGAGTGGGTGTTTGCCCGTGGGCTCACCAGCGAACGAGCGGTGGATGGTTCGGAAGACTCCAAGCGCCTCAACGTCGACATGTACGGACGCCTCGCAGTGGCTGCGACGGTGGTGGGCTGGCTGCTCAACACGGTGGGCGTGGTGCTGCGCGGAGTCGCGGCCTCGCGAGCTCCGTGGGGCAACATGTACGAATTCGTCACCTCCGCGATCGCCATCTTGGGGTTGTTGTATCTCCTGTCGCTGTGGCGGTGGGGCACCCGCTGGCTTGGCATCGGTGTGACGTTCATCGCTGCACTCATGTTGGGGCTGGCGGTCACCGTGTTCTACGTCGACGTTGCACCCCTCGTGCCGGCACTCCACTCGGTGTGGTTCATCATCCACATCGTCGCAGCTGTCATCGCTGCCGCTGGATTCAACATCGCCGCCGTCGCGAGCGCACTATTCCTGGTGCGGCACTCTGCCGAAACCCGAGCCCAAAGAAACGACACCGAGCTCACCGGCTACCTGGCGCGGATTCCGTCGTTGAAGAAGCTCGAAACGTTCGCCCACCGCATGACAGCATTCTCGTTCCCCATCTGGACGTTTACTATCGTCGCCGGCTCCATCTGGGCGCAATACGCCTGGTCGCGGTTTTGGAACTGGGACCCGAAGGAAACCTGGAGCTTCATCACCTGGGTGGTCTACGCCGGCTACCTTCACGCCTCGCTCACCGCTGGCTGGCGCGGGCGTCCTGCCGCGGTGCTGTGCCTGGTTGGAGTGGCCACCTTCTGGTTCAACTTTGTGGGCGTGAATCTGCTGTTCAGCGGCATGCATTCCTACGCCGGGATCTGATCGATGGCTGTCGATAACGAGGGACTCGACGACCTGATCCAGCTCTATGAGGAGCAGCGCCCCCGCCTCTATCGGCTCGCACGGTTGTTGGGGGCGGGTACCGAGGCGGGCCCCATCGTGCGTGCCGCATTCCGATCGTTGCACCGTCGCAGCAAGCGCCTCATTGACCCGCAGGAGCGTGTGGAGTACCTCACCGAACAGGTGGTGCACCTCGCACGCACAGCGTTCGGTGAGGGCGTCGACATTCCTGACCCCGACGACGGCCGTTATCTGCCGCTCATCGAGCGCCTTCGTAAACAGAGCGCTTCGTCGGCCGAGATCCTCGTCGTGAGCCACTTCATGACCATGTTCGGTCCGGAACTCTCGCGAGTCATGCGCCTCACGGTGCACCGCAGCAACCAGCGGCTCGAGAGCGCGCTCGAGGAGCTCGCGATTGAGGAGGGCGAGCAGATCAACGCGCTGTCTGCCGATCTCACTGCAGCGTTGCGCTCCATCGCGAGCCAGATCAAGGTTCCTCCCGCCAAGCCTCTAGCGCCGACGCTGCAGGAGGCATCGTCGCCTGAGCGCGGTAGCGTGCGCGGTCAGTTGGTGGCCGTCGCGAGCATTGTGGCGCTCGCGCTGGGTTCGATTGTGGCGGTCGGCACCCAACGGGAGCCGGCGGCAGCGCCTGAACCTGTGGTGTCGTCGCCCGTCGAAAGCCTGACGCCCACCACGCAGGCGGCAGTGCAAGCCGTCGTGCGCAGCGCGCCGATCTATTACGTGGGGCGCACCGACGGCAAGCTCTACCGGGAGTATCGCGACTTGCCGTCGACTTCGAGCTTGTCGCGAACCGGTATCGAATCGCTCATCACGCTCGTGCCGCTCGACCCCGACTACGTGTCGTTGTGGACGGGCAAGTACCAGGGATCGAAACTGCGCAACGGGGTGCTTACCGTCGATCTCAGCGCCGACGCGTACTCGGGCATCGAGCCGGCCAAACAGGAGGCTGCGATCGAGCAAATGGTGTACACCATGTCGGAGCTGCTGGAACGACCCGGCCTCGTCGTACAGTTCCAAGCCGACGGATCTCCTGCGCCCGCACCGTTCAACAAGCCACAAGGCTACCGTCGCCATGGGCTTGGCCCGATGCCGGGGTTGTGGATCACCTCGCCCAGGAACCAGGACGTGACGCCCGCAGGCACGCTCTCCATCCAGGGCACGGTGAGGCCCGAGTATGGTGCTCCGACGGTGACGCTCGTCCACACCGAGACGCAAGAGGTGGTTTCCAGCAGCATCGCGCAAACGGGCCTCGCGAAAAACGACGAGGGCTGGCTCATCTGGTCGGTGATGTTGTCGATCAGCGATCCCGGCACCTATGAAGTGAGGGCCGCGGCCACCGCGCGGGGCATCAATGTGGCGGGGCAGCCCAACAGCGTGTCTGAAACAAAGTTGGTGCGGGTCTCTGACTAGCGCACTCGCCGGTGCGCTACGTGTTGTGAATCACCATCTTGGCCACGCGCGCCTGCACGCTGCGCGGCACGAAGCGGTTGGCCAACGCCAAGACGCGGTTGCGGGCGCCGTCGATCGCGAACGGGCGGTGCTCCTCAAGGGCCTTGAACGCGGTCTCCACCACCTGGTCTGGACGACGACGCTGCGTGAGCACACCGTCGTCGCCGGCATTGGCGAAGAACTCGGTGTCGGTGGGGCCGGGGCAGATGGCGACGGCGCGAACACCCGTGGCGTAGAGTTCATGCCACAACGCGATCGTGAACTGGAGCACATAGCTCTTCGCCGCCGCGTATACGGCCATGTCGGGGATGGGCTGGAACGCGGCCGTGCTGGCGACGTTGATGATGGCGCCGCGCCGCCTGCCGATCATGCCCTCCACGACGGCACGGGAGAGTTCAGTGAGCGCGCCGACGTCGAGCGATGTTTCCTGCGCGAGTCGCGCAGGCGCTAGCTCCGCGAATTTCCCGACGGATCCGAACCCGGCGTTGTTCACTAGGGTGTGCACTGGTGTGGCGTGGATCTCCTCGACGAAGTCAGCTCTGCCTGTTTCGCTTGCCAGGTCTACTGCGCGAACCTCGGTGCGGATGCCGTATCGGTGCGCGAGCTTGTCTGCTACTTCTTCGAGCTTGTCTTGGCGCCGTGCGGCGAGGATGATGTCCGACCCCTGCTTGGCCAGGTGCTCAGCGAACGCGATGCCGAGGCCAGCGGAGGCGCCTGTGACGACTGCCCATTCCTTAGTCATGGGAAACAGTCTAACGCCGCCCGTCGCACCACGCGGGCTTCACCCCAGATGGCAGGATGGGGATATGCGACATTTCGATCTGGCAGTCATCGGCTCCGGCACCGGCAACTCCCTCATTGACGAGCGATTCGATGATCTCGAAGTTGCACTGATTGAACGCGACCCAGTCTTCGGTGGCACCTGCCTCAATCGCGGGTGCATCCCCACCAAGATGTACGTCCACCCGGCCGATCTGGCCAGCGCCTACGAGGACGCCAGCAAACTCGGCGTCACCCTGCAGCGCGGCCAGGCCGACTGGGACGCCGTGCGCGACCGCATCTTCACCAGGCTCGACGCCATCTCCGAAGGCGGCAAGCAGTGGCGTCGTCAGAACCCCAACGTCACTGTGTTCGACGGGGAGGCTTGCTTCGTCGACGCCCACACGCTGCGCATTGGCGACACCCAGATCGAAGCTGACCAGATCGTGGTGGCTACTGGGTCGCGCCCACGCACGCTCGACGTGCCCTGCGCAGAGGAGCTCCACGAGCGCATTCACACTTCCGACACCATCATGCGTATCGATCAGCTGCCCGATCGGCTCGTGATCGTTGGCGGGGGTTACATCGCGGCTGAGTTCGCGCATATCTTCACCTCGTTCGGGGTCGAAGTCACGGTTCTGCACCGCTCTGAAACCCTGCTTCGAGGCGCCGACGAGGACATCTCCGCAGCCTTCGGCGAGGCAGTCGCCAAGCGGGTCAACCTGCGTCTCAACCAGCAGGTCTCGAGCTTCGAGCCCGGGCCGGCGGGCGACGTCACCGTCATTGCTACCGACGTGAACGGCGTTGAGTACGAGTACCTCACCGACATGGTGCTCGTCGCTATCGGACGTGAACGCAACGTCGAAGCGCTGCAACTTGACGCGGCAGGCCTTGAGCGGCGTTCCGACGGTGGCATTCGTGTCGACGCCCATCAGCGCACGAGCGTGCCGCATATCTGGGCGATCGGCGACGTCTCGTCGGACTACCTGCTGAAGCACGTCGCGAACCACGAAATGCGCACCGTGCAACACAACCTGCTGCATCCGGACAACCTCATCGCTTCCGACCACCGCTACGTGCCGAACGCGGTGTTCTCGAAGCCGCAGGTCGCCTACGTCGGTGCCACTGAGCAGCAGCTGCGCGAATGGGGGCACCCGTACGTGAAAAAGGTGCAGGCGTACGGCGACGTCGCGTACGGGTGGGCCATGGAAGATGACAGCCATTTCGTGAAGCTGCTGGCCGACCCGACAACCTGGCACCTGCTTGGCGCCCATATCATCGGCCCGGAGGCGTCGACGCTGATCCAGCCGCTCATCCAGACGATGTCGTTCGGGCTGCCCGTCGACCAGATGGCGAAGGGGCAGTACTGGATTCATCCGGCGCTCACCGAGGTGGTCGAGAACGCACTGCTCGGATTGCTCGAAGCGAAGACGCCAGCGGAGCTCGCCCGTGGCTAAACGCTGTACGTCGCCTATCACTCTCGCTGCGGTGCTCGCGCTCAGCGCGTGCGCTCCAGCCCCCATCATCTACCCGCCAGCGCCGAACATGGGGTCGACGACTCCATCGGCGGGCAGTAGTGCATCGCCGGGTACGAAAGCGTCGAACCAATCCGCGACGCCTGAGGCCCCCCGTGCGTGTCTCGCGGAGGCTGAGGCGCTCTCTGCGGAAGAGCAGGTGGGCCAGTTACTGATGGTGGGCGTATCCACATCGAACTTGGACACCGCGACGGCTGACGTCCTGCGCAGCACAAAGGCCGGATCGGTTGTACTGCTCGGCAACTCGAAGGTGAATCGCTCCGACGCCGCCGCGCTGGCGGCTCGCGTCGGAGCGCTCAGCACCGCCGACGTCCCCGTGCTCGTCGCGGCAGACCAAGAGGGAGGCCAGGTGCAACGCCTGCAAGGGCAAGGCTTTACCCGCATCCCCGACGCCGTCGCGCAGGGCCAGATGAACGAGACAGCCTTCCACTCCCAATCGGAAACGTGGGCGGAAGAGCTCGCGCGCGCCGGAGTACGCTTCAACCTCGCGCCCGTCGCCGACGTGGTGCCCGACGATTTCGCTGCCAGCAACGCCCCCGTCGGACAGCTCAAGCGCCAGTACGGCTCAGATCCGGAGAAGGTGGCGGACAGCGTCGTCACCTTCGTGCAGTCCATGGGCAAAGCCGACGTGGCCACCAGCCTCAAGCACTTCCCAGGGCTCGGCAAGGTGAAGCAGAACACCGATAACGACGAGGCCATCGACCAGACCACCGTCGTCGACGACCCGTCGTGGAAGCCGTTCATCGACGGCATCAAAGCCGGTGCCTCGTCGGTCATGATCTCGTCCGCGACATTCGAGAAGATCGACCCCGATCACAAGGCCGTATTCAGCAGCAAGATCATCACTGACATCCTGCGCGGCAGCCTTGGGTTCGACGGGGTTGTCATCTCCGACGACCTCGGTGCCGCCGGCGCCGTCGCCGACGTACCGGCGGGGGAGAGGGCCGTGCGTTTCCTCGGTGCGGGCGGTGACCTCATCATCAACGCCGACGCGAACATCGCGCAGGACATGGCCAAAGCCATTCTTGCCAAGATGGACGACGACCCGAGGTTCGCCGACTCCGTCGCCCAATCAGTGGCACGCGTGCTGGCGCTGAAGGAATCGATCGGCACTCTGGAGTGCGGCTAGCCAACCGCACGTGTACAGCCGCATAGCAGAAACGTTGGAGGGGCCGCCCAATAGGCAGCCCCTCCAATATCTTCGTCAGTACCGATACGGCTTAGCCGAAGCGGCCGGTGATGTAGTCTTCCGTCGCCTTTTGTTCGGGGTTGTGGAAGATCTTCTCGGTGGAGCCAATCTCGATGAGCTCGCCCGGCTTGCCCTGCTCCTTGAGGTTGAAGAACGCCGTCGTATCTGACACGCGGGCTGCCTGCTGCATGTTGTGCGTCACGATCACGACCGTGTATTCCTCCTTCAGCTCCTTGATGAGCTCCTCGATAGCGAGGGTGGAGATGGGGTCGAGTGCCGAGCATGGCTCGTCCATGAGCAGCACGTCGGGCTCCACCGCCGTCGCACGGGCGATGCACAGACGCTGCTGCTGACCACCGGACAGCCCGGAGCCGGGCTTGTCGAGGCGGTCCTTCACTTCGTTCCACAGGTTGGCGCCGCGGAGTGCCTTCTCGGTGATGTCGTTGGCCTCGGAGCGGCTGATGCGCTTCTTGTTGAGGCGCACGCCGGCGAGCACGTTCTCCTGAATCGACATGGTGGGGAACGGGTTGGGCCGCTGGAACACCATGCCGATCTGGCGACGCACACGCACGGGGTCGACGTTGGGAGCGTAGAGGTTCACACCGTCGAGGAGGATCTCGCCCTCAACGTATGCGCCGGGGATGACCTCGTGCATGCGGTTGATGGAGCGGAGCACAGTGGATTTGCCGCAACCCGACGAGCCGATGAATGCGGTAACCGCGCGGGGCTCGATGGTCATGTTGACGTTCCGCACCGCGTGGAACTTGCCGTAGTAGATGTCGAGATCCTTGATCTCAATGCGCTTGGCCATTGCAATGAATCCTTTTCGTGTGTGCGGTCAGCGGCCCTGCTTGGGGGCGAACTTCCATGCGATGAGGCGGCCTATGAGGTTCAGGCCCATGACGATAATGATCAGCACCAGGGCGCCCGTCCAGCCGAGTGCGTGCAGCTGCTCTGCGGTGGGGCCGATGGTCTTCAACGACTGGTACACCATCACCGGCAAGGTGGCGGTGGGGCCGTTGAACGGGTTTGCGTTGGTGAGCTGGAAGTATCCAGCAGTCACCAGGAGCGGGGCCGTCTCGCCGATGATGCGAGCGATGCCCAGGATGATGCCGGTGACGATGCCTGCCAGCGAGGTCGGGAGCACGATCCGGACGATCGTGCGCCACTTCGGCACGCCGAGCGCGTACGACGCCTCACGCAACTCGTTGGGCACCAGCTTGAGCATTTCCTCGGTGGAGCGAACCACCGTCGGGATCATCAGCACCGACAAGGCGATCGAACCAAGGAAGGCCGTGCGGACCAACGGGCTACCCGCTCCGAAGAGCATCGAGAACAGCGCGTAGGCGAACAGACCGGCGACAATCGAGGGGATACCTGTCATCACGTCCACGAGGAAGCGGATACCCGCCGCGAGCTTCGTCTTGTTGCCGTACTCGACGAGGTAGATCGCCGTGAACAAACCGATCGGGACGGAGATGATGAACGCGATTGCGGTGGTCATCAGGGTGCCGACGAGTGCGTGTGCCGCACCCAGGTTGGCGCTGGCGTCGTAGGCCTTCGCCTCGGTCTCGGTGAAGTAGGCGAGGTCAAAACGGGGAGCACCCCTGGAAACAACCTCGAAGATCAGCGAACCGAGCGGTAGGAGCGCCAGAAGGAAGAAGCTTGTCAACACGTAGCGAACCAGGCGGTCTACCGCGCGACGCTTCCCCTCGACGGCGATGGAAACGGCGAACACCAGGACGAAGAAGATCAGCGTGCCGAGTACCACCATGCCTGCCCAGGAGAATGCTCCGATCAGAGACAAGAGGCCAGCGGCGATACCCCAACCCAAGGCGAGGAAGAGGATCCACGAGAACTTGGGTAGCTGCCCTCCGGTGATCGCTTCCTTCTCTGGCGACTTGCTGCGCTTGGGCGTAGCTTCAGTAACTTGTGCGTCAGTCATCATCAGTTTGCTCCAGAGAACTCGGCACGACGTGCAATGATCGCGCGGGCAATCATGTTCACCACGAGGGTGATCACGAACAGCACCAGGCCAGCCGCAACCAGCTGCGCCTTACCCGTGCCTTCAGACTCGGGGAAGTTCTGCGCGATGTATGCGGCGATGGTGTTGGGGTTGTTGCGCGTCAACAGCTGGAAGGAAATGAGTACCTTGCCGGGCAGGATCATGGCCACGGCCATGGTTTCGCCGAGCGCGCGGCCCAGGCCGAGCATGCACGACGATACGACGCCCGGTGCGCTGAAGGGGAACACCGCCTGGCGAATCATCTCCCAGCGGGTGGCGCCCAACGCGAGCGAGGCTTCTTCGTGTAGACGCGGGGTCTGCAGGAAGACCTCGCGGGTGAGCGCCGTGATGATCGGGGTAGCCATGAGCGCGAGCACGATCGCCGCGGTGAGCATGTTCTGACCGCCAGATGCGAGGATCGGGCGCATCTCACCGGAGCGCTCGTGCAGCTCCCAAGCATTGAACAGTGGGAACCATGCCATGTTCTCGTTCAGCCACTTGAAGAGGGGGTGCAGCGCCGGGGCGAGCACCGTCACGCCCCACAGGCCAAACACCACTGAAGGCACGGCCGCCAGCAGGTCGATGATGTAGCCGAAGATGCGGGAAACCCGCTTGGGCGCGTAGTGCGACAAGAACAGGGCGATACCGACTGCGAGCGGTATGGCCATGCACATGGCCAGTACGGCAGACCACACGCTACCGAATGCCAGCGGCAGTACCCACTGCCAGAACCCACCGGCAGCCTCGACGGCGCGTAGGCCGGTGGGCTCCGCGGGGTCGACACTAAAGGCGGGAAGCGCCTGCGAAGTTAAGAAGGTGGCGACGGCCGCGAGGATCACGAAGATCATCAGGGCCGACGCGAGCGAGATTCCTTTGAACAGCGCGTCGCCGTAGCGCGCTTTGCTTCGAACCAGCGAATGGGGGCCGTCGGGCTCCGTGCCCACCTGTTCGGCGGAGGGCGTCTGCGTGGACATGATGCTCCTTAGCGGTGCCTTGCAAGTAGAATCTAGGCACCAACGAGGTCGGGGATGAAGGAGCGTGAACCGCGCTCGCCTCGCGTGGCGAGACGAGCGCGGTTCACGCGATCAACCGAAACTGGGTTCAAAGGTCAGGCGTTGATCGAGTCAATCGCAGCCTTGACCTTGGCGGTCATGTCAGCGGACAGCGGGGCGCTGCCAGCCTGCTCAGCGGCCAGCTTCTGGCCTTCCTCGGAGGTGATGTAGGTGAGGTAGCCCTTGACGACCTCGGCAACCTTCTCATCCTCGTACTTGGCGCAAGCAACGCCGTAGGAGATGAGGACGATGGGGTAACCCTCGGCCTCGCGGTCGAGGTTCACGACGATGTCGTTCTCCTCGCGGCCTTCGGTGTCGAGCTTGGAGTTGTCGACCACAGCGGCAGCCTGCTCCGGGTCGGGAGCAGCGAACTTGCCGTCCTTACCGATGTGGGCAACGCCCAGGCCCTCAGCGGCGGAAGCGTCGACGTAGCCGATGGTGAACTCGCCCTGCGACACAGCGTTCTTCACGCCGTCGGTCTTCTCAGCGGGCTGGCCGCCGTCGGTGTAGGGGAAGGTCTTAGCGGGCTCGGCGTCCCACACGTCCGGAGCGACAGCCTTGAGGTAGTCGGTGAAGTTCTCGGTGGTGCCGGACTCGTCGCCGCGGTACACCACGTTGATGAACTCGTCGGGCAGTTCGATGCCCTCGTTGAGCTCAGCGATGGCCTTGTCGTTCCACTTGGAGATGTCGCCCTTGAAGATCTTGGCGGCAACCTCGCCGGTCATGTTGATGGCGTCAACACCGGGGACGTTGAAGACGATCGCGACGGGGGAGATGTAGACGGGGATGTCGTACACGGTGGAGTCGGCGGCGCAAGCCTTGAACTCGCCAGCCTTGTTCTCGTCAGCCTTGAACGGGGAGTCGGAGCCAGCGAACTGCACCTTGCCCTGCTTGATGCCGTCGCGGCCGGGGCCGGAGCCCTCAGGGGCGTAGGAAAGCTTGACGTTGGGGTTGTCCTCCATGAACTTGGCGGTCCAAGCAGCCTGGGCGGCCTTCATCGAGGAGGCGCCCATGCCGGCGATGGTGCCAGAGAGATCGCCGCCACCGTTGGAGTCGCCGCCTTCAGACGAGTCCGAGCCAGCGGACTCAGAGGCGGGAGCGTCGTTAGCAGGAGACTTGGTTTCCGTACCCTTATCATCGCCACCGCAAGCGGTGAGAGCGAGGGCGGCCGTCAAGCCGAGAGCTGCAAAAGCGCGGAGCTTCATGAAATTCCTCTCAAGGGGTCATCATGTGCCGACCTGTTGGGCGGCAGAACGTTTGTTCTCAACTGGGAACCTAGGCCGGGTAAGTTACGCGTCTCGGCAACGAAGGTGAACAACGGGTGAACAAAGTCCGCATCGTGTGCAGGACGCTGCGAGAAGCGCCAAGATTGTTATCTTCTCGTGATGGGAACTGCGGCTCAGGCCGTCGATTTATGGTTCTCCTCCGCGACGATGTTCCCGCTCGAATCACGATGCAGCACCGTGACCTCTCCGGCCAACATGGGGCGGTTTTTCAACCCCAACCCCTCCTGCATCGCCGGTAGCACCGGGCGGTGCCCGCACAATGCCGTCGGTTCCGTGGCTGCTGCGGCGACGTCGCGAACCCGGGCGGCCACGCCGTCGGGATCATTCGTGCCTTCTTCTTCGGTGAGGAGCGCGATGGTCTCGGTGCGTATGCCCTCGTAGCGGGCATACGGGGCGAGCGTCTCCGCACACCTGACCGCCGGCGAACTCACGAGGCTGCTGACTCCGAACGCCTCGAACAACGGGATGAGCTCAGCAGCTTGACGGCGGCCGCGCCCGTCGAGGCGACGGCTCTGGTCGTTGCCCGACCAATGCTTGCGCAGCATCGCCTTCGCATGGCGCACCAGCAGCAGTGGGGTGGTGGGCGGCAGTGAGAGCGCCTCGGCGAGCACCTTGATGTCGTTGGGGTAACTCAGCATGGCGGGGGCCTCGTCGACGGGTACCCAGCGCACCTCGTCGACCTCCCTGTCAGGCACGTGGAAGAACCGCGCCCGCGCCTCGGCACGCCAGTAGTCGACCTTCTTCTTATGCTTCTTGACGGGGTACGTCACGCTGGACAGTCTGGTGCCGAGGGTGATGATGAGGCCGGTTTCCTCTCGCACCTCGCGCACTGCTGTTACCGGGCGTAGCTCGTCGGGGTGCGCTTTTCCCTTCGGGAGCGTCCAGTCGTCGTAGGCCTGCCTGTGCACGATCGCGACGTGCTTGACGCCGTCGAAGTCATGAAATACGACGGCACCTGCCGCGCGGACGCGCCCACTCATCGCTCGCGCCTGTGGGAGAACTGCTCGATGAGCGCGAACTGCAAGTCGCGTAGGGGTTTGCCATCGGCGTCGAGCAGGTGCGGTGTCCAGGTGTGGTCGTTGAGTGACCAGTGCACGGTGTCGGGCGCGAAAGCCAAGTCGAATAGGTTCGAGATTTGCTCGATGTGGCGACGGTGCGAGAGCCCGACGACCGTCTCCACCCGGCGGTCGAGGTTGCGGTGCATGAGGTCGGCCGAACCGATCCCCACTACCGGGGTGCCCCCGCCTGCGAACCAATACACGCGAGAGTGCTCGAGGAAACGCCCCAAGATGGAGCGCACGCGGATGTTCTCGCTCAACCCAGGCACGCCCGGGCGGATGGTGCAGATACCACGCACCCACACGTCGACGGGAACCCCTGCCTGCGATGCCCGGTAGAGCGCGTCGGTGACTTTCTCGTCGACGACGGAGTTCACCTTGATGCGGATACCCGCAGGTTTGCCCGCCTTGTGGTTGGCGATTTCGCGCTCGATCTGGGCGATCAGGCCCGAGCGGATGCCGTGCGGGGCGACGAGTAAGCGACGGTAATTGCGCTCCTGCGTGATGCCCGAGAGGTGATTGAACAGGCGGGCCACGTCGTCGGTGATGATGGGGTTCGACGTGAGCAGGCCCATGTCTTCGTACTGGCGGGCGGTTTTGGGGTTGTAGTTGCCCGTGCCGATGTGGCAGTAGCGACGCAGGCCTTCGGGCTCGTCGCGCACCACGAGGCACAGCTTGCAGTGGGTCTTCAGCCCGACCATGCCGTATACGACGTGCACGCCCGCGCGCTCGAGCTTACGCGCCCAGTCGATGTTGTTTTGTTCGTCGAACCTGGCCTTGATCTCCACCACGGCCAGCACCTGCTTGCCGGCTTGCGCGGCGTCGACGAGCGCGTCGACGATGGGGGAGTTGCCCGAGGTGCGGTACAGCGTTTGTTTGATGGCGAGTACCTGCGGGTCGCGGGCGGCCTGTTCGATGAAGCGCTGGACGCTCGTCGCGAACGAATCGTAGGGGTGCTGCAGGAGGACGTCGCGGCGCTTGAGTGCGCTGAACATGTCGACGGGGGCTGCGGTCTCGGCCTCGTTGAGCTCGGGGTGTGTCGTCGGGAGGAAGTTCGGGTATTTGAGGTCTTCGCGGTCGGAGCTGTCGAGCTGGAAGAGGCCCTTGAGGTCGAGTGGTGCGGGGAGGCGGAACACCTCGTCGTCGTGTACATCCACCTCGTGCTGCAGCATCGTGAGGAGGCTGTCGTCGATGTCGTCGGCCACCTCGAGGCGTACCGGAGGGCGGCCAACCTTCTGGCGTAGCAGCTCCTGCTCCAGCGCGGTGAGGAGGTTCTCGGCGTCGTCCTCCTCGACCTCGATGTCTTCGTTGCGGGTAACGCGGAACGACGTGTGCGACACCACCTGCATGCCCGTGAACAGTTGACCCAGATGGCGTGCGATGACTTCTTCGAGTGGGAGGTATCTGCCAGGGCCCACCTCGACGAAGCGCGAAAGGTTGCTGGGCACCTTGATGCGGGCAAACTGTTTTGCTCCGGTGGCGGGGTTGCGCAGCATCACCGCGAGGTTCAGCGACAGCCCCGAGATGTAGGGGAACGGGTGCGACGAGTCGACCGCCAACGGGGTCAGGATGGGGTAGATGCGCTCGGAGAAAATCGTGCGCATGCGGTCTTTCTCGGCCGCAGTGAGTTCCTCCCAACGGAGGAATTCGATGCCCTCCTTGGCCAATTCCGGACGCACCGTGTGCTGGAAGATGTTCGATTGCTCTTCGACGAGCTCATGGATGCGCGCGAGCACGCGTTCGTGGAGGTCTTGCGGGAGGATGCCACTGGCGCTCGCCTGTGCGACTCCGGCGTCAATGCGGCGCTTGAGCCCAGCGATACGCACCATGAAGAACTCGTCGAGGTTGCTGGAGAAGATAGCCAGGAACTTCGCGCGCTCGATGAGCGGAACCCGCACGGCGTCGCTCGCCTGATCGAGCACCCGCTTGTTGAACTCCAGCCAGCTGAGTTCGCGATCCCAAAAGCGGTCGGCTGGAAGGTCAGTGTTGTCAACGTAGGTGGTCATGCAGTTCTCCCGAAGCATGTATCGCGTGCCGCAATCGAAAAGCCTGCGGCTTCGTACATTCGAACGACGCGCTCCTCGGCTGCCTCGACGTACAGCTCGGCAGTGTGGTCACCCACGTCGGCAAGATGCTGAAGACCGGCGGCCAGGAGTGCCCGGCCGATGCCCTTCCCCTCGTGCCCGGGCGCGACAGCAATAACATACACTTCGCCCAGCCCGTCCCCGTGCCGCTTGGTCCAGTGAAAACCGACGGGTGCGCCGCCGTCGCGGGCAACCAGGAGCCCCTCGGCGCTAAACCAGGGCTGGCTTCGTAAATCGTCGAACTCCGTGCGGGTGAGTTTGCCCTGTTCGGGGTGGTGGGCGAACGCCTGCGCGTTGATGGCGACGATGGCGTCGGCGTCGTCAGGCTGGAATGCGCTGATCTCGATGGGGGCGTCGTCGGGAGTGACGTTGCTGAGGGGGCGGGTCATCCGTAGGAGCGTGCGGTGAGGTTTGAGGCCGACGGCGTGTGCGAGTGCTTCCGCGCCGGGCAGCGTGCCGAACGCCCACACGTCGAGGTTGGGGTGCTCTTGTAGGAGGCGTTGCAGTAGCGCGCGGCCGTGCCCACGGCGTCGATGGTCGGGGTGGACGGCCAGCATGATGGTGCCGTCTCGGAGGTCGACGACGGCTTCCGCAACGTCGTTCGTGATGACGTGGCCCGGACGTAACCCCTGCATGACGAGCTTGCCGGACTCATTGATGGGCGCGACGCCGTCGACAACGGTTGCCGCTTCGAATACTGAACCCACGACACTCCTTCGACTCCGGGTGAACCGTAATCTTAGTCGGCCACGTGGGAACCCTCTACGATTGCTCTCGTGGTGTCGAGACTGCCCGAAGAGTTTTTTCGACGGCGCCCCGAACCGGTTGAGGTTGACGAGGCGCCGTCGGAGCCTGCCCTCGACTCCGAGCATGATGGGGAGTCACAGCACAACGAATCCAGCGCCCCGACGTCACGACCCGTGCTCATTCCGGTGCGCATCGCCGCGGTGCTCATTCTGCTCGCGGGCCTACTGGGTTTCGGTGTCAGCAAGGCATTGGTGACGAACTCCTCGCGCGGCCCTGAAGCAAGTACGTCTCCGTCGGCCCCAGCGAGCTCGGTGTTAGCTACTCCGAGCCCGAGCGCGAGCAACGAGGAGGGGCGCGCCGTCTACGACGGGGCCACGGAGAGCCTCGTGCCCTCGGCTGTCACCACCACATGCGTCGACGTGGATCCGAGCGGTCTCGTAGATGCGAGCAAAGCCACCGGTTGGGAGTGCGAGGGCAATGGCGTCGGGGAGCAAATCGAGTTTCATTTCGCGGGTGTCCAGGAGATCGTCGGGGTGAGCCTCACCAGCGGGAATTCCGTCGAGCCTGAGGAGACCGCAGGCCAGCGACAGGTGATGAGCGTGCGGTGGCGATTCTCGGATGGATCCTGGTTCGACCAGGGGCTCTCGGGCAGCAATGGGGCATCGCAGGCTGTGGGTTTTCCGCGGGTACGCGCTGATGCGGTGACACTGGAAGTGGTGGCGACGAGTGACTCCCCGAGCGGTGACGAGGGAGACAAGATCACCATCGGCAATGTGGAGTTCCTGCGGGCCGGATAACACTACACGCGGTTCTTGGAGCGCTTGTACACTGGCGCGCATGGTCGCGATCCTGCCTTGGGTGCTGATTGTCGCAGCCGCGCTGTTGGCGCTGGCAGCGACGGTCACCCTCGTCCGAATGCTCATCGACCTCGCGACCAGACTGAGGGACTGACAATGAACATTGACATCGAAGTACCTGAGGGTCTCGACCCCGCACTCACTGCGCTCGGGTGGCTCGTCGGGCAGTGGGAGGGCACCGGCAATGGCACCGACCACGAGGGCAACGATTTCGCCTTTGAGCAGCGCATCCAGTTCTGGCCGGGCGGTGGGCCGTACATGTATTACCTGGCGCAGGCCTATCTCCTGGACGAGGACGGTAAGCCGGGGGAAATGATTGAGATGGAGACGGGATTCTGGCATCCGAAGCCCGACGCGTCGCTGTCTGTCACCACCACGAACTCCAATGGGTGGACCGAGGTGTTGGTCGGGAAGATCCAGGTCACACGGATCGACCTACGCACGGATGCCGTTATGCGCACCGAATCCGCTGCGGTGGAGCACACGGCTGGACAGCGCCTATACGGCAAGGTGGAGGGCGATCTCATGTATGCGCTGGATCGCGCGACGACCAGCCACGAACTGCGTCCCCACATGTGGGCGAGGTTGAAGCGTGTCTGAGCAGGGCATTCTCGTCGAGAGCGGGCCCGACGAGGGGCTCGTGTGGCACTACGGCAACCCCTTTGCTGAGACGCGGGCGCTCGAAGAGGGTGAGGGTGTCGTCGCGCTTGGAAATCGCGATGTGGTCGAAATTTCCGGCGACGATCGCCTCGAGCTGCTGCACCTCATCTCCACCCAGCACATGCATAACGTGGGTGCAGGCGACTCCGGTGCGCTGCTGATCTTGGACGCCGCCGGACACATCGAGCACGTGCTGCATTTCGTCGACGATGGCACCAGCCTGCTGGGCTGGACGGAGCCTGGGCGAGGGGCGGCGCTCGTCGAATATGTGCTGCGAATGCGGTTCGCGATGCGCGTCGAGGCGCGTGTCCGCGACGACCTCACGCTGTATTGGGTAGGTCATACGGTGCCTGTGCCCGACGGTGCGCGCGTGCGGCATTCCGACCTAGGCGGCACTGAGGTCTTCGCGGCGGAGCCGTTGCAGGGCACCGCCGGAACGTGGGCGTTCGAGGCGCTGCGCATTGCCGCCGGAGTGCCGCGCATCTTCGTCGATACCGACGAGCGCACCATCCCCAACGAGATCGGGCTGTACGGAACGCACTTGGACAAGGGCTGTTATCCCGGCCAGGAGACGGTGGCCAAGGTGCACACGCTGGGGCGGCCCCCGAGGCGGTTGGTGCAGCTACATCTCGACGGTTCACGCTCGACGTTGCCCGCGTTGGGGTCCGAGCTGAAGCTGGGCGAGAAAGTGGTGGGGCGAGTGGGCTCGTCGGTACTCCATCGCGAGCTCGGGCCGCTGGCGTTGGCGCTGGTGAAACGGAATGTGAGTCTCGACGCTCAGCTGGATGCCGACGGGGTGGAGGCCGCACAGGAAATGCTGGTCGACCCCGACGTCGGACTGCACGTGCGGCCACGGCTGCGCTGAGCCTGGACACTGTTCACTGGTGGGCCTTGAGATTCGCGGGTTGCCGCATTACCTTGCCAACCGGTTAGCGCTGATGACGAGACACGCCAGGTGGTGCGAGCAACGCTCGACGCTACCGCTGCTTCCAGTAGTTATCGAACTCGTCTTGCTGCAGGGCAGTGCTGAGCTTCTGAACTCCCGCATCGTCGAGTTTCACGTAGGAGGCGCCACCTTCCGAGCGGCCGAATCCATCGGTAGGGAGCAGGAGGGAACGGATATTGTCAGCCCCTTTCAGCCCAACCTCCTTGCCTGTTTCCATGATCACCTCGTTGGTGAGGCCCTCGTCGACAGTGAAATTCGGTCCGAGGGTGGTGAGCGCATTGCGGAACTTGCCGGGGTTCGTGATAACACCGGCCGAAGTGAGTTTCTTGATGATCCCCGTGGCGACGCTGCGTTGACGTTCGCTGCGGTCGAAGTCACCGTTTGGAAGTCCGTGTCGTTGTCGAACATATCGCTGGGCTTCTTCACCTGTGCTGAGCGTGATGTGTCCAGCGGGCCACTCGTATCCGTGGGCGGATGACTCTCTCGCGTTGTAGACGTCCACTCCTCCCAACACGTCGATCGTGTTGTTGAAGCCTTCGAAATCAGTGATTACGACGTGGTTGATGCGAATCCCCAACAGATTCTGCACGGTGGTCACTGCGAGCGGAGCTCCGCCCCACGAATAAGCAGCATTGATTTTCGAAACGCCGTGGCCCTCGATGGGCACCCATGAGTCGCGTGGGATGGAGATGAGGTTGACGCTGTTCCGGTTGCTAGGGATGTGCATGAGCATCAGCGTGTCTGAACGGCCACGGTCGCTCCCGCGTGAGTCGCTTCCTATGATGAGGAAGTTGAGTGGCGCAGGGGAGCCGTCTTCGCCGGCTCCTTCACTGCTGTTCGCGGGAGGGGCGTTGTCGGGAAGTAGCCCTGGCGCGCGCTTGATGGAGCTCAGGCCGTCGTTCAAGGATTGTAGGTACCATCCGACAACGCCCAGCGTGCCCAAACCAAGTACGAGTAGGAGGCCGAGCAGTACGATGAGGGCTTTCCGGCCGCCTTTGCGTGATGCCTTGGGGCTGGCCGTGTCCTCTGACGCTGCGTCGTCGAAGAAACTGTCGCTCATGGAGCAACCTCCTTGCAATGAAGTAATGGTCGTGGCTGCGGTGAGCCCGAGTGGCTCGGTTGCCAGGTACGGAGGTCTTCTTCGGCAGCGGGTGGACCGCGCCCTCCGCGGCAAATTCTAACATCTGGCGCGAGGGTGGTCTCACCCGTCGGTACGCTACCCATGATCTGTGTGGAGGAGCCGTGCGGTTGCAGGAGAAGGAGGACCAACGGTGGGCGATGTGATGTCGTCGTTTGGGGTGTTGGGGCGAGTAGGAGCGTCAGTCATGCTGGGCGCGGTGTTGGCGGCTTCGGCGTTTGCTGGCGGAACTGCGCAGGCGGCGCCGACGGACACGCCCAACTGGCACATCAGCGCATTCGGCTATGACAAGCTGCACGAGCAAGGGTTCACTGGCAAGGGCGTAACGATTGCGATCGCGGAAGCGGGCATTGATCTGAGCGCGAGCGATCTCCAAGGCGCCGACATCGAGTATGTTCCGCTGCCGGAACAGTGCGTCGATCCACAGCTACCCAAGAAGTTCATCAACCACGGGACCATGATGGCCGAGACCATCGTTGGGCAAGGCGGGGATGGGGGCGTGCAGGGCATCGCGCCCGATGCGAAGCTGATCGTGTACCAGCTCAGCACGGGCAAGGGCCCGGGCCAGGACGATCCCGAATGTTCCCCCACCAGCGCCGACGTATCCGGGCGCGTGTTTCACGCCGCGGAAGCCGGGGCCGACGTGATCAGCGTGTCGTTCAACTCCCTGGATGACACGGCGGTGGCTTACCTCACGATGCGCGATCTGCCCGTCTTCGAGTCCGGCGGTAACCAGGGCAAAACGATGTCGTCGTGGGCGCCGGGTTCCGTGGCCGTCGGCGCGCATGATGCGCAGCGCAAGGTGCCCGAGTGGAGCGCGGAGGGGCCCAACGTCTCGCTCATCGCCCCCGGCGTCGGGCTATACATGCGCCCATATGGCGCAAACGCGCCGCTGGAGAAAACCGACGGCACGAGCTTCGCGGCCCCCATTGCCGCCGCGACGTTGGCGCTCGGCAAGCAGAAGTATCCCGACGCGACGGGCCACCAGCTGGTGCAGTCGCTGGCGCGCAACACAGCAGCGGGCAATGCCGACCTAAAACGCATCAGTGACCACGAAGGCTACGGTGCCATCGACCCCATCAAGTTCATGGACGCCGACCCGACCCAGTACCCCAACGAGCCACCCTTCGCGCACAAGGAAGATTACGCAGGCGCCGACGACTGGCAAGGCGCGGAGGACGTCCTGATGGGCATGCACCCGAACCCTGGTGATGATTTGAAGGACTACAAGGAGCTCGCCGGGCCCAACCCCGCAGTGCTCAAATGGGTTCCCGAATCGAAGAAGGAGTTCGTCGGGGCCGCGCCGGAAGCCAAGCACTGGGACGAGCACGGTGCGTCGGCCAGCGAAACACCGAGCGCCGACAGTTCTCCGTCATCGAGCCCGTCGGTCAACGATCAGTCGGAAACGGAGTCATCCTCCTTCTCCGCGTGGGTTAAAGACAATCTGGTGCTCGTCTGCGTGATTGTAGGCGTGGTTGTCGTCCTGTTCCTAGGGGTCGTGTTCCTGATCAACAAGTGAGTGGCGCGCCTGTGGCCAGCCCTCGCGAAGCGAAGGGGCTGGCCACAGAATAGGTGCAGTTGGAACTCAGAGCGCAGCGAGGGCTGCGTCGTAGTCAGGCTCGTCGGTGGTCTCTGCCACCTGCTGGGTGTACGCGACGGTGCCGTCACCGTCGATGACAACGACCGAGCGCGAGAAGAGCCCCTCGAGCGGACCGCTGGTGAAGGTGACGCCGTAGTCGGAGCCGAAGCTCGAGCGGAAACCTGACGCGACAATGGCGTTCTCAATGCCCTCGGCGCCGCAGAAGCGGGCCTGCGCAAAGGGGAGGTCCATCGACACGTTGAGCACGACGGTGCCTTCCAAGCCGGTTGCCTTCTCGTTGAAGGTTCGGACGCTCTTGGCGCACACACCGGTGTCCAACGACGGGAAGATGTTGAGCACGATCTTCTTGCCGGCGAAGTCAGCCAGCGTGACGGGGGAGAGATCCGAGCCAACGAGATCGAAGCCAGGAGCCTTCGAGCCCACAGCGGGGAGCTCACCAATAGTGGTGACGGGGGAATCCTTGAACGTGATGTCTGCCATACCTCGATCCTTGCCAACGATCGCCCGAGATTCAATACCTCGATGCTGCAGCCAACAGCGAACACTGTTGGCATGTGCGGCAGAACCGTCAAAGTTCACCTTCTGTTCAGCAGAAGATGATGAACTAGGCTCTATGAGCCGTAACCAAAACCTGCGCGAGTACATCGACCAGATGCGCGACGAGGGATACACCGTCACGGACGTGCACGGGGAAGATCCGTATCTCATCGACCCCTTGGGCAACGCCGTGGAAACCTGGCGCGACCGCTACCCGTACGACGATCTCCTCGGTCGAACCGAATACGAGAAGGAAAAGCGCGAGCTCCAAATCGAGCTGCTGAAGTTCCAGTACTCAGCGCAAGATCACGGCACCAAGCACATCATCATCTTCGAAGGCCGCGACGCTGCGGGTAAGGGTGGCGCGATCAAGCGCTTCACCGAACACCTCAACCCCCGCACGGCTCGCGTCGTCGCGCTCAACAAGCCCACCGAGCGCGAGCAAGGCCAGTGGTACTTCCAGCGCTACGTGGAACACCTTCCGACGGCCGGTGAGATCGTGCTGTTCGACCGGTCCTGGTACAACCGTGCCGGCGTCGAACGTGTGATGGGCTTCTGCACTGAGGAGGAATACAACATCTTCATTCACCAGGCGCCCATCTTTGAAGAGATGCTGATCGAGTCCGGAATCACCGTCACGAAGCTCTGGTTCTCAGTCACGCAGCGCGAGCAGCGCACCCGCTTCGCCATCCGCCAGATCGACCCGGTTCGCCAGTGGAAGCTGTCCCCGATGGACCTCGAATCCCTGGGCCGCTGGGACGACTACACCGCGGCAAAGTCGGCCATGTTGAAGCACACCGACACCGTGCTGGCGCCGTGGTACCGCATCAAGTCCAACGACAAGAAGCGCGCCCGCCTGAACGCCATGCGCCTGTTCCTGGACCTCCACGACTACGACGGCAAGGACCCGTCGAAGATCAAACCGACCGACCCGCTCATCGTCACGCGTGGCCGTCATAACCACGCCGACAAGTCAGACCCCATTCACGAGGGCCGCGAAGACACTGACTAACCAGGAGTGGGATGATCGCCTCGTGCAGAAGGTCATCTTGTTCTACAAATTCACGCCGTTGCCGGACCCGGAGGCGATCAAGCACTGGCAGCTCGCGCTCGCCGACTCGCTCGGCCTGCGGGGCCGCGTCATCGTCTCCCCACACGGCATCAACGGCACGCTCGGCGGCGACCTCGACGCACTGAAGCGCTACGTACGCCTCCTGCGCGACTACCCCGGATTCAAGGGCACCGACATCAAATGGTCCGACGGCAGCGCCGACGACTTCCCCCGCCTCAGTGTCAAAGCGCGCGCTGAGATCGTCACCTTCGGCGTGCCCGACGAAGTTCACGTCGACGAGCAGGGTGTCGTCGACGGCGGGATCCACCTGAAGCCGCACGAGCTGCACGAACTCGTCGCAGCCAAGCCGGACACCGTCTTTTTCGACGGCCGCAACACCTACGAGGCCGGCGTGGGACGCTTCAAGAACGCCATCATCCCCGACGTCACCACCACCCGCGACTTTGTCGGAGAGCTGGACTCCGGCAAGTACGACCACCTCAAAGACAAACCCGTCGTCACCTACTGCACCGGCGGAATCCGATGCGAGGTGCTCTCGTCGCTCATGAAACACCGCGGCTTCGAAGAGGTGTACCAGCTCGACGGAGGCATCGTGCGCTACGGAGAAGAGTTCGGTAACGACGGACTCTGGGAGGGCTCGCTCTACGTATTCGACCGCCGCGGCGTCGTCGACTTCGACGAGGGTGCCGCCGTCGTCGGTGTGTGTTCGGTGTGCGGCGAGCCGACGAAGCACGTCGGGGATTGCGCGGACGTTTCCTGCACCGAGCAGATGGTGGCCTGCCCTGAATGTGTGCCGCATTGCGCGGCGCACACCCCGAACTAAGTGTGGTGGCAGGTTGTGCACATACTGATCAGCCTTGGGTGGTCATAATGCAGCCAGTGACAAGCTTGCGCCGCAGTCGAAGAATAGTATCTGAGCGGGTCACAACAAGTTTTGCTGCTGGTGTCGGGGCGGTGCCGAAGTGCGTGGATTGCTAGGCGAAACGGATCATCAGGGCGTGGGTTGTTCACCATGATTCGTGCCTCCGGCCGAGAACGTAACGCCGCACAAGACGACCGCGAGCCCAACCCATTGCATGATTGAGGGTTGTTGGCCGAACATCAACCATGCCCACAGCATTGTTACGGGTACGGTCAGGTAGAGCAGAGTGCTAGTCGTCGTGGCCCCCACGTGGCGAAGGCACCAAATGAAAGTGGCGTAGCCGCTGAGACCGGACACGAGCACGAGCCAACTAATCGCCAATACTAAGACTTCCGTTACCTGGATTTGCAGCCCTTCGGTCAATAGTGCAGTCCCACTGAAGGCGATTGCGGCGACGCTCACCTGGACGGTGAGACTGGTCGTCAAGGGAACCTGCGGTTTCCAATAGCGCTCAAGCAAGGATGCCGAGGAGAGTCCCAGCAAGCTTATGAACACTAGACCTATGCTTCCCACTCCTGCAGCGCTGATGCCTCCCAAGCTCAGAGCGACCCCACCCAGTGCCATGAACAAACCGGTCCACTGAAGGATGCTAACTGAGTCACGGAAGATGATGCGCCCCGCCGCGGCAACGATCAGCGGTTGCAGTGCGCACACCAGCGCAGATAAGCCTGCATCGAGACCTAATTCAGCGGCTAGGAAGACGCCACCCAGGAAAAGCACGTGAGACAGGATTGCCAAGACGGCTTGTTGGAACAGATCTCGCCGGCTCAATCTGCATAAGGATTGACGCAGCAGCGGGATCATCAAACAGACGATGAGTAGAACAGCAGCGGTCACCATGTATCGCCAGGCCAATACGGCCCACGTTCCAGCCCCTGTCTTGTCCGCCAGCGTCGCCCCGACGAAACCTGAACTCCACGCCACCACAAATGCTGCACTCACGATCCATCGCATGCAAGTAGGTAAACATACTGGTCGGTATACTGTCAGTGCACCATCGATCAGTGAGGCGAGTTATGAACGATGCGCTCGAGGTTTTCGAGCCTGTGAGTACGACCCCGATTGGGCATAGGATTCTGCATGCTGCAACCGAACTCTTCCGGGAGCGCGGTATTATGACCACCAGCGTCGACAGCATTGTCGAGCGTGCAGGTACTACGAAGAGAACCTTCTATCAGCGTTTTGGGTCCAAGGATCTGCTGGTGGCATGTTATCTGCGACAGCGTGCGCATGTCTGGCAGGTTGAGCTGCTGGAAGCGCTGGGAGATGTGCCCCCAGCCATAGGCTTGAGCATCATCTATCAGCATGCGGCCCAGTGGTCCTCCCGCAATCCTCGAGGGTGCGCTTTCGTCAACGCGTGGGCCGAGATCGGAGCTAGCGATCATGAAGCCGCTGATGTCGTCCGAGCGGAGAAAGCTTGGATGCTGGCCCTTTTCACGCACATCGCGGGTGGCGACTCAAGCAGAGGGACTCTGCTGCATGTCCTATATGAAGGTGCGCAGGTCACGGCGTCAGTTCAAGGTGAGCGTGCGGTGTTCAATCGGACTTGTGCGGCCTCGCAGGCGCTGCTAGCTCAGTGACGGGCAGTTGCGCGCGTGTCCAGACCAAGACGCGTGCCCTGTTTCAATAGCGCTCCTGACTGGTGCGTACCGCTAGATGGCCGGGCGTCGTAATTCGTCGCCGGACTGCAGTGTGGGGAGCTTGCGATCTACCAGCCACATCGCGGCGGCGAAGACGAAGAAGAAGACGAGGATCGCCACGATGTAGAGGCTCACCCCGGCGCCGAGGGTGTCGACGTCGAGGATGGTGTACGGGTACCAGTGCACGATGGCGCCTCGGACGAGCGTCACCACCAGCCACACGATGGGGATGATGGTGGCCCAGCCGATGCGGCGCCAGGTGGTCTGCCGGGGCCCGAACACCAGCCACACGATGGGTGTGAGGATGGGCGTCAGAATATGCACGAAGAAGTTGTTGACGCCAGGAAGCCCCGCGTGCCCGCCGGTATCGAGCAGCAGGTTGAACACGATGCCAGTGATCACGATGCAGACGGTGGCCGTGATGCGGATGACGTGCCAGCTTCGCGCCCAGTCGCGGCGGAACACCAGGTCAAGTGCGGATACGGCGACCAGCAGGTTCGACATGAAGGTGAAGAACCTGAGCTGCGTGAATGGTGTCACCACAAGGCCGAAGATGAACCCGCCGAAGCCGGGGGAGCCCTCCCAGCCGATGACCCACGATGTGATGATTCCGGTCAGTGCGCACAGGGCGAGCACCGCGTAAGCCGCGCGGGGTAGAACATGCATGGCGGAGATCCTAGGGGATCAGCCGCGCAGTGAGATTGCGTCGTTGACCGTTTTCCTCCACGCCTGCAAAAAATCGCCTCAGCGAGGGGGTCGTAAGCTTCTCGTGGAGGATAACGGTCGACTTTCGCAGGTGCCCGTGCCGCCGTCGGCCTACAGCCTCACAAGCGCGTAGGCGATGCCTGCGAACGCGCAGGCCCACAGCATGCTGGCGAACGTGCCGATGATGAACACCTCGCCGAGCCGAGGGTCGTCGCCGTTGCGCAGCTCGGGGTAGCGCCCCAAACCCTTGACGGCAAGGATGAATGCGAGGCCGGCTGGGAACCCCGCGACGATGCACGCGTAGGTGGCGGCGCGCTCCAGCATGCCGATCCATCGGCCGCCCGGCAGCCCGTGCCAGCTCTCGAGGATCGTCGGATCAGGGTTCGGCTGCGGCGGATTGATGTGGCGCAGCAGCGCCCGGATCACCGGGTTTGCGAACACCGCCAGGAGGCCACAGCCAGCGATGATCAGCGCCTGCAGGAGTACATGCATGGCTTCCCTCCAGTGTGGTTAAGCTATTATCTTTATATGGAAGAAATGCAGGTTTTTTCTACATGTGCAGCGGTGGTGGCGGACATCGTCAGCTCTCGCGCATCGGATCGCGGGCAATCCCACGCGTACGTGCTCGATGCCATCGCCCAAACCAACGCCAACATAGCCCAACTCGACCCGCTGCGTGTCACGGTGGGCGACGAAATCCAGGGCGTCTACGCAACACTCGGCGAGGCCTTCGCCGCCACGCTGACTCTCCGTAACCTGTTGGCCGGGCACGTCGACCTCCGCTTCGGCATCGGCGTGGGCGAGGTGCGGATCATCGACGCCGAACGCGGCATCCAGGACGGTTCCGCCTGGGTGCTCGCGCGGGAAGCGATCGAGGCAGTGGAGCAGCAGTCGCGTGAGCCTGGCCGACGTGGCCTCCGCACCGCCGTCCGCGACGGCACACCCACCGCGAATCCGCTTGTGGAGCCGGCGGCGCAACTCATCGACGCGCACCTCGCGGCTCTTGGCGCGGGGGCGCGGGCATCGTTCTCTGCGCTGTACGAGGGGCTGGACAACCAGCAAGCCGCGGAGCGCCTGGGGATTACCGCATCAGCGAACTCCCAGCGGGTGAACAACAACCAGCTCCGACCGCTGCTCGCGATGGCGCAGGCGCTCACCGCGATGGGGGGTACCGACGAAAAGTGACCGTTATCCTCCACAAGAAGCCGACGACCCCCTGTTTTCGGCGATTTTTTGCAGGCGTGGAGGAAAACGGTCAAACAGGCGCGGTGCTCAGCCCTTCTTTTCGCGGTTGCGGATCTTGGAGCGCTCGTGGGCGCTCAGATGCACCTTGCGAATTCGCACGATCTCAGGCGTCACCTCGAGGCACTCGTCAGCCGCGCAGAACTCGAGCGACTGCTCCAGTGACAGCTGCTTCGGCGGGACGAGACGCTCAAGCTCTTCGCCGGTGGAGGAGCGCACGTTGGTGAGCTTCTTCTCCTTGGTGGGGTTCACGTCCATGTCGTCGGGGCGCGGGTTTTCGCCCACCACCATGCCTTCGTACACCTCGGCGCCGGGGCCGACGAACATCGTTCCCCGCTCCTGCAGGTTGAACAGCGCGTAAGAGGTGACGACGCCGGTGCGGTCGGCGACGAGCGAGCTGGTCGGACGCGTGCGGAAGTTGCCGTGCCAGGGCTCGTAGCCCTCGGCGACGTGGTTCATGATCCCGGTGCCGCGCGTTTCTGTGAGGAACTCGGTGCGGAACCCGATCAGCCCGCGCGCCGGCACGATGAATTCCAGCCGCACCCAGCCGGTGCCGTGGTTGACCATCGTCTCCATGCGCCCACGCCTGAGCCCCATCAGCTGCGTGACGGTGCCCAGGAACTCCTCGGGCACGTCGACGGTGAGCCGCTCGGTGGGTTCGTGCAGTTTGCCGTCGATCATTTTGGTGACCACCTGCGGTTTCCCGACAGTGAGCTCGAACGATTCGCGGCGCATCATTTCGACGAGGATCGCCAGCTGCAGTTCGCCTCGTCCCTGCACCTCCCACGTGTCGGGACGATCGGTGTTGCTTACCCGAATCGAGACATTGCCGATGAGTTCCTGGTCCAGGCGTGCCTTCACGAGCCGTGCCGTGAGATTCTTCCCCGACTTGCCCGCCAGCGGCGAGGTGTTGATGCCGATCGTCATGGAAATCGACGGCTCATCGACGTGGATGAGCGGCAGCGGCTTCGGGTTCTCGGAATCAGAGATGGTTTCGCCGATCATGATCTCGGGGATACCTGCGATGGCGACGATATCGCCCGGCCCTGCCTTCTCCGCGGGCTTGCGCTCGAGGGCATCGGTCATGAGCAGTTCCGTGAGCTTGACGGTCTCGACGCTGCCGTCGCGCTTGCACCACGCCACCTGCTGCCCGCGACGCAGCTCGCCACCCACCACGCGCAACAGCGCTAGGCGCCCCAGGTAGGGCGACGCGTCGAGGTTCGTGACGTGCGCCTGCAGTGTCGCACCCTCTTCGTACATAGGGGCGGGGATGTGCTCAAACAACGTTGTGAACAGGGGTTCGAGCGTCGTGGAGTCGGGCATACTGCCGTCTGCGGGCTGGGTGAGCGACGCCCTCCCGGCCTTCGCGGATGCGTAGACGATGGGGAAGTCGAGGCCGTCGGCGGCGTCGTCGTCGAGCAGGTCCATGAACAGGTCATAGGTCTCGTCGACGACGGCGCTGATGCGCGCATCCGAGCGGTCTACCTTGTTGACCACCACGATGATGGGCAGCTGCTTGGCGAGCGCCTTGCGCAGCACGAACCGGGTTTGGGGGAGCGGGCCTTCGGACGCGTCGACGAGGAGGATCACGCCGTCGACCATCTCCAGACCGCGCTCCACCTCGCCGCCGAAGTCGGCGTGGCCAGGGGTGTCGATGATGTTGATGACGGCGTCGGTGCCGTCGGGGCGACGGTGTTTGATCGCCGTGTTCTTCGCGAGGATCGTGATGCCCTTCTCGCGCTCGAGATCCATCGAGTCCATCACGCGGGCGTCGACGTCGGCACCTTCGCGGAACGCGCCGGACTGCCACAGCATCGAGTCGACCAGTGTGGTCTTCCCGTGGTCGACGTGGGCGATGATGGCGACGTTTCGCAGATCTTCACGGGTGGGCATGGGCGCTCCTCACATTTGGGCCGTGCCGAGTGTACGCGCGCCGAGGCTCCTCCGCCTAGGGCGTGTCTGAGAATAGATGCACGAGTCAGCTGAGACCCTGGGGACATGTCCCGGTTCCAGATGCTCTCCGACGCCCAATGGGAGTTGATCGCCCCGATGCTCCCGACCCGGACCGGCCGCGCCGGCAGGCCGTTCGCCGACGCCCGCGCCATGGTGGAGGCGATCATCTACCGGTACCGGTGCGGAATCGCTTGGAGGGATCTGCCCGAGGTCTACGGGCCCTGGCAGACCGTGTGGACCTGGCATCGGCGCTTGGCCGAAAAAGGCACCTGGGACACGGTGCTGGCCACGCTGACCGCCGCCGCTGACGCCGAAGGCCTGATCGATTGGTCGGTCTCGGTGGACTCCACGATCGCCCGCGCCCACCAGCACGCGACGAACATCACCCGCCACACAGGGGGATGGATCGAACTACAAGAATCCGCGTGAGGAGCCGGCCGATCACGGCATCGGGCGCTCCCGTGGCGGGCTGAGCACGAAGATCCATCAGCTCGTCGATGGGACCGGGCTGCCGCTGGTCAGCCTGATCACCCCCGGCCAGGCAGGGGACTCCCCGATGCTGCTTCCTCTTCTGGAGCAGCTGCGCGTGACCCGGCCAGTAGGGCGGCCCCGGACCCGCCCCGAGGCCGTGCTGGGCGATAAGGCGTACTCCTCCCGGGCGATCCGCACCCACCTACGTGCCCGTGGGATCAAAGCGGTCATCCCCGAACCGGCCGACCAGCAGGGCCACCGCAGACGGCGCGGTGCCCGCGGCGGGCGCCCCGTCAGCCTCGACGCGGACGCCTACAAGGGCCGCAACGTCATCGAGCGTCAGTACGCTCACCTGAAGCAGTGGCGGGGTCTGGCGACCCGGTATGACAAGTACGCGATCATCTACAGGGCCGCTGTGGTCCTGAATGCTGTGCTCGCATGGTCAAAACGATTGTCAGACATGCCCTAGTCGTGCCCAAGAAGGCGACGTGTGGTGCACCAGGCGGGGAACGCCCACCCCGACGCGTCAGACCGACGATGCGACGGTGAACGGCGCGCCGCCGGAGATCAACGCGGTCAGCTGACCTGCAGTTCGCCCATTTCGTCCCAGCCTTCGCCCTCGACGGTGCGGGAGACGATCTTGGGCGTGGCCGCCAGATGCGGACGCATGGCTTCGAGACCGGCCTGGAAATGCGGGGCGTTGACGTGCGCTTCGCCGGCGCCGTCCTTGAACGCCTCGACGAGCACGAACTCGTTTGGATTTTCCACCGAACGCGACCACTCGAACCAGAGGTTGCCTTCCTCGGCGCGGGTGGCGGCGGTGAACTCGGCGACGGCGTCCATCCACTGGTCGACGGACTCGGGCTTCACTTGGTACTTGACGACGATAAAGATCATGCCTCGAGCCTAGACACCCCGGCCAACGCCCTGGAGGCACACGTCGCCTGCAATCACTGCGCCAGTGTCTGGAACGCCTCCTCCGAGGAATCACGAAGGAACTGGGCACAGCGCGTCTGCTCGTCGGTTTCCCCGATTCGCCCCGCGGCTACGCTCAACGCCCACAATGCACGCAGGAACCCGCGGTTGGGCGCATGCTCCCACGGCACGTGCCCGCTGCCCTTCCATCCGTTTCGACGCAGCGCGTCCAGCCCGCGGTGGTAACCGGTGCGCGCGTAGGCGTAGGCGGCGATGGACGACGCGAGCGTGTCGTCACGCAGACACGCCTCCGCCAGCAGCGCCCACACGAGCGACGACTGCGGGTGGGCGGCCGCGACGTCCAGGAAGCCCTCTTTGCCGGCTTCTCGAATAGCCTCCACGGCGGGATCGACGGGCAGCTCCACCCGCACGTCGGTGGCCATCAGGTTCGGATGCGTCTCGGTCATGGGCATAGCCTAGTGCCCCAGCGCGGATTGGCCACCGTCCGCTACTCTCCGAGCCCGCTCGAGATAAAACTCACGACGGCGTGCTGCGCGGCTTCGGCCTGTGGCCCTTCCGCGTAGACGTGCAGCGTGTCGCCACACACAGCGCCAAGCGCCATGAGGCTCACCGTCGATTTGGCGTTGACGGGCTGCCCGTCGCCTCGGGCGATCGAAATCTCCGCGTCGAACTCCATCGCGAGCGCAGCGAGCTTGGACGCCGGCCGGGCATGCAAGCCGATCGGCGTAGTGAGCAGCACTTGGGTCGAGTTCCCGTTCGTTCGTTCAGACGCGGGCTCCATACCGTCGACGGGGCCTCGGCCGAGCGCGGTCCACTTCGCATCGAGCACCGACTCCGCGGCGGCGATCACCTCGTCCAGCGAGCCCCCCGTCGCTGACGTGAGCAGCCCAGCCGTGAGGCCCTCGACGAACGGTGCGGCCGCGATACGCACCGGGTGCGGCGAAGCTAGCAGGTCGATTGCGGTCTCGGCGCTCATGATGGCCGACCCCATGTCGACGAGCAACGCCACCCCGTCGGTGCTCGTCACGTCCTCAATTGCCGTCATGACGGCGGTCGTGTCTGTGCCGAGCGAGCCGTCAGGCATGCCCGCGGCAATTGCAACCGGGGGCATCTCACCGTGCACCATGATGGCCGCGAGATCGAGCGCTGCCTGGGCGAGCGGGGCCGAATGCGATACAACGACGATGCCGACGCTCATGCCAGCACCTCCACCAGCGCTTGGACGAGCAGCGTCGCGGATGCGGCGCCCGGGTCGATGTGCCCGACGGAGCGCTGGCCCAAGTACGACGCCCGACCCTTGCACGCCACCATGGCTGCAGTGGCATCCCGCCCACGCTCGGCAGCGGCGACGGCCCGGGCTGCGGCCTCGGGGAACGGCGTTCCTGCGGCGTGCTCGCGCTCGAGTGTCGCAACCGCCGGGGAGAGAGCGTCGAACATGGTCTTGTCGCCCAGCTCCGTCTTGCCACGCTGCGCGAGCCCGTCGACGCCGGCTCGGAGGGCCTCAAGGAACTGCGTGTCACTCACCTCCACAGCATCGACGGGGAACGCCGCAGCCATGCGTAAAAACAGCGTGGCGAGCAGAGGTCCGCTCGTGCCGCCCACATGGCGCAGCAGCGACATGCCGATCTCTTTGCTCTGCGCCTGCAGTGTCGGGGCATCCAGCGCGTTGAGGGTCTCGTGCATGCCTCGGACGAGGTTCACGCCGTGGTCGGCGTCGCCGATGTGGGAGTCCAGCTCAGTGAGGTGCGTTTCGTGGTTGGCGACGAGGGTGTCAAACCGTCGCAGCCACCTCGCCACAGTGCCGACGGCGATCATGGCAGCACCTTTGCGAGGCCCTCGAGCGGCGATGGGGCATCGAGCCACCGCAACATCTCGTCGTCGGCGCGCAGCAGCGTGATAGAGCAGCCCGTCATGTTGAGCGACGTGACGAAGTTGCCGACGCCGCACCGCACCACCTGTACGTCGGCTTTCCGAAGCAGCGGCAGCACCTCGCCGGCCATGAGCTGCAGCTCAATCAGCGGCGTCGCGCCAAGCCCGTTGATGAGCAGAGCGGCGGGGTGGCCGGCGAAGTCGAGGTCGTGGAGGATGGGGTCGACGAGTTTTCGGGCAATCAACGACGCCTCGACGAGCGGCTCGCGGCGCCTGCCCGGCTCGCCGTGGATGCCGATGCCCACTTCGATTTCATCCTCGGGAAGGTCGAACGTCGGCTGCCCGGCGCCCGGAGTCACGCACGATGTCAGCGCCACGCCCATCGAGCGCACGCTTGCGCACACGCGCTCGGCGAGCATAACCAGCTCTTCGAGTGGCACGCCGGCTTCCGCCGCAGCACCGATGATCTTCTCTACGAACACCGTCCCCGCCACACCGCGCCGACCGGCGGTGAACGTGGAATCCTCGACGGCGACGTCATCCGCGACGACGACCGTGCGCACGTCAATGCCCTCGGCCTGTGCGAGTTCGGTAGCCATCTCGAAGTTCAACACGTCGCCGGTGTAGTTCTTGACGATGCACAGCACCCCTGCGCCGGCGTCGACGCGCTGGATGGCGGTGAGAATCTGCGTCGGATTCGGGGAGGTGAACATCTCTCCGACGACGGCGGCGTCCAGCATCCCTTCGCCCACGAAGCCGCTGTGCAGGGGCTCGTGCCCTGCGCCCCCTCCGGAGACGACGGCGACCTTGCCACGTCGGGGTTCACTGGCTCGAAACACGATGTGCTGCTCGCTATCGACCCGCAGATCTGGACGAGTGGCGGCGAGGCCGCGGAGTGCATCGTCGACAACGTTGTTCGGCGAATTGATGAGCTTTTTCACTGCAGGCCCTTCCTGACGCAAACAGCGTAGCAACGCGCCGACAATCGGGGGCGCGGGGCGACCATATCGTTGAGCATTCAAGGCGTCCGCGTACCGGGGAATGCTGACATTGCCAGGTTTCGACGTAGAATGGTTGATGGCCCAGGTGAGATTCCTGGGTCTGTTCATGGATTGGAGTGTGTGCATGCCGGGCGTCGTTGTCGTCGGAGCTCAATGGGGAGACGAGGGGAAAGGCAAGGCGGTTGACCAGCTGGGCGATCGCGTCGATCTCTGCGTGCGTTATTCAGGTGGTAACAATGCGGGCCACACGCTCGTCGTGAATGGCGAGAAGTTCGTGATGCACCTGTTGCCGTCGGGCATTCTCAACCCGAACACCACGACGGTGCTCGGCAACGGGGTGGTGATCGACCTCGATGTATTGCACGAGGAACTGACGACGCTTCGGGAGCGTGGTGTCCAGTTCGAGCACCCGCTGATCTCCGCGAACGCGCACATCATCACGGAATACCACAAGGTGCTCGACAAGGTGACGGAGCGCTTCCTCGGCAAGCGCCGCATCGGCACCACCGGCCGCGGCATCGGGCCGTGCTACTCCGACAAGATCAACCGTCTCGGCATCCGGGTGCAAGATATCCTCGACGCCAAGATCCTGCGCGAGAAGGTCGAGGCCTCGCTCGACCAGAAGAACGAACTGCTCGTCAAGGTGTACAACCGCCGCCCGATCATCATCGACGAGGTGGTCGACGCGCTGCTCGCCCACGCGGAAGCGATCCGGCCCTACATCGTCGACTCCGGACGGTTCATCAACGACGCACTCGACGAGGGCAAGGTCGTGTTGTTTGAGGGCGCCCAGGCCCACCATCTCGACGTTGACCAGGGCACCTACCCGTACGTCACGTCGTCGAACCCGACGGCGGCAGGCGCCGCCACCGGCGGCGGTATCGGCCCCACCCGCATCGACCGCACCATCGGCATCGCCAAGGCCTACACCACCCGCGTCGGGGAGGGTCCGTTCCCGACGGAGCTCTTCGACGACGATGGGGAGAAGCTGCGCGAGAAGGGCGGCGAGTTCGGCGCCACGACGGGGCGTCCCCGTCGCTGCGGCTGGTTCGACGCCGTACTGGTGGAGCAGGCGGTGAAGATCAACGGTTTCACCGACATCTTCCTCACCAAGCTCGACATTCTGGACGGCTGGGAGAAGATTCCGGTCTGCGTGGCCTACGAGGTGGACGGCGAACCCTTGCCGCACTACCCGATGACGCAGTCCGAGGTGCACCACGCCAAGCCCATCTATGAGTACGTCGACGGCTGGACCGAAGATATCTCCGGCTGCCGCTCCTTCGACGAGCTCCCCGCCAACTGCCAGGCATACGTGCGGCATCTCGAGGAACTTATCGGGTGCCGTATCTCCGGCATCGGTGTGGGTCCAGGCCGCGAGGAATCCATCTCCATCAACCCGCTCGTGTGAGCGCGGAGCGCCGCGACATGAGCAAGCGTCCCACCGCGAAGTGCCCGCTTCGCCCGGGCGACCCCTGCTCGCTGTGCGTGCCAGGCAGCAGCGGCCCGCAGGATTGCCAGACCGTGCGGCTCGTCATGGAAGACCCGGGGATGCGCGAACTCCTGCGCGAGAAGCAGCGCGAGTGGCGAGAACGGCATCCGGGGGAGTGAGCCGCGTGCTTCGGCGGTAGGGTCGGGCTGTGAAGATTCTGTTGCTGGGCTCTGGTGGTCGTGAACATGCATTGGGTCGCGCGTTGGTGCGGGACGGGAGCGAGCTCCACGTCGCACCCGGTAACCCTGGGCTCGCGGAGTTCGCCACCTGCCACTCCATCGATCCGTCCAATTCCGACGACGTGCTCGCCCTCGCGCGCACGCTCGCGGTGGACCTCGTCGTGGTTGGCCCGGAAGCACCGCTGGTGGCCGGCGTCGCAGACGCGCTGCGCGAGGGTGGCGTCGACGTGTTCGGCCCGTCGGCTGCGGCCGCCGAGCTGGAGGGCTCGAAGGCGTTCGCCAAGGACGTGATGCGCGCCGCCGGTGTCCCCACCGCGGACGCGCGGGTGTGCACGACGGCCGACGAAGCCGCCGCTGCGCTGGACGAATTTGGCCCCACCTACGTCGTGAAGAACGACGGACTCGCCGCGGGCAAGGGAGTCGTCGTCACCGACGACCGCGACGCAGCCTTGGCCCATGCGGCCACCTGCGAGCGCGTCGTGATCGAAGAGTTCCTCGATGGCCCCGAGGTGTCACTGTTCGCTATCTGCGACGGCACCACCGCCTGGCCGCTGTTGCCCGCCCAAGATTTCAAGCGCGTCGGCGACGGCGACGAAGGCCCGAACACTGGCGGCATGGGCGCGTACTGCCCGCTGCCGTGGGCGCCGGAGGGGCTCGTCGACGACATCATGCGCGACGTGGTGCAGCCAACCCTCGACGAGATGGCCAGGCGCGGAACCCCCTTCGTGGGATTGCTGTACGCCGGGCTTGCGCTCACCACGAAGGGGTTGCGGGTCATAGAGTTCAACGTGCGCTTCGGCGACCCCGAAACCCAGGCGGTGCTCGCCTTGCTCGAGTCGCCGCTGGCGCCGGTGCTGCTTGCGGCGGCACGCGGCGAACTCGCTAGCGAGCCGGCGTTGCGGTGGCGCGACGGGGCCGCCGTCGTCGTCGTGTCTGCTGCGGATGGCTACCCGGGGACCCCCAAGCTTGGCTGCCGCATCGAGCTGCCTGACGACACTGACTCGGCCTGGGTGCTCCAAGCCGGCACCACCCTGACCGACGGCACACTCACCGCGGGCGGTGGGCGCGTGCTGGGTACCGTCGGGGTAGGGGCCGACCTCGACGCCGCGCGCGCGGCTGCGTACGAACATCTGGCGGCGGTGGACTTCGCCGACGGCTTTCACCGCACCGACATCGGTGTCCCGCACTGACCTCACCCATTGATGCGCTGTTCGTGTTCGCTTGGGTGGCAGTGTTGCGCCCATAGATGGGCGCGAATGTGACAGTGAAGACAACAGTGTGGGGTGGTCACGGCATCGCGTGACCACCCCACACTTGTTTCAGACGCGGTTAGTGACCGGTCTTTGGCAATCCTGGCTTGTCGACGGGTTCGCCCGGTTTGTGATCCTCGATGGGCTGTTCTCCGCGAGCGGGGAGCTCACCGATGCGGTAGTTCGCCTTCGAGGATGACTGGAATGTCAGCGTGCCCTTGCCTGGCTTCGATGCGATGCGGGAGATGATGTTCCCCTTCGCATCGAGCAGGTACACGGGGCCACCCGTGACGTTGACGGTGATGGTGCCGTCGATGGGTTGTCCGGCGTTGCGGATCTTCACGACGGTGCTGCCATCGAACTGCTTCGTGCAGGTGATCGAGATCGAGTCACCCTTCACGAACCGCGCCGTCATCGAGCCGCACTCGCCCTTCAGCGTCGTCATCGGACGCTCCAGGGTGATCTCGACCGTACGCTTCGACATCTTGCCGGACGCATCGGTGGCGACGAGTTCCACCTTGACGGGCGCATTGTGCACCAGCTGGCTAACATCCGCCGTGAAGGTGGGCTCCGGGTCAGCATCGTCGGTCACGGTGTAGGCCGCGAGCAGCTGCTCCATGACGTTCGTATCCGGATCCACGCTGAGTTTCTCCGGGCCCTCGATGACAGGGGCAGCATCGTCGACGGTGAAGTACACCGAGTCGGCTGCGGCGTTGCCGGCCATATCGGTAGCCACTGCTTCGAGCAGGTGTTCGCCTGCCGGAAGGCCGTCCACCTCAATGGTGAGCTCGACGGGCTTGCGCTCCTCAGCGTTCGACGCGTCAGGCGTATCGGCAGCAGGGGCCGCAGCATCAGCCTTCGGTTCAGCGGCCGAAGCCTGGGCGCCAGTTGCCGACGTCGTCGCAGCTGCCTGCTGGTTGTCGTCGAGCTGCGGCTCGCCGTTCTTGAAGTCGACTACGTACGCACCCGGGTGCGGCTTCGCCTCGACGACGCGGGCGTCGTGCTCCTTGCCGTCGACGCGCACCTGCAGCGTGTGCAGGTTCGTGTCCTTCGCGAGCACGGTGAACCGCTGCTTCGACGTGATGAAGTCGCCGTTCGAGACACCGTCGATGCCGACGGTGGGGGCCTCGTCGTCGAAGACGAGGGGGACGCCCCGCTCGAAACCATTGCCCATCTGGTCGCTCAGAGAGATGCGCATGGTGTGTCCGTGCGCGCCCTTGACCTTCGTCTCGAAATCACGACGGTTGACGTTAGCGCCCGTATCCCAGACGTTCTCGAACTCCTTCACGACGTTGCCGTTGACCGCCATAACGTAGCCGAACTCGTCGTCCCAGACGGAGCCCTTCAGGTCGATGTCGCCCTTCGGCCCACGGAGGTAGATCGCGCCGTCGGGGGCGATCTCTGGGGAGGTGATGAGTTCGTGGCCCGGCATGTTGCGGTCGTAGAAGAACCGCCAGCCGCTCATCTTCACGGAGTTGCCTTGCGCGTCGAACACCTCGTAGCCGAAGGAGTTGATGCCGTTGACGAGCTTCAGGGGCACCTCGAAGCGAAGGTCGTCTCCGACGGGGACTTCCTTGCCGTCGACGACGAACTTGCCCGGCTTGCCGGTGAACATGCCCTTGAGCACCAGGTCAGCGCCGTCGTCACGCACAGTGAGGTTTTGGAACGACGGCTCGACGAAGTACGCGAACTCGCCGAACGGGTCCAGCTCACTGGAGGTATTCAGCCTCGGGTCATCGAACACGATGCGCAATGCGTCGCCGGGCACCTTGGCACCAGCAATGACGAACGTCCTCGTCGTGAGATTCGCACCGTCGGTGGCTTTGAGCGTCACTACGGCCTGACCTTCGTCGGGCGTGAAGACGATCTCGAAGGTGCCATCGTCGTTGACCTTCATGACCTTCTTGCCCATGGCGAGGTAGAGATCGCCGGCTGGGATGGTGGCGAGGTCGTCGCTCACCTTGCCTTTGATCGTGATGCTGCCGTCCTTGGCGGGAACGAGCTGGCCCGCTTCATTGAGGGGGGCATCAGTGAATTCCAGCATCGGAGCCTTGGTGTCGAACACGAGGAAGACGGAGTCGCTTGCCAGCTCCTTGCCGTCCTTGTCGTAGGCGACGAGCTTGTAGTCGTTGCGCCCAGGCTTGACCGGCACCGTGACGCTACCGCGCCCATCCTTCAGCTCCACTTCGGCACCGTTGAGCGTGGCCTTGGCAACGTGCTCGCTGACGATCACGTCGATGGTGACCTTGCCGTCGCGGATCAGCGGCTGACCAGTGATCGGGTCGACAGACTTCTCGTTCACGCTGTTGTTGAAGCGGTACGAGTCGAGGATCTTCGCAGTGGCGTTATCCAGGAAGTCGAACTCCAGCGTGGTGTTGCCGGCTTGGTCGAACACCTGGAAGGACGCGTAGTGGCCCTCGCCGGTGAGTTCTGCGGGAATAGTGATCGTCGCGACGCCGGTGGCGGCGTCGAACTTCGGCTCGGGGTAGTCCTTGCCGCTCGGGCCGTCGGATGCGATCACCGGGTCCTTGCTGAAGCCGGCGCCCGCATCCGAGATCTTGAGCGTGTAGGTGATGGAGCCGTCGTCGTTCTTGACGTACGACTTCTCTTCCACCTTCGGTGCGACGGTGTCGACGCCGAGTGGGAGATCCGTCACCTGCCAGTCGAACTCCTCCGACAACCGAGCGCGGACGCGCAGCGAGTACTGCCCGTCGGGGGCAGGCTCGAACTTGTCGGTCTTCGCGTTGTACAAGCGGCCGTCCCACTTGTGTCCAAACGACGGACTCGCCGCGGACAACACCGACTCAGCGATGTTCGACAAAGGCAGGCGCTGCACGTCACGCTCTTCGCCGAGATCACGGACGACCTTGCCGTCGCGCACCAGCTGGTACTGCACGGCGGACGCGGAGCGAAGGAACATTGGGGCGGGGAGCGCCTCGTCGAACACACCGTCGCCGTTCGGGGAGATCCACTCAGTGGGCACCGCCCCAAACTGCAGGTAGCCGGACTCCACGTGCGAAGAGTGCGGGTGCTTCTCACCGAAGAACTTGTCGAGTACCGACGGCTGCTCGTCCGTCGGGTCTTCCACGATGGGTTCAGCATTCCAGTCGCCTGCGAATCCCATATAGGGCACGGACAGCGACGGCTGCTTGGCGTCGGAGGAGGTGAGTTGCGCCCACCCCTCGATCCAGTGGTCGTCGCCCCCAGCAGGCTTGAGGGTGAAGTCGACGGTGGCCGCGCCCTTCGCCGGCACTGTCACGCTGGGTGCCGATGCGGTGAGCGTCTCACCCTTGGAGCACTGCGTGGCGTTGCCCTCCGGGTCGCGAGTTTCGCCCAGCACGCAGGTGCCGCCGGTGGTGAAGGAGTAGTCCTTATCACCCTTGTTCTCCAGCTTCACCGTGAACGTCTTGGCGCCGCGCACCTCACGCAGAGGCACGTTGGGCACGCCATCGACGGTGGCGAACACGTTGCTTTCCAGCGCAGCCTTGGTGTCGACGAGGCCTGCACCCATCTGACGCGGAGCGTAAGGAACTCCGTCCTTCTCGAGTACCTGGGCCGTGTTTGCCAGCGACGTGCGCAGCAACGTGTTGCGCTCTCGGTCGCTGAGGTCCGGGAAGCGCTTGGCGTAGGCCTCACGTCCGAGCGCAAACACACCGGCGACGTGCGGCGCCGCCATCGAGGTGCCGGAGTTGTCCTGGTACTTGTTGTCGTTGACAGTGGAGTACACCGAACCGCCGATGCCGGCGAGCTGAGGCTTGAAGTTCAGCTCAGGGCCAGACCCCCAAGAAGTGAACGACGACGGCGCCACCTTGTCGTTGACGGGCAGCGCGATGCGATCCTCGGTGAGTTTCACCTTCGTCTCGCCGGCGTCGGTCAGCTTCTTGAGCTTCTCGCCCGTTGACTGGTAGATGAAGGCGCCAGGGATGGTAACTCCTTCGATGCCCGCCATACCCTGGAACTTGTCGCCGCCTGCTTCGTTGTTGAAGACGATGACGCCCGCGGCGCCTTTGTCGATGGCGTTCTTGAACTTCTCCGAGAAGGCGATCTCGCCGCGCTGGATCAGCACATAGTTGCCCTTCGCCTCCGCAGGGATCTCCTCGGGCTTGCCGAGACCGCCGAACACGAGCACGTGTTCTTTGCCGTCGGCCTTGCCGCTTTGCAGCTGGTAGCCGAACTTCTCGACGGCGTCGCCTTGGGCGGCCTCACCCTGGCTGGCGATGGATTGCGAGTTGTTGATCGACGCGATGGACAGGGCCTCGGGGGCACTCGCGGGGCTGCCGTGCGTGCCGTTGTCAAGCATGCCCAGCTCGTCAGTGAGTGTGCCGTCAAGTGAGCCGTTGAGGCCTTCGTTGCCTGCTGCGACGATCACCTGGACGCCCGCAGCCTGAGCATTGGCGATCGCGCGGGCCTCGCCGACGGAGGCCTGGCCGGTGCCGTTGGGTGAGCCGAGCGACATGTTGATGATGTCCGCACCGTGCTTTACGGAGCTCTCGATGGCGGCGATGACGTCATCTTCGTAAGCGCTGGGGCGGGTGGCGTCGTTGGAGAACACCTTCATCGCCAACAGCTGCGCGTTCGGGGCGATGCCGTTGATGCGCCCATTCTTGATGACGTCCCCGTCGTGGCCAGCATTGGCTGCGACGATGCCCGCAACGTGCATGCCGTGCTGGCTGCCTGCGGTGTCGAGAACCTCATTGTTCTCGTCGGCGAAGTTCCAACCGTAGGGCACCTTCTCCGTGAATCCCTTGGCGACGGAGAGCTTCCCCTTCACGCCGTCGTCAAGGCGCATGTCTTGGTGTTTGATGTCGATGCCGGTGTCGATGATCGAGACCACGAGGCCGCGGCCGTCAACGTCGAAGTCAGAGCGGGCCTGCACCGAGTGGCTCAGCTCCGCGGCGGTCTCCATGGAGGGGCGGAACGTCTTCAACGGCTTGACCGAAGCGACGTCCGGATCCAGGGCCAGCGCGGCGATCTGGTTGGCAGGCAGCGTAGCCGAAAAGCCTCGAACCAGCATGCCGAACTTGCGCTGCACGCTGAAGCCTTCTTTGCCTTCCCAACGCGCCAGCACACGGTCCACAGCCGCGAGGCCGTGGCTCTCGACGTCCTTGCCCTGCGGCTGCTGCTTCAGCATGACCATGACGCGACGTGGTTCGTCGGCAGGCCCAGGGACGCGCTCGGCATCGGTTGGGACGCCACTGCGTGCAGCGACGACGTCGGGGGTGGGTAGATTTCTTGGGGTGGGTGCGGCGTCAGCGTGGAATGCCATCGCTGCACCGCCGGTCAGCGCCAATGTCAAGGACACCAGCGAAGCCACGGATTTTCTCATTGCATCGTCTCCGTCGACAGGTTGGGTACTTGTTCAAATGTGTTTGGATCGAAATCCAATGGCGGGACTTTAGCGTGCAACCAGGTCGCTACCCGGGACGTATCACGAGAAAACACTCATCAATTTCGGTATGTAATTGTGTGCGTGGGGATGTGACGACGAGTCTGCGGGGTGCACTCCCACACGCGACGACGGCGCCCACGCACTAGGCTGGCCGCATGAGCTTGCCTAATGTCCTCGCTGATCGATACGCGTCTGATGCCATGTGCGCCATCTGGGCGCCGGAAGCGAAGGTGGTGGCGGAACGACGACTGTGGCTCGCCGTGCTTCGCGCCCAGCGTGACCTGGGCGTCGACTTCGGGGGAGATAACCCCGACGACGTCATCTCGGCCTACGAATCCGTCATTGACGAGGTGGATCTCGATGCGATCGCCGAGCGCGAGCGCATCACCCGCCACGACGTAAAGGCCCGCATCGAGGAGTTCAACGCGCTCGCCGGCTTCGAGCACGTGCATAAGGGAATGACCTCGCGCGACCTCACCGAGAACATCGAGCAGCTGCAGATCCTGGAATCCTTGCGCCTTGTGCGTTCCCGCACCATCGCCACGCTGGCGCAGCTCACCAGGCTCGCAGTGCAGTACCGCGACCAGGCGATGACGGGGCGCTCGCACAACGTCGCCGCCCAGATCACCACCCTCGGCAAGCGCTTCGCGACGGCGGCCGACGAGTTGCTCATCGCGCTCCAGCGCCTCGACGAACTCATCGCCCGCTACCCGGCGCGCGGCATCAAAGGTCCCATGGGCACGGCGCAGGACATGCTCGACTTGCTGGGCGGCGACGTCGACAAGCTCGACGCGCTCGAGCGCCAGGTTGCCGAAGGGCTCGGCTTCCAGCGTGTCCTCACATCCACCGGGCAGGTGTACCCGCGCAGCCTGGATTACGACGTCGTCACTGCCCTTGCGCAGATCGCCGCAGCACCGAGCAATGTCGCGACGACGGTGCGGCTCATGGCGGGGCTCGAGCTCGTCACCGAGGGGTTCAAGGAGGGCCAGGTTGGCTCGTCGGCCATGCCGCACAAGATGAATACGCGCTCCTGCGAGCGCGTGAACGGGATGGCCGTGATCCTGCGCGGCTACGTGTCGATGGTGGGGGAGCTTGCCGGTGACCAGTGGAACGAGGGCGACGTGTCCTGCTCCGTCGTGCGCCGCGTCGCGCTCCCGGACGCCTTCTTCGCGCTCGACGGGATGTGCGAGACGTTCCTCACGGTGCTGCAAGATTTCGGGGCGTTCCCCGCGGTGATCGAGGCGGAGCTCGAGCGCTACCTGCCGTTCCTCACCACGACGAAGGTGCTCATGGCCGCGGTGCGCAAGGGCGTGGGACGCGAGATCGCGCACGAGGCCATCAAGGACCACGCCGTCGCCGTGGCACTCGAGATGCGGGAGGGTCTGCAAACCAACGACCTGCTCGACCGCCTCGCCGCCGATGAGCGACTCGGCCTCACCCGCGATGAGCTCGGCGCCCTCGTCACTCAGCCGCTGGAGCTCGCAGGCACGGCGGGCCGCCAGGTCGACGCGGTTGCGCAGCAGGTGGAGGCCATCGTCGCGGCGAACCCCGAGGCCGCTGCCTACCAGCCCGGCGCGGTGCTCTGAGAACACTCCGCGCGCAAAAACTTCACAATCCGTCCCCAGATTCAGCTTCACCCCGGTTTTCAGGGGGTTTGAGGAATCTGGGGACGGATTGTGAAGTTGATAGCCCGGTTACTTATCGAGCAGCGCGTCCTTCCACTTCACCGGCTTACCGGTGCGCAGCAACGCGTTGTCGTAGATCCGTGCTGCGAGCGCGATGATCAACACGGTGAAGGCGATCAGCAGTACCAGCGACAGCACAGGCTCCCACACCGCGCCTTGCTCCTGGAAGATCCGCATGGGTACGGCCACCGGAGCGGAGAACGGGATGTAGCTCATAACTGCCAGTGCCGTCGGGTTGTCGCTGAACAGGAGGATCGCCATGTACGGCAGCATCACGAGCCACATGATGGGCTGCTGCACGTTAGCGAGGTCTTCCGTCCTCGACACTAGCGACGCCGCTGCAGCGTAAAGCGAAGCGACCATCACGAAACCCACGAGGAACAAGACGATGAACCAGCCGATCGGTGCGGCGAGGTTCTGCACCGGCAGGGCCGTGCCGTTGATGGCCATGCCCAGGAATGCGACGCCCGCCATAAGTAGAATCTGCACCAGCGCGGCGGCAGAGTTACCGAGAATCTTGCCGGTGAGGAGGGCCTTGGACGTGACGGACGCGAGCAGGATCTCTACGATTCGGGTCTGCTTTTCTTCCACCACCGAATTCGCGATGCTCATGCCGAAGGTGATGGTAGCCATCATCCAGACGATGCCGAAGCCCATTGCCAAGAAGTAGGTGACCATCGGGTTCGGCCCGTTGGCGGGGCTGCCATCAGCGGCAATCTTCTGCACCACCTCGATTTCTGGGTAGAGGGAGATGGCATCCATCACGCTGCTAGGCGGGCTGTCCAGCGTGAACACTTTCACGCCGGTGGGCGACGACTGGCTCGCGACGATGGCCGCATCCGCGCTCTCGGTCTGTACCGCCTCGCGGGCGGCGGCCTCGTCGGGCACTTCCTTCACCTCCAGGTCGGGTACACCGTCGAGTTTTGAGGCAACGTCCTTGGTGGCGACGACGCGGGGTGCGTCTCCCTCCACCAAGTCGCCGAGCATGGGGGCGAACACGAAAGCGGCCAGCATGATGGCCAAGGTGACCACCGTCGAGATGATGAACGACTTGGAGAGCACCCGCGTCATGATTTCGCGCTTGGCCACCACGCCAACGATGGACGTGAACGATGGGGGAGGTGTGAGCTTAGGGGTCTGCTGGGGGGTTTGCGTGGTGGTCACTGTGCCAACTCCTTGTAGATCTCGTGCAGGGTGCGCTGGACGGGGCCGAAGCGCTGCACACGGCCGCGCTGGAGCGCTTCGGCGAGCACCCGGTTGGCCTGCGTCTCGTCGGCGCAGTGGAACTTGACGTAGTTGCCGTCGAACTCGAGGACGTTCACGCCGGCGTCGCGCACCCAGCCGGTGTCGCCGTCGGTGACGAGCTCCCACTCATCGCGCTGGTCAGCGGCGAGAATCTCTGCTCTGGTGCCGCTCGCGCGGATTTCGCCGTTAGCGATGATGACGAGCTCGTCGCACAGCCGCTCCACCACGTCGAGCTGGTGCGAGGAGAACAGCACCGGCGCACCGGTGGCGGCGACGTCGCGCAGCACCGTGAGGGTCTGGTCAACGGCGCCCGGGTCGAGGCCGGAGAATGGCTCGTCGAGGATGAGCGCGGCCGGCTCATGCACCAAGGCAGCGGCGATTTGGGCGCGCTGCTGGTTGCCGAGGGAGAGCGACTCGAGGGTGTCCTTCGGGTCGCCATTGAGCTGGAGCTGTTCGAGGAGTTCCAGCCCGCGGCGCTTTGCGTCGGCGGCGGACTGCCCGTGCAGCTGGCCGAGGTAGACGAGCTGGTCGATGACCTTCATCTTCGGGTAGAGCCCGCGCTCTTCGGGCATGTAGCCGATGTTGGAGCGGAACTCGCGTGTGATGGGTTTGCCGTCGACGAGCACCTCACCCTCCGTGGCCGCCAGGACGCCCAGGATGATACGCATTGTGGTGGTTTTTCCGGCGCCGTTACCGCCGACGAAACCAGTCATGAGGCCAGGCTTGATGTCGAAGGAGACATCCTTCAGGACATGTTTCTCACCGAAGAATCGGTGCACATTTCGTACGCTGATCATGACACTTACGCTACCGACGGGGAAGGTCGTCGTACTTCCCTCTCGGGAGGGGTTTTTGCTGTTCCCCCGAGCGGGGGATCAGCTGTGCGAGGGGGAGACGAGCCCGTGCTCGTATGCCCAGATCACCGCTGCGATGCGGTCGCGCAGCCCGAGCTTCATGAGGATGTTCGACACGTGCGTTTTCACCGTCTCCGGGCTCACGACGAGCTCGTCGGCGATCTCCGCATTCGATAATCCACGTGCGAGCGCGAGGAGGGTGTCGCGCTCTCTCGACGTGAGCGCGTCCACCTGGGGGGCGCTCATCGAGGCAGGCCGTGTGCTGGCGAAGCGGGCGATCACCCGACGTGTCACCTGCGGGCTGAGTAGCCCGTCGCCGGCGCCCAGTACGTGGATGGCGTCGATCAGCTGCTCGGCTTCGGCGGTCTTCAGGAGGAAGCCGGAGGCGCCCGCCTGCAACGTCTCGAAGAGGAAGTCGTCGCGATCGAACGTGGTGAGGATGAGCACCGACGACGGGCACCCCGCCGCGGTGAGCTTGCGCGTGGCTTCGATGCCGTCCATCACCGGCATCTGCACGTCCATACAGATCACGTCGGGTTCTAACTCGAGCGCGAGCTGCACGCCTTCCTCGCCGTTGCTCGCTTGGCCCACCACCTCGATGTCCGGCTCTGTGTTCAAGATGGTGGCGAATCCGGAGCGGATGAGGGCTTGGTCATCCACGAGTAGGACAGTGGTCATCGTGCAGCTCCTGCTGGGATGGTGGCGCGGATGCGGAATCCGCCACGAGGTTTCGGGCCTGCTTCTAGCGTGCCACCGACGGCGGTGATCCGCTCACGCATCCCAATGAGCCCGGTGCCGGTGCCCGGCAGGGTGGTTGCAGTGCCGCGCCCATCGTCGGCAATCTCCAGCTCGACGGCATCTGGCAACCCGCGCAGCCGCACGTGCACCGTCGCATGGGGGCCGGCGTGTTTGGCGGCGTTGGTGAGGCCTTCCTGGGCGGCGCGGTAGAGCGCGAGTTCAGCGGCGGGGGTGAGCTCAGGAATGGTGCCGATCTCCTCGTAGGCGGCGCGTTGGCCCTTGCTACGGGCAGTTGTGACGAGTGGAGCGAGGTCTGCGAGCGTCGGTTCCGGAGCGGGCGCATCGTCGGTGTCGCGCAAGGTGAGCACCATGCTGCGGAGATCTCTCACTGCGGCGCGGCCGCTCGACTCCACCTGTTTCAGCGACGCTGTTGCGGCATCGGGATCGCGCTCTATGAGCCGACGTGCGGCCGCCGCCTGCACCGACATAGCGGTGACATGGTGGGCCACGACGTCATGCAATTCGCGGGCGATGCGCAGGCGCTCCTCCTCGACGGCGGACTCCACCAGCTGGGCCTGGAGCTGCTTGATGCTGGCGTCGGCGTCTTCCAGTTCGGCTCGCTCCGTCGCCTGATCCCACGCCTGATCACCGAAGATCCAGGCGCCGGTGAAGAACGCGATGTTGACGATGCTGTTGATCACAATGAACGCCGCCATCTGGGTGGCGCTGATTGCCTCCGCCCCCGTGACCTTTTCCAAGCTCGCAAACGACGCCACCACGAAGCTCACCGCCATGAGCAGGCAGATCAAGATGCGTACCAACAGCGCCTGACCGCGTTTCGCCGACCACGCGCCGATCGAGTAGAAACCGAGGAAGAGCACCACCTGCGAGGTGTAGATATCTATCCCGGTGAAAAAGGTTGCCACGTTGTACAAGACGGCCTGCGCCATACCCGCGACGAGGGGGAACCGTCGGCGCCACACCAACGGCAACGAGCTCACGACGGTGCCTAGGCACTGCAATCCCCACGACTGTGAGAAATGCGACATGCCGGCGGCGATGATGAGCCACGACATACCGCAACCCAGCGCGGCGAGCGCGAGCGCCACGAGCGCGTCGGTGCGCAACCAGTTTGGGGGCAATGGGCGGGTCTGCATAGTTGCTGATGCTAGCTGGCGGTGGGCACGTGCAGATCCCTCGAGCGGGTGAGATTGCTTGAACGTGGTGATTGAATGTGGGCGATGAGAAGCAAAGAGAGTCTGCCGTCGAGCGTATGGGTGCTCCTGGCCGCGGCGTTCTCTATTGCGATGGGGTTCGGGCTCATCGCGCCTGTGCTGCCGCAATTCGCCAACTCGATGGCGAAAGAGGTGTTCCCCGACGCAGCGGTCACCGCGACGAGCGTCGTCGTGAGTGCCTTCGCCGTGTTCCGACTGCTCTGGGCGACACCGGCCGGCTCGCTCGTGTCGAAGTTCGGCGAAAAGGCCATCTACATCGTCGGGGTGTTCACCGTCGCAGCGTCCTCGGCACTCACCGCCTTCGCACAAAACTACTGGCAGCTGCTGATCTTCCGCTCGCTGGGCGGCGTCGGTTCCGTGATGTTCACCGTCTCCGCGATGGGGCTGCTGATTCGCATCGCTCCCAGTCACATGCGTGGGCGAGTGTCGGCGCTGTATGGCGCCATGTTCATGATCGGCAACATGGTGGGGCCCGTGTTCGGCGGCACGCTGGCGGAGTTTGGGGTGGCAGTGCCGTTCCTGTTGTACGCCGGTGCGCTCCTGATCGCCGGCATCATCATGTGGGCGAAGATGCCGTCGACATCACCTACTAGGACGACGGGTGGCGTCGCGGCCTCCGCACCCATGACCCTGGCTGAGGCGTTTCGAGATAGGGCATTCCTGGCGAACATTCCGGGCCTGTTTGGGCACGGCTGGGCGAACTTCGGCGTTCGCACAGCGTTGGTGCCGCTGTTCATTGCTGCCGTGGTGTCGGACAAGGCGTGGGTGGCGGGCGCGGCGCTCGCGCTCTTCGCGATCGGCACGGCGCTCGCTCTGCCGTTCGCGTCGACGTTCGCCGATCGGCACGGCCGCAAACCCATGATCATGGGCGGGCTGGCAGCTGCGGGCGTCTTTACGATCATGCTGGGGTTCACCGCGTCGATGTGGCTCACCCTTCCGCTCTGCCTGCTTGCCGGATTCGGCGCGGGCATGTTCAATCCGGCGTCGCAGGCCGTGACCGCAGACGTTATCGGCGGCGATCGCTCGGCCGGCAAAGTGGTAGCCAGCACGCAGATGATGACGGACGTCGGTTCCATCGTCGGGCCGCTGGCTGCTGGCGCCATCGCTGACGCCATGGGGTTCGGTTGGGCGTTCGGCATCACCGGCGCGATCCTGCTGCTGGGTGCGCTGGCGTGGATCGGCACCCCGGATACGTTGCGTCGCACCTACTCCTGATCAGAAATCCGCGACGGCGCCCGCGCGAGGTGAAGCGGGGTACGTGCCGGCGATACAATGACGCCCATGTCCGACATCTTGAACGCCGTCGCCTGGCCGTACGCCAACGGCCCGCGCCACATTGGTCACGTCTCCGGTTTTGGAGTTCCCTCCGACGTGTTCTCAAGGTTCATGCGAATGCGCGGGCACAACGTGCTCATGGTGTCGGGCTCCGACGAGCACGGCACCGCGATTCAGGTGAAGGCCGACCAGGAGGGGCTCACCGCTCGCGAGACCGCGGACAAATACCACGCCCAGATCGTGGAAGACCTGCAGGGCCTCGGGCTCAGCTACGACCTCTACACCCGCACCACGACGCCGAACCACGCCGCCGTCGTACAAGACGTCTTCCTCGCGCTGCTCGACAACGGCTACCTCACCAAGCAGTCGCAGATGGGCGCGATCTCCCCGTCGACCGGGCGCACGCTGCCCGACCGCTTCATCGAGGGCACCTGCCCGCTGTGTGGCTACGACGGTGCCCGCGGCGACCAGTGCGACAACTGCGGCAAGCAGCTTGATCCGGCTGATCTCATCAACCCGCGCTCCCGCACCAACGGCGAGACGCCGAAGTTCGTCGAAACCGAGCACTACTTCCTCGACCTGCCGAAGCTTGCCAACAAGCTCGGCGAATGGCTCGACACCCGCCAAGAGTGGCGGCCAAACGTCCTCAAGTTCTCCCACAACCTGCTGGAGGACCTCCACCCGCGTGCCATCACGCGCGACCTCGACTGGGGCATCCAGGTGCCCGTCGAAGGCTGGGAAGACAACCCGATGAAGTCGATCTACGTGTGGTTCGACGCCGTGATTGGGTACCTGTCTGCGACGAAGGAATGGGCCAAGCGCTCCGGTGACGAGGACGCCTGGCGCACCTTCTGGAACGAGCCCGAGACCAAGTCGTACTACTTCATGGGCAAAGACAACATCGTCTTCCACTCCGTGATCTGGCCGGCTATTTTGCTCGGCTGCAACGGCGAGGGCAGCGCTGGCGGTGAGATTCGCCCGTCGCTCGGGAAGCTTCAGCTGCCCACCGAGGTGGTGAGCTCTGAGTTCATGACGATGAAGGGCTCGAAGGTGTCCAGCTCGCGCGGCGCGAGCATCTTCGTGAAAGACTTCCTCGCCGAGTTTGGCCCCGACGCACTGCGCTACTTCATCGCCGTCGCCGGGCCTGAAAACAACGACACCGACTTCACGTGGGACGAGTTCGTGCGTCGCATCAACTACGAACTCGCCAACGAGTGGGGCAACCTCGTCAACCGCTCCATCTCGATGGCGCACAAGAACATCGGTGCGGTGCCGACGCCAGGAGAGTTCACCGACGACGACCGCGCCCTGCTGGCGGAATGCGAGCGGGCGTTCACCACCGTCGGAGAAGACATCGAAGCACGGCGCTTCAAGGCCGGCATCACCGAGGCGATGCGCATCGTCGGACTAGCCAACAAGTACATCTCGGATCAGGAGCCGTGGAAGAAGAAGGACGACACCGAGCGTCGCGACACCATCCTCTACGTCGCGCTCCAGGCCGTGACCGACTGCAACACGCTGCTCACGCCGTACCTGCCGCACTCAGCGCAGAAGGTGTTCGAGGCGCTGGGCGGCGACGGCGTGTGGGCGGCACAGCCGGAGATCGTCGAAGTGACCGACGGCGACATGACGTACCCCACGCTGCAGGGCGACTACACGACGCAGCTGGCAGCCTGGGAACATCGCGCGATCGTGCCGGGAACACCGCTGGACAAGCCCAGCCCGCTGTTCCAAAAGCTCGACGAAAAGCTCGGCCAGACAGGCCCCAGCTGGGCGCCGATTGGCGAGTGACTGGGCAGGAGCAGGGTAACGGCTCAGTACGCCGGGAAGAGCTCATGCTGGAGTGCGACGAGCACCTCACGTTCAGGAGGCGGAGGCTCGTCGGACAGCGGGGGTTCGGGCGGATGCGCGTCCCATGGCTCGGGAGGGGGCTCGTCGGGGACCCTGCTGGGCGGTGACATGATGCGATGGACGCCGAGATCGTCGACGACGAACTCCCATCCGCTGGGCGTGCGCCAGTGGAACACGCCCGGTGCGGGCTGGTGGAGGACGAAGCCGCCGAACGTCTTGGCGCGATGCGCCCGCCGCGACAATGGCGCCAGGTTGCCGGGCCTCGTCTGGCCGGGTGTTCCGTCATCGCGGTAGGGCTCGACGTGGTCGAGGTCGCAGGACCGCGACGGCCGGGTGCCGTACGGGAACACCTCCGTTGGGTGATGCTGCTGGATGGCGAAGCGCAGCGGCAGCGAGGGGTCGTGCTGGTGCTCTGGTGTGAGGCGGCGGATATCTACGACGGGGCGAACCGTCACCTTGGAGCCCGCGAGGAAGCGGGGGAGATCCTCGCTGAGTAGTGTGCCCCAGCCTTCGACCCATGCGGCGCCGGTGCCGTCGTCGTCGGGATCGAGTGCGGGATCGGTGGCGTCCATGTGTACTACGAGCGTGTGCGTGGGCAGCGCGTCTTGCCCGAGCGCCGCACGAGCGAGCTCGCCCACGGCCGCAGCCCGGCGGATCTGGCGCTTGTCGTCTGCCGTCAGCACCGCGTGTGGGTCGTCGGGGTCTGGGAGGCGTTTCGCGAGCTCCGAGATGGCGCCCTCGAAATCGACGGCGTCGCGGGCATCAAGCAGAGCGTCGATGTGAGCGCTGCCGTGCTCAAAATTGCCCACTCGCACGTGCCTGCGCGCGGACTGGCGCTGCCGTTGGCGCTGCGCCTCCTCGGGGCATGCCAGCGCGATGTAGTGCGGCATCCGTTGGACGACCTTCGACCAAGCGAGCGTGCGACGCGCGACGTCGACCAACTCATCGACGCGGCGGGCGGCCTCGAGCGTGAGTCCGCTACACAGATCTTCGACTTCCGCGGCCTCGTGCCACCAGAGCTCGCCGGCGAGGAAACGCTGCCACATGATGGGGTGGCGGTGCTGCACCGACAAAATGGCGTGAAGCTTCAGGAACATCGCACCTGGGCTGATGCCCAGCACCGCGGCAGCTTCGAGTGCGAAGAATTCCCCCACAGCCGGCGCACCGAGACGCCCCGTGACGGCGGCTTCCTGGGCAATCTGCTCGAGGGCGTCCTGCACGTCGGAGCGCGTCACGTGGTATTCCTCGGCCGCCCGCGCGAGACCGACGACCTCCGCGATCTGCGCCAGCTTGCGCTGCTGGCGTGCGTCGGCAGCGAGCTGCAACGCGTCGACTCCAGTTGCTGTCAACATCGTTGTTCACCCCCTTCATCCATGTACGTGCAACACTGTAGACGGCACCTCTGACAATTTTGGATGTCCTTGTCAGCGTGGGTTTACGGGGTTATCCATCCGATCGTTGAAGAAGCCGTGTGCTACCCCCGGCCCGATCGTTGAGGAGACCGCGCGTCACCCCGGCCCGATCGTTGAGGAGACCGCGAAGCGGTCGTCTCGAAACGATCTCTAGGAGGCCTACCTCACCACGAGCCGGCGCTACCGCCGCCGAAGCCACCGCCGCCGCTGAATCCGGAACCGCCAGACGAGCTCGTGCTCGCGTGGGCTGCGGAGGCGGCGTTCACCGAGTCAGAGAACGAGCTGGCGAAGTTGTTGGCCATCGAGTTGTAGAACCAGGCGTCGTAGGTGGCATCACTGGCAATCCAGCTTCGGTCAGCGCGGTAGCGGCCTTCGCGCTCGAGCTGCTCGAACGTTTTCGCCCAGCGGTCCGCAGTTCCGAAGACCATGGCGAAGGGGAGGTATCGGCTGAAGACATCGATGCCTTCCTCGAACTTGATCTGATCGGCCTCGGCGGTGCGCAGGTATAGCTCAAATCCGCGCGCCTGCTGCAGCATTGCCGAGCCACGCGCGGTGCGGCGCTTACTGTTCATGCCCACCACAATGAGGCCGATGCCCAGCACGATCAGGGGCAGCCCCAGCAGGGCCAGGGAATGCTGATACAACAACCAGCCGAGCCCCGCCCCGGCCAGGGCGATGACGACACCGAGCGTAGACTTCTTCACGCCGCTCGTTCGAGGATCCTGCACGAACCACTTGTTCTTCGTCATCTGGTGGTAAAGGTTCTGACGCGCCTGTGCCATGACGTCGTGGAAGCGCTCGTCGCGCAACTCCTGCGTAGAGCGCGTCTGCTTGCCCTCGAAAATGAGGTTGAGCAGGGTGTGCTCGAAGGTGTGGAGCCCTTTGGTGCTCTTGCCCAGCGCGCGCAGGGTGAAGTCCTTGCCGTTCGGGTCGGGGATGATCTGGACATAGCCGCGTACGGCGAGATCGATGATGGTGGCGGACACGTCGATGCCGTCCGCCGTCGCGTCGATGAGCGTGCCGATCTCGCCAGGCGTGGCGCCCGCTGGAGGCTGGAACTGCACTGCGACGGGAATCTTGCTCGTATTCTTGAGCCCGACGGGAGCCTCTTCACCCTCTGCCGGTGCGAGGCCAGGTGTGAGCCCGAGGTACACCAGGTCGCGCTTCGCCCGGCGGGTCATCACCCAGGTGCCGATGGCAGCGACGATGGAGAGCCCACCTACGACCGTCCCCGGAACAACACCCGGAGTGAGGTTGGAACCGACGGTGGGTACCCGTCGCTTACTGGGTGTCGCGCCGTTGAACGTTCCCTTGGGGAAGCCCGCGACGAGCTGGACGCCCTGCCTGGTGGGGATGCGGTCGATGTGAATGTAGGACTTGCCGCCATCGACGTTTGCGGGGCATTTGGTGCGGTTGGCGGGGCCGGTGAAGCAGGCGGTCTTCTCCACGCCCACCGGGCCGGACATCGTCGCGTTGAAGTTGGTGAACTGCGAATCGAGGTTGGAGAACATCTGCCAGCTGAACTCGGCGAGCCCGGATTGCGGGTGATCGTCCCAGGCGATGCCTTTCACCGTGAACTCCAGCTTGTACTGCTGGGGCTCGTGGTAGCGGACATCCTTATCGCCGATTTTCCACTCCACCGCGTTCTGGCCATCCGTCACCTTGAGCTTGGTTCGGGCGCCCGTGGGGGAAGAGACTTTCGGCTTGGAATAGTCGAAGACGTATTCCTCGTCGGGATTCTGGCCATCCTTCTGCGTAGTGAAGAACTGCAAGACGGGCCCGCGCCCGGACTTCTGGTCGAATTCCATGGTGAATTCCATGGTTACGTGGGCGGTGCCCTGCTCGTCGAGCCGCACGTCCACGTTGATGTCGCGGTACGGGATGCCCTCTTGCGCATGAGCGGCAGGCGCCGCCATGAAGAACACCAGGAGGCCGGCCAACAACGCAAAGATCCGCCGTTTCGTCATGGGCCAATCTTAACGATGCACTGTGTCAGGGTTTGTCGCCTGGACGTCGACTGAGCGCACACCAGATGCGAATTCTGGCCCTCATAGGGCGGTTATTTCCATCTGGTGTGCGCTCAGTCGAGTAACTGGGAGATCACTCCTCGACGCCGAGAGCCTCCGCCATTTCCTCGCGCAGGCGCCGGAGCAGTTCGGCGGCAGCGTCGCGCGAGCGGCTCACATCGTCGGCGGGATCCATGCGCACCTCGAGGTAGCACTTCAGCTTGGGCTCCGTGCCACTCGGGCGGGCGACGACGTGCACGCGCTGACCGGTGAGCTCGATCGCGTCGGTGGGCGGCAGCTCCGGTGACCCAGGCAGCAAATCCACGACGGTGACGGGCTCGTCGAGCAGCGTCGTCGGCGGATTGTCGCGTAACCTTGCCATGGCCTGGGCGATGATCGACAGATCCGCCACCCGCACCGCGAGCTGGGATGTAGCGTAGACGCCGTAGTGGCGCACGATATCGTCGAGCCGGTTCTGGATGGTCTTGCCCTCCGCCTTGAGCTCGGCGGTGATGCGCAGCACCGTCATGGCTGCGGAGATGCCGTCTTTGTCGGGCACCGCTTGCGGGTCGCAGCAGTAGCCGATGGCCTCCTCGTAGCCGAATGCGAGGTTCGGCACGCGTCCGATCCACTTGAATCCGGTGAGTGTGGTCTGGTGTTCGCGCCCGGCGTCGCGTGCCATGGCGCGCAGCAGCGTCGAGCTGACGACGGAGTTCGCGAGCACGCCAGGGACTCCGCGACGGATGGCGTCGTCGCCGAGCAGCGCGCCCAGCTCATCGCCGGTGAGCATCCGCCAATCGCCGTCCATTCTCGTCGCGACGGCGCACCGGTCGGCGTCGGGGTCGTTGGCGATGACGACGTCTGCTTCAGCGTGGCGGGCGAGGGCGAGCGCCAAATCGATGGCGCCTGGCTCCTCGGGGTTGGGGAACGAGACGGTGGGGAAATCCGGGTCGGGGTTGGACTGCTCGGACACCTCGACGGGCTTGGGGAACCCAAGAGTGCGTGCGGCTTGCCGGACGACGCGGGCGCCGACGCCATGCATCGATGTGTGCACCCAGCGGACGTCTGTCGGTGCGTCTGGCTCGACGAGTTCCTGCAAGCGGGCGACGTAGGCGTCGCGGAGGTCGTCGCCGATAATGGTCCGTTCGTCGCTGCGGGGCAGCGCGGTGAGGTCTTCCGTCGCGACCTCTGCGATGCAGGCGGCGATTTGGCCGTCGACGGGCGGGACGATCTGTGAGCCGTCGCCGAGGTACACCTTGTAGCCATTGTCCTGCGGCGGGTTGTGCGAGGCTGTGACGACGATGCCGGCGACGCAACCGTAGTGCTGGATGCCGTAGGCGATGAGCGGGGTGGGGGTGGGCTCGTCGGTGAGGAGCACGTCGTAACCCGTTCCGGCGAAAATCTGCGCGGTGTCGAGGGCGAAATCGGCCGACTTGTAGCGGGCGTCATATCCGACGATCACCCTCCCGGCTGTGATGCCTTCGCCGTGGAGCCAGCGGGCGAAGCCGGCGGCCGCGCGCGTGACGACAACGCGGTTCATGCGAGCGGGGCCGGGGCCGAGCTGGCCCCTGAGCCCGGCGGTGCCGAACTGGAGGGGGCCGGCGAAAGCGCTCTCGATGGCTTCGAGGGCAGGACGGGCGATGTCGGAGTCGCGCGACTCGCTTCGGGTGATGAGGTCGGCGAGTTCAGCTCGCGTGTCGGGGTCGAAGTCGGCGTCGCGCCAGGCGATTGCGTCGTCGATGATGGACATGGTTCCTCCTAGAGCGCGGCGACGATGCTGCTGAGCAGCGATGCCAGGCGGGGGCCCGCATCCTTACCGGCCTGCAGCACTTCTGCGTGATCGAGGTTCTCGCCGCTCATCCCGGCCGCAGCATTGGTGACCAGCGACAGCCCGAGCACCTCGAGCCCAGCTTCACGTGCGGCGAGGGTTTCGAGCGTCGTCGACATGCCGACGAGATCGCCGCCCAGGATTCCGGCCATCTTCACCTCGGCGGGGGTTTCGTACTGGGGGCCGCGGAACTGCACGTACACGCCCTCGGGGAGGGATGCGTCGACGCTGTGGGCCACGTCGCGCAGACGCTTGGAGTAGGCCTCGGTCATGTCGACGAAATTGGCGCCGACCAGCGGGGTGTCGCCGGTGAGGTTGATGTGGTCTTTGATGAGCACGACGGTGCCCGGCGCCCAGTTGGGGTTGAGGCCGCCGCATCCGTTGGTGAGCACGATCTGCTTGGCGCCCCAGCTCGCGGCGGTGCGCACGCCGTGCACGACGGGGGCGACGCCGCGCCCTTCGTAGTAGTGGGTGCGCCCGGTGAACACCGCGGCGGTCTTCCCGCCAGCCGTGCGCACGACCCGCAGCGCGCCACCGTGGCCGCTGACAACGGGCTTTGCGAAACCAGGCACCGTCGCGAGCTCTACTTCGGCGACGGTGTCGCCCAGCTGGTCGGCACCGCTCGACCAGCCCGACCCCAGCACCAGGGCGAGGTCGATCGTCGGGGCAAGTGCGCTGAGATGCTGCGCTGCGTCGCGGGCAAGTTCTTCCGGGGTTTGCGTCATGCCAGCCAGTGTACGAGTAGCGGGGGGATGTCTGCAGCCGCGCGCACCCATCGACCCCGTCGAGCGGGTGCAACCTGTGCGGCTCTGTCCCGGAACATGTGTCACCTGCCTAGCTGCGGTGAGGCGTCGTCGGGAGGCAGGTGACACTTGATCCGCTCAGTTGCCGCACAGGTTGCAGGTGCGTGGGCAGGGAGGGGCGCAGCGACGGACACCAGCACGGCGCAGCGACGGAGCGAGCACGACGCAGGCGCCGGGCGCTCGTTTCGCTGCCGACCAGGTGCTGGGTATGCAAGGATGGGGACGTGACCAAAGTTGTGATCATCGGCGGCGGACCAGGCGGATACGAAGCGGCGCTCGTGGGGCGCCAGCTGGGGGGCGAAGTAACGCTCGTGGAGCGCACGGGCCTCGGCGGGGCGGCAGTGCTCACCGACTGCGTTCCCTCCAAAACCCTCATCGCAACCGCCGAGGTGCTCTTCCGTATCGAGCACGCGAAAGAGCTCGGCCTGCGCATCGACGGCGGGTCCGACGCGGTGAACGTCGACTTCGCCGAGGTGAACCGTCGCATCATGGCGCTCGCGCAGGCGCAGTCGCATGACATCCGCGCGCGCCTCGAAGCCGAAGGCATCACCATCATCGACGGCACCGGCCGCCTCGACGGACCCGAGCGCGTGATCGTCAACTCCGGCGACGGTGAAACCGCGCTCGACGCCGACGTCGTGCTCCTCGCCACCGGCACCACCCCGCGCGAACTGCCCGACGCCAAAACCGACGGCGAGCGCATCCTGAACTGGAAGCAGCTCTACGAACTCGACGAACTACCGGAGCGCCTCATCGTCGTCGGCTCGGGCGTGACCGGCATGGAGTTCGCCAACGCGTACCGCGGCCTGGGTTGCGACGTCGTCTTGGTGTCGTCGCGCTCCCAGGTGCTGCCTGGTCAGGACGCCGACGCTGCCCACGCGCTGCAGAAGGTGTTCACCGAGCGCGGCATGGAGATCATGGCTGAGTCGCGCGCGCTCGCCGCCCGCAGGGAGGGCGGCGAGGTCGTCGTCACGCTCGCTACCGGTGAGGAGATCGTCGGGTCGCACGCGCTGTTCGCCGTCGGCGCCACCCCCAACACCGCTGACCTCGGCCTCGACACCGCCGGCGTCGTCACCACCCAGTGGGGCCACATCCCCGTCGACAAGGTCTCCCGCACCAACGTCGCCAACGTGTACGCAGCCGGCGACGTGACGGGCGTGTTCCCGCTCGCATCCGTGGCGGCCATGCAGGGCCGCATCGCCATGCAGCACTCGCTGGGCGACGCCGTCACTCCGCTCGACGTGCGCCAGGTGTCGTCGAATGTGTTCACCTCGCCGGAGGTTGCAACGGTGGGTGTCACGCAGGAACAAGCCGACTCCGGGAAGATCAACGTCGCTTCCGTCATGCTCTCGCTCGATGGCAACGCCCGCTCGAAGATGCAGTCGTTCCGCGACGGATTCGTCAAGCTCTTCTGCCTTCCCACTACGGGCATCATCGTGGGCGGCGTTGTTGTCGCGCCGCGCGCGTCGGAGCTCATCCACGCCGTCACGCTCGCCGTGCGCCAGCGCATCACCGTCGATCAATTCAGCAACACCTTCACCGTGTACCCGTCGATGTCGGGCTCCGTCGCGGAAGCTGCGCGTCGCCTGCACACCCGCGACGACGGCCTACTCACCAGCTGATTCTCGCGGCCGGGCGCCGTTGGGTTGAGGGTTGTACTCTGGAAGTCACCCTCGATTGAAGGAATGCCGTGGATTTCTTACTGCTGATGTTCGTGCTGTTCGTGATCCTCGGCGCCCCTGCCTATGGAGCTCAGCGGTACACCAGCCGGCGCCGTATCCCACAGCAACAACCACCGCAGGAGCTCTACGGCCCCGGCCCATTCCAGCCGCAGGCGCAGCCGGCATACGGCGCGCCCGCGTCGGGTTTTGGTCAGCAGCGCATCATCTCCGCTGAGGAGTTCAACCAGTCCAAGGAAGCGTTGGCCGACGACATCACGTCGTTCGGCACGGAGCTTCGCGACCTCGATCTCGACGTCGTCGGGCGTGAACTCGATGCCGACGCTCACGCCGATTACACCCGCGCGCTCGACGCCTATGACGGGGCGAAGGCAACGCTGGAGCGCGTTCAATTCGTCGACGATCTGAAGCGCGTCGCGGAGATCCTGGAGGAAGGGCGCTTCTCAGTGGCGTGTGTGAAGGCGCGCGTGAACGGCGACCCGCTGCCCGAGCGCCGCCCGCCGTGCTTCTTCGACCCGGCGCATGGCCCGTCGGTGGAGGACGTGATGTGGGCTCCCGCAGGCGGCGCGCCACGGAAGGTGCCGGCGTGTGCCCGCGACGCTCAGCGTGTCAGCCTGGGTGCCGATCCGTCTATCCGAATGGTCAACTACCAAGGGCAAATGCTGCCTTACTGGGAGAATCAGGCCTTCGTGCCGTACGCGCAGGGTTACTACGGGCGCTACGACATGGACCCGACGATGCGCAGCATCGCCTCCAGCGCCCTCATGTTCGGCGGACTCGGCCTGCTGTTCGGCATGTTCGGCGACTGAGGCGCACTGCCGACGGTCGGAGGCGCTTCAGATGGTTGAGTAGCGCCGGAGGCGCGTATCGAAACCACACCCTCTCCCATCACCTGGCTAACCCGATATCCACATTCGTTTGTCAAAACGGGGCACAAACGGCCTGCACAGCAAACGAATGTGGATATCGGGTTAGATTTCCGTCCGTCTGCGTCTCGATACACGGGCTGCGCCCGCTACTCGACGGTCGGGAAACAGGCGCTTGACGGGCGGGGGAGAGCTACTCGACGACCGGGTGCGGCGGCCTACTCGGGATCCACGATCTCGAGCAGCACCTCGCCGGCGGTGACCGTCTGGCCCTGCTCCACCTTGAGGCCCTGCACCACGCCGCTGCGGTGCGCGTCGAGCGGCTGCTCCATCTTCATCGCTTCGATGACGGCGATGGTCTGACCCTCCTCGACGGTGTCGCCGTCGGCAACATTCACCTTGACGATGGTGCCTTGCATCGGCGCCGGGAATGCGTTGCCGGTGGGTGCGGACACCTTCGCGCCGCCACGGTCGCGCTTCGTCGGCTTGCGCTTCTTCTTCGGTGTCGATGCCGTGCCGAGCCCACCCGGCAGCTTGATCTCGACGCGCTTCCCGTTCACCTCGACGGTGATGATCTCGGGCTCCTCGACGTCGTCAGCCTCGCCGAGGACGCCCTGGTACGCAGCGATGTCGCCCTCGAATTCCGTCTCGATCCAGCGCGTGTGCACGGCGAAGTCGTCGACGAAGGCCGGATCGCGCAGCACCGCCTGATGGAATGGCAGCACCGTTGGCATACCCTCCACGACGAGCTCGTCCAGCGCGCGCCGGGAGCGCTCGATGGCCTGCTCGCGCGTCGCGCCGGTGACGATTACTTTGGCGACGAGAGAATCGAACGCACCCGGGATGGTCATGCCGGCGTGGTACCCCTCGTCGACGCGCACCCCTGGCCCGCTGGGCGCATGCCACTTGGTGAGCGTGCCGGGCGCGGGCATGAAATTGCGGCCCGCGTCCTCGGCGTTGATGCGGAACTCGAACGAGTGCCCGCGCGTCGTCGGATCGTCGTAGCCGAGCTCTTCACCGTCAGCGATGCGGAACTGTTCGCGCACCAAATCCAGGCCGGTGACCTCCTCCGAGACGGGATGTTCCACCTGCAACCGCGTGTTGACTTCGAGGAACGAGATGGTGCCGTCGAGGCCGACGAGGAACTCACACGTACCCGCACCGACGTAGCCGGCCTCCTTCAAGATGGCCTTCGACGATTCGTAGAGACGCTCGATCTGCGCGTCGTCGAGGAAGGGCGCGGGCGCCTCTTCGACGAGTTTCTGGTGCCTACGCTGCAGCGAGCAGTCGCGCGTCGACACCACGACGACATTGCCGTGCTGGTCGGCGAGGCACTGCGTTTCGACGTGGCGTGGCTTATCGAGGTAGCGCTCGACGAAGCACTCGCCGCGGCCGAACGCTGTGACGGCTTCGCGGGTTGCCGATTCGAACAGGTCGGGGATCTCCTCCATCGTGCGGGCCACCTTGAGGCCGCGTCCACCACCGCCGAAGGCCGCCTTGATGGCGATGGGCACGCCGTGCTCCTCAGCGAAGCGCACCACCTCGTCGGCGTCGGCAACCGGGTCCTTCGTGCCGGGCACGAGCGGGGCGCCCACCTTGTTAGCGATGTGGCGGGCCTTGACCTTGTCGCCGAGTGCATCGATGGCGGCAGGAGGGGGGCCGATCCAGGTGAGCCCGGCGTCGATCACTGCCTGCGCGAAATCGGCGTTCTCGGCGAGGAAGCCGTAGCCGGGGTGCACTGCGTCGGCGCCGCTGCGTTCGGCGATGTTCAGAATTTTGGGAATGTTGAGGTAGGTGTCGGCCGGCGTGGCGCCGTTGAGTGCGTAGGCTTCGTCGGCGAGCTTCGCAAACAGTGCTTGCTGGTCGGAGTCGGCATAGATCGCGACGGACTGGATGCCCGAGTCGCGTGCCGCGCGGATGATGCGTACAGCGATCTCGCTACGGTTTGCGACGAGTACCTTCGAGATGGCCACGATGCCCCCTTCTGCAGGTTCGGTTATACCGGGGAGTCTAGCCCTTGCAGCCGGGCTATGGGTGAGAGCCTAGGAACCATGCCAACACCTGAGTTCATCTTGGAATTGCGACGACACATCGGCACCGCCCCGCTGTGGCTGGCCGGAGCGACGCTCGTGTGCCTCCGGGACGGCCGCGACGGGCCGGAAGTGCTGCTGCAACGGCGCGCTGACAACGGGCTGTGGGCGCTGATTAGCGGCATCGTCGAACCTGGCGAGCACCCCATCCAGTGCCTGGAGCGCGAGGCCCGCGAGGAAGTGGGGGCCGACGTCAGCATCGGACGCATGCTCTGGTGCATCGTCACGCCGCCGGCGACGTACGCGAACGGCGACCAAACGCAGTACCTCGACCACGGCTACGTCGGGCAAGTCACGGGCGGCGAGCTTCGGCCCGACCACGACGAGACCACCGACGTGGGCTGGTTCCCCGTCGACGATCTGCCCATGCCGCAGCATCCGCGGCTCGCGGCGAGCGTGCAGGTGGCGCTGGGCGCACCGTCGGAAGTCGTGGCATCCTTGGATCTGTGAAACGCCTGGCCGTGGTTGTAGCAGCGACGCTCAGCGTCGTTGGCTGCGCTGCAGGGGAGCCGACGATGCAGCCCGCACCGAGCTCGTCGGCCTCGGTGTCGGTGCCGGACGGGGGCCGGCCGGTGCAGCTCGAGTACGCGCCGACGGGGTTGAGCGTGCCGGGTGACGCCATCGTCGAGCAGGAGATCGACCAGGTGAACAACGTCACCCTGGTGTTCGCGGCACCGACGGGCGCCGAACTGGCCGCGTACTACCGCGCGGCGCTGCCGCAGATGGGATTCACCATCACCGCCGACAAGAACAACTCGCTGCTGTTCGAGAACGAGCATTGGCGGGGCGCGTTCACCGCGTCGGGTCAGAGCTGCGCCATCACCTTCCGCACCGACTGGGAACGCTGAGCCCGGCTGGTCGCCGTCGGCGGCGGCGTCGGCGGCTTCCCGCCCGCCCGGGCACGTGCAACCTGTGCGGCTCACTTCCGGATCAAGTGTCACCTGCCTCCCGACGGCGCCTCGTCACCGCTAGGCAAGTGACACCTATTCCGGGACAGAGCCGCACAGGTTACCTATGCCTGCCAGAGCGTATGCCAGGGGACGTCGAAGTCGATCAGCATCTGCCGGACGAGCGGCAGGGAGATGCCGACGACGTTGAACGGGTCGCCGTTCAGCGCGGTGACGAATGCCCCGCCGAGGCGGTTGATGGAGAAACCGCCGGCGACGTTGACGGGTTCGCCGGTGGCGACGTACGCCTCGATCTCCTCATCGGAGAGGTCGGCGAAGTTCACGGTGGTCGACCGAATCTGGGTGCTGTGCTCGTCGCGCCCGTCGCGGCGAACCAGCACGAAATGCCCCGTGTGGATGACGGCCGTGTGCCCGCGCATCCGCTGCCACAGCTTGAAAGCAGCCTCGGGTGTGCGCGGCTTACCGCGCGCTTTGCCCTCGATCTCCATCACGGTGTCCGCAGCAAGCACGACGACGTTGTCGTCGGTGAGCTGTTCCGCCACGGTGAGCCCCTTAGCCTCAGCCAGGCGTGCACACAGTGCGGTGGGTGAAGGGTCGCGGACGGTGGACTCGTCGAAGCCGGAGACGATAACGTCTGCCTCGATACCCGCGTCGCGCAGTACCCGAAGCCTGGCTTCGGACTTCGACGCTAAGACGACGCGCATCAGCGGCGCCGCCACGCTTCGCGTCCGGGCACCAGCGGGGGACGCAGGATGCGATAGTACGAATTCCAACCGCCGGCGAGCGGACGATCATCGTTGCGGTGCAGCGCATCCGATTGACGCTTCTTCGCCAGCACAGCAACCAGCGCCGCGAACTCTTCGTCGGTGAGCGGCGTGCCGCGCACGGACCTCGTCGGCTCACTCATAGCGGAATGTTCCCATGCTTCTTCGGCGGCAGCGTCTCGCGCTTGGTGCGCAGCAGTCGCAACGCCCGAATCACCTGCGCGCGCGTCTCGTGCGGGTAGATCACCTGGTCGATGTAGCCGCGGTCGGCCGCCACATACGGGTTGGTGAGTTCGTCGTCGTATTCGCGCACGAGCCGGTCGCGCTCGGCCGCCGGATCGTCGGCCTCCGCGAGCTGCTTGCGGTACAGAATCTCCACCGCACCCGACGCGCCCATGACGGCGATCTGCCCCGTCGGCCAGGAGAAGTTGATGTCTGCGCCCAGGTGCTTGGATCCCATCACCACGTACGCGCCGCCGTAGGCCTTGCGGGTGATGACGGTGAGCAGCGGGACCGTGGCCTCGGCGTAGGCGTAGATGAGTTTTGCGCCGCGACGAATAATGCCGCGGTGTTCCTGATCGACACCGGGCAGGAAGCCGGGCACGTCGACGAAGGTCAGCACCGGAATGTTGAAGGCATCACAGGTGCGCACGAACCGGGCAGCCTTTTCCGCCGAGTCAATGTCGAGGCATCCTGCGAATACCGTCGGCTGGTTCGCGATGATGCCGATGGTGCGGCCTTCAATACGCCCAAAGCCCGACAGCAAGGAACGCCCGAACAGCGGCATGACTTCGAGGAACTCGTCGTCGTCGAGCACGTTGCGGATGATCTCCAGCATGTCGTAGGGCTGGTTCGGAGAATCGGGGATGAGGGTGTCCAGCTCGCGATCGTGGTCGGTGATGGTGAGGTCGACTTCCTCGTCATCGAAAATCGGCGGGTCCTCGAGGTTGTTCTGCGGCAGGTACGAGATGAGGTCGCGCACGTACTCGATAGCGTCGTTCTCGTCGGCCGCGAGGTAATGCGCGTTGCCAGACTTGGTGTTGTGGGTGCGCCCACCACCCAAATCCTCCATCGAGACGTCCTCGCCGGTCACCGTCTTAATCACCTGCGGGCCGGTGATGAACATCTGCGACGTCTGGTCGACCATCACGACGAAGTCCGTGAGCGCCGGGCCATAGACATGCCCACCCGCCGCCGCACCCATGATGAGCGAGATCTGCGGAATCACACCCGACGCGTGGGTGTTGCGGCGGAAAATCTCACCGTAGAGGCCGAGCGAGACCACGCCTTCTTGGATGCGCGCGCCGCCACCTTCGTTGATGCCAATGATCGGCACCCCGGTCTTCAGCGCGAAGTCTTGAATCTTGACGATCTTCTCGCCGTACACCTGCCCCAGCGCGCCGCCGAAGATGGTGACGTCCTGGCTGAATACACACACCGGCCGGCCGTGGATCTCCCCGGTGCCGGTGATCACACCGTCACCGAAGGGCCGTTTGGCATCCATGCCGAACGCGGTGGTGCGGTGACGAGAGAACTGGTCGAATTCCTGGAAGGTGCCCTCGTCGAGCAGCATGAGAATGCGCTCGCGGGCAGTCTGTTTGCCTTTGGCATGTTGTTTCGCGACGGCCTGCGCCGAGCCTGCATGGATTGCCGCGTCGATGCGTTCTCCCAGCTCGGCGATACGACCCGCAGTGGTCTGGGTGTCGATCTCCATGCCGCCACCATACCGCCCGCGCCGCTGCGAGGCGCCGAGTTGTAAGAACCGACACCACACCAGGGCCTAGACTCACGTTTCGTGATCGAAACACGCATCGACATCCCGTCCATCAAGGGCCAGCTCCCTGCCGACACCATGTGGGGGCCGCTCGACTACGTCGCCTCCACCGGTTCGACGAACGCCGACCTCTCCGCTGAAGCGCACGCCGGGGGCGCGGCCGGGCATGTGTTGTTCGCCGGCGAGCAAACCGCCGGGCGCGGCAGACTCGCCCGAACCTGGGTGACACCCCCCGACGCGGCGGTGGCGATGTCGATGCTTCTCGCCCCGACGCAGCCCAGGGAACGCTGGGGCTGGCTGTCACTGCTGACCGGGCTGGCCGTCGCCGACGCGCTGGGGGTGCTCGCGCCCGCCGACGTCGACGTCACCCTGAAATGGCCCAACGACGTGCTGGTGGATGGCGGCAAAGTGTGCGGCATCCTCTCCGAACTCGTCGAGAGCCCGAGCGGGGCGCGCGCCATCGTCGGGCTCGGCATCAACCTCACCCTCACCAAAGAGCAGCTCCCGGTGCCGACAGCCAACTCCCTGCTGCTCGCCGGATTCGAGACGACCGCCTCCGACGTCGTCGCCGGAGTGCTCACCCACTTCGAGCGCTACTACCGCGAATGGGAACGCACCGGCACGCTGCGCGACGAGTACCGCGCCCGCTGCAGTTCAATCGGCGCCGACCTCACCATCTCCGTCACCGGCAGCGACCCGATCCCCGGTGTCGGGCACGACGTCGATCACGACGGGCGCCTCGAGGTGCGCACCGCCCGCGGCGTGGAAGCGTTCGCCGTCGGAGACGTGGTGCATGCGCGCCTGGCGTGAGAGTATGACGCCATGGCATTCAACGAGAAGTACTTGGGCGCCGGGGAAACCATGGTGCTCCGCCTGCGCGAACACCCCAAGGCGCTGATCTGGCCCATCATCATCATGATCCTGCTTGGCGCAGCCACCGGGGTCGGCATCGCATTCATGCCCGAAGGCTGGAAGCCCGCCGGCATCTGGGCGCTCGTCGCGGTGGTGATCGTGCTGTTCATCTGGCTGGTGTTCCTGCCCTGGCTGAGGTGGTACACCTCGACGATCGCCATCACGGATCGACGCATCATCACCCGCCACGGCATCCTCAACCGCAAGGGCCACGACCTGCCGCTGCGCCGCATCAACAACGTCAATTACGACCGCGACATCATCGACCGTATCTTCGGCTGCGGCACGCTCACGCTGGAGACGGCCGCCGGGAACCCGCTCGAGCTGCACGACATTCCCGACGTGGAGCGCAGCCAGATGATTATCAACGATCTCCTCTTCAACGAGGATGGTCCCGACGGAGACCCCCGCGGCGAGTAGTCCACACCCAGGCGCCGATGGGCTGGCGGTAGAGTCATGGCCGTGCGTTACTCAGTCGGAATCATCGGCGGCGGGCAGCTGGCCCGAATGATGCAGCAGGCCGCCATCAGCCTCGGCATCGACGTCCACCTGTTTGCAGAAGCCGACGGGGTATCCGCGGCGCAGGTGGTGCCCGACGCGTTCGTCGGCGACTACACCGATCTTGCCGACCTCGAACGTTTCGCCGAACGCTGCCAGGTGATCACGTTTGACCACGAACACGTCCCGACGAAGCACCTGCGCGCACTCGACGTCGAGGCCAGGCCCGGCCCCGACGCGCTCCAATACGCCCAAGACAAGGCCTCGATGCGGCAGCGCATGAGCGAACTCGACGTGCCCTGCCCCGCCTACGTCGTATGTGACAGCTCCGCGGATGCCGTTGCGTTCGGCGAGCAGCAGGGATGGCCGATCATTCTGAAAACCTCCCGCGGCGGCTACGACGGCAAGGGCGTGTGGAAGATCGACGCCCCCGACGAGGTGGCGCAGGTATTTGCGAACAAGCCCGAGGTGTCGGCGGGGGAGCCCGTGCGCATCGTCGCCGAGGAGTTCATCGACTTCACCCGCGAGCTCTCCGCCATCGTCGTGCGGTCGCCGTCGGGCCAGGTGGTGGCCTATCCCATTTCTGAGACGGTGCAGCGCGACGGCATCTGCGTTGAAACGACGACGCCCGCGCCGGGGCTTACCGACGACCGCGCCGCCCAGCTGCAGTCGATGGCCATCCGCATCGCGAGCGAGCTCGGCGTCGTCGGCGTGCTCGCGGTGGAACTCATGGAAGCACCCGATGGGCGCATCGTCGTCAACGAGCTCGCCATGCGCCCACACAACACCGGCCACTGGACCATCGACGGCGCCGTCACCAGCCAGTTCGACAACCACATTCGCGCGGTGCTGGATCTGCCGCTCGGCGCGCCCGACATGACCGCGCCAGTCGTGGTCATGGCCAACGTGCTGGGCGGGTCTGAGGACGATCTCACCGGCGCGCTGCAGCACGTCTACGCCCGCGACCGCCATGCCCACGCACACCTCTACGGCAAGGACGTGCGGCCAGGGCGCAAGGTGGGGCACATCACCTGCACCGGCGACGACGTCGACGACGTGCGCCGTCGCGCCAGGCACGCCGCAAACTACATGATGGGAGTTGCAGATGAGTGATCCGCTAGTGAGCATTGTGATGGGCTCGGATTCGGATTGGCCGACGATGGAGCCCGCCGCGAAGGCACTCGAGGAGTTCGACGTGGCGTATGAGGCCGACGTGGTCTCCGCCCACCGGATGCCCGAAGACATGGTGACCTTCGGCCGGGAGGCACACCGTCGGGGCATCAAGGCGATCATCGCGGGAGCCGGGGGAGCAGCACACCTTCCCGGCATGCTCGCTTCTCTCACGCCGCTGCCCGTGATCGGGGTTCCGGTGCCGCTGAAGCAGCTCGACGGGCTCGACTCGCTGCTGTCGATCGTGCAGATGCCGGCCGGGGTGCCCGTCGCGACGGTGGCCATCGGCAATGCGCGCAACGCCGGCCTGCTCGCAGTGCGGATGCTGGCGGCGGCTGACCCTGCGCTGCAGGAGAAGATGCTCACATTCCAGGCTGAGCTCCGCGACCTCGCCCGCGCGAAAGGCGAGAAGGTGCGCTCAGCGCTCTAAATACCGCAGCAACGAGTGAAGGGCCCGGCGTAATCGCCGAGCCCTTCATCTGCTTGTGGGGGGGATTAGTCGTCGAAGACTACCCGCACAATGCCCTTCGTGCGCTGACCGTCGACGGTGCTCGTCACGCCGATGGCGGCGATCGGGTCGACGTACTGCTTCGACTCCTTATCCATGTTGCTGCCGGCCAACTTGCTGACGGCATTCATGTTCACGAACATGATGGCCTGTGCGTCGTCGGTGACAACCTTCTTGTAGAGGTCGTTGTCCTTCAGTGCGCCGCCGGTTACCTCGTCGGCGGAGTAGCCGCGCGTGTAGGTGACGGTGTTGCCGTCAGCGCCGCGCTCCACCGGAGCCTCGCCGCCCTGCGCTCCCAGCTGCTCGAACACCGGGTCGAGGATGGCGTTGTGACGCTCGACGTCATCGGTGGCAACCTTGACGCCCACCTTCACGTCGCTCACGTCGCCACCTGCGGCCTCACCGTCGATCGCAGCCGCGAGCTGCTTGCCGAGCAGCGCCTTCACGTCGTCCTCCGACTCGATACCGAATTGGGCGAGCTGCTGCTGCATCTCCGGGGTGTCTGCAAGCTGCTTCCACAGCTGGCTGATCATCTCGTCGTTGAAGGCCAAGCCGAACGCCAGCGGGGCCTCGGCCGGGAGCGAGCCCACGAAGTCCTTCACGGACTCGCTCTTGCCGTTTTCAACATCCGAGGCGAACGAGGCATGCAGCGTGAGCATGTTGTCTTCGACGTGTAGGCCCAGTGCGCCGTGCAGCGACTTCAGCGTCTCCAACTGCTGGACGACCTCAGCATCGACTCCACCGACGTCGCTGTTCTGAAGCGCCATCTCCATGGCCTTCGGGCTCACCCAAGCGCTGGCCAGGTTGCCGCCCTCGAGGGCCTCCATGTCGGCCTTGTACTGCTCATTGTCTTTGATGGAGCCCTTGTCGAGCGCGGCCTTGAGGTCGGAGTTCTTGTCTTCGATCACCAACAGCTTGTCGTGGAAGAAGTGCTTGGTGTTGTCGCCGCCATGCTCCTTCATGAAGGCATCGGCCTTGCCCTCGTCGGTGACCTCAACGGCCAGCACCGGTGAGACGGGGCTATTGCCGAAACCGGCGCCTCCGTCCTCGTCGGCACCGCCCTCAGCGGGCAGGATGCCGAGCGAGAGCGAGTCGCCCAACCACGGCTTCACGTCTTCCTGGTAGTTGATATCGCCATTTTCGTCGGCGACGAGCTCCCACAGGATCTCTTTGTAGTCGTCGGTGTCAGGCATGTCGTCGCCCTGGGGGAACTTCTCGACGATGTTCTTCAGCGCGAGCTTGTCGGCGTCCGCCGGGTTGAGCGACAACTCGACGACGGCGATCGCGTTGTTCGGAATGCCCGCCGTGGCCGCCGAGGGGGAAGCTCCGTTAAAGAAGTTGTACGCGAGAAATCCGCCGCCGGCCACCAGGCCCGCTGCGACGACGCCGCCGATTACGACGGGAACCTTCGACTTCTTCTTCGTGCCAACCGGGCCGCCCGGGCCACCCGGACCGCCGTAACCGCCTGGGCCGCCAGGGGCGCCTGGGCCTGCCGGGCCCTGCTGCTGGTAGCCGCCAGGAGCACCCTGCGGGTATCCGCCTTGCTGTCCCCCCTGGAAGTGAGGACCTTGGTTCGGCTGCTGGCCCCCGACGTTACCGGGGCCCTGAGGCTGACCACTTGGTGGGCCTTGGTAGCCGCCCTGCGCTCCACCCTGCGGGTGGTTATTCCATTGCTGCTGGCTCACGATCTCTCTCCTTCATGTGTGCAGTCGTTATCCAGGGTAGGGGTAGGGGAGGTCATTGCAACACGACTGAACGACGGAAATCTGCGTACGCGGCGCTGACGGCGAGCTTTACTGATGCTCGGCAACTGCGTCGATATCGCCCCTGGCTATGGCATTGAACACCTTCGACGCGTTCTTTTCGTCCCAGATCACCGACGAGCCCGCCGATGTGCGCGCATTCGGATTCGAGATGGGCACGGTGAGCGCGACGCTGTTGCCCGTCGCGCCAGAGACCAACCCGACGCCGGCCCCAGCGACCGCCCCGATCCCCGTGCCTTCAGTGCGGGTCAGGGAACGCGCGGCACCAGTGTTGACGTTCCAGTACCGGACAGGGTTGATGAAGGTCATGGGGTGCATGACGGACTTCATGATCTGGCCCATCACCTCCCGCTGGCGCTCCATCCGGCCAAGGTCGCCGCGTTTGTCGGCTTTTCGCATCCGGGCGTAGCTGAGGGCGGTGACACCGTCGGCATTCTGGCAGCCGCCGGGGATATCGAGGTGTGAATCGCGATCCTTGATGGCCTGCTTGGGGCAGATTTCGATGCCTCCGACTGCGTCCACGACGTCGACGAGGCCGAGCATGCCGATCTCGAGATATCCGTCGATTTTGATGCCGGTGTTGCTTTCGATGGTGCGAATGAGCAGCGGTGCGCCGCCGAGCGCGTACGCGGCATTGAGTTTGTTCTTACCGTGGCCGGGGATGTCGACGTAGGAATCCCGAGGGAAGCTGAGCAGCGCCGACTTCCCATTCGGGGCCGTGTAGAGCAGCATCATCGTGTCGGTGCGCCCGCCCTCGGTAGATCCGGTGCCGAGGCGCCGTCGGTCTTCGGGCGAGAGATCGCCGCGACCGTCACTGCCGACGAGCAGCACCGCCGTGCCCGGCTGATCGGAGAGCTCGCTCTCAATACCCTTCACCGTCGCGATGTTCATGAACGCCAGCACGGGCACCGTCACGAGGTAGGCAATCCACAGCACGAACAGCAGCATCAGCAGTTTGAAGGGGCGGCGCTTCTTTCGACGCCGACGTCGGCCCGGCTGCGCCGGCGGCGGGGCAGGTGGGTACGGGTACGGCGTCGAGGGTTGGTAGCCCGGCGGTGGGTACTGCTCCGGATACGCTGACGGGGCATCCGGGCGCCGCTGATCCGGGCCGGGTTCGCGCGATGGGGTCACCCAATCGGGTGCGGGGGCGTCGTCGGGAATCTCGGAAGCGGGCATGACACGCGTGTGTTCCGAGTTATCCCCGTCGTACAGCCATTGCAGATCATCCCGATTCGCCACGTAACGATCATACGTGGAAGCCAATCGTGTGCGACTCGGCGTGCCATGGGCGAGGCATCTCGTCGGGTAGAGCCATACTTGATCGACCCGAACCCTCAGGAGGATCGCTGTGACCGACGCCCAAGCCGAGGTGGAACGCGTTCGCCTGCGCAGATCGATCGGTTTTCTCCTGTTCTCCGCAGTGCTGCCGGGCTCCGTGCAGCGCTACGCCGGCAACCGTCGAGTGGGAGTGATCGCGGCACGCGTGCTCGCGGGCTTGCTCGTGCTGGTCGTCGCCGTCGGCTTGGCGGCGCTCGTTGCACCTGGGGCTACCGTCGGGTTCTTCCTCACACCGTGGGTCACGGTGATGTGCCGGGTGGTGCTCTGGCTGCTGTTCATCGGCTGGGTCGCGCTGTTGATCGACTCCTGGCGCCTGTCACGCCCGATGGAGCTGCCGCAGCGAACACGCCTTGCCATGACACTCACGGTCGTGGTGCTGGTCGTGGTGATGGGGTTGGTGACGAACTTCGTCGCGGGGGCGTTTGCGGCCGCGGGCAACGTCGGCTCGGTGCTGCCGGGAGGCGGGGACACCGAGAAGAAAGCCGGCCGCTACAACATCATGCTGCTGGGCGTCGATGCATCCGACGAGCGCATCGGGGTGCGCGCGGATTCCATCAACGTGGCATCGATCGACGCGGAAACGGGCCAGACAGTGATCTTCGGGCTGCCCCGGAACATGCAGGGCGTGCCATTTCCGGAGGGTTCCCCCATGCACGCGATCTACCCCGACGGGTTCCGGTGCGAGAACAACGAGTGCATGCTCAACGCGGTCTGGACCAGCGCCGAGGAGCATGCCGACCAGTTCCCGGAGGGCACCAATGTCGGGCTGGCCGCCACGAAGGCGGCGGTGGGGGAGACGCTCGGCCTCGACATTAACTACTACGCGCTGGTGGACATGCACGGCTTCTCGTCGATCATCGACGCGATGGGCGGCATCGACCTTGACGTGATGAAGCGCATCCCCATCGGCGGCGGTAGCTCGCCGGTGTACGACTACATCGAGCCCGGCAAAGGCGTGCACCTCGACGGCAAACGCGCCCTGTGGTTCGCGCGCTCCAGGCACGGCTCGAGCGACTACGAGCGCATGCAGCGCCAGAAGTGCGTGATGAGCGCGATGGTGTCGCAGCTTGACCCGCAGGTGGTGGCTACCCGTTTCGTCGAACTCTCCGAAGCAGGCAAAGACCTCCTGCTCACCGACGTCCCGCGCGACCAGATCGTCGAGCTCGCCGGGCTCGCGCTGGAAGCGCGCAACCAGCAGATCGCCTCCGTGAACTTCATGCCCCCGCTCATCCCGGACACCGCCCACCCCGATTTCGGTCTGATCCGTAAGACGGTTACAGAGTCCATCGCTGCTGCAGAGCAGGCCGATGAAGCCCGGAACAGTGCGAAACCAGCTGCGCCGAGCCCGCAGCCGAGCGAGTCTGCCGCACCAAGCACACAGCCCAGCACGTCGACGCCAGCGCCCACGCCCTCGGCCACCGTGGAGAGCGATGACGAGGCCTACACCGCAGGCCAATCCACGGATGATCTTCAATCCGTCTGCTCAGTGAGCTGACCGGGTTATTGAGCATTACGCGACTGAGCGCACACCAGATGCAAAAAACCGGCTGCAGAGGGCCGAAATACGAATCTGGTGTGCGCACAGTCGAGGGATGTTGGGGAGAGCTGGATACAGTGGCGAGTATGGATGTCAGCGTCGTGATGCCGGTGCGTAACGAAGAAGCGCACCTGGAGGCCGCCGTCGAGCGTGTGCTACAACAAGACAGGGACGGCCAGCTGGAAATCATCATCGCCGTCGGGCCTTCGGAGGATCGCACGGAAGCCATCGCCGCCGCGCTGGCTGAGAAGCACGGGGAAGTCACCGTCGTCGACAACCCGACGGGGTATACGCCGGCGGGGCTGAACATCGCCATCGCCGCAGCGCAGTACGACGTCATCGTGCGCGTCGACGGACACGGTGAGCTGAGCGACGGCTACATCGTCAAGGCGGTACAGCTTCTGGAAGAAACGGGGGCGGCCAACGTCGGAGGGGTCATGGATGCCCACGGGCGCACCCCGCTCGAGCGCGCTATCGCGGCAGCGTACAACTCGCCGTATGGCCTGGGCGGCGGCGGGTTCCACGTGAAAGACACCCCTGCTGGGCCGGCTCAGACCGTATTCCTCGGCGTGTTCCGTCGGGATGCGTTGGAATCGGTGGGCGGCTTCGACGAGTCGTTGCACCGCGCGCAAGATTGGGAGCTGAACTACCGCCTGCGCAAGGCTGGCTTCCGCATTTGGTTTTCGCCCGAGCTGCGAGTGGTGTACCGGCCGCGCTCGACGTACAAGGCGCTCGCGCAACAGTTCTACCGCACGGGCAGCTGGCGTCGAGAGATCATCCGTCGCTATCCAGAAACCGCATCTGTGCGCTACCTCGCCCCGCCCATCGCTGTCGCTGGCTTCGCCGGGGGGCTGCTGGGCGGGCTCGTTGGCTTGCTCGCGCGCAACCGGTACCTCACCTTCCTGCTGCTCGCGCCTGCCGTCTACACGCTGTTTCTGCTCGTGGCGACGCTGCGCATCGACGCCGACCTCCAGGCAAAGCTTCGCCTCCCGCTCGTGCTCGCAGTGATGCACGGGTGCTGGGGCGCCGGCTTCATGCGCTCAACCCCTGCGTGAGGAGCGAATCATGTACCCAGCCCCCAGACGCGACGAGACGATAGTTGACGACATCGGCGGGCACACCGTCGCAGATCCATACCGGTGGCTCGAGAACGCTTCGCCGGAGACGGAGGCCTTCGTCGAGGCGCAAAACGCGTTGTCGCGCCCCAACCTCGACGCGCTGCCGAACCGTGACGCGTTCGAGCGCATCCTCCACCGCGTGCTGTCGGAACCCACCCGCAACTGCCCGGTGCAGCGCGGCGGATGGCTGTTCGCGTGGCACAACGACGGCGACGACCAGCCCCGCGTCGTGCGCGCCCGCAGCTTCGACGACTTGGAAACCGCCGAGACCATCCTCGACCCCAACGGCGGCGACGGCACCACCGCCATCGTGCAGTTCGCGCCCAACGACGACGCCTCGCTCTTGGCCTATGCCGTCTCGGAGGCCGGCTCCGACTGGCACACCATCCGAGTGCTCGACCTCGAGTCGCTCGAAGACACCGGCGTCGAGATCCGCTGGACGAAATGGAACATGCCCGCCTGGCTCCCCGGTGGCAGGCGCTTCACCTACTGGGCCTACCCGGAGCCGACCGGCAACGCGCTCACCGACGAGAACGCCGCCGGTGCCATGTACGCCTTCGACATGGATTCGCGTTGCAGCGAGCTGTACTGGCAGCCCGACGACCCCCGAACCATGCCGTACCGCTTCCCCGACGACGAGTGGTGCCTGCTGTTTGCGCGTCGAGGCATGGAATCGCGCACGCGAGTGTTTGTGCGACGACACGAGGACACCGAACTGCGGCTCCTCATCGACGGCGATGGCCAGTGGTGGCCGGTCGCGGTGCGCGGGCGCGAGCTCATCTGCGGCACCGACGAAGACGCGCCGCGTGGCCGGGTGGTGGCCGTCGACCTCCTCGATGGTTCCAGGCGCGAACTCGTGGCCGAGCGTTCAGACCAGACGCTGCTCGCCTTCGACGCCACCCGCACCGGCTACCTCGCGCACTGGATGGTGGACGCGCAGTCGTTCGTCGAACTGCTCGACCTCGACGGCGCGCCCGGCGATGCGCTGCCGATCGGCGAGGGCGTCAGCATCGCGGGGCTCGCAACACACGAAGACTCCGACGACGTGTTCCTCGCCACGTCCACGTTCACCGACCGAGGGCAGCGGGCGCACGCCGTCGTCGACGGAGCCACACTCGTCCACTGGCACACCACAAGGCCAGATGGGCAGCTCTCCGTTCCCAGCCGCACGCGCCGCATCCGCGTGACGTCGAGCGATGGTGTCGAGGTGCCGGCCTTCGTCATCGAACCCGACGGGACCACCGACGGCCCGTGCCCGACGCTGATGTGGGGCTACGGCGGATTCAACATCCCCGTCATGCCAGACCACACACCCATCTTCGCGGCCTGGATTGCCGCAGGTGGCACCCTCGTCATCCCCAACCTGCGCGGCGGCGGAGAATTCGGGGAACAGTGGCATGAGCAGGGCACGAAGGCACACAAACAGCAGGTGTTCGACGACCTCTTCGCGGTAGCCGAGCGCATCATCGCCGACGGGGTGACCACGCCGTCGCAGCTCGCCTTGCACGGGCGATCCAACGGCGGGCTGCTGGCAGCCGCCGGGCTGACGCAGCGCCCCGATCTGTGGGCGGCCGTGCTGCCGAGTGTCGGGGTGCTCGACATGTTGCGCTACCACCGTTTCACCATCGGCTGGGCCTGGGCGAGGGACTACGGCAACCCCGACGATCCCGGCGTCGCGGAGTACTTACTGCGGTATTCGCCGCTGCACAACGTGCGCGCCCTCAAATACCCGCCGACGCTCATCACGACGGCCGATCACGACGACCGCGTGGTTCCGGCGCACTCCTACAAGTTCGCCGCCGAGCTTCAGCACACGGGCGAGGGTGGGCCGTTCTGGCTGAGCGTCGATACGCGCGCCGGCCACGGCACGGGCAAACCGAAGCACGCCCAGCTGCGCGAATACACCGACCAACTCGCCTTCGCCGCAGCCCACGTCGGGCTCACGCCTCGCTGATCGAAGCCTTCTCAGCGACGGCGATCTCGCGCACGCGCTCCGCGTCGAGGCCGACGGTGATGACGCTGGAACCGCCGCCCAGCAGTGGCGCGGCGAGCGCGTCGCGTAGGAACTCCCAGCTGTTCGTCGGCTGGCTGAACAGGAGTCGATCGGAACGTCCCTCGACGTGGTCGAGGTCGGCGTAGGAACGGTCGCCCCAGGCCGGGTTGGTGGGGGATGGCATGCCCTCGACGGCGACGTCGGGCTGGGCGAGCACGTCGGCGTAGTCGGCGCAACCGGGGGGAGTGGCGTCGAATCCGAGCCCGAGCGGATGTAACGAGCACGCGACGGTGACGCCACCCCGTCGGGCATCATCCGGGCCGACCACCGCGAACGCGGCACCTTCCGGGACTCCCGCGACGACGTGCCCGCCAGCAAACCAGGTGGCCGCCGCCCAGATCAGCGACACCCAGTGGCCGGGGTGGGTGTCGGCCAAGCCGAGCGCGAGGGCCTCGTTGCTCTCGCCGCCAAGATCGTCGAAGAAGTTGGCCGTCTTCATTACCCAGTTCGAGAAGGTGACGCCGGACAGCTCGATGCGGGCGTCCCCCTCGTAGTAGGTGATGAGTGGGGCGGGGCTCGGGCGAGTGAACACGTCGGAGAACATATCGGCCATCGTAGTGGCGCGGCCGCAGGTAGCACGGATACGGACTCTCGTTGCACTACCGTTGGCCCATGCGTTACGTCGTCATCATGGCCGGCGGGTCCGGCACCCGTCTGTGGCCGCTGTCGCGAAAGGGCCGCCCGAAGCAGCTCCTGGACATGTTCGAGGGGAAGTCGTTGCTGCGGTTGGCGTGGGAGCGGCTCGAAGGACTAGTGCCGTCTGGGCAGGTGCTGGTGTGCACAGGTAGGGACTACGCCGACGACGTCCGCGAGCAGATCCCGGAGCTCTTGCCCGAGAACCTCCTTGGGGAACCTGTGGGCCGCGACTCGCTCAACGCGGTGGCGTGGTCGGCAGCGGTGTTGGCGCAGCGCGACCCAGATGCGGTGGTGGCGATGGTCACCGCCGACCAGATCATCACCCCCGTCGAGCGCTTCCAAGCCGCGCTGCAACGCGCTTTCGACACCGCGGAACAGCACCCCGACGCGCTGTGCACCCTGGGCGTGGTGCCCACCTCGCCGCACACCGGATACGGCTACCTCCACCGTGCCGATGAAGTGGAGCCGGGCGTATTTCGTATCAGTGAGTTTAAAGAGAAGCCGAGCGCCGACGTCGCGGAACGTTACCTCGAATCCGGCGAGTACTGGTGGAACGCAGGCATGTTCGTGTGGCGCGCCAGCACGCTCCTCGCGCAGCTCGACCAGTTGGTGCCGGAGAACGCGGAGAAGATCCGACGGATCGCCCGCGAGCCCGAAACGCTCGACGAGCTCTTCCCGACGTTGACGAAGACATCGGTGGATTACGCGATTATGGAGCCAGCCTCCACGGGCCAGACCGGCGCGCAGGTGGTAAGCGTGCCGCTCGAGGTGGAGTGGAAGGATGTCGGCGGCTACGTGAGCTATGCCGAGCTGCTCCCGCGCGACGCAGACGGGAACGCCCGCCGTGGCGCCACAGTTACGATGGACTCCTCAGGTTGTATCGTCCTCAACATGACAGGCAGTGACCACGTCGTCGCCACGCTCGGGCTGGAACGGCAGCTCGTCGTGGTGACGCATCAGGCCACGTTGGTGGCCAGCTTGGACGACCTCGAGAACGTGAAAGCCCTCGTCGCGAAGGTGGCCGAGGAGTATGGAGCCGAATTGGCATGACCCGACGCGCCCGCCCTACGACGAGCCTGCTGCCGTCGCTGCTCGTGCTCTGCCTCGCGCTCGCCGGTCTAGCACAAGGCGGCGCGCTGATGCTGCACATGCTCGAGCCGGAGGGCACGGCGCTCTTGCAGCGCGTCGATATCGTGCCGATGTGGGCGCTGTGGCTGGGCGTCGCGCTGTCGGTGGCGACGGGTCACGTCGCCATGTGGGTGCGCGTGGCGATGGTGTTGTGCTCGGTGGCCGGCCTCGCTTTTCGCGGTGTGTTGGTGTGGTTTGCCTGGCCGGTGGGGGATGAGGTCGCGGGAAATCATCGCGTGGCGCTCATGATGGAGCTGAGCGCGGCCCTCGTCGTCCCGGTGGTGCTCACGGTGTGGGCGGCGTGGGACGTCGCCAGGGCTCGCCGCGAACGCACCGAGCGGGAGGACTGCGACGACGTCAACCCTCCGACGCTGCCCTCGCCACGTCGAAGCGCCTCGCTCACGTCGTCGGATGGGTCGGCTGTTTCGACTACGTCCCCGGACGTGCCGTTGTCTCCCCATCCGGAGCGAGCGGAGCATCCGGAATCCGCGCTCACGCCTGTGGGCTTCGAGCGTTCGCGCTTCGGAAAGGCCTCGACCCCGCGCGATGGTTGGCGCCAAGTGTCGTCTCCGTGGCCGCGCGCGGTGGAAGATGACCCGGATGGTACGCTGCTGCGTCCACCGCGGCGTCGCGTTGACTCCCAGCGCCATTGAGCGGATGACTACGGACACTGCTCGGCGTGTCGTGTTGAGGGAGCCCTGAGCACTTTTCTCTCCCCTCTTGACGTGTTCGAATAACACGTGTGTAATTCATGGGGAAGGAGGGCCCGGTGAACGAAGAACTGATGCTCTTGGACGACGACGAAGGCGCCTACGGTTGGCAGGCGGAGGCCTTGTGCGCCCAAACGGATCCTGAGGCCTTCTTCCCTGAAAAGGGTGGCTCCACGCGCGAAGCGAAGAGTGTGTGCCAGAAGTGCAACGTGAAGGAGCAGTGCCTCGAGTACGCCCTCGCGCACGATGAGCGCTTCGGCATCTGGGGTGGGCTCTCCGAGCGGGAACGACGTAAGCTCAAACGCGCAGCAGTCTAACTAGCGGAGGAGCGCATGAGCGAAGCCGAGGAAGGGCAGCGCTTCAAAGATCTTTGGGCGTGGGCCGACGAGGACGACGCGGAGTTCGTCCCTGAGCCAGTACATCCCGACGACGTCGTAGCCGTGATGGTGGTGCGCGACGCCACGTCGTGGCTACCCCAACAGCTCGAGGCGCTCGGCGCCATGACGCAGCGCCCGGGTGCCGTCGTCGCCGTGGATGTTGCGTCGACGGATGAATCGCCCGAGCTGTTGCGCGCCGCCGTGGATGAGGGCGTCATCGACAAGGTGGTCTCCGTCGAGCGCGAGTGCGGCTTCGCGGATGCCGTCGCCGCTGGCATCGATGGCGAACCGGCCTGGATCTGGGTGCTGCACGACGATTCCGAACCCGACCCGACAGCGCTGGCCGAACTGCTCGCGATCGCGCCCACCGCCGACCTCTTGTTCCCCAAACTGATCGAGCCCAGGCGGCGCAACTACCCAGACATCATCGCCGAGTGTGGGCAGTCGATGACCAAGGGCGGGCGCCGCGTCGGCATCCCCGAGGAAGGTGACGTCGATCAGCGTCAGCTCGAACCAGGGGCCACCTTGGGCGGTTCCACGGCCGGCATGCTGGTGCGCGGCGAGTTGTGGCGCGAACTCGACGGGCTCGCGCCCGAACTGCCCGGGCACCGCGACGGCGTAGACCTCGGCTGGCGCGCCAACATCGCCGGCTGGCGCGTGGTGACGGCGCCGACCGCGACACTCGTACACCGGGAGGCGTCGATGGCCGGCGAGCGCCCCGTCGCTCACCATCCGCACTTCGACGATCGCCTCGCGGCCCTACGCGTCGCCAGCGTGCACGGTGCTGGGTCGATGCGGCTGCGGTTGGGCAGCTGGTGCCGCGCCGTCGGATTCCTACTCGCCAAATCACCTGGCCACGCCCGCGCGGAGTTGCGTGCACACCGCCGGTTCGCATCCACCCGCGACGTCACCCGCGCCCTTCGTGAACGCATGCCGGAGGGCGACGCCTCCGCCGTGGACGACCTGCTGCCCGCCAGGGGCTGGGGCCTGCGCAAGGCCGTCGACTCCGTGGGCAGCGCGGTGGCCGGGCGCTACCGCGACTTCACCTCCGACACTTCCCTCGACGAGCTCACCTCCGACGAATTCAGCACCCACGACGCCGCCCCACGCCCGCTGATCGCTCCTGGGCTATTGCTGGTGCTCGCGTTCCTGCTCGCCGGCGTCGGAGCGAGCTGGCGGCTGTGGGGCGGCGCCGACGTAGCAGGCGGCGGCATGCTGCCCGCCCCAGCCAGCCTCACCGGCGCCTGGCAGGCGTTCCTGCGCGAGGCGAATCCGGCACTCGGGTTGGGCGCACTGACGAGCACCATCCTCGGCGGCCAGCCGTGGCTGGCGAATTTCGTCGCGGTGCTGCTTGGTCCGCTGTTCGCGGCGCTCGCGGCGAACTCGCTCGGGCGGCAGCTCGGGGTGCGCCCGGGCATTGCGGCGGCCGCTGCCGGGGTGTGGGGTGCTGCGGTGCTGGTGCTTGGTCTGCCGTCGGGTGGTGACGTGAGCGGCCTGGTGGTGGCCATCGTCGGGCCGCTCGTGGTGAAGCAGATCCACCGGGTGGTTGTTGATCGCTCCGAGGGGGCTGAGCGCCTGCGCGCGCCCGCCGTCGGGGCGTTCTGGTTGTTTGTGCTCGCGGCGTTCTGGCCGCCGGCGCTGGTGCTGGCGACGCTCGCCGTCGCGGTGGGCATCGGCTTGCGGCGTGTGCGCGGCGTGCCGGGCGCGACGTTCGTCGTGCCCGTATGGCTGCTGTTCCTGCCCTGGCTAGGGCATCTCGTGCGGTTCCCAGGGCGCATACTCACTGGCATCGACCCGCTCGCCTGGCCCGACTTCCCGCCCGCCGGGTGGGCGTTGCTGGCCGGGCGCCTCATGCCCGCCGGCATCCCGGTGTGGCTGAGCGTTGGGTTCTTCGTCGGGCTGGCGCTGCTGGCGACGTGGGGGCTGCTGCGCATTCCGCAGTCGGCCCGACGGTGGGGCGTCGCCGCGGCGATCGTCGTGCCGTTGGTGGCTGGCGTGGGGCTCTCGCGTCTGGCGCTCACCATCGACGGTGGTCAGACGCGTGCGCTGCTGTCGCCCTGGGCGCTGCTCACCGTCGCGGGGTTGATTGCGGCCATGGTGCTTGCCGAGCGCCCGCGCGTCGCAGAGCATCCGCGCGCGGTTACCGTCGTGGGCTCCGGTGTGCTTGCCGCAGTGGTGCTGGGAGCGTGGCCGTACATCGGCTTGCAGGGGCCTGTCACCACCGAGGGAGGAGCGCTGCCTGGGTACGTGCGCAACGTGCTCTCCTCACCGCGGGACAGTCGCGCCTTGTTGATCGAGAAGTCGGGCGACGTCTTGGAATGGAACGTCGCCGATGCCACCCATCCGCAGTGGGGCAGCGCTGAGCGCACCCCGGGCGGCGAGCTCGGGGACGAATTCGAGCAGCTGGTGCAGGCCTTCGCCGGCGACCAAGTGCCCGACAACCTCGCCCAGCAGCTGCAGCAGGTCGCCGTCTCGCACGTGTGGCTGCGCGGGTTTTCCTCCGACGAGCTCCTCGCGGTCGGTAACGCGGAGGGCCTCACCAGCGCCCCGAGCGACGACGCCACCGTGTTCACCGTCACCGGCCTGGTGAGCCGGGCGGTCATCGAGGACGGCGAGTCGCGCGTGCCCGTCGTCGAGGGCAAGATTCCATCTGGCGACGCATCCAGGCGCCTCGTCATCGCCGACCCCGACGTCGCCGAGGTGCGCGTCGCCGACACGCGGCTGAAGCGCGTCGATGGTGAGCTGCCCACTTTCGAGCTTGGTGAGCTGCGCGGTGGGCTCGAGTACTCCGCTGGGCGCCGCTGGGTTGCCGTCGGGTGGATGGCGTTCGTGCTGCTCGGGTTGGGGTTGCTGGCGGTGCCGACGATGCAACCGCGCGCGGGTGCCCGTCGGGCTGGGGAGGATGAACGATGAAGCTGCACGTCTTGCCCGTTGCCGTGGTTGCTGCAGGGGCGGCGACTGCGCTGGGTATCAGCCTGATCTCGCCCGTCCCGGTCGATCGCGACTCGCAGGTTACGCCGCCGCTCGAGAGCCGGGTCTACTGCCAACCGCTCGGCGAGGGTGAACTCCTGGCCTCTGGGCAAGGGAAGGTCGTCACCGCGCAGGTGGGCGGTGAGGAGAGCGCCCCGAGCGACGCGGTTCGCGAACCCGTGAAGGCACTCACCACCGTCCGCGGCATCGCGCCCACGGGCGGCGTGCTCGGGGCCGACGGGATCTGGGCGCCCTGCCAAGCCCCCGCCACGAGCGGCACGGTGCTGTGGCCCGATGCGTCGAGGGCCGAACTGCGGCTGACGAACCCCGACGCCACCGACGCCTCCGTCGACCTCATCCTCACCGGACCCGACGGCGAAATCAGCGCCGTGGGCGCGCGCGACATCACGCTCTCACCAGGGCAAACGCGTCAGGTGGCCGTGTCCGTGCTGGCCCGCGGCGTCGATGGTCCGGTGGTTGCTCACTGGTCGACGAGCCGTGGCCGAGCGCTCGCCGTCGGCGTGACCGCGGGCACCGTGCACTTCGCAAGCCCCTCGACGACGCCTGCCACCAAGCGCACGCTGCCCGGCCTGGCACGCGGGGGGAAGCCGACGGTGCTGATCGCTAACCCCGGAGAGCAGCGCGCCACGGCCAGCGTGGCCTTCCATGGGCCATCCAGCACGTTCACACCCACGGGCGGCGAGGAGATCTCGATCCCGGGGCACTCCGTCGTGACGGTAGCGCTCGACTCGGGCACCGCAGGCGAGCCCGGCGCGTTCACCGTCGAGAGTGATGTGCCGGTGGCTGCGTCGCTGCACTCGACGACGGGTGACGCCTCTGCGACTAGTGGGGGCGCGGCACAGGATTCCGCGCTGACCGGCGTTGTGCCCGCGGAATCCACACTGCAGCTCACCAACCTGGGCGCGAATCGAACGAAGGCGACAGTGTCGCTCGGCGGCGCTGAGCAGGACGTCGTCGTGGAGCCTGGCACCACCGGGACGCTGCCGGTGCCGGGCGAGGGCGCGGTTGCGGTGAGTGTCGCCGCTGACCAGCCGCTCGTTGGCGCGGCGGTGACGAAGAAGGGTGCGGCAGTGGTGCCACTGGGTGCGGGCACCGTCGTGGAGGCGAAGCCCCTCACTGCCAAGCTCGACCCGACCCTGCGTTAACCCCAGTCGTCGCGGCCGCCCAGGTCGTCGATGCTGCGCCCAGTGAGCGTGGCGAGCTGCTCGACCAGGGTGCGGTGCACGAGTTCTCTGAGCGCGGCGGGTGACGCGGCGCGGTGTTCGAGGGGGCGCTCGTAGAGCACGATGCGGGCGCGCTGGTGCTGGTCGGCCTCGACGCCGGCGGAGAGCGGCACGCGCTCGCCCGACCACCGGCTACTGAGGTACGGCACCTCTTCCACGCCGACCACAACGTCGTCGAGCGCGAGGGCGTCGTGGGCGAGCACTGCGGCGATCGCGTCGCGCACGCATTGGCTGAAGAACTCTTGCCGCGACTGAACGCGGTTCAGGCGAGCAGGGGAGCCGGGAGCCGTCAGCGGACCACAGATTCCGCGTCCATGTCGGTCTCTCCTGCGTGGCATGGGCCAACTCTAGCCCGTTCGTGGTTAGTCTCTCGTTCGTGCGCCGTTGTTCTCGATCCTCCTGCGATGCCCTCGCCGTTGCGACGCTCACCTACGTCTACGCCGAATCGACGGCGGTGATCGGGCCGCTCGCGGCAACCCACGAGCCGGGGGCGTACGATCTGTGCGCCAAGCACGCCGAGTCGATGTCGGTGCCGAAGAACTGGGACGTCATCCGCCTGCCCGACGCGGACCCCGTCGCGGAATTCCGTGCACAGGCCGCCGACGATGAGCTCATGGCGCTCGCCGACGCCGTCCGCCAGATTGGGCTTCGCCACGACGATGTCTCCCTGCCGGAGGCTCCGTCCGCGCCGGTCGACCCGGTGGAACCCAGACTGCGCATCGTGCGCGAGTGATGAGGCGGGCGCTAGGCTGAGCTGGTGCTGAACGACCAGATTTTCAAGGCCAACGACATCCGCGGCATCGTCGCCGGGAACCAGCCTGAATGGGACGTCGAGGGGGCGGCGCAGCTCGGCGCGGCGTTCGTGAAACTCACGGGGGCGAGCGAGTTCGTGATGGGGCGCGACATGCGCCGGCTGGGGGAGGAACTCTCCGCCGCGTTCGCGGAAGGTGCCCGCCGCGCCGGCGCCGACGTCGTGCAGCTCGGCCTCACCAGCACCGACCAACTGTGGTACGCCTCGGGCGCGACGAGCCTGCCCGGCGTGCAGTTCACAGCGAGCCACAACCCCGTCGACTACAACGGCATCAAGTTTTGTCTCGCCGACGCGCGCCCCGTGCCGGCTGATTTCATGACTAAGCTGCGCGACCTCGCCCCGACGGTGGACCTCTCGCGCCCGGTTTCCGGGGGAGTGCGCGAATGGGACTCGCTGCCGGGCTACGCGCAGAAGCTCGGAGAGCTGGTGCCCGTGCGCACCGAGCGGCGGTTGAACGTGGTTGTGGATGCGGGCAACGGCATGGCCGGGCACACCGTCGACGCCGTGCTGGGTGGGCGCGATGTGGACGTGGTGGGGCTCTACTTGGAGCTCGACGGGTCATTCCCGAACCATCCGCCCAACCCACTGGTGCCGGAGAACCTCGTCGATGCCCGGCGCGCTGTCGTCGAGCATGGGGCGGACCTAGGGCTGGTGTTCGACGGGGATGCCGATCGCTGCTTCATCATCGACGAGCGCGGCGAGGTGGTGGACCCGTCGGTGATCACCGCGATGATCGCGCGGGCGGAGTTGGAGCGGGAGCCGGGGTCGGTGATCGTGATCAACACCATCACGTCGCAATGCGTGGCCGAGGCCGTCGAGGGGCGCGGGGAGCTGGCGCGCTCGCGCGTCGGGCACAGCTACGTGAAGGCGCTGATGGCTGAGCGCAACGCGATCTTCGGTGGCGAGCACTCGGCGCACTACTACTTCCGTGATTTTTGGTCGGCAGATACCGGCATGCTTGCCGCGCTGCACGTGATGGAGACGGTGCGTGCCGGCGGGGTGCTTTCTGAGCTGGCGAGCGCATTCGACGGGTATTCGCGTTCAGGAGAGATCAACTCCGCAGTGGCGGACACCGATGCCGTGCTCGACGCGGTGGCCGCGGTGTTCGAGGGACGCGGGCGGCATGAACTCGGCGACGGGCTCACCATCCGCGACGCCGACGCCGGCTGGTGGGTGAACCTGCGCCCGTCGAATACCGAGCCGCTGCTGCGCCTGAACGTGGAGGCCCGCGATGAGGCGACCATGGCCGCCCTCCGGGACGAGGCCCTCGCCCTCGTGCGCTCGGCTCCCGGTGGTTGAGTAGCCACCGGAGGTGGCGTATCGAAACCACATCCGCCTGATGATGTCGACTCGCCGCTTGCAGCGACGGCTCAATCGTCGATGCTCGAAACCCCACCTTCCACCCCCACCTAACCCGATATCCACATTCGTTTCTCAGATCAGGTCAGAATCGCACGTTTCAGCAAACGAATGTGGATATCGGGTTAGCTCTCGCCTCGTACACCTCAGCACCGAACGGTACGCAGTAGGCTTGGGCCATGGCTGAAACCATGGACCTCTCCCCGGAACTGCTGGCGATCCTCGCCTGCCCCTCGTGCCACGCGAAGTTCGCGGTCGACTACGACTCGAACGAGCTCGTCTGCACGAATCAGTCGTGCGCGCTGGCCTACCCGGTGCGCAACAACATCCCTGTGCTCCTCATTGACGAGGCGCGGTCCACGCTGTGATTCCCTTTGACGACGCCCGCCTCGAGGCACCGACACTCGCCGACCACGAGGGGCTGCGCTGGCTCGCCTCCGCCGGGGCGAGGGTTCGTCGGCTGCAGCTCGACGCCATCCTGCCGCAGCTCGAGCGCGGCGACCGCCCCCGCGGCGTGCTGCTGATGGGCGCCGAGGCCAGGCTGATGCGCGCGGCGCTCGAGCCGGTGTGCCCGGTACCGCTCATGGCGTGGCCGGGCGCGATGCTGCCCGCGTGGGTTGGCCCGCTCGACCTGGTTGCCATCGTCGACGATCAAGACCCAAACTCCGGCCTCCTCGAGGCATCCGCCGGCGCCGCCCGCAGGGGAGCGACGGTGCTCGTCGCGGCGCAGGAGCACTCGCCGTTGGCGGAGGTGACGTCGGGTGCGGAGACGACGCTGGTTCCCGTCGACGACCACGATCCGACGGCGGCCGCCGTGGCGCTGCTCACGTTGCTGGGGCAGCTGGGGCTCGGCCCGCACGTCAACCTGGAAGGAGTCGCGGAGGCGGTGGACCTCGTCGCGGAGAGTTGTTCGCCGTTGAAGGATCTGTCGTCGAATCCGGGCAAGGAGCTTGCCATCGCGTTCGCGGATCACGTGCCGCTGATCTGGGGTGGATCGGTGCTCGCCAACCGCGCCGGGCGGCGGATCGGTGAGGCGCTCCGGCACGCAAGCGGAGTGCCCGCGTTGGCCGCCGACGCCACGGAGCTTGCGGCGGTGTTGCGCAACACGGAGCGACGAGATCCGTTCGCCGACCCCGACGACCAACCTCGCACTCCGATGGTGCTCCTGCTCGACGTCGACGAGGTGCCTCAGGGGGTGCAGGCGCGCGTGAGAGAGATCGAGAACCTGGCCGACGCCGCGTCGGTGCGGGTAGTGCGCGTTGCATCGGGCGCCGCTGACTACCCGCTTGCCCCCGTCGAGCGCTACGTGACGCTGCTCGCACGCGGGCTGTACGCCGTCGAATATCTGAAGATTGGATTGTGCCGATGACGACGAAGGTGCTGGTGCTGAACGGACCGAACTTGGGCAGGCTGGGGTCGAGGCAGCCCGACGTGTACGGCGCGCTCACCTACGAGGGGCTGGCGGAACACCTCGTCGAGACGGGGAAACCGCTCGGCTTCGACGTCGACGTGCGCCAGACCGAGCACGAGGGCCAGATGATTCAGTGGCTGCACGAGGCCGCAGACGGCGGGCACCCCGTCGTGATCAATGCTGGGGCGTGGACGCACTACTCGTACGCGATTGCCGACGCCGCCGCCCTCGTCCCGCGCTACGTCGAGGTGCACATCTCCAACGTGTTCGCGCGTGAGGAATTCCGGCATCATTCGGTGCTGAGCGCCGGCGCGGCGGGGATCATCGTCGGCTGTGGAGTGGGCGGCTACGACCTCGCCCTCGCGCACCTTGCCTCGCTGTCGCAGCGGTAGATTCCGCCCAGGCACCTGCAACCTGTGCGGCAACTGAGCGGATTATGTGTCACCTGCTTCTGGACGACGCCTCGTCGCGGCTAGGCAAGTGACACTTGTTCCGCAACTGAGCCGCACAGGTTACGTGTGCCCGGCGGAGGGAGCGCGCCCGGTGGAGGGAGTACGCCCGCCGCCCACCCGCCGCACCGACGACCCCCGCTGCCGGGCGGGCATCGTCGCGGCAAAGCGCGTAGGCTTGGCTACCGTGGAATACCAAGTTGCAGACCTGTCGTTGGCCGAGTTTGGGCGCAAGGAGATCGCGCTCGCTGAACACGAGATGCCGGGCCTCATGGCCATGCGCGAGCGCTACGCAGCCGAGCAGCCGCTCAAGGGCGCGCGCATCGCCGGCTCGATTCACATGACCATCCAAACCGCCGTCCTCATCGAAACCCTCACCGCGCTGGGCGCGGAGGTGCGCTGGGCGTCGTGCAACATCTTCTCGACACAGGACCACGCGGCGGCGGCGATCGTCGTCGGCAAGGACGGCACCCCCGAAGACCCGCGCGGCGTGCCCGTGTTCGCGTGGAAGGGTGAGACGCTCGAGGAGTACTGGCAGTGCACCTCGCGCATCTTCGACTGGGGCGACGAGCTGCCCAACATGATCCTCGACGACGGCGGCGACGCGTCCATGCTCGTCCACGAGGGCGTGCGTGCGCAGGAGGCAGGCTCGGTCCGCGAGGCCACCGACGACGACTCGCACGAGTTCCGCATCTTCCTGGACACGCTGCGCAACAGCACCCTCGACTGGAAGGCCATCGCCGAGTCGGTGCGCGGCGTCACGGAAGAAACCACGACGGGCGTGCACCGTCTGCACGAAATGCATCGCAACAACGAGCTGCTCTTCCCGGCCATCAACGTCAACGACTCGGTCACCAAGAGCAAATTCGACAACAAGTACGGCTGCCGCCACTCGCTCATCGACGGCATCAACCGCGCCACCGACGTGCTGATCGGCGGCAAGGTCGCCGTCGTGTGTGGCTACGGCGACGTAGGCAAGGGCTGCGCGGAGTCGTTGCGCGGGCAGGGAGCTCGCGTGATCGTCACGGAAATCGACCCCATCTGCGCGCTCCAGGCCGCGATGGACGGCTACCAGGTGGCGCGCCTCGACTCCGTCATCGAAGAAGCCGACATCTTCGTCACGTGCACCGGCAACCGCGACATCATCATGGCCGACCAGATGGCCCGCATGAAGCACCAGGCCATTGTCGGCAACATCGGCCACTTCGACAACGAGCTCGACATGGCCGGCCTCGAAGCCCGCACCGACGTCACGAAGGTCGAAATCAAACCGCAGGTACACGAGTGGCGCTTCGACGACGGCCACAGCATCATCGTGCTCTCCGAAGGCCGCCTGCTGAACCTCGGCAACGCCACGGGGCACCCGTCGTTTGTGATGAGCAACTCGTTCACCAACCAGGTGCTCGGGCAAATCGAGCTGTTCACGAAGCGCGACGAGTACCCCGTCGGCGTGTACGTGCTGCCGAAGCACCTCGACGAGGAAGTCGCCCGTCTGCACCTCGACGCCCTCGGCGCCGAGCTGAGCACGCTCACGCAGGCGCAGGCCGACTACATCGGCGTCCCCGTCGACGGGCCCTTCAAACCGGACACGTACCGCTACTGAGCCCACCCACCTCGACACACATGATGGTGTGAGATCTGTTACGGAAAACCGCAATAGATCTCACACCATCAGTGTTTAAGGGGCGAGCACCAGAAACCCGACGCGCCCCGCGCCGGGCGAGCGTCGCTCAGTCGTTCGACTTCAGCGACTCCCAGATCTCTTTGCACTCGGGGCAGACGGGGTAGCGGTCGGGGTTGCGCGACGGCACCCACACCTTGCCGCACAGCGCCACGACGGGGGTGCCATTCACCATCGCTGCGGTCAGCTTGTCTTTCGGCACGTAGTGCGAGAAGCGGTCTTGGTCGCCGTCCTCGAACACCTCCGTGCGTTCGTCGAGCACCGTCTGTGAACCGGGGGCCATCTCACTCATGCCCCACATTCTACGACGGCGCTCCTCGCGGTTTCAGGAGAGCAGCGATACCGTCAACCACAGCACCAGCCCGCCGAGTGCCAGCGCGCTGCCAATCACCCACACCCAGAACCAGGCGTTGTGGGTTTCCTTCGTCTTCTTCGGCTGATACTTGCCCTGCCCCAGGTAACTGTTGAGCACACTCACGGGCGTCTCACTGCGCGGCGACAAGCTTCCCGGTGATGCCCCGACGAACGACACTGGCGTGATGGGCGCGTTGGGCACAGCAACGCTGCCCGACGGGAGACCCGTCGTTCTGGGCATGGGGGAGTAGAGGTCGCCGCCCGGCAGTTGCGCCGCGAAGTAATCGAGCGCCTTCGCGAGTTGCGCGGCGGTTTGGGGACGCCGGTTCGGATCAGGGGAGAGAACGGAAGCGAAGAATGTGTCGAGGCTGGCGGGGGCGCCGATCTGTTCGGCAATCGGCACCGGCCCGATGGCCGAGTTGCGCGAGAGCAAATCTTGCAGCGTCTTGATGGGGAACGGCGGATGCCCGGTGAGCAGGGCGTAGGCGACGCATCCCATCGAGTACAGGTCGGAGCGCTGGTCGAGCTGCGTCGACTTCGCCTGCTCGAGGGCCATGTACGCGGGCGTGCCGGCAGTCATGGTGTCGCGGTATTCGTCGAGGAGTGATTTGGCGACGCCCAAGTCGGCCAGCAGCACCTTCACCCCCGATTTGGTGTTGTTGAGCAGCACGTTGCCGGGCGTGATGTCGCGGTGCACAAGCTGGTGCTTGTGCAGCACTTCCAACGCTCGCGTGGCTTCGGCACACAGCCGTAGCGCGAGGCCGGGCGGTACCCGTCGCTTCCGGAGCTGATCGAGCGAGCCGCCGTCGGCGATGTCCATCACGTAGTAGGGCTGGCCTCGGTCGGTGGTGCCGATGTCGTAGACGCGCACGATGCGCTCGTCGGAGAGCCGCCGCAGCAACCTAGCCTCGGCGAGGAACCGCCCGCGAACGTCGTCGTTCGTCGACCAATTCTCCGCTAATACCTTGATGGCGACGGCGACGTCGAGCGTGTCGTCGTGGCCCTGGTACACCGTCGCAAACGACCCGGACCCGATGCGTCCGGTGATGCGATAGCGGTCGATCATCTCCATCTCGGTTCCATTATTGGGCCAGACGGTTGCGAAAGGGAAGCCTGGGGCTTTGTCTGGCATGCTTGGAGTTATGACGCAGATGCCACAGCAACCACCGCCAGGTTGGTACCCCGACCCCGCCGGAGGCCCCGGTGAACGTTTCTGGGACGGAGAGGCGTGGTCGCAGGCCACCAGAGAGCAGCAAGCTCCGACGCAGGAGCAGCCGCCAGCGCACCCGCAAGGGGGAAGCACTCCGTACGTCGACCCCAGGCTGCGCGCCCACTCGAGCGGCTACGGGAACCAGGGTGGTTATGGCCCGCAAGGCGGCCACAGCCAGGGCGGCTACGGCGCCCAGGGTGCTGGGTACGGCGTCTCGGGGCAGAGCTACGGCAAGCAGATTCCCGTGCAGGGCGGCTACGCGTTGGCCGGGTTTTGGTGGCGCGTGCTCGGCTTCATCATCGACAGCATCATCGTCGGCGTCGTCAACGGCATGCTCACCGCTGGCTTGAACGCCGGCATCGACAGCCAGCTCGAACGTTACCTCGTACAGCTCATCGACTCGCTCGCCGACCCGACCGTCCCCGCGCCGGAGATTCCGATGAGCCTCATCCAATCTCTGGGCACGGCGGCGCTGGTCACCACCATCGTGTGGATTGCGTACCGCACCATCTTGATCGGCACCATGAATGCCACGCTGGGCCAGAAAATCTGCGGCCTTCGGGTTGCGAAACTAGGCGACGAACAACTCGCCCCCGTGGGTTGGAAGGTCGCCATCATCCGAGGCGGCGTCGGGGCCATCATCTACCAGATCATCGGCTTCCTGGCGCAGATCACCGTGCTGTTCCTCGACCGCAAGCAGACACTGCCTGACCTGCTATCCAAGACCGTCGTCGTCAACACTCGAGAGGCTGTGTAAGTGAGCACCGCGCATTCTTCGCTCATCGCACTCGCCGACCATTTCGGCATCGCCCGCGATTTTTGGGACTGGAAGGGCCGACACGTCGACATCCCGGCGGAGACCATCGTCGCAGTGCTCGCAGCCCTCGACGTCGACGCCAGCACACCGGAATTGTGCGACGCGGCCCTGCACCGCATCGAAGCCGAGCGCTGGTACACCGTGCTGCCGCCGTGCACCGTGCTGGAGGAAGGACACGGCCGCACGATCGAGGTGCACGTCGTATCCGGACACGACGTCGAACTCGTCGTCGAGCTGGAACAGGGCGGCACCCGTCAGGCGTGGCAGGTGGACAACTTCGTCCCCGACCGCGAGGTCGACGGACAGTGGCGCGGCGAGGCGAGTTTCTGGATTCCAGGTGACCTCCCGACGGGTTTCCACCGCATCGTCGCCACCACCGACGGGGAGCGTCACGAGGCAGCCGCCATCGTGACGCCGCGCTTCGTCGGGTTCCCCCAAAAGATGCACAACCGGCGAGTGTGGGGGTACGCCACGCAGCTGTACTCCGTCACCTCCGAGCGCTCCTGGGGCGTGGGCGACTTTGCCGACCTGGCAGACCTCATCACCTGGTCAGGCGCCGAACAGGGCGCCGACTACACGCTCATCAACCCGCTCCACGCCGCCCAAGTGGTGCCGCCGCTGGAACCGTCGCCGTATCTGCCGATGAGCAGGCGGTTCCTGAACCCGATCTACATCCGCCCCGAAGATGTGCCCGAGTACGTGAGCCTCGATCCCGACGCACGCCGCGCCATCGAGACGCTCCGCATCGACGCGCGTCGCGCGGGCGAGAAGTCGGGCGCGGTGGAACGCAACGACGTGTGGGTGCGCAAGCTCGAGGCGCTTCGGCCGCTGTACGAGCTGGGGCTGCGCCCGGCGCGGCAGATCGCATTCGACGAGTTCCTGCGTCGCGAGGGCGAAGGCATCCGCCTCTACGGCGTGTGGAGCGCGCTGAGCGTGGAGTTCGGCCCCATCTGGCACCGCTGGCCCGAGGCATTCCGCGACGTCGCCTCGCCCGCGGTGGCCGCGTTCGCTGCCGAGCACGCTGACGAGGTGCGCTTCCACCAGTGGCTGCAGTGGATCGCGCAAGAGCAGGTGAGCCGCGCGCAGACAGCGGCAGAAGAAGCGGGCATGTCGGTCGGCGTCGTGAACGACCTCGCCGTCGGTGTGCATAAGGCCTCCGCGGACACGTGGATGATGCCCGACATGTTCGCCCGCGACATGCACGTCGGGGCCCCGCCAGATGCGTACAACCAGGCCGGGCAAGACTGGGGCCAGCCGCCCTGGCGCCCCGACCGTCTCGCCGCGCAGGCCTATCAGCCGTACCGCGAGATGGTGCGCGCGGCGCTTCGGCGGGTGGGCGGCGCCCGCATCGACCACATTCTTGGGTTGTTCCGCTTGTGGTGGGTGCCGCAGGGGCTCGGCCCGCAGCACGGCACCTACGTGCGTTACGACCACGAAGCGATGGTGGGCATCCTGGCGCTCGAGGCGCAGCGCGCGCAGGCGCTCATCGTCGGTGAAGACCTCGGCACGGTCGAGCCCTGGGTGCGCGAATACCTCGCCCAGCGGGGCATCCTCGGCACGTCGGTGCTGTGGTTCGAGTACGACGCGCACGGCGGCCCGCTCGACGCGCAGCATTGGCGCGAGTACTGCATGGCGAGCGTCACGACGCACGACCTCCCGCCCACGCTCGGCTACCTGAGCGGCGATCACGTGCGGCTGCGGCACCAGCTCGGGCTACTCACTGAGCCACTCGACGAGGAACTCCGCATCGCGGCTTCGGAGCACGACGGCTGGATCGACCTGCTCGTCGCCCGCGGCCTGCTCGACGCGAGCCAGCGCGACCAGCCGGAAGAGGTCATGCTCGCGCTGCACCGCTTCCTGCGCGAGACGCCGTCGAAGGTGCTGCTCGCCAACCTTGTCGACGCGGTCGGGGAGCGGCGGATGCAAAACCAGCCGGGCACCGTCGACGAGTACCCCAACTGGCGCGTGCCGCTGGGCGACTCGTCGGGCAAGCCCATCGCGTTGGAGCAGATTTTCGACGCCGCACTGCCCAAGCGGCTCGCGGCGGTGATGAACGGCACGGAGGCGCCGCGCGGCTGATGGCGGCTGGCGGCGTCAGGCGTCGTCGTGGTGCTCGGCGGCGATCGCTTCGAGGTGGTCGTCGACGTCGTTGAGCCTTCCGACGATGTCCCTCCAAGTTGACTCGAACAGCCCAGCGAGCGGGGGTCCGTCGTGCCTGGACTCCGCGGCGTGGAGGGCGGCGTTGACCACGTCGGGGAGCAGTTGCAGGTGTTGGTGCGTCGGCACATCCACCCAGGTGACGAGACATTTGCTGCCGTCGATGCGCACGAGCACACCGGCGAGGTCGGCCTCGTAGTCGCGCAAGTGCGGCGGTGTGGGCGCTTCGGGTGCGGAGGCGCCGTCGAGGATGCTGCGAATGCCCGGTGGGAGGTCGAGGCCGGACTCGCTGGCAAGGTATCGGCTGAGCGTTTCGCGCGCGGTGATAAGGCCGTAGTTGATCGCTTTGCGGATGCACGCGGAGGTGTTCTCGTGGAACGGCCCGTCGACGTGCACCTCGACGAGCGACAGGGCGCCATCCACCGTCGCGGTGGCGTGACCGCAGAGCCCTTCGAAGCGTCGATCAGTGAACCGGGCGAGGCCATCCGACGGGGTCTGCTCGCGTGGGTCCGTCATGCATGAGATTCAACCACGCCCAGCTGGTTTGCACTGGAGATCGCGGGAAGTCGCTACTCGGAGCGGAGGTCGTTGTCTACTTCCGTCAGGCGGTCGTTGATGATGTCGAGCTCGGCCTGGATGGAGTTGAGCGAGGCCGAAAACTCATTGAGCGTGGCCTGAATGTTGGTGTCGAGTTCTGCCACTTCGGCGCCGCCTCGGGCGTCGGCGAACGCGGCCGAGATGGCCTGCGGTATGGCGGCGAGCGTGGATTCCTCGAGATCAGGGAGGAAGAGTTCGACGAGCTCCATCGTGTTGGCGTCGACGGTGGCGACGAGCATGCCTTCGAGTGCCTCGGCTCGGTGAAGCTCCTTGTCGCGCACGGGTTCGTCGAACTCGTGCACCTCGGCGAGCACCTCGTCGGGGACGCTCCCGCTGGCTGCGATGTACCGCTGCGCGGCCGCATGGCTTTGCTGCAGCGCCTGGTTACAGGCGGTCACGATGTCGGAGGCGGCGGTGGCGGGTGCGTCGTCGGTGCCAGGGGTGAGCGCGACGATGGCCCCCGCCCCGTCGACGGTCACGGAAGCGCCCCTGGGCCCATGCCCGACGTACTGCGCCTCGGCGAGCTTGAGGAGTTGAGCGACTTCCGGGCGATTGAAGGTTTCGTCCCATTCGGCATCCATGTCGCAAATTCAAGCACATTCGTGGGGCGATGCGACGGGAGATGCACCCCTCGGCCTTTAGTGTGGCAGACGTGACTGATTTCAAGGTGGTTGCCGACGAACTGGACCAGGCGTCGGAGAGTTTTCAGCAAAACAGCAGTGCCGCGCAGACGCTCGCAGGGGCGCTCTCGTCGATCTCTTTGGGGGCGGGCGATTTCGGGCGCATGCCTGGCCAGGGCGGTCTCTATCTCGCCTACCGCGCGAACCAGAATCAGTGTATGAAGACGCTACGTGAGGTCAGCAATTCCTTGAAGGAAGTGTCGGCGGGGCTCAGCGAGACGTCGAATACGTACGGCGATATGGAGCGCCAAGCCGTCGAACTGTCCCAGCGATACTTCTCGGAGATCTGATGTCTGTCCACACCCAGCAAGTCTCGTCCGCATTCGCTGCCCCCGCGCCAGTGCAGGGGGCCATGGCCGCCGCTCGAATGGGGGTCACCACCGCCACCAGGCTCGTCGTCGGCCAGCCGGAGAAGTTGCAGGGTGCGGCGCCGATGTTCGAAACCATCGGCGGCCAGGTGGCGCAGCTCGCCAGCCAGGCACGCAGCGCTGCGTCGGGGATTGCCAGCTGGGACGGCCACGCTCGCGAGGCGTTCAACAACAAGGTGGAGCGCATCGGTTCGCAGCTCGACAGCTTGGAGCCGACGTTTTCGCAGATCACCCAGCTGCTGAACCAAGCCGCCAACACGAGTATCCAGACTGCGAATTCGATTGCGACGTTGGTGCGCTCCATCGTGACGGCCGTCACCACCGCGTACCACACGGCAAAGGCCGCTGCGGTCAAGACGTTGGGGGCTGCGCTCGCGAAGTGGCTCGCGTGGGCCATCCAGCAGGCCGCACGGCTGCTGCAGATGGTGATTCAGATGGCCAACACCGCGGCGAAGATGCTCGACGCCATCGGGAAGACCATCGACCGCGTGAAAGAGGTCGCCCGCAATGTCGGCGAGCGGTTGCTTGAACTGTGCCGAACCCTCGGCCTTCCTGAGAAGGCGCGAAAGCTCGCAGACGTTGCCTTGAACAAGGGCAAGGAAATCTGGGACAGCGCCGAGTATAAGTACGGTGATGACGAGGAATTCCGGCCGGGCGAGGGCGGACGTCGCGGACGATGGAGCGAGCGATCGTTCGGCGGCCACGACGATCTGGAGGATCACAAGCCCACATCCCCGGATGTCAAGGTCAAGCTGATGGAGGGCGAGAGGAACTTCGGCCTGCACGGCGAAGGCGAGCTCCGGGGCGAACACGATCTTGGGGATGGGAACACCATCTCCGGTGGTGTCAAAGGTGAGGCCGGGGTGCTGATGGCCGACGGCAGCGTGTACGCGGGCAACAAGGGCATCGGCGCTGAGGGGTCGGTGTTCAGCGGCGTACGTGCGTCTGCAGACGGCAGCGTCAGCACGCTGGGCGGGCACGCCTCGGTGAATGCGGAAGGTACCGCGTCGGCTGGGGCTGGCGCTGAGGGTAATGTCGCGGTCGGGCGTGACGGTGCACAGGCGACGGCTGGGGCGTTTGCTGGCGCCAAGGCTGAGGGCTCCGTTGGAGGCGAGGTTGCCGGTGTGGGTTCCACCGTGAAGGGCGAGGCCTGGGCAGGTGCTGGCGCCGAAGTGGATGCCAAGCTGAAGTGGGACGACGGCAAGTTGCAGGTTGGTCTCGGCGTCGGTGCGGGCCTCGGCGTGGGCGGCAAGGTTGGTGGCGAGATCACCATCGAGCCGGCCAAGACGGTGGACGCGGTGAAGTCGGCGGGCGGCGCCGTCGTCGACTACTTCAAGGGCAAGTAGGGTGTGAACGATGAGTGACACAATCGAGTTTGAGCTCCCCAACGCGCTGTGGGAGCCGGCGCAGCCCGAGGCCGGTCAGATGTTCAACGCGATGCGGGTAGGGGAGTTCCAGTACTTCCGGCCCAATATCAGTGGCGACATGGCGGAGTTGCAGCCCGAGGCATCCCTCGAGGATGCCGTGGCGAACGTCAGCCAGCGCCTGCAGACACTGGACCCGTCGGCGCAGGTGGTGAAGCGCTCGGTCGACGAGGCCGAGGGCTCCGCCCTGCAGCAGGTGGATCTGAACGTGCAGGTGGCGCCCGATGTTCGCCGCAGCATCTCGCAGGCCCAGGTGTTCACGGTGATGGAGGACGAGGAGTCCGACCGCCGCATGCTGCTGTGCCTGATGCTCACCGCCGAAACCGACACCCTCGACGACTACCTCGAAGACTTCCAAACCTTCGTCCAGAGCGTCCACGCTGCCTGAGCGGTTCGCTCCTGGTGGTTGAGCGCCTCTCGAGCTCCCGGTGGTTGGGTCCCCCTGGCTCCCGGTGGTTGAGTAGCCGCCGTAGGCGGCGTATCGAAACCACACCCTTCGCTCGCTCAGCTAACCCGATATCCACATTCGTTTGTCAAAACGGGCCAAAATCGTGGTTCTCAGCAAACGCGTGTGGATATCGGGTTAGCTGTTAGATCGCCCGCTCGATGGTCGGGGTGGTCGCGCCCGGTGGTTGGGTCCGCGCCGCTCCCGGTGGTTGAGTAGCCGCCGGAGGCGGCGTATCGAAACCACATCGGCAGATGATTTCGACTCGCGGGCTGCGCCCGCGGCTCAATCATCGAGGCACGGAGTACAGTCCTCAGCTGGTGTACGGGCTCTGACTCTCGCGCCCGTGGTCGTCGACGACGTGCGTTTCGATCACCGGATCGCCCTTCGAAATCCGACGGGCGGAGCGCGGCAGTTCCGTGCGTGAGCGCAGGTGGCGTTCGCGCGCCTGCTCGAGCGTCTCGTGATGGACGCGTTCGCCGTCGACGACCATGTCAACCAGCAAATCGCGGTCGTTGCCGTCGTTGTCGGGGGGTGTGCCCAGCCCGATCACCTCAGCCTCGGCCTTGCCCTGCGCATCAAGCCGCCGCATGGCGAACTTACGACCCCCGAGCGACCCCTTCCCAGACGATTTCTTCGCGACGGGCTCCAGCGGCGCGTCGGGATCGTTGGAGTCGGCGCGGGCAACGAGCTTGTACACGAACGACGCCGTCGGGTGGCCGGACCCGGTGACGAGGTTCGTGCCGACGCCGTACCCGTCGACGGGCGCGCCCTGCAGCAGGGCGATCTGCCATTCGTCGAGATCCGACGTGACGATGATCTTCGTCTCCGTCGCGCCGAGATCGTCGAGCAGGTCGCGGGCTTCGCGGGCGACGAGTGCGAGATCGCCGGAGTCGAGGCGGATCGACCCAAGTTTGCCGTCCGTGAGTTCTACGGCGGTGCGGATGGCCGTCGGGATGTCGTAGGTGTCGACCAGCAGTGTGGTGCCGACGCCGAAGGTGTCGAGCTGCGCGCGGAAGGCGTCTTCTTCGGAGTCGTGGAGGAGGGTGAAGGAGTGCGCGGCGGTGCCCGCCGTCGGGATGCCGTAGCGGCGGCCGGCTTCGAGGTCGGAGGTCCATGCGAAGCCCGCGATGTAGGCGGCGCGGGCGGCGGCGACGGCGGCGTGTTCGTTGATGCGTCGCGCGCCCATCTCTGCGCAGGGGCGGTCGCCGGCCATCCATGTCATGCGCGACGCGGCGGAGGCGACGGCGGAATCGTAGTTGTAGATGCTGAGCAGCACCGTCTCCAAGATGACGGCCTCCGCGAAGGTGCCCTCGACGGAGAGCACGGGCGATCCGGGGAAGTACACCTCGCCTTCGGGGTAGCCCCAGATGTTGCCGCTGAAGCGGTAGTTCGCGAGCCACTCGGCGGTGTCATCGTCGACGATGTTGTTGCTGACGAGGAAATTCACTTCTTCGTCGCCGAAGCGGAAGTTCTCGACGGCGTCGAGCGCGCGCCCGACGCCCACAACCACTCCGTAGCGACGCCCCTCGGGCAGGCGCCTGGCGAAGAGGTCGAACAGGCTGCGTCGGCTATCCGTGCCGGCGACGCGGGCGGCCTGCACCATGGTGAGTTCGTAGTGGTCGGTCAGCAGGGCTGTGCTCATGCGCTCAACTCTACTGCCGATGCCGTGCCCTTCCTTGGGATCAGTGGCAAGCTTGGACGTGTGACTGAGACCGTATCGCGCCCCGAGGAAGCCGTCGAGGCTACCGTGCAGCGGCAGTGGGTCACCATCGTCTGGGATGATCCGGTGAACCTGATGAGCTACGTCGCGCACGTGTTCCAGGAATACTTTCACTACCCCGAAGCCGAGGCCGAGCGCCTCATGCTGAAGGTGCACAACGAGGGTCGGGCGGTCGTCTCCACCGGCAACCGTGAGGAGATGGAGCGCGACGTCATGGCCATGCAGAACTATTCGCTGTGGGCGACGATGGAGCCGGCGTGAAGTTACAACCCGATGCTGTCGTGTGGGTATTTGATGGCCGCGACGGGGTCCGCGCCATGCTGGCGGATCTCGTCGGGGGCTACCGCAACTCGCTGCAAGACCTGCTTCCGCCGAGCGCGGTGGATTCGTTCGACGACCCGTTCCAGGCGATGGCGGCCGACGAGCAATTCCGGGCGCTCAACCACGTCGAGGGCTACCGCTTGCAGCGGCTGTTCCCGAAGCCGTTGACGGAGGAGGAATCGGACGATGAGGTGTGGGAGGGCATGGTGCGCGGGCGCGCTGCGACGCTCCACGCGCACGCCACGACCGTCCTCACCGAGCTTGCCGACGACGGCGACCTCGTCCCTGTCCTGGAGATGTCGGTGACCCCGTGGCTGCAAACCCTGGGCGCGCTGCGCACGTCGCTGCACGCTGAACTCGCGCAATCATCCAAGCCCGACGCGGAACCCTCGGCCGAGCAGGTGGAGGCGTATCCGGCGCTGGCGGCGGTGCTGGACTGGCTCGCCTACAACATTGAAGACCTGCTCGAGACGCGGTCGATCTGCCTCGCGGCAGGCGCCGGGCTCGACGTGAGTGAACGCGGGGAGTGGGAGTGAGCGTCGGCCAGCCGATTGGCGTGTTTGATTCGGGCTTCGGTGGGCTGACCGTCGTGCGGTCACTCGTCGAACAGTTGCCCAACGAGGACCTCATCTACCTGGGTGATACCGCGCGGGCGCCGTACGGGCCGCGCCCCATTGCTGAGGTGCGCGAGTTTGCGTTGCAGGGGCTCGATTTCCTCGTTGACAAGGGAGTTAAGGCCCTGGTGATCGCCTGTAACTCGGCGTCGTCGGCGGCGATCCGCGACGCCCGGGAGCGCTATGACGTGCCCATTATCGACGTGGTGTTGCCCGCCGCGACGCGCGCCGTCGCCACTACTCGTAACGGACGGGTGGGGGTGATCGCGACGGAGTCGACGGTGTCGTCGGGCTCATACGACGAGGCGGTTGCCGTCGCGCAGCATGTGCAGCTGACGAAGCAAGCCGCGCCGCGGTTCGTGGAGTTCGTCGAGGCGGGGGTGACCGGCGGGCCCGAGCTGCTCGACGCGGCGCGCGAGTATCTGGCGCCGATTCAGCGTGATCAGTGCGACACGCTGATCCTCGGCTGCACCCACTACCCGCTGTTGCAGGGGGTGATCTCGTTCGTCCTGGGGGATTCGGTTACGCTCGTGTCCAGCTCTGATGCCTGCGCTCAGGCGACGTACTCGCGGCTGGTGCAGATGTCGTTGCTGCGCCATCATCCCCGCGAGGCGCGCCGCACGTTTTTCACGACGGGCGACCCCGGGGATTTCCGAGGGATCGGAAGGCGCTTGGTTGGGGGCTTCGTCGGGAATGCCACCACCGTTGAGTTGGGCTGAGGCCCGGGAAGGAGCACACCATGTGCGTACGAGTGACCTGCAAGCGCTGCGGCAAGCCTACCTGGAAGGGCTGCGGGGAGCACATCGAGGAGGCGCTCGACGGCGTGCCCGTCGCCGACCGCTGCTCCTGCCCGCGTTGAGGTACGTGCCGTCGCGCAGGTGTGACGTGTGCCGCCGGGCACCTGCAACCTGTGCGGCAACTGAGCGGATCATGTGTCACCAGCTTCCCGACGGTGCCTCGTCGCGGCTAGGCAGGTGACATCTGTTCCGGGACAGAGCCGCACAGGTTACGTATGCCTGGTTGGTTACCCCTGCCCGGTGGGCAGCACCTGCCGGGGCGACGAGGACGCGCGTGGAGCGGACTGGGTCGAAGCACTAGGGTGGCACCATGAGCTTTTCGCGCTTTGATGGACGCCGCCCCGACGAGCTGCGGCAGGTGAAGATCACCAGGCATTGGCTGGACCACGCGGAAGGGTCGGTGCTGGTCGAGTTCGGCAAGACCCGCGTGCTCGTCGCCGCGAGCGCCACCGTCGGGGTGCCGCGCTGGCGCAAAGACTCCGGCCTGGGCTGGGTGACCGCCGAATACGAGATGCTGCCGCGCGCGACGCACACCCGCTCCGACCGCGAATCGCGACGCGGCAAAGTCGGCGGACGCACCCACGAGATCTCGCGGCTCATCGGTCGCTCGCTGCGCGCCATCATTGACATGGAGAAGCTCGGCGAGAACACCATCGTGCTCGACTGCGACGTGCTCCAGGCCGACGGCGGCACCCGCACCGCGTCCATCACCGGCGCGTACGTGGCGCTCGTCGACGCAGTCGAAACCCTCCGTTCACAAGGGGCAATCGACGGTGATCCGTTCACCGATTCCGTCGCGGCGATCTCCGTAGGGTTCCTGGGCGACGAAGCACTCCTCGACCTCGCCTACGAAGAGGACTCCCAAGCCGACACCGACCTCAACGTCGTGATGACTGGTTCGGGCAAATTCATCGAGGTGCAGGGCACCGCCGAAGGTGAGCCCTTCTCCCGCGAACAGCTGGGGCAACTCCTCGACCTCGGCGCACTCGGCTGTGAGCAGCTCACCCGGTTGCAGCGCGAGGCCCTGGCATGAACCGCCCGACGCGGGTGGTGCTTGCCACCAACAACCCGAAGAAGCTCGTCGAGCTGCGACGAGTGGTCGAGCAAGCGGGCGTCGACCTCGAGGTGCTCAGCCTCGCCGACGTGGAACCCTACCCCGAGCCGGACGAGACCGAGCGCACCTTCGAAGGCAACGCGCTCATCAAAGCGCGCGCCGCGGCGGAGCGCTCAGGCATCGCTGCCGTCGCCGACGATTCCGGCCTCGAAGTGGACGAGCTGAACGGCATGCCGGGCGTGCGTTCGTCGCGCTGGGCAGGGCCGATGTGTGACGACGACGAGAACAACGAACTCCTGCTCGCGCAGCTCCACGGGGTTCCGGCGGAGCGCCGGACGGCCAGGTTTTGCTGCGCGCTGGCGCTGGTGTCCCCCGACGGTGAGCAGCGCATCTGGCACGGCACCATGGAGGGGCGCATCGGCGAGGCGCCCGTCGGTGACAACGGGTTTGGCTACGATCCGCTGTTCATTCCGGAAGGCGAGGAGCGCTCGTCGGGGGAGATGAGCCCGGAAGAGAAGGACGCGATCAGCCATCGCGGTGAGGCGGTGCGCGCGTTCGTCGCGTGGCTGGGGGAGCAGGCGTGAAGCAGTACCTCGACCTGCTGGAGCGCATCATGGCCGACGGTGTGGTCAAGGCCGACCGCACCGGAACCGGCACGCGCAGCATCTTCGGACACCAGATGCGCTTCGACCTCACCGAAGGGTTTCCCCTTGTCACGACGAAGAAGGTGCACACTCGGTCGGTGTTTGGCGAGCTGCTGTGGTTCCTGCGCGGCGACACCAACGTCGCGTGGCTGCACGAGCACGGCATCTCGATCTGGGACGAGTGGGCCGACGAACACGGCGACCTGGGGCCGATCTACGGCCACCAGTGGCGCAGCTGGCCGACGCCTTCGGGCGAGCACATCGACCAGATTGCGCGCGTGATCGACGGGCTGCGCACCAACCCAGATTCGCGGCGCCACATCGTCTCGGCGTGGAACGTGGCGGATGTCGACGACATGGCCCTGCCGCCGTGCCACACCATGTTTCAGTTTTATGTGGCCGACGGGCGGTTGAGCTGCCAGCTGTATCAGCGCTCCGCCGACGTGTTCCTCGGCGTGCCGTTCAACATTGCGAGCTACGCGCTGCTGACGCACATGGTGGCGCAGGTCACGGGGCTCCAGGTGGGCGATTTTGTGCACACGCTCGGCGACGCGCACATCTACTCCAACCACGTGGAGCAGGTGGCGCTGCAGCGAACGCGCGAGCCGCGGCCGCTGCCGACGCTGCGCCTGAACCCCGACGTGCGCGAGATCGACGCGTTCGAGCTCAGCGACATCGAGTTGAGCGGGTACGATCCGCACCCCGCGATCAAGGCCCCCGTGGCGGTGTGAGGAGTTTGTGATGCGCATTGTGGCAATCGCGGCGGTGGCCGAGAACGGCGTCATCGGGTCCGGCGACGACATGGTGTGGCACCTGCCGGACGACTTCCGTCGGTTCAAGCGGGTGACCACCGGCAACACACTGGTGATGGGGCGGAGGACCCACGAGCAGATCGGCCGAGCGTTACCGGGGCGGCGGACCATCGTCGTGACTCGAAACAAGGAGTGGCGCGACGACGATGTCGAGGTCGCGCACAGCATCGAGGAAGCGCTGGCGCTGGCCGAACAGACCCCTGACAAGGTGTGTTACATCGCGGGTGGGTCGCAGATCTACGAGGCGGCCTGGCCGTATCTCACGGAGCTCGATATCACCCAGGTGCACCTCGCGCCCGAGGGCGAGGCTCTGTTCCCGCACATTTCCCCGCGCGAGTGGACGGAGATCTCCCGCGAAGTGGGCGACGAGTTCGACTTCGTCCAGTACCGCCCGACGCCGTCTCCGGCCATCGAGTAGCCCGCGGCGCCCCCCCATCCTCGGTCATCGAATAGGCGACGCGCCCTCCCTCGGTCATCGAGTAGGCGACGTAGTCGCCGTATCGAGATGCCCCGTCCATCTGCCGCAACTAGGATCAGTCAGGATGACCACCCGCATCCTGCACCTCGACCTCGACGCGTTCTTCGCGTCGGTGGAGCAGCGCGATAAACCCAGCCTGCGCGGCAAACCCGTCGTCGTGGGCGGCACCGGCACGCGCGGGGTAGTGGCCACCGCGAGCTACGAAGCGCGGGTATTCGGGATCCGCTCGGCGATGTCCGGCGCCGAGGCGCGCCGACGCGCTCACGGCCGGGTCGCATTCCTCGGGGGACGCTGGCAGGCGTACAAAGAATCGTCGCAGGTAGTCATGGGGCTCTTGCGCGAGATCTCACCCCTGGTCGAACCGCTCAGCTTGGACGAAGCCTACGTGGACCTGGCGCCGTCGGGATGGGCTGCCGACGAGCTCCCCGACAAGGTGGCGTGGCTCCGGGCTGAGCTGACGCGTCGCACGAGCGGGCTGAGTGCGTCGGTGGGGGTGGGGTCGTCGAAGCTCGTGGCGAAGCTGGCCTCCGAAGCAGCGAAGCCGGATGGCTCCCGCATTCTTGCGCCCGACGAGGAGTTGGCGTTTCTGGGGCCGCTGCCGGTGAGGGCGATTCCGGGTGTCGGGCCGGCGACGGAGCAGCGCCTGCTCGCCATCGGCATGTACACGGTGGACGACCTCCGAGCCGCTGATCCGGGAGAGCTCATCCGGGAGCTTGGTCAGGCTTCGGGCGCCTCGCTCGCGCGGCTAGCCCGCGGCGAGGACGACCGTCGGGTAGTGGCAAACTCCGAAGCCAAGTCGATCTCAACCGAGGACACCTTCCAGCAAGACCTCACCGATAGCGCCCACCTCCAAGCCATCCTGCGCCGCGACGCCGCCGCCGTCTCCAAGAGACTCCGCGGCAAATCGTTGTTCGCGCGCACCGTCACCATCAAGGTGCGATTCGCGGATTTCGAGACGATCACCCGCGCCGCCTCGCTCGGCGGGGCGACGGACGACGTCGACGTCATCACTGCCGCCGGGTTGGGCCTTCTTGAGGAGATCGATCCGTGCCGGGGCGTCCGACTGCTCGGCATCGGGGTGAGTAACTTCGCAGGTGCGGCGCAAGACCGCCTGTTCGGTGACGAGCAGGCCCAAGAAGAGGAGCCCAGTTCCTCCGCATTCGATACCGAAGAGCTGGCTGGGGTGCGCGGGCACGGCTGGTACACGGGCGCGGACGTCGAGCATGACGAGTTCGGACGCGGTTGGGTCTGGGGGAGTGGCCGGGGGCTGATTACCGTGCGCTTTGAGCAGCGGGGAGGCCGGCCTGGGCCGGTTCGCACCCTGCCCCTCGACGACCCGGCGCTGCATCTCGCGGAACCCGAGCCTCTCCATGGGGCTGAGGAGAGGGGCTCTCGCGAGAGCTAACCCAATATCCACACGCGTTTGCTGAAATCGGCCAAAATCGGGCATTTTGACAAACGCGTGTGGATATTGGGTTAGGTCTGGTGGTAGACCGGGAGGTCGGCCGGCCCACAAGACCGTTGCCGCGCTGGGTGCGTAGAATCGTCGCGATGGCGAATCGAATGTTTGTGGCGGTGTTGCCCCCAGAATATGTGGTTGAAGAACTGGACGCTCTGCTGCGCCCCCGGCGTAGCCACGACCCAAGACTGCGCTGGACCAAACCCGAAGGCTGGCATCTCACCTTGGCGTTCATGGCTGACGTCCCGGACATCGAGCGCTTGGAGGAAACGCTCGACGAGGCTACAGCCACGGCGGCACCGTTTCAGATCCGCGTCGCATCTGGCCTGTCGTTCCCGCATCCGGTGCAGGCCAGGTTGCTGGCACTCGGTGTGACCGAGGGCGAGCGCGAGTTGGCTGCGCTGTCGACGAAGTGTCGAGGCGCTGCGAATCGTGCAGGGGCCGCGCCGGACGGGGCGCGCTTCGTCGGGCACCTCACGCTCGCCCGCGCCAATCGCGGTATCCAGGCGACGAAGTGGCTCGGCGTGCTCGATTCCTTCCCAGGATGGGACGTGCCGGTGAATGAGGTGGCGCTGGTGCAGTCGCATCAGGTGGGGCGCAGCTATGAGGTGGTCGAGCGATTCGAGCTTCGGGGGACGAAGCCCTAGAATTGCCCGGTACGCGCGAGTGGTGGAATTGGTAGACACGCAGGATTTAGGTTCCTGTGCCTTCGGGCGTGAGGGTTCAAGTCCCTTCTCGCGTACGGGTTTTGGAGCGGAGCAGTGGGTCCGAAACGGCTAGGGCGTGTCTGAGAATAGATGCACGAGTCAGCTGAGACCCTGGGGACATGTCCCGGTTCCAGATGCTCTCCGACGCCCAATGGGAGTTGATCGCCCCGATGCTCCCGACCCGGACCGGCCGCGCCGGCAGGCCGTTCGCCGACGCCCGCGCCATGGTGGAGGCGATCATCTACCGGTACCGGTGCGGAATCGCTTGGAGGGATCTGCCCGAGGTCTACGGGCCCTGGCAGACCGTGTGGACCTGGCATCGGCGCTTGGCCGAAAAAGGCACCTGGGACACGGTGCTGGCCACGCTGACCGCCGCCGCTGACGCCGAAGGCCTGATCGATTGGTCGGTCTCGGTGGACTCCACGATCGCCCGCGCCCACCAGCACGCGACGAACATCACCCGCCACACAGGGGGATGGATCGAACTACAAGAATCCGCGTGAGGAGCCGGCCGATCACGGCATCGGGCGCTCCCGTGGCGGGCTGAGCACGAAGATCCATCAGCTCGTCGATGGGACCGGGCTGCCGCTGGTCAGCCTGATCACCCCCGGCCAGGCAGGGGACTCCCCGATGCTGCTTCCTCTTCTGGAGCAGCTGCGCGTGACCCGGCCAGTAGGGCGGCCCCGGACCCGCCCCGAGGCCGTGCTGGGCGATAAGGCGTACTCCTCCCGGGCGATCCGCACCCACCTACGTGCCCGTGGGATCAAAGCGGTCATCCCCGAACCGGCCGACCAGCAGGGCCACCGCAGACGGCGCGGTGCCCGCGGCGGGCGCCCCGTCAGCCTCGACGCGGACGCCTACAAGGGCCGCAACGTCATCGAGCGTCAGTACGCTCACCTGAAGCAGTGGCGGGGTCTGGCGACCCGGTATGACAAGTACGCGATCATCTACAGGGCCGCTGTGGTCCTGAATGCTGTGCTCGCATGGTCAAAACGATTGTCAGACATGCCCTAGTAGCGGGTGCGGTCGTTGCGAAGGAACTGAGCTATGAATGACATTACGATCCGTTTAGAGGATGGCAGCAGCTTCCAGACCACCGGCGGAGAAACTGCCTCCTTGGAAGAGATTCATGTCCGAGGTCTCGATGGTGAACGTCTCACCGACGACAACGTTGACGAAGAGATTCGCGCCATTGCCACTCGATTGGGTAGCCGGGGTGGGCGTCCCAGGGTGGCAGAAGGTGAGAGTACGGTAGGGATCTCCTTCAAGGTTCCGGTGAGTATCAGAGATGCCGTCCAGCATCGTGCACAGGCAGATGGGGTCCGCCAATCTGACGTGCTGCGCGCCGCGCTCGAGGAGTATCTCGAGACCGCGTAAAGGTGTATCCGTTTTCTACGTGGGGGTATCCAGCGCACCGAGCCTCTCCCATGCTCGAGTAGCGCCGACAGTGCTGGCCACGGAACTTCAAAATCCGTACGCAGATGGAATTCTCCCCCTGAATTGAGGGTGGTAGATCGATCTGCGTACGGATTTTGAAGTTTTTCTCTCCCCGCCTCGATACGCGGCTTCGCCGCTACTCGACGGTCGGGTGTTGGCCGCCCCCGGTGGTTGAGTAGCGCCGTAGGCGCGTATCGAAACTCCGGCACTGCGTCTCGATACAGCGGCTTCGCCGCCTACTCGACGGTCGGGGGACGCTGGCAGGCCCTCCCCACCCCGCTTTGTAGCTCCGTCACAAGGTTTCTGGCTGATATTCAGATTTGGCCGTGTTTTTTCGTTGGAAGTGTGCAAGAAGCGCGGGTGTTGCTTCCGTTTGGCCTTCTGAAGTGCCACATTCTTCGTCAGCCCCGAAAGGAGATGCCTTGTTCCAACGAATCGCCATTGTGAACCGCGGCGAGGCCGCCATGCGCCTTATCCACGCCGTTCGCGACCTCAACGCCGAGGGCATCGTCGATCCCATCACCACCATCGCCCTCCACACCGACGGTGAACGCTCGGCGATGTTCGTGCGCGAGGCCGACGAGGCCTACTCGCTCGGCGCGGCGGCTAACCGTCCGTACCTCAACCACGACCTCCTCGCGGAGGTGCTCGTCGAGGCGAAGGCGGACGCGGTCTGGCCGGGGTGGGGGTTCGTCGCGGAGGATGCGGCATTCGCGGAACGCATGCGCGAGCTCGGCATCACCTTCATCGGCCCGTCCCCTGAAGCCATGCGCAAGCTGGGCGACAAGATCGGCTCCAAACTCCTCGCCGAAGAGGTGGGCGTGCCAGTGGCGCCGTGGTCGGGCGGCGGCGTCGACACCCTCGACGACGCCCTCGCCGCCGCGGAACACATCGGCTATCCACTCATGCTCAAGGCCACGGCTGGCGGCGGCGGGCGCGGAATCCGTCGCGTCAACTCCGCTGCGGAGCTCGAGGACGCCTACCAGCGCACCCGCGACGAGGCGGAGCGCGCGTTCGGTTCCGGCACTGTGTTCCTCGAGCGCCTCGTTACCGACGCGCGTCACGTCGAGGTGCAGCTCATCGCCGACTCCCACGGCAACGCCTGGGCGCTCGGCGTGCGCGACTGCTCGATCCAGCGCCGCAACCAGAAGGTGCTTGAGGAGTCCGCGTCGCCGCTGCTCAGCCAGGAACAGTCCGACGAGCTCAAGGCCGCCGCGGAACGCCTGGCGCTCGCCGTCGGCTACGAGGGGGCGGGCACCGTCGAGTTCCTGTACCAGCCCGACGAGCGCACGTTCGCGTTCCTCGAAGTCAACACCAGGCTGCAGGTGGAGCACTCCGTCACTGAACTCACCAACGACTTCGACTTCGTCAGCGCCCAGCTGCGCGTCGCCGCCGGCGAGGCGCTCGACGAGCGCCCGAGCGAGTTCGGTCACGCCATCGAGGCGCGGCTGAACGCCGAAGACCCCGACCGCGATTTCGCCCCCGCTCCCGGCCGGATCGCGCACCTCTCGTTCCCCGTCGGGCCCGGCATCCGCGTCGACACCGGCGTGGCCCAGGGCGACGAGATCCCCGCCGACTTCGACTCCATGATCGCCAAGATCATCGCCTACGGTCGCACCCGCGACGAGGCCCTCGCCCGCCTGCGACGCGCGCTCAGCGACACCACCGTCGTGATCGAAGGTGGCGCCAGCAATAAGTCGTTCTTGCTCGCGCTGCTGGATCGCCCCGAAGTCACCGGCCACAACGCTGGTCGCTGGGCCGACACCGCGTGGATCGACCGTACCCGCGACGCGGGCGGCCTCGTCGCCTGCCAACACGCCGAGATTGCACTCGTCGCCGCCGCCATCGAGGCTTGCGAGGAGCAGGAACGCACCGAGATCGCGCACCTGCTCGAGAGTGCCCGCGGCGGCCGTCCCCTCACCGCGCACAAGCCGGTCACGCAGTGCGAGCTGAAGCTGCGCGGCACCGCGTACAAGCTCACCTGCGCCCGCATCGGCGAGCACACGTTCCGCGTCGGCATGCACGACCGCCACGTGCGCGTGCAGCTCGATCGCCTCGACGACGCCCGCGCGCGCATCGCGGTCGAGGGTCAGCGACACAAGCTGGTCGTGGCCACGCACGGGCCGGTGCATTTCGTCGAGGTCGACGGTGTGGCGCACCGGATTTCGCGCGACGAGGGCGGCGTGCTGCGCGCTCCCGCGCCGGCGCTCGTCGTGGCGACGCCGGTGGCGGCGGGCGACGAGGTGCAGCCCGGCCAGCCCCTCGTCGTGCTGGAGTCGATGAAGATGGAGACGGTGATCCCGGCCACGTTCCCCGCGCGGGTGAAGGAGGTCGTGGTGAGCGCCGGCACGCAGGTGGACGGCCTCGCCCCGCTCATCAAGCTCGAACCACTGGGCGAGGCGGGGGAGGAGCAGGCCAACGACGACACCCTCGTCGCTCTGCCTGCCCAGCGCGTGCTGTCTCCAACCCAACAATGGCACCAGGCCCTCGATGATCTCCGTGCGGCCGTGCTCGGCTACGACACCGACGCTGACGCGCTCGCCCGCTACCTGGCCGCCCGCGACGCCGTCGGCGCCGAAACCCCCGCCGGCGACATCCTGCGCGCTGAGTGCGCCCTGTTCGACGCGTTCGCCAGCCTCGCCGTGCTCGGCCGCAACCGTCCGGCCGACGAGCACATCAACCAGGAGCTGCGCATCCACTCGGACCGCGAGTACCTCCACACCTTCCTCACCACTTTCGACGTCGAACGCGCCAGCCTGCCGGACACCTTCGTCGAGCGCCTCACCGCCGCCCTCGCGCACTACGGCGTCGACACCCTCACCCACACCCCGGCCCTCGAGCGCGCGATCTTCCGCGTCTTCCTCACGCAGCAGCGAGGCGCGCAGCTGGTGAAGGTCATCGTCGGCATCCTGGAACGTTGGCTCCAAGAGTCAGCCCCCGACGGCGCCCTCGCCCAGCAGGCCCGCGAGCAGCTGGAGCGCATCAAGCTCGCTACACAGCTGCGCCACGCGACGCTCGGCGACCTCGCCCGCTCGGTGCGGTTCCGCTGGTTCGACCAGCCGCTCGTCGACGCCGAGCGCGCCCCCATCTGGCAAGAGATGCTCGACGACGTGGCCGCCCTGGCAGCGAACCCGGATGCCCCCGACTACGCCGAGGGCATCGCGAAACTCGTCGCCGTCCCGGAGAAGAACGACGTGACCCTCGCAGCCCGGCTCGCCGCCGGCGTCGCCGGCCCGGAGCCGATGCTCGAGGTGCTTGCCCGCAAGCACTACGCCAGTGCGGGTCTGCGCGACGTCCGCTCGTTCTTCGCGGGCACGCGTCCCGTCGTGACGGGCACCTACGAGCTGCACGCCGAACCCACGCACTTGATCTCGACGGTGGGCGCGCTCACTGAGCTTCAGGAGCAGGGCGCGCTCGCCCAGCTCATCAGCGAGCACGACGCCGGCGGCGACACTGTCGTCGAGGTGTACGCGTCGCACAGCGCGGAGGTGAGCCACGACGAGTCGAGCGAGCCGCTGCGTCATGCGATCGCGGCGTGGCTGCCTCGTCGGGTGCGCCGCATCGTGGTGGGCGTGTGTACGCCGCGAGGTGCGATCACGTATGTGACGCTGCGCTGGGCCGGCGACGCGCTGGTGGAGGACGAGATCATCCGGGGACATCACCCGATGGTGGCGCGCCGCCTCGACCTGTGGCGCCTGCAGCAGTTCCACATCGAGCGTGTGCCGGCACCCGACGACGTGCTGCTCGTCGATGCGGTGGCACGTGGCAACGCGTCGGACCGGCGACTCATCGCCATGGCGCAGGTGCGGCAGTTCGCGCTGGTGCGCGACGAGGCCGGCCAGCTCGTCGGGGTTCCGCACGTGGAGCGCGCCATCGAGCGCTGCCTGGATGCGATCCGGCGCCAGCGCGCGTCGATGCCGAAGGCGGGGCACCTCGACATGAACCACGTCTGGGTACACATCTGGCCCACCTGCGAGCTCGACCCGCGCGAGGCCGACCAGCTGAAGTCGAAGATCACCCCGCTGACGGATTCGGCGGGCATCGAGGAGGTCGTCGTTCAAGGCACCTTCTCTTTCGACGACGACACCCGCCCGCTTGCGCTGCGGTTCCACCAGCGTCCTTCGGGCGAGGTCATCACCGACGTCCAGGCCCCGCCGACGAGCGAGCTGGAGCCAGTCGACGAGTACCAGGGCAAGGTGCTGCGCGCGAAGCGTCGGGGGCTGGTGTACCCGTACGAGCTGGCCGACACACTCGCGAGCGGCGGGACGCTCGTCGAGCTGGATCTCGAGGGCGACGAACTCGTCGAGGTGGAGCGTCCGTATGGGCAGAACCGGGCGGGCATTATTTGCGCGAAGGTCAGCACCCCGACGGCGCTGCACCCCGAGGGCATCACCCGCATTGTGTTGGCGGGTGACCCGACGAAGGGGCTCGGCGCTGTGGCGGAGCCGGAGTGCCGGCGCATCATCGCGGCGCTGAATCTCGCTGACGAGCTCGGCGTTCCGGTTGAGTGGTTCGCGCTCAGCTCGGGTGCGCTCATCTCGATACGGTCGGGCACGGAGAACATGGACTGGGTGGCGGCGGCGCTGAAGCGCATCGTCGAGTTCACGCAGGCCGGCGGGGAGATCAACATTGTGGTGGCGGGCATCACCGTCGGGGCGCAGCCGTACTGGGCTGCGGAGGCGACGATGCTCATGCACACCAAGGGCATCCTGGTGATGACGCCGGATTCGGCCATGGTACTCACGGGCAAGCAGTCGCTCGACTACTCCGGCGGCGTCTCCGCCGAGGACAACTTCGGCATCGGCGGCTACGACAGGGTGATGGGCCCGAACGGGCAGGCGCAGTATTGGGCGCCGGATCTGCGCGGCGCGTTCCAGGTGCTGCTCCAGCACTACGACGCGACGTACGTGGCTGCGGGAGAGTCCGGACCGCGGCGGGCGTCGTCGGATGATCCGATTGATCGCGACGTGTCGAGCTTCCCGCACGAGCTCGAAGGCTCGGAGTTCCAGACGGTGGGGCAGATCTTCTCCGACGAGCTGAATGCCGAGCGCAAGAAGCCGTTCGATATTCGCAGCGTGATGCGTGCGGTGGTGGATCAGGACGGGCCGTGCGTGGAGCGCTGGGCGAACATGGCCGAGGCGGACACGGCGGTGGTGATGGATGCGCGCATGGGCGGGTACTCCGTCGCGCTGTTGGGCATCGAATCGAAGCCCGTGCCCAGGGCCGGGTTCCATCCGACGGATGGGCCGACGGTGTACACCTCGGGCACGTTGTTTCCGCAGTCGAGCAAGAAGGCCGCGCGGGCGATCAACGCGGCGTCGGGGAACCGTCCACTGGTGGTGCTGGCGAATCTCTCGGGCTTCGACGGGTCGCCTGAGTCGATGCGCAACCTGCAGCTCGAGTATGGCGCGGAGATTGGCCGCGCGGTGGTGAACTTCGACGGGCCGATCGTGTTCGTCGTGATCTCCCGCTACCACGGCGGGGCGTTCGTCGTGTTCTCGAAGCAGCTCAACCCGAACATGACGGTGCTCGCGCTCGAGGGGTCGCGCGCGTCGGTGCTCGGCGGGGCGCCCGCTGCTGCCGTCGTGTTTGCCCGCGACGTGGCAGCCCGCACCGCCGCTGACCCGCGCGTCGCAGAGCTCGAAGCCAAGCTTGCCGACGCGTCCCCGACTAAGCGGCCGGCGCTCGCGGCGGCCCTCGACGACCTGCGCAGTGGGGTGCGCGCGGAGAAGATTGGAGAGATCGCCGCAGAGTTCGACGGGATACATTCCATCCAGCGTGCGGTCGAGGTGGGATCAGTGGACCGGATCATTTCCGTCGCTGATCTGCGGCCTGCGATTGTAGAAGTACTTGCCGCAGGGTGCTCGTGATACCTCGCCCCGGTGGTTGAGTAGCCGCGCCCTCTCCGATGGTTGAGTAGCCGCCGTAGGCGGCGTATCGAAACCTTGTCGCTGCGTCTTGATTCGGCGGCTGCGCCGCCTACTCGACGGTCGGGAGGCCGGAACCCCGGTGGTTGAGGAGGCGCACCCCCTGGTGGTTGAGTAGCCGCGCCCTCTCCGATGGTTGAGTAGCCGCCGTAGGCGGCGTATCGAAACCTCGTCGCTGCGTCTTGATACGGCGGCTGCGCCGCCTACTCGACGGGCGGGCAGGGGCCTCCAAGATGATTTCGATACGCGACTACGCCGCTACTCAATCATCGGCTAGAGCGCTACTCAATCATCGGCTAGAGCGGTGCTCAATCATCGAATGGGAGGTGCGGCGACCAGGCCGGCTCCTCAATCCTGGCGCGAGAAGCTCAGCGACTGGATCACCAGCTCACCGGCGTCGTCGCTGGCGTCGAGGTCGACGCGCGCGGTGACCGACCAGTCGTGGTTGCCCTCCGGGTCGTCGATGATCTGCCGCACGAGCCACACGCGCGACCCCTTCTGATGCTCCACTTCGAAGAACTGCGGCCCGCGCGCGTCGGCGTCGGTGTAGAGGTCGTCGTGCTCATCCCAATAATCGCCGAGCGCCTCGTCCCACGCCATCTTCGTCATGGGGCCGCCCGCATCCAGCGCGGCCAGCGCGTCGACGTCGTCGGCAGACATGAGCTCAACCCGCCGCCACATGGCGTTGCGCACCAGCACCCGAAACGCCCGCTCGTTACCGGTGACGGGGCGCGACGGCGGCGCCGGCGCGTCGGCCACCTCCAGCTCGGCACCCGACATGGCGGTGAGCTGCGCCCACTCATCGAGCAGCGACGAATCCACCAGCCGCGTGAGCTCGCCCAGCCAGGCGATGAGGTCGGCCAGCTCCTCGGTACGGAACCCCTCGGGCACGGTTTGGCGCAGGGCGCGGTAGCAGTCGGTGATGTACCGCAGCAGCAGGCCCTCCGAGCGCTGAATCTTGAGGTGCGCAACGTACTCGGCGAACGTCATGCCGCGCTCCACCATGTCGCGCACGATCGATTTTGGCCGGATCGGGGTCTCCATCAACCACGGGTGCTTCTCGCCGGCCTCCCGGTGCGCCTGCTCCAGCTCCTCACCAAGGGGCTTCGGCCAGGTCACCTCCTCGACGATGTCCATGCGCTCGTCGTACTCGACGCCGTCGGCCTTGAGCTCGCCGATCACCTCGCCGCGCTCACGGTGCTGCTGGGCCAGCAAGATGGTGAGCGGGTCCTCGAGGGTTGCTTCGATGACGCTGATCGTGTCCAGCGCGTAGCCAGGCTCGGTGTCGTCCATCGTCTCCATGTACGCCAGCGCGAGCGCCGACAGCGGCTGGTTCAGCGCAAAATCGTTCTGCAGGTCGACGTCGAGCTGGTAGACGCGCCCGCCCGGCTGCGGATTCGGCACTCGGGTGATGATCTCCGCCGCGAGCAGCGAGCGCGTGAGCGACACCGCCCGACGTAGCAGTCGACGTCGCATGGCCTTGTCGGGCGACACGGAATCCACCAGGCGGATCACCGCCTGGCTGACGTCCTCGTCGCGCTCCAGCAGGTTGAGTATGAACGAGTGCGTGATCCGCATCCTGGGATGCAGCTCCTCCGGCGCGGCTTCGATCAGCTTTGTGAACGTCGCCTCGGTGTAGTTGACGAACCCCTCTGGCGGCTTCTTGCGCCGCACCGATTTCAGCTTCTTCTCGTTGCCAGCAAATTTCTTGAGGATGCGCTCGTTCTCCACCTCGTGCTCGGGTGCTTGCGCGATGACGTAGCCGATGGAGTCGAAGCCCGCCCGCCCGGCACGCCCCGCGATCTGGTGGAACTCGCGCGAGCGCAGGTGGCGTTGGCGGCGCCCGTCGAACTTCGTCAGCGTGGTGAACAACACCGCGCGGATGGGCACGTTGATGCCGACGCCCAGGGTGTCGGTGCCGCAGATCACCTGCAGCAGTCCTTGCTGGGCGAGTTGCTCCACCAGGCGGCGATACTTCGGCAGCATGCCCGCGTGATGCACCGCGATGCCCTGAAGCAGGAGCTTCCTGAGCGTCGTGCCGAAGCCGCTCGAGAACTTGAACCCATGAAGGGCCGCCTTGAGCTGCTCGACCCGCTCCTTCGACGGTTTGGCCGCGCCCAAGCTCAGTACCGACTGCGCCTGCTCCACCGCCAGCGACTGCGTCGAATGCACGATGTAGACCGGCGCTTTCTGCTCCTCGACCAGCGTTTGGATGGTCTCGTGGATCGGCGTCGTCTGCCACGCGTAGGTGAGCGGCACGGGGCGCTGAGCGTCGGAAATCTCGACGATGTCCCTCCCGGTCGTGCGGGTCAGGGTGGATTGCAGCGACGTGGTGTCGCCCAGCGTGGCCGACATGATGATGAATTGCGCCTGGGGGAGCTCCACGAGCGGCACCTGCCAGGCCCAGCCGCGGTCGGGGTCGGCGATGAAGTGGAACTCGTCCATCACCACCTGGTCGACGTCGGCATCGCGGCCTTCGCGCAGCGCGATGTTCGCGAGGATCTCCGCCGTGCAGGCGATGATGGGGGCCTCGGGATTCACCGACGCGTCTCCCGTCACCATACCCACCAGGTCGGCGCCGAACTGATCGACGAGCGCGAAGAACTTCTCGCTGACTAGCGCCTTAATAGGGGCCGTGTAGTACGTGCGTCCCCTGCCTGCGAGCGCCGAGAAATGCGCGGCGGTGGCGATCATCGACTTACCCGAGCCCGTCGGGGTGGTAACAATCACGTTCGCGCCCGACAAGATGGCCAGCAGCGCCTCATCCTGGTGCGGGTACAAGCTGAACCCGTCCTGCTCCGCCCAGCCGACGAACGCGTCGTAGAGTGCGTCGGGTGTGTTGGGGGTGTGCTCGAGCAAGCTGGTGAGAGTCATGATGCCTCCATCGTCCCATGCCCGCGTCCGAGGGGAAAGCGACGGCGAAGAAGGTGCAATATTCTGGGTACCGCGCGGTGGCAAGCGCATAGACTCCTGCCATGACGAATCTCCAGCTTCACGCCAATGACGTTCCAGGCCGGGACGAGGTGCTTCACCTCTACGACGCGGTGGGCTGGAGCGCCTACACGAACGACCCGGAGAAGCTGATGCGCGGGCTGCATCACAGCCTGCGTGTCGTCACCGCACGGGCCGACGGGAGACTCGTCGGGCTCGCGCGGGTGGTGGGCGACGGCGAGACCATCGTGTATTTGCAAGACATTCTGGTGCTCCCTAAGATGCAGAGAACGGGGATCGGCAGGCGACTGTTCGAGGCCGCGTTTTCCCCCTATGCAGGTGTGCGACAGCACGTGCTCATCACCGATCAGGAACCGCGCCAGCGTGCCTTCTACGAGGCGATGGGCTTCAAGGAGATCGGCGAAGCTGACGGCCGAGCATTCGTGCGCTACCAACACTGACTCTTCGAGTGCACGCCCGCACGCTGGGCTGCTTCCGATGCTGCGGTTGGAGGCCTGCGTGCTCACCCGACCCAGCGCTCGCCCGCGGGCTGCGCGTCGAGCGAGCCTGCGGAGAGGGTCTGCAGCGCGGCGTGGAACTCGTCGACGCACTCCGCGTCGACGCCGACGGTGATGTGGGCCTGGTTGCCCCACGCCACGTCGGTCACCTCGACGGGCCTGCCGGAGGGCAGCTGGAGGGTCCGCAGCTGATTCTCGACGGTGCCCGCGTCGGCGTAGTCGACGTCGACGCGCAGCAGCCGGGCGAGCCGCACCTCGCGCACTCCGGCCGCCTCGATGCCTTGCTGGACCGCGTCGGAGTACGCCCGCACGAGCCCGCCGGCGCCGAGCTTGATGCCGCCGAAATAGCGCGTGACGACGGCCACTACGTCGGTGAGGTTGTTGTGCTGCAGCGTGGTGAACATGGGCATCCCAGCAGTGCCGCCGGGTTCGCCGTCGTCGGAGCTGCCGCCGGTGCGCCCGTCGGGGCCGAGGATGAACGCCGAGCAGTGGTGGCGCGCGTCGTGCATGGCGGCGCGACGCTCCTCGACGACAGCGCGCGCGGAGGCTTCGTCGTCGACGCGGCGGATACGGGTGAGGAACCGGCTGCGTTTGATTTCGAGTTCGACGTCGACCCCGCCGCCCAGCGGGGCGTCGACGGTGCGGTAGCTGGTCAGACGCCCAGCTCCCGACGCAGTTTCGCGACGTGCCCCGTCGCCCGCACGTTGTATTGGGCGACGCGCACCGTGCCGTTGCCATCGTCGTCGACGTCAATCACGAACGTGGAACGGATGATGCCCTCGATCTCTTTGCCGTACAGCTTCTTCGTGCCGAACGCGGCGTAGGCGTTGGTGACCTCGAGGCTGGGGTCGGCGAGCAGGGTGACGCTGAGCTCGGATTTCTCCGTGAATTTGGCGAGCTTCTCGACCGTGTCTGGTGAGCAGCCGAGCACCGCGTAGCCTGCGCTGGCGAGCTCTTCGAGCGACGCGGAGAAATCGACGGCCTGGGTGGTGCAGCCGGGCGTCATTGCTGCGGGGTAGAAATAGAGGATGACGGCTTGGCCGGCGAAGTCGGTGAGCGACACCTCTTCCCCTCGTTGATTCGGCAAAGTGAATGCCGGTGCGGGGGATCCATGAGTCAGACGAGCAACCATGTGCCCAATTGTACGGCTAGGCTGGGGTAACCAACGTTGAAGGAGTGTTGATGGCTAAGGAGCGCACCGTCGAAGACATTCGCGCCGAACTCGCCGGCACGCGAGCGAACTTGAAGTCTTCGATTGCCGGATTCCGTGAATCCGTCGAGCCGAAGAACGTCGCCAAACAGAGCGTGGCCGAGGTGAAACAGTTTGCCCAGAACGAGTTCAACGAGGCGAAGAAACAGTTCGTGCACGAGGACGGCAGCATCCGCACCCAGCGCATCCTTGCTATCGCGGGCGCGGTGGTCGGCGTCGTGGCGTTCGCGGTGACGCTCAACGCACTGTCGAAGCGCGGCCAGCTCAACTCGGCCAAGGCGAAGAAGGCGATCACGGCCAAGTGAGCGACGCCCAGCTAGCCATTCGGATGCTGCACGACCGGGTGCTCGTCGACGCCGAATCCGGCGACCACGAGCGCAAAAGCGGTGGAGGCATCCTGATTCCAGCCACTGTCCAGATGGGCAAGCGCCTGGCCTGGGCGCAAGTGGTGTCTGCCGGCCCGAGCGTGCGCGCCGTCGAAGTGGGAGACCGAGTGCTGTTCGATCCCGAAGACCGAGCCGAGGTGGAGCTGAACGCCCGTCGCTACGTGCTGCTGCGCGAGCGCGACATCCACGCCGTCGCCGCCGAGCGCCTCGACGACGCCGGCACCGGGCTGTACCTGTAACCCCCTATAACCTCAATGCGCGACTGAGCGCACTCCAGATGCCGATTTTGGCCCGTCAGGGGCGATTTTCGCCTTCTGTTGTGCGCTGAGTCGCGCATTGGGGGAGCGATGAGCGTGCGCTATCCCTTGACCGCACCTTCGGTGATGCCGGCAATGAACTGCTTCGAGCCGAGCGCAAAGATGATGATGAGCGGCACGACGGAGATGAGCGACGACGCCATCAGCATGCCGTAATCAGTGCCGTGTGCGGTCTTCAACTGCGACAGCGCTACCTGCAACGTGAGCTTGCTGGGGTCGTTCAACACAATCAACGGCCACATGAAGTCGTTCCATGCGCCGATGAACGAGAACATGCCCAGGAACGCGAGCGCAGGGCGAATGGTGGGCAGGCACACGTGGAGGTACTGCCGCCAGAATCCACAGTTATCAATGCGGGCGGCTTCCAGCAGCTCGCGCGGAATGGCATTCGACGCGTACTGACGAAGCCAAAACACACCAAATGCGCTCGCCAGGGAGGGGAAGATGAGCGCCTTGAGCGACCCAACCCAGCCCAGCTTGCTCATGAACAGGAACTGGGGAATCGTCGCGAGCTGTGCCGGGAGGAGGAACGTCGCGAGCACGAGGCCAAACAGAATCCGTTTGCCCGGGAACTCGTACTTGGCAAAGGCGAACGCTGCCAGCGACGAAATGAAGAGCACGAGCACCGTCACGCTAATGGCCACGAACGCGGTGTTCGACATGGCCGCCCAGATGTTGATCTTGTCCATGATCGCGCCGACGTTGTCGTCGAGGCGATCGCCAGGCGTCATCACCGGTGGGAACTTGTAAATCACCGACGAGGGCTGGGACGCCAGCACAAACATCCAGTAGAAGGGGAACACGGAAACGAGTGCGCCCAGGATGAGCAAAATGTGGCGTACCACCGCACCCCGATGGCGGCGCCACGACGGCCGACGCTTCGGGCGGGAGCCGGTTTCAATGGCTGCGCCTGCCAGAGCTGCCGGCACTGCGCGCTGGTTGATAGACATCAGCCCTTCACCTTTCGTTCGCGGGTGACCAGCCAGTTGATGATGGAGAAGAACATCACGACGACGAACACACCCCATGCGATCGTCGCGCCGTAGCCGTAGCGGTTCTCCTGGAACGCGACGGAGTAGAAGTAGAGCACCATCGTCATACCCGAGTTGCCGACGCCGCCCGCCGCGGCCGCGCCAGACGCCTGCGACGAGGTGAGCACCTGGGATTCGGTGAAGCTTTGGAGCGAACCGATGGTGGACATCAGCGTGATGAACAGCACGATGGGACGCAGCTGCGGGAGCGTGATGCGGAAGAACGTCTGGAAGCCGTTCGCCCCGTCGATTGCAGCCGACTCGTACTGTGTCTTATCGATGGCCTGCAAACCAGCGAGGATCAGCAAGGCGTTGTAGCCCACGAATGACCAGGTGGTGAGGGCAGAGATAGCAATCTTGATGCCCCATTCGTTTTGTAGCCAAGCGATGTTCTCGAACCCGAACAGGTTGACGATCACGTTGGCCAAGCCAAACTGGCTGGAGAACAGCGAGCTAAACAGAATGCCCATCGCCACCATGGAGGTGACGTTGGGAATGAGGTAGACCACGCGGTACGTGGTGGAGAAGCGCATCGTGGAGTTCAGCATGAGCGCGACGATCGTCGCCAAGACGAGCGTCGGCACCGTGCCCATCACCCACAAGATGAGCGTGTTGACCAGCGACTTGTAGAACAGCGGATCAACGATGAGGTACTTGAAGTTCTCAAACCCGATGAAGTGGATGTCGCCGAGTCCGGACCAGTTCGTGAATGCCAGCGCCATGGTGAACACCATGGGCATGGCGCCGAACATAAAGAAGAAGAAGAAATACGGGGAAACCGCAAAGTATTGCGGAAGTGAACGCTTCATCCGTTTCCCCAGCGACGGTGTTCTCACCTCAGCAATGGGAGGGAGGGTGGCGGTGGCGCCACCCTCCCCGGCAGTTATTCCCGGATTCATCGAACCGTGAGCCCCACTTGCTTTGCGATTCGCTTCGCCTGCGTTACGGCGTCGTTCCAGGCCTTCTCACGATCCTTCTTCGACGACTCGATGAGATCGATCTCGGCGAGGAAGGGAGCCTGCACAGCGCTGGACTGCGGGTCTTCGTACAGCGGGCGTACGGTCTCCGCAGCGTGGCCGAACACCTCGGCAGCTTTCTGTCCACCCAGGAACTCGACGGGGCCAGCCACTTCCTCCATATCGAAGGATTCCGGCGTTGCCGGGAAGTTGCCCTTGTCCTGGTACTCGTAGGCCTGGTTCTTCGGGTTCAGGATGTACTTGATGATCTCGAATGAAGCCTCCGGGTCCTTCGCGCCCTCGGGGATAGTGAGGAACGAACCACCGCTGTTGGTGGCTTCACCCGGGTGCTCACACACGCGCCACTTGCCCGCAGTCTCGGGCGCATCCACCATGAGGTCTGCCAGGTGCCAGGACGCACCGAAGTCGGCGGGCAGCTTGCCCTCGTTGATGGCAGCGGCGGAGTCTGCGGTGTTAGACTCGATGCTCGCGACGATGCCGGCGTCGTAGGCCTTCATCATGGTGTCCCAGGCGCTACGGATGTGGTCCTGGTCGCCGATGAACACGCCTTCTTCGTCGATGAAGCCCATGCCGGATTGCGGCCAGGCAGTGTCGAACAGGCTGGCGCAGTTGCGGATGAGGTAAGTGTCGGGCTTCTTCGAAAGGAGCTGCTTGCCGAGCTCGAAGTAGGCCTCCCACTCGCGGATTTCCTCAGCAAGCTTCTTCGGGTCGTAGGTGAGACCGGCGCCCTCGAACACGTCAACGCGGTAGAACAGCGCGGTGGGGCCGATGTCGATCGGAATACCCAGCTGCTTGCCGTCCTTCGTCGTGGCCTGGTCCCACTTGTACTCCAAGTAGGTGTCCTTGATGTCCTTGGCGCCAATCGAGTTGAGGTCGACGAAGTACTTGTCCTGGGAGAGGAAGAAGGGGATGTCCTGGCCCTTCACGCCGGTGATGTCTGGCAAGCCGCTGCCAGCTGCGAAGGTGGTGGTGAGCTTCTGTTTGAAGTCGCCGCCAATGATGTCCTGGCGAAGCTTGTACTGCTTCAGATCCTTTGCGACGCCCTCCAGCACCTTCTTGCCAAAGCCTTCAGGCCAGGTCCACAGCACCATGTCTTTCATGTCGCCGGTGCCCTTGTCTGAGGAGCCTCCGCCGCCAGTGGAGCCCGCGGTGGAACATGCGGAGAGCCCGAGCAAGCCGAGCGTGGCAGCCCCTCCGCCGAGTAGGTGTCGCCGTGACAAGTTCATTGTTCGCTCCTTGAGGTAGCTCGCCGTGGTTCCCCTTCCATGGTTGTCACGGCGTTGTGCGTAGTCGATCAAATTGCTTCAACAAAGCGTGATGGGGAGTGCTGGCCTGGGCTTCGTGTCGCAGGGGTTGCTCCGTTGCGACGCGACGTCGGAAGATGTGACAACCCTGCAAATACCCTTTGACAAGCATATTCATGTCTTCGGATCCGCCTTGATCGAGTGTGTGAGACTCAATCTAGCACCCCGGCGCCTGATTTGAAAGAGAATGAGCGAGTTGTGCAAAACTGAGCGAAATAGGTTTACCTGCGCTACGGTGTATCTGTGTTGAAAGCATCTCGGCAGGAGTCAATGTTGCGCCTCTTGGAGGTGCGACGTCGTGCTGGCATCGTCGATATTGCGCGCGAGCTCCAGGTCAGTGAAGCCACCGTGCGACGTGACGTTGCGGAGCTCGAAGAGCAAGGCATGGTGACGCGCTCTTGGGGTGCTGTGGAGCTTGCCCACACCGCCGACGACCCGTTCCATGAGACTCTCGCACGCGAAGGCTTGGCGAAAGAGCGCATTGCACGCGCGGCTGCGAAGCTGGTGCAGCCTGGCCAGACCGTCATCCTCGACATTGGCACGACCGTGCATTATTTGGCGCTGGCGTTGCAAGAGATGCCGCTCACGGTCATTACCCCTTCACTCGCCGCATTCGAGGTGTTCCGCAACCAGCCCAACATCTCTGTGGTGCTACTGGGCGGACGGTGGTCTGAGCCGTATCAGTGTTTCGAGGGAGACCCCGTCGGGGATGCGCTCGCTCGCCAGCATGCCGACATCGCGTTTCTTGGCTGTTCCGGGGTGGGGGATACCGGACGAATCCGAGACACGTCGTACACCCAGGCCGCCATGAAACGGGCCATGCACGCAGCAGCGTCCCGCACCTATTTGCTCGCCGATGCCAAGAAATTCCCTGGGCAAGGCAACAGCGCCCCCTTCGACCTCGCTGTCGTTGACGGGCTCATCACCGACTTAGACCCGCTCCCAGAAAAGCTGGCTGAGCAGGTTGCAGCGATCGATCTGGAGGTCATTCACGCATGAAACTCACCATTCTGGGCGGCGGCGGTTTCCGTGTGCCCCTCGTGTACAAGGCGCTCATGGAAGATGAATCTGACGAACGCGTCGACGAGGTGCGCCTCTACGACACCGATCCGGTGCGGCTCGCGGCCATCAACAAAGTGCTCGAAGAACTCGGTGCCACGTCGGCCGACGCCCCTCGCGTCGTCGCGACCACCGACCTCGGAGAGGCCCTTGCCGGGGTGGACTTCTTGTTCTCCGCCATGCGCGTGGGCGGCACCGAAGGGCGCGCCGCCGACGAGCGCATCGCGCTCCACAACGGCGTCATCGGCCAGGAAACGGTGGGAGCGGGCGGCATCTCGTACGCGCTGCGCGGCATTCCCGTCGTCATCGGTTTGGTAGAGCAACTGCGCAAGCACGCGCCCGACGCCTGGGTGATCAACTTCACCAACCCCGCCGGCGTCATCACTGAGGTGATGCAGCAATCGCTCGGCGACCGCGTCGTCGGAATCTGCGACTCCCCGGTGGGGCTCGCCCGTCGCGTGCTCACCACGCTGCAGGGCGAGGGAATCGTCGCCGACGATGTGCCCCCGCTCACCGCTGCCGATGGGCGAGTACGCCTTGACTACGCCGGCCTCAACCACCTGGGCTGGCTGACGGGCCTGCACGTGGACGGCGAAGACGTGCTGCCGCGGTTGCTCGAGCGTGCCGACCTCATCGAATCCCTTGAGGAGGGTCGCCTCTTCGGCGCGCCGCTCGTGCAAGCGCTGGGATGCCTGCCCAACGAATACCTCCACTACTACTACTTCTCGCGAGAAGACCTCCTCCTCGACAGCAAATCGGAAGCCACGCGCGGGGTGTTCCTCGCCCAGCAACAGCGTCACTTCTATGAAGCAGCGACGAACGCGACTGGCGACGTCCACGCGCTGTGGGAGCAGTGCCGCCTGGAGCGCGAAGCCACCTACATGGCGTCCAACCGAGACGCAGCCGGCGGCTTCGAGCGCGACGTTGCCGACCTCGAGACCGGGGGATACGACAAGGTGGCGTTGGCGATCATGCATGCCATCGCCAACGACGTGCCCGCCCGGCTCATCTTGAACGTAGCCAACCGGGGCATACTGCCCGACCTGGACGACACCGCGGTGGTGGAAGTTCCCTGTGACGTCGACGGCAACGGCATCCACCCGCTGCCGGGCGCCGCGCTGCCGGACCATGGGCGAGGCATCGTCGTGAACGCGAAGTATGTGGAACGCCGCACCATTGCAGCCGCACTCCACGCATCCCGCAGCGACGCGGTGCTGGCGCTCGCGCACCACCCGCTCGTGGACTCCGTGAACGTGGCGCGCGACATCCTGGACGACCTCGTCGAGCACTTCCACGAACTCGCCTACCTGGAGAAGCACTGACATGCATGACGACCGCAAGCTTGTAGAAGAGCGCATCGAGGATCTGCGAGAGCGCCTCATCGGCAAGGAGTACGTAACGCTCACGAAGCTCAACGTTGAGGCGTGGAAAGCGCCAGACGAGCCCGTCCCCTTTGCGGAGGCGGCCAGTCAGCAGTATGAGCCGTTCCCCGTCGGCACCTGGTGGGGGCCGGCATGGAGCACGTGGTGGCTGCGGCTCGACGGCATCCTCCCCGACGATGCCCCCCGCGAGCGTGTCGAACTCCGTGTTGACCTGGGGTTTTCCGGTGACTGGGCGGGCAACCAGTCGGAGGGGCTCGTCTACACGTGCGACGGGGTGCCGCTGAAGGGGCTCAACCCCATGAATCGCACCGTGCCGCTCACGTTCGGGTCGATCGCCGAGCAACTTGAGCAGGAAGGCTCGCCACTGGTGGCGGCCGACGGTTCGGTGCGGCTGATGGTGGAAGCCGCCGCCAACCCCAACCACGGGGAAGACATGGCCAAGTACGGCGACAAGGCCACCATGCCGATCGAGCCCATGTGGCAGTTCAAGGCTGCGGACCTGGTGGTGCGCAACGACGATGTCTGGCACCTTCAGCTCGACCTCGAGGTGCTCGACGGGCTCATGCGCGAGCTCTCCGTCGACTCGACCTGGCGCGCCACCCTCCTTCGTGGGCTCGAGCGCGCCGCCGACGTCGTCGACCAGGGCAGCATTGAGGAACAAGCCGCCGCCGCGCGCGCCGTGCTTGCGCCCTTGCTGAACAGCGGCCCGCATGGTTCCGCGCAGCGCATGACCGCCGTCGGGCACGCGCACATCGACTCCGCCTGGTTGTGGCCCATCCGGGAGACCCGTCGGAAGGTGGTACGTTCGCTGTCGAACGTCGTCGCGCTCGCCGACGAATACCCCGACTTCCACTTCGCCTGCACCGCTCCACAGCACCTCGAGTGGCTGAAGGAAGACGCGCCGATGGTGTTTGAGCGGATGCGCGAAGCCATCCAGCGCGGCCAATGGCACATGGTGGGCGGCACCTGGATAGAACCGGACGCCAACCTCCCCGGCGGCGAGGCGATGGTTCGACAGCTCACCAGCGGCCTTCGGTGGCTGCGCGAGGAGCTGGATGTCACCACCGACTGCCTCTGGCTGCCCGACTCGTTCGGCTACTCCGGCGCGCTGCCGCAGATCGCCAAACTCGCCGGCATGCGGTGGTTCTTCACCCAGAAAATGAACTGGAACCAGACGAACACGCTCCCGCACCACACGTTCTGGTGGGAGGGCATCGACGGCACGCGTATCTGGACGCACTTCCCGCCCGTCGACTGCTACGACTCCATCCTCTCCTCAGACCAGGTGAAGTTCGCTGAACGAAACTTCAAGGAAAAGGGCGTTGCCAAGGAGTCGTTGTTGCCGTTTGGTTATGGCGACGGTGGTGGCGGCCCCGTGCGCGAAATGGTGGAACGTGCCCGTCGGCAGAGCAATCTCGAGGGGTCGCCGGTGCTCACCATGGGTAGCCCGCAAGACTTCTACGACGCCGCTCGCGCCGAGCGCGATGAGCTCCCCGTGTGGGCCGGCGAGCTGTACTTCGAGTTCCACCGCGGTGTCCAGACCTCGCAACTGGCCTTGAAGCAAGGCAACCGACGCGTCGAGGCCGGCCTCGCAGCGCTGGAATGGCTCGGCACGCTGGCGATACTTCGCGGACATGCGTACGACGCCGAGGGCGTCGAACAGCTCTGGCGACGCATGATGCTGCTGCAGTTCCACGACATCCTCCCGGGTAGCGCCATCGCCTGGGTGAACGAAGAAGCGCGCGAGGAATACACGTCGCTACTGCAAGAGATTGAGGAACGTATCGACGCGCTACGTCGCGACGTGTTCCCGGGGGAGCAGTGCGCCATTGCGAACCCCGCGCCGTTCGCGAGGCGCGAGCTGGTCGAGGTCGAGGGGCGACGGGTGCTCGTCGACGTCGGCCCGCTCAGCGTGGTGGCTCTTGCCGACGCCGAAGCAACCCCGACGCACGCCGTCCAGGCCCAGCGCCAAGACGAGGGCATCGTGCTCGACAACGGTTTGGTACGCGTCGTCGTCGCGCCGGACGGAACGGTGACGAGCCTCGTCGACGTGGAAGCCGAGCGCGAACTGCTGCTTCCCGACGAGCGGGCCAACCTTCTGCGCCTGCACCCCGACCACCCCAGCTGCTTCGACGCGTGGGAACTCCAGGCACAGTACCGCCACCACGTGTGGGAGGTCGACGACGTCGAACAGGTTGCGCTGGTGGAGGACACGCCGCTTCGCGCCCAGGTGGATGTGGTTCGGTCCTTCGGCGACTCTCGGGTGACGCAGTCGCTGTGGCTGGACGCGGACAGCAAGACGGTGCGGTTCGCCGTCGATATCGACTGGCGCGAACGCTCCCGGGTGCTAAAGGTGGCGTTCCCCCTTGCGGTGAAGGCCACCCATGAGTCGTCCGAAATCCAGTTCGGACACGTGCGGCGCGCGCTGACGTCGAACACCAGCTGGGACGAAGCGCGCTTTGAGGTGCCCGGGCATCGTTGGACGCTGCTCGACGAACCGGGCTACGCCGTGGCGCTGTCGTACGACTCCTCCTACGGCCACGACGTGGAACCCGCCGGCGCTGATGAGCACGCGCCCACCGCGGGTGTGGTGGCGAGCTACACGTTGCTGCGGGCGCCACTGTCGCCGGATAAGGAATCCGACCAAGGACAGCACCGCATCCAGTACCAGCTCACCGTCGACGCCGACGTGCGCGCGGCGAGCGAGGCGGGCATCGCGCTCAATCAGCCACTGCGTGTGCTGGACGGCGCGGGCGCGAGCGAGGCCGCCGTGGCGTCGCTGGAGATGCTCCGCGGACATGCGGTGATTGATGCGGTGAAGCCGGCATTCGACGAGTCCGGTGACATGGTGATCCGATTGCATGAGGCCACGGGCGGGCGGTCGCGCGTGCGGCTGCACCTCGGGTTCGACGCCCAGGGCATTCACGAGGTGGATCTCTTGGAGCAGCCGGTGGCCGAGCCCACTCAGCAGCGCCTGGGAGACCTGCGCGACGGCGCGGTGGAACTCACGCTTCGTCCCTTCCAAATCCTCACGTTGAAGGTGTGTGCCAAATGAAACTGCTATTGATCTGCCTCGACGGTGTGCGCGCCGACTTCGCGTTGCCCGAGGAGGTGGCGAGCAACCCGGATTTCGCGCAACCATCGCACCCAGCCGACCCGAGGTTCAGCGTCGGTGCTCCGGACCACACCGTGCAGGATTTCCCAGCGGGGCTTGCCCCGACGCTCGCCCGCCTCGCCCGCGGGGACGAGGCGTCGGATGGCGTGTGCCTGCCCATGTGGATGACGCCTCCCACCGATTCGGGGCCGGGGTGGTCGTCCATCCTGACCGGCTCCACCCACGAGGAATGCAACGTGTGGTGGAACGAGTTCGTCGGCCACGACATGGCCAGGCGCCCCGACCTGCTGTCTCGCGTGTTCTTCGCCAACCCGCGAGCGCGGACGCTCGCAGCGGCCACCTGGACCGCCTTCACCGTCGGCGTCGGCCCGGGGCCCATCTTGCAGCAGCGCGTCGACCAGCAGCGCACGAGGCAACACGCCGTGTTCCAACCCGATCTCACCAACGGCATTGAGGCGGCGGACGACGCCGTGTGTACGTGGGCGTGCCACAGGCTCCTTCACGAGGGGCCAGATGCGTCGGTGGTGTACTTCGAGAGCGTCGACGCCGCCGGCCATGCCGCGGGCTCGGACAGCAAGGAGTACCGCGAGGCCATCCAGCGCGTCGATGAGCGAGTGCGTTACCTGGTCAAGGCAGTGGCGGAGCGGCACGAGCAGCTCGGTGAAGACTGGGTTGTAGCCGTCACCACCGACCACGGGCACAAGCCTGAGGGTGGGCACGGCGAGGACGAGGTCGAGGTGCGCCGAAGCTTCCTGATCCTGCACCGCATCGGTAGCCAATTGCCCGCCGAGATGCACGAGCGCGGCGCGCTGCGAAGCGAAGACGTCATGTGGCTCCTGCTGGACCTCATGGGCGCCCGGCAGGGCGAGATGGAAGGAGACGACGTCGGCGTGCTGAAGGACATCGATCCGGTGGGGCCGACGCGGGACCTCCGCTTCGAATGGTGACACATCCGGCGGTTGCATCCGCTGGGTGGGTAGAGCGTCGAGCTAACCCAATATCCACATTCGTTTCGCTGAAACGGCGATTTTGGCGTGATTTGGCAAACGAATGTGGATATCGGGTTAGCTGCGCTGTGGTCCCACCTGGCTGGCGGCTACTGCGCCAGCAGCTCCGCGACGCGGCGAGCGCGAGGGTCGTCGTGGGCGCGGGCAGCTTGGAGCACCTCGGCCAGGCGCGGCGGATCGGCGGCTCCGCTCTCGCCCGCCAAGATAGTGCTGGCGACGAACGCCGCGACGAGGAGTTGCTCTTCGAGCGCATCGGTGAGGCCCGAGGCGACGGCAAACGCCGCCAGCGTCGCGTCGCCGGCGCCGGTGGTGTTGCGTGGGCGCACGGGGAAGGCAGCCACGCTGGCTTCCTGTCCGGTGGCAGCATCCACCGCAACCATGCCGTCGGCGCCACGGGTGACGACGACGGTGGGCACGCGGCAGGTCAACTGCCGGGCAGCGTCCATGGGGTCGCTCAGCTGCGTGAAGGCGCGAGCTTCCAGGTCGTTCAGCATCCACACATCGGCGCCTTCGATGCCTGCGAGTTGCTCGTCGCCCCACAAATCCGTCTCGTCGAAGCCCCTCGACGCAAACACGCGAGCCCCGCGGCGGCGTGCGTCGACGAGCCAGGGGAGCGTCGAGTCGCGCAAGTCGATGACGATGGCGTCCGTGTCCACGTTGGTGAGGGAGTGTCCGACCGGCTTTGCAGGGGGATGCTCGACCGTCACCATCGCGCGGTCAGCGCTGGTGGCGAGGGCCACCGTCGTGGGGAGTTGCCAGTTGGTGTAGTGCTCGCAGTGGGTGGTGCCGATGCCTTCGAGGCGCAGGCTGCGCAGCAGCCGCTCGCTGGCTTCGTCGTCGCCGACGGGGGAGCACAGCTCGGTGCTCACACCGAGGCGAGCTGCCACTCGCGCCATGGTGGCCACGCCACCCCAGCCCTCGTGCAGTCCTGTGGCCTGCAGCTCGTGGCCGGGCACGGGCATCGCTGGGACGCCGGTCATGATGATGTCGCGGTACGTGATACCGACGGTCAGCATGCGTGTGGGCACGGCACTCCTTCTCACGGACGAACAAGCCAAAGTCTTGCACAGACGCATCTCTGCGAGCACCTGGGTAGGGTGGTCGTGTGCTGTCTGAGCTGCATATCCAACGAAGTAGCAGGCACGCCGGCATGGAGGTGTTGATCGAATGAATCGTGCTCTCCCGCAGCACATCGGCGCAGTGTTGTTCGACATGGACGACACACTCGTCGACTCCGAGCAAGCTTGGTTCGATGCCACCCGTCAACTCTGGGAAGAGTACGAGGTATCGAAGGGCTTCGACGATGACGTATCTGATGAGCTTCGAGGCGGCACCATTGAGGATGTCGTCGCGGTGTTCAGCCGTGTCCGTCCGGGCGTAGACGCCGACGTAGCGGAACGCCGAATGCTGGAGCTCCTGCAGGAACACTTGGCGGACGGTGTGGAGCCGATGCCGGGGGCGGAAGCCCTGCTCGAGGCGCTCTCCGGGACGATACCGCTGGCTGTGGCCTCGAACTCGCCGTCGGCCATCGTGAAAGCCACGATGCAATCGCTCGGCTGGCAGCGCCGTTTCGTTGCGATGCTGGGCACCGAGGATGTGGAGCGCCCCAAGCCGGCGCCTGATCTGTACCTCGCCGCAGCCGAGCGTTGTGGCGTGGCGCTGGAGCACTGCGTCGTGCTGGAAGACTCCCGCACCGGCGCTACGGCAGCCAGGGAGGCCGGCGCGTTCGTCGTCGCGGTTGGCCCATTCGCCGCGGATTTGGGGCACGTGCACGTGCCCTCGCTCGATCACCCGATGCTGCAGTCTTGGCAGCCTCAACCAATCGCACACGCGAAGGAGCTGTGATGCCCACCATCATCCCCACGCCCGCTCACGTCGACTGGGGGCAGGGTTCGTTCCTGCTGCCCAACCCCCTCCCAGTGCGTGGTGGCGGCGTTCCCGCTGAGGTCCTGGCCGAGCGTCTCTCGCGGTCGGCCGGTGTGCAGGTGCTTGCCGACGGGGTCGGCGCCGGCGTGGACTTCGTCGAAGATACTTCGCTCCCCGACGAGGGGTACCGCCTCAGCGTCAACGCGGACGGTGTGCGCATTGGGTATTCCGCGCAGGCCGGCGCGTCGTGGGCGGTGCAGACGCTGCTGCAACTTCTGCCGCGCGAGGTGCACACCACCGGCCCCTTGGACCCGGCCACGCTCGTTGTGCCGTTCGTGGAGATCGTCGACGAGCCAGCGCTGGCATGGCGCGGCTCCATGGTGGACGTGGCAAGGCATTTTCTGCCGCTCGACGGGTTGCTCAGGCATCTTGATGTGATGGCCATGCACAAGCTCAACGTGCTGCACCTGCACCTCACCGACGACCAAGGCTGGCGCTTCCCCGTGCCAGGCTGGCCGAAGCTCACGGAGGTGGGGGCGTGGCGGCCGGGTACCCTCGTCGGACTTCAGCCGCCTCCCGACGAGAACGACTGCGACGATGTGGCCGAGCACGACGGCATCCCGCACGGCGGGTTCTACACAGCCGAAGAGATCGGCAGGCTCGTGGAGCACGCGAACCGGCTCGGCATCACCGTGGTGCCGGAGGTGGATATGCCCGGCCACATGGAGGCCGCGGTGGCGGCCTACCCGGAGCTGGGCGCGTCGGGTGTGCAGCACCCGCGCACGTGTTGGGGTATTTCCGAGCATGTGCTGCGGCTGGATGACAACGTGATTCAGTTCTGCAAGGACGCGCTGGACGCCGTCATGAATCTATTCCCTGACTCGCCCGTGCACGTCGGGGGCGACGAGTGCCCGGGGTCGGAATGGCTCGCCGACGAACGCTCGCAGGCCACGATGCGTCGCGAAGGGCTCTCTACTCCTGCCGAGGGGCAGGCGTGGTTCGAGCGCATCGTGTGCGAGCACGTGCTGGCGCGTGGACGTCGCGTGATTGCGTGGGACGAGGTGCTGGAGGGCGGCGTGCCCGACGACGTCACCATCATGGTGTGGCGCGACGCGGCACAGGTTGGGGACGTGATTAGCAAGGGGTACGACGTACTGGCCGCGCCCACCCAGTACACCTACCTCGACTACTGCCAGGGCAAGTGGGATGACCACCCGCTCAACTACGGGCATTACACGCCCCTCGAAAAGACGCAGGATTTCGCCCAGATGCTCGCGGCGCTCCCGGATGGCCCGGGGCGCCTGCTGGGCGGGCAGTTCCAACTGTGGGGAGAGTATGTGCGCGACTGGGCGAAAGCCGAGTACATGACGTGGCCTCGAGGCACGGCGCTGGCACAGCAGTTCTGGGCGGGCAGCGCGGCCTCGGAGAGTGAGCTGGGGGCGTTGCTCCGCAGGCTCACGGTTATGGGTATCAGCTGGTGTCGGGAAGGAATGGCATGGACGAGCGAACAGTGACGAACCCCGTCGGAGAGAAGCTACGGGCCCGGCTGGACGCGGAGGCCGAGCGCATTGCTGCGACGGTGGGGGCGCCCGCCGCGGAACGGTTCCGCGCCATGATGGTGAACACCTGGACGACGACGATGACCCGCCGCGGTGATCGCACCTTCGTCATCACCGGCGACATTCCCGCGATGTGGCTGCGTGACTCGTCGGCACAGGTGTGGCCGTTCCTGAGGATGACCGACGTGGACGAGGTGCGCGAGGTGCTGCTGGGCATGGTGCGCGAGCAGTGGCGCTGCATCGGTCTGGACCCGTACGCGAACGCGTTTAACGAGTCGGAGAACGACGCGCACCATGATGCCAATGACCTCGATCTCCATCCTGGTGTGTGGGAGCGCAAGTACGAGATCGATTCGCTGGCGTTCCCCGTGCTGCTCGCGCATCGCCTCCGTGGGCTCGAGGGTTGGGACGACGAGCTCGACGCTGCCCTGCGCGAGGGCTGCGGGCGCATCGTCGCGTTGTGGCGGCTGGAACAAGACCACTTCGGGGCGTCCACCTATCGTCACGTGCGCGAATCGGAGCCGTGGGACACCTTGGGCGACGACGGACGCGGCACGCCCGTGGCTATCACAGGCATGACCTGGAGCGGGTTCCGGCCATCCGACGATGCTTGTCAGTACGGGTACAATATCCCCGCGCAGCTCATGGCCGTGCACGCGCTCGGGCTGATTGGGGAGTTCGCGCGCGATTGGGGCGACGAGGAGCTCGGCGCCTCGGCCGGCAGGCTGGCGCAGGAAATCGGTGACGGTGTCGAGCGTTACGGCATGGAGGGGGAGCGATACCTCTACGAAGTGGACGGGCTGGGCGGCAAGCTGGCCATGGACGACGCCAACATGCCGTCGTTGCTCTCCTTGCCGCTCACGGCTGGGTTCGCGCTCGACGACCCGCGGTACCGGGCCACTCGCGCATGGGTGCTGAGCGACGAGAACCCGTTCTTCTACACGGGCGAGTTCGCGTCGGGTGTGGGCAGTCCGCACACGCCGGAGGGGTACGTCTGGCATATCGCGCTGGCGGTGCAGGGGCTCACGGGCGACGAGGCCGAGGCCAGGCGGTGCCTCGACGTGATCCTCGCCACCGACGGCGGCACCGGGCTGACGCACGAGAGCTTCGATCCGAATGATCCGACGAAGTACACTCGGCCGTGGTTTTCTTGGTCGAACTCCATGGCGTGCGAGCTCATGCTGCGCATCGCGGAGGGAGCATAGGCGGGGCCTGGCCTTGCCGGGGCTGACAATGCAAGAAGGCCGCCCGTGAAGGCGGCCTTCGTTCGTTTGGTACACCACCAGGGACTCGAACCCTGAACCCGCTGATTAAGAGTCAGCTGCTCTGCCAGTTGAGCTAGTGGTGCTCGCAGCGAGAACTAAACTTACTACGCCGCTCACGAAATGGGAAATCGAGCTTGGTGCAGGTGCAATGGTGCTTGTCACGACGGTGTTCAGGTGGTGGACGCGACGTTCACCGGTGAGGCGGTTGGCGCCAAGATGGCAGGCGTGCGAAACCGGGATGCTCTCGAAGTTGCTCGCCTGAGTTTGGGAGGCGGGCTCGGGTTGATCCCACTCGGCATCGCGTTCGGCATGATGGTGATCCAAGCGGGTTTCCCCTGGTGGGTAGCGCCGGTGATGTCCATCGTCGTGTATGCGGGCTCGGTGGAACTGCTGCTGGTGAGCCTCATCGCTGCCGGCACGCCGGTGCTCACCGTCGGCCTCACCGTGCTGCTGGTGAACGTGCGGCACGTGTTCTACGCCTTCAACTACCCGATCGACCGGGTGCACGGCCTCGCGCGAGCGTACGGCGTGTATGCCCTCACCGACGAGACGTACGCGTTCATCGCAGGGGGTGAGGAGCATTGGACGGGAAGGCGGATCATCTGGCTCCAAGTGCTGCTGCAGGCGTACTGGGTGGGCGGCGGACTCATCGGCGTGGCCACGGCATTGTCGCTGCCCAGGCCCATCGAGGGGTTGGAGTTCGCGCTCGTCGCGCTCTTCATCGTGTTGGCGCTCGACGCCACGCGTACCCGGCGGGAGGTGCCGTCGGTGGTGATGGCGGTGGGTTGCTTCGGCGCGGCGCTCCTCGTGGCGCCCGGTGCGGCCCTACTGACATCGATGGTGCTGTTCACCGCCGCGCTGTTCGGCCGTCACCTGATGCGCGAGGGGAGCCGGCATGCCTGACCTCGGATATTTCGTGGCCGTCGTGGTTGTGGCCGGCGCGATCACCGTCGGGCTCCGCGCGGTACCGTTTCTGTTGCTTGCGCCGCTGCGCGAGTCGACGCTGGTGCGTCGCATCGGCGTGTGGATGCCGGCTGGGATTCTCACCATCCTGGCGCTGGCTACGCTGGTTTCTGCCTCCGACGGGGGACGCGCCGCGGCAGCCCTCATCGCGGCGGGGGTGACCGTCGGGGTGCACCTGCTCTTCGGGCGACGTTCACTGCTCAGCATCTTCGCTGGGACGGCCTGTTTCGTCGCGCTGGTGAACAGCGGTTGGTTCGGTGGGTGAAGTACACCGGGCCGTGGATGCGCTCTGCAGGGGATGCTCCTGAGGACATCCGGGATTTGCCACAGCTGGCGGGTACCATACTGAGTACCGGCAGGTGGTGTTTGACTTTCGGTTCGACGTGAGATGGGGAGGTGGCTTGACGTGACCACCACGTCACTCACGAAGATCACGAGCGGAGATGGCTACATTCAGGGCAGTCAGCTCGGCAAACTCGACGCTGGGCTGAAGTGGCCGTCTTGCATTGCTGCGCGAATCCTCCGAGGTGGGTCAACCCTCACCTCCATCGCGGACGTCTCTGATGAAGAGCTGTTTGCCGAGGTTACTCGCAGGATGCAAGGAGAGCCGAAGGAGGCTAGCAATGCTGAGGCTGAGAAGAGCCCAGTCAGGTCGCTCGACGAGCACCGATGCAACAAGCTGATCGCCCATGCGCAACAAGTCGAGGCCGCTGCCGCGCCGGATGACCTGGAGGACGAGGAATGAACGGAATGCAGGACGCCCTCATCCCCGAATCGGGGGATCTTGCCGATGTCCCTTTCTGTCTCCCCGCCGACGTTCCGGTCTCAAGCCTGTTCCTAGACGAGAGCGGATCTATGAATCCCAACGGTGGCCTCTTCGTTGTTGGGTTCCTCAAATGCCGGGACACGGCGTCTATCGATCGCGAGATTCGGCAGCTTCGGCAGCAGCTCAAGTTCTTCGGTGAGATCAAGTTCGGTCGTATCACGCAAGCCACTGAGCGCTTCTACATCGAACTCGTGGAGTACCTCGCCACATGCGACGTCCGGATTGGCGGTTCGGTCTACGAGCTGTCCCCCGCGGACTCAGCGAAGAGGCGATCCTGGGAGACGCAGGCGGTCATGGCGCGTCGACTCGTCGTCGCTAACGTGAATCAAGGTGAACTGGTCAACGTCTTCCTTGACCTCATCCAGACACCCAAGGGGCGCGTTCTGGCGGATGAAGTGCGGGAGCGGGCGAATGAGCAGCTTGGTACTCGTCGTGTTCTTGGGTGCTACGACCTGAACTCGGAATCGACGAACCTCCTGCAAGTGGCGGACGTGATCGCTGGCGCGATTGCGTACGATCGGCGAAAGTGGGTAGGGGAGGTTCCCGATGCTCCGGCATCGGAGTCCACGCCCAAGGGTCGCGTGGCGGGACGCCTTCGTCGCGCCTTCGGACTCGACAGCTTCGGTGACGTGCGCCGTGGGAGAGTGAACATCCTGACCATGAACCGGGTATAGCGATTTTCTTGTGCGGATCCGCGATTTGGGGCAAGATGGAGACACCGAACGGCTTTGGGTTACGTTCCCAGTATCCGGTCGGTGGGGCGTGAAGTTTCACGTACCCATGCGTGCTTAAAGGTCACGCTCACATACTTGCCCCGTGGCGACCACCCGGTTACCACGGGGCTTTGTGTTGCTCGTTCGGTTCTGCCGCACATCGCTGCAACCCTGATTGGTATGGAGCCAAGCCGATCTAGGAATTGGATGCGTCAGCGGATGCTTTCATCGCGGCGCTTCGTGGGCTTGGGGCGGCCATGCCTCAGATTTCACCGGGTTGTAGCCGCAGGTGTAGCTGCGAGGCTACTTTTACCGGCAAACCCCTAGCCGCAGTGGGGTGAGTAACGGGGCTTGAACCCGCGACCTTCTGGACCACAACCAGACGCTCTACCAGCTGAGCTATACCCACCAATGTCGTTCATGACGACGACCAGCGATCATAGCGCACCTTGCCGCACTAAGGGAAACCGACGGCGCCTCATCACTCCCCAACGTTGGTGTCCGGGGCGGCTGAGGGTTCGGCGGGGCGATGACCAGTCAGCGCGCCGCAGTGTTTCGTCGCGATCTCGGTGAGCTCCTCCGACGACGGCCCAGGCTGGGCGACGAACAGGGCGTCGCGGTAGTAGCGCAGCTCCTCGATCGACTCCTGGATGTCCGCGAGCGCGCGGTGGTTGCCCGTCTTCGCCGGGGCCTTGTGCTGCACGCGGGGGTACCACCTGCGCGCGAGTTCCTTGATGCTGGAGACGTCGATGTTGCGGTAGTGGAGGTGCTGCTCGAGCTCGGGCATGTACTTGGCGAGGAACGCGCGGTCGGTGCCGATCGTGTTGCCCGCCAGCGGCGCTCTACGGGCGGTGGGGCAGTGCTCCTGCACGTACGCGAGCACCTGCTGCTGCGCGTCCGCGAGCGTGGTTCCCTCCGCGAGGAGGGGAAGCAACCCCGACTTGGTGTGCATCTCGGTGACGAACTCGCCCATGTGCTCCAGCTGGGCGTCGGTCGGCTTGATGACGACGTCGATTCCTTCGCCCAGCACGTTGAGCTCCGAGTCGGTGACGAGCGCAGCCACCTCGCACAGCCCGTCGGCCTCCAAATCGAGGCCGGTCATTTCGCAGTCGATCCACACCATGTTGCTATTCACGTCTCCTGAGCCTACCGCGTAGATGTCCCGGCTTTAGATGGTGGTTTGTAAGCTTTCCCTATGAGAAACGCATGCCGCGCCGCCGCTGTGGCGCTCGCCCTCGTGCTCACCGGATGCGGGGGAGCCGCCGACGAGCAACCCAGCCAGCAGCCTGCTCCGGAGCCTTCCGAAGTGGCCTCCGGGCCCATTCAGGCGCCGAGCCCCGTCGAAACCATGAACGAGGAGCAGGCTTGGGACAACTGGGGCGACGAGTTGCCCGCGCCCGGTGACGTCGACGGTGTGGTGCAGTTGGTACGTCTCACGTTCATGAGCGCTGAAGACATCCGCGCTCACCTGCGCATCGCGATCCCGGAGCAGATGATCCAAAGCGACGAGGTCACCTTCTGCGAGGAAGGCGACGTGCCCGGTGACATGGTCGGGTTCGGGTCGAATTGGCAGGCGAAGCGCAGCGACGCCCCCGGCTACCACGTCTGCGACACCACGGCGCAGTTCACCCTCGAGCAGTGGGGCGACGATGAGTGGGCGCCGCAACCGACGCTGGAGGACGGAGTCTGGCGCGTCAACCTTGGGGAAGTGCTCGCGCCGGAGGATACCGTCGGGCTGTATCGAATGCGGCTCGAGTTCGGGGGCGAGGTAGTGAACGCCTCCGACGGCGGCCAGATCGACGGCAAATCCGTCACCTGGCGGTCTGCCGCACCCGTGACCGCCGAAGCGAAGCAAGGGTGAGGCTCACGTCGCGCATCCCGGCCGGCAGTGACTAGACTGATGCGCCGAGCGCCCGTAGCTCAATGGATAGAGCACCGGCCTTCTAATCCGTAGGTTGCAGGTTCGAATCCTGCCGGGCGCGCCACACCGGCGGGGGCGTCGCGACAACAAACAATGCTGGAACCCACCTGTTTCGGTGGGTTCCAGCATTCTTTATTGCGACGTAGCGTCGTCGATGACGACCTACGAACAGCGTGCCTGCCCTGGGCTGGCGGATAGCATTGGTGTGGTGAGCGACGAGTATGAGGTGCACGCTGCCGGGCTGCTACAGGTCTTCCGAGAGCAGCGCGACATGCGCCTCCCGGGCGGGCTGTACCACCTGACCCAGCTTGAGCTTGCATACAACTCGAACCGGATCGAAGGCAGCCGACTCACTGCCGACCAGACCCGCTACCTGTTCGAGACGAAGACAGTGATGGGCGACGCGCTCGTCGACGACGTCGTCGAAACGACGAATCACTTCCGCGCATTCGATGTCCTCATCGGGCGTGCGGGGGAACCTGTGACCGCAGGATCGCTAAAGGAATACCACCGCATCCTCAAAACCGGCACGTCAGACGCCGACCACGACTGGTTTCAGGTGGGCGATTGGAAGACGCTACCGAACGAGGTGGGTGGCCGGGCGACGACGCCGCCCGACGAGGTGCCGCACGCAATAGAGCAACTGTTCGACGATGCCCCCGATCAGATGACGTTCGAAGACATCTGCAGGTTCCACTACGAGTTCGAGCGAATCCATCCGTTTCAAGATGGCAATGGGCGCGTCGGCAGGCTCGTGATGTTCGAACAGTGCCTCGCGAACAACATTCTTCCGTTCGTGGTGCTCGACCACGAGAAGGCCTTCTACTACCGAGGGCTCCAGGAATTCGAGGAACAGCCAGGGTTCTTATTCGACACGCTGCGCCACTTCCAAGATCGCTACTTCGAGCGCTTCCAGCAGTTCATTCCCCGTCCATGAGCAGCGACGGCGCCTCGTCGCCGGATCGTTTTGTCAGACCCACCTTGTAGGCTTTGCAACTATGAGCCAGGTAGCGATGCGTGAGCGCCGTCTAGCCGGCATCGCGTCCTCCGAGCACGTGGCGTGGTGGCGGCGGTTGCTTCGTCGCCCTGAACTGTGGCTCGCGGTGGTGTTACTGCCGGTGTATTTCCTGATGCTTCGCGATCAGTGGCACATGTTCACCACCCCGGAAACCTTCGAGGACGGCACCCAGACGCTCGCGTTCACGAAACAAACGGTGAAGCAGGCTGCGTTACTCGCTGCGCCCACCGCGGCGGTGTACGTGCTGTTGTTCATCTGGCTCGACCGCTTCCGCCCGCAAAAGCCACTCATCTGGTTGCTGGTGTTCGGGTGGGGCGGCGCGGCCTCCACGTGGTTCTCCCTCCACATCAACACGTGGATGGGACGCATGATGGCCACCACCGCTGCAGATTCAGACACGGGCTCACGCGCCGCCGTGTTCGCCGCGCCATTCAGTGAAGAGGTCACGAAAGCGACGGTGCTGTTCCTGCTGATTATTCTGCTGCGGCGCAAGATCGTCTCCAGGCTGAGCGTTGTGATGCTCTCCGGGCTGTCGGCAATCGGCTTCGCCTTCGTCGAGAACATCATCTACTACGGGCGCATCATCACCTACGCCCTCCACGACGTCTCCGTCGCGAACCCCGAAGAAGCGGTGAACGAGCTGGTCATGCTGCGCGGCGTGTACACGTCGTTTGGCCACCCGCTGTTCACCATGATGACGGCGACGGGGCTCGTCGTGGGTATCACCGCGCGCTCGAAACTCGTGCGCGTGATGGCGCCGCTTGGCGGGTTCCTGCTTGCAGTTGGCGGGCACATGTTGTTCAACGGTTTGGCCTCGACGCGGCCGCCCGAGGCGCTGATGACGCAGTGGATTATGGCGCTGGTGCTGGTGGGGCTGCTCGTCATCTCGCTCATTGTTTCTGTGGTGCAGCAGGCGCGGCTCATCCGCCATCGCCTCACCGATTTCTCCGCGCAAGGCTGGGTGAGCGAGCGCGAGGTCGAGCTGTTCTCCGGCCCGTTCCGGCGCATGCGCTACCTGTTCGTCGCGGTCTTCTGGGGCCCCAAACGCTGGTGGTACACCGTTCGCTTCACCCGCCGCATGACGGAACTGGCCTACCTGCGCTCCGACCTCACCCGCGGCCTCATCAGCAACGGAGCCGAGCACCGCATCCACGAGATCATCGAAGAGCTGCCCACGCTGCGCAGTAAGGCGCTACCCACGGCTCCGGGCGTGAAGCCGCTGGGGTGGCGTAAACCCAAAATCCGACGTGCCCCCGCACCCCAGGCGGTGTACCCCGGCCCGAGCGGTCTCGGCGGAAACTGGCCGCAACCATGAGCCTCGAATCCGCGTTGGCGGGCCTCCTTTCCGAGCTCGAGGCGCTGCGCTTCCCGCTGGCGCTATCCTCCTCCGACGAGCATTCGCACCGCGCACAGGCAGCAGCGGGGCAACTCCGCGACTATCTGCTCCCACGCGCGGCCACCATCGACGCGCCGCTGCTCGCCGTCGTCGGCGGCTCGACGGGTGCCGGGAAATCCACCCTTGTCAACTCTCTCTTGCGCCGCCACGTCACGCGGCCCGGCGTGCGCCGCCCGACGACGAAGTCGCCCGTGCTCATCTGCCACCCATCGGACGCGCAGTGGTTCCGCTCCGGCAACGTCCTGCCCGAGCTCACCCGCACCGATGTCGAACTCGAAGATACCCGCGCGCTGCACATCGTCGAGGTGCCATCGATGCCGGAAGGCCTCGCACTGCTCGATGCACCCGACGTCGACTCTGTCGACGACGCCAACCGCACCCTCGCGCGCCAACTCCTGCTGGCTGCCGACCTGTGGCTGTTCGTCACCTCCGCAGCCCGCTACGCCGACGCGGTGCCCTGGGAACTGCTGAAAAGCGCCGCCGCGCGCGAGCTGTTCCTCGGCGTGGTCATCAACCGGTGCCCGCCAGGTAGCACGCAAGAGGTCGGCTCAGACTTGGCGAGGATGCTCGTCGACGAAGGCCTCGGCGCCGCGCCGCTGTTCGCCATCGAGGAAACCCCGCTCGAAGACGGCATGATGCCCGACACCGCCGTCGCGCCCATCCGCGGGTGGCTGGGCGGGCTCACCTCGCAGCAGGAGGCGCGCGTCGAGGTGGTGAAACAGTCGCTCACCGGGGCGCTTCGGCAGCTCGACGTCGAGGTCGAGGCGCTGCGCGAGGGCGTCGAGGCACAGCAACGCGCCGCCGACGACCTACGCGGCCAAGCCACCGGCGAATTCGAGGGCGCGGCCGAGCAGATCGGCGTCATGCTGGGCGACGGTTCCATGCTGCGTGGCGAGATCGTCAACCACTGGCACGACGTCGTCGGCACCTCGCAACTCATGCGCGGCCTCGACGAGAAAGTGGCATCCCTGCGCGCCACGGCCCACCGTTGGTTCCGTGCCGAACCGAACGCGGAGGAAGCCAACGAAGAAGTCTCGAGCCAGCTCGCGCGCGTCATCACTGCCGCCGCCGACGAAGCATGCGACGACATTGCGCAGGCCTGGTCGCACACCGCGTGGGGGCGCACCCTACTTACTGACGACCTGCGCGCGGCATCCCCCGATTTCCACGACCGCGCCTCGGCCGCGGTGCGCGGCTGGCAGCAAGATGTGCTCGGGCTCGTCAGTGAGCAGGGCAAGGGCAAACGCTTCCGCGCGCGCATGTTCGCGTTCGGCACGAACGCGCTCGGTCTCACGCTGATGATCGCGGTGTTCGCGTCCACAGGCGGGCTCACCGGAGCCGAAGCGGGCATCGCGGGTACCACGTCGGTGTTGTCGCAGCGCGTGCTGGAATCCGTGTTCGGTGCCGGAGCCGTCGAACGCCTCACCACTGAGGCACGCTCCCTGCTCGATGCGCGCGTGCAGAACCTGCTCGTCGAGGAAGCCGCCCGGTTCACCAGCGTCGTCGACGAGGCGTCCGTCGCGCCCGATGTCGCGGAACGGCTCGCGGCAGCGGCTGCGCAGGTGCGGGAAGCGAGGGCCACGCTGTGATCGAACAAGCGCTGAGCGAACTCGAGGAGTACCTGCAGCTGGCAGGCGGCAAACTCCCACCAGACCTGGAAGAACGTGCGCGCCAAGTCGCAGCCTTCGCCACCCGACGGATGCGCGCCGGCGAACAGACCGTCGTCGCGCTCTCAGGAGCCACGGGGTCGGGCAAATCGTCGCTCTTCAACGCCATCTCCGGCACGTCGCTCGCGCAGGTGGCGGCGCGCCGGCCCACCACATCGCAGCCCCTCGCCCTGAGCTTTTCCGCCACGAACGAGGCCCTGCTGGAGCTCCTCGCCATCGGGCAGCGACGTGAGGCGCGTCCACCCATCCCCGATTTCGCCGACGTCGTCTTGCTCGACCTGCCCGACCACGATTCCATCCGCGACGCGCACCGCGAGGAAGTCGACCGCCTGGTGCGCATCGTCGACCAATTCGTGTTCGTCGTCGACCCGCAAAAGTACGCCGACAACCTGCTCCACGAGCGCTACCTGCGCCCGCTGCGCGAGCACAGCGACGTCATCACCGTCGTGCTCAACCACGCTGATGTGCTCACCGACGGCAGCCCGATCTACCCCGGCGCGCAAGGCATGGACGAGCGAGTGGAAGACGTGCTCACGCACCTGCGCACACTGCTCGAAGCCGACGGGTTGCAGGGCGTGCCCGTCTTCGCGACGAGCGCGCGCGACGGGGAGGGCGTCGATTTGTTGCGGCGGCACCTCGGGCGGGTTGCCGCCCACAAGCGCGCCACCCGAGAACGGCTCACTGCCGACCTGCGCGGTCTGGCCCACGAATTGCGCCAAGTGAGCGGGCAGAGCGTCGGCATGGAGGAAACCGCCGTCGAGGAGCTGAAGCGCGAGGTTCGCGCGGCGGCAGGCGTGGAGCGTCGGGCGGAGGGCATCCGACGAACGGTGCGCAGCAGGGGAGCCATGGTGCAGGGCTGGCGTGGGGCGAAGGGCGCCGGCCCGCTTGAGTTGCCGAGCCACCAGGTGGCGTCCGCCGCCGATGACGCTCGAGCCACGTCGGCGGTGCGACGATTCCTCGCCACGCAGACTGCGGCGTTGCCCGAGCGGTGGCGCGACGATGCACGTCGCCGCATCATGGCTGGCTCCGCAGCCACGCTCCCTACCCGCCTCGACCACGTCATGCGCGACGTCGACCTCTCCGATATGAGCGCACCCTTCGGATGGGGCCTGGTGCGCGGCCTGAAATGGCTGCCCGTCGTGGCACTCGTCGGCGTTGCCGGCTGGGTGGTGTACCAATTCGTCTGGGCCACCGGGGAATTCGCGCCCAAAGTGGTGACGGTCATCGTCGCCACACTCGTGGCCCTCGTGCTCATCTCCCTCTCCGGCGACGCCATCCTCCGCCTCACCGCCAACCGCGCCGGGCGGCAGACCGCCAAACGCCTCGGGAGCGCCATCGACGAAGAACTCGAGGCCACCGTGATCGCCGACGTGCAAGCAGAACTCGACGATCACCAGCGCGCAGCAGCCGCATTGGCGCGTTTGGATGGCATACTTGCACGCGATTAGGTCCGCCTCGCGGCCTCCAACGTCTTCCAGAAGGGATCCCCGTGGCTGAGTTCATCTACACGATGCACAACGTCCGCAAAACCGTCGGTGAGAAGGTCATCCTCGACAACGTGACGCTGTCATTCTTCCCCGGCGCCAAGATCGGCGTCGTCGGGCCCAACGGCGCAGGCAAGTCGACGATGCTCAAACTCATGGCTGGCCTCGACAAGCCCAACAACGGCGAAGCCATGCTGCAGAAGGGCGCCAGCGTCGGCATTCTTCTGCAGGAGCCACCCCTGAACGAAGAGAAGAACGTCATCGAAAACATCGAGGAGGCCGTCGCCGATACGAAGGCGAAGCTGCGCCGCTTCGACGAGGTCTCCGCCGAGATGGCAGACCCCGACGCCGACTTCGACGCGCTCATGGCAGAGATGGGGGAGCTGCAGACCCAGCTCGACCACCTGGGTGCCTGGGACCTCGACTCCCAGCTCGAGCAGGCGATGAACGCGCTGCAGTGCCCGCCCCCGGACGCCGACGTCACCAAGCTCTCCGGCGGTGAACGCCGTCGCGTCGCGCTGTGCAAGCTGCTGCTCGAACAGCCCGACCTCTTGCTGCTCGACGAGCCCACCAACCACCTCGACGCGGAATCCGTCGACTGGTTGGAAGGCCACCTCAAGACGTACCCGGGCGCCGTGCTCGCCGTCACCCACGACCGCTACTTCCTCGACAACGTCGCGGAATGGATTTGCGAAGTCGACCGCGGGCGCCTGCACCCCTACGAAGGCAACTACTCCACCTACCTGGAGACGAAGCGTCAGCGTCTGCAGATCGAGGGTAAGAAGGACGCCAAGCGGGCGAAGATCCTCGAGAAGGAACTCGAGTGGGTGCGCTCGAACCCGAAGGCGCGTCAGGCGAAGAACCGCGCGCGTCTCGCTCGCTACGAAGAGCTCGCGGCTGAGGCAGAGAAGCGTCGCAGCGTTGACCTTGCCGAGATCAACATCCCGCCGGGCCCGCGTCTGGGTTCGGTGGTGCTCGAGGCCAACAACCTCACCAAGGGATTCGGTGACCGCGTCCTCATTGACAACCTCTCGTTCTCGCTGCCGCGCGCGGGCATCGTCGGCATCATCGGCCCGAACGGTGTGGGTAAGACCACCCTGTTCAAGACCATCACCGGCCAGTACGAGCCCGACAGCGGCTCCCTCAAGGTGGGCGAGACGGTGCAGTTCAGCTACGTCGACCAGACCCGCGAGGGCCTCGACGACAAGAAGAACGTGTGGGAAGTGGTCTCCGACGGGCTTGACTACATCAAGGTGGCCAACTTCGAGATGCCCTCGCGCGCGTACGTCGCGTCGTTCGGGTTCAAGGGGCCCGACCAGCAGAAGATGTCAGGCGTGCTCTCCGGCGGTGAGCGCAACCGTCTGAACCTCGCGCTCACGCTGAAGCAGGGCGGCAACGTGCTGCTGCTCGACGAGCCCACCAACGACCTCGACGTCGAAACTCTGCAGTCGCTCGAAGACGCGCTGCTCGAGTTCCCCGGCTGCGCCGTCGTGATTTCCCACGACCGCTGGTTCCTCGACCGCGTCGCCACCCACATCCTCGCGTGGGAGGGCACCGACGAGAACCCCGCCAAGTGGTTCTGGTTCGAGGGTAACTTCGCTGACTACGAGGCCAACAAGATCGAGCGCCTCGGGCCCGAAGCGAACCGCCCGAAGTCGACCGCGCACCGTAAACTCATGCGCTGACCCGGCGCCCAAACTTCACAATCCGTACGCAGCTTGAGGTAACCCCCTGGTTTCGGGGGTGAAGATCCATCTGCGTACGGATTTTGAAGTTTTTGGGCGAGTAACCCTCCCACAGGAGTTTTCCACAGGTGGCGATGGGGGTCTTCCCTTGCGCTCCATCTTGGGGTGAGGTGGTGCCATGCACCCCGAACTCCAGCGACTGCTCGCGGCCGACGGCGCAGTCTCCCGCCGCGAGCACCCCGAGCTCGCCAATGCCATCCGCCATGCGCTGCGCACCGGCGCGCTGGTTGCGCTGTTGCCGGGCACCTACTCCTTCGAGCGATCGTTCGAGACTCTCGTCACGGCAGTGAAGCTCTGGGATCCCGATGCGGTGTTCACCGGCGCGACGGCTGCGAAGCTGAGCTGGTGGCCAGAACTCGAGGTTCGGGAGGTGACAGCCGTGGTGCGGCGCCCGAGCGAGCGTGCAGTCCCCGGGCTGCGGCTGAGTCGCGGAGAAATCGATCCCGACCTCGTCTTCGAGAAGGATGGTTACCGGCTCGTGCATCCTGCCTGGTGCGCATTGGAGCTCACCGACACGCTCGGCGGCGAGGCCATCGACCAGGCATTGCGCCGACGCGCAACCAGCCTGAAAGCGATGCGCTGGGCCATTGGGGTGATGGCCAGGCGAGCGGGCAACGTGGAACGGCGACGGTTACTGCTGGAGTCACGAGACCAGCCGTGGTCTGAGTTGGAGCGTGACGGCCACCGGATGCTGCGTCGAGCCCGAATCAAAGGGTGGAAGGGCAACCAACGGATTGTGCTTCCTGACGGCTCGGTGCGCTACGTCGACATCGCGTTTCGTGGGCTGAAGCTGGCGGTGGAGTTGGATTCGTGGGAGCACCACAAGTCGTACGAAGCGTTCGTCGATGATCGACGCAAAGACGTCCAGCTCATCATGCAGGGCTGGACGGTGCTGCGCTTCACCCATGCGACGCTGCCCGACCTGGTGCCGACGATCCGGGCACTGCTCCAGAAACTTCAAAATCCGTACGCAGCTTGAGGTAACCCCCTGATTTCGGGGGTGAAGATCAATCTGCGTACGGATTGTGAAGTTTTGGCGGGGACAAGATGTCAGAGCGCGAGCTGGATGGCTGCGAGGACGGCGGTGACGACGGGCACTATGAGACTGGGCGCCATGGCGCCCAGCAGGTTGGCAGGCTTGGTGATCTCGTTGGGGCGGACGACGGGATCGGCGTCGACGCCGCGCACCGAGCGCTCGATGCCGAGCATCACCCCGATGGCTAGCAAAGCGACCCCAACTCCCAGGACCCACCACCCCGAGACGGTTGCGACAGTCCCAGGGATGAAGCAGGCTCCGATGCACGCCGCGAAGAACGCTGCAGCGAAAGCAGCTCCGACGACCGGCCGACTCGTTGCCACACGCAGGATGGGCGTCGGGCACATGGCCAACGCCACGAATGCGACGACCAGCAGCGCTGCCATGACGAGCAATCCGACGGTGAGCTGTACCCCGTCTCCGTGCCGCAGCAGCCACACCGCCTGCAGCACAGCGAACATGCCGAAGACCTGCAGCGCGGACGGGAGCATCACCTGTGCAAAGTCGGTCCCGGCGGCCGCGTCGACGGGGAGATGGTGCGCGTAGTCCTTCGGATCTCCGAAAGCCTCCTCAGCGCTCTGCCCGGAATCGACGACGTGCGCGTCCACCTCGGCCAGCGCGTCGCCGATGACGGTCCCGAGCACGCCGCGCAGGCGCGCTTCGAGGATGAACGCCTCGCTCCATGCGGGGTTGACGTGCGGAGCCAGACGCTGCTCGAAGGAGTGATCGGCCATGTCAGTGGTCCTTTCCGATAGGGGAGACGTGGTTGGTGACGGCAGCGGAAAAGCGTCGCCAGACGTCGGCGAGCTCGTCTCTTCGCGCGCGGCCCAGCTCGTTGAGCTCGTAGAACTTGCGCCCGGGCCCGCCCTCACCCGGGCGCCACTCGACGACGACCAGCCCGCCCTGCTCGAGGCGCTTGAGCAGCGGGTACAGCGTCCCGCCCTTGACCTCGCCCAAACCGGCGTCGGCCAGCCTCGAGGCGATGTCGTAGCCATAGGTGGGGCCGTCGCCGATGATGCGCAGCACGCACAGCTCGAGGATGCCGCGCTGCCAGCCGGCTGGCCACTGGATTATTTCCATGACTAGAGCGTAACACCATCTAGATAGACAGACAATCTAGATGGTGGCTCTTGGCCGTCAAGGCGGAGTTCGTCCGTCGTGCTCAGCAGTGGTGACCCCCAGGCGCGATAGGGTGCTTTGGGCGTTGTGATCCACGAGCGGCGCCTGAGTACGGACCACACACATGAGGTGACTGTCATGAACGCATACGAGTCTCAGCCCGGCCCTGACAGCGGCCTGCCGATGCAGGTTTCCTCCGACGATCGCACGATGGCCACCCTTACCCATGCGCTCGGGGCGGTGTTCACGCTGCTTGTGCCGTTGGTCATCTGGCTGATCAACAAGGACAATCCCGCCAAGCGGTTCGTCAATGAGCACGCCAAGGAGGCACTCAATTTCCAGATCACGATGCTGATCGCCTATGCCATCGCCGGTGTCCTCAGCATCCCGCTCGCATTCGTCTTCATCGGTTTCATGCTCGTGCCGGTGGTCTACGTGTTGAACATCATCTTCGGTGTCATCGCCGCAATGGCGTCCAATAAGGGAGAGCGCTACCGGTACCCCTTCGCGCTGCGCCTGATCGCCTGACCCGACCCGCGGGCGCTTCAGTGCGTGGCGAGTAGCTCAGCCAGCGACATCGAGTCGCGGTTCGACAGGGAGCGCATCTGGGTTTGGCAGGAGAATCCGTCGGCGAGGATGATCGCATCGGGGTTGTTCTCGAGCGCGGGCTGCAGGTTCGACTCGTACACCTTCACGCTCACTTCGTGGTGTCCGCGCTCGACGCCGAAGTTGCCGGCCAGACCGCAGCACCCGCCGACGACGACCAGCTCCGCCCCGGTGGACTCGAGCAGCTTGCGGTCTTCGCGCCAACCGATCACCGACGCATGGTGGCAATGCGGCTGCGCGACGATGGTGTGGCCGGAGAGGTCCGGGGGAGTGAAGTCAGGATCGTCGGCGAGGAATTCCGCCAGCGTCCGCACCTTGCCCCGAAGCGCTGCCACGTTCTCGTCGTCCGGTAACAGATCAGACGCATCCCCGCGCCACACCGCCGTGCAGCTCGGCTCCAAGCCGATGATGGGGATGCCATCCGCGACGAACGGCGCCAGCACCGCGGCCGCCTTCCGCAGCTGCGTGCGAGCGCCGTCGAGTTGCCCGGTGGAGATCCAGGTGAGCCCGCAACACGCGGTGCGGTCGAGCACGGTCGGCTCGTAGCCCAGCCAGCTCAGCACCTGCACCATCGCGGCGAAGGTGTTCGACTCGAAGCAGTTGGTGAACGAGTCCACCCACAGCAGCACCCGCCCCTTGTCAGCACGTGATTGTGGCGACGAGGCCTCCTCCAGTGCCGACGTGGCGCGCCGCTTCGCGAACCGCGGAATCTGCCGCCGCCCGTCCACGCCCGCGGCCCATTTCAACGCGTTCCCTACGACGGGAGCCGCGCCGATGGCGTTCACCACACGCCCCAGCCCGGGCACCGACGTGATCATCCGCCCCCAGCGCGGCAGCCAGCCCAGCGCGTAGTGATTGCGGGGCCGGAGCCTGCCTTTGTACCGCTCGTGCGTGACGCGAGCCTTGTAGGCCGCCATGTCGATGCCGGTCGGGCAGTCGCGGGCGCAACCCTTGCATGACAAGCACAAATCAAGTGCCTCAGCGACTTCGGGAGAGCGCCAGCCCTGCGTAATGATCGACCCGTTCACCATCTCCTGCAGCACCCGCGCGCGGCCCCGCGTCGAGTCTTTCTGCTCACGCGTGGCGTGGAAGCTCGGGCACATCACCCCACCCGACGGCGCGTTGTTGGCGAGGCACTTCCCGACACCCGTGCACTGATGCACCTCCCGCACGAAGTCCGGGTCGCTCAGGTTCAGGGGCGACGAAGCCGCAGCCACCATGCGCGCGTCGGCCTCTACCGGTACGGGGTCGACGAGGATGCCTGGGTTCAGCAGATTCTGCGGATCAAACAAGTGCTTGACTTGCGCAAACAGCTCGAGTGCCTCGTCGGAGTACATGTACTTCAGCAGCGCGGAACGCGCCCGGCCGTCGCCGTGCTCGCCGCTCATCGAGCCGCCGAATCCCGCGACGATCTGCGCGGCCTCCTCGACGAACGCGCGGTAGCGCTCGGGGCCGTCGGGCTCGTCGAGCGGGAAATCGATGCGGCAGTGCACGCATCCGTCGCCGAAATGCCCGTAGGGGAGCCCCTGCAAGCCGTGCCGCTCGAGGCACGCGTCGAACGCGCGCAGGTAGTCGCCGAGGTGCTCCGGCGGCACCGCGGAATCCTCCCAACCGGGGTACGCCGGCTTCTCGAGCGACACGCCCGCCAGGCCCGCACCGTCGGCGCGAATCTGCCACAGCCGGGCAGCCTCGACGGGGTCGTCCACGATCCAACCGTCGCCGGCGCGCGCGGTGTCGAGGAGCTGCTGCGCCCGGCTCCGCAGCGCGGCGGGGTCGTCGTCGGTGAGTTCGAGTAGCATCCAGCCGTCGCCCGCAGGCAGCGCGTCCACGGCGTCGGGGCCCTTCTGGCGGATGACCACGTCGACGATGCGCCGGTCGAGCCCTTCGCACGCGGTGGGGGAGAACTGGAGCAGGTTGGCGATGTCGTCGCCGGCATCCGCCATCGTGGGGTAGCCGAGCGCCACCATCAGCTTGTGGGGCGCATCAGCGACGAGCTTCACCGTCGCCTTCGTGATCACTCCCAGCGTGCCCTCGGTGCCGGCGAAGAACTTCGCGACATCGAAGCGGCGCTCGGGCAGCAGGTGCTCCAACGAATAGCCGGACACCTGCCGCGTGAACCGCCCGAACTCAGTACGGATCACGCCCAAATTGGCCGCCACAAGGGCTTTGAGCTCGGGGAACTCGTCGCGGCCCAGCGTCCGCAGCTCGCCGGTGCCGTCGATGATCTCCAGTTCGACGACGTTGTCGGCCATGCGCCCATACCCCAGCGCGCGCGGCCCGCAGGCGTTGTTGCCGATCATGCCGCCGACGGTGCACCGCGACGACGTCGACGGGTCGGGGCCGAGGCGCAGCCCGTATGGGGCGGCGGCTTGCTGCAGCTGGTCTTGCACGACGCCAGGGTCGATCACAGCCGTGCGGGATTCCGCGTCAATGGAGTGGATGCGGGTGAGGTGGCGCGACACGTCGACGATCAGCCCAGTCCCGACGGCGTTGCCGGCGCATGAGGTACCCGCACCGCGCATAGTGATGGGTAGCTGTTGGCGGAGTGCCCAACGCACGGTTTCAATGAGCTCTGACGTGGTGCGTGGCGTCGCCACAGCGGTGGGTTCAACTCGGTAGAGGGACCCGTCGGAGGTGTACAGCGCACGGGTGAGCGGCGAAGAATCTAGGTTGGGCACGCACTCCATCCAACCACGCCTTACCGCTTGCCGGTCGCCTCGTCCGCGACCTCCAGGATCGCATCCATGCACCGCCCGAGCGCCTCCAAATCCTCGGGGGACACGGCGTCGATGAGCACCTGGCGCACCGAATCAACGTGGTGCGGCGCGGCGTCACGCAGCACGTCGAGGCCCTCAGCAGTGAGGACTGCCTGGACGCCGCGCCCGTCGCAGGTGCTCGGTTCGCGGCGGACGAGGTTGCGGTTTTCCATCCGGGCGATGGTGTGCGTGAGGCGCGAGCGGGAGTGGCCCACGCTCTCGGCGAGTTCACCCATGCGCAGCGTGGTGTCGGGGGCTTCCGACAGGCGAACGAGCAGCTCGTATTCGTCGAGGCTCAAACCGTACTCTCTCAGTACGTGGTCGAGATATTCGCTGATCCTCTTCTTGGCAAGGAGCGAACTTCGCCAAATTTTTTGCTGATCTTCTGTCAACCAGCCACGCTGGGGAGTGCTCATGGACGCCCATACTATGCGGTGGGCAGATGCCAGAAGCAGGCTGGGCCGGGTTAACGTCCCAAGTCATCGAAAGATGGTCGTATAGGCTGCCAAGTGAGCATTTCGCAGGAGGACTAGATGACCACTCATTCGGACGAATTGGAGCGCGTCTCCAAGAGCTTCGGTGACTACTTCCGCTGGCGCGTAGCGGAGAGCCCGGATTCCTTGGCGTTCAGCTGCCCTGACTACGCCGCGGAAGGTCCGAGCCAGTGGACGAAATTCACGTGGGCCGAGTCGCGCGTCATCGTCGACGAGCTCGCCGCCGGCTTCCTGGCACGGGGCATCAAGCCTGAAGAGCGCATCTCCATCTGCTCGTCCACCCGCATCGAGTGGATCTTCATCGATCTCGCCATCGCCTGCTCGGCGGCCGCCACCACGACGATCTACCCCAACACGGGTGAAGACGAGATGCGGTACATCATCACCGACTCCGACTCGAAGATCCTCGTCGCTGAGAACGCCACACACCTCGAGAAGGTGTTGCACGACGACGCCATCACCGAGCAGGTGCACACCGTCGTGATGCTCGACACCGAAGGCGTCACCCTCGACGACCGCATCATCAGCTACACCCAGCTGCGCGAAGCCGGCCGCAAGCTGCTCGCCGAGCAGCCCACCGCCGTCGACGATGTGCTGGCCACGGTGCAGATCGGCGACCTCTCCACACTGATCTACACCTCCGGCACGACGGGGCGCCCCAAGGGTGTACGGCTGCCGCACCGCTGCTGGATGGCGGAGGCCGTCGGCTCTATGGAGCGGCATCTGCTGCCGCACGACACCACCATGTATCTGTGGCTCCCGCTCAGCCATGTCTTCGGCAAGACGCTGCTGGCATGTTCCATGGCCTACAACATTCACAACGCCGTCGACGGGCGGATCGACCGGATCGTCGACGGGCTGCAGGAAACCAAGCCCGACGTGATGTGCGGCGTGCCGCGCATCTTCGAGAAGGTGCGCGCCGCGGTGATCACCGGCAAGGGCATCAAGGGTCGGATTTCCCACTGGGCCTTCGCGGTTGGCCGCGACGCCATGGCCGCGCGTGAGAAGGGCGAGCTGAAGGGCCTGCTGAAGTGGAAGCATGCGCTGGCTGACAAGCTGGTGTACTCCAAGTTGAAGGAGCGCCTCGGCGGCAACATTCGCTACATGATCTCGGGCTCCGCGAAGCTGAACCCGCAGGTGCAGACCTGGTTTGAGTCTGCCGGCATCCGCATCATCGAGGGGTACGGGTCGACGGAAACCTCCGCCATCGCCACCGTGGATGACCCAGATAATCCGCGACTAGGCACCGTCGGGCTGCCCCTGCCGCGCGTGGAGACGAGGCTTGCTGAGGACGGCGAGCTCCTGTTGCGCGGCCCGTCGCTGTTCGACGGCTACCACAACCTTCCCGAGAAGACAGCCGAGGTGCTCGAAGCCGACGGCTGGTACCACACCGGCGACATCGCGGAGATCGACGAAACCGGGCGGGTGCGCATCACCGACCGCAAGAAGGACCTCTTCAAGACCTCCGGTGGTAAGTACGTCGCACCGCAGAAGGTTGAGGCGGCGATCACGACGAACATCCCGTACGTGTCGCAGGCCATCGCGGTGGGCGAGGGGCGTAAGTACGTGGCGGCGCTCGTCGTCATGGAGCCTGCCCTGCTGCGCGCCTGGGCGGAGAAGCGCGGCATGGGTGAGCTGAGCTACGCGGAGCTCACCCAGCGTCCCGAGATTTATGGGTCGGTGGAGAAGCAGATGGCGAAGGCTAACGCGCGCCTGGAGCACTGGGAGACGGTGAAGAAGTTCGCCATCCTCGACCACGAGCTCACCGTCGAAAACGGCGGAACCACGGCGAACATGAAGATCCGACGAGGCATCGTCGCGCAGGAATACCAGGACATCGTCGACGGGCTGTACCCGAAGGAAAACTGAGCGTGCACGCGCCCATCCAGCTGCGCTGGTCGGACATGGATGCGCAGCGCCACGTGAACAACGCGCGCATCGCCGACTACCTGCAGGAGGCGCGCGTGCACCTGCTGCGCGACTCCGGCATCCTCGAGCAGGGCGTCGTGGTCGTGGGGCAGCAGGTGATGTTCCGGCGGTCAGTCGAGTACTCGCCCGAGCCGCTCGACGTCGAGCTCGTCATCACTCACCTCGGCGCCGCACGCGTGCAGATCGGCTACGTGCTTCGGCAATTCGACGAAGTGGTCACCGAGGCGCGCACGGTGCTGGCGCCGTTTGACTTCGATCAGCAGCGCCCCGTGCGCCTCACCCCTGAGATGCGCGCGTACTTCGGCCAACACAGGGCTGTGTGGGATCCGTTTCCGGAGCTCACGGCCCCGGCGCTCGAGGGGCGGGGGATTGCGACGAGGCATCACACCAGGTGGACCGACCTCGACCGCTACGGGCACGTCAACAACATGCTCGTGTTCGAGTACCTGCAGCAGGCGCGCATCGAGGTGTCACCGCAGTGGAGCCCGACGTTGGCTCGCCCCGGCAGCGGCGAGGCCGAGTACAACTGGCTCGTCGTTCGGCAAGACGTCGACTACCTGGCTCAGATTCACCACAGCTTCGAGCCCCTCACCGTGCGCACGGCGCTCACCCATCTTGGGCGCACCTCGCTGAAGTCGGCTGCTGAAGTGTGTTCGCCCGACGGAACCTTGCTGGCGCGCGGGCGGACCGTCGTGGTGTGTACGGATGCACAGTTTCGTCCGTGTGCGTTGCCGGATCGGGAGTCGCTGGAGCAGCACCTGGTGGCGTGATTCGTGCCAGGATGAGGCCATGGCACGTATCGTTTCCTCCGCCTGGGAGACACCAGTGCTAGGAGACGAGTGTGATAAAATTACTACAACCGTTCAGCCCGCCTCGACTCCGCTCGAGAGTGGGCTGGATCTCTTTCTAGGCTGGTAACTGCGGTGACCAAACCAGTAAAACAAGCAGCAACTATTCCCGAACACATTGCGTTGCTGCGCTCTCGCGGCATGGAAGTTGAGTGCGAATTGGCGCACCAATGGTTGAGCTACGTAAGCTACTACCGGCTGTCGGCGTATTGGTATCCCGCTAGGAGACTGGGCCGTTGCGGCAACCGAGATGATGAATTCAACCCCGGCACCAGATTTAGCGATGTTGCTGCGCTCTACGAGGCGGACAGGAAACTACGCGCACTCGTGCACGACGGCATGGAGCGTATTGAAATTGCTATGCGCACTCGCATAGGCGAAGCTCTCATCGATGGCGATCCCCTTGCCTATGTTGATCCACGACGGTTCCGCCCCACCTTTGATCACCAACGATGGATGAGAACTATCACGAGGCGCGTTGACCGCGCAGGTCGCAACAATGAGGCAATCCGGCATTATCAGGCGAAGTATGACAGCCAATACCCTTTTTGGGTGCTTGCTGAAGTGCTCGACTTTGCCGATATTTCACGCCTGTATGAAGGGTTGTTGGTTGCGGACCAGCGTCGTGTTGCCGAAGAACTGGGAATTGTCGTCGACCTGGCAGATTTATCGAAGAACCAGCAACGCAAGGTAAAGCTCCAATCACCGCTTGTGCGATGGATGGAGCAGCTTACGATTGTTCGCAATATTTGCGCACACCACGCTCGATTGTGGAATAAGTCATTTGCGCCAGCCCCCACCGCAGCGTTGCGAACGCAGTCAGGCTTCGCCGGGCTACCTGATGGGCAGAGCGAACAAGTCTTTGGCGTGCTCACCGTGATGACGCACCTCATTCGAGTAGCATCGCCCGGGAAAACTTGGCCCAGGAAAATTGCGAATCTCATCAGCGAGAGCTTCCTCCCCAATCCGCTCGTAGCTCCCTCAGCGTTGGGACTACCAGAGCCCTGGGCAGGCACCTTTTAAGCCTCTTAGCACCACGCCGCAGACCGCGCGGCGCGCGGGCGGACCGTCGTGGCGTGATCCGTGCCAGGATGAGGGCATGGCACGTATCGTCATTCTCACGGGCGCGGGCGTTTCAGCGGAGTCGGGCATCCGCACGTTTCGCGACGCCAACGGACTGTGGGAGAACCACGACATCACCGACGTCGCCACGCCGGAGGGGTTCGAGGCCGACCCAGCGCTCGTGAACGAGTTCTACAACCAGCGCCGCCGTCAGCTGTGCTCAGATGCGGTGCGCCCGAATGCTGCGCACGAGGCGCTCGCGCGGCTACAGCGCGAACTGCCCGGCGAGGTGCTTATCGTCACGCAAAACATTGATGACCTGCACGAACGCGCCGGCGCCACCGATGTCATCCACATGCACGGCGAGCTGCTCAACCAATGGTGCCTGGCGTGCGGCGAGCGCACGCATACCCGCGACGACATCGCCGAACACACCTCGTGCCCTGCCTGCGGCGAACGGGGAAGGCTGCGCCCCGACGTGGTCTGGTTTGGCGAGGTCCCCTACGAGATGGACCGAATCAGCAACGAGTTTGAGCGCTGCACGCTGTTCGCGTCCATCGGCACCTCGGGGGAGGTGTATCCCGCCGCCGCCTTCGTGCAGTACGCAGTCGCAGTAGGAGCGCACACCGTCGAACTGAATCTCGACGCATCGAGAGCGTTCAGCTACTTCCACGAAGTCCGGCAGGGGCTCGCGTCGGTGGAGGTGCCGAAATGGGTCGACGAAGTGCTGGCCGGCAGCTGACCCCTCAGCGCAGCACCTGGCGCGCCTTCGTGAGCCCGAGCTCCGCAGTCAGCGCGAGGTAGAGCTCCGCACACGCGAGCGCATCGCCGAGCGCATGGTGAGCCTTATAGGTCGGCAGCCCGAAGCACCGACGCAGTGCCCACAGCCGGAGCGCACCGCGCGGCACTGCTGCTTGCTGGTGGAGCACGAGGTCGTGGCCGAGTTGCATCGTGTCCGCGACGGGGAACACCGGCGCGGCGCCAAACACCTGGTGACAAGCCCGGGTGATGAACTCCACCTCTACCCGGGCGTAGTGGGCGAGCAGCACTCGACCCTGCAGCGCCGTGAGGGTGATCTCGAGCGCTTCCCGCAGGCTCATGCCGGCGGTGAGGGCATCGTCGGTGATGCCGTGGAGTGTGGCGGAGGCACCCACCGACGATGCCTCGTCGGGGCATATCAGCACGTGTCGCGCGCCACCGAGGGTGATGCTGTCGCCGTCGACGGGGACAAACCCGATACTGAGGATGCGGTCCTCGGCGGGGTCGAGGCCGGTGGTTTCCAGGTCGATGGCCAGCAGCGGTAGGGCTGCCAGCGGGAGGTTTGTCGTCGGGAATGGTGTGGAGAGGAAGTCTCGCACCGGTCCTTCGGGGGCGCTGGCGAGGCGCCGGCGACGTTGCGCGTCGGGGGATCTACGGAACAAGTTGAGCGCCATGTCACTGCATCAGATGGGTGCGGAATTGGTAGGCGAGGGTTTGCTGGGCCTGTTTCACAACGGCGAACGCTTCACGTAGGTTGCGGCGCTCAGCGGAGGTGAGGGCGTCGGGTGCGATGCAATTGTCGGGTTGGTCGTCGCGCGTGGCCAGCTCGATGTGGCGGCGCAGGCGGAGTAGCTGCATGAAGCTGAAGGCATCGGTGAGTTCGGTGGCCTGCTCGGCGGTGAGCTGACCGGCGGCTTGGATGGCCTCGATCCGGGCGAGCGTGGGGGTGGCAGTGATTTCCTGCGACAGCGCGAGCACCCGAACCAGCTCGATCACGGCGTGGATGCCGCCCGCTTTGATGTCGAGCCGATGCGCATGCTCGCCGGAGCGTTCCACCACGAACCCTCGGAAGAATCCCAGCGGCGGCTCGCGACGCACCGCCATCGTCGCGAGATGCCCGAGGAACCGTTGCGACGACGCCGCCTGAGGCCAGACGGCAGCCTGCAGCTCCCTATAGAGGGCCTCGTCGCCGTGCACCGGGTGCATGTCGAAGAAGATCTGCGAGTGCAGCACTGCCTCCGAGGTGGGCTGGGCCACCCAACCCCGCATCTGCTGCTTCCATTCATTGAGCGGCATGCACCAGCGGGTTGCCATGGTGTCGCCGGGGCATCGAGGGTAGCCGCAGCGCTCCAGCCCCTCGGTGACGCGCTCGGTGACGGCGCGGTACCAGGCGAGATCGGTGGCGCCGTCGGCGACGATGATGGCGTGATCCTGATCTGACCCCAGCGCGAGTTCCCGACGCGCCTGCGAACCGAGACTCACCCAGCACCACGGATGCGGGGCGGTGCCGAGCTCATCTTCGGCGAGTTCGATGAGCCGAGTAGTGGTTGCATCGGCGACGGTGGTCAACACGACGGAGACCTCGTCGGCCGTTGCGCCTCTGGCAAGGAGTTGCGCGGCAAGTTTCGATCGACGGGCGCTGACGTCGGCGATCCCATCGACGGTGGTTTGCTTGGAGATATCGCCGACGAGATAGACCGGGTTGGAGGTCTCGAGACGCATGATGTCGCCCGCCGACACCAGCCCCAACACCTCGCCGTCGCGGATCACAGGCAGATGGTGCACATGCTGTTGCGTCATCACCATGAGCAGCTCGAATGCCTTCGCGTCGGGTGCGACGGTGGCGGGGTGCGTGGTCATGACGTCGCCGATGGGCTGGCGAACGTCGGTGCCGGTGAGCACGACGCGGGAGCGAAGATCGCGGTCGGTGACGATGCCGCGCAGGCGCTGGTGCTCGTCGGTAAGGAGTAGCGCGGAGACGCGAGCCGAGGTCATCGTTTGCGCCGCTTCTTGGATGCTGATCGTGGGCGACGCTGTGACGGGCGGCCGGGTGATGAGGTCTTTTGCGCGCAACTTCACGATGGGGGAGACGCCGGCGTGCAGGGCCTCCGTGGCGCGGCGTAGTCGGCCTCGTTGGCGCGGGGTGAAGTGGTCGGCCACCTGCTGATGGGATTGGAATAGCTCGACGAATCGCTCGCCGGGCAGGATCAGCGCCAGGGTGTCTTCGATGGCTGTGGCGGTGTACGCCGACGGTTGCTGCCCACCCATCACTGACAATGAGCCGAATGTATCGCCTGGGGCATTGCGGTCGATGAGGAGCCCGTCGCGGTCGGTGAGGTCGACGGCGCCGGAGCGGATCATAAACAGGCCCGGAGCCACCGCGCCAAAGGCGAGCAGGACGCTGTCGCGTCGGAAGTACTGCATGTGCATGCTGCGCGCCAGCTTGGCGCGGTCGGCGTCGGGGAGCGCGTCGAACGGGGCGTGCTGGGCGAGGAAGTCGACCACCTCAAAGACTTCGATGTCCATAGACACCATGGTGGCCGACCGGCGGCAACCGTAGGGTTTGTTTCGCGGAAATGGGGTGGTGGCGCAGTTCGACGACCGACGGCGGCACGTCGCGAGCGCTGCCCGTGCGGCGTTCTTCGGGTACGATGCAGCCATGATCCTCCTCGAAGCTCTTCCCGGTTGGCCTGAAGCCGAGCCGTTGTCCGCGCTGTTCTACTGGATGCTGCTCGTGATCGGGCCGCTGGCATTCGGAGCGCTCATCACGCTGCTCGTGTTCGCCAAAGACTGGGGCAAATCGGAGTAACCCACATGGCCCAGGGCGATGTGCCCCGGGCCATGTAGTTCAGCGTTTCGTCACTCAGCGCTTGCTGGTCTCCTGCGCGCGCAACGCGCGCCTCGCGTCGTCGAGCTGTTCCAACACCAGACGCAGCACCTGCTGCGCGGGCTGGTGCTCATCAACCCACTGCTGAATGCGGTCGATGACCTCCTGGGTGGCGACCGGCGTCGGGAACAACCACCTCACCGCGGCAGCGATGGCCGCATAGCCGCGCTTCTCCCACGATCCAGTACGGTTCGACACCGCGCCCAACAGCTCGAGGTATTGGTCGGTGTAATCGATGTCCTGACCGTACTGCCAGAATCCAGCGCACACCTGACGGTGCGTCTCGTTCGGGATGTCCGGTTCCTCGGTGGCGCGCTTCCAAGCGAGCTCCTTCTCATCCGCGCTCGGCAGCGCAGCGCGCGCGCCGGCGGCCTGCTCGGCGCCGGCGGAGGTGTCGTCGTGCTCCGCCTTCTCGCGCTCGATCTCGTCGGCGGAAATCTTGCCGAGGCTGGCCAGCGACTTCACAATCGCCCAGCGCATCGCCGTGTCGATCTTGAGCCCTGCGGGCACCTCTTCGCCGGCGAGCCAGCCTTCGACCAGGGCGACGGCCTCGTCGGAGTTAGAGCTCGCGATCAGCGCCTTCGCGAACAGCACCTGCTTGTCAGAGCCCGGTTCACTGTCGCGCAGCAGGTGGGCGAGGCCTGCGACGAGGTGCCTGTTGAGGTCGTCGCGCAGCTCCGGTGCGGTGTACGCCGACGCGGCGGTGCGTGCCTGGTTGAGCAGCGTCGATGTGGCTGCCATGTCCGTCTCCACGGGGAGCCCTGCGAGCACCAGGTTGATGTAGTCGCGCGAGGGTAACTCACCGTCGCGAGTCATATCCCACAACGCGGTCCAGCTGACGGCGCGCGCCAGCGGATCGCTCAGCGGTGTGCGCAGCGCTTCAAGCGTGGCCTCGTCGAGGCGCACCTTCGCGAACGTGAGGTCGCCGTCGTTGACGAGCACCACCTCTTCGCGCGGCTTGCCGACCAGCGCCTCCACAGGGGTGCGCTCGTCGCGGACATCAACCTCGACGTACTCCTTGCGCTCATCGCCGGAATACAGGCCGATGCCGACGCGGTGCGTGCGCAGCGTCGGCCACTGCTCGGGAGCGCTCTGCACGATCTCGAAACGGGTGAAGCGGCCCTCGTCGTCGACGTCGAAATCGGCGCGCAGGGTGTTGACGCCCGACGTTTCGAGCCACTGCGAGGTGAACCAGGAGAGGTCCTTGCCGGAGGCGGTTTCGAGCTCGGTGAGGAGGTCGCCCAGCACCGTATTGCCGTAGGCGTGCTTCTTGAAGTACTCGCTCACGCCGGCGATGAACGCGTCCTGGCCGACGAAGCTGACGAGCAGTTTCAACACCGACGCACCCTTAGCGTAGGTGATGCCGTCGAAGTTCTGCTCCACCTTCTCGATATCGGAAGAATCGGAGGCGATGGGGTGCGTGGTGGGGTACTGATCCTGACGGTAGGCCCAAGCCTTGCGCTCGTTGGAGAACGTCACCCACGGGTTGGAGTCGCCGCCGTAGCGCTTCTGGATCTCCACCTGCGCGAAGTGCGACGCCCACTCAGCGAACGACTCGTTCAGCCACAGGTCATCCCACCACTGCATCGTGACGAGATCGCCGAACCACATGTGGGCGAGCTCGTGGAGGATCGTGTTGTCGCGCGACTCCATCTCGCGGGCTGTCACCCGCGAACGGTAGAGGTACTCGTCGCGGAACGTGATGCAGCCGGCGTTCTCCATGGCGCCGAAGTTGTACTCGGGCACGAAGATCTGGTCGTAGGTGCCGAACGCGTAGGGGACGCCGAAGGTCTCCTCGAACACCTCGAACCCGCGCTGCGTGGTTTCCAGGATGCGTTCGTGGTCGAGGTACTGAGCCAGCGACTGGCGGCAGGCCACCTGTGCGGGCACCTCGCCGGCCGCCGACTGGATGGTGGAGGGCACGACGTGGTACTCGCCGGCCACCACTGCGGTGATGTAGGTAGACAGCGGCTTCGTCGGCTCGTGCGTCCAGCGCGAGAACCCGTCGCCGATCTCCTCGGGCTGCGCCGCAGCGGCGTTGCCGAAAACCCGCCAGTGCGACGGGGCGTCGACGGTGAGCTGGAACGTCGCCTTCTGGTCGGGCTGCTCGAAGTTGGCGTAGACGCGGCGGGCGTCGGGCGCCTCGAACTGCGAGTAGAGATAGACGCGGTTGTCGGAGGGGTCGACGAAGCGGTGCAGGCCCTCGCCGGAACGCGAATACCGCATGACGGAGGTGACCTTCAGCACATGCTCACCCGCGCTGACGCTGAGCGGGAGGCGGTAGCCGTCGAAGCGAGAGGTATCGACGTCCGTGCCGTCGAGCGTGGCCTGGCGCACCTCGTCGCCGATGAGGTCGATGTGGAGCTCACCGTCCTTCGAATCAAACGAGAAGGTCGTGTGGGTGATGAACTGACGCTCGGCGTCGGCGACGTCGCGCCCGGTGAGGTCGATGTGTACCTCGTAGGAACGTGCGGTGGCCAGCTCTGAGCGTGCGCGAGCCTCGTCGCGGGTGATATTGGCTGTGGACATGAGGGCCAGCCTAGTGCAGTTGGCATAGTTCGGGCATGCCATAGTTAAGCCATGCGCGTACATATTGCTACAGACCATGCTGCGTTCGAGATGAAAAACTACCTCGCCGGGCGTCTGCGAGACGCGGGGTACGAGGTGGTCGACCACGGTGCCACCACCTACGACCCCCTCGACGATTACCCCACCTTCATCTTTCCCTGCGCCGAAGCGGTGGCTGCTTCCGGTGAGCTTGGCATCGTGCTGGGCGGCTCCGGAAACGGTGAGCAAATCGCGGCTAACAAGGTGAAAGGCGTGCGCGCGGCGCTCGCGTACAGCCCTGAGATTGCCCGGCTCTCGCGTGAGCACAACAACGCCAACGTGCTGTCCATCGGCGGGCGCTTCCACGAGGAGGAAGACGCCTGGCAGATAGTGCGAGCCTTTCTCGAAACCCCGTTCTCCCGTGACGAACGCCACCAGCGGCGCATCGACGCCATCGGGGCATACGAAGCCTGAGCTAACCCGATATCCACATTCGTTTGCTGAAATCGGCTTTTTTGGGCCGTGTTCGCAAACGCGTGTGGATATCGGGTTGGTTGCTCGAAGTAACCATGCCTGAAGGTCACGTCATACACCGCTTGGCGCGCGAGTTCACCGATGTGTTCGGCGGCCGCGAGGTGCGCGTTAGCTCTCCGCAGGGGCGGTTCGCCGTCGAGGCCGCTGCCCTCGACGGGGCCGAGCTCATCCGCGCCGAAGCGGTGGGCAAGCACTTGTTCCTGCAGTTCGACGTGCCCGGGCCGCAGTACGTGCACATTCATCTGGGGCTCATCGGCAAGCTGCGACTGCATCCCATCGCGCCGCCGCAGGGTGTGGTGCGGCTGCGCATCTCCGACGGCACCACCGCCGCGGACCTCCACGGGCCGCAGTGGTGCCGGCTCGTCGACGAGGAACAGTACCTGGGGGTGCTGGCGTCGTCGGGCCCTGACCCCATCCGCGACGACGCAAACCCCGAAGTCGGCTTTGCTCGGCTGCGCCGTTCGGGGAAGTCGCTCGCGGCGCTGCTGATGGATCAGCGGATTGCGGCGGGTGTCGGGAACATCTTTCGTGCGGAAGTGCTGTTTCGCCTGGGGCTCACGCCGACGACGCCGGGGCGCGAGGTGCCTCGTCGGACGTGGGATGCGGTGTGGGCAGATCTCGTGGAGTTGATGCGGGCGGCGGTGGTCGTCGGGCGGATCGACACGGTGCGGCCCGAGCACTCGCCCGAGGCACAGGAGCGGGCGCCACGAGTGGATGCGCATGGGGGCGAGGTGTACGTCTACCGTCGCGCCGGTCAGCCGTGTTTGGTGTGCGGCACCGAGGTGCGCACCCGGGTGCTCGAGGGCCGCAATCTGTACTGGTGCCCGTGCTGCCAGCGTCGCAAGACCCCTCGGTGACCGGCACGGGCGCCGACCCGTCGTCGCTGCTCTTCCGCCCGCCCGGGCAGACGTAACCTGTGCGGCTCTGTCCCGGCATATGTGTCACTTGCCCCGCCGCGACGAGGCGTCGTCGGGAGGCAGGTGACACTTGATCCGCAAGTGAGCCGCACAGGTTGCACCTGCCTGGGCGACGGGCACCGCGCCGGCGGGACGACGACCCGGTCGCGTTGCAGAAAGGAGCCACTAGGCTGGCGGTATGGATTGGAGCGCACACGAAGCTGCACTGTTCGACCTCGACGGGGTCATCACCCCCACCGCTGAGATTCACATGCAAGCGTGGAGCGAAATGTTCAACGCATTCCTCGACGCCGACCAGCCCCGATATACCGACGACGACTACTTCCGCTTCGTGGATGGCAAGCCCCGCTACGACGGGGTCCGCGACTTCCTCGCCTCACGCGGCATCATCCTTCCCGACGGCGACCCCACCGACGAGCCCGACGCGCGCACGGTCTGCGGCTTGGGGAACCGCAAGAACGAGCAGTTCAACCTCATCATCGAACGCGACGGCATCGCCCCGTACCCCGGCTCCAAGCGGCTCATCGAAACTCTGGCCGAGCAGGGCCTCAAGCTGGCAGTCGTGTCCAGCTCGAAGAACGCCCCGGCCGTGCTGCGGGCCGCGAAGATGGACCACCTCTTCGAGGTGATCGTCGACGGTAACGTCGCCGTCCGCGAGCACATCCCAGGCAAACCGGCCCCCGACATGTTCCGGCGCGCCGCCGAGCTCCTGCAGGCCGACGAGCGTCGCTGCGTCGTGCTCGAAGACGCCATCTCCGGCGTGCAAGCGGGCGTGGCGGGCGACTTCGCGCTCGTCATCGGCGTCGACCGCGGAGTCGGCCCCGACGAGTTGCGCAAGGCCGGCGCTGACATCGTCGTGGAAGATCTTGAGGAGCTGCTGTGATCCGGGGTATTAGCACCGACCCACTCAACCGCACGCGCTTCCCGGTCGAGCCGTGGCGCTTCGTCGAGCGTGAATATAACTCCGCCGACCTTGGCACGACGGAAACGCTGTTCGCCATCGGCAACGGCTTCCTGGGCATGCGCGGCAACCCGGGGGAGGGTCGCCCGTCGTACGCGCACGGCACCTTCGTCAACGCCTTCCACGAGACCTGGCCCATCCACCACGCCGAGGCCGCCTTCGGGTTCGCTGAAACCGGCCAGACCATTATCAACGCCCCTGACGCGAAGGTCATCAAGATCTACGTCGACGGCGAACCCCTCACGCTGAGCATCTCCGACCTGGAGCACTACGAGCGCGCGCTCGACTTCCGCGCGGGTCAGCTCACCCGCGACATCATCTGGCGCACGCCTGCGGGCAAGCGGGTGCGGATCCGCTCGTCGCGGATGGTGTCCTTCACCGACCGGTCGATCGCGCTGTTCGACCTGGAAGTGGAGCTGCTCGACGGGGACGCCCCCATCGTGCTCAGCTCCCAGATTGTGAACCGCCAGGACGGTGGCTCGGACTACTACTCGCCTTCTGAGGCGAGGGAGGGGTTCGACCCTCGCCGTTCGTCGGGTTTTGGTTGGCGGGTGCTGGAGCCGCAGCTGCAGTCGTCGGACAACACCCGGATGCTGCTCGGCTTCCGCGCCGCGCACTCCGGCATGACCTGCCTCGTCGGCGCCGATCACCACTTCGAGACGGACAATCCCTACGAGGTTGACACCCACATCGACCCCGATGTCGCCAAGGCGGTCTTCCGCATTGAGGCCAAGCAGGGCAAACCCGTCCGGCTGCGCAAGGCGGTGGCGTATCACACGTCGCGAGGCGTCGTCGTGCCGGAGCTGGCCGACCGCGCGAACCGCAACCTCGACCGCGTCCGCGACCTCGGGTTCGAGCACTTCGAGCAGCAGCAGCGCGCCTGGCTCGACGAGTTTTGGGCCAACTCCGACGTCGAAATCGGCGGACGCCCAGCCATCCAGCAGGCCGTGCGTTGGTGTCTCTTCCAGCTCGCGCAGGCCACCGCCCGCAGCGATCAACTCGGCATCGCAGCCAAGGGCGTCACCGGCTCTGGCTACGAGGGGCACTACTTTTGGGACACCGAGATCTATCTCGTCCCGTTCCTCATCTACACCAACCCCAACGTCGCAAGGAACGCGCTGCGGATGCGCGTCAACATGCTCCCGCAGGCCCGCGAGCGCGCGTCGGTGATGTCGTTGCGCGGCGCGCTGTTCCCGTGGCGCACCATCAACGGCGAGGAAGCCTCCGCCTACTATGCCGCCGGCACGGCACAATTCCACATCGACGCCGACGTCGCCTACGCCTTCACCAAGTACGGGGCCATGACCGGCGACAACCAGTTCCTCTATCGCGACGGTGTGGCCGTCCTCGTGGAAACCGCCCGCATGTGGGCCGACCTGGGCTTTTGGCGCACCGACGCCGACGGCACCGAGCGCTTCCACATTCACGGCGTGACGGGCCCCGACGAGTACACCGCCGTGGTGAACAACAACTTCTTCACCAACGTGATGGCCAGGGCCAACCTGCGCAACGCGGTGCGGCTGCTTGAGGAGATGGCGGCCAACGACCAGGCGGCGTTCGAGCGCGCGGCGGAGGCGTTGGAGTTCACGCAAGAGGAGGTCGAATCGTGGCTCCGCGCGGCTGACGGCATGGTGATCCTCCACGACGAGAACCTCGGCATCCACCCGCAGGACGAGAAGTTCCTCCAATCGGAGATGTGGGATCTCGAGAACACCCCCGACGAGAAACGACCGCTGCTGCTGCACTTCCATCCGCTCGTCATCTACCGTTTCCAGGTGCTGAAGCAGGCCGACGCGGTGCTCGCCCTGTTCCTGCAGGGCGACGAGTTCACCGCCGAGGAGAAGCGCTCGGACTTCGAGTACTACGACCCGATCACGACGGGCGACTCGACGCTGTCAGGCGTTGTGCAGTCGGTGATGGCCGCTGAGGTGGGCTATCAGGAGATGGCCATGGACTACTTCCTCTCCGGCCTCTACGTCGACCTCGCGGATCTCCACTCGAACGCCCGAGACGGCGTGCACATCGCCTCGACCGGCGGCGTGTGGAATGCGCTGATCTACGGCTTCGGCGGCATGCGCGACCACGGCGGCAACCTCACCTTCGACCCCCGCCTGCCGAAGGATTGGCAGTCGCTCGGCTTCCAGTTGCAGGTGCGCGGGTCGAAGATGAAGGTCAACCTGACAAGGGCGAGCATCACGTTCGAGGTGGTCGAGGGAGGTCCGGTGGAGCTGTCGGTGCGGGGCAAAGCCGTCTCGGTGCAGCCGGGTGAGATCAGCTCCGTCGTGCTCGACGGGCACGGGCCCCAGTTGCCGTCGCTGCACGGCACGCACCCCGTAGTCGGGCACCGTCGTGCGGACGGCTCCGTCATCCAAGCGGTGGTGCCGGAGGCGGGCGAAGATTGATCCACGTCCACGGGCTCGACGCCGAGCTGCTCGTCCCCGACGAGTGGCGCGAGGTTTCCGCGGAGATCGGGCGACGGTGGGAGCACCCGTCGGGCCTGGCGCTCGTCGCGAAATTCCACGACGGTGACCGCGCGCGCATCGAGGTGTCGGTGCTGCCTGCCGACACCGTCGCGATGGCTCCTGCGCCGCGCGCCAAGGTGACCTCCGAACACCATCTCGTCGGCTGGCTGGGCGGTGCCAGCGCTGAGATCACTGCCCCGACGGCCAGGGGCCCCGTCTTCGCGCAACAGCGCCGCGGGTTTGCCGTCGGGAGCTTGGAATCGATGAGCCTGTTCCCCGAGCCGCTCGTAGTGGCGCCGGGGCATCCGCAAACGTCGGTGTGGGTGGTCGAGCAGCTAGCCGGCGACATGTTCCAGCTTCCGCCCGAGCCCGACTGGTTGCCCGCCCGCAGGCACGTGCCCTACGGGGATGAGTTGACGCTTAGGCTGCCCGACGCGGTGGTCACGGGGGTGGACGCCGTCGCTCACGGCGATAGGCACGAGCTCGTGGGGGAACCGGGGCTGCACACCGTCGAGGTGGGCGATATGGCGGGCATCTCGCGCCTCGAGGTGGGCTGGCACCGCGATTGGGATGAGCTCGTGGAGGGAGCCCGGAGCGGGGCGCCCGACGACCTGTGGTGCTATCTCACCACGCTCACCCGCGAACCCGACGTTGACGAGCTGTCGCCCCGGCTCGCACGAGCCCTCGAGACGCCGACGCTGTGGGCCGCACTCGCCGCCGCGCACACCGTCGATATGGGACTGACAAGCCACGACGACGCCCTCACGGCAGCGGGAGCGGTGCTGCCCACCGCGGATGTGGCAACGGTGGTGGCGCTGGTCAGCCGGGGGCTCGCGACGGTGGACTCACTCGTCGGCGTCAAACTCGGGCAGGTAGCCTACGACGGACTGCTGCAATTTGGGCTCGGGCGCGTGATGTCCGACTACCCAGACGGTGCCGAGCGGCATCTGGTGCCGGTGTGGTTGTGGCTGGCTGGCATGGGGGAGAGCGAGGCCGCGGCGCGGATCGGTGGCATGGTCGGGCTGGCGCAGGCGCGTGCGCTGTGCCGGGCATCGGACACGCTCGACGCCGAGGCGGTGGCGTGGCTGTCGCTCAGCGGCTGACCAGCGTCAGTTGTCTCGCCCGAGATGCATCGAACGCCGGCGTAGGATGGCCGGCATGGTGAAACCGCTCGTCGTCTTGGTGCACGGCACGCACGAATCGAAAGTGGAGTGGGACGGCTACGACGCGCTCCTCCCCGACGTGGAGGTCCTCGCGATCGACCTCCCCGGCCACGGCGATGCCACACACCAACGCTGCACCCGGAGCAACGTCCTCGCCGCGTTCGAGGACGCGCTCGCGCAGGCCGAGCCTGGTCAGCCCGTGGTGCTGGTGGGGCACAGCCTGGGCGGTTACTTCTCGGCGCTGTACGCCAACTACCTGGCCGACGAGGGCCGCGACGACCTTGCCGCGCTCGTGCTCGTGGGCACCACGGCAGACCCATCGAGCCTCATCGCGCTCGGCTACAAGGGGTTTCTGTGGTTGATATCCGCACTCGGGGTGCAGCGCATGACCACCATCTCGAACGCCTTCTATCGGCTGATCGGTAATAGGGGCGAGCTGCCCGGCCAAGAGTCGTACCAAGCGCTCGCCGACGGATGGCGCGTCGTGTTCGACGAGTGCGGCCCGGCCAATCTGCGCGACGTCCAGTGCCCCGTCGTGCTCGTCAACGGGCAGTTCGACCAGATGCGCGTGCACGCCAAGCGGTTCGCCAACCAAGCCTCGAATGTGTCGGCGCATGTGCTGCGCGGAGCCACGCACCAACTGCCCAAGACGCACCCGGCGAAGCTGGCGGCGATCATCGACGGCGCAGTCGCCAACCTGCGCAGCTGAGCGTTACGTCACCAGCAGCAGCACCAGCGCCACCGCGAGGAGCACGACACCCGTACCGATCACGATCAGTGGACCCTTCGACGCCGGCTTGGTGGGCGCCGCCGGCAGCACGACGGTGGGTTCCGAAGGCGGTTCGGGCGACTGCACCGGCGTAGGGTCCGGGTCGTCGAGCGCCAGCTGGTCGAACACCTCGAACGGTTCCCCATTCGCGACGGTGTACCCCGCGCGATGTGCGACCTCGGTGAGGCTTCGTCGGGCTTCCTGGGCGGCATCAATGCGGGCCGCAGGGTCGTCACTGGTGAGCCCGAGAATGACGCGCTGCAGGGGAAGGGGTAGCGGCTGGGAGGTGATGCGCTGCCGGGCCGCAGCGAGGACGTCGACGGATTTCGCCTCGGGGTGCAGCATGCGCAGCGCGACGATGCCTGCGGCGTAGAGGTCCGCCGATGGTGCGGGCGCAGCGCCTTCGAGCGCCTCGGGCGGAACATAGCCGGGGGTGCCGTGGATGAACCCGATCTCGGTGAAGCGGGGGTCGTCGGTGCGCAGGGCCGTGCCGAAGTCGCCCAGTCTGAGGTGCGGACGGCCGGTGCCGGTGGGTTCGAGCAGGATGTTCGCGGGCTTCACGTCGCGGTGAATCCAGCCCGCATCATGCACGTGTGCGATGCCGTCGAGCAACTGGTAGAGGCAGGTGGCGACGAGCTCCGGCGAGAAGGCACCGTGGTCGCTGAGCGCGGATTCTAGGGTGCCGCCGCGCACGAGCGGCATGGCAATGGCGACGTCGTCGTCCTCCGCAGCCCAACCGTATGGCGTAGCCAGATGGGGGTGGTCCAGTTGTACGCCCTGTTCACGCACGAACCGCAGCAGCTCCCCGGAGTCTTTCTGGCGGAGCACCTTGGCCGCGCACTCGGAGTTTCGCCGACGGTCTACTGCTCGCCAGATCGATCCCGTCGCGCCCGACGCGATGTGCTCGAGCAGTTCGAATCGTCCTGCAATTACCTGACCCACCGCTCCAGCCTAGAGCTAGTTCGACGCCTGGCTCGACTTCAACAGCGCAGAAGCCAAGCGCGTCGCGCCGAGCGACTGCGCGAACTCGGCTGTGGCGCGCAGCTGGTCTGATGTGGCGAGCGACGAGAGGTCCGCGGTGGAGGGCATCGTCGTGGACTGTTGAGTGCTCAGCACCGGGGTAGAGGCGTGCACCTCGGCGAGCACCGCGGCGTGGTCGTCCTCGTCGGCGCGCATTTCCAGCATGACGAGGCGCTCGTAGACGGCGGGGTTGCCAATTTTGATGCGTTGCGCGTGGATGAGTTGGGAGAGCATGGGCGCGGAGAGGCCGAGTACGTCGGCCAGGCCGCGCTGCGTGAGCGCGTAGGTGTTCATCACTGCGCCGAAGCGTTCTGCCAGGGTGCTGCCGTAGAGTGCGCGTTGTTGGTCCGCTCGTGAGTTGCTCATGGGCCCATTCTGCCAGATTGTTTGCATTCGCAAACTCGACGTGTATATTTGCAATTGCAAACCTCGTTGCTGGTTAGGAAGTGAAAAGCATGAAGCAGGCAGTACGCAGATGGAGCGCAGGGGTGCTCGTCGCCTTGGTTGCGCTCGTGACCCTCCCTCAGGGCGCATGGGCTGATGAGGGGCAGCAAGCACAGCAACCCGTCGTAGTGGTCACCGACTTCTCGGGTTCGATGAATGAGAAGGACGCGGACTCGAAGGGCACCACGCGCATCGCCGCAGCCAAGACTGCGGTGAAGGGCCTGCTGGCGGAAACCCCGAAGGACTCCCGCCTCGGCCTGGTGGTGTACGGCGCGAGGAACGACTCCTGCGACGACATCCAGACGCTCAACAAGGTAGGTGCCTTCGACGCTGCGGCACTCGGCAAGCAGGTCGATGGGCTGCAGGCAAAGGGGAACACGCCGATTGGTCCCGCGCTGAAGCACGCTGCGAAGGAGCTGGAGGGCATCGAGGGCTCGAAGGCGATGGTGCTCGTCTCCGATGGTGAGCCGAACTGTGAGCCGCCGCCGGCGTGCGACGTCGCGAAGGAACTCGCAGGCCAGGGCATCGACCTCACGGTGCACACCATCGGTTTCAAGATCTCCGGCAATGCGAAGGCTAAAGAGACGCTGCGCTGCATCGCCGAAGCCACAGGGGGCAGCTACACCGACGTGGATGACGCCGGCTCGCTGCAAGAGGCCATGCAGCAGGAGACTCTGCGTGCGCTGGCGGGGTATCAGAGTCAAGGCATTGCGGTGGACGGTGGGCCGACGGCCCCTGATGCCGAGGAGATCGTCGCCGGGCAGTACGTGGTGAAGATGCCCACTGGTGAGAAGCCCGACAAGGGTGTGGCTGCGGAGAACCGTCGCTACTTTTCGGTGCCGTTTCATGAAGGCTGGGATGTGGCGGTCACGGCGACGCTCGTGCCACCGCCCATCGAATCCGGTGCGCAGGCGCAAGACGAGCGGAAGCTGCGACTGGCGCAGGTCGATCCAGCGGGCGATTCGCTAGGTGGAGATTTCGAGAACGGTCGACAAGACGGTTACTTGGACACGGACGATCTCAAGGTCTCCATCGTGATGGATGGCAAACCGGGCGGCTTGAATAAAGATGGCAAGCAGCGCTTCGAGCTCGTCCGCACTGAGAATGCCTGGGCCGATCAAGAGCTGGACGTGGAATTCACCGTCGGGTATGTGAAGTCCGATGTCGCGCCCGGACAGACGGTGCCTGAGCCTGGTCCTGCTCCGACTGCGGATAAGCCAGGTGAGCCGAAGGCCGTCGCTGGTGGCAGCAGCTTCAATACCGCGACGGTGTTGCAGCCCGGCGACGTGATCGCTGACAATATCAATGCGGGCGAGCGGCGTTATTTTGCGGTCCCGGTGGAGACAGGACAGAACCTGCGGGCGGTGATTGATATTCCGAAGGCTGATGGCGTTGCCATGTTCAGGCTGGCGGCGTACAACCCGCTACGGCAGAAGCTCGCTTTTGAGCCTAGAAGCGTGAATCATATCCAGGCGAGCGGCTCCATGGGTACGGTCGTCAAGAACGGCACGTCGATGGATGGCACCCTGAAATGGCCGATTGTGCCGACGAATATCGTCTCAAGCGATCAGCAGGGGGCACACGCCATTGGTGGAATGCAGTATCTCGTCGTGGGGCGGAACTACGACAACGAATCGAATAAGGCGGCGCTGCCATTCACGCTGAGGACGCAGGTCTGGGGCGAAGCGTCTGACCAGGGGCTAAAGGTGCTCACGACGCCGGAGGAGTACAAGGCCGAGTTTGGTGACCCGGAGGCGGATGCGGAGGCCAGCGCGTCGCCATCACCCAGCCCGTCGGCTTCTGAGGAGCCGTCGAAGGAGCCATCGGAAGAGCCCAGCGAGGAGGAATCCCCGAAGGCTTCTGAGGCTGAGGCGGACGAGCAGGGCGGCTTCCCGCTCGTGCCGGTGCTCGGCGGTGTCGGCGGAGTGCTCGTTCTCGGTGGCGGCGTCTGGTTGTTGATACGCCGCCTGAGCTAACCCGATATCCACATTCGTTTTGAGAAATGGCCTGATCTGCGAGGAACTGGCAAACGAATGTGGATATCGGGTTAGCTACCCGCCGTATGCTGGGCGCTCATGGAGCTCTATCTGGTTCGCCACGGTGAATCCACTTGGAACGTGGAGGGGCGGTTGCAAGGTCAAACCATGCACGTGCCGCTCACCGCGCTCGGTGAGTCGCAGGCCGCCCGGGCCGCGGAGGAGCTCATGGGGAAGGGCGTCGTCGCGCTGTGGTCGAGTGATCAGCTTCGCGCCCAGCAGACCGCCCGCATCATCGGCGAGCGCTTGGGGGTTTCACCGCGCTGGACGGCGCTCTTGCGTGAGCAGGGGCTAGGGGAGCTGGAAGGGAAGCTCGCTGAGGAACTCCAGCCCGAGCCCACGCCGCCGGGGCAGCACATCTCCGAGGTGGCGTGGGGCGGGGGAGAGTCGATCCGCGACGTGCACCGTCGGCTCCAGGAATTGTGCGTGTTGTTGCGCGACGAGCACGGGCCGGGCGATCGCGTCGCGCTCGTCTCGCACGGCGACACGATTCGCGTGCTGCTCGCCGTGTTGCAGGGGAAGGGGCATCGCGACGTGGATTGGGTGCCGATCGCGAACGGCAGCGTGACGCGGGTGCGCTGGGATGGGTGATTAGTCGACGAAGTGGTCCTCGTCGATGGTTGCTTCGAGCGGCTCGGCGTCATGGGCTCGGCGGGCGACGAAGCGTCGCGGTACGCGATCGCGCTTGTAGGTGACGGTGGAGTAGCCGTGCGGTTTGGGTTCGCCGTTTTCGTCGAGTGCCACCATGACAATTCTGTCGATGGTGATGATCTTCTCGCCGGTGAACACATTGCGTACCACGGCTTTGAGGGTGAGGCTGGTGGTGCCCCAGTGCACGACGGCGAGTCCCATCTCGATGATGTCGCCTTCGCGAGCGGAGGAGACGAAGTTGATCTCACTTATGAATTTCGTGACGGTGCGCTCGTTTCCCAGCTGGATGATGGCGTAAATGGCGGCTTCCTCGTCGACCCAACGCAGCAAACTGCCTCCGAAGAGGCTCTGGTTGGCGTTGAGGTCTTCAGGCTTCACCCATTTGCGGGAATGGAAATTCATATTCGACACGCCCCGATCGTAGCCGCTGCCGTAACGGTGGTTGGGTAGCGTCTGTAGGGCGCGTATCGAGTCCTGCTGCGGTGCCGGTGGTTGAGTAGCGAGCGGAGCTCGCGTATCGAAACCGCAGTCGCCTCGACGGTTGAGTAGCCCATGTAGTGGGCGTATCGAAACCACTTGGGCCAGATGATTTCGACTCGCGGGCTGCACCCGCGGCTCAATCATCGGGGCTGGGGAGCCCGCCGCCTCGATGGTTGAGTAGCCCATGTAGTGGGCGTATCGAAACCGGCATTGCATCTCGATGCACAGCTTCGCTGCTATTCGATGATCGAGCGGGGGGTGTCCCTATGTTGTTTGTCAAGCTGCGAGGGTGACGGGTTTGGGGTTGGGCGAGGGTGTTGGTGGTTGGTAAGGGGTGCCGTCTCGGAGCATGGCGTAGATGACGTTGCATCGTCGGCGGGCGAGGCAGATGATGGCGGCGTTGTGGCGTTTCCCTTCGGCACGTTTGCGTTGGTAGTAGGTCTTGGATGCGGGGTCGCGGGTGGAGGCGATCCAGGCGGAGTAGAAGAGGGCGTTCTTGAGGCGTTTGTTGCCTGCTCTGGATGGGTATTCACCGCGGATGGAGGAGCCGGAGCGTCTGGTGATAGGGGCGATGCCGGCGTAGGCGGCGAGATGGCTGGCGGTGGCGAAGCTGGAGCCGTCGCCGATGGCGAGGAGGATCTGTGCGGCGGTCTTGATGCCGATCCCGGGCATGCTCATCAAGACCTTGGAGAGAGGGAAGTCGGCGAGCATGGCTTCGACTTCTTGTGCGACGGTGGCGCGTTGGGTCTTGAGCTCGACGACTTGCGCGGCGATGCGGGGGATGATGCTCTCGACGGCGCGGGTGGCGGGGACGGTCACGGTTTGTTCCTCGAGTGCGGTGAAGATGCGGTCGATGAGCTGGCCTGGATTCCGGTAGCGGTGGGTCCGGGCGTAGCGCAGGACGCGGGTCTTCCCGGCCGTGGCGAGACCGGTGGGGCCGGCGTATTTGATCAACAGGTTCAGCGCGAGTTCGCTGCTGAGGGTGGTGCCGGTGAAGACCCGTTCGAGGGCGGGGTGGATCTGTGTGAGCAGCGAACGGAGCCGGTTCAGCGCGCGGGTGCATTCGTGGGCGAGGTCTTCGTCGAAGCCGGAGAGGACTTTCAACGCGGACAGAGTTTCGCTGTTGTGATCGACCTGCCGGAGTGTGTGGGGCATGGTACGGGCGGTGTCAGCGATGATGAATGCGTCTTTGGTATCGGTCTTTGCCCGGCCGGGATAGAGGTCGGCGGCTTTGCGCATGGCCAGACCGGGCAGGTAGGCGACCTCGCAGCCAGCGTCACGGGCGACTGCGACCGGGAGCGCGCCGATTGTGTTGGGTTGATCGACCACCAGCAGTACTCGGCCGTGGTCGAGTAGCGTGGTGAACAGTGCGCGGAGTTTGGTCTCGTCTTGTGGGAGGGGTTTGTCGAAGATCTTCTTCCCGGTGGGATCGAGCGCGCAGGCGTGGTGCTCGGTCTTGCCGACGTCCAGGCCAATGGTGATTGCAAATGGTGTCTTGCATGGTGGCTCTCCTCAATGAGAGTTTCTGGCTGGTCGCAGTCGTGACACCCACTGCCGGCACCCACGTTACGGTGAGACCTCAGCAATGCTGGGCCGTGTCCCTATCAGCGGTCAACGAGTGTCTCTCGGTCGGGTGGCAACACCCCCCGGACCATCAATGGCAGGGCGAGACAGCCATGCCCGACCGAGCGACCAGATCCCCGACGTTCGAGGACTCTTCCACGGTAACGGGTGCCGGCCTTTCGATGGCCGGACGGGAGTGGTCGGGGCGACAGGACTCGAACCTGCGGTCTCCTGCTCCCAAAGCAGGCGCGCTAGCCACTACGCTACGCCCCGTTCCCGGCGAGGAGCCCGGCGGCTTGCCCCACGGCAGCGACTACCGGCTCCTTCGAGCGGATGACGGGAATCGAACCCGCGTAGCTAGTTTGGAAGACTAGGGCTCTACCATTGAGCTACATCCGCAACGCCGACTGATCATAGCAGTGACGAACGTCGTGCGCGATCCGCCCGATACGATTTGCGCATGCGTGAACGGCCGCCCCTCGACGTCGAGCTGCTCGACTTCCATGCCAAAGCAGTGTCGTTCGATGGCAGCATCGCGGTGCAGTACGACGACGGGACGGTCGTCGTGATTACGCTGTTCGGGCCCGAGGGCGGCCCGAAGACCGCCAGAATCGCGGGCACCAAAGGGTTCAACGTTACGTCGCTCCACATCGACGAGTTCCCGGAGCTGGGTGACCTCGCCCTCGCCGCCCACACGCGACGCCCTGTCGGCGCGTACAAACTCCCGCCGGGCAAATTGATCACGGTATTCAACCCCGCCTACGCCTTCACGATGCTGGCGTGCGTGTGCGTCGGCGGGGCGTTCGGGTTCTGGGCCAGCTACCACATGGGTATCCCAATCCCCCCTCTCGCCTTCCTTGTGGGCGTGCTCTGTGCAGTCATCCCTGTTGCCTTCATCCATCCTCGCTTCGTCGCCGCGCCGCACGTCTACGTCTCAGGAGGGCACGAGTATCAGCTGCACGGGTTCCTGGACGATGCCGGAGCACGGAGGGACATCGTCGGAAAGGTCAACGAGCTGAAGGCGGAGTATGGGCGGCTGGCATCGGACGTCATCATGCGGATCGAGTGCCCGGCACTCTTCGACGCCACGTTGCCGGAAACCCGACGATTCACCGAGCTCCTCGTGCGGTGGGACGCAGAACACGCACGGCTATCTAACCCCGAGCGGGCCACGCTGGCGGGGGAGTTGGCCGTCGCATTTGAAACAGCGAAAGCGCATGCTGAGGCAGTGGGCATGCAGCACTACCCCGACGACGCCCGCGGTCCGGCAGACACCGCGCTGAAGGCGATGCGACTCGCTCAGGACGCTCGGGCGACGCGTGCGGAGCGGCAGGCCGCGCTCGAGCGTGCGGTGGCGATCCTGGAATCGTTGGCGCTGCACTACCTCCCAACCGTCAGGGAAGCGAAGGCACTTGTCGCGGGCCGGCCGTTGCGCGCGTTGCCGGGGAGGCTGGAGCTGTGAGCAGCGAAACGTACTGGACTCAGGCCAACCTCGACGCCGAACTCATCGATCTGGCTGGGCAGACGTTCCTGTGGCTCGGGCGACGACCTTCCATCGCCATGCGAGTGGATGTCATCCAGCACAGCCACTCATCCGCCATCATGCTGCGCTTTGTAGACCTTGAAGCGCGCCCATTACGTACATGGACGGAGCGTTTCGCGTTCCATGGCCACAAGCTTGGCTACGCCAACCCCGACGGCGACCCGTCGCGCCAGGTGCTGCGCATGCCTCCGTGGGAGCTGGAAGGCAAGTACCTGACCGTCGCGCAGGTGCGTCGCTGGAGCCTGCTTCCGATAGCAGCGATCATTGTGCTGGCCACGGTGTTGGCGCAGCCATTCGTGCTGCTGGCGTTGTTTCTGGTTCCGCTGCTGGCATGGACGCGCAGGGCATTGAACCCAGCGGGCGGCCTCACTGTGCGCTCGCTCGAGGGCATGCCGCTCAACGAACACAACCTCGTCGAATACGCATTAGCGCGGCAGCGCGGTGAGAACCCGCGCGGCCTGCGCGGCATCCCGCGCATCGAGGAGGCGAGGGAGCGCGTCGAGAAAGTCCGCTCCGACTACGGTGGGCGCAAGATAGACATCGTCTATCGCATCGAGCAACCGGCGCTGTTCGATGCATCAGCACCGACGACCGAGGCATTCCTCGCCGCGTTGTGGGAGTTCGACCAGATCCCCGACGACGCCCCACCCCGTGAGGCAGAGGAGGCCGCCGCTCGGGTAGAAGTGACGTACGGGCTCGCGCGTCGCCACGCCGAAACCGTTGGGATCAGGCACGTCGTGCCCGAGAAGGCCGACGACGTCCGTCGCGCCGCGAAAGTGGCGAGGCTGACCGTCGCAGGCTCCAGCGAGGGCGAGCGCTCCGCGGCCCGGGCGCAGCTCAGGGCACTGTTGGCCTCCCTCTCGCTGCACTTCCTACCCGACGCGGCAGAGCTGCGCGCACTCGAAGGCCCGAGAGTCGAACCCGGCGAGCGTGACCCGATTGACACGGACCGCTAAGATTGCACAGTCACAATCGTCCATTTCAGGAGACAAGTTCGTGCCTAGCACTATCGAGCAGCTCAACCCCACGCGGGTCAAGCTCACTGTTGAGATTCCATTCGTCGATCTCAAGCCGCACCTTGACAAGGCTTACAAGGACATCGCCGGCCAGGTGAACATCCCCGGCTTCCGCAAGGGCAAGGTGCCGGCAGCGGTGATCGACCAGCGTTTCGGCCGCGGCGTCGTGCTGCAGGAAGCCATCAACGACGCCATGCCCGGCGCCTACGGTGCTGCCGTCGAGGAGCACAAGCTCTTCCCGCTCAGCCAGCCTGACATCGAGGTCACCAAGCTCGAAGACAACGAACTGGTCGAATTCACCGCCGAACTCGATGTTCGCCCCGACTTCGACCTCCCCGATTTCGACAAGATCGACGTCGAGGTCGACGCCGCGCAGAGCAGCGACGAGGAGCTCGACGAGCGCATCGAACTGCTCCGCAAGCGCTTCGCCACAACGAAGGAAGTAGGTCGCAAGGCCAAGAAGGGCGACCTCCTCACCATCGACCTCAAGGCCAGCCAGGACGGCAAGGAACTCGAGGACGCTACCGCTGAAGATCTCGAGTACGAGATCGGCGACGACAAGAACATGCTCGAGGGCCTCAAGAAGGCCGTCACCGGCACCAAGGCCGGCGACATCGTCACCTTCACCTCGACGCTGCTGGGCGGCGCCCACCGCGGCGAAGAGGCCGAGATTGAGGTCACCGTCAAGAAGGTGCAGCAGCAGGATCTGCCCGAGGTGGACGACGAGTTCGCCCAGATGGTGTCCGAGTTCGACACCGTCGAAGAGATGAAGGACGACCTCCGCAAGGCCGTCGAACAGCAGGCCAAGCAGGAGCAGATCGCCGACGCCCGCGACAAGATCATCGAGGCCGTCGTCGAGGCCACCTCCTTTGAGCTGCCCGAGAAGACGCTCGCCGACGACCTCGCTGCCCGCCGCCAGGGCGTCGAGCAGCAGCTCGCCCGCGCTGGGCTCACCCTGCAGCAGTACCTCGAGGAAGCCGAAGACGAAGAGGCTGAGGATGAGGAGTCCTTCTGGGCTGAGCTCAACCGTCGCGGCGAAGAGGCGCTTCGTGCCCAGATCATCCTCGACAAGTACGCCGAGGAGCACACCGTCGACGTCTCCCAGCAGGACCTCACGGAGCTCATCTTCCAGAAGGCCCAGATGAACGGCACCTCGCCGCAGGACGAGATTCAGCACATGATGGAGCACAACCACATGGCTGAGTGGATGTCCGAGGTGCGCCGCGGCAAGGCGCTCGCCGCCATCTGCGTCGCCGCGACGGTGAAGGACGCGGAGGGCAACGTCGTCGAGATGCCGAAGCCCGTCGAACCCGAGGAAGCCCCTGTCGACGATGCCTCCGAGGCCGCTCCCGCGCAGATCGTCACCGAGGTGGACGGCGAAGAGATCGCCGTCGACACCGAGGCCAAGTAACGCACAACGCCGAGCAAACGAAGGGCGGCTCCGCACACGCGGGCCGCCTTTCGTCGTGCGTATGGGTCTGCCGACGGCGAACAGCTCGGCCAAGTGTTGGGTCGGGCGCCTGGTGCCGGTAGGTTGGGGATCGTGACTGAACGAATGAACCCCACCGCAGTGGCGGCCGCCGGGGGCCTGGGCATGAACGACAACGTGTACCAATCGTTGCTCGCGAACCGCATCATCTTCCTGGGCTCCGAGGTGCGCGACGAGAACGCCAACGCCATCTGCGCTCAGATGCTGTTACTCAATGCAGAGGATCCGCACAAGGACATTTTCCTCTACATCAACTCGCCCGGTGGCTCCGTCGACTCCGGCATGGCCATCTTCGACACCATGCAATGGATCAGCAACGACGTCGCCACGGTGGCGATGGGTCTCGCTGCGTCGATGGGGCAGTTCCTGCTGTCTGCAGGCACCCCCGGCAAGCGCTACGCGCTGCCGCACAGCCGCATCATGATGCACCAGCCCTCGGGCGGGCTCGGCGGCACGGCGTCGGACATCCGTATCCAGGCGGAGCAGTCGCTGCACATCAAGAAGACCATGGCTGAGCTCATCGCGAAGCATACCGGCCAGCCGCTCGAGCAGATTGAAGCCGACTCCGACCGCGACCGCTGGTTCACGGCCGAGCAGGCACTCGAATACGGCTTCATTGACCACGTCTACGAGCGCGCGTCGCAGATCAACACGGAGGCACCGAACCAGTGAGCGAATTCACCCTTCCCGGCGGAATGGCTCCGGCGGGCCCGTCGATGGACTACTACATCCCCCAGTGGGAAGAGCGCACCAGCTACGGCGTGCGTCGCGTCGACCCCTACACGAAGCTGTTCGAAGACCGCATCATCTTCCTCGGCACTCCCATCAGCGACGACATCGCCAACGCCGTGATGGCGCAGCTGCTGTGCCTGCAGTCGATGGATGCCGAGCGCCCCATCTCGATCTACATCAACTCTCCGGGCGGCTCCTTCACCGCGCTCACCGCTATCTATGACACGATGCGCTACATCAAGCCAGAGGTGCAGACGGTGTGCCTGGGCCAGGCGGCCTCGGCCGCTGCGGTGGTGCTCGCTGCGGGCACGAAGGGTAAGCGTTTCGCCCTGCCGAACTCGCGCATCCTCATCCACCAGCCAGCCACCGAGGGCGGCCGCGGGCAGTCGTCCGACCTCGAAATCCAGGCGAAGGAGATCCTGCGTATCCGCGCACGCATGGAGGAGATGCTCGCCGAAGATACCGGCCAGCCGGTCGAGAAGATCACGAAGGACATCGAGCGCGACAAGTTCCTCACTGCCGAAGAGGCGAAGGAATACGGCATCATCGACGACATCTTCACGACGATGAAGCAGGCGTAACGTCAGCACTGATGCGTCGGGGCCTCGGGGGAATGTGAACACCCTCGAGGCCCCAATATATTGAAGGTGCATCTGCGCGCGCCCGCCCATGAGCCAACCACGCTGCAGCCGTGCGGCGAGCCATCTGGAGTTGCACGGATGAGTAGGTAGGCTTACGTGGAGAAACTAATCCGGGAGGAGGCCCGCCGATGGCACTAGCGAGTGATGTCCGCGAAGTGTTCAAATGCAACTTCTGCGGCAAGTCGCAAAAGCAAGTGCGACGCCTCATTGCCGGCCCTGGCGTGTACATCTGCGACGAATGCATCGACCTGTGTCAGGAGATGATCGAGGAAGAATTCCCCGACGCCGTTGACGCCCCTGCGCTATCCGAGCTGCCCAAGCCGAGAGAGATCCGCGATTTTCTCGACACCTACGTCATTGGTCAAGACGATGCGAAGAAGACCCTTGCCGTAGCCGTCTACAACCACTACAAGCGCCTCCGCGCCGAGCAGAAGCGCCCCCGCCGCGCGAACGAGGAACTCGTCGAGGTTGCCAAATCCAACATCTTGATGCTCGGCCCTACCGGCTGCGGGAAAACCTACCTCGCCCAGACCCTGGCGCGCATGCTCAACGTGCCCTTCGCGATGTGCGACGCGACGGCACTCACCGAGGCGGGCTACGTCGGTGAAGATGTCGAAAACATCCTCCTGAAGCTCATCCAAGCCGCCGACTTCGACATCAAGAAAGCGGAGACGGGCATCATCTACATCGACGAAATCGACAAGGTGGCTCGCAAATCGGAGAACCCCTCCATCACCCGCGACGTGTCGGGCGAGGGCGTCCAGCAAGCGCTGCTGAAAATCATCGAGGGCACGGTCGCATCGGTGCCTCCGCAGGGCGGGCGCAAGCATCCGCACCAGGAATTCCTCGAGATCGATACGACGAAGGTGCTCTTCATCGTCGGGGGAGCATTCGCTGGTCTCGAAGAGATCATTCGAGAGCGCGTGGGCAAACGCGCGCTTGGGTTCAGCAACGACACCGATGGGGAGCACGAGCTCGTCGACGCATTCGCGCAGGTGCGTCAAGAAGACCTCCACAAGTTCGGGCTCATCCCGGAATTCATCGGACGCCTGCCGGTGGTCACGTCGGTATCTCCACTCGACCGTGATTCCCTCGCCCGTATCCTCCGCGAGCCCAAGAACGCCCTTATCAAGCAGTACCAGAAGCTGTTCGATCTCGACGGGGTGGAGCTCGAGTTTTCCGACGACGCCATCGAGGCCATCGCGGACAGCGCGCTCGAGCGCAACACGGGCGCCCGCGGGCTGCGCTCCATCCTGGAGACGCTGCTGCTTGATGTCATGTTCGAGGTGCCGAGTAACGACGACATCGCGATGGTGCGTGTCACGGCAGCCACGGTGCACGGCGAAGAAGGCCCTGAGCTGATTTCCCGCACCGAGATTGAGGCACATCGGATCCTGTCGGCCTGATCGTCGCCGCTCACGGAGCTGATGGACCCCGGTGCGTGACTAAGCTGGGGCCTTATGAGTCATGACTACCGGCGTTACCCGCATATTCACGGCAAACACATCGTGTTCGTTGCTGACGATGACCTCTGGCTGGGCGAAACGAGTGGGGGCACGGCGGCGCGGTTGACGCGGGGTGAAGAGACGCCACGTTCGCCGAGGTTCGCTCCGAACGGACGTGACATCGCCTTCGTCTCCACCACCGGCGGCGGTTGGGACCTCTACGTCACGGATGCCGACGGCGGCGCGCGCAGGCTCACATGGCTCAGCGCCTCGAGGATGCAGGTATCGGGCTGGATTGACGACTCGCACATCATGATCGCCTCGTCGCACGAGACGGTGGCGCGCGGGCTGACGTACCTGTACTCCGTCTCCCTCGACGGGCGCATCACCCGATTGCCCTACGGCCTCGCCATGGACGCCGCTATCGGGCGGGCGGGCACCGTCGTCGCGAGCCCGAACTTCCACGGCCCCCACGACTGGAAGCGCTACCGCGGCGGCATGGCGATCCGGCTCTGGGCCTCCGCCGACGGCCGCTCCGACTGGAAGCGGATTCTGCCCGACACCGCGGCGAGCCTCGCCGGCCCCAGCTGGTTCGGCGACCGCATCATCTTCACCTCTGATCGCGGCGACGCCGTCCGCGGCCAGGCACAGCTGTGGTCGGTCACCGCCACCGGCCGCAACCCGAAACAGCACACCAAGCACGGCTTCGAGCAGGGCTACGTGCGCGACGCCACCACCGACGGCAAGAACATCGTCTACCACGCACGCGGCCAGCTGTACCTCATGACCTCGCTCGAGGGGCGCCCGGAGCCCCTCGACCTGCGCACCGCCACCGGGCGCCCACAGCCCGTCTCCATCGCCCCTGGGGAGCGCCTCGAAGCCATCGTCCCCGACCACGGTGGCGACGGCTCCTTGCTCGAGTGGCGCGGGGCAGCGTACTTCCTCACCCACCGCTCTGGCCCCGCACGGGCCCTGGCCGACGCGCCCGGCGTGCGCATCCGCGAACCCCGGCTGCTCGGTCGCAGCGGCAAAGCCATCTGGGCCTCCGACGTCGACGGCGAAGACTGCCTGGAAATCAAGGGCATCGACGGCGACGGGCCGGTGCGCCGCCTCGCGCAAGGCCGCATCGGACGCGTCGTAGAGCTGCAGTCCAACGCGCAGGGCTCCAAGGTGGCCGTCGGATCGCACGACGGCACGATCTACCTGCTCGACGTAGCCCGCGGATCGCTGAAGAAAATCGGACGTTCCCCCAATGGCGAGCCCAGCGGCTTCACTTTCTCACCCGATGGACGCTACCTCGTGTGGCGCGAGGCGATCGCCAACGAGGGCATGCTCGGCAGGCTCGTCGGCTACGACGTCATCGACGACGCCTCGTTTACGCTCACCAGGGGTCAATTCAACGACTACTCACCGCAGTTTTCCACCTGCGGCAAGTACCTCATCTTCCTGTCGTCGCGCACCATCGATCCCAGCTACGACGAGCTCACCTTCGATCTCTCGTTCACCAACACCGTGCGCCCCTGGCTGGTGCCGCTGAGCGCCGAGGAACCGTCGCCCTTCGGTGTGAGCGCCGACGGTTGGCAGATCAGCGAGGCCGATGACGACTCCAGCGCCACCGACGAGGCCAAGAAGGACGACCAAGACAGCAGCGACCTTCCGCAAGGAAGCCTCGACGTGGACGGCTTTGAAGACCGCCTCTCGGTGTTTCCCGTCCCCAGCGGGCAGTTCCGCGGCGTGTCTCCCGTCGCCGACGGCGTCATCTGGACCCGCTCCACCGCCGGGAGTGCGGTGCTGGGCGACGGCCGCGTCGGCACCGAGGACGCCAAGGACCTCGTCGAGCACTTCTCGTTCAAACAGCGCAAGACGACGGTGGTCGTCGACGCGTGCGACTCCGTGGCCGTATCCGGTAACGGTGAGCGTCTCGTCGTGCGTTCTGGCGACGAGGTGTGGGTGCAACCCTCCGATTCGAAACCGGACGACGACAGGATTGGCGTGGACCTCAGCCGTCTCCGCCGCGACGTCGACCCCGTCGCCGATTGGCAGCAGATGTTCGACGAGACCACACGCCTCATGGCCAGCCACTTCTGGCGCGAGGACATGGACGGCGTCGACTGGAAATCGGTGGTTGCCCAGTACCGCCCGCTCGTCGGTCAGCTCGCCACCTACGACGACCTGGTCGACCTGCTGTGGGAAGTCATCGGCGAACTGAACACGTCGCACAGTTACGTGATTCCGCCCAATACGGGGGAGCGTTCGCCCGTCGGCTGGCTCGGCGCCGAATTCCGGCGCAACTCCAAGCAGGAGATCGTGATCGACCGTATCCTGCCGGGCGAATCCTCGGATCCCCGCGCACGTTCCCCGCTGCTGGCGGCGGGTGTCGGCGCGGAGCCCGGCGACGTGATCCTCGCCATCGATGGTCATCCCACCGCCGAAGCGAAACACATAGGCGAGCTGCTCGTCGGAACTGCGGAGAAAGCGATTGAGCTCACGCTCGCCCGGGGGCGCATGAAGCGCCGTGTCGCGGTGGTGCCGGTGGCCTCCGAGGTGCCGCTGCGCTACCACGAATGGGTGAAACACAACGTGCGATACGTTGATCGCGCTTCCGACGGCAAGCTCGGCTACGTGCACGTGCCCGACATGACCGCCTTCGGTTGGGCCGAGTTCCACCGACTCATCGGCGAGGCAACCCAGCGCGACGGCATCGTCGTCGACGTGCGGTACAACGGCGGAGGCCACACCTCCGAACTCGTGTTGGAGCGGCTGATGCGCAAGGTGGTTGCATTCACGGGCGCGCGCCACCTCGACGGCTTCGGCACCTACCCGGCGCAGGGCCTGCGCGGCCCCGTCGTGTTCGTCACCAACCCGTACGCTGGATCCGACGGCGACATCGTCACCCTCGCTGCCCAGGAACACGGGCTCGGTCCGGTGGTGGGGGAGCGCTCCTGGGGTGGCGTGATCGGCATCGACGGACGCTTCCAGCTCGTCGACGGCACCGAGGTCACGCAGCCGCGCTACTGGATCCAGTTTGAGCGCTCCGGGATGCGCGTCGAGAACCACGGCGTTGACCCCGACATCGAGGTGGAGATGACGCCCGACAGCTGGGAATCCGATAAGGATCCGCAGCTCGACGCGGCCATCGCGGAGGCCTTGCAGCGGCTCCAGCGCATTCCCGCAAAGGAACCCAAGCCGCTGGGCGCACCGCGCTTCGCCTGATCCTAGATGAGCCCCGCCTTGCCACAGGCGGGGCGCGTGCTCTACCTTGATGGGGCAGGCGTCCGCCTGCGCAGGCGTTTTGGACCGAAAGGAGATGACGATGAACCAGTGCTCCCGACTGCAGCGTGAGAAGTTCTTCGTCTTCTGTGACCGGTCCGCCGTGCCGTCTACCTGACGCACACCCAAACACTTCCTTACAAGGGCCCGGTCAGCGCGCGACCGGGCCCTTGTTGTGTGCCTGCACCCATATGAACGAAAGGAACAGACCAATGGTCACCACCCTGCCCACGGCACTGCCCGGCTCGGACGCCGACGTGCTCCTGTGGGCCGACCCGTCGGAAGTCGAGGACGCAGCCCTGCAGCAGCTGCGCAACATCGCGTCGCTCCCGTGGGTCAATCGTGTCCGCGTTATGCCCGACGTGCATCTCGGCAAGGGAGCCACCGTCGGATCCGTGATCGCAATGCGCGACGCCGTCGCGCCCTCTGCGGTCGGCGTCGACATCGGCTGCGGCATGATCGGCGTCCGCACGAGCCTCACCGCAGACGACCTCCCCGAGGACCTCTCTGCGCTTCGGCTCGCCATCGAGGCGGCGGTCCCCGTCGGCTGGCACCAGCATGACAGCCACGCCCCCATCCTCGACGACAACCCGCGCCTGGCTGCGCAGTTCGATCCGCTCGTACGCGGCTTCGACGAGCTGCGCGCGCCGAACGTGGGGGATCGTCGGCAGAAGATGGTGGCGCAGTGCGGCACCCTCGGCGGCGGAAACCACTTCATCGAGGTCACGCTCGACGATGACGACCGCGTGTGGCTCATGCTGCACTCCGGGTCACGCAACATCGGCAAGGAGATCGCGGAGCGCCATATCGCGACGGCGAAGACGCTCAACCACAACCTCGATCTGCCCGACCGCGACCTCGCCGTGTTCCTCGCGGGCACCGACGAGATGGCGGCGTACCTCCACGACCTCTACTGGGCGCAGGCCTACGCGAAGACCAACCGCGAGGTGATGATGGCGCTGGTGCAGGCCGTCGTCGTGCAGCACTTCCCGCACGTGCGCTTCGACGAGGGCGTGAACTGCCACCACAACTACGTCTCGGAAGAGACGTACGACGGTGTGGAGCTCGTCGTGACCCGCAAGGGCGCCATCCGCGCGGGGCGCGGCGATCTGGGGCTCATCCCGGGCTCCATGGGAACAGGCTCCTACGTGGTGCGCGGCCTCGGCAACGAGGTGGGCCTCAACTCCGCTTCGCACGGCGCAGGACGCCGGATGTCCAGGCGGGCAGCGAAGCGCGCGTTCACCGTCGATGACCTCGCGGCACAGACCGCAGGCATCGAGTGCCGCAAGGACGAGGGTGTGCTCGACGAGATCCCCGGCGCCTACAAAGACCTCGCCAAGGTCATTGAGGCGCAGACCACCGGCGAGCAGCCGCTGGTTGAGGTGGTCGCGCGGTTGCGCACTATCCTGTGCGTGAAGGGGTGAGCAGATTCGTCGGGAGGCGTCTCAGCCGAGGCGCTTCCCGACGAACGACCTCCCCGAAGCCGGTCGCAGCGGGAGTATCACTCCTGCGCGGCAAGCTCCACGTCGACGGCGAGCTCGTCGCCGCCGACGGTCCACGACACGTCACCGACGATGCGCCCGACGGCGCGCAGGTCGCTTTCGATGGTGCGCAGCCGCTCCAGCACGTCAGCGGGGCCACTGAATGCGGCCTTCACGACCTCCGTGCGCATCGACACCTTCGCGTTCGACTTCGCACCACGGATCACGATGAGCGCCGACGCCACGTCGTCCATGAGCTCGGTGTCGGCCTCAGGCAGCTCGTCGACGGTGGGCCAAGCCGAGCGGTGGATGGAGCCGTCGCGGAACCAGCTCCACGTCTCCTCCGTCACGTACGGCAGGAACGGCGCGAGCAGGCGCAGCTGTACGTCCAGCGCGTGCTGCAGCGCGGCCTTCGCGGAGCGGGACCCCTCGTCGTCGGAGTAGGCGCGCTCCTTCACGAGCTCGATGTAGTCGTCGCAGAATGCCCAGAAGAATTGCTCCGCGGCCTCGAGCGCCGACGTGTAGTCGTACGCGTCGAACGCCTGGGTGGCCTGCGCCACCACGCCCCGCAGCGAGGCGAGCAGCGCACGGTCGAGCGGGTTGGTGACCTCATCGAGCGTGAACTCACCCTCCGCGCGAGACAGCGCGAACTTCGATGCGTTCAGCACTTTCATAGCCAGGCGGCGGCCCACCTTCATCTGCGACTCGTCGAACGGCGAATCAAGCCCCGGGCGGGCCATGGCTGCGCGCCAGCGCACGGCGTCCGAGCCGAACTTATCGAGGATCTCGGTGGGCACCACCACGTTGCCCTTCGACTTGGACATCTTCTTGCGGTCGGGGTCGACCACGAAACCCGAAATCGTGGCGCGCTTCCACGGCAACGAATCGAACTCGAAGTGGGAGCGCACGACGCGGGAGAACAGCCAGGTGCGGATGATGTCGTGAGCCTGCGGAGCCACATCCATCGGGAATGTGAGGTTGAACAGTTCCTCGTCGCGCTGCCAACCGCAGGCTAGTTCGGGGGTGAGCGACGACGTCGCCCACGTGTCCATCACGTCCGGGTCCGCCATGAAGCCGTCCGCCTGACCGCGCTGGGATTCGTCGTAGCCCTCGGGCGCCTGAGACATCGGGTCGACGGGCAGCTCGGCCTCGTCGGGGACGATCGGGTGATCATAGTCGGGCTCGCCGTCGGCATCGAGCGGATACCAGACGGGGAACGGCACGCCGAAGAACCGCTGGCGCGAGATCAGCCAGTCGCCGTTGAGGCCTTCCACCCAGTTGTCGTAGCGGTGCCGCATGTGCTCGGGCACCCACTGCAGCTCCTCGCCGCGGGCGCGCAGCTTGGCCTTGAGCTCGTCGTCACGGCCACCGTTGGAGATGTACCACTGCCTGGTGGCGACGATCTCGAGCGGCTTGTCGCCCTTCTCGAAGAAGTTCGCCTTACGGGTGGTGGCCTTCGGCTCCTCGGTCATCGCGCCGGATTCGCGCAGCATCGCGACGGTGGCCTCGCGGGCGGAGAACACCGTCTTGCCGGCGAGCTGCTCGTAGGGCTCGGTGTTGGTGACCCACTCGGGCGTCTCGCGCACAAACCGCCCGTCGCGGCCAATCACCGTGCGCGTGGGGAGGTCGAGCTCGCGCCACCAGGTGACGTCGGTGAGATCACCGAAGGTACAGCACATGGCGATGCCGGCGCCCTTGTCGGGCTCCGCGTCGCGGTGGGCGAGGACGGGAATCTCCACGCCGAACACCGGCGACGTCACCGTCTGCCCAAACAGGTCTTGGTAGCGCTCGTCGTCGGGGTGCGCGATGAGCGCACACACGCTCACCAGCAGCTCGGGGCGGGTGGTTTCGATGAAGACGGGGGAGCCGTCGGCCTTCGTGAAGGCGACGCGGTGGTAGGCGCCGGGGTAGTCGCGGGCTTCGAGCTCGGCCTGCGCGACGGCGGTCTGGAACGTCACATCCCACAGCGTCGGCGCATGGTTCATGTACGCCTCGCCACGCTGCAGGTTGCGCAGGAAGGCCTTCTGGGCGATGGCCTGGGTGTCGCGCCCGATCGTGGTGTAGAGCAGATCCCAGTCGACCGAAAGCCCAAGCCTGCGCCACAGCGCCTCGAACACCTGTTCGTCGATGGCCGTCAGTTCCTCGCACAGCTCGATGAAATTGCGACGAGACACCGCTACCTGGCGCTTCGGGTCAGGCTTGGCGGGAGGCTGGAACTCGGGGTCGTAGGGCAGCGACGGATCGCAGCGCACGCCGTAGTAGTTCTGCACGCGGCGCTCGGTTGGTAGGCCGTTATCGTCCCAACCCATGGGGTAGAACACTTCCTTGCCGCGCATGCGCTGGTAGCGGGCCACCACGTCGGTGTGGGTGTAGCTGAATACGTGACCGACGTGCAGCGAGCCGGAGACGGTGGGCGGCGGGGTGTCGATGGAGAACACGGCTTCGCGGGAGGCCGGGCGACGGAACGCGTACGTGGCTTCGTCGCTCCACACCTTGCCCCACTTCTCCTCGAGGCCTTCGAGGGACGGCTTGTCGGGGATGCGGGATTGCAATTCGGTCATGCCAGCGATCTTAGTGGCAAGCCCCGCATCACGCAGTTTCGCTCAGCCCCCGAATACGAGTGAGAGCCCGCAACCGAGGTGGCGTGCGGGCTCTCAAGCGACGTTGGCGTTACTTTTTCTCGAGCGGCTGGTGGGTGGGAGCGTCGGTGCCCTCCTGCGCCTTGGTGATGGCATCCAGGAGCGACGCGGCGTCGGGCTGGATGAGCCGCTCGCCGGTCTCGGGGTTGCCGAAGATGAGCTTCTGTCCATTCACCACATAGGTGGGCGTGCCGGTGGCGCCGGATTCCATGAAGGCCTTGTGTGATTTCTCTGCGAAGTCCTTGTACGCCCGCGTCCGCAGCAATTCCTGGAACTGCTTCAAATCGTCGCCCTCGATGCCTGCCTGCTTCGCGAACTTCTCACGCAGGTCTTTTTCTGGGTAGTACGAGCTCTGGTTCTGGAACAGCACATCCGCGTACTGCCGGTACTTGCCGAAGGCGTCTGCCGTCGCGGCAGCGATCGCAGCGCGGTACGACGGGCCTGCTTCAGTCTCACCATCCATGAAGTACGCAGTGCGGTGCTCGACGGTGATCTTGCCCTGAGCAACGAGCTCTTCCAGTGCAGGTCCATAGGTGACCTGGTACTCAGCGCAGTGCGGACACAGGAAGTCGGTGTACGCGATGACGTTGGGCACCCCGTCGGTGGGCATCTTGGCATCTTGCATGATGCCGCCCTCCGCCGTGGCATTCGGCGGGGTCTGCTGGTTCTCCGTCACCTCGACGCCCCGATTGCTCAGGATCGGTGGGATGGCCACCACCGCAATCACGACGATGAGCGCCAACGCCACGATGCCGGCGCCGATGCCGATGACCCGGTTTCTGCGCCGTCGCTGTTGTTCGAGTTCCTGCTGCTGGCGCAGCATGGCGCGGCGGCTGAGATTTTGGTTGTTCGCCATCGTGGTGTCTCTCCAAGCAATCCTGATTCAGGGTTCAATGAAACGCAACGACTCGCGGTGCCGTTTTGTTCCGTATCACTCGAGTTGCAGTGTAGTGGAGCCTTGCTGGTGCTCGACGCCCCGATATCGCCGCCTGTGGCCGTGCGCCTCGAAAGTGGGCACTTCCAACCGTCAGGGCCTACGATCAAGGCATCATGCACGAGACGTACCGCGAGCTCACTGCTCAACTCACTGCCCGCTGGCCGGAACACCGGGTGGCGCCCAGTCTGAAGCGCATCGCCGCGCTCATGGACCTCCTGGGAGATCCGCAGCGCGCGGTCCCTGTCATCCAGGTTGCGGGCACCAACGGCAAGGGTTCGACGGCGATCATGATCGACGCGCTCTTGCGCGCTAGCGGGTTGCGCACGGGGCGGTTTTCGTCGCCACACCTCACTGACGTTCGGGAACGTATCTGCATCGACGGGGTACCCATCTCGCAGGAGGACTTCGTCGCGGTGTGGGAAGACATCGAGCCCTACGTGCGCATGGTGGATGGTGAGCGCCACGACGACGTCGCGATGACCTTCTTCGAGGTGATCACCGGCCTCGCCTATGCCGCATTCGCTGACGCACCCGTCGACGTGGCCGTGATGGAAGTCGGGCTCGGAGGCCGCTGGGACGCTACCAGCGTCGCTGACCCGCAGGTAGCTGTCATCTGCCCCGTCGGACTGGATCACACGCACATCCTCGGCTCCACCATCCAGGAGGTCGCGGGCGAGAAGGCCGGCATCATCAAGGAAGGCGCGACGGCGGTGCTCGCCGGGCAAGATCCAGCGGCGGCACCCGTGCTGCTGGAGCGCGCCGTCGAGGTAGGCGCCCGCGTCAAGGCCGAGGGCCCCGATTTCGGGCTCATCGACCGCCAGGCTGCCATCGGCGGACAGCTGCTGCGCATCGCGACGGAGGGAGGACCTGTCGGTGACGTGTTCCTCCCGCTGTTCGGCGAGCACATGGCGCGCAACGCGGCGCTGTCGGTCGCCGCCGTGGAGGCATTCCTGGGCGGGAAACCGCTGCATCCGGAGATCATCGTCGAAGGGCTCGGCCAGGTGGAGGCGCCGGCACGGCTCGAACGCGTGCGCACGTCGCCCCCCATCGTCATCGACACCGCCCATAACCCGCAGGCGGCTCTCGCCACCGCGAAGGGATTCAGCGAAGCGTTCACCTTCCAGCCGACCATCGGCGTCGTCGCGATGATGCAAGACAAAGACTCCCGTGAAGTGCTGCGCATCTTCTCGGAGATCATGGACGTCATCGTCATCACCAAAGTGCAGTCTTCGCCGCGAGCACGCGAGATTGCCGAGCTCGCTGAGGAGGCGCGGGAATTCTTCCCCGACGGTGTGATCCACCAGTCGGCAACCATGGCCGAGGCGCTCGACACCGCAGTGATGCTCGCAGACACACTCTCCGAACACGCCGGCATCCTCGTCGCCGGCTCCGTGATCGCGGCGGGAGAAGCCTGCGCGCTGCTGGCGAAGGACACCACCGATGAGGCTTGATCCCAGCAACCCCATGAACGCCTCGATGCGGGCCCTGCTCGTGTTCGAGATCATCGTCGCGTGGCTCTCGTTTCCCGGCATGTTGCAGGTAGCCGGAGCGGACGTGGGCATGGCAGTAGCGGCGTGCTCGGTGGAGACGCTGCTGCTCGTCGCCGCCGCGGGCGGAATCAAGAAATCATGGGGATACCCCGTCGGGTGGCTTGGGCAGGCAGGCCTCCTGCTACTGGGGCTCCTCACCTGGTGGATGTACGTGATGGGTGCAATCTTCGCCCTGCTGTGGATAACCTCATACGTACTCGGTAAACGAATCGAAGCAAAGAAGGAAGCCCAGTGAACGAGACATTCGTCATCATCAAACCCGACGCGGTGGCCGCCGGCCATGTCGGCCATATCCTCACCACCTACGAGGATGCGGGGCTCACCGTCGAAGCCATGGAACTGCGCACCATCGACGGCGCCTTCTCCGACCAGCACTACGCCGAGCACCTGGAACGCGACTACTACCCGCCGTTGCGCGAGTTCATGACCTCCGGCCCGCTCGTAGCGGTGATCCTCTCCGGCGACGACGCCATCCAGAAGGTGCGTGCATTGAACGGTGTCACCGACCCGTCGAAGGCCGACGAGGGCACCATCCGGCAGCGCTTCGGCACGAGCGTGCGCGAAAACGGTGTGCACGCGTCCGACTCGGAGGCCACGGCTGCCTCTGAGATCGCGCTCTGGTTCCCGCAGCGCTAACGGCTTCAGCGTGACCCGCGACTGAGCGCACACCAGATCGCTATTTTCGCCTTTTTGGAGGCATTTTCGTCGTCTGGTGTGCGCTCAGTCGTGCAACGCGCTGGTAGGTGCCCGCGGATGATTCCCGGCTCGCGCCATACGGCAGTTACAATCGGCGCGTTATGACTGCCACCATGCCAGGACAGACCCTGTTCCCCGAGCTCGAGCCGTTGCTCGCGCAGGTCTCCAAGCCCATCCAATACGTGGGCGGTGAGCTCAACTCCGTCGTGAAGGAATGGGACGCCGTCGACGTGCGCTGGGCGCTCGCGTACCCCGATGCCTACGAGGTTGGGCAGCCCAACCAGGGCGTCGCCATCCTCTACGAGATCCTCAACGAGCAGGACTGGATCCTGGCCGAACGCACCTACTCCGTGTGGCCCGACATGGCCACTCGGATGAGGGAAGCACGCATCCCTCAGTTCACCCTCGACGCGCACCGCGCCATCGGTGACTTCGACGTGTTCGGGCTCAGCTTCTCCACTGAGCTCGGGTACACCAACCTGCTGAGCATGCTCGACCTGGCCGGCATCCCGCTGCACGCCGATGAGCGCGGCGACGGGGACCCCATCGTCGTGGCCGGCGGGCACGCGGCCTTCAACCCGGAACCCATCGCCGACTTCATCGACGTTGCGGTGCTCGGCGACGGCGAGGAGGCGTCGCTGCACATCTCTGACATTGTGCGCGAGTGGAAGCAGGAAGGGCGCCCCGGAGGCCGCGACGGGCTCCTGGAACGCCTGGCCGAAACGGGTGCGTTCTACATCCCACGCTTCTACGACGTCGAATACCTTGACGACGGCCGCATCATGCGCGTCGCGCCAAACCGTCCGGCCGCGCCGTTCCAGGTGCGCAAGCACACGCTCATGGACCTCGACGCGTGGCCATACCCAAAGAAGCCGATTGTTCCGCTCGCGGAGACCGTGCACGAACGCTACTCGGTGGAGATCTTCCGCGGTTGCACCCGCGGCTGCCGCTTCTGCCAGGCGGGCATGATCACCCGCCCGGTCCGCGAGCGCAACATTCAGACCATTGGTGAGATGGTGGCTGGCGGACTCGAGGCGACCGGCCTGGAGGAGATCGGCCTGTTGTCGCTGTCGTCGGCCGATCATTCCGAGATCGCCGACGTCACCAAGCAACTGGCGGACCGCTACGAGGGCACCAACGTGTCGCTCTCGCTGCCCAGCACCCGCGTCGATGCGTTCAACATCGACCTCGCCAATGAGCTCAGCCGCAACGGTCGACGCTCGGGCCTCACCTTCGCGCCCGAGGGCGGTTCGGAGCGGATGCGCAAGGTCATCAACAAGATGGTCACCGAGGACGACCTCATCGACACCGTCGCCACCGCGTTCGGCAACGGTTGGCGGCAAGTGAAGCTGTACTTCATGTGCGGCCTGCCTACCGAGACCGACGAGGACGTGCTCGCCATCGCGGATATGGCGGCTCGCGTGATCGAGACTGGGCGGAAAGTGGCAGGCACGAAGGATATCCGCTGCACCGTGTCGATCGGCGGATTCGTGCCGAAGCCGCACACGCCCTTCCAATGGGCCGCGCAAGCGAGCGCAGAGACGATCAACCACCGCCTCTACGCGCTGCGCGACAAGATCCGTGAGAACCGCCACTACGGCAAATCGATCGGGCTGCGCTACCACGAGGGCGAGCCGGGCATCGTCGAAGGACTGCTGAGCCGCGGTGATCGTCGCGTCGGGAAGGTCATCGAACGCGTGTGGCGCGAGGGCGGCCAGTTCGATGGCTGGAGCGAGCACTTCAGCTACGAACGCTGGGTGCAGTGCGCCAACGAAGAACTCGCGCCGTTCGGCGTCGACCTCGACTGGTTCACCACGCGCGAGCGTGAGTACGAGGAAATCCTCCCGTGGGATCACCTCGACTCCGGCCTCGACCGCGACTGGCTGTGGGAAGACTGGCAGGAGGCGCTCGACGAGCAACCCGTCGACGACTGCCGCTGGACACCCTGCTACGACTGTGGGGTGTGCCCGCAGATGGGCACGGACATCCAGATCGGCCCGACGGGGCAGACCCTGATCCCGCTGAGCGTCGTGAAGCGTGACCTGAGCTGACGCCATACTCGTTGTATGCGAATCATTCGGGGCATCGTCGCCATCCTCGCGGCTGTGGCCTTGGCCGGGTGCAGTCTTCTCAACAATAAGGACGGCGAGAACAAAGAGCAGCTCATTGCGGAGCTGAGCGCCATCGACGGCGTGGACCACGTCGAAGTGACGTCCCATGCCACCGCAGGCGGGCTAGGGAGCGCACCGTACCCGAAGGTGCACGGGCGCGACGACCTGAGCCCGGAAGAGGCGGAGAAGGTGGCTCGACGAGCGCTCGTTCGGGTAGCAGATCTGGACCTCGGTGTCGAACGGTTCCGGTATGTGCAGCAGGTGCATGGCGGCACGTTCGAGTTGGGGATTTCTCGGAATTTCCGCGAGCCAGGCTTCAGCCCCGAGTCGTTCACGTCGCTCTTCGAAGAACTCCGCCGGGGAGCTACAACAGCCACGTGGTTCAACCCGGGTTCGGCCTGTGAAATCGTTGCGGAAGGACCATCCGAAACGTTCTATGACTGGTTCGATGCGCCGAATCCTGAGGGCTGTCAGGCGAGCGTACGGAAATGGGTGTACGAGGGAGTCGAAGTGCGCAATGCAGGGGGGCCTCTTTCCCTTCGTGAACTCGCGCCCATCGCCGAAGGAGGGAAGGTGCGGGAGATCAGGAACGGCAAGGATGTGCTGGCGCTGCATCCCGCTGACGGGGTGGAGCCCGAGCAGCTTGCTTCAGAGGCCGCAGGCGTCGTTGCGGATCTCCCTTCAGGCCATGTCATCAGTATCGACGGAGGACGCGTCGAAGTCGCTGACGGCAAGGTGGAGCTGACACCCAAATTCGAGACTGAGAAATCGAAGAGGCTCGTCGAAGCGATCAACGCACAGCTGTGACGCTGCGCGTCGTTCGGGGCGATCGCGCCCGGTAGAGTGATGCCTCGTGAGTAAGCGCAAGCAGCCTCCCCAGCAGCCACCCCCGGTGCAGAAACTTCGTATCCGATACGCCAAACGCGGGGCGGCGAGGTTCACGTCGCATCGTGATTTCGGCCGTGCCCTCGAGCGCGCGCTGCGCCGGGCCGATGTGCCGATGGCCTACTCATCGGGCTTCAACCCGCACCCGCGCATCTCGTACGCCAACGCCGCGCCCACCTCCGCCGCATCCGAGGCGGAGTACGTGGAACTCGGGCTTGCCCAGCGCTGCTCGCCGGAGAAGGTGCAGGAGGCCCTGAACTCGTCGCTGCCGAACGGCTTTGTCGTCCTCGACGCCGCCGACGCAGTGCCCGAGTCGCTCGGCGACCTTCTGCAGGCATCCGACTGGGAGGTGTCGCTGCCCGACGTCGACCCCGCCACGATGGAGGGTGCCGTCGCGCGGTTCCTCGCCGAAGACAGCCACGAGGTGGAGCGCATGACGAAGAACGGCCTTCGCACGTTCGACGCCCGGGCCGCGGTGCTGCACTGCACCACCGATGCTCAGCTGCTCACGATGCGCCTGCGGCACACCGTGCCGTTGGTTCGGCCCGACGATGTGGTCACCGCGCTGCGTTCGCTGGAGCCCGCTCTCGCGGGGCAGCCGTTGCTGCGACGCATCTGCCAGGGCCCGCTCGCAGACGGTGAGATCGGCGACCCGCTGCGCCCCTAACTACTCGCGCGAAAGTCCGGACGTTGCCGCGTCGATGTGGCAAGAATTTGGCTTCGTGTGCGAAGATAGCTGCAGGTCAAGGCGCCGCCGGCGCCACCGGGAAGCACGAGGCTGCACCGCGACATAGGTTTGCACGCGACTGCCTCGTAGCGCCTGGGGGCCATAGGTTTTTGGCACAACACGGTTGTGCCCGTCCGCGCATCATGCGCGTAAGGAGTTTCTCCATGACCGACCAGGTCGTACCCGAATCTAACGAGCCATCTGAATCCGCGCGTCCGCGTCGCCGACGTGCGGCATCGCGCCCGGCAGGCGCCCCGGTGAAGGTGGAAGTGAGCGCTGCAGAAGCGCAGACGAGCGCCGCGCAGGTCGACGCCGAGGCGGCGCAGCCCGCCGCGGAGCCCGCGGAGGAGGCGCCTAAGCGTCCTGCCAGGCGCCGCGCCACCCGCAAGGCGGCACCCGCCGCTGCAGACGAGGCCGTCGTCGTCACCGGCGACGCGCCGAAGCAGGCTGAGGCACCGACGCAGGAGTCGGCGTCTGCGGATGAACCCGCAGCCGAAGAGCAGAAGCCGACGCGTCGCCGCCGCTCGACGAAACGCCAGGAGGAAGCTCCCGCGGAATCGAGCGAGAATTCGGGCGAGTCGGAGCAGAAGCCCAAGTCGACGTCAAGGCGCAAGAAGGCGACGCCCCAAGAAGACAGCGCGGTAGAGGCACCGGCGGCGGATGCGTCGTCGGCAGAAGCTCCGGTGGAGGAGGCCCCGGCGGAGGAGAAGCCCACCAGGAGCCGCCGTCGACGCTCGCCCAAGAGCGAAGCCCCAGCGGAGGACGCGCCGACGCCGTCCACCGAGCCCGCCCAGGACGAGTCTGCAGAAGACAGCGGCGAAGAAGACGACGTGTCTGCCAAGCTGGCCGAAGCGGAGAAGCTGGCGCAGGCTCGTCGCGAGGTGGTCGCCAACCCGTTCATGAGCAGCGAGGATCGCGAGAAGCAGCTCGCCGAGCTTGCCGGAGCTATCGCCGGCGGTGACGATGGCGAGGACGACCAGTCCGACGACGAGGATGCCGCCGACAAGGCGCAAGAGTCCGATTCCAGCGACGAGAACGACGAGTCCGAGTCACAAGACAACGACTCGGGCGACGACAACCAGGTGGAGGACAAGCCGTCGAGACGTCGTCGTCGACGCGGTGGCCGGCGCCGGCGTCGCGGTAACAACAACCGCGACAACGACGACAACGATGACGATTCCGACGACAGCAGCGACGACGACTCCGACGACAACGCCGAGAAGTCGAGCGACCAGTCCGACGATGGCTCTGACGCCGACAAGAACGACGACAAGAGCAAGGACGACGAGGACAACGGCGACAACGGTGACAACGGCACCTCTCGCCGTCGCCGTCGACGTCGCCGCCGGGGTGGGAGCGGCAGCTCCGATTCGAGCGACGACGAGGTCACTGGCATCGAAGGCTCCACGCGGATGGAGGCCAAGCGGCAGCGTCGCAAGGAATCGCGTGCGGCGGGCCGACGTCGTGCTCCCATCCTGAGCGAAGCCGAGTTCCTTGCGCGCCGCGAATCCGTGAACCGCAAGCTCGTGGTGCGACAGAGCGAGGAGTACACGCAGCTCGCCGTACTCGAAGACGACATTTTGGTGGAGCACTACGTCGACCGCCCGTCGGCGTCGTCGCTCATCGGCAACATCTACCTCGGCAAGATCCAGAACGTGCTGCCGAGCATGGAAGCCGCCTTCATCGACATCGGCCGCGGACGCAATGCCGTGCTGTACGCGGGCGAGGTCGACTGGGATTCCTTCGGCGTGACCGGTGAAGACCGCAAGGTCGAGAACGTCCTCAAGTCCGGGCAGACCATCGTCGTGCAGGTCACGAAAGACCCGGTGGGGCAGAAGGGCGCCAGGCTCACGCATCACATCTCGCTGCCTGGCCGCTACATCGTCTACTCGCCGGGCGGTCATCTCTCCGGCATCTCCCGCAAGCTGCCCGACACCGAGCGTTCACGCCTGCGCAGCGTGCTTGGCAACCACATCTCCGACGAGGAGTCGGTGATCGTCCGTACCGCGGCGGAGGGCGTCGGCGAAGAAGATCTGGTGCGCGACATCAGCCGGCTGAAGGCCCAGTGGGAAGTGATCGAGAAGCGCTCGAAGCAAGGGGGAGCACCCCACGCGCTCTACACCGAGCCCGATCTCACGCTGCGCATCATCCGCGACCTCTTCACCGAGGATTTCGAGCAGATTCAGGTGCAAGGCAACGGCGGCCCCGAGGACGCCTTCGACGCCATCTCGGCCTACGTCGGGCACGTCGCGCCGAACTTGCTGGATCGCGTGCAGCACTACGAGCCGGGCGAGGACGGCAAGGACGTCTTCGCGGTGCACCGCATCGACGAACAGATCGCCAAGGCGCTCGACCGCAAGGTGTTCCTCCCGTCGGGCGGATCACTCGTGATTGATCGCACCGAGGCCATGACCGTGATCGACGTCAACACCGGACGCTTCACCGGGTCGGGCGGCAACCTCGAGGCCACGGTGACATCGAACAACCTCGAGGCTGCGGAGGAGATCGTCCGCCAGCTGCGCCTGCGTGACCTGGGCGGCATCATCGTCGTCGACTTCATCGACATGGTGCTCCCCAGCAACCGCGAGCTGCTGCTGCGCCGCCTCGTCGAATGCCTCAGCCGCGACCGTACCCGCCACCAGGTAGCGGAGGTCACGAGCCTCGGCCTCGTGCAGATGACGCGCAAGCGCATCGGCACCGGCCTAGCCGAAGCGTTCACTGAGGAGTGCGAGCACTGCCACGGCCAGGGATACCTCAAATTCGAGGAACCCACGGACTCCCAGGCCCCGGCAGACGGCGGCGACCGCCCCCAGCGTCGACGCCGCAAGCGCTAGCCGCGATGACCGTTTTCCTCCACGCCTGCCAAAAATCCTCAGAAGGCTGGGTATCTCAGCTGCGTGTGGAGGATAACGGTCGGATTTGTGCGGACAGGCGAATTTGGGTTAGTCTTGTGCGGTTGCCTGAGCGCAACGCCCCGTTCTATCAAGGAGATTCTGATGGCTGCCGTGTGTGACATCTGCGCCAAGGGTCCCGGCTTTGGCCATAACGTCCCTTGGTCCAAGAAGAAGACCAAGCGCCGCTGGAACCCCAACATCCAGCCGGTGAGCGCGTCCGTCAGCGGGCGTGCCAAGAAGATCAACGCCTGCACAGCGTGCATCAAGTCGGGCAAGATCCTGGCGAAGTGACGCTGCACTACGCGTAACGAACGAGGCGGTCTCATGAGGCCGCCTCGTTTTGTATCTCGCTAGGCTTTCACTCATGTTCCGCACCCCGATCTACCGCGAACTCGCGCGGAGCCTGCCCGACGTCGTCGGCGCCGCCACCGCGAAGAAGCTGGCCGCCATCGGGCTGCACACCCTCGACGACCTGCTGCGCCACGTGCCCCGTCGGTATATCCCGGGCACGCAGATGTCGTCGTTTGAGAGCCTTCGCGAGGGCGAGGACGTTGCCGTCATCGCCAAAGTGGTGCATTCCTCCGTCGTGTACGGGCGCAAGACGCGCGTCGTGGCCACCATCGCCGACGAGGCGGGGTGCCGGCTGGACGTCACGCTGTTCGTGCCCGGAGCCAAGGCGCAATTTCTCGCTGACTACTGGAAGAACCTCCTGCACCCGGGCGACCGAGGGCTGTTCGCCGGCAAGATAGGCGTATTCCGCGACCAGCTCCAGCTGAGTCACCCCGACTTCGTCATGCTCGACGGCGCGCGCATCACCGGCGGCAAAGACCGCAAGCGCTCCGCGAAACAACAAGCCGACGAAGACAACCGCCAAGCCATGGGGCGGATGGCGCAGCGCGCGACGATGGTGGGCATCTATCCGGCCACGTCGACGTTCCAAACCTGGATGGTGGCCGAGACCATCCAGATGCTCCTGCCCACCATCGACGGCGAAACGTTGCCGCAGTGGGTGCTCGAGGAGGCCGGCCAGCCGTCCTTTGTTGAGGCGCTGCGCAGCGTGCACGAGCCGGTCGACATGGCCGAGGCGGAGCGAGGCATCGATCGGCTGCGATTCGACGAGGCCTTCGGGATTCAGCTGGCGATGGCCCACCGTCGCGCAACCATGGCGTCCGAGACCGCCAAGCCCCGCACGCGCACCGTCGGTGGCCTCCTCGACGCACTCGACGAGCGCCTGCCCTTCGCGCTCACCGACGACCAACGCAGCGTGGGGGAGACCATCTTTGACGAGCTGGCACGCCCCGCTCCCATGCATCGACTGCTGCAGGGCGAGGTGGGATCGGGCAAGACTCTCGTCGCGCTCAGAGCTATGTGTGCCGTGGTCGACGCCGGCGGCCAGGCCGTGCTCGTCGCGCCCACGGAGGTGCTTGCCAAGCAGCATTTCGGCTCCATCAAGGCCATGCTCGGAGAGCTCGGCGACGGGCGCACCCTGGCGCAACCGCGAGGCACGCATGTGACGCTGCTCACGGGCTCCATGTCGACGGCGGAGAAGCGCGAGGCGCTCAACCACATCGTCACCGGCGAGGCGGGCATCGTCGTCGGCACGCACGCGTTGTTCTCCGACCCGGTGGCGTTCTTCGACCTCGGGCTCGTCGTCATCGACGAGCAGCACCGCTTCGGCGTCGAACAGCGCGCGGCCCTGAGTAAGAAAGCCGCCCAGAAGCCCCACACGCTCGTCATGACCGCCACCCCGATTCCACGCTCTATCGCCATGACGATCTTCGGCGACCTCGCCGTCTCCGAGCTTCGCCAGCTCCCACGCGGCCGCGAGGAAGTGCAAACCGTGTTCGTGAACACGCTGCGGCACCCCAACTGGGTAGATCGCGCGTGGGAGCGCATCCGGGAAGAGGTTGCCGCCGGGCGGCAGGCCTTCGTCGTGTGCCCATCGATCACCCCGGAACAGACGTCCACCAAGGGCGACGATGAGCGCACACTCGCGTCGGTGACGGAGCTTGCCGCAGAGCTCGAATCCGGGCCGCTCGAAGGTTTGCGCATCGGCATGGTGCACGGCCAGCAGCCCACAGAGGAACGCGACGCGACCATGCGCGCGTTCTCAGCGGGTGAGGTGGACGTGATCGTGGCGACCACCGTCGTGGAGGTCGGCGTCGACGTGCCCAACGCGTCGGTGATGGTGGTCCTCGACGCCGACCGCTTCGGCATCTCACAGCTGCACCAGCTCCGCGGGCGCATCGGACGAGGCTCCCACAAGGGGTTGTGCCTACTCATGGCGCCGCTGCGTGACGAGGACGAGCAAGCCCACACGCGCCTCGAGGCCGTCGAGGGGTCGCGCGACGGATTCCACCTCGCGGAGGTCGACCTCGAGCTGCGGCGCGAGGGAGACGTGCTTGGTGTGGGACAGTCGGGCGGCTCGTCGCTGAAGATTTTGCGAATCGCCGACGTCGAACTCATCCAGCAGGCGAAGGCGCTGGCGGAGCAAGTGGTCGACGATCCCCGCGCCGCCGACGACCTCCTGCTGGCGGACCTGCTGGAGCAGGCCACGCAGGTGGCTGCGGGCGAGTGGTTGGAGAAGGGATGAGCCGAATCATCGCGGGCAGCGCCAAGGGGCGCCGGCTCGCCACACCCAAGGGTGATCGCACCCGCCCCACCACCGACCGCGTTCGCGAAGCGCTCTTCTCCGCGCTGGCAAGCTGGTTTGGCACCGCCGATGAGCCCGCCGACGAACACCTCGCAGGGTTGGCGGTGCTCGATCTTTTCGGCGGGTCGGGGGCCATCGGGCTCGAGGCCGCCAGCAGGGGAGCGGGGCGGGTCACCGTCGTAGAGTCCGACGGCCCCACCGCGCGGTTGATTGGCTCCAACGCGAGCGAGCTTGGGTTGCGCGCGAAGGTGGTCGAGGGCCGGCTGCCCGGGGCGCTCGCGACGCTGCCGCCAGGCTACGACCTCGTCTTCGCCGACCCGCCGTACCAGTTCGCCGACGCCGCGCTCAGCGAACTCCTCGAGGGCCTCGCCGCCGGCGGGTTCCTCCTACCGCGCGCGCTCGTCGTCGTGGAGCGAGCCACCGCGAGCGGGGCGCCAGATTGGCCGGGTATCTTCACAGATCAGTGGGAGCGCCGGTACGGTGAGACGACACTATGGTTTGGGGCAACCGACTAATGCCCCGGTGGAGGTAGATGATGGCGAAAGTGGTGTACGCGGGCTCGTTCGACCCGATCACCCTGGGGCACGTCGACGTGGCCGAACGCGCCCAACGGCTGTTCGGGGAAGTCGTCGTGGCTGTGGGACGCAACTCGTCGAAAACCTACGTGTTCAACTACGAGGAACGCATCGAACTCGTGCAGGGTGCGCTGCAGCACCTCGACGGCGTGCATGTCGAGCCCCTGAGCGGACTGCTGGTGGATTTCGCGCGGCAGCATGACGCCGTCGCGATTGTGAAGGGGCTCCGATTCGGCGCTGATTTCGACTTCGAGCTGCAGCAAGCGCACATGAACCATTCGCTGACCGGCATCGAGACGGTGCTGCTGCCCGCGTCGAAGGAGTACGTCACGCTCTCCTCCACTATCCTGCGTGAGGTGTTCCGGCTGGGCGGCGATGTGTCGAGCTACGTACCGACGAACGTCGCCGCCGCGATCCAGGACAAGCAGGCGGCGCTGGGCTGATGCCCCAAAAAACTTCAAAATCCGTACGCAGATTCACCTAACCCCCCGATTTCGGCATGTTGAGTCAATCTGCGTACGGATTATGAAGTTTCACCGCCCGTGCCTCGTACGAGACGGCTCGGTCAGCTGGCGTTTGCGGCCCGCAGCAGCGAGATTTTCTGCCAGATTTTGCGGCTCATGCCCGTCGTGAGTTCCTCGATGCCCTCCACCGTGGCGAGCACGGTGTCATCGTCGCAGTGTTCGGCGAAGAGCGCCGCCGCCTTACCGACAAGTGACAGCAGCTCCGAGCAGTAGTCAAGGTAGGCCCACAGCTCGTGCATGTCCATGCCGATGTCGAGGCTGTGCTCGGTGCGCTGGTAGCCAGTGGCGAGCCGCTCCGGATCCTTCGAGAGCTGATGCATGTCGATGATGTGCGCCAGCGAGCGAAGCTTGTGGAGCGACTTCAGGTAGTGGTGGCGCTGCAGGCGATTGGGAACGTGCCACAGGAAGAAGATCGCGACGGCCGCGAAGATCACGTCGTTCACCATCGACTCGACGATGGACGCCCACTCCCACGCGCGGGGCTCATCGGGGGTGCCGCCGCTGCCCGTCAGCAGCATCGCGAACGCGACGACGAGGGTTAGCACCAGGATCGCGATGAGCACCCGGCTCACCACCTGCACCACGCCATGCCAGCGCGACCTCGGGCGGATGAGGAGCTCGTCGATGGTGCTGCTGACCTCCGTCGCAACCTTGGGTAGGTTCCGGGTGGGGAACCGGGCTTCGATGCGACGCTGGAGGCGGTCGACGGTATCGCGCACCGCTGCGGCATCCAGACGCGTGTACTGCGGCATGGCGGAAGCCTACCCGTCCACGTAGCTCAAGGCCCTAGTCTGGAGGCATGCAAGACGTTCAAGCCGCCATCGCCCACCGCGGATGGGTGGCAGAATCCCACCACCGCGTCCGCGTCGTCGTGACGAATCCCGACGGGGGAGCCCGGCTCTCACTTGGAGACACCGCGCCTGCGACGCTGCCACGCTCAGCGCTGAAACCGTTCCAGGTGATCGCGATGCTGCGCAACGGTCTCGACCTCGACGGCGAACTGCTCGCGCTGGCTGGCGCGTCGCATTGGGGCGAGCAGTTCCATCGCGACGGTGCCCGCGCCATCTTGGCGGGGGCCGGGCTGAGTGAAGCCGACCTCGGCAACACCGCAGATTTCCCCCTCGACGAGGCATCCAGGATCGCGTGGATCCGTGACGGGCACGACAAGGAGCCGCTCGCGCACAACTGTTCGGGCAAGCACGCCGCGATGCTGCGCACCTGCGTGCGTGCCGGCTGGCCCACCGACGGCTACCGCGACCCTGCGCATCCGCTGCAGCAAGCCATCCGCGCCACGATCGACGAGTACTGCGGCGTCATCGGGGAGCCCGTCGTCGACGGATGCACCGCCCCCGCCTTCGCGTGCACGCTCGACGATCTGGCTCGGGGGTTTGGCGCTTGGGCACTCGCCGAGGGTGAGGCGGAGCGTCGGATCTATCGCGCCTATCACGAGCACCCCGCCTACATGTCCGGCTCCGACGACCGCACCGTCGTGTTCGTCAAGCAGATTGAGGGGCTTGTGATGAAGCTGGGGGCGGAAGGCATCCTCGCCGCCGCGCTACCCGACGGCACTGGTATCGCGGTGAAGATGTCCGACGGGATGGGGCGCGGGCGCTTCGAGGTGATGGCAGCGGTGCTTGGAGCGTTGGGTCATCCGATTGAGGGGCTCAAAGCCGAAGTGGAGATCGCTCCCGAGCTCAGCGATGCCCTGCAAGGGCTGTGACAAGTGCCTGCGTGGCGCGTGGAGGTATTTGGAGATTTGAGCGCCGACGAGTAGAGTTGGCCGTCGGTCAACCACGAGGTCATGCTCGGTCAGGAGCTGGGAAACCATCATGAAGTCCGGTCATCACCATAGCGATCGCCGCTCGCCGTTCGTCTTCGACGTGCACGAGTTCGGCCACCGCGCGGGAATGATGAAAGAACTGCATGTGGTGCTTCCCGCCCCCGCAGAGCTTGGCACCGAGGTGATCGGAGTGCCGGAAGGCTCCGACATCCACCTGGATCTCAGGATGGAAGCGGTGGTGGAAGGCGTCTTGGCGACGGGAACAGTCGACGTTGTGCTCAACGGCGTATGCTCCCGATGCCTGAAGGAGTTGGACGACGATGCGTCATTCAACTTCCAGGAGCTGTTCTACTACCCCGGCCGTGAGGTCGAGGAGGACGAGCTGCTCATCGTCGATGAGACGGTGGACATCGAGGAACCGCTCCGAGGCGCTGTGGTGCTCGAACTTCCGTTCACGCCCTTGTGCGACGAGGATTGTCTCGGTTTGTGCCCCGAATGTGGGCTCGACCTGAACGATGATCCGGATCACTCACACGGCGAACAGGTGGATTCCCGTTGGGAGAAGCTCGCCGGGCTGTTCGGAGACAACGACTAAGACATTGGATTTCAAGGAGTAGACATGGCCGTTCCGAAGCGGAAGATGTCGCGCAGCAACACCCGTTCGCGTCGTGCGCAGTGGAAGACCTCCGTCGTCCCCACCGTCGTGTGCGTGAACCCCGCTTGCCGTGAGCCGCACCTGCAGCACACCGCTTGCCCCTCCTGCGGCCAGTACGGCCCGCGCGGTCAGCGTCGCCAGGTCACCGAGGCCTGAGCAAGCTACTGCAACTCTTTCAAGAGCTGGACGTCGAGGTCGACGCCCAGCTTTTTGAGCTGTCGTTAACACACCGCAGTTTCGCGTACGAGGCGGGCGGCATACCCAGTAACGAGCGACTGGAGTTCCTGGGCGACGCGGTGCTCGAGATCGTGGTGACCGACCACATCTACCGCCAATACCCCGGGCTGGCCGAGGGGGAGCTGGCGAAGCTGCGCTCGTCGGTGGTGTCCGCCGTCGCGCTGGCCGGGGTGGCGCGCAGCCTCGAGATCGGCCCGCTGATCAAGCTCGGTAAGGGCGAGATCTCGACGGGCGGCCACGACAAGAAATCCATCCTGGCCGACACCACCGAGGCCATCATCGGTTGTATCTATCTCTCACAAGGCATGGAGGCCGCGTCGCGGTTCATCCACCACGTGATCGACCCCCTCATCATCGAGGTGGTGGAAGCGGGGGAGTACACCGACTTCAAAACCGTCATCCAGGAACGCTGCGCGCACCATGGCTGGAGCCTCACCTATGAGGTGGAAGGCTCTGGGCCCGATCACGACCGCCATTACGTGGCCACCGTGTTGATCGACGGCGTCGCGCGCGGCCGCGGTGCTGGAACCAACAAGCGCCGCGCCGAGCAGCTCGCGGCGAAGGAAGCCGTCGCTGCGCTGGGCAATGCCTGAGCTCCCGGAAGTGGAGGTGGTTCGACGAGGACTCGAGAGCCACCTTGTCGGACGCCGCATCCTCGACGTCGACGTCCTTCACCCGCGCCCGGTGCGCAACAACCCCGGCGGCGCTGACGTCTTCGTCGCAATGCTGCGGGGCAGTATCGTCGACGGTGCTCGTCGGCGGGGTAAATATCTATGGCTCACGCTCGGGCCGGACGCAATGCTGTGCCACCTGGGGATGAGCGGCCAGTTCCGCGTTGCTGATCCAGCGGACGCGTTGGCGCGTCACACGCGCGTCGTGTTGCATCTCGACGACGGGCAGCAGCTGCGATTCGTCGATCAGCGCATGTTCGGCGGGCTCGAGCTGCGTCCGGGGCTGGCGGATGACCCCGTTCCGCACATCGCACCCGACCCCTTCTCGTCGGACTTTCGCATCCACGACGTGGCCCGGCGTTTGCGCGCGAAGCGTTCGACGGTGAAACGCGCGTTGCTGGACCAAGGCCTGGTATCTGGGATTGGCAACATTTACGCCGACGAGGCCCTGTGGCGGGCGAAGCTCCACTACGAGACTCCGACGGGGAACCTCGGCCCCCGGCAGGCCACGGGCCTGCTGCGGCACGCCACCGACGTGATGCGCGAGGCGCTCGCCGCCGGCGGAACCTCGTTCGACTCGCTGTATGTGCACGTCAACGGTGAGTCGGGCTACTTCGAGCGATCTCTGGACGCGTACGGCCGCGAGGGTCTGCCGTGCAAGCGCTGCGGGACGCCAATGCGCCGCAGCGCGTTCATGAATCGATCCAGCTTCTGGTGCCCCAAATGCCAGCGTCTGCGGTGATCGCCCTGCCTGATCATCGAGTAGGTCCGCCCCCCCGCCCCGATCGTCGAGTAGCAGCGAAGCTGCGCATTGAGACGCAGGGCATGGTTTCGATACGCGCCCTACGGGCGCTACTCAACCACCGGGCTGCGCAGGCGCATCGTCCCACCCCGGTCATCGAGTAGCGCCGAAGGCGCGTATCGAGATGCGCCGAGTAGAAAACTTCAATATCCGTACGCAGATTCGCTTAACCCCCAAAAATCGGAGGGTTGGGTCTATCTGCGTACGGATTATGAAGTTTCGTGCCAGATTCTGTTGCGCCCGCTATGCGGGATGCTCAACCATCCGAGATGTGTGGGCTGCCGCTATCCGCCTCCCGGCGGTCGGTACAGTTCCTGCGCCACGGGAGATTCCATTTTGATGGCCGTCACGGCACCCTCGCAATCGAGGGGCTTACCGGAGACTTCGTCTAGGGCTGGGGATGCGGCGAAAGTCGTCTTCGAACGAGCCGCGCAGGGGGGAAGCCCACGCATCGCGACGAGCCACGGCAGTACCGCTTCGTGCCGCGTCGCAGGCTCCGGCGCCGACGCCGACTCGCGTGGATCGGTACGTTCTCCGTCGTCGTCTTCTGCACGGGCAGCTCAACCGAGAGCAGGCGCATCTTCTCGTGATGAACGGGTACCCGTCAGCACCGACGGCGATGTGCCCAGAAGTGATCACATCTGCTTGCCGAAAGGGGGGTATCTGCCTTCGGTCAGGTTCCGGGCGGCGATGCGGACGCTGGTGGTTCTGTGAGGTGGCTTTGGTTGCTGAGAGCGGCCTGGTTCATGGAGGTCCGTAGATGGATTCGTTCTCCTTGGCTGCTGAACATGGTCAACAATTCCACTGGCCGCTTGCCAGCGGGGCCGAACCAATGGGGGACTGCCGTGTCGAATTCAGCGGCCTCACCAGGTTTGAGCGTGAGATCCTGTTCCCCGAGGAGTAGCCGGAGGCTGCCGCTGAGTACGTAGATCCATTCGTAGCCGTCGTGACTACGCAAGGTTCGTGGGCCGTCGAGGGGTGGTATAGACACCTTGTATGCCTGTGGGTCGTGCGGCTGGTGGGAGAGCCGGACGAAGGTCCGACCTGCCGACTGCTCTGGCGCATTGCGAACGCGTGGGTCGACGACGCGGGGCGGGGCGATCAGCTCATCGAGGCTTACGCCGAGCGCGGCAGCGATGGGTAAGAGCAGCTCCAAGCTGGGTTTACGTTGGCCATGCTCCAGCCGCGAGAGCGTGCTCGTCGAGATACCCGTGAGCGACGAGAGCTCGGACAACGGCATGCTTTTGCGTTCTCGCATTCGACGCAGCCTCGAAGGGATCAGATCGAGCGCGGCGGCGATCGCAGGAATGGATTCCATGCCTCCAGCCTAAATAGGCATCCCGGTTTCGGCAATGATTGTTGCTGTTGATGTTGACTTTGGTGATCATCGTGGAAACTGAAGGAGGTCGAAATGAAATTCAGCGATCTAGGTCGCGCTGCTCTCATCGGGCTTGGAGCCACCGCGATGATGGATATCGGCGCGGAGATAATCCGGCGCACGACGGGTGTTCCACCGCTCAACCTCGACCTAGTGGGTCGCTGGGTTGGCCACATGCGAGAGGGGGATCTCTGTCATGACTCGATCATGACCGCCGAACCGGTTGAGCATGAGCACGAGATTGGGCTGGTTACGCATTACGCCATCGGTGCGGGATTTGCTGTTGCGTTGGTTGCGGTGCGACCCGATTGGCTCAGTAAGCCCACCTTCCGACCAGCCATGACGGCGGGTGTTGCGACGTCCGCCGCGCCGTGGCTGCTTATGCAGCCAGCGTGGGGGATGGGTGTTGCGGCGTCGAAGCTGCCCGATCCCGCTACGGCACGATTCCGCACCCTGCGGGCGCACGCGCTGTATGGTCTGGGAATCTGGCTGTCAGGTCGGGTGCTTCACCGCTTCGCTGGCGCGTCGAGATAATGGGGGGTGGTTTCGATACGCCGCCCGTGGGCGGCTACTCAACCACCGCTGAGCGCGCGGGCGGATCGGCCACCAGGATGCGCGACGCCGGGTCAGCGCCGCTCGAAAGCGATGGCGAAGTCCGTTCCGGCGCCGTCGACGATGGACAATCCGCACGCTAGCTGTACTGACCACGGATGGACCTAACCTCCGTGGTCAGTACAGCTAGGGAAGAACTGCATCGTGGATAGTGTGTTTCTCGACACCAATGTGCTGGCCTAGTTGTAGTCGTTCTACGACGATGCTGCGGAGAAGCATCTGGTGTCGACGATTCTGGAAGCGGCCCGCCTCGCGGGGGCAGTGAAGTGTGTACGGAGGACCTGGCGAGCGGCTCTACGCTTCGCGGGGTTCGGGTGGTCAACCCATTCGTCTCTGAACCGGAATCACACTGACCCCAGCGTGCGTCGGCTCACGCGGAGCGTCCGCGGGGCCAGCAGCATCCCACCGAGTAATCTGTCCCTCATGGATTTGACCGTGCCAGCAGCCCGAGCGGTGTTGAACGCTCGCCGGAGGCCGGAGCGATTGGACGAGATTGCATGAAGCAGCTTGTACAACGCCATGGGCACTCGATTCGCCAGTTCCTCAAATTCGGCACCGTGGGCGGCTCGGGGGTGCTGGTTAACATGGCAGTGAACATCGCCATGAATAAACTCAACGGCGGGTCTGCCAACGCACAAAACATTTTGTGGTCAATCCCGGGAACACGGTGGAATATCCGATTCACGCTCCTGGCTTGGTTTGTGCCGTTCGTCGTGGCGAATGTGTGGAACTTTCAGCTTAATCGCTGGTGGACGTTCCAATCCCAAAAAGTAGCTGGCTGGTGGAAAGAATTCTGGCCCTTCTTCGTCGTCGGTTCGGTCGCGATGGTTGTGGGAGCGCTGCTGAAGATTCTCATGACGAACCCGACGACGCCCTTCTATCTCCCGGAACCGTGGTTCCACGAGGAGAAAGGCATCCGCTCACGGGAATACTGGAGCCAGCTCATCGCCATCTTCCTAACCCTCCCCATCAACTTCATAGTCAATAAACTGTGGACGTTCAGGGCGGTCCGGGCACCACAAGCATCCGCCGACCAGAAACCGACGGAGGTGTGATTGCATGTATTTGAAACAGCTCACGCTCCGCGGCTTCAAATCGTTCGCCTCTGCCACCACGCTGGTGTTCGAGCCAGGCATCACCTGCGTCGTCGGGCCCAACGGCTCGGGCAAATCCAACGTCGTAGACGCCCTGAGTTGGGTGATGGGTGAACAGGGCGCGAAGACGCTACGCGGCGGCAAGATGGAGGACGTGATCTTCGCCGGAACAGCGAAGCGCGCACCACTCGGCCGAGCCGAAGTAGAGCTCACCATCGACAACTCCGACGGCGCGCTGCCCATCGAATACTCCGAAGTGACGATCACCCGCACCATGTTCCGCTCCGGCGGCTCCGAGTACCAGATCAACGGCGCTCAAGCGCGCCTCCTCGACGTCCAAGAGCTCCTCTCCGACTCTGGCATCGGCCGTGAGATGCACGTCATCGTCGGTCAGGGGCAGCTCGACGCGATCCTCCAAGCCACCCCCGAATCCCGACGCGGATTCATCGAGGAAGCCGCCGGTGTGCTGAAGCACCGCAAGCGCAAAGAGAAAGCGCTGCGCAAGCTGGAGGCCACCAAGGCCAATCTCGAACGCCTCACTGACCTCGTCGGAGAGCTGCAGCGCCAACTGAAACCGCTCGGGCGCCAGGCACAGGCCGCGCGCAAGGCAGCGGTGATCCAGGCCGAGCTGCGCGATGCGAAGGCGCGCATTCTTGCCGACGATCTCTCGGCCGCCCAGCAAGCGCTCGAGGCCGAGCTCGCCGACGAGCGCGCGATGGAAGAAGCGAAAGCCCGCGCCGAGCAGGCCGTACGCGACGCGCTCGCTGGCGAAGAGGAGGCAGAACGCGCGCTCAAGGAGGCCTCCGCTAACTACGATCGCGCCCAGGAGACGTGGTACGGCCTCGCCGCGCTTCGCGAGCGCGTGCAGTCGACGATCACCGTCGCCTCCGAGCGCGCTCGGATGGGCGACAACCAGCCGCAGCTTGACGTCGGCGGCCGCGATCCGGAGAAGCTCGAGGCGGAGGCGAGGGAAGTTCGCGAGCGAGAGCAGCGGCTGCGTGCCGATGTCGAGGCCGCCCACGAGGCGCTCACTGACGCAACCCTTCGCCGCAACGGCGCGGAACAGCAGCACGCGGAGGCCGAGGCCGCTTACTCCGCTGCACTGCGGGCCGTCGCTGATCGCAGAGAGGGCCTCGCCCGGCTCACCGGGCGGGTGAACTCCATCAAGTCACGCCTCGAAGCGTCCGAGGAGGAAGTGGCGCGCCTCGAGCGTCGCCGCGACGAGGCGCTCGCCCGGGCAGAGGATGCGGCGAAGCAGTACCGATCGACGGAAGCCTCGCTGGCTGGGCTGGGCGCCGACGAATCCGACCTGGATGCCACCTACGAGCGAGCTGCTGAAGCGCTCGAGGCGGCGGCGGACGCTGTCGAACACAACAAGTCCGCCGAGACGGAGCTCCAGCGCGAGCGCGCTGGCACCCAGGCGCGAGTCGACGCGCTGCGCCTTATGACCGAACGCAAGGACGGGTCGACGTCGCTGCTCGAATCGGGGCGCGACGAGGTGCTCGGCCGGCTCAGTGACTTCCTCACCGTAGAGCAGGGCTGGGAGTCGGCGATCGCCGCGGCCTTGGGTGCTGCGGCGGAGGCGGTCGTCGTCGAGAGGCTGCAAGGCGCGACGGAGTCCCTCACCCACCTCGCTGGGGAGGAGTTGGGTCGCGCGTCGCTGGTGGTCGCCCACGCCGACGCCCCGACACCCAGCCGCGCCCAAGGCCGAGCCGCGATCGACGTCGTGCAGGCGAAGCCCGAGGTAGCGAGCGCCGTGGCGTGGCTGCTCGCCGACGTCGTGCTTGCCGACGACGGCGATGAAGCCGCGAAGGTAGTGGCAGGCAATCACCTGACCGCCGTGACGCAATCCGGTGACGTGTACCGTTCCTGGCTGGTTGAGGGCGGGTCGGCGACGGGGCCATCGCTCATCGAGGTCTCCGCCCAGCTCGCGGAGGCGGAGGCGCTGCTGGAGGAGCAGGGGCACGCGCTCGACCGCATCCGCTTCGAGCAGGAGCAACTGCGCGAGCGCCTGGCCGAGGCCGAGCGGGACGAAGCCGACGCGCTGGGCCAGCTGCACGCGTCGGATGCGGCCATGGCTGCCGTGGCCGATCAGCTCAACGCCTACCGCCAAACCCAGGCAGCCGCGACGAAGGACGCCGAGCGCCTTGCCGAGGCCATCGAGCAAGCCACCACCTCGCGCGCACACGACGAAGCCCAGCTCGCCGAGCTCCAGCAACGCCTCGAAGCAGCCTCTGACGAGGGCGAACACGACGAGCCCGATCCGCAGGAACGCGACGAACTCGCCGTCGCCGCTCGATTGGCCAGGCAGAAAGAGATGGACGCCCGCCTACAACTCCGCACCGCAGAGGAGCAGGTGAAGGCCGTCGCCGGGCGCGCGGATTCGTTGCTGCGGGCCGCCGAGCATGAGCGGCAGTCGCGCGCCAAGGCGAAGGCACGCCTGGAGCAGCTTCGTCGCGAAGCTCAGGTGGCCGGTGTCGTGCACGAGGCAGCGCTGCAGCTCGCCGAGCGCGTCGAGCACGCACGCCAGCTCGCCACTCGTGAACGCGACCAGGCCGACGAGGCTCGTCGTGAAGCCGAGGCGCAGACCACCCGCGCCCGCCACTCCGCCAAGGCCGCGAACGCACACCTCGACGAGCTCATTCGCGGCGCTCACAAGGACGAGATGGCGCGCATCGAACACCGGATGCGCATCGAGCAACTCACGGAGAAGGTGCTCTCGGAACTCGGCCTGGAGCCGAAGACGCTCATCGACGAGTACGGCCCCGACCAACTCGTGCCCGTCATCACACGCGAGGACGGCACCGCCCTGCAACCCGACGACGAGCAGCCCGACCCCATCCCGTACGTCAGGGCCGAACAGGAAAAGCGCCTCCGGGCCGCCGAGCGCAACCTTCAACTCCTCGGGCGAGTGAACCCCCTCGCGCTGGAGGAGTTCGACGCCATGACCGCCAGACACCAGTTCCTCGCCGAGCAACTCGACGACCTCCGATCCACCCGCCAGGACCTCGTCGACATTGTTCGACAAGTCGACGACAAAGTGCAGCAGGTGTTCGAGGAAGCCTACGTCGACGTGGAGCGCGCCTTCGGGGAGGTCTTCACTCGGCTCTTCCCCGGTGGCGAGGGCAAGCTCGTCCTCACGGAACCTGGCGATTGGTTGAACACCGGCGTCGACGTCGAAGCTCGGCCGGCGGGCAAGCAGGTCAAGCGCCTCTCGCTGCTCTCAGGCGGCGAGCGCTCACTGGTGGCCGTCGCATTCCTGTTCGCACTCTTCATCGCCCGCCCGAGTCCGTTCTACATCCTCGACGAGGTGGAGGCCGCCCTCGACGACGCCAACCTCGGGCGACTACTCAGCATCTACGAGGAGCTTCGCGAGAACTCGCAGCTGCTCGTCATCACGCACCAGAAGCGCACCATGGGGATCGCCGATTCGCTCTACGGCGTCACGATGCGCGGCGATGGCATTTCGACGGTAGTGAGCCAGCGTCTGCACGATTGAACGCAGCCACCTCAAGATAGATCAAGTTCGTGGTGGGTAGACGAGCCACAAACTTGATCTATCTCGCGGTTCAGAGCGACGACGCGGCCCCGCACGCCGGTGAGACATACGGGGCCGCGTCGAGGAAAGGGCGACGTATCAGAGCACGTCGTCGTCCACCCACTCGAAGGTGCGGGTGACAGCCTTCTTCCACAGGCGGTACTGGCGGTCGCGCTCGCCAGCCTCCATCTCGGGCTTCCAACGCTTGTCCTCTGCCCAGTTGTTGATGACGTCCTGCTCGCCTTCCCAGAAGCCGACGGCGATACCCGCGGCGTAGGCGGCACCCAGCGCGGTGGTCTCGGCGACGACGGGGCGCACCACGTCGACGTTGAGCTGGTCAGCCTGGAACTGCATGAGCAGGTCGTTGGCGGTCATGCCGCCGTCCACCTTGAGCTCGGTGAGTTGCACGCCGGAGTCGGCTTCCATGGCGTCGAGCACCTCGCGCGTCTGGAAGGCCGTCGCCTCCAGCACTGCACGCGCGATGTGGCCACGGTTCACGTAGCGAGTGAGGCCGACGATCGCGCCGCGCGCGTCCGACTGCCAGTACGGAGCGAACAAGCCAGAGAAGGCAGGCACGAAGTAGGCGCCGCCGTTGTCGTCGACGGTTTCTGCGAGCTTCTCGATCTCCGGGGCGGAGTCGAACATGCGCAGGTTGTCGCGCAGCCACTGCACGAGCGAACCGGTGACGGCGATCGACCCTTCGAGCGCGTACACCGCGTCCTGGTCGCCGATCTTGTAGCAGACGGTGGTGAGCAGGCCGTTCTCGCTGGGCACGGGCTCGGTGCCAGTGTTCATCAGCATGAAGTTACCGGTGCCGTAGGTGTTTTTGGCCATGCCCTTCTCGAAGCAGGCCTGACCGAACGTCGCGGCCTGCTGGTCGCCCAGGATGCCCGCGATCGGGGTATCGATGAGGAGACCCGTCTTGCGGCCGTAACCGTACACCTCCGCCGACGACTTAATCTCAGGCAGCATCGACATCGGGATGCCCATGTCGGCTGCGATGTCCTCGTCCCAGCTGAGGGTCTTGAGATCCATGAGCATGGTGCGCGACGCGTTGGTGACGTCGGTCACGTGGACGCCGTTTTCCACACCGCCGGTCAGGTTCCAGATGAGCCAGGAGTCGATGGTGCCCATGAGCAGGTCGCCCGCTTCGGCGCGCTCGCGAGCGCCCTCGACGTTGTCGAGAATCCACTTGACCTTCGGCCCACAGAAGTAGGTGGCCAGCGGCAGACCGACGCGGTCCTTGTACTTGTCCTGGCCCTCGTCGCCGCCAAGCTCCTTCACGATCTTGTCGGTGCGGGTGTCTTGCCAGACGATCGCGTTGTAGACGGGCTCTCCGGTGGTCTTGTCCCACACGACGGTGGTCTCACGCTGGTTGGTGATACCCACGGCGGCGAGGCTGTGGCGGTTGATCTGTGCAACGCTGAGCGCGGTGCCAATTACCTCGCGGACGTTCGCCCAGATCTCCATGGGGTCGTGCTCCACCCAGCCTGCACGCGGGAAGATCTGCTCGTGTTCCTTCTGGCCGGTAGCGACGATCTGACCCGAGTGGTCGAAGATGATTGCTCGGCTGCTCGTGGTGCCCTGGTCGATAGCGAGTACGTACTTGTCTTCAGTCATCGTTGAACCTCAATTCTTGTTTCGTATGGTCAGGGGAGAAGAACCAGTGACGCGAAGCCCGCGACGATGCCGCCCAGCAGCGGGCCGACGACGGGAACCCAAGCGTAGCCCCAGTCAGAGCCACCCTTGCCCTTGATCGGGAGGATCGCGTGCATGATGCGCGGGCCGAGGTCACGCACAGGGTTGATGGCGTATCCGGTGGGGCCGCCCAGCGCGATGCCGATCACGACGATGAGCAGAGCGACGCCGAACGCGCCCAGCCAGCCCAGGTTCGCCGGACCGACGCCCACGCCTGCCGTGGTTTCGGCCGTGTACTTGCCGGCGCCGATGATCACGAACACCAGCACGAAGGTGCCGATGAACTCGGTGACGACGTTCCACAGCGGGTTGCGGATCTGCGGGGAAGTGGCGAAGACACCGAGCTTCGTCGCGGGATCAGGCTCTTCGTCGAAGTGCTGCTTGTAGGCCAGCCAGCACAGGCCGGCACCAAGCAGGGCGCCGAGCATCTGGCCGAGCATGTAGCCGGCAATCTGGCCGCCAGTGAATTTGACGCCGCTGGCCATGAGGCCAAACGTCACCGCCGGGTTGAGGTGGCCGCCGGACTTGTACGAGACGAGGACACCCATCATGACGGCGAGACCCCAGCCCCAGTTTACGAATAAGAATCCTGAATCCTTACCCTTCGACTTCACGAGGGCTGTGCTGGCGACGGTGCCGCCACCCAAGAGAAGCAGCAGCGTCGTTCCTACGAACTCGGATAGAAAAATAGTTGCGAAGTCCATCGTTGGCCTCTTTGCTCTTGACTGCTATGTCGTGGTTTCCCGGGTTCCTATCGTTGAATACCGTCAGTACCGGGCTCTCCGATATTGAAGCACGTAGCTTCGCTGGAGCGTTCCTTCCTGAACGTTCGTGCACGATCGAACACCAGCCTATTGCGTTCGTGCAACAACAATGTCGCCTCGACGAGTACTCGTCGAGGCGACATCCGGGGTATGTGGTCAGTTGCTGGGCGATTCGCTCAGCCCCAGTGCCTGGTGCACCAGCATGATGGGGTGCACCGCAGTGACCTTGGTGGAGTTCTGGATCTGCCAGCGGCAGGTCTCTGTGTCGCACGCGACGAGTCCCTCGTTCGTGCGCTCCACCATGTCGAACAGCGGCTTGCCGACGGCCTGGGCGACGTCGTACTTCTCCTTCTTGAGGCCGTAGGTGCCTGCGATACCGCAGCAGGTGGCGTTGGAATCTTGCACCTTGAGTCCGGGGATGAGCCGCATCAGATCGGAGGCCGGTGCGCCCATGCCCTGGCTGCGCACCTGGCAAGGCTGGTGATAGGGCATCTGCATCTCGATGGGCTGGAAGTCGAACTCCAGTTCGCCTGCGTCGTAGCGGTCCATCAGGAACTCTGAGATGTCGTACGAGCGCACGCTCACGTCGTCGAGAATCGGATCATCGATGCCGAGGTAGTGCTTCGCCTCGTGCTTCAGCATGCCCACGCAGCTACCCGCCGTGGACACCACCGGCAGTTCCTTGCCGGCGCTCGCAAGCGACTTCGCGAGCGCGAGCACCGACTTGGTGGCCTGGCCGAACAGGCCATTGCTTTGCGACGCGAGCCCGCAGCAGCCCTGCTTCGGCACCAGCACCTCGTAGCCCAGATGCTCCAGCACCTCGATGGCGCACTTCGCGGCCTCCACCTCGAAGTAGCCACCGGCGCAACCATGGAAGTACACCACCGCACCGCGGGTGGGCTTCACAGTGGGCTGCCTGCGACGCTTGAGCCAGCTGTGCAGCGACTGTTTCTGCGCAGGCGGCATGGGAGCGTTCGCAGCGACACCCACCGTCGCTTCCATGATCTTGCGAATGGGCTTGTTCTTCAGCACTGCATTTGCCAGCGGCGCCACCGGGGTCATGGCCTTACCCATGAGCGTGGTCTGGGTGAGCAGCCGGTCGCGCACCGGGCCGCCGTGCTCCGCGCGCTTGACGGCCTTGGCGAGCGAGATGATCTCGGCCACCTGCACACCCTGCGGGCACACGACGGTGCACGTACCGCAGCTGGAGCACCAGTCGATGGAGTCGTCGACGGAGGCCCCATCGCGGTAACGCTCACCCTGCGGTCCGGAGTACTTGGGCCCCTCAAACAGCGACGTGACGCCGGAGACGGGGCACGCCGTCTCGCAGATGGTGCACTTCACGCAGTGATCGAGACTGACGCGCCGCATCTCGTTGTCGAGACGCTCGCGCAGCTTGGCGGCAGATTTTGCACTCATCGTGAACCTCCCAGGATTGAAGCGGCGGCGCGCCATGCGCTCGCCACAGCGATTCCATCTCCGGATTTCTCTCGCGCACGCTGGGCGCCGGCGAGGATGCCGCCAGCCGCATGCAGATTGTCATAGATCGCGCCCGATTCGTCGACAGGGCGCATGTCCTCGTCGACCTTCACACCCACCTCAAACAGGGGCTGGGGAGCACTGTGATCAGCAAGCACGAGCCCCTCCATGGTGCTGGCCGTCAGTGGCAGGCCGAACAGACGCTCAGTGATGTTCCCCTTTGAATCGACGGCGATGGCGCCCGATTCGAAACCGCCAGGCGCATGCACGACCGCGTCGCAGCGCACTCGTTTGGTGTGCCCGGCCGATGCCACCTCGACGGCGGTGACACGCCCGTCGGATGCCTCAAAGCCCGTAGCCAGCACGCCCTGGATGTGGCGCACTCCGAGCCCACGCGCCTGCTCCAACAACGCGCGGAACATCCGCAAGCCGGGCATCGACGGGGGCTGCATCGACACCTCGGCTGCCGGCCTACCCACCGCATCTTGGAAGATTGCCCAGGCCGAGGGGTTGTCGAGCCCCACGACGGCTGGTACGAGCAGCACATCTGCGTCGCCGGCGGCGCCAGCCACCTTCTTGGCGAATTGCTTCAGCGCGACCGGATCGTCGAGCGCCTTCGCGAAATGCACGGGGGAGGGGTCTTGTTCGCCCTTCCGAGGTGCGAAATCCACCGACGTGGCCTCCGCGCGCAGCTGCCTGTCGCCGAATGTGGTGCGGTTGAGGTTGCCGGCAATCAATGCGGCCTGGAAATCCTTCAGTTGCTGCACTCCGACGACGGCGAACGACGTGTGGGTGTGCACGTCGGCGCCCGCGAGCGATGGCGCGGCGAGCGCGGTCGGCCGTACCGCACCGACGGCGGTCGGGAGGTGGAGGTTCGCGTCGACGGAACCCTGCAGCCCGAGCTGTTCGCCGAGCCACGACACCGACTCGCGCACGGTCTGCACACCGAGCGCCCGCAACGGGTGCTCGTTCGGCAGATCGTCCAGCACCTCGAGCGGGGTGTGCACGCGCTGCGGCGCGTAACCCAAGACGTCGACGGTTCCCTGGCCTAGCTGCAGACCGCCGGGCCCCTTCGCGATCAGCGTCACCTGGGCGCCGGCCTCCAACAGGCGGATCGCCGCCGTCAGCCCCGCGAGCCCGGAACCAATCACACAGACCTTCATCGCGCGTCCTCCTTTGCCTCACTCTGGGGGAGGTGCTCTACGTCCAGCGTCCCCGTGTAGATCCAATCGTCCAGCGCCTGCTGACGCACCTGGTCGCCGAGCAGGACGGGCTGGACACCCTTCCATCGGCCCTTCAAGAACGCCTCCAGAAGGTGCGACGCCTCGTCGGCACTATCCTTCCGCGCACTGCACGCGACGCCGGCGGCGCGCGTCGCGCAGAACCCGCCCTGGCAAGGGCCCATGCCGATGCGGAGCTGGCGACGCAGGTCGTCCAGGTTGCCGTCGGGTTGTGCTTCGAGGGCTTCGCGGAAAGCCGGCTCAGTGACGAGCTCGCACTCGCACAGGAGACGTTCGTCGAAGCGAGTTTCTTCGCGCTGCTCGAGGCGGTCGGTGATCCTGTGGATCTTGTGGTGTTCCTCGGGCACTGCCTCGTCGGCGGTGCGGCAGGGCCGGGTCTCACCGAGCTGGCGGCACATCGCGTCGACGATGTGTTCGGCCATGAGCCGGTAGGTGGTGAGCTTGCCGCCGCCGATGGTAAGTAGGCCGCGCAGGCCGTCGTGCTGAGAATGATCGATGATGGACATGCCGCGGCTCATGTGGCGGGTGTCGTCGCTGCTCACGCGCGGGTCTTTCACCAGCGGGCGGCTGCCGGCCCAGGCGCGCAGAACGCGGTTGCTGCGGAACCCGGGAATCATGTGTTCGCCCGCGTCCAGCATCTGCTGCACCTCGTCGGCGGGCACGCGGGTGTTATCCGGGTCGTCGGTGTGCACGTCGGTGGTGCCGATGATTGACACCGTGTGCGCTGGCACGAGGATGTCGCCGTCGGTGGGGTAGACGAGGCGGTTCACGACGGTGTTCACGATGCGGTGGTTCATCGCCACCATCACGCCGCGGCCGGGGACGACCGCGACGGGGTCGCAGCCCGCCATGGCCGACACCTGTCCGGCCCATGGCCCGGCGCAGTTCAACACGAAGCGGCAATCGATCTGCACATCTTCGCCGTTGCGCTCGTCGCGACACAGTACCGCGGAGACGTGATCGTCCTCGCGAAGAATCTTCGTCACCTTGTGGTACGTGAGCACCTTGCCGCCGTACTCCATCGCGGAGCGGGCAGCGCCCCATACGAGCGCCCAGCCGTCGACGGACGCGTCACGCACCTCGATGGCTCGCCCGATACCGGGGTTCAGCCGACGCTCGCGACGCAACGCTTCGGCGGCGGAAATCTCTTGGGCCGGGACGCCCGTTGCCGCCGCGCCCTTGAGGAACTCGTCGGCGAAGGCGGGATCGTCGCCTGGCAGGGTGACGAACATGCCACCCGTGTCTTCGATTGCGGCGGGCTGGATGCGTCGCAGAATCTCGTTCTCCGCCGCGCACTCCGTCGCTGACTGGGGGTCGCTCACTACGTATCGCCCGCCCGAGTGGAGCAGTCCGTGGAAGCGTCCCGTCGTGCCGCACGCTAAGTCGTCTCGCTCCACCAGGATTGCGGAATAGCCACGCATCGCTGCGTCGCGCACCACTCCCACACCCGTGGAGCCACCGCCGATCACTACAACATCGGCCTTCAGGTGTCGCACCATCATTGGTCCTCTCCGGCAGCGTCTAGATACACGCGGCCTACTCCTATCCAAGCGTGTTCTGATCGGCTTGTGGAGCGATTGCACGAATGATCAGAAAACAGGGTGTGGCCTGCACACTTCTTCAATAGACGCCGCCGTAGCGCGGAACTGTCCCGCGCTGTATTGGGGGCAACTACTGGAGATGCCGGGCCAGCGCCCGCGCCGTGTGATCGTCGACGACGAGATTCGTTACGACGCCTGCACGCAGCGCTGCAAGGAGTGCGACGGTGCGGCTGGGGTCGCCGACTACGCACAACCGGTGCTTGATGGAACGCAGCGTGCTCGGGCTCGGTCCGGTGGCTCGGGTGTTGAGGTGAATGCCCTCGTGAGAGCCGTCAGCGCGCAGCATGACGGTACATACGTCGCCGACCGCACCCTGATTGATGGCGGCGGCAAGGTCTGCGGGCTCGACGTGCCCCGCGGCGTACACGTGCGACGGGATGCGGGCGTGCGGATAGCCGACGCCGAAGAGCGCCACATCGAGTGATGCAATGGAGGAGAGCACGTTGCGTATCGAGCGCTCACGCCACATCGCCTCGCGCGTTTCAGGGTGGTCGAAGAATGTTGGGACGGGAAACGGAAGGACGTGGGCGTTGCCGTAGTTTGTGGCGAATGCCTGCAGGAGGGAGCCGATGTAGGGCGTGCTGGAGTCGCGCGCGTGTGTGGCGCCGTTGATTTGCACCACCTCCACGCCCGAGACGGCCTGGGGCTTCAATTCGCGAGCCACATGCGCCGACGTGACACCCCACGCGACGCCGAGCGATGTGCCGTCGGTGACGAGCGCGTCGAGGAGCGCAGCGGCCTCGGCGGCGACAGCTCGGAGTCGGTCGCTCGCGCCGGCTTGATCCGGCACATTCACGATGTGCACGCTGACGTCGAAGGCGTCGCTGATGAGGCGTGCAGTGGGGGAATCCGAGCCGGGTGGTTCGGCCAGGCTGATGCGCACGATGCCCGTTTCTCGAGCGCGCTGAAGGAGGCGTGACACCTTGGGCCGTGAGACGTTCAGCTCGCGTGCGATCGCTTCCATGGTTTCACCGTCGATGTAATGCCGTCGGGCGGCGATGTACACCTGTCGGTCACGCGACTCCTGCATGCCTTTGCTCGCTGGCACTGATTTCCTCTCGTGCGGACACGGGGCGAGATCCCCGCAACGTCATACGAGCCTACCTCGCGAGATGGCCGCGGGGCTGGTGCCCGGTAGGATCAGCAGCGTGATACTTCTCACTATTGATCAGGTCATTTTCTGGACAGTCATCGGCCTCGTGGGGCTGGCCATCGTCGTCGGCGGGGTCGTGGTGTTCCGCGACAACAAGCGCGCGCGTTTGGAAGGGCCCGACAAGCCCGAGCTTGATTCCCGCGACGAGGAACCCCCCGCCGCCGACGTCGAGGCCCCACCTGCCGAACAGGGCCCCGTCGGTGAAGTTGCTGAAGACGAACCGCCGCTGGTGGACGTGTCGAGCACGGCCGCGCCCGAGACGGAGCAACCCGTCCCGGAAGCGCCCGCTGAGGCAGAACCTTCCGATGAGGTTGCTGCCCCGGAGGCGCCGCTCGACCAGCCGGAAGCGCCGAAGTCGAGGCTCGCCAGGCTGCGTCGCAGGCTCGCCGGTTCCAACAACGCGCTGGCGCGTGCGCTGGCTGATCTGTTGTCGTCGAACAAGATCGACGACGAAACCTGGGACGACTTCGAGATGACGCTCATCAGCTCCGACCTGGGCGTGGGCCCGACGACGGAGCTCACCGAGGCGCTGCGCAAGGAGCTGGCCGTCGACGGTGTGTCTGACCCCGAGCAGGCCAAGCGCGTGCTGCGCTCCGAGCTGGTGAAGCTCGTCGATCCGACGCTCGACCGCACCCTCAACCTCGAGAAAGACGGCGACAATCCTGCGGTGGTGCTCGTCGTGGGCGTGAACGGCACCGGAAAGACCACGACGGTGGGCAAGCTCGCCCGCGTGCTCGTCGCAGAGGGGAAGTCGGTGCTGCTGGGCGCGGCCGATACCTTCCGTGCTGCCGCTGCAGAACAGCTTGTGACGTGGGGTGAGCGCGTCGGCGTCGACACGGTGCGCAGCAACGAAGGTGCCGACCCGGCGTCGGTGGCCTTCGACGCGGTGGCGAAGGGCGTGGAACAGGGCGTCGACGTGGTCATCGTCGACACCGCTGGCCGTCTGCACACCAAGTCGGGCCTCATGGACGAGCTCGGCAAGGTGAAGCGTGTCATCGAGAAGAAGGCGAAGGTCTCCGAGGTGCTCCTCGTGCTCGATGCCACCACCGGCCAAAATGGCCTCACGCAGGCGCGCATCTTCCGCGAGGTTGTGGACGTCACCGGCGTGGTGCTCACTAAGCTCGATGGTTCCGCGAAGGGCGGCATCGTCGTGCAGGTGCAGCGTGAACTCGGCGTGCCGGTGAAGCTCATCGGCCTGGGCGAGGGCGTCGACGACCTGGCGCCGTTCGACACCGACGGGTTCGTGGCCGGCATCCTGGGGGAGTGACGAGCGCCGTCGCCACCTCTGACGAATAAGGAATGAGGGATTCCACCTGTTCAGGTGGAATCCCTCATTCCTTATCTCCCATATCTCCCGTCCACGGCGAGGTATCGATGGCCGGGTCGGGCTATCCTTAGGCGGGTACCCGAATTCGAGAAGGATCCTCCGTTGTTTGACACGCTGCAAGACCGCCTCTCTTCTGTATTCAAGGGGCTGCGCGCCAAGGGCCGGCTCACGGAAGACGACGTGAACTCGACGCTGCGCGAGATTCGCATCGCCCTGCTCGAAGCAGACGTCAACTTGGGCGTGGTCAAGGAATTCGTCGCAGCGATCAAGGAACGCCTCGTCGGGCTTGAAATCTCGAAGGCGCTCAACCCGACGCAGCAGATTGTCAAGGCCGTCAACGAGGAGCTCGTCAACATCCTCGGCGGCGAGGCTCGCACCATCCGGTTCGCGAAGAACCCGCCGACGGTCATCATGCTCGCCGGCTTGCAGGGTGCGGGTAAAACCACTCTGGCAGGCAAGCTCGCCCAGTACCTCACAAATGACCACCACTCGCCGCTGCTGGTTGCCGCCGACCTGCAGCGCCCGAACGCTGTGAACCAGCTCCAAATTGTGGGTGAGCGCGCCGGCGTGCGCGTCTTCGCGCCGGAGCCTGGCAACGGCGTTGGCGACCCGGTGCAGGTAGCTCGTGACGCGATCGTGCACGCGGAGCGCCATCTGTTCGATGTGGTCATCGTCGACACGGCCGGCCGCCTGGGCGTCGACGAAGAGTTGATGCAACAGGCCTCGGACATCAAGGCCGCCGTGCGTCCCGACGAGACGCTGTTCGTCGTCGACGCGATGATCGGCCAAGACGCCGTTAACACCGCCAAAGCCTTCGACGAGGGAGTTGGCGTCGACGGTGTCGTCCTCACCAAACTCGACGGCGACGCCCGCGGCGGTGCCGCACTCTCGATCGCGCGCGTGCTCGGCAAACCGATCATGTTCGCGTCGAATGGCGAGAAGCTGCAAGACTTCGACCTTTTCCATCCCGACCGCATGGCCAGCCGCATCCTGGGCATGGGCGACATGCTCACGCTCATCGAGCAGGCGGAGAAGACCTTCGACGCGGAACAGTCGCGCGAGGCCGCCGAGAAGCTCATGGGCGGCAAGTCCAAGTTCGGGCTCAATGACTTCCTGAACCAGATGCGCCAGCTGCGCAAGATGGGGCCGCTGTCGAAGATCCTCGGCATGCTGCCTGGCGCCGCGCAGCACAAGGACGCCATCGACGGCATCGACGAACGTGAGATCGACCGCATCGAGGCCATCATTTGCTCGATGACGCCCAAGGAGCGCGACGATGTGTCCATCCTGAACGGGTCACGTCGCGCGCGCATCGCGAAAGGCGCGGGCGTCGAGGTCTCGGACGTCAACAACCTCGTGAACCGCTTCGTCGACGCACGGAAGTTGATGGAGCAAGTGGCCGGAGGAGGGTTCCCCGGCATGGGCGGGATGCCCGGCATGGGTGGGTTCCCAGGTATGCCCGGCATGGGAGGCGGTCGCCGTCAGCAGGCGAAGGCGGCCAAGAAGAAGGGCAAGCGCGGCAAGGGTGTCTCGGGCAACCCGGCCAAGCGAGCGCAGCAGGAGAAACAAAAGGCACTGGGTAGGCAGGCACCGTCGGGTATGGACGGGATGCCGCAGATGCCGCAAAGTATGGACGACTTCGAGCTTCCCCCAGAGCTGCAGAAGATGTTCAAAGACCAGGGCGGTCTGTAACCCGTCGTCCAGCCGTGGCGCCGAGCCGCCCACATGAGCGAGTAGGCTCTCCACATGGACCAAGCACTGCATATCAACGCCACCGTGCTCCCAGGCGATGAGCCCGTCGACTTCTGGGTTGTCGATGGACGGGTCACGTTCGAGCCAGTCAAGCACGCGACGACGCTCGCCTCCGGCGCGTTCGTGCTGCCAGGGCTCGTTGACGCGCACTGCCACATCGGCCTCGGCGTCGAGGGCGCCGTCGACGACGCCACCGCTCGCGCCCAGGCTGAGGCCGACCTCGCCGTCGGCGTCATGCTCATCCGTGACGCGGGCTCGCCGAAGGACACCCGCCCGATGCAGCAAGACCCGACGCTGCCCCGCATCATCCGCTCCGGGCGGCACGTCGCCCGTGCTCGCCGGTACATCCGCAACCTCGCTGAAGAGGTCGAGCCGGAGCAATTCGTAGAGCAGCTGCGGCACGAGGCGCGCAGCGGCGACGGTTGGGTGAAATTCGTTGGCGACTGGATTGACCGCTCCGTGGGCGACCTTGCGCCGAGTTTCCCCGCCGACGTGGTGCGCGAGGCCGTCGCTGCTGCCCATGAAGAGGGCGCGAAGGTGACGTCGCACTGCTTCGCCGAGCAATCCGTCGCAGAGATCATCGACGCCGGCGCCGACTGCATCGAGCACGGCACGGGGCTCGACGACGACCAGATCGCCGTCATGGCGGAACGCGGCGTCGCGTTGGTGCCGACGATGATCAACCTAGCGCGCTTCACCGACTACGCAGCGCAGGGTGAAGCCAAGTTCCCCACCTACAGCGCACACATGCGCGACCTGCACGCCAGGCGCTACGAGACGATTGGGAAAGCCTATGACGCGGGCGTTCCCATCTACACCGGCACTGACGCGGGCACCGTGATCAAGCACGGCCGCGTCATCGACGAAATCGAGGAGCTCGCCAAGGTGGGTGGCGCTGAGTTCGCGCTGGGGGCCGCGAGCTGGCGAGCCAGGGAATGGCTCGGCGTCGACGCCGTCGTCGAGGGAGCTAGTGCTGACTTCGTGGTCTACAGTGAGGACCCGCGTAGTGCGTTGCAGACGCTGCGTTCACCGCTGCACCGTGTACTTCGAGGAAAGGTACTGGCTACACATGTCTGATTTGCCCCCGCCCAACCAGGATCCGAAGAACCAGCCGAATCCTGAGCCACCCACGCAGGCTCCGCAGTCTGCGTCCAGCGCTAGCAGTCAGCCGGGTTCCTGGCAGGCCGACGCGGGCCCCGCGCCGCAGCTTCGCCCGGGGTACGCCCCGAAACCTCAGAAGCAGCCCGGTGGATTCAGCCGTGGCTTCGGCTCCGGCATGGGCTTTGCGCTCGGCCTGGGTGTGGTGCTCACCGTGAGCTCGATTCTGTCCGGTCTGATCTTCCTCGGCATGCTCGCAGTGACGTTGAAGGACGTCGAGGGCGACGCGACCACCACGCTCAAGACGGTGTGGGGCGACAGCAGCGCTGAGGGGCGTCTGCGCGCCATCTCGATCTCTGGCCCCATCCTGGCCGACGCTAGCGACGGATCGGTGCTCAGCGCTGGCACGTACGGTTACGAAGTTGCCGACATGATTCGCTCACTCGACAAGGACGACTCGTCGGGCCTGATCTTGCTCATGAACACGCCGGGCGGATCCATCCCGGGCTCCGCAGCGATTGCCGACGCCGTGACCGACTACCAGAAGCGCACCGGCCAGAAGGTCATGGCGCACGTGTCCAGCATGTCGGCCTCCGGTGGCGTGTATTCGACGTCGTCCGCCGACGAGATCTGGGCCGACGAAGGCTCGCTGGTGGGCTCGATCGGTGTGATCTCCGGGCCGTTCCAGCGCTACACCAACGTCACCGCACTGGGCAGCACACTGCTCGAGGCTGGCGTGACGGCTGAGAAGATCGAGCAGGAGTACCTCAGTGCCGGTAAGGGCAAGGCCTTCGGTGATCCGTTTGTGGGCATGAGCGACGAGCAGAAGGCCAAGTGGATGGAGGGCATCAACGCCTCCTACGACAAGTTCGTGCAGCGCATGGTTGAGGGCCGCGGCATGGATGAAAAGGTGATCCGCGAAGAGATGGGCGCCGGCATGTTCAACGGCGAGAAGGCCGTCGAATACAAGCTCATCAACGGTGTGAAGAACCGCGACGAATTCTTCCGCTACGCCGCTGAGCAGGCCGGGCTCGACCCGTCGAAGACGAAGGTCGAGACGGTCGCCGATGACCTCGGATTTCTGGGCGGCTTCCTCGGCGTGAAGCGCGCGTACGGGCAAGCTCCCGCAGTGAAGCAGGGGGAGGGCGTCGTGCCGCAGTTGAGCCAAGCCATCTGCAGCCGCCACGCCATCCTCGCCTACCACGGGGCGCCCACTGCGGCGTGCGGCTAAGTGCATCCAGAGCTGGGTTGGGGCATCATCCCCAGCCCAGCTCGTGCAGGCGTTCTTCCTCGATGCCGTGGTAGTGGCCGAGTTCATGTAACAGCGTGATGGTCACCTCGTCGGCGAGTTCGTCGAGGCTGTTGCACATCCGCGTCAGCGGCCCCTTGAACAGCACGATGCGGTCGGGCAGCTGCCCAAAGTAGCTGCTATCTCGCTCGGTGAGTGCTTGACCCTCGTACACTCCCAGCGTGTCGGAACCATCGTCGGGCTCATCTTCGACGACGAACACGAGATTGTCGATGTGTTCCAGCAGCGCCTCGGGGATCTCGTCGAACGCCTCATCCACGAGCGCGTCGAAGTCGTCGTCGGCGATGTCCATGGGCATGCCGCGAGCCTAACGGCGCGCGACGGACAAGGCCACACCGGCCCCGAGCAGCACGCCCGCGCACACCCAGCTGCCCGTCTGCACCGGCTCCAGCGCGGGCCACGTCCAGATGATCGGCGATCCCAGGGGCAGGCCGCCCATGGACGCCAGCGCCGCCCATCCCACCGCGACGGCGGCGCTGGCCGCGGGGGATGCCGTCGCGGCGCCGAGCAGGACGATGCCGGCGTCACCGAGCATGGTGCGGGCCGCGCCCAAGGCGGCGTCGGTGCCGAGCGCCAGCGCAACGATCCCGTGTGCCACGACGCAGGCCAGGACGAGGGCCACGTCCCACGCCCACAGGTGCTGCGTGGTGCCGCGTTCGAGCTGTGGATTGCGTCGCGCCAGCCCGGCGCAGACCGCCAACGTCGGCGCGAGCGGAGCCAGATACGACACGGGGGAGGGGAGGCCCGGACCACCAGCCAGCGTCGGCAGCACGACGACCACCTTCGGCAGTGTGGCGACCACCGCGAGGGACAGCGCGAGCGCGACGGCCACCGCTGGGACGATCCGACTGCGCAGCCACCACGTCATGGACACCACCACTGGGCCAGCCGAGTGTTGATCAGTGCGGCCTGCTCGGCCTCGGGCAGTGCCAGCGTTGCCTCGAGTGCGGGTGAGGGCGGTGGCAGTGGCGAGGGCGCGGAGGAGTGTGCGATCAGCCACTGGAGAACGTCGTATTCCTGCAGCTCGTCCTCGTTGACAGTCCCAAGGGGAGGCTGGCAGCCGTCGACCAAGCCCTGCGCCAGGGTTTCGGGATAGGACGCCGGGCCGGCCGTGACATTGATCCGCGCACTGGCGACCTCCTTGGAGGTCCGCTGCGCCGCTTCGCTCCAGGTCGCGGGCACCGCGATCCCCAGGTTACGCCAGTGGCGGATGATGGCGGCGACGTCGTCCGCCACCGGCTGGAGCCCGGGGGCGCGCTCAGGCCACAGGCACACGCGTGGCTCGGAGCCGGTGCAGATGGGACGATCGAGACGGGGCACCCTGGGCAGGTGGCCGGCATCTCCGGCGATGCCGTGGGCGGTCGCACCCGTGCCGACGACGATGACCGCCAGAACCGCCGCCAGCACGAGTCGGCCGGCGCGGCCGTGGAAGCGCAGGGCAATCAGCACCGTCGCGACGGCGATGAGGCCCACGCTGCATACGACGCTGCCCCACGCCACGGTTGGGTCCGGCACCGTGTCCAGGCTGCAGCAGCCGTCCCATCGCCCCGACATGTGGCGCAGCCACGGCGGCTCGATGGCCGGGGTGACCGCCACCCAGAGGTAGGCCGCAACCAAGGCGGCGGGGAGCGCCATCACGACGGGCAGCCAGATGCCGATGGCCAGCCCGACCGCGCTCCACGCGACGAGGGAGAGCACGGCGGTGCCCCACACCTGCCAGGCGGGCGCGCCGCCGACCGAGCAGACGGCGATGAGCAGCAGCAGGCTCGTGGGCACCGCCACCATGGCCACGGGCCAGGCCAGGCGGGTGACCGGCAAGCGGGCCGAGGACACGATGATGAGATTTGCGCGCCGGAGGCGCGTGCCCTCGGCAGCGGCGGCGACCGCCACAAGCATGCACAGGAGCAACAGCGCGTCGGTCTTCAGCGACGCCGCCCAGTACGGGCTGCCGTCACCGTAGAGGAGCTGGTCGTTGCGGAACACCGTGACCGTGTAGGCCATGAGCGGCAGGAGCCAGATGACCAGGCTCGAACGAAACCACGCCCAGATCGGCATGTCACGACCCTCCCACGATGCGCAGGTACGCCTCCTCGGCCTGCTGGCGCGAGGCGCCGGCAGCCAGGCCGAGGAAGTCCTCGGGCGTGCCCGACCACGCGAGCGAGCCGGTGTGCAGCACCGCAACCTGGTGGTAGATGTCTTCGACGTCGTCGATCTGATGCGTGCTGACGACCATCGTCAGGGAGTCGGGCACCGACTGCATGACGCTGCGGAACCGGTGGCGCTGCTCGGGATCCAGACTCGCGGTCGGTTCGTCCAGCAGCAGGACCTGCGGGTCGGACACCAGCGCGGCGGCCAAACCCAGCCGACGCAGCTGCCCACCCGAGAGCTTGCTGGATGGTCGGTCCTGCTCGTCTACCAGCGCCACCTGCGCCAGCGCTCGCAGTGCGGCGGCCTTCGTGTCCGATCGGGACACCCCGCGCAGCCACGCCGCGTACCGGGTGTACTCGAGCGTCGAGAGCCCCCGGATCGGAGCGATGGCCTGCGGCATGAAGGACACGCGGCGGCGCAACTGGCGCGCGGCGACGGGCACACCGTCGAGGAGGATCGCGCCCGAGCGCGCCCGGAGCTCACCCGCGATGATCCGCAGCAGCGTGGTCTTCCCCGCACCGTTCGGGCCGAGCAACACCGTCCGGCCGGTGGGAAACGTCAGATCGAGCCCCTCGTACAGGGGACGCCTGCGGGAGTGGGAGAAGGTCAGGTCAGCGCATTGGATCATCACAGGTAAGCTCCGAGGTGTGGGTGCAAGGGTGCTCAGTAGTTGATGCGGACTCCCTTGGCGGACGCCTTGCCACCTGAACCTTGTCCATTGACGCTTACGATCTGCATCCTGTACTCGTGGTTGCCTTCGTGCCCGCGCCACGTGGAAGACGCACCCTTGGTGCATCGAACCTCGTGATCGCCGAGCGATGTTGCCGGCAACCAATCCGAGTTCCACCTATGTGCACGGTAGGTCACCGTCGTTGCGCTGCACCCATTGACATGCGTGAGCTTGATGGTTCCGGGGGACTTGTCGTTATCCCACCACTTCTGGGACCACCATCCGGGTCCTTGGTTGGAGTAGCTGAACGTGAACGACCCAGATGACGCGAGAGCTGGCAGCGCCATGCTGCCCGCAAGAGCAACTGCGGCGACGAGGGTGGCGCCGACGCGCTTGTAGTTGGACTTCATTGTGAACCTTTCCCTAGGCTGAGGAACCGGGCTGAGCGCTCGGTGAGAGACTACCTGCTCCCTGTTCTGCCTCGGTATCGGCCAAAAGCCGGAAGTTGAAGAGAAGGTGCTGCCGAGCGTCTCGTGGCAGCTACGCGGTCCTGCGTCACTTGATCACGCCAGTTCGGAATCCCCACGCCACGGCCGCGGCCCTTGAATGGGAGTTCGTCTTGCGTAGGATCGTCTCGACGTGCGCCTTGACGGTTGAGCGAGCTAGAACCAGTTGGGAGGCAATCTCACCACTCCTGTACCCGTCTGCGATGAGTTGCAAAACTTCTTGCTCACGGCAGCTGAGGTGCTCATTCGTGCCAGACCTCTCGATCCCCATGACGTCCTCCCAGCGGTTCCCAATCACCGGCACATGGCTCGGCTGCTCCGATGTGGTGCAGCCTGCATGCAGTGTAGGGTTCCCCCCGTCGGCGAGCAAGGGTGCTGTGCGATGTGGCTGTGCGATCGGCTGGCTGCATTAGGCAGATCCACAGGCCTCTGGCACAATGAACGATGCACCTTTTTGTCTGGAGCCCTCTCTCATCCAGTCGGAAGGCCCTCGGTTTGCGGGAACTCGTGCCCCACACGTGCTCTCGCCGCCCCAAACTGCACAACAATAGGAGTATCCACCAACGTGGCAACCAAAATTCGTCTGAAGCGCATGGGCAAGATCCGCTCGCCCCACTACCGCATCATCGTCATCGACGAGCGCAAGAAGCGCGACGGGCAGGCTATCGAGGAAATCGGCCTGTACCACCCCAAGAACGACCCGTCTGTGATCCAGCTCGATTCGGAGCGCGCCCAGTACTGGCTCTCCGTCGGCGCACAGCCCACCGAGGCTGTCGTGGCCATCATGAAGCGTACGGGCGACTGGCAGAAGTTCACCGGCGACAAGTCGCCGTCGGGCATCGACCCGCAGCCGGAGCGTCGTGACCGCGAGGCTGAGTTCGCGAAGGCCCTCGCCGAGGATTCCGACGCCACCGCTCCCGCCATCACCAAGGCACAGGAGAAGAAGGCAGCCGAGGAAGCCGAGAAGAAGGCCGCGGAAGAGGCCGAACAGAAGGCTGCTGAGGAAGCCGCCGAGGCCGACGAGCCAGCCAAGGCCGACGAGGCTGAGGAAGCTCCGGCTGAGGGCGACGACAAGGCCGAGGCCTGATCGTGCTAGCTGACGCTCTCGAACACCTCGTCGCAGGCATCGTCACGAATCCCGACGATGTCTCCGTGCGTGACAAGGACCTCCGCCGCGGGCGGCTGCTCGAGGTTCGTGTCCACCCCGACGACGTGGGCAAGGTGATCGGTCGCCAGGGGCGCACTGCGCAGGCACTGCGTACCGTGATAGGCGCATTGGCTGGGCAGGAGCAGGTGCGGATCGACTTCGTCGACACCGACCGCCCCCGCCGCCGCTAATGAACGTCGAGGTCATCGTCGGGAAGGTCGGGCGCGCCCACGGAATTCGTGGCGACGTCTTCATCGACGTGACCACCGATGAGCCGAAGCGCCGCTTCACTATAGGGGCACAGCTGAGGCTCGACGATGGCACCCAACTGGAGGTGGTCTCCGTGCGCAAGCACGGGGGTCGCCTCCTTGTTGCGTTCACGGGCCTGCAAGACCGCACCGCCGTCGAGCAGCTTACCGGGCGCCAGCTCTTCGCCGACGTGCCGAGCGACGAGCAACCCAGCGGCCATAACGAATACTTCGACCGTCAACTCGTCGGCCTGGAAGTGCGCTCGGCCGCGGGGTCACCGTCGGGAACCATCGTGGGCGTGCAGCACATGCCTGCGCAGGATCTCCTAGTGATTGACGTCGACGGCGACGAGCGTCTGGTTCCCTTCGTGGAGGCGCTGGTTCCCAGCGTGAACCTGGAGGAGGGCTTCGTGCAGCTCGCCGACATCGGTGGGCTCTTGGAGGACGTCGAGTGAAGATCGACGTCATCACCACCTTCCCCGATTACTTCGCGCCCCTGCAGCTCAGCCTGATGGGCAAGGCGATTGAATCGGGGCTCATCGAGCTTGGCGTACACGATTTACGCCAGTGGACCTACGATCGCCATCACACCACCGACGACACCCCGTACGGCGGCGGTGCGGGCATGGTCATGAAACCCGAGCCGTGGGGCGAAGCCCTTGACCACGTCGAGGCGTCGTCGCCGGCGCAACCCACCGTCGTGATTCCCACGCCGGCTGGCACTCGCTTCACGCAGAGCGACGCCTACGAGCTCGCATCCAAACCGCATCTCGTGTTTGCCTGCGGTCGGTACGAGGGCATCGATCAGCGCGTGATCGACCACTGCCACGCGCACTACGACACGCGTGAACTGAGCCTCGGCGATTACGTACTCAACGGGGGAGAGGTGGCCGTGCTTGCGATGACAGAGGCCATCGTGCGACTCATCCCGGGTGTGATCGGCAACCCAGAGTCGCTACGCGAAGAAAGCCACTCCGACGACAACGACCGTCTGCTGGAATACCCGAACTACACCAAGCCTCCGAGCTGGCGCGGGCGAGCAGTTCCCGACGTGCTCCTGTCCGGTAACCACGGGCTCATCGCGCAGTGGCGCAGGGCACAATCGGAGGCAAGGACGAGGCAGCGTCGCCCTGATCTCATGGGCGACTGACGGCTGACCTGCCCTTTCGCATCCACCCGTATTACGCAAGCCGCAAATATCGAAAATGCCCTAGTCGTAGACCAAATTAAGAACTTGGCGCAATACCGACCCCGAGCGCACGAACGGGCAGGAACTTAGCTACAGTACGGTGCGTGACGACAACAATGACTATTCATCAGCGGGCAGCTCGCTCGACTGTGGTCAAGAAGTTCACCATGGCGGTGACCGGCTTGATCATGATCGGCTTCCTGCTCATGCACATGTATGGCAACTTGAAGATGTTCCTGAGCACGGACGCCTTCGACCACTACGCACACTGGCTCAAGGGTGCCGACGGCGTTGAGGACATGATGTACCCCATTCTCCCGAATGGCACGTTCATCTGGGTCTTCCGCGCCGTGATGGTGCTCGTGATCGTGCTCCACTTCATGAGCGCGTTCTCCCTGTGGAGCATCTCCTCGAAGGCGTCTGGCCGCGGCTACCAGCACACCACGCGGATTTCGCAGACCTACTCCGCGCGTACCATGCGCTGGGGTGGCGTGATCGTGCTCGTGGGCCTCATCGTCCACCTGCTGCAGTTCACGATCATCCCGACGACGTTCCACGGCGGCCCCATCGACGCACCGCACGTCATGGTGGTGCACGCCTTCCAGCAGGTGTGGTTCGTCGCCATGTACGCGTTCTGGATGATCCTGGTGTGTATGCACGTGCGTCATGGCTTCTGGAGCGCGTTCGCGACGCTGGGCCTCAACCTGTCGCCCCGCTCACGCGCCATCCTGAACGGCCTGGCGATCTTCGTCGCGGTGCTCCTCTACATCGGCTTCATGGCCATGCCGCTGGCCGTGGCCTTCGGACTGATTGGTGCGTGATTAGCAATGACTGACGTCGCAACGAATTACTACACCGTTGGCGAGAACATCGCCGATGAGAAGGCCCCCAAGGTCGAGATCGACAAGGTCTGGTCGACGCGCCAGTTCCAGGCTCGTCTCGTGAACCCGGCGAACCGCCGCAAGCTGTCCGTCATCATCGTCGGCACCGGTCTGGCCGGTGGTGCGGCGGCGGCGACGCTCGGTGAGGCCGGCTACAACGTGCTGAACTTCTGCTACCAGGATTCGCCACGACGGGCTCACTCCATCGCCGCACAGGGCGGTATCAACGCTGCGAAGAACTACCGCAACGACAACGACTCCACCTTCCGTCTCTTCTACGACACCGTGAAGGGCGGCGACTACCGCGCTCGCGAGACGAACGTCTACCGCCTCGCCGAGGTGTCCGCGAACATCATCGACCAGTGCGTCGCGCAGGGCGTGCCGTTCGCGCGTGAGTACGGCGGCCTGCTCGACACCCGCTCGTTCGGTGGCGTGCAGGTGCAGCGCACCTTCTACGCTCGTGGCCAAACCGGTCAGCAGCTGCTGATCGGCGCCTACCAGCAGCTCGAGCGCCAGGTGGCAGCCGGCACCGTCAAGATGTACGCCCGCCACGAAATGGTGGAGCTCATCACCGTCGACGGCCGGGCTCGCGGCATCGTCACCCGCGACATGGTCACCGGCAAGGTGGAGACGTGGACCGCCGACGCCGTCGTGCTCGCCACCGGTGGTTACGGCAACGTCTTCTTCCTCTCGACCAACGCGATGGGCTGCAACGCAACCGCCGCTTGGCGTGCGCACCGCAAGGGCGCCTACTTCGGCAACCCCTGCTACACGCAGATTCACCCCACGTGCATTCCGCAGCACGGCACGTCGCAGTCGAAGCTCACGCTGATGTCGGAGTCGCTGCGTAACGACGGCCGCATCTGGGTGCCCAAGAAGGCAGAAGACTGCGGCAAGGACCCGCGTCAGATCCCCGAGGAAGATCGCGACTACTACCTGGAGCGCATCTACCCGTCCTTCGGCAACCTTGTACCGCGCGATATCGCATCGCGTCAGGCGAAGAACATGTGCGACGAGGGTCGCGGCGTTGGCCCGGCCATCGTCGAGCGGGCTCCGGACGGCACCGAGCGCTCGGTGCGTCGCGGTGTGTACCTGGACTTCTCCGACGCCATCAACCGCCTGGGCAAGAAGGCAGTCGAAGCCAAGTACGGCAACCTCTTCGACATGTACCAGCGGATTACCGACGAGAACCCCTACGAGGTTCCGATGCGTATCTACCCGGCGGTGCACTACACCATGGGTGGCCTCTGGGTGGACTACGACCTCCAGTCGACGATCCCCGGCATGTTCGTGTGTGGCGAGGCCAACTTCTCCGACCACGGCGCCAACCGCCTCGGTGCCTCGGCGCTGATGCAGGGTCTGGCCGACGGCTACTTCGTCCTCCCGAACACTATCAACGACTACCTCGCTGATGCGCCGTTCGAGAAGCTCGCCGCCGACCACCCGGCTGTCGTCGAAGCGCGCGATTCTGCGCAGGCTCGCATCGACAAGCTCATGTCCATCCAGGGTAAGCGCTCCGTTGAATCGTTCCACAAGGAGCTCGGCCACATCATGTGGGAGTACTGCGGCATGGAGCGCACCGAGGAGGGCCTCAAGAAGGCCATCGGTATGATCCGCGAGCTGCGTGAGGAGTTCTGGCGCGACGTACGCGTCACTGGCAAGGCCGAGGACTTCAACCAGGCGCTCGAAAACGCCGGCCGCGTGGCCGACTTCATGGAGTTGGGCGAACTGATGTGCATCGACGCGCTCCACCGTCGTGAGTCCTGCGGTGGACACTTCCGCGCCGAGAGCCAGACCGAAGAGGGCGAGGCGCTGCGTCACGACGACGAGTTCCTCTACGTCGCGGCCTGGGAATGGACCGGCGAGGGCGCCAAGCCGGTGCTCCACCGTGAGGATCTCGTCTACAACGCAATCGAACTGAAGCAACGGAGTTACAAGTGAAACTGAAGCTACGTATCTGGCGTCAGGCCTCCAAGAATGCTCAGGGCAGCATGGTGGAGTACCACCTCGACGGCGTGTCCGAGGACATGTCCTTCCTCGAGATGCTCGACATGCTCAATGAGCAGCTGACGGAGAAGAACGAAGAGCCTGTTGCGTTCGACCACGACTGCCGCGAAGGCATCTGTGGCATGTGTTCTCTGGTCATCAACGGTGTCGCTCACGGCCCCGAGGTGACCACCACCTGTCAGCTCCACATGCGCTCCTTCTCCGACGGTGCCACCATCGACATCGAGCCTTGGCAGGCCGGGCCGTTCCCGGTCATCAAGGATCTCGTCGTCGACCGCACTTCGCTCGACCGCATCATTGCCGCCGGCGGCTATGTGTCGTCGAACACCGGTTCCGCTCCCGACGCGCACGCCACCCCGGCGCCGAAGCGCGAGGCGGACACCGCGTTCGACAACGCAACCTGCATCGGCTGTGGTGCCTGTGTGGCGGCGTGCCCGAACAGCTCGGCCATGCTCTTCACTTCGGCGAAGATCTCCCACCTGGCGCTGCTCCCGCAGGGCCAGCCGGAGCGCTACCGCCGCGTGAAGTCCATGGTGGCCCAGCACGACGAGGAGGGCTTCGGCAACTGCACCAACATTGGTGAGTGCGCCGCGGTCTGCCCGAAGGGCATCCCGCTGGAGTCCATCTCCCGCCTGAACCGCGACCTCATGAAGGCGATGTTCAAGGGCGACGGCAAGTAAGCAAACCGCAAGGGAAGGTGCGGCGGGCTGGCGCAGCCTGCCGCACCTTTCGCATGCGTGCCCACGTCGTCGGGCACCCTCCCGCTGGCGCGGACCCCGTCGGGTATCTCGAGGCCTCGCTTTTCCCCGCCGGGCAGGTGCAACCTGTGCGGCAACTGAGCGGATCATGTGTCACCAGCTTCCCGACGGTGCCTCGTCGCGGCTAGGCAGGTGACATCTGTTCCGGGACAGAGCCGCACAGGTTACGTCTGCCTGGAGCGAGGGGACGCGGCAGCGAACGCCGGCTCGATTTCCGGATGCGACGGGGATCTGGCAAGATTGCTCCTTGGCGCCAGCAGGCGTCTGGTGACGTGGTGGCTCCTGCCGTAGGGGGACCGTCCAGCACGTTGCGACGAACTACTACCGCGGTGACCTGCGGCACTGACGAGGAACGAACATGACGAACCCCATCATCAAAGAGCTCGACAAGCAGTCGCTGCGCGACGACATCCCCGAGTTCCGCGCCGGCGACTCCGTGAAGGTTCACGTGAAGGTCGTGGAAGGCAACCGCTCCCGTGTCCAGGTGTTCGCGGGCACCGTGATCGCCAAGAACGCCGGCGGCATCCAGGAAGCATTCACCGTCCGCAAGGTGAGCTTCGGCGTTGGTGTTGAGCGTACCTTCCCGCTGCACAGCCCCATCATCGACAAGATCGAGGTCGAGCGTCACGGCGACGTGCGTCGCGCCAAGCTGTACTACCTCCGCGGGCTCCGCGGCAAGGCAGCCAAGATCAAGGAAAAGCGCGCCTGAGCGAATCAGCGCTTCTCATACCTTCGAAGGCCATCGGGTGTTGTCCCGGTGGCCTTCGCCATTCCCGGTAGAGTGTGCGGAGTGAATGAACAGCCGAACACCGAAACACCCGAGGACGTCGACGCCCCCAGTGAGCGTCCAACCTTCGGGCGGCGTGTGCTCGGTTGGCTCGGCGAGGGCGCCATCATCGTTGTGGGGGCCATCGTCATCGCCGTGCTGCTGCGAACCTTCATCGGGCAAATGTTCGTCATCCCTTCTGGTTCTATGCAGAACACCATCGACGTCGGCGACCGCGTATTTGTCAGTAAGCTCGGCGGATTCCAGCGCGGCGACGTCGTCGTTTTCGAAGACCCGGATCACTGGCTCGGCACCACACAAGCGCCAGACCCCGGCCCGCTGCAGCGCGGGCTGGAATTCGTCGGGTTAGTTCCCACCAGCGGTACGGAGCACCTCATCAAGCGGGTTATTGGAATGCCGGGCGATCATGTGCGGCTCAACGATGAAGGGAAGATCGAGGTCAACGGCCAAGCCCTCGACGAAACCCCATACCTGTTCGCAGAGAACGGTGTTCAGGTGGAGCCTGCGACGGTGCCTTTCGACATCGTGGTGCCTGCCGGACATATTTTTGTGATGGGAGATCACCGCAACGCATCTGGTGATTCACGTTGCCGACTCGCGAATGTGAAACAGGGCGAGCCGCAAGGCATGGCGGCGTTCATCCCGGTTGACAAGGTCGTCGGCTCCGCCGTCGCCATCGTTGCGCCACTCGATCGGCTCTCCACGTTCGTCGTGCCTGAAACATTCGCGAGCGTCCCCGACCCTGCCGAACCTGCGCCCGACAAGCCTGTGCTGCACCACGTCGAACCGGGCTGCTGATGGTCCGACTCGGGCAGGGCAACTACGCCTACGAGCGCGCACTGCTCCGCAGCGGGCTCGGGCCGGTGGCTGGAGTCGACGAGGCCGGCCGCGGTGCGAGCGCCGGGCCACTGGTGGCGGCAGCCGTGATTCTCGATCCATCCCGTCCCATCCCTGATCTCGACGACTCGAAGGCGCTCACCCCAGCCAAGCGCGAACGACTCCTAGAAGAGATCCGACGAAGCTCCCTCGCCGTCGCGGTGGCCGAGGTGAGCCCGGAGCAATGCGATGCGCTGGGCATGCATGAAGCCGACATTCAGGCGCTCCGCAGGGCCGTGAGCAAGCTCGACGTACGCCCGGGATTCGTACTCACCGACGGATTTCCCGTCGACGGCCTGGACGTGCCGGGCCTGGCGATGTGGAAGGGCGACAAAGTATCCGCCTGCGTGAGTGCAGCGTCGGTGGTAGCGAAGGTGACGAGAGACCGCATCATGGCGGATTTCGCACAGGAGTTTCCAGAATACGGTTTTGAGATCCATAAGGGATACAACACGGCGCGGCACCAGGCCGCACTTGTCGAGTATGGTCCGACGCGAATCCACCGCTGGTGTTTCGCCAACGTTCGTGCCGCCCATAGCAGCCGCGCCACGGCCCCAGTACAGTGAGGAACCATGAACTCCGAGGACCTTGATGAGTACGAGTCGAAGCTCGAGTTGGACCTGTACCGCGAGTACAAGGACGTCGTAGGAATCTTCACCTACGCGGTGGAGACAGAGCGGCGCTTCTACCTCTGCAACGCCGTCGACTTGAAGGTCCGCACGGAGGGCGGCGACGTGTACTACGAGGTGTCGATGGGAGACGCCTGGGTGTGGGACATGTACCGCCCCGCACGGTTTGTGAAGTCTGCCAAGGTGCTCACCTTCCGGGACGTCTCGATCGAGGAGATCGCGCACTCGGACCTGGAGGTGCCGAAGCCGTAATTTTTCCCATTCAGGCAAATTCACCCTGTGGAAAACGGGCGTGAGGGGTGCCGAGTTGCCTATCACATAGGTGGAGGTGACTTATGGTTCGTTTGGGAAAGGCGTCCAGGGCTCTCGGCTCATACGGTGAGGGAGTCGCGGCGCAGTATTTGCAGTCGAATGGGTTCCAGGTGCTCGAGCGTAATTGGCGCTGTGAGCATGGAGAACTCGACATCGTGGCGTATGAGCCATCCGAACGCGTCGTGGTGATCGTCGAAGTGAAAACCCGCTCAGGCAGCGGTTTTGGTGCCCCCATTGAGGCGGTAACGCCGACGAAGGCTCGACGGCTGTACCAGCTGGCGCACATGTGGCTGGACGCCCATGAGGCGGGTGGTTCCAAGATCCGCGTGGATGCCATTGGGGTATTGCTGGGTGGCAAGGTGCCTGAGATTACGCACATTCGGGGAGTTGCCGCATGAGCACGACGGCGTGGTGCATCGCCCTGCAGGGGCTGGAAGGCACGAAAGTAGAAATCGAGGCGGCCACCACCATGAACATCCCCAAGACGGTGTTCGTCGGGTTGCCAGATACGTCGCTGAACGAAGCGAAAGAACGCGTCAAACATGGGGTGCGAGCCACCGGAAAGAAATGGCCCGACGGCATGCTCACCGTCAATCTCTCCCCGGGTTCGGTGCCTAAGCACGGCACGCACTTCGACGTGGCCATTGCCGTGGCGGTGATGGCCGTCGATCCGAAGAATGAGGTGCGCACCGAGCTGCTTGCGGCCACCGTGATGTTCGGTGAACTGGGGCTAGACGGGCGAGTTCGCCCTGTGCGCGGCATCATTCCCTTGCTGCTTGCCGCGTCGAAACAGGGGTTCGCCAACGCCATCGTCCCGGCCACACAGCTCTCGGAAGCCGAGCTTGTCCCAGGTATTACGGTGTGGGGAGTGGAGCACCTGGGCGAAGTGCTTGGCGTGCTCGCCGGCAATCCGACGATGCACCCCACCCCGCCATTGGCATCGTCCTCCGACACCCGCGCGCTGGTCCCCGATCTCTCCGACGTGCAGGGCCATGAGGACGGGAAATTTGCTCTCGAAGTGGCGGCTGCCGGCCGTCATCACCTGTTCCTGCATGGCCCACCGGGGGTGGGGAAGACGATGCTCGCGTCGCGGTTGACGTCGATCCTTCCTCCGCTCACACCGGACGAAGCCATCGAGGTGTCGGCGTTGCACTCCTTGGCCGGAGAACGCCTCACGGAGGGGCTCATCACCCGCCCGCCGTACCAAGACCCGCACCACACCGCGAGCCGGCAGAGCCTCGTCGGGGGAGGTGGCAGGGAAATCCGCCCTGGCGCCGTGAGTCTGGCCCACCTCGGAGTGCTGTTCTTGGACGAGGGGCCAGAGTTTGGGCAGAAAACGCTGGAGTCACTGCGCGTACCGCTTGAGAACGGGTACGTCAGCATCGGTCGGGCCATGCACCAGGTGCAGTTCCCGGCCCGGTTTCAGTTGGTGCTCGCAGCGAATCCGTGCCCGTGCGGGTATTCCGGCGTCGTGGGCAAGGAGTGCTCGTGTCCACCGTTTCGAGTTCGGCAATACCAAGACAGGCTGAGCGGCCCCATCCTCGACAGAGTCGACATCCTGCATCGCATGCCAGCGGTGAGTCGGTTCATGGAGATCAACCAACCACCGTCGGAGACGAGCGCCGTCGTGCTCGAGCGTGTGCTGGAAGCGAGGCAACGCCAACGGCACCGGCTTCGCGACACCCCGTGGGCCACCAATAGCCAGGTGTCGGGTTCCTTCCTGCGCAAGAAACTACCGCTGCCAGATACGGCGCTCATCAACAGGGCGCTCGCGCGAGGCACCCTCAGCGCTCGCGGAGTCGACAAGGTGCTCCGCGTCGCCTGGACGCTCGCTGATCTCGCGGGCAACGACGTCGTTACCGACACCGAGCTCGGCGCTGCCATGCAGCTGCGTCTCGGCGAATCTGCAAAGGCGGCCTGACATGAATGAACGACAAGCCAGGATGGGCCTGTGCGCACTGGGCTCTCTCGCCTCGCCGAAGCTCGCCGCTTTGGTAGAAGAGGAAGGCGCGCAGTGGGTGTGGGAGGCGCTCAGATCGCAGGGCGAAACATCCGCGTGGGCGTCGCGTGCGCGCACCGTCGATCTTGAGGCAGTGCAAGCAGCTACGCAGCAGTGCGGAGCGCGCTTCATTATCCCAGGCGACGACGAGTGGCTGGCCAGCTTCAGTAGCCTCACGAGTGCTCAAGTGGGCGATCAAGGCGGGCAGCCGTTCGGCCTGTGGGTTCGAGGCGCACCCCTCGACGCCAGCCCTCCCGGCGTGGCGCTGGTGGGGTCGCGGGCGGCGTCGCAATACGGCCAAAACGTGGCGCTCGAACTCGCGGCAGACCTGGCTGCCGAAGGCGTCGCGATTGTCTCCGGGCTCGCTTTCGGCATCGACGCCGCCGCGCACCGGGGAGCGCTCTCAGTGGGAGGGATGACGATCGGTGTGGTGGCGAGCGGTGTCGACCAGCCGTACCCGGCGTCGAACGCGTCCTTGGCGGCGATGATCGCGCGCAAGGGCGCCGTGGTATCAGAGATGCCTCCTGGCAGTAGGCCAATGCGCCCCGCATTCCTGGCCAGGAACCGCATCATCGCCGCCATCACCGCTGGCACGGTGGTAGTAGAAGCCGCGCTCCGCTCGGGCGCGAAGAATACGGCGGCGTGGGCCAATGAGCTCGGTCGAGTGGTCATGGGCGTTCCAGGGCCGGTCACTTCGACGCTCTCCCAGACGCCGCACCGGCTCATCCGCGACGGTGGGGCGGTGTTGGTTACCGATTCGCGCGACGTGCGGGAGCTCGTCAGCCCGGTGGGTAGCGTGCCGGATTCTCGAGCCCGCGGTGAAGACGTAGCACTTGATCGCCTGCGTCCCGACCTGCGAATGCTGCGTGAAGTGTTCGTCGTGGGCGAAGAGATGCTTCCGTCCACCTTGTCTCGGCGCACGGGGCTGCCGTTGGCAGCGTGCCTCTCGGGTCTGCACGAGCTGGCGGAAGGCGGCTGGATCGAGGAAGGAGAACAGGGTGGTTGGGCGCTTCCTCTCTCCCGACGGTGACCGCGCGAGCTCAGGCCACGCCGGCCTGGGCACCACTGGGGTGGGCCGTAGTTTGAATGCGCGCCATGCCCGCGACTCGCCGCAGCACCACCAGCAGCGGCCGCCCCAGCACAGCCAGGGCAATACCCGTCGCAAGAGCCCTGCCGGTGTCGAAGCCGGCCGTCGAGGTGAGCAGCGTGAACCACAAGAACGAGCGAAGATTGTCGACGAGTGGCGCACCTGGCACGTAGTCGAGAGCGCCTGCGGCGATGCCTTCGATCGACGTGCCTGTGATGAACGGCCAGAACCAGAGGTTCATCATCATGCCGTACACGTACGCGTTCACCACACCGAGCCCGATGAGCATGGCAATCTCGGCCTTGCCGTGCACGCGACGGGGCAGCAGCCCGGCAGCCAGGCCGCAGATGCTCGCGCCCATCATCTGGAACGGAAGCCAGGGGCCAACACCGGCGGTGAGCAAGGCCGAAGCGAACATCGCGGTATTGCCGAGCAAGAACCCAAAGCCTGGGCCGAACGCCCGTCCCGCGAGGATGAGGATGAAGAAAATGCTCTCGACGCCGGCTGTACCAGCGCCAAGCACTGGCCGCATCACAGCGGAGATGGCCGAGAGCACGCCGAGCATCGCCAGCGCCCGGGTGTCGAGGCCGCCTTCGTTCACCTGCGCGAGCACCAACGCGAGCATGAGGGGCAACAGCGCGGCCAAGATGAAGGGAGCGTCTTGCGAATGCTGGGTGCCAACCCCCACCGCAGGTACGACGAACGGCCAGGCCAGGGCGAAGAAGCCGAACACGCTGATGACTCCAATGAGCAGCCACGAGGTCCACCCGAGATGGACACCAACGAGCGGTGCAGGGATGTCGAGACGGTCGTCAACGCGCGGCTTCATGGAACTCCTCGACGGTCAGTAACGGCACCGGGCTCGCCACCTTGGACACCTGTGTGGCAAGGAGCTGGCTGGAGGCGAGCACGTCGCGGGCGGGGCCGTCGGAGACGAGCTCGCCCTCCGCCATCACCACGACGCGCCCGCAGGTGCGGGCGGCCATCTCGACGTCGTGGGTAGCGATGAGGATAGAACGGCCCTCGGCTGCCATGCGCGCGATGGTGCTGCTGAGCACGCCCTTGGCGGCGTAGTCGAGACCGCGGGTGGGCTCGTCGAGGAGCACCACCTGGGGGTCGCCGACGAGCTCCGCCGCGAGTACGACCGCGATCTTCTGCCCTTCGGAGAGGTCGCGTGGGTGCGTGTCTAGGTCGATGCTGGGCACGAGCTCCAGCAATAGTTTGGCGGTGGTGCCGTCGGGTACATCGGCTGCCTGGTCGCTGGCCTCGCACTCAGCGCGCACGCTCGCGAGGTAGAGCAGGTCCGATGCGGTCTGTGGCACCAACGCCACGCGCCCGGTGGCATCCACATGCCCCGACGATTTCTCGCCCGCACCTTGCACGGCCCACAGGAGGCTCGATTTCCCACACCCGTTCCGACCCATGAGGGCGGTCACCTCGCCTTGGCGCAGGTGCAGGTTCACGCCTCGTACGGCGACGACACCGGGATATTGCACGACGATGTCATCGGCGCGCAGCACCACCTCGCCGCCGCGTTCGGGGGCAGGCAGCTGCGGGGGCTGTTCGGCCCATTGCCGTCGCTGCTCGCGCGCCATGCGCCTGGCCTCACGGATGGTGAGCGGAAGCGGTTCCCACCGTTCAGCTATCCCCAACTCAATGAGCGGGGGCTGTACTGGAGCTCCCCGCAGGATCTCTCCGACAGGACCGTGGCGGACGGTGGCATCGGGTAGCACGAGCAGGGCACTGTCGGCGAACTCGATCACGCGCTCCATGCGGTGCTCAGCCAGGAGCACTGTCGTGCCGAGGTCACGAACGAGCCTGGAGATGAGCGCCAACACTTCCTCGGCGGCAATCGGGTCGAGTGCGGAGGTGGGCTCGTCGAGCACCAGCACTTTGGGCGCGCTGCACAAGACGCTTCCGATCGCCACTCGCTGCTGTTGGCCGCCGGAGAGCGTGCGCAAGGGGCGGCGTCGCAACTCTGCGATGCCGAGAAGATCAAGCGTCTCTTCAACGCGACGGCGCATCTCCGCCTCGGGAAACCCGAGTTGCTCCATGGAATAGGCGAGCTCTTCCTCGACGATATCGGTGACAAACCCCGCCATCGGGTTCTGCCCGACGTACCCGACGGTCGTAGCCAGCTCGCGGGTCGGCGTCAGTGTGGTATCGACGTCGTCGATGAAGATGCGTCCGGTGCGCGTGCCGCCGGTGAAGCGCGGCACGAGGTTGTTCACTGCGCCCAACAACGTCGATTTGCCTGCACCGGTGGGCCCCACGACGAGGCAGAGTTCGCCTTCCTCTACCTCGAAGGACACGCGGTCGAGCCGGAGCAGCGGGCTGTGCGCGTAGCGCATGGTGACATCGTCGAAACGGATCATGACAGACCTCCGGCATTCTCTCGCGACGTGGATAGCGTCGGGGGTGGTGTGAGTACGGCAGGCAGTGCGGCGACCAGCACAATTGCGACGAGCGGCAGGGTGAGCTCCGGCCACGTCGGCGGGGAGATGCTGGGGTTGAGCACCCGTCCCGCGCTCGACCGTGCCACCCACTGCGCACCAACCACCGCTGAGAGCCCGCACGTGAGCGTGCACCATTCGGCCAGCGCCCAGGGGTCGCGACGGTACCGGGTGCGCTGCACGTGGCGCCCGGAGATGCGCATTGCGTACACGATCGCGCATACCCCGCCGAGCAAGAGCGCCAGCTCGAGGAGGTTGATGCCCCACGACGTTGGCCCGAGGCCGGACTGTGCCAACAAGCAGTACGACCACACCGCGAGGAGCAGCACCCCAGCAAGCCCCAACGCCGTCGACGTGGCCCGCTCGCGCCCGGTTGCTTGCCCGCTGCGACCGTAGCCGCGCACTTCCATGCTCGCCGCCAGGGCGACGGAGCGGTCGAGCGCATCCGACAGCACGGGCACGACGATGGTCTCGATCCAGCCGAGCCGCTGCCGCCTGTTCTTCGGCTGTTGCTGTTTGCGCAGTTTGCGCACCTTCAACACGCGTGCCATAGCCTCGCCCAGCTGGGGAAGGGCGCTGAACGCGACAACGAGGATCGTCCCTAGCTCGTACAGTGCCGACGGGAACGCTGCGAGTAGGCGTTTGGGGTTGACGAGGGAGTTTGCAGCACCCACGGCGATGATGATGGTGGCGAGACGCATGCCGTCGGTGAGCCCGTAGAGCAGCGACTCCAGCGATACTGGGCCAAGTAGACGGATGCCGCCCACCCAATCCGGCAGGGGGATAGAGGGCAGCCGGAACAGCACGGTGGCGCCGTCGCCACCCCCGAGCAACACACGGAAGGCAATGCGCACGACCACCACGAAGGCGCCCAGCAGTAAGTAGTACTTGAACCCTTTGGCCCAAGGGTTGTCGCCCCGCCGCGACACCGTGACGAGGCTCAACGCTGCGATGATCGCGCCGAGGAAGAGCACGTTGGTGCTCGACGCGGCCACCACCGCGAGCAGAATCGCCCAGCCCCACCAAGCAAACGGGTGGAGCGGGCGGGCAAGGAAATAACGCTGCAACATGGGTTCGACGAGCACGCCCTGGCCGGGCAGCCGAGAGTCTCCGCCAGCGGGGGAGTTTCGGCGCCGAGCGTAGAGGCGACGTGGTCAGTAACGCTCAGGCGTGCTCGGCGTCCGCAAGCGTGTATGCGGACGCATGCGGGTTCAACGGTGCGCTGGGGATGGTCGCAATCGCGACGACGGCCCCTGCGGCTCGCTTCATCTTGATGTTTGCCATGTGGCAGCCTTTCCAGTGTGCTCTGGCTCGAGGTCCGGCTTTGCCCAAGGGCTTCACGGTTGCGCGACAGCGTCAGAATCACACCGACTTCTCGAGCTCGGCCTTACCCTACTCGCTTCGCCGAACCGGGCTGGAATAGGCGACGTTCTCGTCGAGGCGGCGGGCCCCTCAGCGCAGGGGAACGAAGAGGTATTCGCCGACGCGGCTGATCTCGGGCTTTCCGGCCTCGTTCTTCACGACGCGCCACATCTGGCCACCCACAGGCATCACCAATACGCCACCCGGCGCGAGCTGAGCGAACAGCTCCGGCGGCATGCGCCTGGCCGCTGCGGATACGAGAATCCTGTCGTAAGGGCCGCGGCCAGCATGACCGAGCTTGCCCTTGACCGCCTGCTTGATTTCCGCCCAGGGACGCTCGAAGGGGGAGAGGTTCGTCGCACCAAATTCGACGAGTTCGGGCTCGATCTCAAGCCCGAGGACGGAACCCTCTGGGCCGGTCAGGTATGCGAGCAGCGCGGTGGTCCAGCCTGAGCCTGCACCCACGTCGAGCACGGAATCTCCGGGTCGCACATCGAGCAGGTAGAGCATGTCGCGCACCGTCGTCGGCTGCGAGTTCGTCTGGTTTCTGCCGATCGGCAACGGGCGGTCTTCCTCGGCCCGAGCACGAATCTTCTCCGGCAGAAAATTTGCTCGAGGCGTCGCTTCGATGGCTTCGTTGATACGAGCCTCAAGTGCGTCTCCGGTCATGGCTGCTCCTTCGTCGATGGCGTTGAGGAGGAATCCTGCTGCCGTCTCCTCCCATCAACCTAGCGCACGCTGGTTGATGCGCGGCTGCGGTACCCTGACCGCGTGGGAAAGGGTATTCGTATCGCTGCACTGGTCTGTGCCGTCGCGCTGAGTGCGTGCGGAACCCAAGCCCCGACGGACGGCCCTTCGGCAGGGAAACGCACTGATACCGCGGTGCAGGGCAGCATCGCCCCGGTGGAGCCCGTACCCGGCCTGCATGAGATCGGCCTCGACAAGGCCACAGTGTCGGTGGAAACCATTCCGGGCGCCTGGACTGAAACGAGGCACGGCATCACTACCGTCACCGACGGAGACGGCGCCGACGTCGTCGTCACCCAGTACGGGTGGGACGGAGCGCAGCGGTGGCAGCACACCGTCCGCAAACCGCGCAGCGACGACGGCCTGCACTCGCGGGTCAGCGTCGATGAAGCGCTCGGGGTCGTATCAGTGTGGTTCACCACCGATACAGGCACGCAGACGGCAATCGTCTCAGGCGACATCCACTGGTTCGACCTTCAAGACGGGAAGGGCGACACCATCCGCCCAGAACGCACCGACGACCGTTCCAAGGTGGAGTCATGGAGTCACCTGGTGGGCTATATTTCGTATCCCGATTCCTTTGGGCCGTCGACGTCGTTCACGTTCCTTGGCCCCGATCGAGAGCCCCAGACGGTGCGGTGGAGTGACCTCCTTGAGGGAGAGGATCAGTCGTGGCTCACGGCAGTCGAGGGAGGCGTCCCGTCGTACTCCATCACTGCCCCCGACGGTTCAGTGCGTATCCAGCACGGCAACACGGTGGTGCTCGAGGGAGGAGCGAGCAACATGCGCTGGTTCCTCCTGCCCGGCGGTATCTATGCCGCGACGGGCATCCCCGGTAGTGAGCTCGTGGTGGTCGACGAAGAAGGCACCGTGCTGCTCGACTATGCAGGAGAGTGCCCGACGTCGGGTGATCTTGCCGGTCATGACGGCGTGCTGTGGGCTGGCGGCCTCATGTTCGACTCCCGCACGGGCCAATCGCACTGTCTCACTGGGTTCGGGGACAGCTCGGCGTCGACGCTCGGACTCACCTCGTCGGGCATCGCGCTCGGGAAGTCCAGCGACGGCATGTTGGTGTTCTCGGAGCCGTCGTACACCACGACGAGAGAGTCGGAGGTTCCTATCCAGTTGCAAAGCCGGGGAGGATACCTGCTTGCCATCGACGACCGCAACGACGAGCGTACGGTATTGTCCGCGTTCAATGCCGACGATCTCTCCTTGCCTTGAGCACGTGTGGCAATTCGTACGGCCACAACGACAGAGCTAGACTGTGTGCGTTTTATGGGAAGCGTGCCGCAAAGTGAGGTGGGATTTGCGGCGTGAACGCTATTCCCGGAGGGTCGAACTATGGGCACCAATGCCTCGCTCGTGCAGCACGGTGGTTGGCCGTTTCTGATCACGTCGGCGATTGGTCGACTGCCGCCGGCGATGGTGCAGCTTGGGCTGCTGATGTACGTCGCGCAGGTCGGCTTGGGCCTCGGGCTCGGCGGTCTCACGGTGGCGGCAGTCGGGCTGGGCACGGCCATCAGCGCGACGATCATGGGGCGCCTCGTGGACGCGTTTGGCCCGCTGCCCGTCGTGGTGTCGGCGACCGTGGTGCAAGTGGGTGGGCTCGTTGCTATCGCCGCCGTGACGCCAGCGCTGGTGGCCGGCGACATTCCTCCGACGACGCTCCTCGCCCTCGCTGCTGTGTGTGGGCTCGCGAACCCGCAGCTCGGGCCGATCGTGCGCTCACGATGGTCGCATTTGGGGCGGCGACACGGTAACCCACAACTCGTCCGGCAAGCGCTCGGGTACGAGGGCGCCGTCGACGAGATGAGCTTCATCATCGGTCCCGTAGCAGCAAGTACGTTGGTGGCCGGGCTCGGGCCTGACCTCGCGATTCGCGTCCTCATGGGCATCATCATCGTGGGGCAGGGAGTGTTTTGCCTGTACCTGTGGTCGTCGCGGGCGGACTGGGACCGCGGGTCGAGTCGCGCCCGCGCCACACCCGCCGAACGGCTGCCGATGGGTGCGCTGCTGCCGCCTATGATCGTGTTGCTTTCGGTCGGGATTACCTTCGGTGCGACGCAGACCGCGCTCGCCGCCGTCAACGATGCCCGCGGGACCGAGCACCTCACCGGCATCGTCTACGGCGCGGTCGGCATTGGCAGCGCGTGCTCGTCGGTGTTCACCCCGAGGCTGCCAGACCGCGTCACGCTGCGGATGCGCCTCGCATTCGGCGCCGTGGGGTTGCTGTTGGCCGGTGCCGGGTTTTCGCTGTTGCCCACGTTGTGGCCGGCGCTCGTCATCGCCATTCTCATGGGCGTCGGCATTGGCGTCGTGCTCGTGACGGGATTCGCCCGCGCGGAAGAAGTGGCGCCGCGTTCGCGCGTGGCGTCGTCGATGACCATGCTCTCCATGTGCCTGACCCTTGGCGTTTCCATCGGGGCCGCGGCGGCCGGGCAGCTGAGCGACGTGCTGTGGCACGGCTTCATCCCGGTGCTGTGCGCGGGCGTGCTGGCGCTCGTCGCCGCGAGCTTCGTCGGGCGCGATCGGCCCCGCAAGGCCTGGAACCCGTGAGGGTGAGGGGCCGCGTCGGGAACCGGGCTTAGACGACGCCCTGGGAGCCGAGCAGCCACCCGATGAGGAACGTCGCGGTGAGGGCGAGCGCGCCGCCCAGAACAACGCGGGCCATGGCGCGCAGCGGGTCGGCTTCGCCCAGACGGGCCCCGGTGTAGCCGGTCGCGGCGAGGGCTACGAGCACCGACGCGAAGATCGCGGGCACCTTCGCAGGGATCGGCACGAGAATTGCGACGAGGAACGGCAGCAGTGCGCCGAGCAGGAACGCAGCGAAGGACGCGAACGCGGCATGCCAGGGGCTCACCACATCTTCGTCGGTGAGGTGGTGCTCGGCTTCGAGATAGGCGGCGATGGGGTCGTTGACGCTCAGCTCGTGGGCGACGCGCTCAGCGGTGGCGGGAGAGAGCCCCTTGCGCTCATACGCGCGGGCGAGATGCTGCAGCTGCCGTTCAGGGTTAGTCGCCAGGGTGTGACGTTCCTTGGTGATGAGGCTGCGCTGGGCGTCGGATGACGATGACACCGAGACATACTCGCCGAGGGCCATGGAAATCGCGCCGCCAGCCACCGCTGCCACGCCGGCAGCGATGAGCGGTCCGAGCGCCGACGTCGCGCCCGCGACGCCCACGACGACGGCCGCCGTCGACACGATGCCGTCGTTGGCACCGAGGATGCCGGCTCGCAGCCAGTTGAGTTTCTGTGCACCCGCAGCGGACTCCTCTGCAGGTGCTTCGGGTAAATCCAGCACGGTCATGATTTCACCGTATGCATTGGCATCGTCCCTTGCCAGCAAGGGAAGGCAAGCCTGTGCAAGGTGAAGCTACCCTAACGATCTCCTTGGCTGGGTTGGCCTGGGTGTATGACTGATAGAGGAGATTGGAGGCGACGGTGGAAGCAGCCGGCTACGAGCGGGGCAGCGAGGGTTACCGTCGGGTGCTCATCTCGCTGTTCTGCGCCGGGATTGCGACGTTCGCGCAGCTCTACTCGGTGCAGGGCGTGCTGCCGCTCGTGCAGGCCGATTTGGGCGTGACCCCTGCCCAGTCCGCGCTGGCGGTGTCTGCGGCAACGTTGGGGCTCGCGTCGTCGGTGGTGGTGTGGTCGGCCGTGTCCGACCGGTTCGGGCGCAGGCACACCATGATCGTCGCCATTATCGCCGCGACGGTATTCGCGCTGGCAAGCATCTTCGCTCCGTCCTTTCAGCTGCTGGTGGCCATCCGCTTCTGCGAGGGCGCCGCGCTGGGTGGCATCCCGGCCGTCGCGATGGCCTATCTCTCGGAGGAGGTCCACCGGTCACACGCGACGCTCGCCTCCGCCACATACATTTCGGGAACGAGCATCGGTGGGTTGTCGGGGCGCATCATCGCAGCGCCGATGGGGGAGCTGTGTGGCTGGCGCATCGGCGTGCTGTCAGTCACGTGCATGGCGGTGCTCGCCACGGTGGTCTTCATCGTCCTGTGCCCTCGGCAGCGCAATTTCGTAGCGCAGCCGATCCGGATGGGGGCGATCACCAGGCGCATCCTCGGAACCCTCACCGACCGACGCCTGCTGGTGCTCTACGCTGAAGCGTTCCTGCTGATGGGCACCTTCGTCGCAATGTACAACTACTTGGGGTTTCACCTCGGCCAGGAGCCGTTCAATCTGTCTCCTGCGTGGGTGTCGCTGCTCTTCCTCGCGTATCTGTTTGGCAGCTGGTCGTCGTCGAAGGCTGGGAAACTCGCGGCGCGGTGGGGGCGCCGTCGGGTGCTCGTTGCGTCGACGGCGGTCATGCTGTGCGGTGCGCTGTTGACTCTCGTTGTGTTACTGCCGATCATCATCGTCGGGCTCGTGCTGTTCACCATCGGATTCTTCGCGGCACACGCGGTAGCGAACGGCTGGGTGCCAGCGCTGGCTCACAGGTCAGCGGCGCAGGCATCGTCGTTCTACACCCTGGCCTACTACACGGGCTCGTCCGTCGTCGGATACGCGAACGGGTTGGTGCTGGCGGGAGCTGGCTGGGGCGGGTTCATCGTCGCGTTGTGTGTGCTGGAAGCCGTCGCTATTGGCGCTGCCCTGGCGTTGCTGCCGGCCCGCGACGACGAACTGGCCGCGGGCGACTGACCGTCGGGAGTCAGCTCCGTTTTCTGTTCTTGCTCAATTTATGCAGTTCAGCGAGTTCTGATTTCGACAGGGAATCCATGCCGGAAGCGTTGATCTTGTCGAGGAGTGCGTCGAGTTTGGCCTCAGCGTTCTGCTGCTTGCGTTCTGCTGGGCTGGGCTTCGGAGGTTTCGCTTCCACGACGCGGAGCTTCGCGCGGCTGCGGGGTCGCCGTCGCTGGGGGCCGGGTAGCCAGGTGAACTGCGTCAAGAGCCCGAACCGTCGCGCCCAGACAGCAGCTCCGAACAGGCTCAGCACGAGCCCGGTTAGTGCGCCGAGGTTGCCCACGGCGATCATCGGCAGCAGTTGCAGCGCCAAGATGATGGCACCGAACACCCAAGCGGGGATGCGGAAGAAGAACATCCGGTTCGGTGCTTCAGCGATGAAGATGAGAATGAGGAGCAGCTGGATCAGACCCAGCCCGGCCAACGGCGCGCTGCCGGGGAGAAGGAGGTCTGCTGCTAGGTAGGCGAGCGACACGATCACCCAGAGGCCGACGAGGAACGAGGCCATGCGCTGTTTGCCGAGCTGGTCTTCGATGGCGTTGCCGAAGTACCAAAAGAAGAAGATCGTGAGGACTGCCCAGATGCTGAATGGTTCGACGAACGGCCACGTGACCAGGCGCCAGACCTCACCGCGCATCACCGCGCTGGAGAACATCGCGCCGAATACGGTCAACGATCTGGAGAACAGTGCGACGAGGCTGCCCATGCCAGCAGCCAGCGCGACGAACAACGTCGTGGTGACCTCGAGTTTGCCGATTCGGAACCAGTACATGCCACTAGATTGGCATGCTCGGGAAAATCCGGCGACGACGAACGCGAGTAACTGAGTTGCCCCAAGATAGATCAAGTTGGTGGTGGGTAGACGAGCCACGAACTTGATCCATCTTGGCGGTTCGCGTGGGAACGGCGTTGTGGCCTATACAAGGAAGTGGGGGAGATGTGGGGGAACGGCCCAAATGAAGAACCCCGCCTGGCTATATTGCCTAGTCAGACGGGGTTTCGTGTCGTGTCCGAGAGAGGACTTGAACCTCTGCTTAAATCGCTGTAACTAGGTCTTATGCCGAAATCATCCGGCCATGTGTCTATTTTGTGTCTATTCGGGCCGTCGGCCCATACTCTGCATAGTCTGCATACTCAGCAATGTATGCATACTCTGAGACACACAGGGGGAGTGCAGAGAATGGCCGTTTGCGGCGTTTCCGGGCGTGTGGGTGCTCGTTGCGGCTGTGATGGTCGGGGTGGATGCCATGCCGCTATCTGTGAATGGGGCTTGCTTGGGTTGTGGGTGTGGGTGGCGGCTGTTGCCGTCATGGCAACGGTTGCTCGGGGTTTGCGGCTTGTCTGAGTGTCGGTGATCCATCTATCCCCATCCCCAGCTTTACAAAAAGGGTTCGGCGAATTCGATTGTGCGTTCGATCCTGGCTTGGCCACCACCGGCGCTAGTCACGGTCGAGCCGTGGCCGAGCTGCTTCTCCACCTCATGGAATGGCACGGTGGCGGTGATGTCCACGTGTTGCGCCGTGACGTGGCCGTCGCTCGACAGGACCCCGCTGGCCGTGCCGTCGACGTTCAGTAGCGAGGATGCAGGCAGTGACATTCCGCCAGATTGGAGATCGATGTCATCGATCCATATGTCTTCCTCGCTCAGCTCCGCTGGGGGTGACGGGGTGCTGGGCGTCGGGCGGGGCGCTGGCGTTCCCGGCTCCTGCCCAGCTGGTCTCGAGATGGAGAACCATGCGATGACGAGCACGACGATGATCAGCACCAGCATGCCGAGGGCACCCAGCAGGACATACAGGACCGGAGAACGTTTCACGCACGTCATTCTGCACGCCTGCGGTGTCAGGCCGGTGGGCTCCGACCATCAACGACCGGCGAGCCAATTCCTCCCGAAGTCCGTCACAACGATGTTCAGTTCCTTATCCTCCGTCGGCTCCTGTGCGGGTCCAGGCTCCGACTCGGCCGAAATGTCCGGCTCTTCGACGGAGGTCGCCGCCCCCTCTCGGAACACCTTGTCGAGCCGCACGGTCGTGACAGTCTCCGAGTTCCACGTCTCGCTGAGCCGTCCCTCACGGAAGACAAAGAGCCTCCGGGTCCACGACACCAGCTCGCGGCTGTCAGACGAGATGAGCACCACGGCCATTCCACGCTCAGTGGCGGCAGTCAGGTGCTCGTGCAGGGCTGCTCGGGCTGCGGCGTCCAGCGTGGCAGAGGGATCCTCAAGGACTAGGACCGCTGCGTTTGCGGAGAGCAGAGCGGACAAGTAGCGACTCTCCGTCTGACCGAACGACCCCTGCCGTTCGCCGAACAGCTTGAGCCCGTGGTTGTCCATCTGTTCCATGGCTGCCAAGATCGAGGCAGTGGCGGTCTGAGCCTCGTCGAAGTCGTCGTCATCCTCGATGCCGACCACAAGGTTTGCGGCGACGTGATCGCCTCCCGCGCCCGGCCAATGGTGGGCGATGCCTGCTCGAACTGCTCCCTCGCGAGTGTTGATCGACGCCTGCCTGCCCTGTACTGTCACCGTGCCGCTCTCGACGGGTGCCTTCCCTGTCAACGCGGCAATCACATCCTGCATGCCCGAGTCTCGTCCACCGACGAACCCGACGATCTCGCCCGCGGCCACGGTAAAGCTCACGTCGGACACCACTCCGGACGAGAGGCCGACAACTTCAAGGGCCACCTGGTCTCGGACGTGAGATTTCGGAACGCTGTGAGCGATGGGGCCTGCGTGGATCTCTCCTTCGAGGTCGGCGTCGGGATCCGTCTCTACAAGAGTCCCTTCGCGCAGGAGCAACACTCGATCGCACAAGGCGCGAACCTCGTCTAAGCGATGGGAGACGTAGACGACGCTGCGGCCCTGGCTCGTGATCTTGTTGACGATCCAGTGGAGCTCGTCCAACTCACGCGTATTGAACCTAGCCGAGACCTCGTCGACAAGCACCACATCCACGGTGTCATCCGCCCACAAGCGCATGGATTCGACTAGGCCGACATCCGGTCTGGTGAGACCCCCTACCCGCGACATCGGATCCAGCGAAATCCCTGCCTGTGCCAACAGGGCCCGTGCACGCTGGCGTTCTTCCGACGGGCCGATGTTGGTGCCGCGAAAGATCGCCTGAGCGACGGTGAGCCCCGGGTTGACGTTGAAGCGTTGGGCGATCAGACCGGTCTGCGCCTCGCGGCCCTTTGCTAAGACGGACTCTCCGTGAGTGATCTGCCCGTCGTCGGGCTGGATCTCACCGGCGAGGATACCGAGCAAGGTGGACTTGCCCGCCCCGTTGGGTCCGATGATTCCGACGCATTCTCCGGACCGAACCTCCAGCTCCACATCGCTGAAGATCTCCCGGTTCCCGAAGTTCTTCGCCAGCTTTTCCGCGGAAAGTAACACGCGGTCATTCATGTTGGGCACCCCCGGCGCTCCTCAGCGCATCTCGTAGTCGGTGAGCCTTCTCCTGCTCAATGAGGCGCAGGTTGTCGGACTCGTTCAGCCTCTGCACCAAGCTCTGGTTTTCCTCTTGGAGCTGGTTCAACTTAGTTTCGAGCGTTGCGATCGTCTCGTCCCACGCTTGGATAGCGCGTGCTTCCAATCTGGCCATCTCCTGCTCGGTGTGACGGAGCTTCTCGCGGAGGAGCTCTTCCTCGTCGGACTTGGTCGGCGTCTCGTCAAGGTCAGCGACAGAGGGCGCTGCCCGTGACGTTTCCTCGGGTTCGTAGGCCATCGCCCCTGCTGTCTCCATCCGTTGGTGAGGCTCCTCAGCAGCTGAGCTGAGGTCGCCTCCTCGGACCTCGGATGATTCGGCGGGCACTGCAACGCGCGCTTGACGCGTCGTCGTATCTTCCAGCGGATCAGGAGACGCGACCTGAGCTCCGCCACGAGCCGGGGCTACGGGCCCGCTCTCGGCTGTCCGCCGCGGTTGTTCTTGGATCTCCTCGCGAGCGGCATGCGTCGTGGCGGGGGCTTCGTGCGCGCGCTCCGCTGGCGGTCGCAACTGTCCCTCAGCGTGCGACGAAGCCTCCACTGGGGTGGACCGTCGACGGCCGATTAGGAAGCCCAGCAAGGCGGCCAAGGCGGCGACCACGACGAGGACCACGAGGATCTGCAGATATGCGTAGGCGAAACCTTGCACGTCATCCTTCCTGGAAGGTGATTTCGACCCGACGGTTGAGCTGACGCCCGTCCGGGGTGTCGTTTGGGGCGACGGGGTTTGCATCCCCGCCTGCGACCGTGGTGATGCGGGCTTCATCGACACCGGCGTCCAGCAGCACCTCTTGGGCGGCGGAGGCTCGTGCGTCGGAAAGCGCGCGTCGGCCCGCCTCGTCTTGGCCATTGTCGGTGTATCCCGTGAGCGTGACCATGACGTCAGGGTGCGCGGTCAAATATTCGGCCAACTCCCGCAGCACCGTCTCGTCTTCCGAGCGCACGGAGGCGCTCGCCCCTTCGAACATCAGGTTGGGGTAGGAAGGTGGTTCGGCCGAGGTCGATGGAGTGGCAGGGGTGGGGGAGGCGTCGTTCGTCACCGGGGGTGGTGTCGTGGATGGCGACTCAGGCGCCGCCGGGCTCGCTTCCTCGCTTGGCTGGGAGGAGCCCGGAGGTTGATGATCCTCGACTTGGACCACTCGCGTGCCACTCACACCCGAAACCACCGTGTGGGCTGTGTCCGCCGTCGCCGCATCGGCAAGGTTCGTCAGCGTCGCGTCGAAGCCCGAATAGGAAACGTCCGCGTGCACATCGGCGTTGGCCAATTCAGCGGCGGCACGCCGGGTGAGTTGAGACTCAGCCGACGAAACGACCCACGCTGATCCGGCCAATAGAGCTCCGGCCAAGGCCGCGGCGACGCCAGCCACCGGAGCCCATGATCTACCGCTGCTCACAGTGGATCCTCCTTCAGAGGTGCTCGACGTGCCTCCCGCTAGCGGTCAAGAAACGGTATCCCGGAGAGCTTACCGGGGTTTCCATCCCGAAGCGTATCACTGAGCGGCTAGGCTCAATGCGTCATTGAGGTTGAAGTAGTCCAAACTTGCATATCTCCGGAGTCCAATAGTGTACTGGTGGCTCCACAGTAGTTCCTCATCCATGGCCTCCAAGGAGGTCCGGGGGGCTTAGTACAACTGGACAGCACAGCAGTGTTGAGAGGAAAAGATTATGACCAGCAACTACATCGTCAGCAAGACTGATGAGCTCTCTAGGGTGATCGGCAATATGCGCCGGTCCATCCCGGAGCTACACGGCGTGATGATCGCGTCCACCGACGGCCTGCCCGTCGCCCATGATTTCTCGGACTCCGACGCAGAGCGCATCGCGGCCATGGCCGCTACCGCTCTGGGCCTCGGTGGGCGAATTGCTGAGCGCGCTGAGCTGGGCGATTTTGCCGAAGCCGTGGTTCGCGGACAGAACGGCTACATGGTGACGTACTCGGCCGGCACCGACGCCGTGCTCGTCCTCACCGGCCCCATCGACTCCAACCTCGGCCTCATGCGCATCGAAGCTCGCGTCGCCGCCGTTGAACTCAAGCAGCTCCTCGGGAGGGCCTGAGCATGGATTCGATGCATGACATCGCGAAGACGGCGATCGACCAGGCGCCCCCGGAGTGCCGCGTCCGCCCTGAAGATGCTGACGTCATCCAGCGGCACGCGGATGCACTCGTCGGGCTTGGACCCGAGATGGTCAATGCCTTCTACGACACCGTGTATGGACACTCGGAGACGGAGAAGATCTTCAAGCCAGGCGAGCGTCCCATGCGTGAGGAGTCGCTGCAGGGCTGGTGGGAACGGACTGTCCGCGGGCCCCTCGACGACGACTACTGGGCGTGGATGGCACTGGTTGGGCTCACGCACGTCATCCGGCGGGTGAACAACCCAATGATGCTCGCCATGGCCAACTTTGTGGCGCAGTTTGTGGAAAGCAGCGAGTCGCTGGAGATCTCCGACGATGAGCGCCGCGAGCTGTCGGTGGCCTTCCGTCGAGTCTCGTCGACGGTGAGCTCCATCATCACGTTCGCGTACGATCACGCAGTCAGCTCCGCGCTCTTCAGCGTCGCTGGTATGCCAGAAGCGCTCCTAGCGCGGCTTCGTGACCAAGAGGTCGGTGACGCTCTCGACAAGGCGCACAAGGAAGTACGCTCCGCTTCGCTCCACGGCTCTTGAGCGAGTGAAACCCCGTGCCGTCACGCCGATGGCACGGGGTTTCTCACGCCGCAAAACACGCGGGCCGAGCAAAGGACACGAAGCTCACAAGGCGCACGCGCGGGAAGGCCGTCCCGCGGTCCAATGCAAACGGGCGGACCAGGGAAAGATAAACCCCGCATGACTGTGTTCATCAGTCATGCGGGGTTTTCGCGTGTCCGAGAGAGGACTTGAACCTCCACAGCCTAAAGCGGCCACTAGCACCTCAAGCTAGCGCGTCTACCAATTCCGCCACCCGGACAGGTGTTGCACTCAAGGGGAGCGCGAGTAGGAACTTTAGCAGCCCTCTCGCCGGCCAACCAAATCAGGCATCTGACACATGATCCGCGACTGAGCCGCACAGGTTACAGGTGCCTGGAGGAGTGCCAGAGGCAGGTGACACATGTTCCGCTCAGTTGCCGCACAGGTTGCACCTGCTTGGGCGGGAAACACGGCCGTACGGGGGCTGGGCGGCGGGCCAGGAGGCGCGGGTCAGGACGCGGCGGGGCGGAGGGCGTTAGGGCCGCCGGAGATGTCGTCGAGGGCGGAGACGATGGGGGCGACGAGTTGCTTGCCGTCGACGTCCATGAGCTCCTCGAGCTGATCGATCGTGCGCGGCCCGATGAGTGCCGACGCCACCTGCGGCGCGTCGCGAACCCACAGCAGGGCGACTTGGGCCGGCGTGAGGCCGAGCCCTTGCGCAGCGTGCGCGACCGCGTCGCAAATCGCCAGCGACCGCGGCTGCAGATAGGGCTCCAGGAACCAGGAGAAATGCTGCGATGCGGCACGGGAATCGCGAGGCACACGCCCGCCCCGATACTTGCCTGTGAGCGCACCACGCCCCAGGGCGCTCCACGCCAGCACGCCGAGCCCGTGATGGTGCGCCGCACCGACGACCTCCACCTCAGCGCGACGAGCAAGCAGCGAATACTCCACCTGCACGCTACTAATCCGCGCCCGCCCCGGTACCGCGCTCTGCCACGTCGCGGCGGTTGCGGTTTGCCACCCGACGAAGTTTGAGACGCCCGCGTACCTCGCCATACCGCTGCTCACCGCGGCATCGAGGGCGGCGAGTGTCTCGTCGAGGGGAGCCTCGCCCCACGCGTGCACCTGCCACAGATCCACGTACGAGGTGCCGAGCCTGCGCAGCGACTTGGCGAGGTCATCCAGCAGCGCGCCGCGCGAGGTGTCGATCACGCGCTTCCCGTCTCGAACGACGAAGCCGGCCTTCGTCGCGATCACCAACGACTCTCTCGGCAAGCCGCGGGAGAGCGTCGCGCCAATCATCTTCTCCGCCGCTCCGGCCCCGTACGCAGGTGCCGTGTCGACGAGGGAGCCCCCGCGCTCGACAAACACATCCAGGAGACCCCGCGCGACAGTTGCGTCGACATCGCGACCCCACGCCATCGTGCCCAACCCGACGGGGGACACGCGCAGCCCGGAGGTTCCCAGAGGTCGTTGTTCCATGCGGTTCAGCCTATGCCGTAGCGGACTCAGGCAGTGAGCACCCCGCCGAGCAACAGCGCTGCGACGACGGCCGCGAGCCCGAGTCGGTACCAGACGAAGACCTTGAACGAGTGCGTCGAGATGTAGCGCAGCAGCCAAGCGATCACCGCGTAACCTACGGCGAACGCGATGAGCGTGGCGACGACCGTCGGCCCCCAGCTGACCGCACCGTCGGAGCCGATGTCCTTCAGCTTGTACAAGCCCGAGCCGAACACGGCCGGCAGCGCCAGCAGGAAGGCATACCGGGCCGAGGCTTCGCGGCTGTACCCGAGGAACAGGCCGCCGGAAATCGTCGCGCCTGAGCGGGACACGCCGGGGATCAGCGCGGCAGCTTGGAAGAAGCCGAGCGCCACGCCGTGCCCCCAGGAGAGCTTGTCGAGGTCGCGGTGGTTCTGGGCGCCGTGGCGGTCGGCGATGGCGAGCACGATGGCGACGGCGGCGAGCATCGCGACGGTCACCCACAGGTTCCGCAGGCCTGAATCGATGGCGTCTTCCAGCAGCAGCCCCAGCACAACGATGGGCACCGACCCGATGATTACCAGCCATCCGATGCGCACGTCGGGGTCGTTGCGGTCGTGTTTACCGACGAGCGCCAGACACCACCGGTGGATGATCCGCGTGATGTCCTTCCAGAAGTAGACGAGTACGGCGGCCTCGGTGCCCAGCTGGGTGACGGCGGTGAATGCGGCGCCGGGGTCACGTCCGTCGAACAGCAGTTGCCCGACGATGGACACGTGGGCGCTCGATGAGATGGGCAGAAACTCGGTGAGTCCCTGCACGAGTCCCAAAATGATACCTTCAAACCAAGTCACGAGTTCGCCTTTCCGTCCCGTATATCTCGCAGCGACGCACAGAATACGCCTGCGTCCCGCCCAAACGTAGTAGGCGGAACCGGGTAGCGTGTTGGCATGACCATCCTGATTCTCGCGCGACATGGGCGTTCGACGGCAAATGCAGCGGGTATTCTGGCTGGCCGCATGCCCGGGGTGACGCTCGACGACGCAGGCCGCGCCCAAGCGGAAGCACTCGAGCCGGCACTGAAGCAGGCGCAGGCCGCGTACTCGTCGCCGATGGAACGCTGCCGCCAAACGGCCGCCTGGGCAGGGTACCCCGACGCGGTCGTCGAGCACGGGTTGAACGAATGCGACTACGGAAGCTGGTCAGGCACGAATCTGGAAACCCTCGCGCACGAGGAGCTCTGGTCGGACATCCAGCTGCATCCCACCGCTGTCGCGTTCCCCGCTGGGGAGAGCATGCTCGCGATGCAGGAACGCTGTCTCGCAGCCGTGCGGGGCATCGTCGAGCGCCACCCGGGAGAGATCGTTGCGGTATTCAGCCACGGCGACCCCATCAAGGTGATCCTGGCAGACGCGCTCGCCATGGATTTCGACGAGTTCCAGCGCATCGACGTGCCTCCCGGCTCGCTCAGCATCATCGACTACACAGGAACCAAGCCGCTGGTGCGGCTCATTGGCGGAACCCCCGACAGCGTGGGCACGCTCACGCCTCGCGGACACACCGTCGGCGGCAGCACGAACGCGTAGGCTAGAACCATGCTCATGGAATTTCGCCACCCCGATCGCTGCGTCGTGGGCACCGTGGGCGAGCCCGGCAACCGTCTCTTCCTCATCCAGGTATCGCAAGGCAGTCAGATCGCCGCGGTGGCCCTCGAGAAAGAGCAGGCGCAGCTGCTGGGCCGACGCATCACTGAGATCCTCGACCAGCTCGTCGCGCTCGGCGAACCCATCCCGGAGGCCTTCGAACCGCGCGACATGGGGCCCCTCGACGCGCCCGTCGACGTCGACTTCCGGGCCGGCGCCATCGGGCTCGCGTGGGACGCAGGCCGGATGTCCGCGCAGATCGAGCTGTTCCCCGTCGAGGAGGATCTCGAAGGTGAAGGCACCCTGGTGCAGATCTGGCTCACCCCCGGTAAGGCCAGAGAATTCGCCGGCCGGGCCGAGAAGACTGTCGCGTCGGGCCGCCCATCATGCCCCATCTGTGCCCAGCCGCTCGGGCCCGAGGGACACATCTGCCCGCGCTCTAACGGCTATCGCCGCAAGCTATTCCAGTGAGCAGTCTGCGCATCCTCGGCCGCCTGCTCGGCGCCTCGAATCACACCTTCCTGGCGGAAGACGCGTCGGGAGATCGATGGGTGTACAAGCCCTACGCAGGCGAGCAGCCGCTGTGGGATTTTCCTGACGGTCCACTCGGGCGCCGCGAAGTGGCGGCGTATGCGCTGTCCGAGCACCTCGGCTTAGGGCTCGTGCCCGAGACGGTCTGGGGCGAAGGTGAGCTTGGCGAGGGCTCACTGCAGCGTTTCATCGACGGCGAGCTCACCGAGACCGTCGACGTCATCCCCGTCGACGAGCTCACGGACGCGTGGCTGCCCATCGCGGCGGGGGAGGACGGTCAGGGCGGCCAGGTGGTGCTCGTGCATCGCGACGACGAACGCCTCCGCCAGATGGCTCTCTTCGACGTGCTCTGCAACAACTCCGACCGTAAAGCCGGCCACCTCATCGAGTCGAAGGGCCGCATCCTCGGCGTCGACCACGGGGTGACGTTCCACGTCGACGACAAACTCCGCACCGTCTTGTGGGGTTTCGCAGGCTCACCGCTGACGAAGGCCGAGCTCACGGTCGCGGCTGCCGTGCAAGCCATCAGCGAGCCACTGGCTGACGGCCTGCTCGACGAGGAGTGGGAAGCACTCCGGGATCGAGCCGCCCGACTCTGTGCCGCCGGCGTCTTTCCGCAGCCGGGCACGAAGTGGCCTGCCATACCCTGGCCGCCCTTCTAACGCGTCGGCCGTGGGCATCCGACGGTGCCTTGTGCCGGCTGGGGTAGATTGGTGGCCATGTATTCGTGGGCCCACATCAACGTGCCAACCTTGCAGCCTTCCGAAGACATTTCGACCCAGTTGAGCCTCTTCGACGTCTCCACCAACCAAGTGATCCCGGTCGGCCCGGCCGAAGGTGTGGCGCGCATGTACGTGTGCGGCATCACGCCGTACGACGCTACGCATCTGGGGCACGCGGCCACCTACCTCACGTTCGACCTTGTCGGGCGCGTGTGGCGCGACCTCGGCGTCGAGGTGAACTACACGCAGAACGTCACCGACGTCGACGATCCGCTGCTCGAGCGCGCCGCCCAGACTGGCCAAGACTGGGACGAACTCGCCGCCGACCAGATCGAGCTGTTCCGCACCGACATGGAGGCGCTGCGCATCGTGCCGCCGACGCACTACATCGGAGCCGTGGAGTCGATCAGCCTCGTCGTCGACGTCATCGACCGACTCGCGGAGTCGGGGCTCGTCTACCAAATCGACGATCCCGAGCACCCTGACTGGTACTTCCGCACCGCAGCCGTGGCGGGATTCGGGGAAGTGAGCCAGCTAGATGAAGTCGACATGATCTCGCTGTTTCGGGAGAATGGGGGCGACCCGGATCGCCCCGGCAAGCAGCACCCCCTCGACTCGTTGCTGTGGCGATTCGCCCGCGACGGTGAACCCGCCTGGGAGTCTGCCCTCGGCGCAGGGCGCCCGGGGTGGCACGTCGAGTGTGTCGCCATCGCGCTGGAGTACCTGGGCGCGCATTTTGATCTGCAAGGCGGCGGCCGCGACCTGGCATTCCCGCACCACGAAATGTGTGCCGCCCAGGCGCGCGCCCTCACCGGAGAGCGCATGGCTGGAGCTTTCGTCCACGCCGGGCTCGTCGGGCTCGACGGCGAGAAGATGAGCAAATCGAAGGGCAATCTGGAACTCGTCTCGCGCCTGCGCAAGGCTGGCGCCGACCCCATGGCCATCCGCCTCGCCTTGCTGAATAATCACTACCGCTCAGACTGGGAATGGACGCCCCAGCTGCTCGACGAGGCCGCCCAGCGCCTTCATCGCTGGCGCAGCGTGCTCAACGACCGCGCGGCTGTCCCTGCTGCCGACACGATCGCAGCAATGCGCACCGCGCTGCGCAGCGATCTCGACGCCCCGGCCGCCATTGCTGCCGTCGACGCCTGGATTGCGGCCTCTGCGGCCGTCGACTCCGACGACACCGAAGCCATTCAGCAGATGACAACCGCGATCGACGCTCTGCTCGGCGTCGCGCTGTGAGGAACGCTATGAAGTCGTTTGAATCGTTATTTGAAGAACTGACGCACACCGCCGAGACCCGCCCGGAGGGCTCCGGCACCGTCGCTCGCCTCGACGCGGGAGTGCATGCCATCGGGAAGAAGATCGTTGAAGAGGCCGCCGAGGTATGGATGGCCGCTGAATACGAAACACGTGAGGAAGCGGCCGAAGAAATTAGCCAGCTCATCTACCACTGCCAAGTGATGATGCTGGCCCTTGGGCTGAGCCTCGACGACGTGTACCGCTACCTCTGACCATCACGAAAGGCTGACCGCAGGTGACTGAATCGCTGCTCAAAGTGGCGGTCCCGAACAAGGGATCGTTGTCCGAACACGCGCGCACGATGCTGCTGAGCGCAGGCTATCGCCAGCGCAGCGACTCGAAAGAACTCACCCTCGTCGACCCGGATCACAACGTCGAGTTCTACTACCTTCGTCCCCGCGACATCGCGATCTACGTGGGGCGCGGCGACCTCGACGTGGGCATCACCGGGCGCGACATGCTGCTCGATTCCAACGCCGCCGCGACGGAGATTATGGGCCTCGGGTTCGGCGCATCGAAGTTCCGATTCGCCGCGCCGGCGTCGTCGGGCATCGACGAGACCAAGCTCGACGGCAAGCGCATCGCGACGAGCTACGCCGGCCTGCTCGGCAACTTCCTGGCCGAGCGAGGCGTGCAGGCGGAGATCGTCGAGCTGGACGGTGCGGTCGAGTCCGCCATCCGTCTTGGCGTAGCCGACGTGGTGGCCGACGTCGTCGACACCGGAACCACGCTTCGCAAGGCAGGTCTGAGCCTCTTCGGCGACCCGATTTGCACTTCCGAGGCCGTGCTCATCGAGCGCAATGGGAACGAGGCCAACCATTCGGCGGTCGAAGCGCTGATCACCCGACTGCAGTCGGTGATGGTGGCACAGAACTACTGCATGATGGACTACAACGTTGCGGAAGACGCCCTCGACGCGACGCTCGCGCTCGCCCCAGGCGTCGACGGTCCGACGGTGAGCTCGCTCGCCAAGGACGGTTGGTACGCGGTCCGCGCGCTCGTGCCGCGCAAGGGCGTGCACCTGCTCATGGACAAGCTGTACGACGCCGGCGCACGCGGCATCCTGCTGACCGAATTGGTGGCGTGTCGCCTGTGACCGACGAGCAATCCACGCCGCAGCCCCAGCCGTCGGACCACCACGACGAGGGGAGTGCCGAGCCCAAGAGCCTCAGCTACGTGAGCGTCCCCGCGCTGCTCACGGCGATCATCTTGTCGATGGTGCTCCTCAGCGGTGCGCTGTACTTTTGGTGGGTGCTCGGTCCGAGTGTGCGGGCGCAGGTGTCGACACTCCAGCTGGCCACGCTGGTGCTCTTCCTCATCGTGATGCTCGCGATGATGTTGGGCATCGGATACTCGCACCTGTGGGCAGGCGACGGTCAGGTCGTCGTTCGCAATGGGCCGTTCATCAAGCACTATCCCATCGATCAGATCGCCGGCCTGCGGCTGCGTAAAGGCGACCCATGGGCATACCTGCTTGTCAAAGACGAAACCACCGAGACGGGCTACCGTCGACGCGCCACGCTCGCCATCCAGTCGTTGGAAGGCGAGGGTGCGCAACGGAAGGTGCGGGCGCTTCGTCGCTGGCTGAAAGCCAATGGCGCGACGAGCGGCGACCTGCGGCCCAACGAAGACGACGCCCCACGCTGAGCGGCGCTACATGATGCCGCGCTGTTTCAGCAGCTCCTCGATCTCCCTATCTTCGTCACTGAGTCCGTCCTTGCCAGGCTTCCCTGCGGGTGCCGCGGGCTTCCCCGCCCCCGCAGCGGTGGGGCGTTTCGTGTTTCCGACGGCGGGTTGAGCCCCTGCGACAGGACGGCGCCCGGCCTGGGGGTGAGGCTGTGCAGCAGCCTTGGCCTTCGGTTCCTTCGGGAGGAACAGCGCGACGATGGCGAGCAGCAGGCCGCCCCCGGCGAGGCCGGCACCTACCGACATGGTCGTGCCCCACTCAATTCGCTCCACCCAGTGCACGATGCTCATCACACCGTTCACCGCGAGGTCCACGATGCCCAGGAAATACAGCCCGAGCGGAATCAACGCATAGCCGACGGCACCTACCAACGGGCGGGCCCGTCGGCTATGGGCCCAGAAGCCAACGCCGAGGGCGATGGCGAGAATCATGAGGATGATGGTGACCAGCAGGCTCGTGCTCATACGTTCAGTCTCTCACAGCGATGGCGAACCCCGCGGGTTGTGCACCTCGCCGCACTACAGTGGTCGGCATGAGTGAGCTCGCGAACCCGAACGTCCGCTTCGCTGACGACCACGGCGAAGCGGATCCGATCACGCGCCAGGCCATCGCACGGGTTGACGACCAAACGTCGTACATCCGGGCGCTCGTCGCGCTGTGCTCGAGTCGGTTGCTCATGCCCATCGTCGCTACGGGCGACGAAACCGGCGAGCCAGATCCAAATCGTCGCGCCGAGATGTCGGCCGTCAAACTTGTGAACGAGCACGGTGAGTTCCTGCTGGCTTTCACCGGCCTCGACTCCATGCAGCTGTGGAACGCCGACGCCCGGCCCGTCCCGTGTACGCTCGACGAACTGTGTGCCACCGTGCAGGAAGCCGGGGCTACCCAGCTGCTCATCGACGTCGCCGGCCCCACGTCGCTGGTCATCGCCGGCGAGGCACTCAATCTGTTGGCGCAGGGGTACGCCGTGGCGGAGTTCGAGGGTGAAGAGTTCGCGTGGGTGCGATACGAACGTGAGCCCGCCTTGTCGGAAGAGGATGCGCAACGAGCAGAGCAGATCTCCCAACTCGAGACTTCGCTCGACACGATGGAGAAGATCATCGCCGAGGCTGAGCGCGCAGAACGCGAAGAATCCGACGAGTAACGCTCATCCTTGGCGGTGCTCGCTCGGCCTACCCCGCAGTGCTGCAGCAACGCGTTTTGGCGGTGGGGAAGCCGTCGGGTAACATTGGTCGAGCAATTTGATCACCCAACAGGGTCGATCCGTTCAAGTGGAGGCCACTCCCACCCGCGAACTGCCCCGGCGGCCGGGTTCACACGCGAATGTTTCGCGTCGGCCTTCGCATGCGCGGGGGCCTTTTTGGTTGATCGCCAACTTTGTACCCAGGAGGCGTCATCAGCACTGAACCGCGGATTAACGATCGCATTCGAGTTCCCGAAGTCCGACTCGTCGGCCCCAAAGGCGAGCAAGTCGGTATCGTCCGGGTCGAGGATGCTCTGCGCCTTGCGCAGGAGAGCGAGCTCGATCTCGTCGAGGTGGCGCCGCAGGCACGTCCACCCGTCGCGAAGCTCATGGACTACGGCAAGTACAAGTACGAAGCCGCCCAGAAAGTGCGCGACGCACGCCGCAACCAGTCGAACGTCTCCACCAAAGAGATGAAACTGCGTCTCAAGATCGACAACCACGATTACGAGACGAAGAAGGGCCACGTCGTCCGATTCCTCAAGGGCGGCGACAAGGTGAAGATCACCATCATGTTCCGCGGTCGCGAGCAGTCTCGCCCCGAGCTTGGCATCCAGTTGCTGCAGCGCCTCGCCGACGACGTTGCCGAGTTCGGCTTCGTTGAGTCGGCGCCCAAGCAGGATGGCCGCAACATGCTCATGGTGCTCGGCCCCACGAAGAAGAAGAGCGACGCCAAGGTCGACCGCGACCGGGATCGCACGCGACGCATGGAGCAGCGGAAGGTTAACGCTGCTGCCGACAAGGCCGCAGAAGCGGAGATGCGCGCCAAGGCCGCAGCCAACAAGCCGACGAAGAAGAAGCGCGGCCCCGCAGACAACATGGACCCGGACATCGACCTCTGACGAGGCGTGTCCCTGAATTTCCCACTACAGAAAGTGAGCACGTCATGCCGAAAATGAAGACGCACTCCGGCGCCAAGAAGCGCTTCAAGACCACCGGGACGGGCAAACTTATGCGCCGCCAGGCCAACCTTGGCCACCTCAACGAGCACAAGACCTCGCGACGCATCCGCCGCCTGAGCGGCAACGTCGCGGTTGTCGACGTCGAGGCCAAGAAGGCTCGCAAGCTGCTCGGCAAGCACAAGGGCCGCTAAGTCATTCCCATCCCCATCCGTTTCAGTTTTACGTTCAAGGAGTCACCATGGCACGCGTGAAGCGTTCTGTTAACGCCAAGAAGAAGCGTCGCGAGATTCTCGAGCAGGCATCGGGTTACCGCGGCCAGCGCTCGCGGCTGTACCGCAAGGCGAAGGAGCAGATTCTCCACTCCGCCACCTACAGCTACCGCGACCGCCGCGCCAAGAAGGGCGACTTCCGGTCGCTGTGGATTCAGCGCATCAACGCTGGCTGCCGCGCCGAGGGCATGACCTACAACCGCTTCATCAACGGTTTGAAGAACGCCGGCGTCGAAGTGGATCGCAAGATTCTGGCCGATCTGGCAGTGAACGACGTCGCGGCGTTTAACCAGCTCGTCGCGGTCGCGAAGGAGCATCAGGCCACCGCTGCCTGATTCCGCAGTGCGCCACGAACCGGACGCCGCGCTCCCGGTCGGGGTGTTGCGTTCGGTTCGTCGCTTAACGCAACGCCGCGGTCGAGACGTCGCGGGTAAATTTCTCGTCGAGGGCAGGCAGGCGGTGCGCGAAGCACTCGCTGCAGGCAGCCTCGTCGACGAGGTGATCGTCGACGATCCCGGCAAGCATGTTGATCTGCTCGCCGGCTTCGACGGGCAGGTGTGGCAGGCCTCCGAGCATGCCATGCGCCAGATCTCTGACACGGTGACTCCACAAGGCATCATCGCCGTGTGCCGCCAGCTCAACTTCGGGCTGGACGCGCTGGCAGACGCCAAACTTGTGGTGATCTGCGCCCAGGTGCGTGACCCCGGCAACGCCGGCACCGTCATCCGCTGCGCCGACGCGTTCGGCGCCGACGCGGTCATCCTCACGACGGGGTCCGTCGACGTCTACAACCCCAAGGTGGTTCGCTCGACGGTGGGCAGCCTCTTCCACATGCCCATCATCACCGGCATGGAGTTGAAGGCCGCAGTCGAGACGGTGCACGGCCTCGGCATGCAGGTGCTTGCAGCCGACGGCGACGGCGCACCGCTTGATTTGAAACAACAACGCGGCGAGCTCACCCGCCCGACCGCGTGGATCATGGGCAACGAGGCGTGGGGGCTCCCCAACGCCGACCGGGCCTTGGCTGACGAAGTCGTCGCTGTTCCCATGTGGGGCGGCGCAGAAAGCCTCAACCTATCCAGCGCTGCAGCGGTGTGTCTGTATGCTACCGCCTCCGCGCAGCGCAGAAGCAGGGAAGGAGTCCCCCAATGAGTGGGCCGAATGACAACTATGACCCGAAGCAGGTCGCCGCGCTGGCGCCGGAAGTGATCGAGGGATACGTTGCTGACGCGCTCCTCGCCATCGACGAGGCTTCCTCGAGTGAGGAGCTGAAGCAGGTTCGGCTCGCTCACGCGGGCGACCGTTCCCCGCTAGCGCTGGCGAACCGTGAGATTGGGGCGCTGCCTCCCGCAGCGCGCAAGGATGCCGGCAAGCGCGTCGGGCAGGCCAGGGGGCAAGTGAATCAAGCCATCGCGGCTCGTCAAGAGGCCCTGGCTCAGCAGGAACTGGCGACGGCGCTCGTCGAGGAGCGCGTGGACATGACGCTGCCGGTTGAGATCGCCCCGCGCGGCGCCATCCACCCGGTGACCGCCATCATCGACCAGATGGTCGACGTCTTCGTCGCGCTTGGCTACGAGGTTGCAGAAGGCCCCGAGGCGGAAACGGAGTGGTACAACTTCGACGCGCTCAACCTGCCGCCTGACCATCCCGCCCGCGGTGAACAGGACACGCTGTGGATTGAGCCGCGCTCCGACGCGAAGCTGCTGCGCACGCAGACCTCTCCGGTGCAGGTACGCGAACTGCTCACGAGAGATCTGCCGCTCTACATCGTGAGCCCGGGCAAGGTGTATCGCTCGGACGAATACGACGCCACGCACCTGCCCGTGTTCCACCAGCTGGAGGGGCTCGTCGTCGACAAAGGCATCTCGATGGCGCACCTGAGGGGAACGCTCGACCACTTCGCGAAAGCGATGTTCGGCGACGTCGAGACGCGCATGCGCCCCCACTTCTTCCCGTTCACGGAGCCCTCGGCGGAAGTCGACCTTCAGTGCTTCGTCTGCAAGGGCGAGTCCGTCGGCAACCCCGATCGCCCGTGTCGCACCTGCCGGTCCGAAGGGTGGATCGAGTGGGGCGGCTGTGGCATCGTCAACCCGCGTGTGCTGCGCGCCTGCGGTATCGACGCCGACGAATACTCCGGCTTCGCGTTCGGCATGGGCATCGAGCGCACGGTGATGTTCCGTAACGGCGCCCCAGACATTCGCGACTTCGTTGAAGGCGATGTTCGCTTCAGCCAATCTCTGCTCGGAGGTGCACGATGAAGGCCCCAGTTTCCTGGCTCCGTGAACTCGTTATGCTGCCGAACGACGTCAGCACCGAGGCGATCGCCGATGCCTTCACCAATCTCGGCCTCACCGTCGAGCGGGTGGAGCACGTCGGCTCTCCCGTGACCGGTCCGCTCGTCGTCGGGCGAGTGCTCAGCATGACGAACGAGCCGCAGAAAAACGGCAAGACCATTCACTACTGCCGCGTCGACGTGGGGGAGGCCCACAACGACCCCGCCACCGACGAGTACCCGGCCTCGCGCGGGATCGTCTGCGGTGCGCACAACTTCCAGGTAGGCGACCTCGTCGTGGTCTCTCTCCCGGGTGCCGTGCTGCCCGGCGATTTCCAGATCTCCGCCCGGAAGACCTATGGACACATCTCCGACGGCATGATCTGCGCCGAGGACGAGATCGGTCTCGGCGACGACCACGAGGGCATCATGGTGCTCTCGCAAGGCAATCCAGGCGACGACGCCATCGAACTGTTGTGGAGCGCTGACGATGTGCTCGACATCGACGTCACGCCCGACCTCGGGCACTGTCTGTCGATGCGTGGGCTCGCTCGCGAAGCATCGGTGGCCTACGCGGTGCCTTACACCGACAAGTACCGTCAGGCGCTGCCGGAGCAGGCCACTTCTGGCTACCCCGTGCAGCTCGATACCGAGCGTTGCACCGCGTTCACAGCCCTCACCATCGAGGGCGTGAACCCTCAGGCCCCGTCGCCGAAGTTCATGGTGGATCGCCTCCGGGCATCGGGCGTGCGCGCCATCTCGCTCGCTGTCGACGTGACGAACTATGTCATGCTCGAATCCGGGCAGCCCCTGCACGCGTACGACGCCGATAAGCTCCAAGGCGCCATCACCGTGCGCATGGCGGCTGATGGCGAGCAGCTCGTCACGCTTGACGGGCAGACCCGCCAGCTCGACACAGACGACATGCTCATCACCGACGAGTCGGGCCCCATCGGCCTGGCTGGCGTGATGGGCGGCGAGACGACGGAGATCAGCGAGACGACGACGCGCATCGTCCTCGAAGCTGCTGCGTTCGATGCCGCTTCCGTCTCCCGCACCTTCCGTCGCCACGGGCTCATCTCGGAGGCATCCAAGCGCTTCGAACGTCACGTCGACCCGGCGGTGAACTACGCGGCCGCGCGTCGGGCGGCGAAGCTCATCACCCAGTACGGTGGCGGGCAGGTGACGGGGGAGACCTTCGTCGGCAGTGCTCCCGCACCGCGCGTGGTGAAGCTGCGCGTTGGCCTGATCTCATCCGTGCTCGGTCTGGAGATTTCGGAATCCGAGGCCGCTCGGTTGTTGTCGGCTTCTGGCATCGGCGTCACCGCCCTCGGTGATTCGCTCACCTTGGAGATCCCGAGCTGGCGCCATGACCTCGTCGAGCCGTACGACATCGTCGAGGAGCTTGGCACCAAGATCGGTTACGACCGCATCGGCAAGCGCCTCCCGGTGGCCCCGTCGGGCGGCGGTCTCACGCCGAGGCAGCAGGCCCGTCGCGACGCGATTCGCGCCGCTGTACAGCTCGGCTTCACGCAGACGATGAGCCTGCCGTTCATGTCGGAAGACGACCTCGACCGCATGGGCATCGAACCCACCGACGTGCGTCGTCGCGCCACGCGGTTGGCCAACCCGCTGTCTGACACCCAGCCGTTCCTGCGCACGTCACTGTTGCCTGGGATGTTCCGCGTGCTGGCGAAGAACCTCTCCCGTTCCATCACCGATCTCGCGGTGTTCGAGTTCGGGTCGGTTTTCCTCGACGTGGACACCCACGCGGCGCCAAAGCCCGACGTCACCGGTCGCCCGTCGGACGACGAGATTGCTGCGTTGAACAGCTCCCTGCCCAACCAGCCTGAGCATCTGGCCGGCCTCGTTGCAGGTAAGTGGACGCCGGATGGCTGGGGCGGTGCAGGCGTCGACGCAGACTGGCGACATGTTGTTGCCCTCGCGGACACCGTGGCGGCGGCCGTCGGCGTGACGCTGCAGCGCACGCAGGTAGACGACGTCATGCCTTGGCACCCAGGACGAGCTGCGGCATTCTTCGTGGGCGAGGCGCTGCTCGGTCACGCCGGCGAGCTGCACCCGAGTGTCATTGCCGCATTCGAGCTCCCAAGGCGCACGTGTGCCGTCGAGATTGATCTCGGCAAGCTGCTCGACGCGGCCCCGCACGCTGGGAAGATTGGCGTCCTGCACGGCGCCCCGGTCGCGAAGGAAGACGTCGCCCTCATCGTTGACGCGGATGTGCCCGCGGCAGCGGTACACGACGCACTGGTGGCAGGCGGCGGCGAACTGCTGGAGTCGGTGCACCTGTTCGACGTGTACGCCGGCGAGCAGATCGACGAGGGGAAGAAATCGCTGGCCTTCGCGCTGCGCATTCGAGGTCCGAAGACGCTCAAGGACGCAGAAGCCGCGCAGGTTCGCCAAGCCGCGGTGGACGCCGCGGTCGAACGTTGCGGGGCGGTGCAGCGCGCCTGAGTGCGAGGCGCCTGCGAGGCGTGAATCCGGGCGTCTGCGCGGGTCTCGCATCGACGTTTGGGTAGCATGGCGGCATGGTTGTGGAGCCGGCATGGCACTGACGAAGCGCGCTGTGGTTGAGGCGGCCGGCGCCATCCTCGACGAGTTCGGATTGGCCGACCTCAGCATGCGCCGTGTCGCCGACGTGTTGGGTGTCCAGCCCGGAGCCTTGTACTACCACGTCCCGAACAAGCAGTCCTTGCTTTCAGCGGTGGCTGACGAGATCCTTCGCAAGGTGCCGGCAGCGACGTCGCTCACGGCGTGGGCGCTCGGCTACCGCCAGGCGCTGATGGTGCACCGCGACGCTGCGGAGCTAGTGCTGTCGAGCCGTGCCGTGGGGCTGGGGGAGGTGGATCCGACGGAGCCCGTCCGGCATCTGCTGCCCGACGACATCGAACCCGCCGCCCTCGCCACTGTCGAACATTTCGTGCTGGGCTCGACCTTGTACGACCAAACCCGCGCACAGCTGGCCGCGCTGGGTGTGCTCCGCGAGTTCGACGCCGATGAAGCAGAACGCAACTTCGCAGAAGGAATCGCCATTCTGGAGCGAGGTGTTGGAATAACTATTAGCGATATGGCATAGTTATCCGCATGACGTACAACGTTGCTGTTGCTGGATGCACGGGCTACGCGGGCGGTGAGTTGCTGCGGCTCCTGCTGGTGCACCCTGAAGTCAAGATTGGTGCCCTGACGGGGCACTCGTCGGCTGGCGACAAGCTCGGTGCACACCAGCCGCACCTCAGCCCGCTCGTGGATCGCGTAGTCGAACCGATGAGCGCCGACACCCTCGCGGGCCACGACGTCGTCTTCTTCGCATTGCCACACGGAGAATCGGCAGCCATCGCAGCACAGCTGGGCGACGACGCTCTCCTGATCGACTGCGGGGCCGACTACCGTCTTCGCGACGCTGACGCCTGGACGCAGTTCTACGGTTCTGAGCACGCGGGCACCTGGCCCTACGGGTTGCCCGAACTCACCGGGCAGCGAGCCGAGCTGCGTGGCGCGCGTCGCATCGCGGTGCCAGGGTGCTACCCAACGGCCACCACGCTGGCGCTCATGCCCGCGGTGGTTGCCAACCTCGTAGATGCATCGCAGGTTGTCGTCGTCGCCGCATCCGGTCTCTCGGGCGCTGGTAAGGCCCCCAAACCACACCTCATCGGCGCCGAGACGATGGGTAACGCCACTTGCTACGGAGTGGGTGGAACGCACCGGCACACCCCCGAGATCACGCAGAACCTTGCGAGCCTCACCGAGCAGCACGTCGGTGTCAGCTTCACGCCGTTGCTCGTGCCGATGCCGCGCGGAATCCTCGCCACCTGCAGCGCGCCCCTCGTCGGAGAGGCCGCCGACGTGCGCGCCGCCTACCAAGCGCACTACGACGAGGAGCCGTTCGTCCATCTGCTGCCAGAGGGGCAGTGGCCTGCCACAGCCGCGGTGCTTGGCTCGAACAACGCGACGGTCCAGGTTACCGTCGACCCCGCCGCCGGGCGGCTCATCGCTGTCGCCGCCATCGATAACCTGACCAAGGGCACCGCAGGCGGCGCCATCCAGTCCATGAACCTTGCACTAGGCTTGCCGGAAGCCACTGGCCTCAGCTCGATTGGAGTAGCACCGTGAGCATCACCACGCCGAAAGGATTCACCGCCTCGGGCGTCGCGGCCGGCATCAAACCGAACGGCGCTCGAGACCTGGCCGTCGTCGTCAACCACGGGCCACGCATGGCAGCCGCAGCGGTGTTCACCCGCAACCGCGTGCAGGCTGCGCCGGTGAAGTGGTCACGCCATGCCGTTGCCGACGGGCAGATTCAGGCGGTCGTGCTGAACTCCGGGGGCGCGAACGCGTGCACAGGCGCCGCCGGGCTGACGGATTCGGCCACCACTGCCGCCAAGGCCGCCGAGCTGCTCACTTTGCCCGCTGACAACGTCGCCGTGTGTTCCACCGGCCTCATCGGAGAGCGCCTGCCCATGGCGACACTGCTCGACGGCATCGGCACCGCCGTCGAGGCACTCTCCGCCGACGGCGGATCGGATGCTGCGGAAGCCATCATGACCACCGACACCGTGCCCAAAGAAGCCGTGGTGCATCGCGGCTCCTGGAGCGTAGGGGGCATTGCGAAGGGCGCTGGCATGCTCGCGCCCGAGCTCGCGACGATGCTCGTCGTCCTCACCACGGATGCCGACGTCGACCCGACCATGCTGGATCACGCGCTGCGCGAAGCGACCCGAACGACGTTTTCGCGCGCCGATTCCGATGGCTGCATGTCCACCAATGACACCGTGATCCTCCTCGCCTCCGGGGCCTCCGGAGTGTCCCCATCGACGGCGGAGCTCACCGAAGCGCTCCGCGAGGTATCAGCAGACCTCGCGCGTCAGCTCATCAATGACGCGGAAGGTGCGAAGCACACCATCGCCGTCGAAGTAGAGGGAGCCGCATCCGAGAGTGACGCGGAGCTCGTCGGGAGAGAGATCGCGCGTTCGAATCTGTTCAAGTGCGCCGTGTTCGGCGAGGACCCAAACTGGGGGCGCGTGCTGAGCGCCATCGGCGTCACCGACGCGGCGTTCGACCCCGATCAGATCGACGTGAGCTTCAACGGGGTCATGGTCTGCCGCGCCGGCGAGATTGGCGACGACCGCAATCTCGTCGATCTCTCGGGCCGCGATGTACACGTGCTCGTCGATCTCCACGCAGGGCCCCACAGCGCCACGATCCTGACGAACGATCTCACCTACGACTACGTGAAAGAGAATGCGGAGTACTCGTCATGACGGTGGACATCGAAACGACCGTACGCAAGGCAGACACCCTCATCGAAGCACTGCCGTGGCTCGCGGAATACATCGGCGAGATCATGGTCATCAAATACGGCGGCAACGCCATGCTCGACGACGAACGCAAGGCAGCCCTCGCCAAGGACATCGCGTTCCTCCGTATCGTCGGCGTGAAGCCGGTGGTGGTGCACGGGGGAGGCCCGCAGATCACGTCGATGCTCGACCGCCTCGACGTGCACTCCGAGTTCAAGGGCGGTTTCCGCGTCACCACACCTGAGGCAATGGACGTGGTGCGCATGGTGCTGGTCGGGCAGGTAGGGCGTGAGCTCGTGAACCTCATCAACCAACAGGGGCCATTCGCCGTCGGGATGTCCGGTGAGGACGGACGCCTGTTCACCGCGACGCGCAGGACGACGACCGTCGAAGGTGAGGAGATCGACCTGGGGCTGGTGGGTGATATCGCCGAGGTAGACCCGTCGGGGCTTATCGACCTCATCGATGCCGGAAGGGTGCCCGTCGTGGCATCCATCGCACCCGACGAACACGGCGTGGTGCACAACATCAACGGCGATACCGCTGCGGCTGCGCTCGCAGCGGCGATCGGGGCGAAACGCCTCGTCATGCTCACCAACGTTGCCGGCCTCTACGCAAACTACCCAGACCCCGACTCGCTCATTAGGGAGATCACCGCCGACGATGCTCGCGCGCTGTTGCCCACGCTCGAGACGGGCATGATTCCGAAGATCGAGGCGTGCCTGGCCGCGATCGATGGGGGTGTGAAGAGCGCCACGATCAACGACGGCACCCTGCCGCACGCGCTGCTCCTGGACATCTTTACGGAAGAAGGCGTGGGAACGATGGTGACACGATGAGCAACGACGCACTGCAACAGCGCTACGGCGCGGTGATGATGAACGCCTTCGGCACGCCGAAGCGCGTCTTCGAGCGCGGAAAAGGCGTCCACGTGTGGGATGCCGACGGGAAACAGTACACCGACCTGCTTTCGGGCCTCGCCGTGCTGGGGTTGGGGCATGCGCACCCGCGCATCACCGACGCGGTGACCGTGCAGATGGGGCGCCTCGGGCACATCTCCAACCTCTTCGCGTCGCAGCCACAGATTCGTTTGGCTGAGCGGCTCGCGGCGCACCTGGGTGACCCGTCGGCGAAGGTTTTCTTCTCGAACTCCGGCTCCGAGGCAAACGAAACCGCATTCAAACTCACCCGCCTGACCGGGCGAACCAAGATCGTCGCCATGCAAGGCGCCTTCCACGGACGCACCGCGGCGTCGCTCGCCATCACCGCGAATGAACGCTACCGGGCGCCGTTCGAGCCGCTCCCCGGCGACGTCGAATTCGTCGAGTATGGCGACGTCTCGGCGCTGGAGAGCGCGGTCGACGACGCCACCGCTGCGGTGGTGCTCGAGGTCATCCAGGGCGAGAACGGCGTGGTGCCGGCACCCGACGGATACGTCGCGGCCGCTCGGCGCATCGCTGCTGCGCATGGGGCGTTGCTGTGGATCGACGAGATCCAGACCGGCATCGGACGTTGTGGGGGCATGTTTGCCCACCAAGCCGACGGCATCACGCCCGACATCGTGACGCTCGCGAAGGGCCTAGGCAACGGGTTCCCCATCGGTGCGTGTCTCGCCACCGGCGAGGCAGCGGGCTTCCTCCAGCCGGGTCTGCACGGCACGACGTTCGGCGGCAACCCCGTCGCATCCGCCGCAGGGAACGCTGTGCTCGACGTGCTCGAGGAAGGCCTGCTGGATGCGTCGCGCCGCACGGGGGAGTGGTTCGCAGGCGCGGTGCGTGCCCTGCATCACCCTGATGTCGTCGAGGTGCGTGGTAGAGGCATGCTGTGGGGCATCGTGCTCGCCCGCGACGTGGCACCCGCCGTCGCCGACGCCGCCTTGGAAGCGGGGTTCATCATCAACGCGCCGCGCCCGAACGTGCTGCGGATTGCTCCGCCGCTCATCGCCACGCAGAGCGACCTCCAGGCCTTTGTCGACGTGTTGCCTTCCCTGGTGGAGCGCTCATGAACGATGCTTCGCGCGCCGGCCGTCAAGCGATTTTGCGCCAAATCATTACCGAAGGCCGGTTCACCTCGCAGGCAGAGCTCGTCGATGCGTTGGACGCTCAGGGCATCGCAGCGAGCCAATCCACATTATCCAAGGATCTCCACGCCATCGGCGCTGTTCGGCAGCGCACCGCTGGGGGTGCGCTGGCGTACGTGCTGCACGAGCAGCTGCACGGTGCAGAGGTGAAACTCGCCCAACTGTGCGCGGAGCTCGTGCAAACGCAGCGCTCGGCGCTCAACCAAATTGTGCTGCGCACGCCGCCTGGTGCCGCGCAGTACTTCGGGTCGGCCTTGGACCAAGCCGGACTTCCGGGCGTGGTTGGCACGATTGCGGGCGATGACACGGTGCTCGTGATTACGGAGTCCGAGCAAGCAGCAGGCGTCTTGATGGCGCGGCTGAATACTATGACCATGACTGGACGACCGATGGAGGAATCGTGACTGAGGGAAAGCTGTGGGGCGGACGTTTCGACGGTGGCCCCAGCGAGGCGATGTTCGCGCTCAGCAAATCAACCCAGTTCGATTGGCGGCTTGCCCTGCACGACATCGCCGGCTCTCGGGCGCACGCTAAGGCGCTGCACGCGGCTGGCTACCTCGACGATCAGCAGGCCGCAGATATGGATGCCGGCCTCGCGCAGTTGGCTGAGGATGTGCGCACGGGAGCGTTCGTGCCAGCGCCAAGCGACGAGGACGTGCACGGCGCGTTGGAGCGTGGGCTGAAGGACATCGTCGGCGCCGACCTGGGTGGCAGGCTCCGCGCCGGCCGCTCTCGCAACGACCAGATCGCCACCCTCATCCGCTCCTACCTTCGGGAAGAGATCCGGCTCATTGCCCAGGATCTCGACGGCGTACTCGCCGCCCTCGAGCAACAGGCCGAGCGCTATCTGGGTGCCGTCATGCCGGGGCGTACCCATCTGCAGTCCGCGCAACCCATCCTGCTCAGCCACCACCTGCTCGCACACGCCTGGCCGTTGGTGCGTGACATCGAGCGTCTGCGCGACCTCGACGCCCGCCTCGCGATCAGCCCGTACGGATCGGCGGCGCTGGCAGGTTCGTCGCTGGGGCTCGACCCCGGCCTCGTCGCCAAGGAGTTGGGCTTTTCCTCGTCGGTGCAGAACTCCATCGACGGCACAGCGGCCCGCGACCTCATTGCGGAAGCGGCGTTCATCCTCGCCCAAGTCGGCGTCGATCTGTCCAGGCTGAGCGAAGACGTCATCGTGTGGTGCACCGCAGAGTTCGGGTTCGCGACGCTGGACGACGCTTGGTCGACGGGGTCGTCGATCATGCCGCAGAAGAAGAATCCCGACGTGGCAGAGCTCGCTCGCGGTAAGTCGGGCCGCCTCATCGGCAACCTCGCTGGGCTCATGGCCACGCTCAAGGGCATGCCGCTGGCCTACAACCGCGACCTGCAGGAGGACAAAGAGCCGATCTTCGACGGCATCGACCAGCTGCATGTGCTCATCCCGGCGATCGCGGGCATGGTCGGCACCCTCACCTTCCATCCGGAGCGCATGGCTGAGGTGGCGCCGTTGGGCTTCTCGCTCGCCACCGACGTGGCGGATCACCTGGTGCGCCAGAAAGTGCCGTTCGCCGTCGCGCACGAGGTCGCCGGCGCCACGGTGCGTTTCTGCGAACGCAAGGGCATCACGTTGTCCGATCTCACCGAGGACGATCTTCCCCACATCTCGGAACACCTCGACGATGGTGTCCTCGACGTGCTTACCGTCGAGGGGTCTGTTGCAGCCCGGGACGGCCGTGGCGGCACTGCTCCAGCGCGGGTGAGGGAGCAGATCGCCGAGCTGCAGGAAGCGCGTTCGCGCCTTACGGCGTGGGCAACTGGCGCTCGAGAGGGGGCCACCCAGTAGGGTTCGGGTATGAACTTGTTCGAGGACCTCAATTGGCGCGGGCTCGTCGCGCACTCCACCGACCCAGAAGCACTCTCCCAGCACCTGGACGAAGGCCCCGTCAAGTTCTATGTAGGCTTCGATCCCACCGCTGCGAGCCTGCACATCGGGCACCTCATGCAGCTCCTCATGGCCAGAAGGCTGCAAGACGCGGGGCACATTCCGCACTTGCTCGTCGGGGGAGCCACTGGCCTCATCGGCGACCCGAAGGCCTCCGGCGAACGCGTGATGAACGATGCCGAGGTCGTGGCGGGATGGGTGGAGCAGATCCGTGAGCAGACTCGTCGGTTCGTCTCCTTCGAAGGCTCGAACGCTGCCGTGATGGTGAATAACCTCGATTGGACGAAGGATCTCTCGGCCATCGATTTCCTCCGCGACCTGGGTAAACACTTTCCAGTCAACCGAATGCTCGCCCGCGAGATCGTTGCGAGCCGGCTCGAATCAGGCATCAGCTACACGGAGTTCAGCTACGTGCTGCTGCAGTCGAATGACTTCCGCGAGTTGCACCGTCGCCACGGTGTGACGCTGCAGACCGGTGGCTCGGACCAGTGGGGCAACCTTGCCGCGGGCGTCGAGTTGCTTCGCCGCTCGGACCAGGCCAAGGTGCACGCGCTCGCCACGCCACTCATCACGAAAGCTGACGGCACCAAGTTCGGCAAGACCGAAGGCGGCGCAATCTGGATCGATCCGGAGCTTACGAGCCCGTATGCATTCCATCAGTTCTTCTTGAACGCCGAAGACGCGAAGGTGATCGAATACCTCAAGGTGTTCACTTTCCGCTCGCCGGAGGAGATTGCCGAACTGGAGCGTGCTACCGCCGAAGCGCCGTTCAAGCGCGAGGCGCAGAAAGCGCTTGCCGACGACATCACCGACTTTGTGCACGGCGTCGAGCAGCGCAAGGCGGCGGTGGCGGCCGCGAAGGCGATTTTCGGTAGGGGCGAGCTGCAAGAACTCGACGACGCCACCCTCGATGGGGTCATGCGCGAGGTGGATGCTGCGCCGTTGCCCGAGCCGATGCCGTTCGTGGACGCCATGGTGCTGAGTGGGGTCGTCAAATCCAAGAGCGAAGCGCGACGCGTCGTGAACGAGGGCGGCGCGTACCTCAACAACGAGAAGGTGGCCGATGCCGACATGCTGGTCGACGCCAGTCAGCTCCTGCACGGCCGCTACGGGGTAATCCGGCGAGGTCGCAAGACCGTCGGCGGCGTAGTGCTCAGCTAGGCTTCGCCCCTACACTCACTGTGTTCGTTCGACGAGGCCCGCTGGCTTGTTCTTGGTCACATTCTCGCGGGTCCTCGACGCAGACTTCTTGAGTTCCTCGGCGGGCCCTTCGCCCTTCGCGAGCGCATCGGGGATGAGATAGACGCGTGCGGGATTGCTGCGTGAGTGCCGGGTGATGTAGGTCGGCGCCCACTCGACCTGCTTGGCGGCGAACGATCCGTCTGGCTGCTCGTTCAGCGTGATCGTCGCCATGTACCCGTCGTAGGTCCAAGGTTTTGACGGGCCACTTTGCGCGATGAGGTTGCCGGAGCCGTAGAGCACCCACTTGTCGTTGACTTTGTCGATGGGTTGCACCACGTGCGCGTGCTGTCCAAACACGAAGTCGACATATGGCGACGCTGTCACTGCCTCCGCAAACTGCCGCTGTTGCGCGTCTGGGTTGTGCTGGTACTCGGTGCCCGCGTGCACGTGAACCGCGACGATGTCCGCGCCAGCCTCCTTGGCAGCCTTGGCATCGGCGATGGCTTTGTCAGCGTCGATGATGTCCACCGACCAATCCTTGCCCTTGGCTTTCGGGATGCCATTGAGCCCGAATGTTTGCGAGACGATCCCCACCTTGACGCCCGACTCAGTAGTGTAAATCACCGGCTTCGAGGCTTCAGCTTCTGTCCGGTACGAGCCGGCCACCTGGATGCCTGCGGCTTCGTAATCGTCGACGGTGCGCACGAGCCCTTCCCAACCTTGATCCATCGCGTGGTTCGAGGCCGTGGTACACAGATCCCAGCCGAGCTTCTTCAACGTCGAAGCGATGGTCGGCGGAGCAGCGAACATGGGGTAGCTCTCGTAGGGGCCACCTTTGGGTGCGAAAGGCACTTCAGAGTGGCAGATCGCCAAGTCGGCGTCTTCGACGAACGGCTGCAGCGACGCGAGCTGCGGGCCGAAGTCCATTCCCTCTTCGGCGCCTTCCGAGGCATCCAGCTTTGCCGACGCCCACAGCGTGTTGTGCCAGAGCAGATCACCAGACACATTGATGGTGACGCTGCGAAGCTCTCTAATCGGCGATGGTGAGGGAGCCGACGAAGGGCGCGACGATGCGCTCGCCCCAGCGGATCGAGTGGGCGATGCTGTTGGGCTGACTGTGGAGACAGGGGTTGTAGACGTGGCGGGCTCTGAAGGCGCCACCGGTGAGGCGCAGGCCGCGAGACCGAAAGCCAGTAGAGGGGCAAGTAGTGGAGGGATACGTCGTGGCTGCATGGGTGAATCATAAAGAGATTCGAGGCGCGGGCTGCGCTCGAGAGGGGAAGAATATGCCTCAGCTGAGCGCGATTTGGCGGTCCTCGAACTCATGTGTATAGTTTCTCGAGCTGCCTCGGTGAAACGGACGAAAGGCCGGACCAGGAAGCAATCCCAACACCAGCGTCGAAGCGGGCGAGTGTGCGTGCGAGTAGTACCCACTCAAGGTCCGCGGAAACCGGTGCGGCCCAAAATAAGCCGAGTTGACTCGGGTTAGAGAAGGGCGTAAGGTAAGGCAAGTTGCCTAACCAAGGGAACAAAAGATCAACACAACTCAACATTGTGAAGCTGCAAGTCGATTTGACTGCCGAAAGAAAGCTGAGTAGAGTGGCCACTCGCCGCAGATGCGACGAACAACTACAAACTCGGCTGGCCGCCAGGCTAGTAGCAGTGATCTCAACGAGATGCGCCAGCGCCAAGTTGACAGCAGCTAACAAACCGAGTAAAGTTGATCAAGCCGCTCAAAGCGGTAAGCATCAACCAAAACGATGGAAAACAGCCCGATTTGACAGGGTAGAAATCCAAAAGTAAGGTTGATCAAGTTGCCCCAAGTTGGAATGCCGACAAGCAAACCAATATGGGACGCAACCGAAACTTGAGAACTCAACAGCGTACTTAAAGTCAATGCCAAATAATAATGCACACGCAAGAAATTGCTAGTGCGTCCCGTCACATGATTATTCATGTAACGGTTCCTTTGATTAATTGATTAGATCCAGCAATGGATCCTGTCAGAATCATATTTCTGTTGACGGTATATGGGATAAACACCCAAACCGACATTTTTTCAACGGAGAGTTTGATCCTGGCTCAGGACGAACGCTGGCGGCGTGCTTAACACATGCAAGTCGAACGGTAAGGCCCCTTCGGGGGTACACGAGTGGCGAACGGGTGAGTAACACGTGAGTAACCTGCCCTTGACTCTGGGATAACAGTTGGAAACAGCTGCTAATACCGGATATCAGCCTCGATGGCATCTTCGAGGCTTGAAAGCTCCGGCGGTCATGGATGGACTCGCGGCCTATCAGCTTGTTGGTGAGGTAACGGCTCACCAAGGCGACGACGGGTAGCCGGCCTGAGAGGGCGACCGGCCACATTGGGACTGAGATACGGCCCAAACTCCTACGGGAGGCAGCAGTGGGGAATATTGCACAATGGGCGCAAGCCTGATGCAGCAACGCCGCGTGCGGGAAGACGGCCTTCGGGTTGTAAACCGCTTTCATCTATGACGAAGCTAACGTGACGGTAATAGAAGAAGAAGCACCGGCTAACTACGTGCCAGCAGCCGCGGTGATACGTAGGGTGCGAGCGTTGTCCGGAATTATTGGGCGTAAAGAGCTTGTAGGCGGTTTGTCACGTCGGGAGTGAAAACTCGAGGCTTAACCTCGAGCCTGCTTTCGATACGGGCTGACTTGAGGAAGGTAGGGGAGAATGGAATTCCTGGTGAAGCGGTGGAATGCGTAGATATCAGGAGGAACACCAGTGGCGAAGGCGGTTCTCTGGACCTTTCCTGACGCTGAGAAGCGAAAGCGTGGGGAGCAAACAGGCTTAGATACCCTGGTAGTCCACGCCGTAAACGGTGGGTACTAGGTGTGGGGAACATTCCACGTTCTCCGTGCCGCAGCTAACGCATTAAGTACCCCGCCTGGGGAGTACGGCCGCAAGGCTAAAACTCAAAGGAATTGACGGGGCCCCGCACAAGCGGCGGAGCATGCGGATTAATTCGATGCAACGCGAAGAACCTTACCTGGGTTTGACATATACCGGAAACACCTGGAGACAGGTGCCCCTTATGGTCGGTATACAGGTGGTGCATGGCTGTCGTCAGCTCGTGTCGTGAGATGTTGGGTTAAGTCCCGCAACGAGCGCAACCCTCGTCCTATGTTGCCAGCGGATAATGCCGGGGACTCATAGGAGACCGCCGGGGTCAACTCGGAGGAAGGTGGGGACGACGTCAAGTCATCATGCCCCTTATGTCCAGGGCTTCACGCATGCTACAATGGCTGGTACAAAGAGCTGCGAACTTGTAAAAGTAAGCGAATCTCAAAAAGCCAGTCTCAGTTCGGATTGGGGTCTGCAACTCGACCCCATGAAGTCGGAGTCGCTAGTAATCGCAGATCAGCAACGCTGCGGTGAATACGTTCCCGGGGCTTGTACACACCGCCCGTCAAGTCATGAAAGTCGGTAACACCCGAAGCCAGTGGCCTAACCTTTTGGAGGGAGCTGTCGAAGGTGGGACCGGTAATTAGGACTAAGTCGTAACAAGGTAGCCGTACCGGAAGGTGCGGCTGGATCACCTCCTTTCTAAGGAGCCAATTGACGCCATAGCTTAAGCAATGGCGTCCATGCGTTGGTTACGAAGCAAACGTCTTCGGCCAACAGGCACCGGAATGTGGAACATTGACCATTAAGTTCCTCAAAGCACTCGTCAGTACAACCTGGATTTCCAGGAGTGGAACCTCGAGATGTAGCGAGAAACCTGAGTACGCTGTTGGGTCCTGAAGGGTCGGTTGTTCGCAACGCCTTCAAGCGGATCAGCATCCGAGCTAACTTATAGCAACGATCTGAGCCCGCCCGTATCTTGAGAACTTCACAGTGGACGCGAGCATCTTTGTAGTAACAACAAGCTACTAAGTGCGATCGGTGGATGCCTTGGCACCAGGAGCCGATGAAGGACGTAGTAACCTGCGATAAGCCACGGGGAGCTGGTAAACGAGCTTCGATCCGTGGATCTCCGAATAGGGAAACCTTGAAATACCAGAGTCATGTCTGGCAACCTCCGTCTGAACACATAGGACGGTAGGAGGGAACGTGGGGAAGTGAAACATCTCAGTACCCACAGGAAGAGAAAACAACAGTGATTCCGTCAGTAGTGGCGAGCGAACGCGGAAGAGGCCAAACTTATGTCGTGTGATAGCTGACAGGCGTTGCGACATAAGGGTTGTGGGACCGCTTTGACTGTGCTGTCGAACAGTCGAAGAGTAAAAAATGATTAATGAAGTAGAACCAGCTGGGAAGCTGGAGCAAAGAGGGTAACACTCCCGTACACGTAAGTTAATCACTCTTGAGCGTCATCCCAAGTAATGCGGAACCCCTGAAATTCCGCATGAATCTGGCGGGACCATCCGCTAAGCCTAAATACTACCTGGTGACCGATAGCGGACAAGTACCGTGAGGGAAAGGTGAAAAGTACCCCGGGAGGGGAGTGAAACAGTACCTGAAACCGATCGCATACAATCCGTCGGAGCCCGTAAGGGTGACGGCGTGCCTTTTGAAGAATGAGCCTGCGAGTTAGTGGTATGTGGCGAGGTTAACCCGTGTGGGGAAGCCGTAGCGAAAGCAAGTCCGAAATGGGCGTTCAGTCGCATGCTCTAGACCCGAAGCGAAGTGATCTATCCATGGCCAGGGTGAAGCGAGGGTAAGACCTCGTGGAGGCCCGAACTCACTTAGGTTGAAAACTGAGGAGATGAGCTGTGGATAGGGGTGAAAGGCCAATCAAACTTCGTAATAGCTGGTTCTCCCCGAAATGCATTTAGGTGCAGCGTCGCGTGTTTCTTACCGGAGGTAGAGCACTGGATGGTCTAGGGGGCCCAACAGCTTACCGAAATCAGCCAAACTCCGAATGCCGGTAAGTGAGAGCGCGGCAGTGAGACTGTGGGGGATAAGCTTCATAGTCGAGAGGGAAACAGCCCAGATCATCAGCTAAGGCCCCTAAGCGATAACTAAGTGGAAAAGGATGTGGAGTTGCGGAGACAACCAGGAGGTTGGCTTGGAAGCAGCCACCCTTGAAAGAGTGCGTAATAGCTCACTGGTCAAGTGATTCTGCGCCGACAATTTAGCGGGGCTCAAGTTATCCGCCGAAGCTATGGCATTTACACGAGAAACCGAAAGGTTGTGTAGATGGGTAGGGGAGCGTCGTGTGCGCGATGAAGCGGTGGGGTAACCCAGCCGTGGAGAGCACACGAGTGAGAATGCAGGCATTAGTAGCGAAAGACGGGTGAGAAACCCGTCCGCCGAATATCCAAGGGTTCCAGGGTCAAGCTAATCTGCCCTGGGTAAGTCGGGACCTAAGGCGAGGCCGACAGGCGTAGTCGATGGACAACGGGTTGATATTCCCGTACCGGCAAAACACGGCCCATGCCGACCTGAGTGACGCTAAGCATGCAAGGGCGAGGGACGTCTTCGGACTGAACTCGACTGAGCCTGTAACCCAAACTCACATTAGGCAAGCTGCGGAGGGACGCAGGAAGGTAGCTCATCCTGGGCGATGGTTGTCCCAGGCTAAGTGTGTAGGGCGAAGCGTAGGCAAATCCGCGCTTCATACGCCTGAGACATGACGGGTCTGACGTTTCGACGTTGGATTGAGTGATCCTATGCTGCCTAGAAAATCTTCGTGAGCGACGTGTTAGCCGCCCGTACCCCAAACCGACACAGGTGGATAAGTAGAGAATACTAAGGCGATCGAGAGAATCGTGGTGAAGGAACTCGGCAAAATACCCCCGTAACTTCGGAATAAGGGGGACCGGAAGTGTATAGAATTTACTTTGAAAGCACTGAAGGTCGCAGAGACCATGCCCAAACGACTGTTTACCAAAAACACAGGTCCGTGCCAAGTCGTAAGACGATGTATACGGACTGACTCCTGCCCGGTGCTGGAAGGTCAAGGGGAAGGGTTAGCTTCGGCGAAGCCTAGAACTTAAGCCCCAGTAAACGGCGGTGGTAACTATAACCATCCTAAGGTAGCGAAATTCCTTGTCGGGTAAGTTCCGACCTGCACGAATGGAGTAACGATTTGGGCGCTGTCTCCACCATGAACTCGGCGAAGTTGCACTACGAGTAAAGATGCTCGTTTCGCGCAGCAGGACGGAAAGACCCCGGGACCTTTACTATAGCTAGGTATTGGTGATCGGTACGACTTGTGTAGGATAGGTGGGAGACTTTGAAGCTTGGACGCCAGTTCAGGTGGAGTCATCGTTGAAATACCACTCTGGTCGTTCTGGTTATCTAACTTCGGTCCATTATCTGGATCAAGGACAGTGCCTGGTGGGTAGTTTGACTGGGGCGGTCGCCTCCCAAAAGGTAACGGAGGCGCCCAAAGGTTCCCTCAGCCTGGTTGGCAATCAGGTTTTGAGCGTAAATGTACAAGGGAGCTTGACTGCGAGAGAGACATCTCGAGCAGGGACGAAAGTCGGGATTAGTGATCTTCTGGTGGCATATGGAAGCGCCAGGACTCAACGGATAAAAGGTACCCCGGGGATAACAGGCTGATCTTGCCCGAGCGTCCATAGCGACGGCATGGTTTGGCACCTCGATGTCGGCTCGTCGCATCCTGGGGCTGGAGTCGGTCCCAAGGGTTGGGCTGTTCGCCCATTAAAGCGGCACGCGAGCTGGGTTCAGAACGTCGTGAGACAGTTCGGTCCCTATCCGCTGCGCGCGTAGGAGTCTTGAGAAGAGCTGATCCTAGTACGAGAGGACCGGATCGGACTGACCTCTGGTGTGCCAGTTGTTCTGCCAAGAGCACGGCTGGTTGGCTACGTCGGGACGTGATAACCGCTGAAAGCATCTAAGCGGGAAGCACACTTCAAGATGAGGGCTCCCACAGATTAATCTGGTAAGGCCCCCAGCAGACCACTGGGTGATAGGTCGGATGTGGAAGTGCTGCAAGGCATGGAGCTGACCGATACTAATAGGCCGAGGGCTTGTTTCTACAAAGATGCTACGCGTCCACTGTGAGGTTCCCGAGATACGGTCGGGAACCACAATTCAACATTGTTTGGTTCCGATCACTATCTCCATAGTGTTTCGGTGGTCATAGCGAAGGGGAAATACCCGGTTACATTCCGAACCCGGAAGTCAAGCCCTTCAGCGCCGATGGTACTGCACCGGGGACGGTGTGGGAGACTAGGTCGCCGCCGGACTTCTTTACACAAAACCCCCGACATTGTTCGGGGGTTTTGTGCTTTTTAGGGATATTTCGTCCTTGTACGGGACCGAGCATCTGCTGGTTCGCGCATCGAACCAGCAGATGGGAAGATGGAAGCATGCTTGCAGACAGCGACGACCAGCGTTCAGAGAACCACGACCGTGGTGGGCGTTCCCGCGGTGACGGGCAACGTCGATGGAACGCAGGCAGAGGTCGATCATCTCAGCGCACTGGGCATCGCGCTGGTGGGCAACGTAGATCTTCTCGTGACGATGCCAAGCGAACGTCGGCGCACGGCCCTCGTCGTGGACCACATCGTGGTTCGGGTCGCCCCGAGACGCGTGAAGGCCGCACGCCGCGACGCGATGATGTTCAGCGGGAAGAGAAAGTGATTACTGGCCCTCCCATCCCGGAAGGATTCGACGACAAGGCGCTTCCCTTCGGTGTCCGTGCCGAACTGCGCGGCCTGTCGAAGGAACGGGCTGATCGGGTGGCGGCACACATTTGGGCGGCGGGGGTGCTCGTCGATGAGGATCCGGCGCTCGCATTCCAGCACGCTGAGACTGCGCGTCAGCTTGCCCCGCGCTTGCCCGTCGTGCGCGAAGCTGCGGCGGAGACTGCCTATGCGGCCGAGGAATATGCCATCGCACTCCGGGAGTACCGAGCCATTCGACGTATGTCGGGTGGCGATGAACTCATCCCCGTGATGGCCGACTGCGAGCGCGCGCTTGGTCGCCCACGCGACGCTCTTGATCTCTTGGCTGAGCTCGATACCCGAAAGACCGACCCTGCAGTCGTGATCGAAGCCGTGATTGTTGAATCGGGTGTTCGTTCCGACCTGGGGCAACACGACGAAGCGCTTCGACTCTTGCGCAAGGTGGCCGGTCAGAACGTCGGTCCGGCGTTTGCCAGAGCCAGGCTCCACTATGCGCTGGCTGACCTGCTTCTTGCCGCTGGCGACGAGTCGGGTGCTCGCGCGTGCTTCGTGACGTCGGGTGAACTCGACAGGCAGGCGCTACTCGATACGTCAGATCGCATCGCTGAGCTCGATGGCGTCACCTTGCCAAGTCACATGAGAGACGCCGACGAAGCCGAACAGGAGGACACACAATGAGCTTGATAGCGACCCACGACGCTGCGCTGTTTGACCTCGACGGGGTCATTTATCTTGGCCCGAACGCCATCGACGGTGTGCCCGAGGTGCTGCGCGCCCTGCGGCAGGGCGGTACGAAGGTGGGATTCGTCACCAACAATGCTGCTCGCACGCCTCATGTGGTCGCCGAGCATCTGCAAGATCTTGGTATCGAGGCGGACGACACCGACGTGGTGAACTCCACCATGGCCACCCTGCGCATGCTGGGTGAGGAGCTCCAAACTGGCGCGAAGGTGCTTCCGGTTGGCTCGTCGGCGCTCGGAGACCAACTTCGTCAGGCCGGCTACACCGTCGTGACGCAACGTAGCGATCATCCCGACGCCGTCGTGCAAGGCTACGACCCGGACCTCGACTGGCGACGCCTGGAAATGGGAGCGTTCGCCATCCAGGACGGGGCGCGATGGTTCGTCACCAACCCCGACATGACTCGACCGACGCATGAGGGTATCGTCCCCGGCTGTGGCGCGCAGGTGCAGGCCATCCAAGCATGCGTCGACGTACAGCCCGGTATCGCGGGCAAGCCCTACCCACCACTGCTCGTCGAGACCGTCGAGCGTCTGGGCGCTGAACGTCCGATCTTCGTCGGCGATCGGATCGACACCGACATCCGTGGCGCCAACAATGTGGGTATGGCGTCGCTGTTCGTCTTCACTGGCGCGCACGGGAAACACGACTTGCTTGCAGCGCAGGCGGGGGAGCGTCCGACGCATATCGGATACGACGTCTCCGCGCTGTTGGAGGAGCCGCGGACCGTGGAGCGCCGTGACCTCGAGTGGGTCTGCAATGCACAGCGGGTCGCTGTTGAGGACGGGCATGCTGTGTTGCTCACCACGCCGTCGGGCATCCAGGCTCAGCTTGACGCTCTGTGGGCGCTGCTGCACCTGGCTTGGGAACACGGTATCGACGTCGTTGACGCGGCCGATAGCCTCCAGGAGGTTCCCTGATGCCTACCCCCGCTGACGCCGCGCCGCACGATGTGCAGCGCTCCCGGCTGGTGGAGGAAGCAATGGCTTCACTCGAAGGCGTCGAAGAGCTCCCGATCGACGTGCAGCTCGTCCAGCTCGGCCAGGCGCAAGAACTCCTGTCCGGGGTGTTGCATAACGCCGACATTTCGCAGCTGCGGATCCCTGGCGTCGGGTGAGGCTCGACACCGCGCTGGTAGAGCGCTCACTGGCCTCGTCGAGAAACCGAGCAGCGCGGCTCATCGCTGAACGTCGCGTACGCGTCAACGGAAAGATTGCTATCAAGGCGTCGCTCAACATCAGCGACGCGGACATCATCGAGGCAGACACCGAGCGCTGGGTTTCCCGTGCGGCATACAAGCTCATCGGGGCGCTCGACCAAGCCGGTATCGTCATGCCCCCGCGAGTACTCGACGCGGGGGCGTCGACGGGAGGCTTCACCCAGGTGTGCCTCGAGCGGGGCGCTCGGCGGGTGTACGCCGTCGATGTGGGGCATGGGCAGCTCGTGCCGCAGCTGCGTGAAGACCCCCGCGTCGTGCTGCATGAGGGCCTCAACCTGCGTGATTTGCAGATTCGGCACCTCGGCGATGAGCCGGTGGATCTCGTGGTGGGGGATGTCAGTTTCATTTCGCTCACACTGTTGCTCGAACCACTGTTCGCGGTGTGCCGAGGCACCGCACTGCTGCTTGTCAAGCCACAGTTCGAAGTGGGGCGGGAGAAGCTCGGAGCGGGGGGAATCGTCGCGGATGAGCGGGAGCGGGAGCACGCCGTCGAGCGCGTGATCGATGCCGCAGCTCAGCTGGGTTGGGAACCGTGGTGGCGCGGTACGAGCGCCTTGCCGGGCACACATGGCAACGTCGAGGTATTTCTCGCTATGCACCGCAAGGGCTGAGCTGGCGAGAATAGACTTTCTCATATGACTGACATCGAACCCCCGTTCCTCGAACTGGATAATGGTGAACAGATCCCTATCACGGTGCGCGGCTACCAGCTGCTGAACCGCCCCATGCTGAACCGCGGTGTTGCGTTCACGCATGAGGAGCGCGCCGCGCTCGGCCTCATCGGGTTGCTGCCACCCGGGCAGCGCCCGATTGAAGACCAAGTGAGACGGGTGTACCGCCAGTATCTCCGTCAGCCAGACAACCTCGCGAAGAGCCTGTACCTGACGCACATGCGCGACCGCAACGAAGTGCTCTATTACCGACTGCTTGCCGAGCACATCGAGGAGATGCTGCCGATCGTCTACACGCCCACGATTGGGGAGGTCATTCAGGAGTACAGCCAGTGGTACCAGCGCCCGCGCGGCGTGTACCTCTCCATTGATCATCCGGAACTTATTGAGACGGCGCTGCAGAACTACGGGCTTGGTGCCGACCAAGTCGATCTTGTTGTGGTCACAGATTCGGAGGGCATCCTGGGCATTGGTGACCAGGGTGTGGGCGGTATCGCCATTGCGACGGGCAAACTCGCCGTCTACACCGCAGCAGCGGGCATCCACCCGCGACGATGCATCCCCGTCGTACTCGACGTCGGCACCGACAATCTCAAGCTGCTCAACAGCGACCAGTACGTCGGTGAGCGGCATGCGCGCGTGCGCGGAGAACGGTACGACGAGTTCGTCGACCAATTCGTGAAGACGGTGCAGCGGCTGTACCCCAACGCCATGCTGCACTTCGAGGACTTTGCGGCCGGTAACGCACACCGGCTCCTCGACAAGTATCGCGATGAGATGTGCGCGTTCAACGACGACATCCAGGGCACCGCGTCCATCGTGCTCGCCGCGGTGTTGTCCGCCGTGCATCGTGCGAAGGGCCGCTTATGCGACCAGCGCATCGTCGTACATGGCGCAGGGTCTGCGGGCATCGGCATCGCTAACGCCATCCGCGACGCCATGGTGGAGGAGGGGCTGAGTCTTGAGGAAGCGAACCAGCGCTTCTGGTGCCTCGGCAGCCGCGGACTCATCGTCGAAGGCATGCCCGTGCGGGATTTCCAGGCACCCTATGCACGTGCGAAGGAAGAAGTGACCGGATGGAGCGATGAGCGAGGCCGCATCGACCTGCTCTCGACGGTGCAGCGCTCCCAGCCGACGATTCTCATCGGCACCTCCGCGCAGGCGGGCTCCTTCACGCGGGAAATCGTCGAGGCGATGCAGCAGCACGCTCCTGAACCCATCATCCTCGCACTGTCGAACCCCACCTCCCTCGCAGAAGCCGTGCCCGAGGACCTCCTGGACTGGACCGAAGGGATGGCGCTCATCGCCACCGGTTCCCCCTTCTACCCGGTGCAACGCGGTGAGATGCGCTACGAGATTGCGCAGGCCAACAACGCGCTCGTGTTCCCCGGTTTGGGGCTCGGCGTGGCCGTCAGTAGAGCCAGCCGCGTCAGCGACAAGATGATCATCGCTGCGGCTCGTGCCGTCGCATCGCTCACCTACGACGACAAGCGGCCAGGCGCGTCGCTGCTGCCTGCCATGGACCAGCTGAGGTTGGTGTCCTCCACCGTCGCGCTCGCCGTGGTGCGATGCGCGCAGGAGGAGGGACTTGCGCGGGTGCAGATCGACGATCCGGTGCAGGCCGTCGTCGATGCGGTGTGGAACCCGGAGTACGCGAAGATTGTGCTCTGAAGCGTGCACGCCAGCAATGCCCTAGGGTGGATGCCGTGACTAGGAGCGTAGCGGTGTTTCTCCACCCGGAGAAGGAAGAAGCGATCGACGGCGCTACCGCCTTCATCGACGACATCACTCAGCGTGGGTTTCGTGTCGCGGTCCGGGCGGTAGACAAGGAGCGCCTCGCCAGCAGCGTGCGAGAGCCGTTGGACGTCCTCGTCGACGACGCCGCCGCTCCAGGCTGCGAACTCGCTGTCGTATTCGGTGGCGACGGCACCCTGCTGCGGGCCGCGGCGTGGGCGCTGCACCATGACATCCCCGTGCTGGGCGTGAACCTCGGCCACGTCGGTTTTCTGGCCGAAATGGAGCAGTCGGATATCGAAGCGCTCCCGCTCGTCGTCGATGAGCAGCGGTACAGCGTCGAAGAGCGCCTAGTGCTCGACATCGTCGTCAAGCGCGACGGCGTGCAGCGCTGGCACGCCTCCGCGATCAACGAAGTGTCGCTGGAGAAGATCGCGCGGGAACGCATGCTGACGGTGCTTGTGAGCGTGGACGGGCGGCCGCTCAGCCGGTGGAGCTGCGACGGAGTGCTGGTGAGCACACCGACCGGGTCAACAGCCTACGGTTTCTCCACCGGGGGTCCAGTGATCTGGCCGGACGTGCAGGCGATGCTCATTGTTCCGCTCGCCGCGCATGCGCTGTTCAACCGCCCGCTGGTGCTGAGCCCCGAATCCACGGTGTTACTCCAGCAGTCGATCGAAGGCCCGCACGGCATCTTGTGGTGCGACGGGCGCACCAGTTTTGAGGTCGAGTCTGGCGACGAGGTGATCGTCACGTCGTCGAATCACAAGCTGCGCATCGCTCGCCTGTCGGAACAGCCGTTCACCACTCGGCTGGTGAAGAAATTTGCCCTGCCGGTTCGCGGCTGGGGAAGGAACTGACGTGCTGGAAGAACTCACCCTCACCGATTTCGGTGTGGTGCAGCACACGCAGCTTGATTTGCGCCCCGGGCTCATCGCCGTGACAGGGGAGACGGGCGCGGGCAAGACCATGATCGTGCACGGCATCGGTCAGCTGCTGGGTGCCAGGGCAGACTCCGGCGCGGTGCGTCGAGGAGCCTCGAAGGCCGTGGTTGCAGGGCGTTGGGAGGTCGGTTCGGCGACGGGTGAAGCCGTGGCTGAGTTGGGGGCGGAGCTCGACGGTAGCGAGCTCGTCACCGTGCGGCAGCTGAGCGCCGCCGGGCGTTCGCGCGCTGTCGTGGGCGGCAGTCCAGTTCCCGTGAGCGCGCTGGCCAGGCTGGAACTGGCGACGATCCACGGCCAATCAGAACAGTTGCGGCTCGGCACTCCTGAACGGCAGAGGGAACTCCTCGACGCGCACGCCAATCCCGCTGGGCTCGACCGGTACCGCGAGGCGTACCGCGAACATGAAGCGGTTGTCGCGGAGCTCGAGGATCTCGAGTCGGCTGCCATGGAGCGTGCACGCGAAGCTGACATGCTGCGCTTCGGCTTGGAAGAGATTGGCGCAGCGAACCCCGTCGCTGGAGAAGACGTTGCCCTCGAGGCTGAGCAGGCGAAGCTCCAGGACCTCGACGCGCTGCGTCAACTCGGTCAACGCGCGTCGCTTGCGCTGAGCGGGGATGAGCAGGACTTTGAGGCTCCCAGTGCGGTTGGCCTCGTCGGGGAGGGGCGCAAGGCGCTGCGCGAACTCGCCTCCCACGATGCCGCGGCGTCGTCCCTGCACACGCGGGTAGAGGAAGCGCAGGTGCTGCTCGACGATCTCGCAGCGGATCTGGCCGCCTACCTGGTGGATCTTGTCGACGACCCGCTCCGTCTCGAGGCGGTAGCAGAACGGCGGGCTGTGCTCGCCGGGCTGACGCGCAAATACGGTGCCACCATCGACGAGGTACTCGCCTGGGCGGAGACTTCGGCGCAGCGCCTCCACACGCTGGACGGCTCCGACGAACGCATCGCGGAGCTGCGTGGGCGTAAGGATGAGCTCGAGGGAGAGCTGCTCATCCTCGCAAAAGCCATCTCCCAAAGCCGGCACAGCGCCGCAGAATCCCTTGCTCAGCAGGCTCAGACGGAACTCGCCGCCCTCGCCATGCCGCATGCTCGGCTGATATTCCAGGTCAGCGACGCGCCGCTCAGCCCACACGGAGCGGACAAGGTGGAGCTGCTGTTCAGCGCGAACCCAGGTTCCGAACCTGCGCCACTCGCCAAGGTGGCGTCGGGCGGCGAGCTTTCGCGGGTGCGGCTCGCGCTCGAAGTGGTGCTCGCCGACGCCGAGGGTCACACGTTCATCTTCGACGAGGTCGATGCGGGGGTGGGCGGCGCCGTCGGCTTGGAAATCGGCCGACGCCTGCAGCGTCTGGCCGCTACGTCGCAGGTGATCGTCGTCACCCATCTCGCGCAGGTCGCAGCATTTGCAGACCAGCATCTCGTCGTGCGGAAATCCAGCGACGGGGCTGTGACGGTCTCTGACGTCGCGGAGGTGCAGGGTGAGGAGCGCGTGACTGAGCTTGCGCGCATGATGGGCGGTTCTGCCGATACGGACGCCTCCCGCAGGCACGCCGCAGAACTCTTGGAAGACGCGGCCCGCGCACCGCAGCCCACAACGTCGTAGTGAGCGGCTAGAGTCGATTGGGTGAAGAAACTTCTGCTGATCGACGGACATTCGATGGCGTATCGAGCCTTTTTCGGGCTGCCCGTCGAGAACTTTCAGACTTCCACCGGCCAGCACACGAACGCGGTGTTCGGCTTCACGTCGATGCTCATCAATCTGCTCAGAGACGAGCAGCCGACGCACGTGGCTGTGGCCTTCGACGTGTCCCGACATTCCTTCCGCACGGACGAGTATCCCGAGTACAAGGCGACGCGGTCGAAGTCGCCCGACGAGTTCCGAGGGCAGGTCGAGCTGGTGAAAGAGGTGCTCGATGCGCTGAACATCGCGCACATCGAGAAGGAAGGCTACGAAGCCGACGACATCATCGCCACGCTGGCAACCACAGCGGCTGGGGAGGAATTCGCCGTCGACATCGTCACGGGGGATCGCGACGCCCTGCAGCTCGTTGATGAGAACGTCACGGTGCTGTACCCGAGGAAGGGCGTCTCCGATCTCGTTCGGTTGAACCCGGAGGCGGTCGAATCGAAGTATCTGGTGCCGCCCGCCCGCTATCCGGAGCTGGCCGCGCTCGTGGGTGAGACGAGCGACAACCTGCCGGGCGTTCCGGGGGTCGGCCCGAAAACCGCCGCCAAATGGCTGAAGGAATATGAGGGCCTCGACAACCTTGTCGACAACGCCGAGAGCGTGCGAGGCAAGGCGGGCGAGAACTTCCGCGCCCACCTTGACGATGTTCGTCGCAACCGCCGGCTGAATGCGCTCGTGCGCACAGTGGAGCTCGACATCGCTCCGGGTGATCTCGGCCGCGAGTCATGGGATCGAGACGCCGTCGCTCGTTTGTTCGACGCGCTGGAGTTTAGGGTGCTGCGCACGCGGCTCGAAGAACTTGGAGGAGAAGCCAGCGAGCCGTCGTCTGCCGAGAACGTGGAGGTGGACGGGTCGGTGCTCGCGCCCGGTTCTGTAGGGGAGTGGCTATCCGAGCACACCTCGAATCCGGTGGGCGTGCACTTCGTCGGGCACTACGGGCGTGGCGCTGGCGACGTCGTAGGGATCGCCGTCGCATGTGCCGACGGGGCGGCCGCGTATTTCGCGACGTCTGATCTGCGCCCCGACGACGATGAGGCAGTCGCCGATTGGTTGGCCGACCCGAAACGATACAAGGTCATCCACGACGCGAAGGGCCCGCTGCTGGGAATTTGGGAACGGGGCTGGCAGCTCGACGGGGTGCGATGCGACACGTTGCTCGCGGCATACCTGTTGCATCCGGAGCAGCGCTCGTACGCGCTAGAAGACTTGGCGATGCGATACCTCAAGCGCTCGCTCAGCCACGATGACGCGCCGGCTCAGCAGACGCTGGATTTCGGCGACGACGCTGACGCCGACAACGCCATGCTGCGCGCCCGCACCGCACTAGACCTGGCGGGGGTGCTCGAACGCAAGCTCGACGAACAACAGCAGCGATCGCTTCTCGTTGATCTGGAACAGCCACTCATGCGGGTGCTCGCGGGCATGGAGCGTACCGGCATCGCGGTGGATATGGATCGATTGCAGTCGCTGCGTACCGAGTTTGATGAGGCCGTCCAGTCGGCACAGTCGCAGGCGTACGAGGTGCTCGGCCACGAGGTCAACCTAGGATCACCGAAACAGCTGCAGGCGGTGCTCTTCGACGAGCTCGGCATGCCGAAGACGCGACGCACCAAGTCGGGCTACACCACCGATGCGGAAGCCCTGGCCGACCTGTTTGCGAAAACCGAGCATCCATTCCTGGAGCACCTGCTCAACCACCGCGACCGCATCAAGTTGCGGCAAACGGTGGATGGGTTGCTCGCTGCGGTGGGCGCAGACGGGCGTATCCACACCACGTATCAGCAGACGATCGCTGCCACCGGGAGGCTCTCGTCGACTGACCCGAACCTGCAGAACATTCCCATCCGCACCGAGTTGGGGCGACGCATCCGCACGGCATTCGTGCCGGGTGATGGGTACACGGCGCTGATGAGCGCCGACTACTCGCAGATCGAGATGCGCCTCATGGCCGATGGTTCTGGCGATGAGGGGCTCATCGAGGCCTTCCACTCGGGCCGCGACTTCCACAATGAGATGGCTGCGAAGGTCTTCCACGTGGAATCGTCGGCGGTGACGGGGGAGATGCGCGCGCGTATTAAAGCCATGAACTACGGTCTCGCCTATGGATTGAGCGCGTATGGGCTCTCGAACCAGCTTGGCATCCCTGTACCGGAGGCCAAGAAGCTGATGGACGAGTACTTCGCCCGCGTGGGTGGGGTACAGCGCTACCTGGCCGGGCTCGTCGATGATGCCCGCGCTAAGGGGTATACGGAGACGATGCTCGGGCGGCGCCGTTACCTGCCTGACTTGCAGTCGTCGAACCGTCAGCGCCGTGAAATGGCGCAACGCGCAGCGTTAAATGCCCCCATCCAGGGCTCGGCTGCGGATGTAATCAAGCTCGCCATGCTTGCCGTCGACGCCGCGCTGGCGTCGTCGAAGTTGCGCAGTCGGGTGCTGTTGCAGGTGCATGACGAGCTTGTACTAGAAATCGCCGACGAAGAACGCGACGAGGTGGCCCAGCTGGTTGCCGACGCGATGGGTGGGGCAGTCGATCTCAAGGTGCCGCTGGCGGTGTCGATCGGGGTGGGCGACAACTGGCACAGCGCCGCCCACTAGCCCGAAGCGACCACCGCGTGACGGCTGCCTCAGAACAGTTCTCCGTAGAAGAACACGCGCGACTGCCACGGATCCTGGCCCTGCTCTTCCAGCTTGCCGTCGAAATCCCAGCAGATAATGATGGCGACCTCGGAGTCACCGTCGAAATCCACCATCATGTCGGAATCCGGGTCGTACTCGTCCACCATGACTTTCTTGGCTTCAGTGAACTTGTAGCAGGCAACCTCGCCATTCTCGCCGTAGAGCTTGATCTCGTCGCCAGGCTTCATCTGCGAGGTGCCGTCCTTGTACATCTCGTTGCCGAGCGCCTTGCCATTGCGGTAGGTGTGAATCGAGAGCACCGTCTTGCCCGGGGCTCCGGGCTTGGGCCCTTCGTTCCACCAAGCCGCAGTGCGCTTCTCGGCGGGCGGGGGAGCGGCAATGTTGCCCTCTTCATCTTGCCCGAGCGCGAGCACCTTTTCATCAGCTTCGAGCGCTCCGGAGAAGGTGTACCGGACGGGAACGAAACCGTCGGTTGTGGTGGTACAGGTGAGCTCCTTTGATGGGCTCTCGGACGCAGCAGCCGGTGAAGCCGGTGCTGATGCCGACGCGCTGGGCGTCGAAGCGGCTTCGGGCGCGTCCTTAGGGCGCGCGAGGTAGAGGCCGCCGGCGACCACGAGGATAAGCGCCACAACGGCCGCAACGATGGCGATAATCTTGTTACGCGTGTTCACGCCGTGGATTCTACAACGCCGTACAAGCAGCGCTATGTCGCAAAAGAAGGGCGGGATTGACCGGCTTGGAGCGATGGCCTAGTGTTGAACCGCATTGTGGTTTGTTGTGCCCTCGGACGGAGCAGGGTCAACGCGAAGCAGGAGTCATTGCTTCACAACTACCGTGCGTCCAAGTTCATACCATCCAAATCGGAGCCCATCTTTCATGACCTCCCCCACTGAGGCGTCGGCCGTAGCGGTTGACGATATCGGCAGCCCGGAAGCCTTCCTCGAAGCCGTCGATCAAACCATCAAATACTTCAACGACGGAGACATCGTCTCCGGCACCGTTGTCAAAGTCGACCGCGACGAAGTCCTGCTCGACATCGGTTACAAAACCGAAGGCGTTATTCCCTCCAAGGAACTCTCCATCAAGCACGATGTGGACCCATCCGAGGTCGTTCAGGTCGGCGATGAGGTCGAGGCTCTGGTGCAGCAGAAGGAGGATAAGGAAGGCCGCCTTATCCTCTCGAAGAAGCGTGCACAGTACGAGCGTGCCTGGGGCACCATCGAGAAGATCAAGGACGAGGACGGCGTTGTCTCCGGCACCGTCATCGAGGTCGTCAAGGGCGGCCTGATCGTCGATATTGGTCTGCGCGGCTTCCTCCCGGCATCGCTGGTCGAGATGCGTCGTGTGCGCGACCTCCAGCCGTACGTTGGCATGGAGCTCGAAGCGAAGATCATCGAGCTCGACAAGAACCGCAACAATGTTGTGCTGTCGCGTCGTGCGTGGCTCGAGCAGACCCAGTCCGAGGTGCGCCACTCGTTCCTCACCGCGCTGCAGAAGGGCCAGATCCGCAAGGGCGTCGTGTCCTCCATCGTCAACTTCGGTGCATTCGTCGACCTCGGCGGCGTCGACGGGCTCGTGCACGTCTCTGAGCTGTCGTGGAAGCACATCGACCACCCGAACGAGGTCGTCGAAGTGGGCATGCCCGTTACGGTCGAGGTGCTCGAAGTCGACATGGATCGCGAGCGCGTGTCGCTGTCGCTCAAGGCCACTCAGGAAGATCCGTGGCAGACCTTCGCGCGTCTGCACCAGATCGGCCAGATCGTGCCTGGCAAGGTCACCAAGCTGGTGCCGTTTGGTGCGTTCGTTCGCGTGGGCGAAGGCATCGAAGGCCTGGTGCACGTCTCCGAGCTCGCTGAGCGTCACGTCGAGATCCCCGAGCAGGTCGTCTCCATTGGCGACGACGTCATGGTCAAGGTCATCGACATCGACCTCGAGCGTCGCCGCGTTTCCCTATCGCTCAAGCAGGCGAACGAGGGCGTCGACGTCGCCGCCGACGAGTTCGATCCGTCGCTGTACGGCATGACGGCCAGCTACGACGAGCAGGGCAACTACATCTACCCCGAGGGCTTCGATCCGGAGACCAACGAGTGGAAGGAAGGCTACGAGGAGCAGCGCGCTGCTTGGGAAGCCCAGTACGCCGAAGCTCAGGCTCTGTGGGAAGCCCACAAGCGCCAGGTCGAGGACGCCGAGACCGAGGCCCGCGAAGCCGCAGTCGAAGCTGGCACCGGCTACGTCTCCGAAACCTCCGACGAGGGCTCGCTCGCTTCTGACGAAGCACTGCAGGCTCTCCGCGAGAAGCTGACCGGCGGCAACTGATCCGCTGACAACCTACAAACGGCGCCCCTTGAGGGGGCGCCGTTTTGTGTTCTGAGTGGGTTGCAGTGAGGCCTCGGTCGTAGGAAGAAACTGCAAAACTCGCCAACAGTGCGAAGCCTTACGCTTGACGTACGCGGGAGACGTCCAGCTATTGGCGAGTTTTGCAGTTTTTCCCTTGCGCCTGCTTCCTCGGGGTGGGTGCAATCGTCGTGGGCTGCGCGAAGCTGGCATGATCTGGTGCATGACACGTATCGCACTGACCGGAGGCATCGCCTCGGGCAAATCCACCGTCGCGGACATGTTTGCCGACCTCGGGGCAGTCATTGTGGATTCGGATGTGCTCGCTCGGGAAGTGGTCGAGCCAGGGACGCCTGGGCTGGAAGCGGTCGTCGCGCGGTTCGGGGAAGGGGTCCTCACCGACGACGGCCAGCTCGATCGTGCTGCGTTGGGGGCGATCGTGTTTGGCGACGGCGAAGCTCGTCGTGACTTGGGTGCCATCACGCATCCGCTGGTGGCTGCACGTCGCGATGAGTTACTGAGCCGAGTGCCACAGGACGTCGTGGCGATCTCGGTGATCCCGCTACTGGTGGAGGGTGGGCTGGAGCGTGGCTTCGACGAGGTCATCGTCGTGGACGTGCCTGTCGAGACGCAGCACGCCAGGCTGGTAGCGCGGAACGGCTATTCCGACGACGAGGCATGGGCGAGGATCCATTCCCAGGCGACGCGGGAGGAGCGGCTCGCCGCGGCAACCCACGTCATCGACAACTCCGGCAGCCCTGACGAGGCCCGAGCGCAGGTGGGGGCGGTGTACGCGAAGCTGCGCTGCACGCCACCACCACACCACGTTGCGCCAGGGGCTTGTTAATCCTCCAACGATTCCTCGCCCCACGGGGGACATGTGCAGATGAGGTTGCGGTCGCCGTACGTGTTGTCGACGCGACCGACGGCGGGCCAGTACTTGTCGACATTGCGAGTGCCTGCCGGGAACACGGCCTGCTCACGCGTGTACGCCCGGTTCCATTCCCCGACGAGGCTCCTCGCCGTATGCGGGGCATGCCGAAGCGGCGAATCCTCCGGCGCGATATCTCCTCGCAGCACCGCGTCGGCTTCGTCGGCCATCTCGAGCATGGCGTCGCAGAAGCGATCCAGCTCGAACAGCGTCTCCGACTCGGTGGGCTCCACCATCAGCGTGCCCGCAACGGGGAACGACATCGTCGGCGCATGGAAACCGTGATCGACGAGGCGCTTCGCGAAGTCATCAACAGTCACCTTCGGCGCGTACACACGGGTGTCGAGGATGCACTCGTGCGCGACGCGCCCCGCCTCACCCGCGTACAGCACCGGGTAGCGATCGCCCAGCCGTGCCGCGATGTAGTTGGCATTCAAAATGGCCGACTCCGTCGCATGCTTGAGCCCCTGGCCACCCATCAGCAACAGGTAGGCCCAGGAGATCAGCAGCACCGACGCAGAACCGAACGCCGCAGCGCTGACCGCGCCCTCCTCGCCCGTCGCCGGGTCGGTCGGCAGATGCTCCACCAGATGCTGTTTCACCCCGATGGGGCCCATACCCGGACCGCCGCCACCGTGCGGGATGGCGAAGGTCTTGTGCAGATTGAGGTGGCTCACGTCGCCGCCAATCTCCCCGAGCTTCACCAGCCCGACGAGGGCGTTCATGTTCGCACCGTCGATGTAGACCTGCCCGCCATGCGCATGAGTGATCTCCGCCACCTGCCTCACCGTGTCTTCAAACACGCCGTGCGTCGACGGATAGGTGATCATCACGGCGGCGAGCTCGTCGCCGGCGGCATCCGCTTTGGCGCGGAAATCATCGAGGTCGATATCGCCGTTGTCGAGCGATTTCACCGCGACGACGTCGAGGCCCGCCATATGCGCCGAGGCCGGGTTGGTGCCGTGGGCCGACGTCGGGATGAGACAGATCCGACGCTGCTCGTCGCCGCGCGAACGGTGGTAGCGAGCGATCGTCATGAGCCCCGCGAACTCGCCCTGCGCGCCGGAGTTCGGCTGCATCGAGAACGCGTCGTAGCCGGTGATCGCGCAGAGCTTCTGCTCGAGATCCGCGATGAGTTCCGTGTAGCCTCGTGCCTGGTCAGCCGGCGCGAAGGGGTGTAGCCCGGCGAACTCCGGCCACGACACCGGCATCATCTCGACCGCCGCGTTGAGTTTCATCGTGCAAGACCCGAGCGGGATCATGGCGCGGTCGAGCGCAAGATCACGGTCGGAGAGTCGGCGCATGTAGCGCATCATCTCCGTCTCGGCCCGGTTCATGTGGAACACCTCGTGCGTGAGGTAGGCGCTGGTGCGCAGCCACTCATCGGGGATGGCGGGTTCCATAGCGGGCTCGGCAGCCGCGTCGACGCCGAACGCATCAAGCAGGCGCCCCACGACGTCGGCGTTCGTAGTCTCGTCGAAGCTCATCCCGACGGCGTCGCGCCCCACGCGGCGAAGATTCAACCCGCGACGTTCGGCGTTCATCAACACATCGGCCTGGCGCTCGCCAACATGCACGGTGAGCGTGTCGAAGAAGTGCTCCGGCGATACCTGGAAACCGGCGTCACGCAGCGCGCGGGCGACCGCAACCGTCCAGAGGTGTACACGCTCGGCGATGGCCCTCAGCCCTTGTGGGCCATGGAACACCGCGTACATCGACGCCATGACAGCCAGGAGCGCTTGCGCCGTGCAGACGTTCGACGTCGCCTTCTCCCTGCGGATGTGCTGCTCGCGGGTCTGCAGCGCGAGCCGGTAGGCCTTCGCACCCGACGCGTCCACGGAGACCCCGACGAGCCGCCCGGGCATCATGCGCTTGAGCGCATCCGTCGTCGCCATGAACGCGGCGTGCGGGCCACCGTAACCCATGGGCACGCCGAAGCGCTGCGCGGAGCCCACGCACACGTCGGCACCCATCGCGCCCGGCTCTTGCACCAACGTGAGTGCCAGCAAGTCGGAAGACACCACGGCGAGCGCCTTCGCCGCGTGCAAGTCAGCGCACTGCTGCGACAGATCACGCAGCTCGCCGTGCGTGCTGAGATGCGCCAGCGCAGCGCCAAACACCTGATCGGCGCGCAACGAATCCAACGGCCCGACGACGCACTCCACACCCAACGGACGTGCCCGTGTGAGGAGCACGGAGATCACCTGCGGGTGAAGCTCCTCGTCGACGAACAACACGTTCGACTTCGCCTTCGACGCGCGCCTCACCATGGCCATGCCCTCAGCGACGGCGGTGGCTTCGTCGAGGAGGCTCGCGTTGGCGATCGGCAGCCCAGTGAGGTCGGAGACCATCGTCTGGAAGTTCAGCAGCGCCTCGAGTCGTCCCTGGGAGATCTCGGGCTGGTAGGGCGTGTAGGCCGTGTACCAGGCGGGGTTCTCGAAGATGTTGCGCTGGATGGCAGGCGGGGTGACCGTGCCGTAGTAGCCCTGCCCGATGAGCGACGTCATGGGGTGATTGTCGGCCGCAACCTCGCGAAGGCGTGTCAGTACCTCGCCTTCGGTGAGCGGCGCCCAGTCCAGCTCGGAAGCTTGCCGGATGCTGCGTGGAATGGTCTGGTCGATCAGTTCCTCCACCGACGCCACGCCGATGGCGTCGAGCATGCGCTCGCGCTCGGAGGGGGAGGGGCCGATGTGACGTCGGTGCGCGAAGTCGTCGGGGTCGTAGTTCGTTGCGGTCCACATGTCAGCTGATCATGGCCTCGTAGGCGTCTTCGTCCATGAGCCCTTCGACGATGGACGGGTCGTCGAGCTTGATCTTGAAGAACCACGCGGACATGGCGTCGTCGTTCACGCTCGCAGGATCATCGACCACCGCTGCGTTCACTTCGAGGATGGTGCCGCTCACCGGAGCTGTGATGTCCGAGGCCGCTTTCACCGACTCGATCACGACGATCTCGTCGCCCTCCGCGACCTCCGTGTTCTCCTCGGGGAGCTCGATGAAAATGATGTCGCCGAGTTGCTCCGCGGCATGAGTGGTGATGCCGACGGTGGCGACGTCGTCGTGCAGTTCCAGCCACTCGTGGTCTTCGGTGTACTTGATCATGTTGGCTCCTTCAGCGCTTGTAGTTGAGTGGGATGAACGGAAGTTCTGCGACGGTGCACCGCACCCGCTTGCCGCGTAGCTCTGCAAAGACTGCATCGCCGACGGTGTACCCGTGCGGCAGCATCGCCATAGCGACCGGCGCGCGCAGGGTCGGGCTGAACGATCCGGAGGTGACCTCGGCAATCGGCTCGGTGCTCGTGTCGTCGGCGAAGATATGAGCGCTCTCGCGAATGGGAGCACGCCCCTCGGGGCGTAGACCGACGCGCACGCGCGAGGCTCCGTCGGTGAGTTCCCCGGCGACGATGTCCGCGCCCGGATATCCGCCTGCCCGGCTTCCGCCAGGGCGCCGCACTTTCGGCACAGCCCAGCCGAGATCGGCCTGGGCGGGCGTGATCTCGGGGGAGAGCTCGTGGCCGTACAAGCACATGCCGGCCTCCAGTCGCAGCGAATCCCTGGCGCCCAGCCCTGCGGGGCGAACCACGTTGCCTGCGAGCAGCGCTTCCGCGAACTCGACGGCGCGTTCCGCGGGTAGCGACACCTCGAAGCCATCTTCACCGGTGTAACCAGACCGGGACACCCATAGCTCGGTACCATCCCAGTCGAGAAGCTTGGAGTCCATGAAGATCATGCTCGTCACGCCCGGCACGAGACGGGCGAGCTCACCCTCGGCCTTCGGCCCCTGCACCGCCAGCAGCGCCCGGTTGGTGACGTGCTTCACGTCCAGCCCGTCGACCTGCTGCAGAAGCTCCAGGTCGTGCTCGGTCCTCGCGGCGTTCACGACGAGGAACCAGTGCGTCTCATGGTTGGCGAACATGAAGTCGTCCAGAACGCCGCCCTGAGCATTGGTGAAGAGCCCGTAGCGCTGCCGCCAAGGATTCAGCCCCAGCACGCTCGCTGGAGTGAGCGTCTCGAGCGCGGCCCCGGCTGCTTCGAGGCTGTCGCCCCGGAGCAGCACCTGTCCCATGTGGCTGACATCGAACAGGCTCGCGGCTTCACGAGTGTGCTTGTGTTCGGCGAGCAAACCGGTGGCGTAGTGCACCGGCATGTCCCAGCCGGCGAACTCCACCATGGAACCGCCATGGGCGATATGGAAGTCGTGCAGTGGGGTGGTTAACAGGGCAGTCATTGCGGTGCCTCCACGGTGGTCGAGCGGGCAGAGCCGACGGGGTCGGCGCCCCCTCTGTCCTCGGTACCTGAGATCTTTGATCCTTCGGCGGGCCACGTGGCCACTCTCCAGAGTTGTGTATCGCCCGGTTCTGGGGCCTGAGAGATTATCGGGGCGATTGCTCCTTCGGCATCGATGTCGATTCTCCCGGGCGATAAGCCTGAGCGTAGCAGCAGATAATCCGCACGGATGCGCCGCGGCGAAAAAAGATGCGGGTTACTTATTGGCCTCGATCATCTGTCGCAGCTCCTTCTTGAGGTCGGCGATCTCGTCGCGGTGCCGGGCAGCCAGCTCGAATTGCAGCTCCGCAGCCGCCTGATGCATCTGCGCGGTGAGGTCTTCGATGAGCTGAGCGAGCTCCTGTTCCGCCATCGCCGACGTGTCTAGCGCGCGCTTGCCCGCACCTTCGAGGAGATCCCGGGTATCGGCGTCCTCGCGCGCGAGCATCTCACTCACATCCGCGATGCGCTTGCGCAAAGGCTGCGGATCGATGCCGTGCTCGCGGTTCCACGCCATCTGGATGTCACGGCGACGGTTCGTCTCGTCGATCGCGGCCTGCATCGACGGCGTCACCGAGTCGGCATACATGTGTACCTGGCCTCCAACGTTGCGCGCCGCGCGCCCGATGGTCTGGATCAGGGAGCGTTCCGAGCGCAGGAATCCTTCCTTGTCGGCATCCAGGATGGCGACGAGCGACACCTCCGGGAGGTCGAGGCCCTCTCGCAGCAGGTTGATGCCGACGAGGACGTCGTACTCGCCGAGCCGCAGATCGCGCAGTAGGTCGAGTCGCTCCAACGTGGCGATGTCCGAGTGCAGGTAGCGGGTGCGGACGCCCGCTTCGACGAGGAAGTCGGTGAGGTCTTCGGCCATCTTCTTTGTCAGCGTTGTGACGAGCACGCGTTCGTTGCGCTCGGTGCGGGCCTGCACTTCGGCGATGAGGTCGTCGATCTGGCCCTTGGTGGGTTTCAGGACGATCTCGGGGTCGACGAGGCCCGTCGGGCGGATGATGAGCTCGACCACACCGTCGGCGCGCTCGAGCTCGTACGGCCCGGGCGTGGCCGAGAGGTACACCGTCTGCCCGATGCGTTCTTGGAATTCGTCGAACCGCAGGGGGCGGTTGTCGAGCGCGGAGGGCAGCCGGAATCCGTGCTCCACCAGTGTGCGCTTCCGGGACGCGTCTCCTTCAAACATGCCGCCGATCTGCGGCACGGACACGTGACTCTCGTCCAGGACGAGCACGAAATCTTCCGGGAAATAGTCCAGCAAACACGACGGGGGACTGCCAGGCTCACGTCCGTCGATGTGGAGCGAGTAGTTCTCGATGCCGGAACAGGTGCCGATCTGGCGCATCATCTCGAGGTCGTAGGTGGTGCGCATCTTCAGGCGCTGCGCTTCGAGAAGATTGCCGGCCGCCTCGAGGTCTTGCAGACGTGCGGCAAGTTCCGCTTCGATGCCGTTGATCGCGCGCTCCATGCGCTCGTTGCCTGCGGCGTAGTGGGAGGCGGGGAAGATGTAGATCTGTTCGTCCTCGTGCAACGTGGCCGCACTCACGGGGTGGATGGTGGCAATCCGCTCGATTTCGTCACCGAAGAATTCGATCCGGACGGCGTTCTCCTCATACATGGGGTAGACCTCGAGCGTGTCGCCCTTCACCTTGAAGGTGCCGCGTCCGCCACCCATGTCGTTGCGCGCGTACTGGATGTCGACGAGATGCCTGAGCAGATCGTCGCGATCCTTCTCGTCGCCCACGCGCAGCGTGACGCGCTGGTCGAGGTACTCCTCGGGCGTGCCCAGACCGTAGATGGCCGAAACCGTCGCGACGACGATCACGTCGCGGCGCGTCAGCAGCGAGCTCGTGGCGGCGTGCCGCATCCGCTCGACCTCCTCGTTGAGCGAGGAGTCTTTCTCGATGTAGGTATCGGTCTGCGGCAGGTACGCCTCGGGCTGGTAGTAGTCGTAGTACGACACGAAGTACTCGACGGCGTTGTCAGGGAAGAAATCACGTAGCTCGGCCGCGAACTGGGCGGCCAGCGTTTTATTGGGTTGCATCACCAGCATGGGGCGCTGCAGGCGCTCGGCGAGCCACGCGATCGTCGCCGTCTTGCCCGTGCCCGTCGCGCCAAGGAGCACGACGTTCTGCTCACCTGCTCGGATGCGCTGCTCGAGTTCGTCGATCGCCTTCGGCTGATCTCCCGAAGGCTCGAAATCAGCGTGCACCTTGAGCGGTGCCACTTGGCGTTGGAGTTCTTCGATCGGGCGCATAACCCCTAGCCTACGCGCCCGATGTCAGGCGACCTCGCTACTTCGGGGGCGCGAGGCAGTAGGTGCGCTGCCAGGCTGACTCGAAGCCGTAGGCCTTCTGATTGCCGGAGCAGGTGGCATTGGCGCGGGGAACGATGGACGCCACCTTGAAATCACCGCTGGGGCACTTCGCGGGCTCGTACCCGGAAGGGTGGCTGGTTTCGCTGTAGCAGTGGCCTTGCACAAACTCGTGGCCGAGGCACACCGTCGCGACGACCTTAGAGCCTTGCGTCCGCTTGAAGTAGAGCGCCTTGCCGCACTCATGGTCACCAGCATGGGAAGACATGGCATAGAGCGTCACGCCGTCAGCAGGGTCTTGCCCGCATGGCGACCTCTGCAGCGTCGGGTCGCTCTCAGAACCCTTGACGATGTAACACGTGTTTGCGGGGAAGTCACGGGGGTTCTCATTCGCCGGCTGCGTAGGCGCATCGGACGGATCCTGCGAGGGGGTTGCCGGGGATTCCTCGGGCGTTGTCGAAGGTTCTTCCTCGGGCGTTGTCGAGGGCTCTTCCTCGGGTGTCTCGCTGATGTCTTCGGAAGGAGACTCGCTCGGCGAATCGTTCGGCTCGCTGCTCTCCGACGTGGATGGCTGAGCGGTTGGTTCCTCGCCTCGAGTAACGAGGAAGATGCCGATGCCAGCCGCGACGATCAGTAGCGTCGCAAGGACAGAAATGACTGCGACGGTGGGGAACCCCTTCTTCGGTTCCTGGGGTGGGTATCCGTAGGGTTGACCGCCTGGGGGAGGGAACTGCTGGCCAGGGCCTTGGCCGTAGGGCTGCTGTCCGTACTGCTGTGGATAGCTTTGGCCCTGATTCGAGAAGCTCTGGCCCTGGTGTCCTTGTCCATGGCCTGGCTGGTTCCAACCGCCAGCGTTATTGTCGCCCTGCCAATTCGGGGGCTGCGTCATGGTTCCTCCCAACACGTAGTGTCTGCGACAGTTTAGGGCACGCCCAGTTCAGTGTGCGGAATGCTCGAACCAGGCTCAGAGGGGGAGCCGAAAGCACTGCAGCGCCTTGGCGCACGTAGTCGCTCACCCAGGTTAGGCGCGCAGCAGCATGGGCACTGCGCTCGCACCGCTGATGTGGTCTGACGCGATGCCTCGCATGAGCCAGAGGCAGAGATCGGCGAGTGGGCCGATGACCGTCGTGGTGTCACCCGATTCTGCACCAATCCGCGCGGAGAATCCCTCGTCGGCCACCAACAGCACGGGCGGAAGCTCTGCATTGCAAGGGCGGATCGTCTCGAATTCTGCGATCGTGAGCAGCGTTGAGGTGGGCACGTCGAGGGCTTCGTGGCCGATGAGATCGAAGTGATGCACGACGAGTTCTCGCAGCCTCAACGCTGGCACGAGGGATGCTGGCGCGTCCCAACCGTCGGCGATCTGCACGGTCTGATCTCGGTGCTCAAGCCGGGCGAGGGCATCTTGGAGTTGCCCCGCGGATTCGTCGAGCCGAGTCTGCAGCGCGAGACCGTCTTCGATGGCTTGACGCTCCCACTGACATCGCAAGCGGGAGGCGTCGGGCTCCGGTTCGTTGCCTTCTCCCGCGTTGAGCGCCTTGGTGAAGCGTGTTGCCTGCTCGACGAGGTGCGCAGCCACGTGCGACCGTGTCCAACCGGGTAGCACCGTGGGTGCAGCCCAGTCGTCTTCGTCGAACTCAATGGTGGTTCCGAGGAGGCGCGTCGTCTGAGTTCGGATTGCGTCCAGAACCTCTGGGAAGGCGAGCGACTGGGTCATATCGTCAAACTACCAAACCGATGAGAACCGTGGTGAGGATCTTGCCTCGATGTTCGAGTGGATTGTGAAGGCCGGCCCCACTCGGGAACGGAGAGGGGCCGGCCGATAGCAATTAGGGCTGTGCGAGGCAGTAGGTGCGGGGCCACTTGGGATAGCTAATGGCTTTCTCCTCGGCACCGCAGCTGCCGTCTGCAGATTCGTGCACCTTCGTGACCTTAAAGTCAGCTTCCTCGGCGGACTTCACCTCGCGCAGACCGGACCCGAGGGACCCATCGGTTTTGTAGAACTTGCCCTCGGCGAGAACTTCGGCGAGGCACACCGTCTTGTTGGTGCGTTCAGTGCCGCTGCGGCGTCGCCTGCTGGTTTCCGAGTACATCATCATGTCGTCGTCGCAGGTGGCCGCACCGTCGTGTTTCTCAATGACGCGCAAGACGACTTGCTTCGAGCCGTCGGCGTCGCAATCGACGGCCTCAACCTCGGCGTCATTCTGGTCGCCCGTGATATGTACGCACTGGCCGACGGTGAGAGCCTGGTCACGCTGCTGCCCGCTGTACCAATTCCAACCCGTGACACCAATAATGACGATCACGATGATCACCGAGAGAATCAGCTTGAAGTTCTGGAAGGCCGAGCGTTTCGGCCTGCCTGGTGCTCCCATGGGCTGTCCAGGATGCTGGCCGGCAAACTGCTGACCGTCTTGTCCGGGTTGACCTGGCTGCCCAGCCTGGCCGGGGTGCTGGGGCTGTTGGCCAGGGAACTGCTGTGGCCCATGGGAGGGGCCCTGCGGTGTGTTCATGGTGCTCCTTGCTCGTGGAACTACATCGGGTTGGGGCGCTGAACGAGGCTTGGTGCCCCAACCAACGCACTGACTGTAATTGGTGCAGAGGTCACAAAGTGACGTTTTCGCGCATGTCGTGTGGTGACCTTCATCGCAGGCACCACTTTGCCAGAGCCCATCCGTGTCGTCGACTCCGGCAGTTTTTGGACACATGTACTACAGTTATCGATGTGACTGACCAGCTCGTGGTGCGCGGCGCGCGGGTACATAACCTGAAGAACGTCTCCCTCGACCTTCCCCGAAACAAGATGATTGTGTTCACTGGGTTGAGCGGTTCGGGGAAATCTTCACTCGCGTTCGACACGATCTTCGCCGAAGGACAGCGACGATACGTAGAATCGCTGTCTGCGTACGCGCGTATGTTCCTGGGCCAGATGGACAAACCCGACGTGGACTTCATCGAAGGCCTCTCGCCGGCGGTGTCAATCGACCAGAAATCGACGAGCAGAAACCCTCGCTCCACCGTCGGCACCATCACAGAAATCTACGACTATCTGCGCCTGCTGTACGCGCGGGTCGGCGTACCTCACTGTCCCGAGTGCGGTGCGCCCATCGGCAAGCAGACCCCGCAGCAGATCGTCGATCGTCTGATGGCCCTCGACGAAGGCACCCGCTTCCAGATTCTCGCCCCTGTGGTGCGCGGAAGGAAAGGCGAATTCTCAGAGCTCTTCCGGCAACTCCTCGGCGACGGATACTCGCGCGTTCGCATCGATGGCGAGAGCTACCAGCTCACCGAGCTGCCTACGATCGACAAGAAGCGCAAGCACGACGTCGAGGTGATCGTCGACCGTGCCGTCGTCCGGGCGAAGGCGCAGCAACGCATCACGGAATCCGTCGAGACCGCACTTGAGTTGGCAGGCGGCGTCGTGGCAATCGACTTCGTCGACCTTCCCGACGATGCCCCCGAGCGGCTGCGGCGCTATTCGGAGAAGCTCGGCTGCCCGAACGATCACGACGTGCAGATGGAGGAGCTCGAGCCTCGGCAGTTCTCGTTCAACGGGCCCTGGGGTGCGTGCCCCGACTGCACCGGCATCGGCGCGGTGCTCGACCCCGATCCGGAACTCATCATCCCCGACGAAGACCTCTCGCTGCGCGACGGCGCCATCGCACCGTGGAACAACGCCCATCTCAAGAACCACTACGAGCACGTGCTCACGTCGTTGGGGGAGGAGCACGGCTTCTCGATGACGGTGCCTTGGCGTGAGCTGTCGAAGTCGGCACGCAAACTCATCCTGCACGGCATGCCTGGCAACGTCGTCGTGAAGTACCGCAACCGATTCGGCAGGCTGCGCACCTTCTCGCAGAAGTATGAAGGCATCATCCCGTTCATCCGACGACGCCACGACGAAGCGGAAACCGACCACGCGCGCGAACGGTGGGGGCAGTACATGCGTGAACTCGCCTGCCCCACGTGCCAAGGGGAGCGGTTGAAGCCCTCGTCGCTCGCAGTCACGGTGTACGGCAAGAACATCTCGGAACTCGTATCGCTCTCGGTGGGGGAGGCCTTTGAATGGCTCAACTCCCTCGAACTCACGCGCACGGAGGCGACGATCGCCGCCCGCGTGATCAAGGAGATTCTCGCGAGGTTGAAGTTTCTGATCGACGTGGGGCTCGACTACCTCACGCTCTCGCGCGCAGCCGGCACGCTCTCCGGCGGTGAGGCTCAACGCATCCGTCTTGCGACGCAGATCGGCGCCGGGCTGGTGGGCGTGCTCTACGTGCTCGACGAACCGAGCATCGGGTTGCACCAGCGCGACAACCTCCGGCTCGTGGCGACGCTGGAGCGCCTGCGCGACATGGGCAACACGCTCATCGTCGTGGAACACGACGAGGACACCATCCGGCACGCCGACTGGATCGTCGATATCGGCCCAGGCGCGGGGGAGCTGGGCGGGGAGGTCGTCGTCTCCGGTAGCTTCGACGAGCTCCTGGCCAACCCCGACTCCAAGACGGGGCAGTACCTGTCGGGCAACCTCGCCATCGACGTTCCGGCGGTGCGCCGAGAGGGCAACGGATCGACGTTGTCGGTGCAGGGTGCCCGACACAATAACCTGCGCGAGGTGGACGTCGATTTCCCGCTCGGCACGTTCATCGCGGTCACCGGGGTTTCCGGCTCTGGTAAGTCGTCCCTGGTCAACGGCATCTTGTACCCCGCAGCGGCCAAGGCCATCTACAACGCGCGGAACGTCCCCGGCAAGCACCGCAAACTGCAGGGCCTCGAACACATCGACAAGATCATCCAGGTGGATCAGTCGCCCATCGGGCGTACGCCCAGGTCGAACCCGGCCACCTACACCGGTGTGTTCGACAAGATCCGCAAGCTCTTCGCAGAAACACCGGAGGCGAAAGTGCGCGGCTACCAGGCTGGGCGTTTCTCCTTCAACGTCAAGGGCGGGCGCTGCGAGGCGTGTAAGGGCGACGGCACGATCCGCGTCGAGATGAACTTCTTGCCCGACGTGTACGTGCCGTGCGAGGTCTGCGACGGCGCCCGCTACAACCGCGAGACACTCGAAGTGCACTACAAGGGCAAGTCCATCTCGGATGTCCTCGATATGCCCATCGCCGAGGCCGTCGACTTCTTCGGCGCCATCAGCTCTATCAGCCGCCATTTGAAGACGCTCGACGAGGTTGGCCTCGGATACGTGCGCCTCGGGCAACCCGCCACGACGCTGTCCGGCGGCGAGGCGCAGCGCGTCAAACTGGCCGCTGAGCTACAAAAGCGCTCCACCGGCCGCACGCTCTACGTCCTCGACGAGCCCACCACAGGCCTGCATTTCGAAGACATCCGACGGCTGCTCGCCGTGCTGCAGCGCCTCGTTGATCAGGGCAACACGGTGATTGTGATCGAGCACAACCTCGACGTCATCAAATCTGCCGACTGGCTCATCGACATGGGGCCCGACGGTGGCTCGCGCGGTGGGCTCGTCGTCGCAACGGGTACGCCGGAGGACGTGGCCACCAACGACGCCTCCGAGACGGGCAAGTTCCTCCGCGAGATGTTGGCACCGCATGGCTGATCCGGCCAGCTACCGTCCGCGCACGTCGGACATCCCCACCTCGCCGGGCGTGTACCGATTCTTCGATTCCTTCGGCAACGTCATCTACGTCGGCAAGGCGAAGAACCTCCGCAATCGCCTGAGCTCGTATTTCGTCGACCTTGAGAACAAGCACTTCCGCACCCAAACCATGGTGCGCACGGCGGCGCGCGTCGACTGGACCGTCGTCGGCAGCGAAGTGGAAGCGCTCCAGCTGGAATACACGTGGATCCAGCAGTTCGACCCGCGCTTCAACGTGAAGTACCGCGATGACAAGTCGTACCCCTGGCTGGCCGTCACCTGGAGCGAGGAGTTCCCCCGCGTCATGGTGGGGCGCGGCGCGAAGAAGCGTGGCACAAGGTACTTCGGCCCCTACGGGCAGGCCTGGGCGATCCGCGACACGCTCGATCTGCTGCTACGAGTGTTCCCGATGCGCTCGTGCTCAAAAGGTGTGTTCGACGGCGCGCGCCGCGCCGGGCGCGCCTGCCTGCTGGGAGACATCGGTAAATGCTCCGCGCCCTGCATCGGACGCGTATCGGCGGAGGAACATCGCGAGATCGCCGGCGAGCTGATGGCCTTCATGGGCGGCAGAACCGGCGACGTGATTGGGCGGGTTGAACGCGCCATGTACGACGCATCCGCCGACCTCAACTTCGAGCGTGCCGCCACGCTGCGCGACGCGCTGGATGCAATGAAGAAGGTGCAGGAGAAGCAAGCTGTCGTGTTCAACGACGGTAAGCGCGCTGATGTCGTCGGGTTCGCTGAAGACCCAACCCAGGTGGCCGTCCGGGTGTTTCACGTAGTCGGGGGCAAGATCCTCGGCGAGCACGGTTGGGTGGCGGACCGTTCCGACGACCGCCCGATCACGGAGCTCGTCGACGCCTTTATCACCCAGCTCTACGCCGCCGACGACGCCGACATTCCACCAACGGTGTACACCTCCGTCGAGGCTGAGCCCGCCGTCGCGGAACTCCTCACCGCCCGGCGCGGTGCGACGGTGGAGGTGCGAGTGCCGCTGCGGGGAGAGAAGCGGCGGCTGCTGGATACCGTCGTGAAGAACGCGGAGCTCGCGCTGGAGCAGTACAAACGCAAACGCTCGACGGACCTCACCACCCGCAACCGCGCCCTCGAAGAGATCGAGGAGGCGCTGGGGCTGCCAGCCCCGCCGCTCAGGATCGAGTGCTACGACATCTCACACACCATGGGGCAGGAAGTCGTCGGCTCCATGGTGGTGTTCGAGGACGGGCTCGCGCGCAACTCCGAGTATCGGCGCTTCCTCATCAAGGGGTTTGAGGGCTCCGACGATGTCCGCGCCATCCGCGAGGTGCTCACCCGCAGACTGCGGCGATTGAAAGACAACGAGGCCGACGATCTCGTCGATGCGACGACGGGGGTGGCCAAGCGCTTCGCGTATGCGCCGTCCCTCATCATCGTCGACGGCGGGGCGCCGCAGGTGGCGGCCGCGGCGAAGGTGCTCGAGGAGTTCGGCCTGAGCGAGGACATCGCGTTGTGCGGGCTCGCGAAACGGCTCGAGGAGGTGTGGCTGCCGGGGGAGGAGTACCCGCTGATTCTTCCGCGCACATCCGACGGCCTGTACCTCATGCAGCGCGCCCGCGACGAGGCACACCGCTTCGCGATTACCTTCCACCGGCAGCGCCGCGGTAAGGCGCTCATCGACTCCATTCTCGACGGCGTGCCCGGCCTCGGCGACGTTCGCCGCAAGGCGCTCATGAAGTACTTCGGCAGCGTGAAGAAGCTGCGTGCCGCCACCGTCGAAGAGATCGACGAGGTGCCCGGCATCGGGCCTGGGTTGGCCAAGGCCATCTACGACGTGGCGCAGGCCTCCGGCGGCGAGGCGATCAACCTCACCACGGGAGAGGTAACGGAAACATGAGGGCGTCGCACATATGACGCCCCCGGTTTGAACACTATTCAAGCGATGGTGTTGAATGCTGTTCAACGATCGCTCAGAAGGAGATACCCATGTCCGACGCCTCTGTCACCACACGGCCGGCTACCCGCACCTTTGAGGCCAGCGATATGGCCTACATCGCCGTGTTCGCCGCGCTCATCGCAGCCCTATCGGTGATGCCCGCGATCCCCGTCGGCGGTCTGGGTATCCCCATCACGCTGCAGACGCTGGGCATCACTCTCACCGCACTGGTGCTCGGGCCGTGGCGAGGTGCCGCGGCGGTGGGGCTCTACCTGTTGATGGGCACCGCGGGACTGCCGATTTTCGCCAAGGGCAAGGCGGGCCTCGCCCCGTGGTTTGGGCCGACGGTTGGCTATCTCATCGCCTTCGTCGTGTGCACCATTGTGGTGGGACTCATCTCTCGACGCATCCTGCGCAACGGGCTTCAGAAGCTCACCTGGCTGTGGCTGACGCTCACCGTGTTCGCATGCCGGGTGCTCATCATGTACCCGCTTGGCACCCTTGGCATAGCGATGACAACTAAGGATCCGTTTACGAAAACGCTCGCCGCGGACCTTATCTTCTGGCCGGGTGACCTGCTCAAAACCATCGTCGCCGTCGTGGTTGCGCTGGCAATCTTCAAAGCCTTCCCGAGGCTCATGCACCGATGATCGAGCTCAGCGACGTTCGGCTGAGTGTGCCTCCGCTGCGGCAAGGTGACCCGGAGCGGATACTCCTCGACGATATTTCGCTGGAGCTCACGCAGCAGCGCATCGTCGTGATCGGGGCGAATGGCTCTGGGAAGTCCACACTGCTGCGCCTGCTCAACGGGCTTCGGCTACCGACGAGCGGGACGGTCACCGTCGATGGGTATGACACCGCGAATGACGGCAAGCAGGTCCGCAAACTCGTCGGGTTCATCTTCACCGATCCGCTGTCACAGCTGCTCATGTCCACACCCATCGAAGACATCGAGCTCAGCCTACGCAGCGTCATCAAATCGAAGCCGGAACGCCTTGCCCGCGCCCAAGAGCTGCTCGACGCCCGGGGGATCGGAGGTGTCGCGCACCAATCCATCTACGATCTCTCGGGCGGCGAGCGTCAACTCGTCGCGCTCACGAGCGTGCTCGCCGTATCTCCCACCGTGGTGGTTGCCGACGAGCCGACGACGCTCCTCGACCTCCGCAACAAGCAGGCCCTGCGGGGGGTATTCGAGCAGCTTGAGCAACAGCTGATCTTCTCCACGCACGACCTCGATTTCGCGCTGCTCGCCGAGCGTGCCCTCGTCGTGGAGGACGGCAGGATTGTTGCCGACGACGACCCGGCCGCCGCGGTCGCTTACTACAAGGCGCGCATGCAGTGAACGTGCACGCGAGCCTGCTCGGCATCTACCAACCCGGCGACGGCTGGCTGTTCCGCATCGGCGTCGGCTGGAAATATCTGCTGCTCATCATCGTCACGCTGCCGACGTTCATCATGGGCACATGGTGGATGTCGGCTCTATCACTCATCGTCGTGTTGGTGCTGCTGCGCACCTCGGGAGTCACCTTCCGGCGTGCTCTCAACATCGGTTCGATGTTGTGGATCCTGCTCGCCGGCATCGCAGTGTTTCAACTCATCACGTTGCGCCCACTGCTCGCGTTCATCACCACCGGCAACCTGCTCGTCGCAGTGCTCGCCTCCCGGATGCTCACGCTCACCACCAGCACACCTGATTTGCTCGACGCGTTGGTGCGTGGGCTCTCGCCGCTGCAGCGGGTGGGTGTGAACGTCGACCAGATAGCACTCACCGTCGCCATCATGGTGCGCTCCATTCCGTACTTGCTCGGCTCGTTCCAAACCTCCCGCGACGCTGCCCGCGCGCGCGGGCGGGACGGCAACCTCGTCTCACTGCTCGTGCCGACGCTGGTGGACGCCGTCTCGTATGCCCAGCGCACAGGAGATGCGGTGCATGCGCGTGGGCTCGCTGAGAACGCCACCGCCGTCGGTGAAGACAGATAAGGTTGAGCGCATGGTGAGTGAAGTCGCGATCATTACGGGGCTGTCTGGGGCAGGCCGACGCACCGCCGCGCATGCGATGGAAGATCTCGGCTGGTACGTGGTTGACAACCTGCCTCCGGTGATGCTGCCCTCGCTCGCCGACACCATCACCGGGTTTGGTATTGATCGCCTCGCTGTCGTGGCTGACGTGCGAACCCGCGTGTTCTTCGAACAGCTCCCCGAAGCCATCGAGCGCCTCCGTCACCAGACGCGGAAGCTTGCGCTCGTGTATTTGGAAGCCGACGACGACGTGATCGTCCAACGCCAGGAATCCAACCGCCGCCCGCTCCCGTTGCAAGGCGAGGGCAGGCTCATGGACGGCATTACCAAAGAGCGCCACCTCATGGCAGATCTCCGAGCGCGCGCTGACATCGTCGTCGACACCTCGAGGTTGAGCGCCCGGCAGCTCGTCCAGCGTATCGCGAACCACTTCGGCAGCGACACCACCGACGCCCTGAGCGTGTCCATCATGAGCTTCGGCTTCAAGCACGGGCTTCCGATCGACGCCGACCTTGTGTTTGACGTGCGGTTCCTGCCCAATCCGTTCTGGATCCCAGAGCTGCGTCCCAAGACGGGTCTCAGCCGCGACGTCGCCGCCTATGTGCTCAAGGTTGAAGCCGCCCAAGAGATGCTCAACAACATGATGGCGGTCGTTCGCACCACCTCACCCGGCTATTTGAATGAAGGCAAGCGGCAGGTGACGCTCGCCATCGGGTGCACGGGGGGCAAGCATCGCTCCACTGCGATGAGTGAGGAACTCAAGCGACGGCTTACTGAAGCGGGCGTGATGTGCACGGTCATGCATCGCGACCTGGGGAAGGAGTGAGCGACGTGGATGCGACGCGCGGGCCGAACGTCGTGGCCCTCGGCGGCGGGCACGGGCTTGCCGCCAGCCTGAGGGCGCTGCGCAAGGTGACGCAACGGCTCACCGCGATCGTGACGGTCGCCGACGACGGCGGGTCGTCCGGACGGCTCCGCGACGAGTTCGACATTCTTCCGCCCGGAGATCTCCGCATGGCACTCGCGGCATTGTGCTCCGATGACGACGTCGGTAGCACCTGGGCCACGGTACTGCAAGCGCGGTTTCGAGGCGACGGGCCCCTCGCGGGCCACGCCATCGGCAACCTGCTGATCGCTGGGCTGTGGCAACAGCTGGGCGACGAGCTGGCGGCCCTCGACATGGTGGGGGACCTGCTCGGTGTGGAGGGACGCGTCATTCCGATGAGTACGGTGCCGCTGGAAATTGAGGCCGACGTGCTGGGTCTAGATCCGTTTGCACCTGACGAGATCAACACGCTCATCGGGCAAGCGAGCGTGGCGAAGGCGCACGCTGAGGTGCGGCGCGTGCGGTTGGTGCCGCACGAACCCCCGGCATACCCGAGCGCGCTGGAGGCCGTCGATCAAGCCGATGCGATCGTGTTGGGGCCCGGATCGTGGTTCACTTCCGTGATTCCGCACCTTCTGGTACCGCAACTGTGCGATGCTCTCATGACCTCGAACGCTCAACGCATTCTCGTGTTCAACATCGCTCCACGTGATGAGACGGCGGGCATGAGCGCGGGGCGGCATATCGAAGTCCTTGCAGAGCACGCCCCCGACCTACGGCTTGACACGGTGATCGCGGATGTGGGGTTCGCCCAGAGGGATCCTCACATGGCAGACTACGTGCGGGCGCTCGGAGCGGAGCTCGTCGTGGCGGACGTCGCCTCACGCGACGGGGTGCCAACGCATGATTCGGAACGACTTGCCGCAGTATTCGCCGAGGTGATTGGGCAAGGGAAGAGGTGAACGGGCCGATGGCCTTGACCCAGAAACTCAAGTCTGAGCTGGCCGCAGTACACATCCCGCAATCCAGTGCACGAGCTGCGGAGGCGATTGCCATGCTCCGTTTCGGGGGTGGCTTGCATCTTGTTGCGGGCAAGATCGTCCTCGAAGCTGAACTCGACTCGTCTGCCGCAGCACGTCGACTCAGCACGTTTATCGCGGACCTGTGGGACTGCGCGTCGGAACTCGTGGTCATCAACCCATCCGGCATTCATCGCAGTCCGCGCTATACCATCCGCGTGGTTGCCGACGGCGAACGTCTGGCACGGCTCACCGGGCTCGTCGACCACAAACGTCGCCCCGTGCGCGGGCTTCCACCGAAGGTGGTGGCGGGCTCGGTCGTCGATGCGACGGCGGTGTGGCGCGGTGCGTTCCTCGCACGTGGTTCGCTGACCGAACCCGGGCGTTCTATGGGATTGGAAGTCACATGTCCCGGTGCAGAAGCGGCGCTCGCGCTCGTCGGCGCGGGGCGGCGTCTCGGATTCATGGCGAAGTCACGAGAATCCCGCAACCAGACGCGTGTCCAACTGCGCGACGGCGAAGCGATCGCTGAACTATTGACGCGCATGGGCGCCCAGGAGGCGCGTCTGCTGTGGGAGGAACGCCGGATGCGCCGCGAAGTTCGCGCCCAAGCGCACCGGCTAGCGAACTTCGACGATGCCAACCTACGGCGCTCCGTGCGCGCGGCGGTGGCAGCCAGCACTCGGGTGCAGCGGGCGCTGGAGATTCTCGGTGACGACGTGCCCGAGCATTTGCGCGTCGCAGGCCTGCTGCGCGTCGAACATCGCCAGGCCAGCTTGGAAGAGCTCGGTAAATTGCACGATCCGCCGCTCACCAAGGACGCCGTAGCGGGTCGTATTCGGCGCCTGCTATCGACGGCGGACAAGGCCGCGAAGGAACAAGGCATTCCCGACACGGAGGCGTCGCTGCCTCCAGACTTGCGCGACGACGATTAGACGTTGGTTTTCTCGACCCTGACGCTTGTCCATCTGATCGATGTGGCTAGGATGAAGCTGTACGCCAAGGCGCAAAGCGCTGCCCGGGATTCCGCCCGGCGGGGTGAGCGCAAGTGAACTGAAGGGTATCTATTCACATGACCGTTAAGGTTGCTATCAACGGCTTCGGCCGCATCGGCCGTAACTACTACCGCGCACTCAAGGCCTCTGGTGCCGACATCGACGTGGTGGCCGTCAACGACCTCACCGACAACAAGACCCTCGCGCACCTGCTGAAGTACGACTCGATCCTCGGCAAGTTCGATGGCGAGATCACCTTCGACGACCAGTCGATCACTGCGGGCGGCGACACCTTCAAGGTCTTCGAAGAAAAGGATCCGGCCCAGCTTCCTTGGGGCGACCTCGGCGTCGACATCGTCGTGGAGTCCACCGGCCGCTTCACTGAGGCCTCCGCTGCCAAGGCTCACATCACCGCTGGCGCGAAGAAGGTCATCATCTCGGCTCCCGCCAAGAACGAAGACATCACCATCGTGATGGGTGTGAACGACGGCGACCTGACGGCCGACCACACCGTCATCTCGAACGCTTCCTGCACCACCAACTGCCTGGCACCGATGGCCAAGGTGCTGAACGACGAGTTCGGCATCGAAAAGGGTCTCATGACCACCATCCACGCGTACACCGCAGACCAGAACCTGCAGGACGGCCCCCACAAGGACCTCCGCCGCGCTCGCGCCGCTGCTCTGAACATCGTTCCCACCAAGACCGGTGCCGCTGCTGCTGTGGCTCTCGTGCTCCCCGAGCTCAAGGGCAAGTTCGATGGCTACGCTCTGCGCGTTCCCACGCCGACCGGCTCCGCCACCGACCTCACCTTCGAAGCTGGCCGTGAGGTCACCGTCGAGGAGATCAACGCCGCCATCAAGAAGGCTGCTGAGGGTCCGCTCAAGGGCATCCTCTCCTACACGGAGGATCCGATCGTTTCGAAGGACATCGAGACCGACCCGCACTCCTGCATCTTCGACGCTGGCCTCACCAAGGTCATCGGCAACCAGGTGAAGGTCGTTGGCTGGTACGACAACGAGTGGGGCTACTCCAACCGTCTGGTTGACCTGACCGCGCTCGTCGGCTCGAAGCTCTGATCCTTCAGCCGCCTATCCACTGACTGGTGTTGGCCCCGTACTCCCTGTGAGGGGTGCGGGGCCTTCATCTTCATCCCCCGTTGTTCTTCCGATCTGAAAGGAACCAAATCCCGTGAAGACCATCGATGAACTCGATGTCGCAGGCAAGCGGGTGCTCATCCGCTGCGACTTCAACGTGCCGCTCGACGGCGACGTCATCACCGACGACGGCCGCATCCGTGCCGCGCTGCCCACGCTGACCAAGCTGGTGGATGCCGGCGCCCGCGTCGTCATCATGGCGCACCTCGGTCGCCCGAAGGGCCAAGTCAACCCCAAGTACTCGCTCGCTCCTGTCGCGAAGCGGCTCGGTGAGCTGCTCGGCAAGGACGTGAAGCTGGCCGAAGACGTCGTCGGCGAATCAGCGAAGGCCGTGGTCGGCGCTCTGGGGGACGGTGACGTCGCTCTTCTCGAGAACGTGCGCTACGAGCCCGGCGAAGAGTCGAAGGACGAGAACGAGCGCAAGGCGCTCGCTGAGCAGTATGCGGCATTCGGCGATGTGTTCGTCTCCGACGGCTTTGGCGTCGTGCACCGCAAGCAGGCCTCCGTCTACGATGTGGCCAAGCTGCTCCCGAACGCTGCCGGCTACCTCGTCGGTAAGGAAGTCGAGGTGCTGCGTGGCGTCACCGAGCGTCCGGAGCGCCCCTTCGTCGTCGTGCTGGGTGGCGCCAAGGTGGCCGACAAGCTCGCTGTCATCGACAACCTGCTGAAGGTTGCCGACACGGTGATCGTGGGCGGCGGCATGGCATACACCTTCCTCAAGGCTCAGGGCAAGGAGATCGGTAACTCCCTGGTGGACGAAGCCAACCTCGACACCTGCGCTGGCTACATCCAGCAGGCCAAGGATGCCGGCAAGCAGCTGCTGCTGCCCGTCGATTCCCGGGTTGCCGAGGGCATGGATTTCGACGCCCGCACCGTTACCGGCAAGGTGAGCGTCGTCTCGGCGGATGCCATTCCGGCCGGACAGATTGGCCTGGACATCGGCCCCGACACTGAGAAGCTGTTCGCCGACGCCATCAAGGGTGCCAAGACTGTGTTCTGGAATGGCCCCATGGGTGTGTTCGAGATCGAGGAGCTGTCGCACGGCACCGCCGCGGTCGCCAAGGCGCTCGCGGAGTCCGACGCATTCAGCGTGATCGGTGGAGGCGACTCCGCAGCGGCGGTTCGTGCGCTCGGACACGCTGACGACGAATTCGGCCACATTTCCACCGGCGGCGGCGCCTCCCTCGAATTCCTCGAGGGCAAGGAACTGCCCGGTATCGCAGTACTAGAAGAGGAGAAGTGATCATGGCTCGTACCCCCATCATCGCTGGCAACTGGAAAATGAACATGAACCACGTCGAGGCGACTGGGCTCGTCCAGAAGCTCGCGTGGACGCTCGCCGACAAGGAATTTGATCCGAAGACGGTGGACGCCGTCGTCATTCCTCCGTTCACCGACCTGCGCACCGTGCAGACCCTCATCGAGGGTGATCGCATGCCGCTGCAGCTCGGCGCGCAGGACGTATCTGCGCAGGATTCCGGTGCCTACACCGGCGAGGTCAGCGCAGACATGCTGGCCAAGCTGCAGGTGCGCTACGTCGTAGTCGGGCACTCCGAGCGTCGCCAGTACCACGGGGAAACCGATGAGCTCGTCGGCGCGAAGGCCAAGAAGGTCATCGCCCAGGGCATGACGCCCATCATCTGCGTGGGCGAGGGCCTGGACGTGCGCAAGGAAGGCAAGCACGTCGAGTACACCGTCGCTCAGGTTCGCGGCGCGCTCGATGGGCTGACTGCCGAGCAGGTGGCTGGCATCGTCATCGCCTACGAGCCCGTCTGGGCCATCGGCACCGGCGAGGTTGCGACCCCCGAAGATGCGCAGGAGGTGTGCGGCGCTATCCGCAACGAGGTGCGCAGCGCCTTCGGCGACGAAGCAGCTGACAAGGTGCGTATCCAGTACGGCGGCTCGGTGAAGTCCGGCAGCATCCGCTCGATCATGGATCAGCCCGACGTCGACGGTGCCCTCGTCGGTGGCGCGAGCTTGAAGGCGGAGGAATTTGCAGCGATCATCCGGTTCCAGGACCTCGCTGTCTGATCTGTCTGTCACCCGTTGGTCGGCCGTCCAGGGCGCTGGGCGGCCGACCTTCGTCATACCAGGAGCTGATTCGGCATTCACTCACGCGTCAGTTACACTGGCCTGCGTGATTGTGCCTCTTCTCTCCATGCCGGTGACTATCCTCTCCGTGGTTCTCATCGTGCTGAGCATCCTTCTGGCAGCGTCCATCCTCCTCCACAAGGGCCGTGGCGGTGGTATGTCTGACCTGTTCGGTGGCGGCATGTCCACCTCGATGGGCGGCGTCTCGCGCGCCGAGCGTCGACTGGACCTCATCACGCTGATCGTCGGGCTGATTTGGCTGCTCACCATCATCGCGCTGTTGCTGGTGTACCGCGCCGAAGCGCTCTAAAGATCAACCCAACCATTCCCAACGACAACTGAAGGAGAAGAGCTGTGGCAGGTGGCAATGCCATCCGTGGAAGCCGTGTGGGCGCTGGCCCCATGGGCGAGGCAGAGCGAGGGGACGCCGTCGCTAGGCACCGGGTCTCCTATTTCTGCGCGAGTGGGCACGAGACGCGCCCCGCGTTTGCAATTGACGCTCAGATCCCGGAGGAATGGGACTGCCCACGCTGCGGACTTCCGGCGAACAAGGATGAGGACAACCCGCCTCCGCCGCCGAAGATCGTGCCGTACAAGACGCACCTGGCCTACGTAAAGGAGCGCCGCTCTGAAGAGGACGCGGAAGCGATCCTCGCGGAAGCGATCACCACGCTGCGCGCCCGTCGAGCCGCTGGCGAAATCATTTACTGACTTCCCAGTTCATACCGGCAGCTGCCGGGCTAGTGCCGCGATTACAACTCGCAGCGGTACTGGCCCGGCAGTTTGCTTGCCGCTGCGTCGTCGACGAACCACAACGTGGAGTGTTCACCGCGAGCATGGGCTGCGGGGAGCGTTTCGTCGCCGTCGAGCACACGAGCCACGGCATCGGCCTTGGCGTCGCCGGTCACGATGAACCACATGGAGTCGGTGTTGTTCAGGGCATTGAAGGTGAGGGTGATGCGCTCCGGGGGAGGCTTCGGTGCATCTTCCACACCGATGACGAGCCGAGTCGTCGGCTTGAAGCTCGGGTGCTCGGGGAAGATCGATGCCGTGTGCCCGTCGGGGCCCATGCCGAGCAGCACGAGGTCGAAACGGGTGTCGCCGAGTTCTGTTTCGTAGACGTCAGCGCTTTCGCGGGAATCCTTGCGCCCATCTTTGGCCGCCATCATGTGGATGTTCGCGGAATGGATGGGCAGGGTCCTGGCGAGGCGTTCGAGCGCCTGCAGTGAGTTGCGGTCTGGGTCGGTGGCCGCAACAAAGCGCTCGTCGCCCCACCATAGGTGCAGCTTCTTGTAGTCGATGTCCACGTCGACGATGAGCTCGGCCATCCGCTCGTACACCGCATTCGCGGCGGTCCCGCCCGCGAGACAGACGTCGATGCGATCCTGCGCGGCAGCCTTCTTAGTCAGGAAGGCGACGAGGCGCTCCGCGACGATGCTGGCGACATCGTCGGCGTGGGGGGCTCGAACTAGGCGGTGATGCATCAGTGCTCTCCTTGTTGCGACAGCAAATGGGCGACGGTGTCCTCGAACACTTGGTCGGGGTCGAGACGTTGTAGCTCCTCGGTGAGGAGGTCAGTGAGCGGTCGTCGTCGCAGGGCTACCTTCCGTGGTGGCTGCCCGGGCACGGTGTATTCCGCCGTCGTGTTGCCAGGGCGGCGGATAGAGATATCGCCTGCGTCGGTGCTCAGGACGACCTCGATCACGCCGATGCCGTCGCCGTCGATGCGTTCCACCTCGATGCCTAGCTTGTTGCTCAGCCAGGTGGCGAGGAGCGTCGCGGGGGCGTTGTCATGCGCGGATACCACCCGCGCGCTGCGCACGGGGGATGCCACTTGATCGACGGCGGCGACGAGCAGCGCTCGCCACCGGGTGAGTCGGGTCCAGGTGAGGTCGGTGTCGCCGGCGGTGTGATGCCGGGCCCGGTTTCTGAGCGCCGCCTGTGGGTCGGCGCAGCCGGCGGCGTCCGTGATGCGTCGATCCGCGAGTTGGCCGATGGGATCTTGCGCCAGGTCGTCGGGCCCTTCGTGGGGCCACCACACGACGGTGGGGGAGTCGGGAAGCAGCAGCGGCAGCAACATCACATTGGCGCGTTCGCGCAGCCCGCCGCGCAGGGTGAGGGTGATGAGGTCGCCGGGGAGCCCGTCGCCGACCTCGACGGTGGCATCCATCGAAGGGCCTCCGTCGCTGTTGGCGTCGGTGACGACGATCACCCTCGACGGATGTGCGTAGGCGGAGGCTTTCGCGGCGTGGATGGCGTCGTCGAAGTGCGCGTCGTCGGTGGCGATGATGAGGGTCAGCACGAGGCCGCTCGCGCCCGCCCCGCGGTGCGCCTTCGTGAGCGCGGCGGAGATTTCTCTCGACGTGGTGTCTGGCAGTTCGATAATCATGACGTTGCTCCTACGGGCGTCGCCAGGCGCGGCCATCGCCGGCGAGCATGTCGTGGGCGGATGAAGGGCCCCAGGTGCCGGGCTCGTATTGTTCGGGCTGATCGTCGAGCGAGGCCCAGTACTCGAGCACCGGGTCGAGGATGCGCCAGCTGAGCTCCACCTCTTCCTGCTGCGGGAACAGCGGTGGCTCGCCGAGCAGCACGTCGAGAATGAGGCGCTCGTAGGCTTCCGGGGATGATTCGGTGAAGGAGCCGCCGTAGCCGAAGTCCATCGACACCTCGCGGATCTCCATCTGCGTGCCGGGCACCTTGGCGCCGAAGCGGAGGGTGACGCCCTCGTCGGGCTGGATACGCAGTACCAGTGCGTTGGTGCCGAGTTTCGCGGTATCGGTGCTTGTGAATGGCAGATGTGGGGGCTGCTTGAAGTTCAGCGCCACCTCTGTCACGCGTCGCGGCATGCGCTTGCCGGTGCGGAGGTAGAAGGGCACGCCGGCCCAGCGTCGGTTGTCGATGTCGACGCGAATTGCGGCGAACGTTTCGGTGTTGGAACTGGGGTCTACGCCGTCTTCCTCGATGTAGCCGAGCACTTCCTTGCCGCCTTGCCAGCCGCCGGCATACTGTCCGCGGGCGGTGTGTTTGGCGTAGTCCTTGGGGACGCTTGCTGCGGCGAGGACCTTCTTCTTCTCCGTGCGCAGCTGGGCGGCGTCGAAGTTCGTCGGGTCCTCCATCGCGGCGAGCGCGAGCAGCTGGAGAAGGTGGTTTTGCATCACGTCGCGGGCGATGCCGATGCCGTCGAAGTACCCCGCACGGCCACCGATGCCGATGTCTTCGGCCATCGTGATCTCCACGTGGCTGACGTAGTGGTTGTTCCACACGGGTTCGAAGAGCTGATTCGCGAACCGCAGCGCCAGGATGTTCTGCACGGTCTCCTTACCCAGGTAGTGGTCGATGCGGAACACATCCTGGGGCGCGAAGAGGTCTGAGACGACGGCGTCGAGCTCCTTCGCAGACTCGAGGTCGTGGCCGAAGGGTTTCTCGATCACGACACGGTGCCAGCTCTCGTCGCTCTGTTCCACCAGGCCGTGCGAGCGCAGCTGCTGCATCACGGGCTCGAAGCCCGACGGCGGGATGGAGAGGTAGAAGGCGTGGTTGCCACCGGTGCCGCGCTCGGTGTCGAGTTCGGTGAGGGTTTCCCGCAGGCGCTCGAAGGCGTCGTCGGAATCGAAGGTGCCGCTCACGAACCGGATGCCCTCGAGCAGCTGCTCCCATACCTCTTCGCGGAACTCGGTGCGGGCGTGCTCTTTGACGGCGTCGTGCACGACCTGCGCGAAGTCTTGGTCTTCCCACTCGCGACGAGCGAAGCCCACCAGGCCGAAGCCCGGCGGGAGCAGGCCTCGGTTGGCCAGGTCGTAGACAGCTGGCATGAGCTTCTTGCGGGAGAGATCGCCGGTGACGCCGAAAATCACGAGCACGCACGGCTCGGCGATGCGGGGGAGTCTGCGGTCGTCGGAATCCCTCAACGGGTTGACGAACGGGGTGGAACTGGAAGTCACATTCCCCAGCCTAACGGTTCTTCGCAACTAGGATGTTCGCTATTTCAGCTGTAGACTCCCTCGGGAATTGTGAGGGAGGTCAGGTGACGGCTACGACGGCACACGCGTCGCGTGCGAGCGCGAGGGACGTGGTGAAGGCCTACGTCGCACTGACGAAACCCCGCATCATCGAGCTGCTGCTCGTCACCACCCTGCCCGCCATGTTCCTCGCGCAAGGTGGGTTGCCACCGCTGTGGCCCGCCGTCGCCACCTTGTTCGGTGGGTGGATGGCCGCCGCGAGCGCCAACACCTTCAACTGCGTGCTCGACCGCGACATCGACGAGACCATGCGCCGCACCAGGCGTCGCCCCATGCCTCGGCATCAGGTGGGGGTGCGCTCAGCCACCATGTTTGGTGTACTGCTCGCCGTCGTCTCCTCGCTCATTTTGGGGTTCGGTGCGAACTGGCTCTCCGCTGGTCTCGCGCTGCTGGCGAACGCGCTGTACGTGTTCGTCTACACGATCTGGTTGAAGCGCCGCACATGGCAAAACATCATCTGGGGTGGCATCGCGGGTTGCTTCCCGCCCCTGATCGGCTGGACCGCGGTGACGAACTCGGTGAGCTGGCCGCCGATCATCATGTTTGCCGTGGTGTTCTTCTGGACCCCGCCACACACGTGGGCGCTGTCGTTTCGGTACAAGGACGACTACGCGGCTGCGGGCGTGCCGATGCTTCCCGTCGTTCGGACGGCCCCGCGGGTGGCCAGGCAGATTCTCGTCTATACCCTGCTGACGGTGGGCGCGTCGCTGCTGTTGTGGCCGGTGGCACCGACGGGGCCGCTGTACGCCGTCGCGGCGATACTCTCTGGCGCCGTCATCACCTGGGAAGCCGTGCAGCTGCTGAGAAGAGCCAACCGCGGGCTCGAAGGCGCACAGCTGAAGGCCATGCGCCTGTTCCACTGGTCGAACAGCTACCTGGCGATCTTGTTCCTCGCCATGGCAATCGATCCGCTGATCTTCGCGCGCTGAGGCGCGTAGGCTCGACGTATGGATCTCTTTGTGCGGGAGCCGGAATATCTTGATGTGCTCGCCGATGGCACGGTCAAGCAACTCAACCCCTTCACCGGTACCGAGGTGTGGACGGTGCCCGGCCGCGGGAATCGCCCGCTTGGCGTGCAGGTGGCGGACCCTCAGCCGCTCAGCCCCGACGAACACGGCCGCCACTGCGCCTTTTGCGAACTGCGCTACTGGGAGACGCCGCCGGAGAAATCGCGCGTCGTGCGCAGGGGTGATGATTGGGCGCAGCTCGACGGTGTCCCCGCCAGCCAGCTCCTCGACGAGGCTGCGGAGTTTCGTCGGGTGCCGAATCTGTTCGAGATTTTGAGCTACGACTACTGGCATCTCAACTACGGCTATGAGCTGCCGGACGATGTCGCTGCCCGTCGTGAGGCGTATCTGGCGGAGCCCGAGGGGCTGCGGCACGTGGTGAGTGTGGAGGAGGCCAAGCTACGGGCGAGCGGGCATGCGCCCGAGGACATCGCTCGGATGGAGCTCGGCGAGAAGCTGGAGGCGGCATCCGGCTTTTTCGGGGGAGGGCACGACGTGATCATCGCCCGTCGGCACTTCGTCGACGGCGCTACGGAGAACTCCCAGCTGGCATCATCCGGCACGCTCACGCCGGAGGAACACCGTCGGTTCCTGCGGTTTACGGTGGACTCGATGGAGCGGCTCTACGCGGCGAATCGCTATGCGCGGTACGTGTCCGTGTTCCAGAATTGGCTGAAGCCGGCTGGCGCGTCCTTCGACCATCTGCACAAGCAGCTGGTGGCGATCGACGAGCGCGGGACGCAGCAGGAGCTGACGTTGGCGAAGCTGCGGCGCAATCCCAACATCTTCAACGATGCGGCCGCGAACTATGCGAGCAGAAACAATCTGATGATCGCCGAGACCGACCACGCCATCGCGTTCGCAGGGTTTGGTCACCGGTATCCGACCATCGAGGTGTACTCGCGCTCCGAGGAGTCGGACCCATGGCGGCACTCGACGCAGGAGATCGACGGCGTGTCGGATGTGCTGCACGCGTTGCATGCCGCGACGGGCGCCGACGTGGCATGCAACGAGGAGTGGCACCATCGTCCCATCGACGTGCGCGAGCCGATGCCGTGGCGCATCATGCTGAAGTGGCGGGTATCGACTCTGGCGGGCTTCGAGGGCGCGACGAAGATCTATCTCAACACCATCGACCCGATGACGCTGCGCGACAAGGTGGTCTCGCAGTTGCACGCACTGCGCGACCATGGGCGGATCGCCGCCAGCCTGCGCATCGCCACCGAATGCAGCTGCCGACCGAACCCGCTGCGCTACCGCCGCTGATCGTGGGCACGCCGGGGCCACCCCGCGCCGCTGGTTGAGTAGCCGCCTTAGGCGGCGTATCGACTTGGGTTGAGTAGCGAGCGAAGCTCGCGTATCGAAACCACACCCCGATGATTTCGATACACGCCCTACGGGCGCTACTCAATCATCAAATCTGGCACAACTCGACGGTCGGGCCTGGCCGGTGGTTGAGTAGCGAGCGAAGCTCGCGTATCGAAACCCGCCGAAGCCACCCACCACGAAACTTCAAAATCCGTACGCAGATGAGATGAAGGGCCTGTATTAGGGGTGTTTGGTCAATCTGCGTACGGATTTTGAAGTTTTTCGATCGCTGCGCCGCCCACTCGAGGGCCGGGTGAGGGCCGCCCCCGGTGATCGAGTAGCCCGCGTAGCGGGCGTATCGAAATCCGGGGGCGCTTGGTCTTTCCCGGTGATTGAGTAGCCCGCGTAGCGGGCGTATCGAAATCCCGCGCGGTACTACGCCAATGTCAAACCCAGGCGGTCGAGCAGTGGTTGCAGCTCCGGGTCGCGTCCGCGGAACGTCCGGTAGGTCTCCATCGGGTCGACGCCGCCTGCCGGGCCGAGCAACGTCGCGCGGAAGTGGTCGCCGTTTGCTCGGGTGCCGCCTCCTTGCTCCTCGAACCAGGCCACGGCATCCGCGTCGAGCACCTCGGCCCAGGTGTAGCCGTAGTAGCTGGCCTCGTAGCCGCCGCCCCAGATGTGCGCAAAGTACTGCGTGCGGTAGCGCGGCGGGCAGATGTCGTCGGCCAGCCCATAGCGCTCGAGCGCGGACTGCTCGAAGGCGGCCACCTCGTCGGCGGAGGAGGGGAGTTCGTCGAGCGGCGTGGAGTGCCAGACGTAGTCGAGCACCGCGGCGATGAGCACCTCGGCATTGGCGTAGCCCAGCCCGAATTCGCTGGCGGCCTGCAGTTTCTCCAGCCATTCGGCGGGCAGCACCCGGCCGGGCTGCCAGGCCCAGTGCTCGTTGACCTGACTGGGGAATTCGACGAAGTCGCGCGGCACGCTCGTACCGGAGCGCGACGGGTACTTGGCCTTGCCGAACAGCCCGTGCAGCGCGTGTCCGAACTCGTGGAACATGGTGATGACTTCATCCCACGTGACGGTCGGCACGGTCTTGCGGTAGTTGCAGTTGTTGGTGACGATGGGCAGCTCGTCGGAGAGCGTCGACACCTCGTTGATGGCGTTCATCCAGGCGCCGCCGTTCTTCGTCGGGCGTGCCCAGAGGTCCATGAGGAACAGCCCGACGGGGGAGCCGTCGGCGTTGGACACCTCGTACACCTGCGCGTCCTCGACGTGCCCGCGCAGATCGTCGCGCAGCTTGAACGTGATGCCGTACAGCTCGGTGGCCGCTGCGTAGCAGGCCTCGGTGACCTTCTCTACGGTGAGGTACTCGTCGAGTTCCGACTCGTTGAAGGCGAACCGTTCCTTGCGCAGCTGCGCCTCGACGTACTGCCAATCAGCCGCCGTGAACGTGGCGCCGGGGTTGAGCTCGGCGTACTTGTTCGCGAGCTCGGTGGCTTCCTCGCGGGTCTTCGCCAGCGCTGCCTGCGCCAGCGGGATGAGCATCTCCTCGATGGCTTGCGTCGTCTTCGCCGTACCCATCGATGCGACGAGCGCCGCGTGCGACGGGTATCCCAGCAGCGTGGCGCGTTCGGCGCGCACGCGAGCCAACTCGACGAGGGTCGCGCGCGTATCGAACTCGCCCAGCCCGCGTGTAAGGGATGCATCGAGGACGCGGCGTCGCAGGTCGGCGTTGGCGAGCTTGGCAGTGAGTGGCTGCTGCGTGGTGTTCACCAGCTGGAGGTGGAGTCCGTCGTCGGTGCGCAAGGCGTCCACGTCGGCGGGGGAGAGGCCCTCCAGCTCGTCCTCGTCGACGGCAAACCCGGCGGCGTTGCGTGCCTCGCGGTTAAGGCGCTCGAACGTCGTGGACAGCTCCGCGATGCGCCCGTTCAGCTCGCGCAGACGCGCCTGCTCCGCCTCACCGAGCGCGACGCCGGCCCGTTCGAAGTCGTTTAGCAGTTCGGCCAGGTGGTAGCGGTCCTGATCGTCAGCCTCGACCTCGCCGTCGTCGAATCGGCGTTGCAGCGCCTGCAGACGGGCATAGATGCCCTTGTCGAGGTAGATTTCGTCGTCGTGGGCGGACAGCTTGCCCGCGTACTCCTCGGCGATCGCGTCTAGTTCGTCGGTGGTGTCAGCAGACTTCACCGAGTAGAACATCGAGAGCACCAGGTTGAGCGGTCGACGCGCTTCCTCCCACACGTTGAGCACGTTCTCTCGCGTGGCGGGGGCGTCGTCGCTGCGCAGTGCCGCGAGCGTCTGCTTCTGGTGGGCCATGCCCTGGTTGATCTCGTCGCGGTAGCGCTCAGCCGAGTAGCTGGCGAAGTCAGGCAATGCCATCGGTGGCCTTTCGTCTCGTTGTACTTCGGCCACCCACTCTATTGCGTCGGGCTCAGGTGAGGGCCGGGTTTGCGGCCTTGGTGCCGAACAACAGCCAGGCCGAGGCCGCCGCGAAGACGGTGAGGCCAGCCATGTGCATCCACACCACAGTGGCCGGGATGCCCAGGAAGTACTGCAGGTAGCCGATGGCGCCCTGCAGCGCGACGGCGGCGAGGAACATCGTCGCCAGGCGGGCCGCTTCGCGGTTGGCTGCGCGCTTGCACACCACGACGCAGACGACGGCGAGGATGGCCACCACCCACGCCGAGAGCGCGTGGATGCGCGCGATCTGCTCGATGTTCAGCCCGTTGCGCGGCGCGTTGGCGTCGCCGGCATGGGGGCCGGCGCCTGTCGTAAGCGTGCCGGTCACCACGCTCACCATTGCCGCGCAGAAGGTGCCGACGATGAGTGCCCGGGTGCCCGCCAACATCGCAGCCGGCACGTTGTCACGCCCCAACAACACACCCCACGTGCACAACACGATGAGCGGAATGGATGCCGTGAGGTGGAAGCCGACGATGAACGGGTTGAGCCCCAGCTTCACCGTGATGCCCCCGACGATGGCCTGCGCGACGATGCCCCATCCGACGGCGAACGTCACCCACCACAGCTTGGTGCCGCGCCCGCGCACCCACCATGCCGCGATCCACGCGCCGAGCGCGACGAAGCACAGCACGCCGGTGAGCGTGCGGTTGCCGAACTCGATGAGCCCGTGAATCCCCAGCTCAGCGTGCGGGGTGAGTCGGTCTGGCGTGCAGTAGGGCCAGTCGGAGCAGCCCAGCCCCGAGCCAGTCAGACGCACGACGCCGCCCGTGACCACGATGCCCATGTTGCAGATCAGCGACGCCCACAGCCACGCCATCAGCGCGCGATGCGTGCCGACGAGCTTCTTCAAGAGGTCCAACGAAATACCTTTCTGGCAAGCGCCGCAGCTGCTGCGGCCCACACGGCCGCCACGACGAACGGCAACCAGAGCACTGTACCCGTTCCCCCCGCACGCAGCGACTCCCCGACGGCAGCGGTGGGTAGTGCCGTGAGGATCGGCTGCGACCAGCTGGGGAACGCCGTCACGGGAATCACGATGCCGAGCGGAAGGCCAACAAGGAACAACAAGTTCGCCAGCGCCAGCGTCGTCTCCGGGCGAAGCGAACCCGCGATGGCCAACCCGAGCGCGATGAACGCCCCCATACCGACGACGCACGTCACCGTCGTGACGAGCCACGCCGCAGGGGCGACCGCGGGGCGCCAGCCCATCAGCAGTCCGAGTACGCCCAGCGCTGCCACCTGTCCCAAGGTGATCATCGCGATGGACAGCGCCTTGCCGAGCAGGATGCCGTCCTTGCCCAGCGGGGTCGCGGTGAGGCGCTCGAGGACGTTGTAGCGTCGCTCAAATCCGGTGGCGATGGCGAGCGTCGTGAGCCCCGATGACCACAGCACCATGCCCAGCACCGACGGGGCCAGCTGTTGGTAGTCGACGCCAAACCGCGCGCCCCACACCTTGCCGGCAACCAGGATGGCTACGGGAAACACGATGGCGAGGATGAGTTGCTCGCCGTTGCTCAGGATGAGCCCGGCCTCCATCTTGGCGTGCTGCCACACCTGCGCCCTGCGAGGTGCTGCAGTGGGGGCGGGAGTGAAGTCGAGGTTCATGCTTCCTCCTCGGTGCACTGCAGAAATGCGTTCTCGAGGGTTCCGTACTGGGCATCGAGCTGTGCGACGGTGCCGCTCGCCCGAGCGCGCCCACGGTGCATGATGGTGACGGTATCGGAGAGCTCCTCGGCCTCGGCCATGTTGTGGGTGGTGAGCACCACGGCGACACCGGCGTCGCGCACTGAACGGATGAGCTGCCACGTTTGATGCCGAGCTCGAGGGTCCAGCCCCGACGTGGGTTCGTCGAGGAATACCAGCGAGGGTCGTCCGAGTAGTGCTCCCGCCAGGTTCACAGCCTGCTGCTGCCCGCCAGAGAGTCTGCGGTAGGCGGTGGTGGCGAACTCGTCGATTCGCAGGAGCTGCATGAGCTCATCGACCGGCTGCGGGTGCGCGTACAGGCTGGCGAGGTAGCGCAGCAGTTTCGACGGGGTCACCGCCGCCCATGCGCCGGTGGCCTGCGGCATGAATCCGACAAGGGTGCGCGCATCGGCAGAACCTGGCGCGTGGCCGAAGATCTTCAACGAACCCTCGTCGGGAGTGAGCAGCGCGGTGCAGCAGCGGATGAACGTGGTCTTGCCTGCACCGTTGGGGCCGACTAGTGCGGTGACTGTGCCCGGAGACGCTGTGAGGCTCAGGCCATCCAAGGCGGGCTTTGTGCCAAACGAGAGCCGCAGATCGCGGGCTTCCAGAGCGAGGGGCATGGTGTCAGCGTAGGCCATTGCAGCTGAGAGGCAGAAGCTCGAACAACAACCGTGGCGCTGATCGTGAAGTTGCGTAGCACGGCATCAAACGTAATCGCGTAATTCTCTTCAAACCCGCATATCGGATTACTGGGTCGGAACAAAGCCAAGGTGTTCCGACCTCAGGATTTTCGGGCATGCAATCTCTTGCGCATGTGGATTGATATCAGAATCATTCTATTGACACGGAAAAAATCAAGCAACTCTTCCCTATAAAACTATAGCGACGTAGTCTTGGGAAATACTGATCGAGAATCGCCATCTTCTTCTACTCCTCCTCCGATGTATGAATGGGGGTTGCATGACGTACTGCACGGATTCAATCGGCGAGGGGAGGTCGTTTCTTGTCGAAAATATGACATACTGGCATCCAGTGGATAGTTGGCATTCGAGCCAATCTCTCCCCAGGCGCATTGTTGCAACTACATCTTCTCTTGAGACGGTGAACATTCCAGTATGTTGACTGTAAGGGGAGATTACTTCAAATTCGTTTACGGATGATTCAAGCCACTTCCCTGGCGGGATAGGCATCTCGTCCACCCACTTGGTTCCAACTCTCTCCATTGAAGCGCCGAACGGAAACATCTGAGTGTAGAGCCCACCAGGTGGCTCAGCGCTGAACCAATGGGGCCAAGAACGAATTGAGCCAGTTGCTACAGTATCGCCCTGGTAATGCATTTTTCTTCTTGGATGGCTGATTTTTCTTCGCCACTTGGCGTGTGTTGAAAGACTGAAGGTGCCAGCAATGAATGCGTGGATAAGGAGAAATAGGTCATGTGCGGTGTCTTCAGGGGTCAAGCTGATGTAGGATCTTACAAACCCGTTTGAAAAGAGTATCTCGTAGTAGTACTCATCCGGGTCTTCCGGGGAATAGGTATAGCTCGAAACTTCGCATAGTCGACCATTTCCGAATGCTATGAGGCATGCGTTGCTGTCAGAATCAACCCCTGTTCTGCATTCGATGCCGGAAAGCAACAGCATTTCTTGTAGAATGGTGAACATCTTTGCTACCTATGTCTGGAACTAGTGAAATTGAAGAGGGTTCTTTGCTTTCTGCGGGTATTAAAGTCTACGACAAGCTTCTTTCTCTCTGCGTGAATATGGATTCTATCCACAGCCCGGCGCCACTTAGGGAGTTTCTTCCAGTGTTTGTGTTGGGGGCCGAGTGACACGCGGCCGCGACCGATTCTGAGGGTGTTGTTACCGTTCTTGACCACGTGCTTGATTGCTCCTTTGGCTGCGCGCCAACTCTTGGTGGGTCGGGCTATTTGCGTGACACGCGCGGCATATTTGAGTCCTCTTCCTGCCGGTCCTAGAAGGGAAAGCGCTGCTTCTGCGTAGCGTCCCCTGCGTACCGCATCGACAGCAAGAGCACCACTTGCTACCCATCCGATAGGGCCAGGAATAAGACTAGCGGCAACGACACCCCGTATGCCTACCCCAACGACCCCATCAACAAACAGGATCTGTCAGGCAAGGCGTGGTGGTCTACTGCCTTGAGTGTCGTATCCGGTGTTGCGTGCATCGTCGGCGGGCCAATCGCGTGTGGGGTAGCAAGCGCGGCGTCAGTCGTAGCGAGCTACATCGATCGACGACGGCAGGGACAGAGCTGGAAAAGAGCCGCCGCGTTTGCTGTAGGTGAAGGCCTTGCTGCCAAATTCCTTCGGCCGCTGCGCATGATCAAGATCAAACCGCGCCGAATGGCAAAGGGTGTCGCTCCTCGGGCGACGCCTAGGCGGGCCTCGAGAGCTAAACCACTGTCTAGGTGGCAGAAGTCCGGTCCATGGAATCGGGGCAGTTCCTATTCCAGAGTCCTCAGAGCACATCCAGTGCGGGCAACGTTCCGGGCGAGGTACTCTGGTGGCTATTCCATTGGCTACAGCCTGTATGGATCTCGTCCTCGGAAAGGGCGGTAAGGCATGGCGACGCTGCAGTGGTCTCCGGAGATTGACCGCAACGGCATTTTGCGATTGGACCCGCTGATCGATGGCGAGCCCTTGAGCAGTCGCTTCAACAGTGGCTCTGAGCCTCGGGTGGTGGGGCTGGTGCTGGGTTGGCGTGACTTGTCAGGATTCGTCGCTCTCGAAGGTGCCGAGAGGCTTCCGCTGGGTTCGTGTGAGTGCGCGTCTCCTGAAGTCAGGGTGCTCGCGACGGTTGCTCGTATGGGGGATGTCGTGCGGTGGACGGATATTTCTGATGTCAGCTCTGGGACCACGATTGATGATGTGGAGTTTGATCGGAGCGATTACGTACAAGCCTTTGCGGAGCTGGCGACGCTGGCACCTTCGTTCCGTCGCAGGTATCGCCGTCGCATTTGGTCGCTCGGGCGAGATGACGGCTTGCCCGGGAACCCGTCCTTGATGGAGGGGCTCATTTGGGTGGCGATGGTGCCAGTCTTCATCTTTGCTGCGCATGCAAGTGATACCGGGGATGAACTCGGGGCCGACTTCGCACTGTGGTTTCTGTTGCTCTCTGCCGTGGTGTTGTGCGTCTGGTGGTTCGTGAGGACGCGGTTGGCTCAGCGAAAGTACGGGGGAGAAGTTTGGGTCGACGGGCCGCTAGGGGTTCCTCCTTGCCCTTGGCATTCTGGGGTCAGGTATCTGAGTGAGTACTGCGCCAGGAATGAATCTCTCACCCCATGGGCTGAGTTCGATCAAAGCGGCAGGTGAGAGCCATGCTCTGGGAGTGGGACTGCCCCGGGTTTGGTTGACACTGACATCTCAGGCTCGTGAGGGCCTGATGAGAGGATGCATGTCATGCCCAAGTCCCATCCGAGAGAGTTCCGCGACGACGTGATCGCGGTGGCCCGCAAAGGCGAGGTCCCGATCGGCCAGATCGCGAAGGATTTCGGGATCAGCGAGTCTTGCCTGCACAGCTGGCTGGCCATGGCCGACTGGGCCGATGCCCCGGCCGGCGACAACCGGTCCGCCGCCGAGGTGCGGGAGGCCAAGAAGCGCATCCGACGGCTGGAGCAGGGGAAGGAGGTCTTGCGTCGAGCTGTTGCCAATCTGTCCCGTGACAACAACCCAAAATGAGGTTCTCCTTGGGCACCGACATGGCACAGGCCAAGGGGGCGATCCGGGGGCCGGTGGCGGTCTCATGCCGGGTGTTGGGTTTCTCCCGATAGGCCTACTACCAATGGCTCGCGAATCCTGTCTTCCAGCGTGACTGGGACGATGCGCACCTGATCAACGCCGCGATCGACGTGCATGCAGAGGGTCCCGGCCTGGGCTACCGGCTGATCGCCGACGACCTGCCCGAGGAGGGCATCTCCGCTGGTGAGAACCGGGTCCAGCGACTGTACGAGCTGGAGCGGATCCGTCCCCGTGATCGCAGACCAAACTGCCAGACCAAACGAATCGTCTTTGTGCTCCCAACGCTTCAGCAGGTATGCCTCGCTTTGGCACGGCTTCTGAAACTGCATTGATTTGCCATCCGCCCAGCGCACCCTCAGCGACACAGTGATTGTCCACCTGCTCCAACAACGCGGCATGCCGGTCGTCCATGCAGATTCCCAACCCATACAATTTTCGGGCTAATCGTCTATTACGGATACGAAGAGCGACATATGTACCGGACGAGCGTGGATCGAGGATCATCATAATTTCCAGCTTCTCGACGTCCGCGAAAGCGAACCGGACTCGCCGGAAAACTCCCTCGTAGATTACCTCCCGGTCATGTACACAAATCTTGAGTCCCCTTACGTAAACCGTCCTCCACACCACCCAACCGCATATGCCTGTCCACACCAGGAGAACCCAGAACCAGCCTGCAAAGTTAGCTTCCACCACCGCCAAAACCACCAAGACCCAGACCAAAGCAGTCCATACAAGGTGACGAAGCCGCACAGCCAAGAGCATCAATCCCGGATATATCATCGCCTTCGCCTTCGGCCGTAGGTGTCGTACAGATCATATGCTCCGAATTTGCTGCTGACATAAACGTTCAAGCCGAAGTTAGCTGACTTGGAGCTTGACCCGGTTCTCCGGACAGGTTTGGTTCGTTAGATTATGCCGCTTCGGTGGTGGTGGCGGCAAGGTTTCGAACTCGTGTGGGGACAGTATGCCGAGGCTGGAGTGGCGTCGGCGTGGGTTGTACCAGCCCTCGATCCACTCGAACATCGCTGAGGCCAGTTCGACGCGTGATGGCCAGTGTCGGCGGTCCAGGAGCTCGCGTTGCATGATCGACCAGAACGATTCCATTGCCGCGTTGTCTTGGGACGAGGCGACCCTGCCCATCGAGCCCACAAGCCCGGCTTCTCGGAGTCGGTGGCCGAACAGCCAGCTGGTGTATTGACTCCCGCGGTCGGCATGCAGGATCGTTCCCGGAGCGGGCCGGCGTTGCCAACGAGCCATGTCGAGCGCGTCGATCACGAGTTCTGTTCGGATGTGATTAGCGATCGCCCAGCCCACGATCCTTCTGGACCAGGCGTCCATTACCGCGCAGCGGTAGTCCCAGCCATCTCTGGCGCGGTGTTGGGTGATGTCGGTGAACCACAGCCGGTCCGGGCCGTCGGCATGAAACTGGCATTTGACCAGATCATCATGGGTTGCAGCAGCCGGGACATGGCCCCGTTTGCGGCGGTGACACACGCCTTGAAGGCCGTCTTCGCGCATGAGACGAGCGATGCGTTTGCGTCCGCAGCAGATCCCCAAGCCCAAACGCAGCTCGGCATGAACCCGTGGGGCGCCATAGGTTCCCCGAGACATCTCATGGATCGATCTGATGGTGAGCATCAACTCTCGGTCGGCCAGCTCGCGGCAGCTTGCTGGTCGGTTCCTCCACTCCTAGAAACCCGAGCGAGACACCCGCAGGACCCGACACACCACCGCAACAGAGAAGCTCTCTTCCTCGAGCTCGGCGACGAGCCGGAACACTATTTTGGGAGGACGTTCTCCCGGGCGAAATAGGCGCTGGCACGTTTCAGGATCTCAACCTCGGTCTCCAACACCCGGTTACGGCGACGCAGCTCGACCAGCTCGCGTCTCTCAGCGCTGGTCAAGCCCTCACTTCGACCAGCATCAACATCGGCTTGACCCATCCAGCGAGGCAGACAAGACTCGCTGATCCCCAAGTCCCTCGCAACCCGGGCCACCGGTTGACCCGACCCCACCAGCTCAAGAGCCCTCCGACGAAACTCGACAGGCTTAGCAGCAGGCATCACAGACTCCTTCCCTGAGGCCATCATCACCTCAGACTCGGTGTCCGGAAAAGCGCGTCAAGCTCCCATGCGCCACAACAACTACGGCGGCAACGTTTTGCTACATCGCGTACGCTCGTACAAAGTGGAGCCGGAACCGAGCAAATTCGGACTGGAGTCTCGCCCCAGCAATCCTCAAAGTGCAGCTCAAGCCGTCACATCCAATTACAGCCGTCGACCCCGGTCAGTCGCCGCGCAACGGAGTGCACCCCACCGCTAACACCTGACAACCGGACGCAAGCCCATCCCTCGAGCTGAGTCCAGGACAATCCTCGACATACACAGTGCTCAAGTTGGTACACCCCGAGAACTTCGAGAAGTCACGCAGCTCTCTCACTTCTTCCAGCCGCAATTCAACGAGACGTTCTCCAGCAAAGTCTGGGAATGCCGAAGCAGAACAGACAGCGACAGATAAGTAGCGCAACGACTCCGGCAATCTACCCGGAAACGCTCTTGGAGAAATGAGTGAAAGGTTTTCAAGCACCATGTTGCGCTCGATTTCCGCAGCCCACTCTATGCTACAAGAGGTCAAGCCCAGCCCGGTCAACTGCGCACCCAACTCCACCGATAGCACCCGCAACATCGAAGAGAGATGGAGAGACAATGAGCGCAGCTTGGGGAACCACCGGAGATCGACAATTCCATGCACCATATGGCCCAACGAAAGTTCTTCCAAATTTTTCAGATCATGGATACCAGATAAATCCACCTGCGCGTTGATCGCTAGCCCGCGAACCCGCCCCGCGGCCGACACAACGGAACTGATATCGCCAACATCTTCATCGCAGATGTTGATCGCGGTCTCCCAAGGGCGAACGGAACGCCGACGGACCATATTCCAATACTTCACAACTACAGCCTCCACCAATTCCTTGGCGTGCTGCACATCAGATATGACCGTCTTGTCCCAATAGGATTCCTAATATTGGCCAAGTTCCGCTTGCCGTTCTTGTAGATTCCTCCGAGCCGGTTAATCATCCTCTGTTCTGCCACTTCTCGGCGAACCTTCCCACCACTGACGCGATATACTCTTGCAGTCGCCGCTTGCCACTTTGTAATCTTGCCATTCCTTACGTGCCGCGCCAACCTCCCTGCAATTTTGGAGGACTGACCAACGTATTTCATTTTCGACACAGTACGAACGACATAGATGTCGCCTCTAGCAAGCTTATAGCCGCGATACGCCCATGCGGCAACTGCAGTTACGGGTATGAAGCTGGCTGCGGTGAGTGCGATGTCCCATTTGTATTTCCAAAGCACCCTGCCGACTTTCCGCAGCCACCCCCATTCGCCGGTCGTGTCGATTCGATTGATGGGGTCGTTGGGGTAGGTGTACGGGGTGTCGTTGCCGCCGTAGACGGGGTCGAGGCTGGTGAACAGTCCGGTGGCGGGGTTGTAAAGGCGGGCTCCCATGAGGAGGATGCCGGTTTCGGTGGTGGTGCGTTGTTTCGCACCCAGCCATCCGTAGCCGTTGGCGGCGGCACCAGCGGTGCTTGTGGGCGGGGTGATCACTGGTGTGCCGTATTCGGTGTAGCGGGTCCACCGATCAAGCCCCTGCACCGTCTCCCCGTCAGCTGGGAGTGTGATGGTGGCGGACACATCCCCGCGGGGATTCGCGAGCGCCAGCTCCCCAACCGTGGACTCACCAGAAGTCGTGATCGACAACGACAACCCGCCACTGGTCAAGTCCGCGTACACCGTCGTCGACGCCCGGTCAGCGGTGACGCTGGTCACCCACCCAGGATTATCCGAATCATCCACATAATGATTCGTCACCGACTCAGTGACAGTCGTTTCCAACGTGCGGCGTGTAGTTTGCACCGTGCGGCGTCCAGCGACATCCAGGGTGTATGACAGGCTCATCCCGGCCTGGGTGATCGCTTTCGCGGTGTCGTCGTCGTAGTACGACAGGCGGACATCGCCCGATTCTGGGCGCGGTGTATCCGCGGCTGGGATGAGGGTTTGCCGACCCAGCAGATCGTAGGTGTAGGCGGTGCCGTCGCCAGCAGTGGCGGGCCGGTCCGCCGCATCGTAGCTACGGCTGGTCCCCACCCCACCTGAGGCGGGGCAGAGCGCCCCGGTGGTGGCGGCAGCCGTAGTGTCAGCAAGCCGATTGCCTCGAGCGTCAAACCGGTACGTACGCAACCTGCAGCCGGTGCCGTCAACCTCATCGGAGCGGTCCACCACCTCTGTGAGCCGCCCGGCCGGATCATACGAATACGTCACATCCGCGGCGACCGCCTGAGCGCCGGCGACCGCGCCAGTGAACGCGGCACCATCAGGATTCCACTCATGCACGATCTGCCCAGCCGCATCAGCCTCCAAACTCCACGCCAACCACGGCTGAATGGTCGTGGCACCAGTAGCCGGATCAGTCACGGCGCCATTGGCTCTGAGCGCGAGCATGGATGGAGTCACCCACAGCTGGCAGTGTCGCGGCAGTAGAAACGTTCACCCTCCGAGCCAATCGCCAGTTGCGCCGATACAGCGACCCACCCACCAGCCGTTCCATGACCATGACTGCGTAATCCGCAAGCGTTCCTTCCCGCCCGGCGCGTCTGAACAACGTGAACCGCTCACCAGCCGGAAGCCGACATTCCAGCCAATCACGCCCCAGCCGAAACTCACCTCGGTACTCGCCCAAGCGCAATGAAAACACCCCCGACGACAAATCCAGACACTGCAGCCGAAGCCCTGCCACGCCCCCGACCGCCTCGCTCAGGCTCTTGCTCTCGCCAGCGAGATACTCACCGTCGAGTCCCGGCAACGCACTACCCCACGGATAACGCGTCATGAACGGCCCATCATCCCAGAACCACTGCGCACCAGGCCCGATGAGGCTGATTCCTGCGATCTCCGGATGCTCCGCTCCAATGCTGATGGACCGATCACCGAACCTAGTGACCCCCACCTCGCACTGCTCCTCGGCCACCACACGTACGATCCGCATACTCAGGTCCACCATCTCAGCCAATGAATCACCACCAATCTGCACTTCAGCACCATTGGAGAGAGTGACCGAGTCCGATTCCAGGTTTCGAACCTCCACTTCCGCCATCACACCTGCTCGTTCTAGGCCAAACAACAGCGAAGGCCCCCGCTCCTGGACCTCGTAGCCCAAGACCTCGTGCACCGGTTCGCAGCGTCGAATCGCACACTCCAACTCCGTTCTGCGAATCATCGTCTACGCTTCTTTCCCCAACTCACATACTTGCTCAGTGGCTTGCTCTTCCTGTTCCAGTCGATTCCGATCTTCCCCCGTTCGATATGAATATGGATTCTATCCACAGCACGGCGCCACTTAGGGAGTTTCTTCCAGTGTTTGTGTTGGGGGCCGAGTGACACGCGGCCGCGACCGATTCTGAGGGTGTTGTTACCGTTCTTGACCACGTGCTTGATTGCTCCTTTGGCTGCGCGCCAACTCTTGGTGGGTCGGGCTATTTGCGTGACACGCGCGGCATATTTGAGTCCTCTTCCTGCCGGTCCTAGAAGGGAAAGCGCTGCTTCTGCGTAGCGTCCCCTGCGTACCGCATCGACAGCAAGAGCACCACTTGCTACCCATCCGATAGGGCCAGGAATAAAACTAGCGGCAACCAATCCCACTCGCCCAATCCCACTCGCCACCGGCGAGCGATGGAGATGGTTGGGCACGGCGTTGTCTGTGGTATCGCTAGTCCCAGGCCCGATTGGCATGTTGGCTACTGCGGGCGTGATTGCGGGCAATTTGGCTCGGGGCCAATGGAAGAGCGCCATCGGCAACGCTATTGGGTTCGTCCCCGGCGCGAAGATCGCTGCACGAGTTCTGGGGGGGGGATCAGGTCGGATCGCGCGTGCGGGCCGTGTCTTCCTCTCATGGCAGGCAAACAATCGTAGTCTCGGTACAAGGTCCAGACTCTTCAGTAACAAACTGAATATTCGTGGATACCGGATTGGTTGGAGCAAGGGACCTCGAGTCGGCAAGAGGACTCCCGCTCCTGTTGTCTGGAGAATTGGAAAACGGGGAAAGCATGGGCACGTTGCTGTTCAGCGAACGAATGTTTCGTGGTTTAAAAGAAGGAGGTAGCCATGGGGGATTGGCCGCGCATTTCGGCTGAGGTGCAGGATCTAGTAGAGGGGTATCCGCTGTCTTTGGGGGAGGCCTATTTCGACGAATGGAGCCCGCTCGGCGAGTTCGAGGCCGGTTGGAGCTCGAGCTCGGCATTCTTTGAACTTGCGAGTTGGGTGATTGAAGATGAACTGTCTGTGCTCTTTCTCTCGTGGAGGGTCAACGCTCTGAAGGGTCGCTTCGCTCAAGGGAATGTTGAACTGTGGGAGGGCCAAGACACACGAGCGACGATTGCCGGACTCATCGCTGGCCTCGGGTACCATCCCTTGGTGCTGCACGCTGCCTCAGGATGGCCGAGGCGTTGGAAGCTGTCTTGTGGTGATCTCACCATTGATTCCTCAAGACGCGAACCGCGAACCTTTTCGACGCATCTGCTCCTACCTGCTTGGCTGAACTCGTCTTCCAATGCCTCGCGCAGCGGCTGTGCATGATTCTTGGGGGCCTTGTTGGAGCGCTGCTGCCGGCCATGACGCTCAAGGCCAACTCCTGGTCGAGAAACTCCCCGGCAAAATTGCACGCCACCATCTCTATGACCTCACCGGGGAATTCATCTCCCAGCGCTACGACGGCGCCGTGACTGATCCGGCTACTGGTGCCAGGAGTGTTCAGCCGTGGTTGGCGTGGAGTTTGGAGGCTGATGCGGCTGGGCAGATCGTGCATGAGTGGAATCCTGTTGGTGCTGCGTTCACGGGCATGGTCGCCGGCGCCCAGGCCGTGGCTGCGGATCTGACGTATACGTATGATCCGGCTGGACGGCTCACGAAGGTCGTGGACCAATCCGATGATGCAGACGGTACGAGCTGTCAACTGCGCACCTACCGTTTCGACGTTCGAGGTGACCGGCTCGCCAACGCCACTGCAGCCTCGGGTGCTCATGATCCTTGTCCGGCCACTCCTGGGGCGGAGACTCGCCATGGTTACGATGCGGCTGACCGGCCCACCACCGCCGGCGACAACACGACCTACACCTACGATCCGCTTGGCCGGCAAACCGTCATCCCGGCTGTGGACGCGCCGCGGCCGGAGTCGGGTGATGTCCGCTTGTCGTATTACGACGATGATGCTGTGAAAGCGATTACGCAGGCTGGGGTGAGTGTGTCGTATGGGTTGGATGTTGCTGGGCGTCGCACAGTACAGACCACGCGCCGCACGTTGGAATCGACTGTCACTGAGTCGGTGACGAATCACTATGTGGATGATTCGGATAACCCGGCGTGGGTGACCACCAGTACAGCGCAGGGTTTGTCAACCACTGTGTATGCAGGTCAGTGATGTGAGTTTGTCGTTGACTACTTCTGGTGGGGTGACCAGCGGTCAGCTGGCATTGGCTAATCCGCGCGGGGATGTGCCGGCAACCATCACACTGCCAGCCGATCAGCATGAGGCGACCGGTCTTGATGGGTGGACCCGTTACACCGAATACGGCACACCAGTTGCCGCACCCTTCACAGGTGCGGGTGGTGTTGCAGCCAACGGCTACGGGTGGCTGGGTGCGAAACAGCGTTCTACCACCGAAACAGGCATCCTGCTCATGGGAGCCCGCCTCTACAACCCGGTCACCGGTTTGTTCACCAGCCTCGACCCCATCTACGGCGGCAACGACACCCCGTATGCCTACCCCAACGACCCCATCAACAAACAAGACACCACCGGCGAATGGGGCTGGCTGCGAAAGGTCGGCAAGGTACTGTGGAAGTACAAATGGGATATCGCCCTCACCGCAGCTGGATTCATACCGGTGCTCGGAACGGCATCTTGGTTGATTCGAGGCGGCCGTATAGTCCGGGGCATATCTAAAGCGGTAAGAGCTGCAAAAATTGCCAGCAGTTCGGGTAAGGTGAAGTATGCTAAATACCTATCCCGAACATTGAATAGGGGAAAGGCTCGGGTAAGTATACGTAGCAAGAAAGGGATTACTCATTATGACTTGCATGGGCGATCGCACAATTCAGTCAAGACGCCACATCAGTATCTCCATCGCTACGGCCGCCCCCCCTGTTTATGGGAAAGAAGGATCCGGTGAAGAGTAGCAACTGGAGAGATCTGACCCGGGTTCACTATCACCTCATAAGGAGCAGGCGGTGATCCACGGAATCTCGTGTTATGAGCAAGGCTTTGGGGATTGGGGCATCTCGCACGTCGAGCATGAAGTCTGTGTGTCAGGCCACATAGTTGATTTGAAGTCCGACTTCTATGTGAAGAGGGTTGTTGTTGAAGATGACGCCCTATTCATGGACATGGTCGGATTTCCTGGGGATAGTTGTTCCCCGAATTATCAGCGATTGAGTGGTATCTTTATTCGGATGGCCTGGGAAAAGTGCTCGGAAATAAGCCTGGGGCAGACGGGAAAGATATTATTTGATGAAAATGACGGCCACTACGGTATGCTGGGAATCCGTCTTATGGGCCGCTCAAATGAAGGGTTGCTAACCTTTATTGTTGACGGAGATTGGTTCGAAATTCACGTTAAGTGTCATACGTTTTCAGTCGTGCCGAAAGTGTACCAGGAGCCTTGAACGTGTAGCCAACGTCCGCCAGCGGTCATCGAGTAGTCGTAGATCTTGACTTTCTTGGGCGCCACGTGGGTGGTAGCGAAGCCTGCGACGTCTGTCCCCGCGGTGCCATCAACGAACAAAATTCCACAGGCCCAGCATGGTGGAGGATGGCTGCGAGTGGCCTTGCGGGGAGCGCCCAAGGTCTTGGGGATAGCGATTGGGTAGAAAAGAGGCTGGTAGACAGGTGGGGAAAGGGTTGCAGTGGCTTGTGCTAAGAGTTCGGTCTCTCGGCCTGCGGCTAAGAGGGGAACAATTTGGGGCCTGGTTGCACGTGAGTTCTACATTCGTTGGCCGCGCGCTCTCTGATAATTGCAGAGCAAGGAGGCGAGCCTGTTGCATGTCTTGAAACAATTCTTCCGGGAAAAGGAGGAGAACTCTGCCACATGGCAGATTGAAAGTCGTAGGTTTACCAGCTGCAGGAGTCGCACTAACTCTTTTTTACATTCTTGATGCCCGTTACCTTGTGAGTACCCCCCCGACGATCGGGGATACTCACAAGGTAACGGGCGGGGCTATGATGGCGGGCGTGCTGGAGCCGGAGGGGGATATGCGAGAGGAAGCATGGGCCTTTCTCGCGGCGGAGGAGGTATGCCATGGGCGCTTCGCTAGTTTCTGATTTTGCTTTGCAGACTGATCTGTGGCGCGATAAGTGGTTCTCCGATGCCGCTGTGTGCTTGGTGGAGGGGGTTGCAGACGACGCTGGGAGTTTGGTTTCGGTAATGGATGTGAGTCGCCCGCGAAACGCCTGGAGAGAGTATTGGAGTGCAATTGCCCTGCTCACGAGCGATGTGGTGATGCGTGGACGTGCAGCGCGCGCGATCGATACTCGCCCTTGGGACGTATCGCCGGCAGCGTTGTGGGTGCATGTTGCACTCAGGGATGATGACGCGGACGCGTGGGATCGGGCGCGACTCGCGGCTCCACGGGGCGCGTTGGAGAAGCTGCTGGATGATTGGCCGTATGATTTTGAGCCGGGCCTTCCTTGTCGTCGTCGTTGCGCATCATTTGGGATGCCGGTTGGTGTTGCGGATCGGTTCGACTGGGATGTGGAGTTGAGCGGTCTTATGGTTGCGGATGTTGCTGGTCAGCGGGCAGGGGTGCGCCGAATGCTGGAGGCCACGCCAGGCGGGTATCACGAAGTCTGGCAAGGCATCTACTGGATGCTGGGCCCAGAGGCGTTGGGGGAAGATTTGGTGCCGTGGGTGGTTCGTCGTGGATGGGGCTGGCGGTGGTGGCGTGACGATCTGGCCGTGTCTGAAGCGTTTCGTGGGGCGGTTGGTGACGAGCTCACTGGCCCTGCTCGGATCTGGGGTCGAGTGTTTCGGTCTGCTCCGACTGACCACGACCGCTGGTGGTTTTGGCGTGAATGCGTTGAGCCCATGGCTCCGTGGAGCCCATTACGTGAGGACAGCGGAACTCCATCTCGTGAGTTGGCTACCCGCTGGGTCTCATTGGCGCGGAGCTGGTCAGAAACGTTTACCCTGGGCCGTTTCCGGACATATCTTCGGCGGTCGGCAGATGAGTGGGAATCAGCAGCGCGGATGGAGAGATGACGACCTGAATCTCACCGGGGCGATTTGCTCGTCAGCACAGCGAGTGTTCGAGCGTGTTCATGTTCGTGTCGACAGGATGCGTGTCTGGGGTCGAGACACCGACCAGCTCAGTGACTGCGGACATCGCTGGCCAATCCCCGGTGTGGTGCGGTTGGATTTCGTGGTACTTCGGCTCAGCTGGGTAGCGCTCATGGGCGTCTGTGAGGACTGGGCTGTGGCCCATGGATACGACCGCGTCACGCTGTGCACCCACCGACAGGTGCCGTAGAAGACCTCCTACTACAAGCGGCTCGGATGGCATGATCTTTCGGAAGGGGAGCTGGGCCCCAACTGGGTGGACGGCGATTCCGGGAGCGCGAGCTGGGGCTCGTGGTCCAGCCGCACTGGGGATGATGAAGCGGCTGTCCACGTCGCACTAACATGTCGCGGTGGGCTACTGGTGCGGGTTTCGGCGCCCCAAGAGCATCTGGATGCGCACCAGTGTATCCGTCCGGGTCCTACACGAGGAACTGGCGGACGCCAGCCTCCTCATGCGGACCAAGGCGGTACCACATAAGTGGCCAGTTCGCCTCGCGAAGCTGCCTGAGTTGATCGGCAACATTGGGCACGGAGATCTTGAGCACCTTTCGAGTAGCAGGCATGTTTGGCGACCCCAACCTCCAGATGGAGGCCGCATGAGTCAGAAGCGCACTGCAGCAACGCGCCTGGGCTCTCGGTGCCGACGGCCGACTGGCTCCGTGAGGCGATATCGCTCTCGAGGTTGGAGATGGGCACGAGCAAAATGATCAGTTGAACCGCATGCGTCGCAACACCGAAGATGCCGGCCTGCTCCTGGGAACAGCCAAAGAGCTGATCGAATCCGTCGGAAAGTTTGTACTAGAGGAGAACGGGCGCCTTCCAGACCGCATGGTCGACTTCCACGAGGTGATGGTCCTCAGCATGGAGCTCTTGGGCATCATGCCCGTCCAGGTCGACGCCTCCACTGAAGGCGGCAAGCAACTGCACAGGCTTTATCAGGCAGGCCATGAGGGTCGCCGAGATGATGCTGGCGGCCCTGACCACCAAATGGGGCGTGCTTGACGACTACGGATGAGTCGCACCAGCGACAGGATCGGTCTCGCCACTCACCCACAGGGCGGAGCTGCTCCGGTATCCAGGGCGCTGGTCCTCAGATGGCAGCCGCACAGACGCACGAATCTGCCGCTGGTCGCTTGCGCGGCCTGCTCAGTTTCCAGGCGTCGATTTCTGCTCAAGTTTCGGCCGACGTTGACACGAGCCGAACGCACACCATCCGACAGCGCGAGCGCGAAACGCCGCTGGATACTTCTGGGCATATTCTAATCCTTTCAAGAGAAGACCGGAACGAAACCCAGAGCGGTTTAGCATCGTCGGAGGCGGTAGGTCATGCTGTTTGACTTGGTAGTCGGGTACCCCATTTGGTCGGCGGTTGTTCTCTTTGTCGCAGTGGTGGTGTTCACTGGGATCGACAAGGAGGTGAGCGATGTCGCGGTTTGGCGATGGGGGATGTGGGGTGTTTCGGCGCTGTTTGCCATGACGGTGTACGTCTCGAGGCCCGGTGTGGTGCTGGAAGATGCGGCGACTGTTGCTGCGTTCGTCTTCGGTAGTTTGTTGCTCGGAACAGGTTTCCGTCCAGGGCTTGTGACCCGTTGGCCCCGGTGCAACGAGAATGGTCATTGGCTGACATACTCAACTTTGTACTTCTTCACGGGCTGGGCTGCGTTACTGTGTTTGGGGCTTCCGGCTGCGATGAAAGCCGGGGCATTCTGAGCGCGAATACGCGCAACTTGGTTGAAGGCGCCATCGACTCGGCGTTGGCCGGCAACGGAGTCTCCAAAGGGAGGGGACTGTCGTGGGACGTGCGACAAACGGTGCCAGAATGCTGACGTCGGTTAGGCACCAAGGGGCAATCAGCAAGAATGGTGTCCAGTTCATCGGGCGCGCGTACCGTAACGCCAGCAAGTCTGGGCGAGGTATGAAAAAAAGCAACCTCACCTGTAGCAAACGAGGGGGCGCCATGATTATGTCAATATTCAAACCGCGCACGCGCCGCGCCGCAGGAGATGAACGATGTGCTTTCTGGAAAGGCCTAAGTGGTTCTATTGCTGGGCGTCCGTTTCCTGCATACAGGCAGAAGTGCCTTTTCGTGGGGAACGCTTCGGCTTGTTCACCATTCCTGAATTTCGGAGCCGCATCCGGAAGGAGATACCGACTCTGCAGGTGTGGTTCCCAGAGGACGATGATCTTTATGTGAAGGTCCTCCAGCGTGAAGATGTTGCCCCGATGCGCCGCATGCAGATTGGATCTGCTGATGACGGTGTTCAATGGAGCGTGTCGCCGCTTGACCGAATGGAGCAACAGATTGCGGAAGCACTACCGGAGTTCTCTGGGTTCCTGAGAGAGGGGGCCGTTCAGATCCCGATCGCTGGAGTTCCAGATGCTTTGGCCCGCGTCGTATAAGTAGGTGATTCTGGGGCGCGTGTATTGGGGCTGTTGATCGTCTGAGCGCCACTGCAGTGTCCAGTCCAGCGTGTACGGTTCGTCGAGCCCGGCCGGATCCCTTGTCGTCCGCGTCGAGGTGCGCTTCCATAGCGCCAGACCCTGTGGTTCTTCACTTGCATAGATGCCGTGAGCTGTCTGGGTGCACATCTTCCGAGTAAGGGAATCCTCACTTGAGTCCGGGCGCATAATTGGCAAGGATAGTGTTTATAATTTCGCAGGAGGAGGTGTGATGGACGCGCCCACGAGGGAGAGAGTTGTGCACCTGATCTTGCACAACGGGCCGCAGACTGCGAAGCAGCTGGCGGAAGCGCTGTCGCTCACTCCTGCCGCAGTGCGACGTCACCTCGCCGTGCTGTTGGAAGACGGCACCCTCACGTCGAGAGAAGAGCGGGTCTACGGTCCGCGCGGGCGGGGGCGTCCGTCGCAGGTATTTGTGCTCACCGACGCAGGCCGAGCCGAATTCCAACACGAGTATGACAAGCTCGCGCTCATGGCCCTTCGCAGGCTTGGCGCTACCGAGATCGAAGGCCTCGCGCAGGAGCGCGTGGCGGTGATCGAGCAGCGGTTCAGCGCGTCGCGCGAGGCGCAGCCAGAACGCCCCGCCGTCGACCTCCTCGTCGAAGCGCTCGCAGCCGAGAACTACGCTGCCGGTTTGCGCCCGGTCCGCTCCGGCGACCAAATTGTGCAGTTCCACTGCCCGGTGGCTGAAGTTGCCGCCGAGTACCCCATCTTGTGCGAAATCGAGACAGAACTGTTCGGCAGGCTGCTCGACTCCCACGTCCAGCGCCTCGCCACCATCGCCCACGGCGACGGGGTGTGCACCACGCACGTCCCCGCACCCATTCCCACCCCCATCCCCAAGAGAAAGTGAACCCATGACCCAGACCGCACCTCAGCAGGCGCCGGGCACCGGTGCCACGCAGGACGAGCACCTGGCGGCGCTCGGCAAATACCAGTGGGGTTGGCATGACTCCGACGAGGCAGGCGCCGCGGCGCAGCGCGGCCTGAACGAAGCCGTCGTCAACAACATCTCCGACATGAAGGACGAGCCGCAGTGGATGCGCGACTTCCGTCTCAAGTCGCTCAAGCTGTTCGACAAGAAGCCCATGCCCAAATGGGGAGCAGACCTCTCCGGTATCGACTTCGACAACATCAAGTACTTCGTGCGTTCGACGGAGAAGCAAGCCCAGACCTGGGACGACCTGCCAGAAGACATCAAGGAGACCTACGACAAGCTCGGCATTCCGGAAGCGGAGAAGGCGCGCCTCGTCGCAGGCGTGGCGGCGCAGTACGAATCCGAGGTGGTCTACCACAAGATCAACGAGGAACTGGAGCGCCAGGGCGTCATCTTCCTCGACACCGACACCGCGCTCAAGGAGCACGAAGATCTCTTCAAGGAGTACTTCGGCACCGTCATCCCCGCCGGCGACAACAAGTTCGCGTCGCTGAACTCGGCCGTGTGGTCGGGCGGCTCCTTCATCTATGTGCCGAAGGGCGTGCACGTCACCATCCCGTTGCAGGCCTACTTCCGCATCAACACGGAGAACATGGGTCAGTTTGAGCGCACGCTCATCATCGTCGACGAGGACGCCTACGTCCACTACGTCGAGGGCTGCACCGCACCGATCTACAAGTCGGATTCGCTGCACTCCGCCGTCGTTGAGATCGTCGTGAAGAAGGGTGCGCGCTGCCGCTACACGACCATCCAGAACTGGTCGAACAACGTCTACAACCTCGTCACTAAGCGCGCCACCTGTGAGGAAGGTGCGACGATGGAGTGGATCGACGGCAACATCGGCTCGAAGGTCACCATGAAGTACCCGGCTGTGTACCTCATGGGCCCCCACGCTAAGGGCGAGACGCTCTCCATCGCGTTCGCCGGCGAGGGCCAGTACCAAGACACGGGCTCCAAGATGGTGCACTGCGCGCCTCACACGTCGAGCTCCATCGTGTCGAAGTCGGTTGCCCGCAGCGGCGGTCGTGCGGCCTACCGGGGCCTTGTGCAGGTACAGCCGGGCGCGACGCACTCGTCGTCGGGCGTGATGTGCGACGCGCTGCTCGTCGACACCATCTCCCGCTCGGACACCTACCCCTACGTGGATATCCGCGAGGAAGACGTGTCGATGGCCCATGAAGCCACCGTGTCGAAGGTGTCGGAAGACCAGCTCTTCTACCTGATGAGCCGCGGCATGACGGAGCTGGAAGCCACCGCCATGATCGTGCGCGGCTTCGTCGAGCCCATCGCCCGTGAACTCCCCATGGAATACGCGCTCGAACTGAACCGACTCATTGAACTGCAGATGGAAGGCGCGGTCGGCTGACCGCACCCATCCTCCAATCGGCGCAACGTAAGGAACAACATTGACCATGACGAAGCCCAACGTGGCTGGCGCGCTCGAGCGCGTCGAATCCCATCTGCACCCCATCCCTTCGTGGAATCTCGACGATCACCCGCAGCCCACCGGACGCGAGGAGATCTGGCGATTCTCACCCATGCGACGCATCAAGGCGCTGCTCGACGAGCAGGCCGAAGCGGCCACGCTGAAGTGGGAATCCGACGTTCCCGAAGGCGTCACCATCACCGAGCTCACCGCGGACGAGGCCCGCAACCTGGCTGCTGAGGCACCCGTCGACAGGGTGGCCGCCATCGCAGCAGACAAGGCCGTTCGTCGCACGCTCGTTGAGGTGGCCGAGAATGCACAGCTCAGCCAGCGCGTCACCATCACGTGCCGCGGCGACGGCTCGCAGGCGCGCGAGCACGTCGTCGTGAAGGTGGGGGCCAACGCGCAGGCCACCATCGTGCTGCACTTCGTTGGCAACGGAACCTTCGCCGAGAAGTCCGACTTCATCATCGGTGCCGGCGCGAACGTGAACATCGTGACGGTCCAGGACTGGAGCGAAGGCGCCGTGCACGGCGGTCAGCGTTCGGTGCTCGTCGGGCGCGATGCGCACGTGAAGACGATGAGCGCGTCGCTTGGCGGCGACGTCGTGCGTCTGCAGGAGAACATGCGCTTCGACGGGCCTGGCGGCGAGATCGAGAGCTACGGGCTGTACTTCGTCGACGGTGGGCAGCACGTCCAGCACCGCCTATTCGTGGACCACAACGAGCCGCGCACCAAGTCGAACGTCGACTACCGCGGTGCGTTGCAGGGCGAGGGTGCGAACTCGGTGTGGATCGGCGACGTCCTCATCCGCAAGGCCGCTGAGGGCATCGAAACCTACGAATCCAACAAGAACCTGCTGCTCACGGAAGGGTGCCAGGCGGATTCGGTGCCGAACCTGGAGATCGAGACCGGCGAGATCGAAGGCGCCGGGCACTCGTCCACCACCGGGCGCTTCGACGACCTCCAGCTGTTCTACCTGATGAGCCGCGGCATTCCGGAGCGCGAGGCGCGTCGACTCGTCGTGCACGGCTTCTTCTACGACATCATCCGCCGCTTCGGTGTGCCGGACATCGAAGAGCTCATGCTGGCGCGCGTCGAGCATGAGCTTGAGGCCGTTGAAGGAGCAGACGCATGAGCTGGGTGAGCGTCGCATCCATAGACGAGCTCTCCGACGACGTGCCGCTCGCCGTCGAGGTAGAGGCCGACGACGGGCCGCTCGAGCTGGCCATTGTCAGCCACGACGGCAAGCTGTACGCCCTCGAAAACGAGTGCACGCACGGCAAAGTGGCGCTTTCCGACGGCGACGTGGTGGGCTGCACCATCGAGTGCTACCTGCACGGCGGCGCCTTCGACTTAGCCACTGGCGAAGCCATCCAGCTGCCCGCCACCGAGCCGGTGCGCGTCTTCCCCGTCCGGAAGGAGGGCAGCGACGTGCAAGTCGATCCCTCCCAACCCATCACCGACTTCCAGTAGAACCCACAGGAGCACCTGTTATGTCCACTCTCGTTATCTCTGATCTGCACGCCAACGTCCTCACCGAGGAAGGCCCGAAGGAAATCCTGAAGGGCGTGAACCTCACCATCAATCCCGGTGAAATCCACGCGATCATGGGCCCCAACGGCTCTGGCAAATCGACGCTGGCCTACGCGATCGCTGGCCACCCGAAGTACGAAATCACCTCCGGCTCCGTCACCCTCGACGGCGTGGAGCTGAGCGAGCTCTCCGTCGACGAGCGCGCCAAGGCCGGCCTCTACCTGGCCATGCAGTACCCCGTCGAGGTGCCTGGCGTATCCGTCTCGAACTTCCTACGCACCGCGAAGACCGCAATCGACGGCGAAGCGCCGAAGGTGCGCACCTGGGTGAAGGACGTCGAGGAAGGGCTCGGACGCCTCAACCTGGACAAGTCGTTCGCGGCGCGTTCCGTCAACGAGGGCTTCTCCGGCGGTGAGAAAAAGCGCCACGAGATCGCGCAGCTCGAGCTGCTCAACCCGAAGGCCGCCATCCTCGACGAGACCGACTCCGGCCTCGACATCGACGCGCTGAAGGTGGTCTCCGAGGGCGTGAACCGCTACGCCGCATCCGGCGAGAAGCCGGTGCTGCTCATCACGCACTACACCCGCATCCTGCGCTACATCGAGCCCGCGTTCGTGCACGTGTTCGTCGACGGGCATGTCGTCGAGTCCGGTGGTCGCGAGCTGGCTGACAAGCTGGAAGCCGAAGGCTACGAGTCCTACATCAAGCAGGTGGCGCAGGCTTGATGCTGGACATCGACGAGGTCCGGGCGCAGTTCCCCATCCTGCACAAGCGGGTGGGGGACTGGCCGCTCACCTACTTGGACTCGGCGAACACGTCGCAAAAGCCGCAGTGCGTCGTCGACGCCATCGAGGAGCACTACCTCCAGCACAACGCCAACGTGGCACGCGCCATGCACATGCTGGGGGCGGAGGCTACCGAAGCATACGAGGGTGCGCGGGCGAAGATCGCGCAGTTCATCGGTGCCGCCCGGCCCGAAGAGGTGGTGTTCACCAAGAACGCATCCGAGGCGCTGAACTTGGCCGCGAACAGCTTGGGCGCGTCGCTGCAGCCCGGCGATGAGGTGGTCACGTCGGTGATGGAACACCACTCCAACATCGTGCCGTGGCAGCTGCTGTGCGAGCGCACGGGCGCGACGCTGCGCTGGTTCGATGTCACCGACGACGGGCGGCTCGACGTCGAGAAGGCCAAGGCGGAAGGGCTCATCAACGAGCGCACCAAGATCGTGACGCTCACGTGGGTGTCCAACGTGCTGGGCACGCGGAACCCCGTCGCTGAGGTCGCGCGGCTGGCGCACGCCGTCGGTGCCACGATGGTGGTCGACGCGTCGCAGGCTGTGCCGCATCAGCCGACGGACGTGGCGCAGCTGGGCGCTGACCTCGTCGCGTTCACTGGCCACAAGATGTGCGGGCCTACCGGCATCGGTGTGCTGTGGGGTCGCCACGACGTGCTCGAGGCCATGCCGCCGTTCCTTGGCGGTGGCGAGATGATCGAGATCGTGGAGATGGAACGCTCCACCTACGCGGCCCCGCCGTACCGGTTCGAGGCCGGCACGCCGCCCATCGTGCAGGCCGTGGGGCTCGCCGCGGCTATCGACTTCCTCGAAAGCATAGGCATGGAAGCCATCGAGGCGCACGAGCACGAGATCACCGAGTACGCGCTGGCGAAACTCACCGCGATCGACGGCTTCACGCTACTGGGGCCCGCCGAGGCGGTGGATCGCGGATCGGCCATCTCGTTCAACATCGACGGGGTACACCCGCACGATGTGATGCAGCTGCTCGACAGCCGGGGCGTGGCCATCCGGGGCGGGCACCATTGCGCGCGCCCGCTGCACAAGCGGCTGGGCTTCCAGTCGTCGACGCGCGCCAGCGCCTACCTGTACACCACCAAGGAAGAGATCGACACGCTGGCCGACGCGCTCGTCTACACCCGCGACTACTTCGCGCCCAAGTTTGGAGGTTCACATGAACGTTGATGAGCTGTACCAAACCATAATTTTGGATCACTATCGCGAGAAGCATCACTCGGGGCTGCGCGATCCGCACGACGTCGAAGTGCACCACGTGAACCCGTCATGTGGCGACGAACTCACCTTGCGGGTGCATCTCGACGGCGACACCGTCGGCGACGTTTCGTACGCGGCGGAGGGGTGCTCGATCTCGCAGGCCTCGACGTCGATCATGACCGACCTCGTCATCGGCAACACCGCACAGCACGCGATGGAGCTGTACGACGAGTTCGTCGAGGTGATGGAATCGAAGGGGGAGCGGGTGCCCGACGAAGACCGATTCGAAGACGCCATCGCGTTCGCCGGCGTCGCGAAATTCCCCGCACGAGTCAAATGCGCACTGTTGGGGTGGGCCGCAGTACGCGACGCCATCCTCCAGGCCCAAGCGAAGGAGCAGTGATGACCGAACCTCGCCCAAGTGACCTCGTCAAGGACGAGCTGCCCGACGTGAACCAGCCGTCGGCGAAGCCCACGGTGGAAGACATCGAAGAGGCTATGCGCGACGTCGTCGACCCAGAGTTGATGGTCAACGTCGTCGACCTGGGGCTCCTGTACGGGGTGACCGTCGACGACGAATCTAACGTCACGCTCGACATGACGCTCACCTCTCCGACGTGCCCGCTCACCGACAAGATCGAGTACGACACGAAGTACGTGCTCGACGGGCTCGCCAACTCGGTGACCATCAACTGGGTGTGGCTGCCGCCGTGGACGCTCGAGATGATCAGCGACGATGGTCGCGAGCAGCTGCGTGCCATCGGCTTCAGCATCTGAGCCTGCCCAGCTAGCGGGGTGCCCGTCGCGAGACACAACACAGTGTGAGATTTGTTGCGCTTTTCCGTAACAGATCTCACACTGTGTTGTTCATTCCGGCCTATACCCGACGTTGCCCGTCGCGCTGCCAAGACGCGTACACTAGCCAACCGTGCTGCGGGCAAACGATGTAGAAGTGCGGGCGGGAGCGAGGCTGTTGCTCTCGCCGGTGTCGTTTCAGATCATTCCCGGCGACCGGATTGGGCTCGTCGGGCGTAACGGCGCAGGCAAAACCACGCTGACGAAAGTCCTCTCCGGCGAAGCCCTTCCCGCTGCTGGCAAGGTGACGCGCTCCGGCACGCTCGGCTACCTGCCGCAGGATCCACGCTCGGGCGACCCGGAACAGATCGCCCGCGACCGCATCCTCGGCGCCCGCGGGCTCGACCACGCGGCTAAACGTATGCAGGAAGCCGAAGCGGCGATGGCCGACGGCACCGCCAGCGAACGCGAGGCGGCCATGGCCGCGTACGCCAAAGCGGAGAACGCCTTCGTCGCGGCCGGCGGGTACGCCGCGGAATCGGAGGCCGCGCGGATCGCGTCGAACCTTGGCCTGCCCGACCGCGTGCTCACGCAGCCGCTCAAGACGTTGTCTGGCGGTCAGCGCCGACGCATCGAGCTTGCGCGCATTCTGTTCTCCAACGCCGACACCCTGCTGCTCGACGAGCCCACCAACCACCTCGACGCCGACTCCATCCACTGGCTGCGCAACTATCTCCAGACGTTCCCGGGCGGGCTGCTGGTGATCAGCCACGACGTCGAACTGCTCGGCGACGTGGTGAACAAAGTGTTCCACCTCGACGCCAACCGCTCCGAGATGGACATCTACTCGATGGACTGGAAGCGCTATCTACTCCAGCGCGAGACCGACGAGAAACGTCGCCGCCGGGAACTCGCCAACGCGGAGCGCAAGGCGAGCCAGCTCATGGCGCAGGCCGACAAGATGCGTGCGAAGGCGACGAAGGCCGTCGCCGCCCAGAACATGGCCAAGCGGGCGGAGAAGCTACTCGCCGGGGTCGAAGGCGAGCGGGTGCAAGACCAGGTGGCGCACATTCGCTTCCCGGACCCGGCGCCGTCGGGCAAGACGCCACTCATGGGCGAAGGGCTCAGCAAGCACTACGGCTCACTGGAAGTATTCACCGCCGTTGACCTCGCCATCGACCGCGGCTCGAAGGTGGTCATCTTGGGCCTCAACGGTGCGGGTAAGACGACGATGCTGCGGCTGCTCGCCGGCATCGAGGAACCTACCGCGGGCGAGGTTCGCTACGGGCACGGCGCCAAGCTCGGCTACTACGCGCAGGAGCACGAGACCCTCGACGTCGAGCGCTCGGTGCTCGACAACATGCGCTCCTCGTCGCCCAGCTTGAACGACACCGAGGTGCGCAGCGTGCTCGGCTCGTTCCTGTTTTCCGGCGACGACGTCGACAAGCCCGCGAAAGTACTGTCGGGCGGCGAAAAGACGAGGCTGGCGCTCGCCATGCTCGTTGTCTCCGCCGCGAATGTGCTGTTGCTTGACGAGCCGACGAACAACCTGGACCCGGCGTCGCGTGCCGAGGTGCTCAACGCCATCCGCACCTACTCCGGTGCCGTCGTGCTCGTCACGCACGACCCCGGCGCAGTCGAGGCGCTCGAGCCCGACCGCGTGCTCGTCCTGCCCGACGGCGTCGAAGACCTCTGGAGCGACGACTACGCCGAACTCGTCGACCTGGCCTAGCCGCGCTTCCGCCCCGCTATGCGGGAGCGATACCATGAAGCAATGCACCGCCTTCGCAACGCGCTCCTCGGCTCGGCACTGCTGCTGGCCGGCGCCGCCGTTCCCGCGCAGGCATCAGCGCACGTCGTTGAAAACTGCTACGGCGATCTCGTCGCCACTATTCCGCTGGTTGACCGCGACGGCCTCCATGCCACCACGGATTCGGGCGTGCTGCGTGCTGAGGTGTACCACTCTGAGGTATCCGGAGGCACGACGTGCGTGCTCAGCCTCGGCGGATCCAACTCCATACCCCGCATCGCCATGATCGTGGCCGAAGACGGCGCCGCTGTCATCGACCACGGCGAGTATCAGTACCACGCCGCCGTTGCCGCGACGCGCACGGAAGGCACGTGCGTGCTCATCTACGCAGCGGCTGAAATGCGCGCCTTCGGACCAGAAGCCCCAGCCTCGACGGGCGACACCTACATGCTGCCCGCCGACAAACGCAGCGTGTGCGTGTGACGTCGCTCAGCCCGCAGCGTCGAGCCGGCTGACGGTCACCGACCACGGAGCCATCGTCGCACCCCGAGCCCCAATGACAGGCGTGGGGTTGCCCGTCGCCTTCGGGCGCCGACGCTGCTTCCCGCCCAGGTTGAGCTCAATCAACCAGCCTGACGCATCGTCGCGACGCACGAAGCAGAAGACGTCCTTACGATGGTGCACCACCTCGAGCCGTCCGGTTGCCAACGCCGAATGCCCCCGACGAAGCTGCAGCAAGGTGCGATACCAGTGCCATACCGATCCGGGGTCGGCCTGCTGCGCCTCCGCCGAGAACCCCGGTTCCCGCTCGAGCCCCGGCAACCACGCCTCGTGATCGTCCTGGCGTTCCGTCCAGCGCATCGGCGTGCGGGCGTGGTCTCGTGAACCCGCGATGATCTGTGCCCACGCCTCAGCATCGCTGAGGCCCTCGCCCTTGAGCGCCGCGTAACGGTTCGTAGATTCCACGTCCCGCAAATCTGACGGTCCGGTGAACGGCTCGTTGACCTTGCCGAGCTCCTGGCCCTGGAAGATAAACGGCGTACCCCGCATGGTGAGCTGCATCGCCGCGATGAGCTTCGCCACACGCTGTCGTAGTGCGGGGTCGTGTGCTGCGTCGGGGCAGACCTTGCTGACCATGCGCGGGTTATCGTGATTCTCGACGAAGAGCGCCACCCAGTCGCCCTCCCCGAGCTGCGCGTTGTAGTGGCTCCAGAACCGCGCCAGGTAGTTGAGGTCGTAGGTGTAGGAGTCCCAACGCAGGCGCCCTGGATTCTCCAGCCCGTCGAAGTTGAAGACGAGATCCATCTCTTGGCGTGACCAGCTGCTGAGCAGGCGTCCAGTCTGAATGCCGATGCCTGGGGTCTCGCCGATCATGACGGCGGTGGATCCGTCGGGGCGCGTGAAGCCCTCGCGGCGCAGCTCGGCGAGGTATTCGTCGAGGCGCGGGCCGTAGAAGTAGTGCTCGATGCCGGTAAAATCGAGCAGCTCGCCGACGAGGGGGTGCCCGTCGGTGAGCTCGGCGGGTTTCGAGATGTAGTTGATGACGTCCATGCGGAAGCCGTCGACGCCGCGGTCGAGCCACCAGCGCACGAGCTCCGCCACTTCTTGGCGCACGTCCGGGTTGTCCCAGTTGAGGTCCGGCTGGTGCTCGTCGAAGAGGTGGAGCACCCAGTAGCCCTGCTCGGGCAGCCATCGCCACGCCGGGCCGGAGAAGAACGACTGCCAGTTCGTCGGTGGTGTGTCGGGGGAACCTTCGACGAAGCAGTAGTAGTCGCCGTACTTTCCCTTGGGATCGGCGAGGGCCTGCTGGAACCAGGCGTGTTCGGAACTGGTGTGGTTGACGACGAGATCAAGGATGATGCGCATGCCGCGCGCGTGGCATTGCGCGATGAGTTCGTCGACCTCATCGAGGGTGCCCATCTCGTCCATGATCGCGCGGTAGTCGCTGATGTCGTAGCCCATGTCGCGATTGGGGGAGGCGAAAATGGGGGAGAGCCACAGGCAGTCGACGCCGAGGTCTTGGAGGTAGTCGAGCCTGTCGATGATGCCTCGAATGTCGCCGATGCCGTCGCCGTTCGAGTCGCAGAAGCTGCGGGGGTAAATCTGGTAGAACACGGCGCTGCGCCACCACGGGTGCTCATCGGGGCCGTCATGCGTCAGGGTGCCGTCGACGGAGTTGCACACGTCGATGCATTGGTCGACGAGCCCCTTGCCGCCGGCGAGCCCCGCGAGGAAGTCGATCGTGCTCAGTCGGAGCGGCCCGAGCACACCAGGCAACCACGTCGGTGCCCCGGTGTAGAGGGTGAGCTTGTCCGCTATGTCGCTGGCCAGAGGGTGGCACAGAAAGTCGCGGAGTTTGGTCTTCCTGGTGAATGGGGCACGCATGCCCGCCAGTCTATGCATGCCCCGATTCTTCTCGCTCGCGAAGCTCGTCGACGATGCCCTGGTAGGTGCCCTCGTCAAGGCGATACTTGGCGCGCAACACCGCCCAGCTCACCACCACCAGCACCGCAGGGAGGCCGAACATGGCCATGCGCACCACAGTTTTCCCCGACTCATCGATACCGGAAGCTCCGAGAGCGCCGGCATCCGCGATGCCGCTGAGCATCACCGTGATGCCGACGACCGCCGTCGCCAACGCGTTTGAGAACTTGTAGATGAACGGCTGAAGGGCGAAGGTGACCGCTTCGTTGCGCCGCTGGAACTTCCACTGCCCGTACTCGGCGCTGTCCGCGATGAACATCACCATGAGCAACTGGATCGGTGCCTGCCCCGCAAAGAGGAGCACACCGGCCACTCCCACGCCCAGCAACGAGGTACCCGCGGCAAGAAATACGACGTATCCCACGGCCATGATGATCGTCGCGCCCAGGTGGATCGTGAACCGTCGGACGTAGCGTGCGACAACGGGAAACAGTAGCAATGCGACGATCTGCGTGACGCCCAGGAGCGCGGCGAACACCGAGTACGTGTTCTCGTCGCCAAACACGTATTTGAAGTAGTAGAGCGCGAGCGAGGTCGTCGTGGTGTAGCCGGTCATGAACAGCACCATTCCTAAGGTGGTCCACATCAGCTGATCGTTGCTCGCGATGGCCTGCCACAAGCCGCGCAGCGTCGTCGCTTCGTTGCCAGTGTGCACCTGTTCTTTGGAGAAGCAGATCGGCAGCAGCTGGAAGATCACCATGATGCCCGCGAGGATCACGGCGAACCAGAACCACGCCTGGCTCAGCCCGCCCACCGCCGGCTCCATCGCCTTCGTGATGGGCACAATCCCGACGACCACAGCGAACAGGCCGATATTCGCGCACACGCGCGCCACCATGCCGATGCGCTCTCGCTGCTTCTGGTCTCTGGTGAGCGAGGGGAGCATGCCCCAGTAGGAGATGTCGTTGATGGTGTACGCGATCTCGAAGGCAACGTACACCAGCGTGAACACGACGACGAACCGCCAGCCGTCCAGCCCGAAATCGGTGAACATGAGGATGCTCGTGACAGCCCAGCACGCGGTGCCGATCGCCATCCACGGCTTGAACTTCCCCCAACGGGTGTGGGTGTTGTCGACGATCCAGCCCATGAAGGGGTCGTTCACCGCGTCAAAGATGCGCATGAACACCATCACGCCGGTGACGACGGCGAGCGTCTGGCCACCGATGCCCAGCACATCGGTGAGGTAGAACATGAGGAACATGCTCACCATGCCGGCGACCATGTCGCGGCCGAGCGTGCCCAATCCGTAGGTGAGAGCTGCCACTACTTCAGCGTAATGCGCTGGCTACGTCTGTGGACGAGAGTTGCGCAAACGGGGCCGGGGCACCTACGCAAAGCTGCCGACGACGACACTCACGTCGACGGTGGTGGCGCAGGCAGCCGCCACCTGGCGTTGGTGGAACGCATTCGGCCCCATCCCGACGAGGTCCGTCGCGGCTTCGGCGTCGAGATCGAGCGGGAAGCGCAGGCGGGTGGTCGTCGCATCTGCCAACGACGCGGTGAGGCGCTCGGCCTTGTCGCCGTCGATGCCAAGGAGGCCTTCCGCCGCGCGCAGTTCAGCCAGGTGGCCCTCGTTGGGCACGACGATGCACACCCGCCCGCCTGGGCTGAGTACCCGCTGGAACTCCGGCATGTTGCGCGGGGCGAAGACGCACAGCACCGCATCGACGCACGCGTCCCGCAACGGCAGCCCCGCCCACGTGTCGGCGACGACCGCCGCGACGCGCGCATCCACCTTGGCCGCCCGCCGGCACGCTGGCACCGAGATGTCGGTGGCGAGCCCCGTCGCACCCGCGCGCAGCGCGTGCGCCAGGTAGTAGCCGGGCCCGGTACCCACCTCCACCACCGAACCGGCGCCTGACAAGGCCTCGCGCACCGCATCCGCGATGGGGGAGTACCAGCCAGCCTGCAGGAAGCGCTGGCGAGCTGCCACCATCTCCGCAGAGTCAGCGTGCTGGGGAGCGCCATGGCCGAGCAGGTTGACGTAGCCCTGCTTCGCGACGTCGAACGCGTGGCCGTGATCGCAGCGCAGCGAGCGCCCGTCGAGGGCCATAGATCCGGCGCACACGGGGCACCGCAGCCACGGCGCCACCGCTGCCAACACCGTCATTGCTGCTCCGCCGCGTCGGCCTTCGCGGCACGCTGCGCCTTCTTGCGTTGGGCCTTGCGGTAGTCGCGGATGTCGGCGCGGATCAGCACAATCACGCCAATACCTGCGATCACCGCGAATGAAAACCACTGCCACGCGTAGCCCTGGTGCGGGCCCTCGTCGAGGCTGGGTAGCGCGATGGGCTGCAGCGACGTGGCGTCGGCCGGGCTGGACTCGAACGCGGCCACGTAGCCGTTGACGAGCTCGACGCCGAGCGACTCGCCAATCTTGTCCGAGTTGATGAGCCGCACCTTGTACTCGTGTGGCACCACGGCCTCGTCCTTGCCGCGCTCATTGCGCTGCACGTAGCCCGTGACGGTGACTTCTCCGTCGGGCGGTGGCGGAGGCTCCGGGTCGGGCTGGCCGTTGGGGCGAGGAATGAACCCGCGGTCGATGAGCACCGTGCGCCCGTCGGTGGCGCGCATGGGGGAGACCACCTCGGTGCCCGGGCCGTCTTGGTTGCGGTAGCGCACCTGGAACGTCTCGCCGGTGTACTGGCCGGTGACGGTCACGACGTGCCACTCGTCGTCGTCGGTCATCACCCGGTTCATGTGTTGCTCGTACGGCACAGGTTGCTCGTGTGAATGCTCGATGACGCGCGCGTTGCTCGCTCGGCGTTCGTCCAGGCGTCGCAGCTGCCACTCGCCCAGCTGCACGAAGGTATAGGCCAGCGCTGCGATGAGTACGACGAGCGCAACCCAACGCACAATCATCTTCTTTTTCATTCCGGCTCCACCTCCCCGGGAATCACCTCGGCTGCCGGTAGGGCCAGCGGGTCGTCGGTGTCGTCGTCGGAAGCGTAGTGCGTTGCGCGATGATCTTCACCATTGGCCAGCACGACGGCGAAGGCGGGAATGATGGCCGCGCCCGCGAGCGCCACGATCTTCCACCATCCGGGCACGACGAGGAACAGCAGGAAGCACGCTGTGCGCACGATCATCGTGATGGTATAGCGCTTCTGACGCTCCTCGACGTCGAGCGAGTGGCCACGCGGAGCGATGGGAGCATGGTGGGTTCCCTCGTCGCTTCTGGCCATGCGAGTCAGCCTACTCCAGCATGAGCGAGGAAATGCTGTGGGAATTACACAGTCCGGTGCGCGCCTGGCTCCGGTAGGTTGCAGTCCATGACTGATCGAGTGGTACTTGTCACCGGCGGATCCAAAGGGATCGGCCGCGCCATGGCCGAGACATTCCGCGACGCCGGCTACCGCGTCGCGGCCACCTACCGCAGCGGGGAGGTGCCCGACGGAGTGCTCGGCGTGCAGTGCGACATCACCAGCCAGAGCTCCGTCGATGAAGCGTTCGAACAGGTGGAACGTGAACTCGGGCCGGTGGAGGTGCTCGTCGCCAACGCAGGCATCACGAAGGACACGCTGCTCATGCGCATGTCCGACGACGACTGGCAGCAGGTGCTCGACACCAACCTCACCGGCACGTTCCGCGTCGTCAGGCGGGCATCGCGCCCGATGATGCGCGCTCGCTTCGGCCGGATGATCCTCATCTCGTCCGTGGTCGGCCTCATGGGCAACCCTGGCCAGGTGAACTACGCGTCCTCGAAAGCAGCCCTCGTCGGCATGGCGCGCAGCGTCACCCGTGAGCTCGGCGCCCGCGGGGTCACCTGCAACGTGATCGCGCCCGGATTCATCGACACCGACATGACGAAGGCTCTCGACCCCGACGTCATCAAAGGCTACGAGCAGCGCATTCCGGCGGGCCGACTGGGCAGTGTCGACGACGTTGCCGCCGCCGCGCTGTTCCTAGCGGGCGATGCGGCCGGTTACACCACTGGCGCCGTCATCCCCGTGGATGGCGGGCTAGGCATGGGTCATTGAGAGATAAGGACGAACACATGGGCATCCTCGAAGGCAAGAACATTCTCGTCACGGGCGTGACGATCGACACATCGATTGCGTACGTCGTCGCCGACATCGCGCAGCAAGAAGGCGCCAACGTCGTCATCTCCGGCGCCGGGCGCGCGCTGCGGCTCGCCAACCGCGTCGCAAAACGGCTTGACCCGGCACCGCCGGTGATCGAGCTCGACATCACCGTTGACGAGCACCTCACCGGGCTGCCGGCAGCACTCGAACCGCACTTCGGTGAGCGCCTCGACGGCGTCGTGCACTCCATCGCCTTCGCCAACCCCGAGACCGCGCTCGGCGGGCGATTTCTCGATACCGAATGGTCCGACGTCGCACAGGCGCTGCAGATTTCCGCGTACTCGTTGAAGTCCCTCGCCATGGCGGCCAAGCCGATGATGGCAGAAGGCGGATCTATCGTCGGGCTCACCTTCGACGCACAGGTGACGTGGCCGTCTTACGACTGGATGGGTGTGGCGAAGTCGGCGCTGGAGTCGACGTCGCGCTACCTCGCCCGCTACCTCGGACCCGACGGCATCCGCTCCAACATCGTCGCAGCCGGCCCCATCGACACCCTCGCGAAGCAGGCCATTCCCGGCGCGAGCGAGTTCAACGACATCTGGGGCACGCGCGCCCCGCTGGGTTGGGACGCCAAGGACGCCCGCCCGGCGGCGAAGGCCGTCGTCGCGCTGCTGTCTGACTGGTTCCCCGCCACGACGGGGGAGATGGTGCACGTCGACGGCGGTCTCCACTCGACGGGGGCGTAGGCGCAACTAGGCGGCTCGCGGCTGGATCGCCCGCCGACGAAGCCCGCTGCAGGTAGGCTTGGGAACATGGCAACAGCGGTAGCGGAATTGGCGGGCGTCACGGTTCGACGTGGGCAGGCGGTGCTGCTGGACAACATCGACCTGCGCATCGACGAAGACCAGCGCTGGGTGGTGATCGGCCCCAACGGCGCCGGCAAAACCACGATGCTGCAGCTCCTCGCCGCGCAGCTGTACCCGAGCGACGGCGTCGTCGGTGTGCTCGGCGAAGTGATTGGCGCCGTCGACGTGTTCGAGCTGCGCCCGCGCATTGGCCTCACCTCGTCGGCGCTTGCCGAACGCATTCCGGCGCACGAGAAGGTGCGCGACCTCGTCGTCTCCGCCGCCTACGCCGTCGTCGGACGGTGGAACGAAGACTACGACGAGTGGGATTTCGCCCGCGCCGATCAGCTGCTCGAGGAGTTCCGCATCGCGCAGTTTGCCGACCGCACGTTTGGCACGCTGTCATCCGGCGAGCAGAAGCGCGTGCAGGTGGCTCGCGCACTCATGACCGACCCCGAACTGCTCCTCCTCGACGAACCCGCCGCCGGCCTCGACATCGCAGGGCGCGAGGCGCTCGTCGCCACACTGGGCGACCTCTTCTCGAACTCGTTCTCGCCCGCATCGGTGTTGGTGACGCACTACGTTGAGGAGATTCCGGCTGGTATCACGCACTGCATGCTGATGAACCACGGGCGCATCGTCGCAGCGGGGCCTCTGCACGACACCTTGACCTCCGCCAATCTCAGCGACGCATTCGACACCGCATTGCGTGTGGATTACGTCGACGGCCGGTGGGCCGCGCGAGGAGCGTGACCAGTGGACTGGCTCGTCGCCTGGTTCCGAGACAACGGCTGGATCGGCTGGGGGCTACTGGCAATCGCCCTTGCCGCAGCTGAACTCCTCACCCTGGATCTCACACTCCTCATGCTCGCCGTGGGCGCCCTGGCGGCGGGGGCGACGTGGTTCGTCGCGCCCGGTTTGGTGTGGCTGCAGGCGCTCGTGGGTATCGGGGTAGCGGCGCTCACGCTGTGGCTGCTGCGCCCATCGCTGCTCGACCGCGTGCGGAACTCGCCCGGCTACCGTTCGTCGCTGGATCAACTCGTCGGCGCCACCGGCGTGGCGACGGCCGAGATCACCCCCGCGAGCGGCGAGGTGCGCGTCGACGGGCAGGTGTGGGAAGCCCGGCCCTACGACCCGCAGGCACGGATTCTCGAAGGCCAACACATCGAGGTGTTCGGCATGGACGGCATCACGCTGCTCGTGTACCCATCCTCCTCACCCAAACCGCTCGACGCCGAATTCTAGAAAGGAACGCGACGTGGAATACGTCATTATTGCCCTCATCGCGCTGGTGATTCTATTGCTGGCGATGAGCCTGAAGATCGTCCGCCAGCAGCAGAAGGCCATCATCGAGCGCCTCGGCAAGATGCACAGAGTGCTGGATCCCGGCCCGCACCTGATCCTGCCGTTGTTCGACCGCGTGGCCTATCTGCTCGACATGCGCGAAGAGGTGGTCTCGTTCCCGCCGCAGGGCGTCATTACGGAAGACAACCTCATGGTGTCGATCGACTCCGTGATCTACTTCCAGATCGTCGAACCCCGCCGAGCCGCCTACGAGGCGCAGAACTACCGCGCGGCCATCGAGCAACTCACTATGACCACGCTGCGTAACATCATCGGCGGCATGGATCTGGAGGCGACGCTCACCTCCCGCGAGGAGATCAACCAGCGGCTGCGTTCGGTACTTGACGAAGCCACGGGCAAGTGGGGCATCAAGGTCAACCGCGTGGAGCTTCGCTCGATTGAGCCGCCGGCGACGATCCGCGACGCCATGGAGAAGGGTGCCCGCGCGGAGCGCGACAAGCGTGCGCAGATTCTGCTCGCCGAGGGCCAGCGTCAGTCGCAGGTGCTGAACGCGGGCGGTGACCGCGAGTCGGCCATTCTGCGGGCTCAAGGTGAGCGGGAAGCGGCGGTGCTGCGAGCGCAGGCCGAACGTCAGTCGGCGATGCTGCGGGCAGAAGGTGAGGCGCAGGCCATCACGACGGTGTTCCAGGCCATCCATGCCGGTCAGCCCGACCAGGCGCTCCTGGCCTACCAGTACATGCAGATGCTGCCGCAGCTCGCGCAGGGCGACTCCAACAAGGTGTGGGTCGTGCCCTCCGAACTTAACGACGCGTTGAAGGGCCTCGGTAACGCGATGGGTGGCGGCAACAGCAACGAGGGCCGCACCTACGTCTCTGAGGGGGCGAAGCAGTTCAAGGCCCCGGAGAAGATCGACGTCCAAGCAGAGATCGCCGAGCAGACAGAGAAGGACCGCAAAGCCTCGCAGGAGACTGTCCAGCAGGCCATCAACGAGGCCCAATCACTCGACAACCAGGGCGTTGCCAAGCGCAAGGCCACCGGCAAGCAGGCCCAGGAGCCGACCACTCAGCAGATCGCAGGGGCGCCGTCGCAGCTGGAGCCCCCGCAGCAGGCGTCGGCGCAGCAACAGGATCTGGCCCCGAAGACTTCTGCCGCGCAGCCGCAGGCCCCGTGGGCTGCGCCCCAGCCCCCGCAACAACACGGGGGACCCACCGCCTAGTGGGCATCACAGTGCTGGGCGCGGCCGAGGCCCTGCCCTCGAGAGTCGTGCCTTCTGCGGAGATTGAGGACCGCATCCGTCAGGCCTCTGGATTTCGGCTGCCGCAGGGTGTCGTCGAACGGGTCACCGGTATCCGTACCCGACGCATGGTGGCTGAGGATGAGTACGCCTCGACGCTCGCCGCCCGCGCTGGGGAGGCAGCGCTGGAGGCAGCAGGCGTGGCGCCGTCGGAGGTGGACCTGCTGGTGTTCGCTTCCGCCTCACGAGACTTCATCGAGCCCGCGACCGCGCACGTCGTCACGCACGAGCTGGGCATCCGCGCCCACGCCTTCGATGTGACCAACGCCTGCAACTCGTTCATCAACGGGATCGAGATCGCGACGACACTGCTCGCCTCGGGCGCGTACTCGCGGGCGCTGGTGGTCACGGGGGAGACCCCGACGCGCTCGATCAGGTGGCAACTGGAATCGCTTCGGCAATTCATGACGCACTTCGCAGGCTTCACCTTCGGTGATGCTGGTGGGGCCGTGGTGCTGGGCCAAGGGCCGGGCCCAGGCCTCGGGCGGCCGATGGCTGAGACCCGCTCCGAGCACTGGGACGTCGGCGGCATCTTCGGCGGCGGCTCCCGGCATCCATTCGATTTCGACAAGCTCTACTTCACAGGTGCCGGCACGGAGCTGCGGCTCGCATTCGAGAGCATGGGGCCCGATGTGATCGACGCCCTGCTGCACCGCGACGGTCGGCACGTGCAGGACTTCCGGCACATCTTCGTCCACCAGGTGACGGTGCCGTATGCCGAACGATTCTGTGATGTCGTGGGCGCGCGCCGCGAACAACTCGTGTGGACCGTACCGGAGCTGGGCAACATCGCCTCCGCGTCGTTGCCGATTCAGCTCTCGCGAGTCTGGGAGAACATCACGCCTGGCGAGCGCAGCCTGCTCGTTGGGCTGGGTGGTGGCATCTCTATCCAGGTCATGCCGTGGGAGTGTGGCTGAGATGGCTCTGCCCGGCGTGTTGATCCCCGCATACAACGAGTCGCGCGGCATTGCGGCCACACTCGACGCGCTCGCCCGGCAGACGTGCCACGAGTTTCAGCTTGTGGTCGTCGATAACGCCTCCACCGACGACACCGCCGATGTCGTGCGGCGCTTCGCTGCGTCGGCACCGTTTCGAGTCACGGTCCTGACCGAGCCGGAGAAGGGAGTGGGCTGCGCCGCCGACACTGGTGCACGCTGGCTTATCTCCCGGGGCGCGCCGTGGTTTGCCCGCACTGACGCCGACTGTCTGCCAAGACCTGACTGGTTTGCCCGCGCCCGGAAAGAGATCAAGGAGGCCGACCTGGTGTGCGGGGCAATCACCGCCCGTCGGGATGAGAACGGGTTGCCGGCGCGGCTGCTGTTTGCTGCCCAGGTGCGGCTGGCGGCGTGGTTCGGACGGTGGCGCCCGGCCAATCGCGGGCCGCAGTTTCTCACCCCCTACCGCATGCACGCCGGCAACAACATGGCGGTGCGCGCCGAGACCTACCTCGCATCAGGTGGTTGGCTGCGGCGCGGCGCCCCCACGGACAGGCAGTTTCTCAATGCGATGCGTGCCACGACGCCGCGCATCGTGCAGTGCCGCGGCATGGTCAGTGAGAACTCGACACGGCGGTTGAAGGCGATGGGTGTCGTCCAGACGGCACGCTGGTACCTGGACAAGGGCGCCGGCGGCAAGGAGGAAGACCCGCGATGAGTGAGCTGCTGCTGCAACGTGTGCTCGACGGGCTCGCCGATCGTCCCGACGACCCGGTCTTCTTGGGGATCGATCGGATCTCGCGCGCAGAGTTTGCCGACCTGGTGCGGACGTACGCTGGCGGGCTGCGGGGGCGCAGGGCCCGCAACTTCGTCCTCATGGTCCGCCCCGGCCCGGCCTCGTTCGCGCTCGCGCTCGCGGCGGTCGGCATGGGGATCCGTATCGACCTCATCAGTCCCAAAGGCGGCACCGAGCTGGTGCAGAGCAGGCTCGAGGAGACGATGCCGGACTTCGTCGTCGCTGAACCGGGGCTCAGATTCCTGCTCAAGGGGCCGGGCTGGCTGCGGCGCCCGGCAGGGCTGCCGGACTGGAGGATCTGGCCGGAGATCGTCTCCATCCACGATGTGGGTGGCGCGCAGGTGCGACGCTACGGGGTGGAGGAGGATCAGTCCGCGCTGACGGTGTTCACCTCCGGCACCACCGCGCATCCGGTGGGCGTTGTGCACACGGCCGGTTCGTTGTCGGCGGGCGCGGAGATGGTCTCGACCCTCTTCGACGCCGATGCGCCGGGACCCGTCATGGCGGGCACCTTCTTTGCGATGCTGCCCGCCTATGCGCTCGGCAAACCTATCGTGTTGCCCGCACGCAATCCCCGACGCATCGCCGGGCAGTTGCGGAAATGGCGTCCATCCCACACCTATCTAACCCCGCCCCAATGGCGTGCCGCGCTGGCTGCCGGAGCCACGACGACCGGCCGCGTCTTCGCGGGCTCGGCCACAGTGACGGCCAACCTGCTCTCCCGGCTGCGCGCAGCCGGCGCCGACGAGGCATGGGGAGTGTACGCAATGACCGAGGTCTTCCCGGCGGCGGCGATCGAGTCGCGCGACAAACTCACCGACGACGCGCGCGGCGATCACGTGGGCCGGCTCTTCGACGGCGTGGACGCGCGCATTGAGGACGACGAGATCATCCTCTCCGGCCGATCGATGGCCCCGAGATGCATCGATGGGCAATGGCGCGACGACGTTGCCACCGGCGACCTGGGCGTGCTCGAGGGCCGCGAGCTGTGGCTTCAGGGACGCCGCAAGGACATGATCCTTCGGGGCACGGACAACATCTACCCGGGCCTCTATGAGCCGAGGCTCACCGTCGAAGGGGTCGACGTCGCGTTGCTGCTCGGCGTACCCGCCGATGACGGCGACGAGGAGCTGGCATTGCTCGTGGAAGCGGGAGCCCGCTCGGACAAGCTGCGCGGGGTGCTCCAACGCAGGGCTCGGGAGCTGGGGCTCGTCGTCGATCACATCATCTTCGACACCGTGCCCACCTCCGGCCGCTCGAACAAACCCGATCGTCAGGCAGCCCGGGCCCTGGTGCAGCAGCACATCGGGAAGGAGCAGGAGCGCTGATGGGGAGGGCACGCATCCGCGACCGGCTCGTACACGTGGCCGCTCATCCGCTGGTGTTCGCGGCGCTGGGCATCGGCAGGCACACGGGCCTGCCGGGACGACGGATCGTCGCCAGTGCTGAGGGTGTGCGTGAGGTGCTCACGAAGGTGCCGCTGGATCGCACCGACAGACACACCACCGGGGGGCTGGTGCGTGGCCAAGGCAGCGCAGGGGAGAGCTGGTTTGACGGGGACGGGAGCGCGCACCGGCAGTCTCGCCGCGAGCTGGGGGCAGCGCTGACGGGTGCGGGCATCCGTCGGCTCGCCCGCCATTGGAAGCCCGTGCTGGATCAGTACGCGCAGGCGATGACCGCCGAGGCCGTCGACGTGGTGACGATGTCCCGCATCATGTCGGGGCTCGTCACACTGGACCTGCTCGGCATGACTGCGGATCGTGAGCGTGCCCTGGCCCTCACCGCCGCCACACGTGTCGTCGCGGCCATCTCCGTGCGCGCTCACCTGGCCGGCGACACGTCCCGCAACCTCACGGCACCCCTGGAGAAGGAGTTCCCCGGGCTGGGTCCGAGCGAGGTGATGCTGGCCGTCGCTGCCACCACGACCATGCTGAGTGCCATTCCCCGCGCGCTGGCATGGTGCGCCGATGATGGCCTCTTCCCGGACGCTCAGCGCGACCCGGAGGTGATGGCTGCCGAACTCATGCGCGTGATCGCACCGTCGCCACTGTTGCCGCGGATCGTCGGGGATGACAGCCGGGTGGAGGGACGTCCGGTGCGCAGGGGGGAGCACCTGCTGCTGTACCTGCTGCCTGCGATTGCCCGACCGGAGCCGAGCGTGCAGCACCCGCAGCCACCTGCCCAGGCGCAATTGGCGTTCGGGGCCGGCTCCCACGCCTGCCCGGGCCGAGGGCTGGCGCTGGCGATGGTCGCGGACGCGCTGCGCACCTTCGCGCCCATCCGGCCCCGGGTCACGCGCGCAGTCCCCGACGTCGGTGCCGGGCTGCCGCAGTGGAGGTCGTTGTGGTTGCGCTGACGGTGGCCGTGACGGGGGCGAGCGGGTTCGTCGGCAGGTACGTGGCGCAGGCGCTGCGTCAGAGGAAGCACCGTGTCGTCGCGCTGGGCAGGACTTCGGTGCCGGGAGAGTTTCGACGGTGGGACGCCGCCTGCGAGACCCCCGACCTCAGCGGGTGCGACGCGGTGGTGCACTGCGCGGCAGCTGTGGGGGATACGGGCCATGCGCAGCACTTCCGGGCGGTCAACGTCGAGGGCGCCAGCCGTCTGTTGGACGTGGTGGGGGAGCGCCCCGTGGTGTGGATGTCCAGTTCGTCTGTCTACTCCACACGCCAGCGGCGGCACCTAGCCGACGAGTCCCACCCGACGACCGAGGGCCACCTTGGCCACTACGGACGCACCAAGGCCATGGGCGAGATGATGGCCCTGGCACAAGGCGCTGTGGTGTTGCGCCCGACGGCGGTCTACGGGCTCGACGAACGTCATCTGGTGCCGAGGCTGCGGCGCCTGGTCAGGGGGCACACGCTGCTGCTGCCTGGCCCTGACGTGAAGCTGAGCCTCACCGACGTCGATGGGCTCGCCCGCGCTGCTGTGCAGGCACTCACGTGGGCACCCGGGGCATACAACATCGCCGATCCCGAGCCGTATTCGCGCGACGACGTGCTCACCTCGGTGTTGGGGCAGGTGACAGGCCGGGCGCTGAGGCCGCTCAGGCTTCCACTTTCGCCGGTGAAACTCTTCGGCCCACTGCTGCCGGGTATCAACCGCTATTCGCTGGATCTCATTACCCACGAGCACACCTACGACGTGCGCAAGGCCCTCGCCGCCGGCTGGGATGCGGGCGAGATGCGGGTGCAGGAGCTGGACTGGGCGCGGGCCGAGCCGCGCTGAGCGTCGCCAACGTGTCGGCTCAGACGGGGTATCGTCGCTGTGCCGGGCCGCCAGTTCGGCCTGCACGACTCAGGCCGAAACCCAGCCGTACGCGGAATAAGGAGCACCGTAGATAAGGAATGCTGGAACCCACCAATTTTGGTGGGTTCCAGCATTCCTTACGGGTGTTAGCCGCCACTACTTCCACTTCGAGACATGCGTCGTGATGTAGTCGGGTTCCTCGAGTTGGCCCCACGCGAGCCGTGTCTTTGAGCACATGACGGACGAGTAAGCGTGTGGCGCCTTCATCGCACTGAGAGTGCCCGTCGCGGTGTCAAAAATGAACACCTTGTCTCCCTCACCACCCATAGCCGTGGGGATGAAGGCCACCTTCCCGGAGCACACAGCCAGTTCCCCGACTTCTGTGTTGAGTGGGAGAGGAATGCGGGCGATCGGTGCGCCGTTTGCGCGAACGATGATGATGTTGTCTTGGATGAGTGCAGCCACTACGTCCCCGCCGGAGGCCAACTCGGACACGCCCACCCCTTCTTCCTCTTCCTCTGCCTCGGTAGTGGAGTAACGAATCACGTTGGTGACGCGGCCGGATCCGTCAATGCGCACCACGCCTACTTCCTTATAGTTTGTTCCGTTGTGTGATTCAGGGGTGTGCTCAAGCTGAACCGCGACGATGCCGCCATCAATAGGAGAGACGTAGTAGCCGGAGGCAAGCATCTCCTTGGGCTCTCCTCTCGCTGGATCGGCTGCCAAGACCCGGACACCGAATGTCCCATCTTGTTGCTGCGTGGCTGTCCACCACCAAACCAGTCCAGCTGAGAGTTTGGGAACCGGATCTCCACCCAACAGCGGTACTTCGGATGCGCCGGAGGAAAGCTGATCCTCCGCAGCCGCGACGAGTCGTGGCGTGCCACCGGATATTCGTTGCGAGAAGAGACGCCAGTTAGATTGGCTCAAATCGGTGGAGCTCGTCTCCATCCATACAGCCCAGTTGTCGTCGATATCGCCAGCGTACGTCTGCCGAGCTAAGCCATCACTACGAATATGTGCTGTGCTGTCGAACAGCTTGGAGGATTGGTTGTCGTAAAGAAGGCCGACCCGTCCGCTCTTTACTATCTCCTCGGAATCTCTGTTCTCGCTGGGATCGAAGCTCACCAACGCGGCATTGGACGCGAGGGCGAGCACAATGCGATCAGGGTGTCCTTCGGGAGGCCGGCCAAGTTTGACGATCTCCGGCAGCGTTATCGGGCTTGCAGACGACAGGTCTACGGTAGGAAACGAAATCGACGTTCCATGTGCATCATAGACCGTCACGTCGTGGTCATTTGTGCCCTGACTCTGAGGTGTTGATGCGGTCTTGGAAGCAGTCGGAGCTGAGCTGGATGACGGTTGTGGGCTGCCTTTGGCGGAGTGGTGAGTGCCCTGGGGTTCGGGGCTCGGTTGAGGTGAGACCGAACAACCTTGCAACAAACACAATGAGACAAGCGCAAGAGTTGTGGCGGCCTGGATCCGGGTGAATTTTGCAGGCACCATTGTGTTCCTTAGTTATCATCATCGTTGGTGAGCGCTAAGGGGGGGAAAGCGTCGCTGCTTCTCTCCCAAGCAACCCAAAGTGTACACCAGGCGCCTGCGGATGAAATGGGGGGCTAGGATGTCGTGCTCGGCCCGTGGTATGGCGTGTTGGCGGCGAGGCGTGCGGCGATGATGCTGGACGTGATGATCTGCGCCTGGTGGTAGATCATGAGTGGCACGACGAGCATGCCCACGATGGATGCGGGGAACAGCACGGACGCGATCGGTACGCCGGTTACGAGTGATTTCTTTGTGCCGCAGAACATGACGGCAATCTGATCTTCGCGGGGGAACCCGAGCCAGCCGGCGACGTGCCACGTCAACCACAGCATCAGCGCGAGCAGGGGGAGCGTGAACGCCAACGTCACGAGCAAGTCAGACCAGCTGAGCCGCCGCCACATGCCGCTGGCGAACATCTCAGAGAACGCGCCGTAGACGATGAGCACGATCACCGCTTGGTCGAGGAGCTTCAGGCGGTCTTTATGGCGTGCCATGAACGTAGCCGTGAAGACGCGGGAGAGTTGGCCCAAGAAGAACGGCAGCAGCAGCTGGACGAACACGTCGAGGGCAATCTGCCACGACAGCCCGCCGCTGGCTGATGGGAAGAGCAGCATGACCAGCGCGGGTGTGAGCACCACACCCAACACATTCGACGCGGTAGCCGACATCATGGCCGCCGGCACGTTGCCGCCTGCCAGTGAGGTCATATTGATCGACGACTGCACTGTCGACGGAGCTAAGCACAGGAACACGAGCCCAATGCGGACAGGGTCGGACACAAAACCGTCGGGCATGAGCAGCATCGGGGCGCCGAGCAGGGGAAACAACACAAATGTGAACGCCAGGATGGTCAGGTGCAGGCGCCAGTGCTTGATACCCGCCACCGTTTCCGCAGTGCTGAGGCGCGCGCCGTAGCCGAAGAACAGCACGAAGACGGCCACCTTGGTTGCGAAGTTGTAGATCTCCGCTGGTCGCCCGGAGATGGGTACGACGATCGATAGCGCCAGCGCGCCAAGGATGACGAGCGTCATCCGATCGATCTTGAACTTCACGGGGCTCGACGCTACTCGGCGGCGTCTTCGTCGGCCATGCCAGGAGGTATGGCCGCGGTGAGCTTCGGGCTCACCGGCCAATCGGCGGGGTAACGCCAGTCAAGCTCGGCCACTTCCTTATCGAGCTTGCGACGCGCCCTCGACGAGAGCCTGTCACCATAAACCGTCCCATTCAGGTGATCAGTTTCGTGCTGGAGGCAGCGAGCCAGGAGCCCGGTGCCGATCACCTCGACATCGTTGCCCATCGTGTCTTGCCCGCGGCAAATCGCGTGGTCCGGGCGGGACACCGTCGCGTATCCACCCGGGTAGGAGAGGCAGCCTTCCTCCGATGTATCGAGCACGCGCTCCTTGCCATCCGGCAGGGTGACCACCGGGTTGCACACCACCCCGCGCTGGATGTTCATGTCCGCATCCGGGCACTCGTACACGAAGACCGAGAGGTCGAGGCCCACCTGCGTGGCGGCCAGGCCGACACCTTCGGCAGCTTCCATCGTGGCGAACATGTCCCTCACCAGCTGCTGAAGCTCCTCATCAAACTGCTCCACAAGGCGCGTTTGCTGATGCATCACGGGGGTGCCCCAGCGGGTGATGGGGAGCACGGTGCCACCGGTGGTGAGGTCCGTCATTGTCAATCCTTGCCTTCGACGTTTTGCTCCGCCCATTATGCCGTCTCCCGACGTAGTCTCGAACCCATGGCCGCATGGGAAGCCCTGATCGAGGAGTACGGCGAACACCTCGCCACCGACCGTGGGCTTTCGCCGCACACCGTACGTGCCTACGGCGCTGACCTCCGCCTGCTCGCAGCCCACACCGACGATCCGCGCGCCGTCACGTTGACCACGCTCAGGACCTGGTTGGCTGACATGGCCGACGAAGGAACGGCCGCCTCGTCGATACAACGTCGGGTGGCGTGCGTGCGCGGTTTCTTCGCCTGGGCGGCCAGAGAAGGATTCATCGACGGCGACCCGGCACTCAGGCTGGTGGCGCCGAAGCGCTCACGTCGGCTGCCGAAGGTGCTGTCGCACGGGGAAATCGACGACGTCATGGCGAGCGCAACCACGCGCCTGGTGGAAAGCGACGACCCACTGGCCGCCCGCGACCGAGCCATCGTCGAGCTGCTGTATTCGAGCGGGCTGCGCATCTCTGAGCTCACCAGCATCAAGATTCGCGACGTGGACGCCGAGCAGCGCACGGTGCGGGTGATGGGCAAGGGCGCCAAGGAACGCGCAGTGCCGATGGGAGCACCCGCTGCGAGCGCCGTCGCGGCCTGGTTGGAGCGCCGCGACGAGGTGGCCACGCCGCGGAGCCCCGACACCCTCTTCCTCGGGGCGCGTGGAGGAGCGCTCGACCCGCGGGTAGCCAGACGCGTCGTGCACGAAGCGACGGCCGCCGCCGGCCCCGGAGCGGAGGTCGGCCCCCACGGGCTGCGGCACGCCATGGCGACGCACCTGCTCGACGGAGGCGCCGACCTGCGCAGCGTGCAAGAGATGCTGGGGCACGCGTCGGTGGCGACCACACAGATCTACACCCACGTCACCTCCGAGCGCCTCCGGCAGGCCTTTCAACAGGCCCATCCGCGCGCCTGACCAGCCGTGCCAGCTCACCGCAATAACGTCAGCGGGTCCACGAGCGCCCCACCCTTCCACGCCATCCAGTGCAGATGGCACCCGGTGGAGTACCCGGTGGTGCCCACCACACCCACCTGCGCGCCCGCGTCGAGGTGTTGGCCAACCTGCACGTCGAAACGCGGCAGGTGGGCGTAGGCCGTGACGAGACCGTTCTCATGGCGCACGTGGATTCGCAGCCCGTATCCCCTGCTGGTATCGCGTTTGATCACCTCGCCCGCCCAAGGCACATGAATGGGCGTGCCACATGCGGCGCCGAAATCCACCCCGTCGTGCAATTTGTAGATGCCGGTGACCGGGTGCACACGCATCCCGAACTTCGACGTGACCGGCCCCCGCACAGGCGCCTGCCCAGGCGCGACCGACCCGACGCCCACCGTCGCGGCGGGCAGCGCTGCTGGCACCACGGGCATCGCTCCCATGGGTACCAGCCGTACTCGACGAAGCGTGAGGTAGGGGAGCGGGTCGTGGTAGTCGGTGCCGTCGGTGAGCCCCCAATGCAGGCAGGCGGGCGTGCAATGCCCAGGCTGCAGTGTGCCGATCACCTGGCCCGACGTCACCACCTCGCCCTTGCGTACGCTGCCTGACACCGGAGTGTAGGTGGTGCGCAGTCCGTTGCCGTGGTCGATGGACACCGACGGGCGTCCCGCCACGACGCCCGCGAAATGCACGCGTCCCTGCGCGGCGGCGCGCACGGGCGTGCCCGGTTTGGCCATGATGTCGACGCCGCGGTGGCCAGGGCCGTAGCGGTGCGCGGGTGCGTCGAAGCCGCGCACGACGGGACCATCGACGGGCATCGTGAGTTCGAGGCCCGAGGCATGGGCTGGGGTAGCGTTCCACGCCACGAGCAGGAGGGTGATGAGCAGAATCCTCTTCATACCCTTTGTTATGGCAGCGACACGCCCGAAACTTGCATGCGATATGAAATCTGTGGATAACTTTCGACGGGTATCCGCACGGCAGCTGATGTGCTCGGCAGTTGGGGGGCTAGCGGAGGTTCCGCTAGAATCACACACGCACCCGCACACGTGGGTGACTTCGCATGCGCTGTGGGCTTGCCCCGGTTGCTCAGTGGTCCCGTCCAGGCGGGTTGGGCACCGAGCGCATCAGGAATAACCACCGTGGGCTTCGCCCACCCGATATGAGGTTGTGCGCGCTGCGCCAACCGCGAAAGGAACGGCCATGGCCGTCGTAACCACAAGGCAGCTGCTGGAAAACGGCGTTCACTTCGGGCACCAGACCCGTCGTTGGAACCCTAAGATGAAGCGCTTCATCTTCACCGAACGCAACGGCATCTACATCATCGACCTGCAGCTCTCCCTGACCTACATTGACAAGGCGTTCAACTTCGTCAAGTCCACCGTCGCGCGCGGCGGGCAGATCCTGTTCGTCGGCACCAAGAAGCAGGCCCAGGGCAGCATCGCCGAGCAGGCCACCCGCGTCGGCATGCCCTACGTGAACCAGCGTTGGCTGGGCGGCATGCTCACGAACTTCGACACCGTGTCCAAGCGTGTGCAGCGCCTCAAGGAACTCGAGGCCATGGACTTCACCGACGTCGCCGCTTCCGGCCTCACGAAGAAGGAACTGCTCGGCCTCGAGCGCGAGAAGGACAAGCTGTCGAAGACCCTCGGCGGTATCCGCGACATGGGTAAGACCCCGCAGGCCGTCTGGGTGGTTGACACCAAGAAGGAGCACCTCGCCGTCGACGAGGCGCGCAAGCTGAACATCCCGATCGTCGGCATCCTCGACACCAACTGCGACCCCGACGAGGTCGACTACGCGGTGCCGGGCAACGACGACGCGATCCGCTCCGTCGCGCTGCTCACCCGCATCATCGCCGACGCCGTGGCCGAGGGCCTGATCGAGCGCTCGCAGGGCAAGACCGGCGAAGCCTCCGAAGCCGAGCCCATGCCCGACTGGGAGCGCGAGCTGCTGGGTGCCGAAGACGAGGCCAAGCCTGCTGAGAAGCAGGAAGAGGCTGAAGTTGCCGACACGCCCGTCGCTGAAGAATCTGCCGAGATCGTCGAGGCGGCTGCCCCTGAGGCCGCTGCTGCGCAGGAACTGGCCGAGGAGCCTGCCAAGGCTGACGACGCCAAGTCTGAGACCGAGACCAAGTAACCAACCGACTCCACCAACGAGCAAGAACGGATTACGCAATGGCAATTACCGCCGCTGACGTGAAGAAGCTCCGCGACGCCACTGGCGCGGGCATGATGGACGCCAAGAAGGCCCTCACCGAGGCCAATGGCGATTTCGAGCAGGCCGTGGAGAACCTCCGTGTGCACGGCCTGGCCAAGATGGCGAAGCGCGCAGACCGCGAAGCCACCAACGGCATCGTCGCGGGCAAGGACGGCGTGCTCATCCAGCTCGCCGCTGAGACTGACTTCGTCGCCAAGAACGCCGAGTTCGTCGAACTGGCCGACAAGATCGTCGACACCGTCGCCGAATCCGGCGCGGCCGACGTCGACGCCACCAACGCCACCAAGTTCGAGGACGGCACCGTCGAAGACGCTGTGAAGGCGCTCGGCGCGAAGACGGGCGAAAACCTTTCGCTCGCGAACGTCGCGAACTTCCAGGGCACCACGCACCTGTACCTCCACCGTCGCGCCTCCGACCTCCCCCCGCAGGTTGGCGTGCTCGTCGAGTACGAAGGCGGCGACGACGCGCTGGCCCACCAGGTGGCTATGCAGATCGCTGCCATGATGCCGTCGTACGTAGCCCGCGACGAGGTTCCGGAAGAAACCGTCGCCAACGAGCGTCGCATCGCCGAGGCTACCGCCGTCGAAGAGGGCAAGCCCGAGAAGGCGATCCCGCGGATCATCGAGGGCCGTCTGAACGGCTACTTCAAGGAAGTGTGCCTCGTCGACCAGCCCGCGGTGTGGGAAGACAAGCAGACCGTCGGCAACGTGCTCGACGCAGCCGGCATGAAGGTGCTGCGCTTCGTTCGCTTCGCCATTCAGGGCTGAGCCGAGGCGTTCTCCTCGCGAAACAAAGAAACACAGTAAAGTGGCGTGCGCCGCGTGGGATTCCCCGCGGCGCACGTGCACACCAGGAGGTCCTCACATGTCGAAGCCATTCCACCGCGTATTGCTCAAACTCTCCGGTGAGGTGTTTGGTGGCGGCAAGCTCGGGGTCGACCCCGTCGTGGTGTCACAGATCGCGAAGGAAATTGCCGACGTGGTCCGCGGAGGAACGCAGGTGTCCGTCGTGGTGGGCGGCGGTAACTACTTCCGCGGTGCGGAGCTCTCGCAGTCCGGGATGGACCGCGACCGCGCCGATTACATGGGCATGCTCGGCACCGTCATGAATTGCCTCGCGTTGCAAGACTTCTGCGAAAAGGCCGGCATCGAGACCCGCGTGCAGAGCGCCATCACGATGGGGCAGGTGGCCGAGTCGTACATTCCGCGTCGCGCGGAGCGCCACATGGAGAAGGGGCGGCTCGTGATCTTCGGTGCAGGCTCGGGCATGCCGTACTTCTCGACGGACACCGTCGCCGCCCAGCGAGCGCTGGAGATCGGCGCTGAGGTACTGCTGATGGGCAAGAACGGCGTCGACGGGGTCTACGATTCCGACCCGCGCACCAACCCGGATGCCAAGAAATACGACCACCTCAGCTACGCCGACTTCCTCAACAAAGACCTCAAGGTGGCCGACGCGACTGCAATCGCGCTGGCACGCGACAACGACCTCGACCTCATCTTCTTCAACTTGTCCAAGACTGGAAACATCGCCCGCGTCATTGCTGGTGAGGAAATCGGGACCACGGTCTCGAACTAACGAACAGGAAGGAGCGATCCTCCATGATCGCCGAAACCGAAAAGGAAGCTACCAAGGCCATGGAGGCCGCGGTTGATTTCGCACGAGAGGACCTTGCCACCATTCGCACCGGACGTGCGCACCCGGCAATGTTCAACAAACTGTCCGCCGAGTACTACGGCGCACCGACGCCGCTGCAGCAGCTGGCGACGTTCACCTCACCGGATGCGCGCACCATGCTCATTACCCCCTTCGACCGCAGCTCGATTGGCGCCATCGAGAAGGCCATCCGCGACGCCGACCTCGGCGTGAACCCCAGCAACGACGGCAACGCCATCCGTTGCGTCATGCCCACGCTGACGGAGGAACGTCGCAAGGAGTACACCAAGCTCGCGAAGCAGAAGGCTGAGGATGCTCGCGTGGTGGTGCGCAACGCCCGCCGCAACGCCATGGATGCGCTCAAGAAGGCTGAGAAGGACGGCGACATCAGCGAGGACGATCTCGTGCGCGCCGAGAAGTCCATCGACGGCATCACGAAGAAGCACGTCGATCAGGTGGACGAAATCCTGAAGCGTAAAGAGCAGGAACTCCTCGAGATTTGATGCCTCACCCAGTCACCAAGCGCCCGACGCCGAGTGCTGGCAGGAACCTCCCTGTCGCAATCGGCGTCGGTCTCGCGTTGCTGGCTCCCGTCGTCGTGGGGCTAGTGTGGATTGACTGGGTCTTCGTCGCCTACGTGACGCTGATGCTCTGCCTCGCGGTGGTGGAGGTGAGTCGGGCACTTCGGCTCGTTGGCATGCATGTCGAGACAGTGCCCATCGTCATCGGAACGGCGCTGTGCCTGGCCGGTGTGTATTGGGTGGCTGCCAACCCCAACGTTGGGGTGTCTCCGATGACGGTCATCGTCTCGACGCTGGGCGGCACCGTCCTCGCCTGCATCGTTGCCAGGCTCTTTCGCTCCGAGCCGCTGGGCTTCGTTCGCGACATCTCCGCAAGCTCGTTCGTGATCGCCTACATTCCTCTCATCGGGCTCTTCTCGGCGCTGCTCATGGCCCCCGACGACGGCTCGGCTCGCATTGCCACGTTGCTCACCTGCGTCGTGCTCTCCGACACCGGCGCCTACGCCACGGGTGTGCTGTTCGGCAAACACAAGATGGCACCGAAAATCAGCCCCAGTAAAACGTGGGAAGGGTTCGTGGGAGCCGTCGCGTGGACGACGATCGGCGCCATCGTGTGCGCACATTTCGTGCTGCACATCGCGTGGTGGGTGGGTATTCCACTCGGCATCCTCGTAGCTATCGCGGCTACGGTGGGTGACCTCACCGAGTCGCTGATTAAACGCGACCTGGGTGTGAAGGATATGTCGAATTGGCTGCCCGGCCACGGCGGCATCATGGACCGGCTCGATTCCATGCTGATGGCGCTGCCCGTCGGGTGGTTCATACTCAATCTGACGATGGGACCGTGACATGGAACCTCGCAAGCAACTCCCCCTGGTATTTGAAGCGCCCCCGCGCGGCAAGCCGCCGAAGCACTGGTTTGATCTCTCCACCGACGAGCGCAAGGACGCCATAGTCGCCATGGGTCTGCCGCGTTTTCGTGCAGACCAGATCTCGAGACATGTCTTTGACCGCTTGGAAGATGACACGAACAATTTCACCGACGTGCCTGCCGCCATCCGTGCAGAACTGGGGGAGCAGTTATTCCCCGCACTCCTCACTCAGGTTCGTCAGCAAACCGCAGACCAGGGTCGCACGGTGAAAACGCTGTGGCGCCTGTTCGACGGATCGCTGCTCGAATCAGTGCTCATGCGCTACCCGGGGCGCACCACGTTGTGCATCTCGTCGCAGGCCGGCTGCGGCATGGCGTGCCCGTTTTGTGCCACTGGCCAAGGCGGGCTCAAACGAAACCTCTCGCAGGCCGAGATCGTCGCGCAGGTGCTCGCCGCGAACCAGATGCTCGCCCAGGGCGTGATCCCGGAGACGACCGCGCGCCTCAACAACATCGTCTTCATGGGCATGGGGGAGCCCTTGGCGAACTACAAGGCGGTGCTCGGTGCCATCCGCACCTTCCTGGCGCCGAGCCCCAACGGCTTTGGCATGAGCGCTCGCGGCATCACTGTCTCTACCGTCGGGCTCGTGCCGCGCATGCACCAGCTCGTCGACGAGGGCCTTCCCCTCACACTGGCGCTCAGCTTGCACGCGCCCACCGACGAACTTCGCGACGAACTCGTGCCCATCAATTCGCGCTGGAAGGTCGACGAAGTGGTCGACGCCGCGTTCCAGTACGCTCAGCACACCAAGCGGCGCGTTTCTATCGAGTACGCGATGATGCGCGACATCAACGACTCCAAGGAGCACGCCATCCAGCTCGCCAACGTGCTGCAGCGACGGGGCGACTGGGGCTGGGTGCACGTCAACCTCATCCCGCTCAACCCGACGCCCGGATCGAGGTGGACCGCGTCGCGTAAATCCGACGAGCGCACGTTCATCGAGACCCTCGAAGCCCGCGGGGTGCCCGTCACCCTTCGCGATACGCGTGGTTCAGACATCGACGGTGCGTGCGGGCAGCTGGCTGCCTCGGCGTCGTAGCGGGTGGGCAGGGTATCAGATTTTTGGCGGCTGTTTCACTCCGTGGACAGGCGCGATTCCTGAGCGACGGCGATGACCCATACGCCATTAGAGTGTGGCGCGGTTCAGCAACCGTTAGGAGAACTCATGGATCAAGCCCTCGAATCAGTGTTCGACACTGTCGTCGCCCGTAACCCGGGCGAGGCAGAGTTCCACCAAGCTGTACGCGAAGTGTTCGAATCGTTGGATCCGGTGATCCATCGCCACCCCGAGTACCTTGAGTGGAAGATGCTCGAACGCATCTGCGAGCCCGAGCGCCAGATCATCTTCCGCGTTCCGTGGACGGACGACAACAACGAGGTGCAGGTCAACCGCGGCTTCCGCGTCGAGTTCAACTCCGCGCTCGGCCCGTACAAGGGGGGCTTGCGCTTCCATCCGAGCGTGTACCTGGGCGTCATCAAGTTCCTCGGCTTCGAGCAGATCTTCAAGAACTCGCTGACGGGCTTGCCCATCGGCGGTGCGAAGGGCGGCTCCGATTTCGACCCCCACGGACGCTCCGAGGGCGAGATCATGCGCTTCTGTCAGTCGTTCATGACCGAGCTGTACCGCCACCTCGGCGAGTACACCGACGTGCCGGCCGGTGATATTGGCGTTGGTGGCCGCGAGATTGGGTTCCTGTTCGGGCAGTACAAGCGCATCACGAACCGTTACGAGGCCGGTGTGCTCACGGGTAAGGGCCTCGACTGGGGCGGCTCCCTCGTGCGCACCGAGGCAACGGGTTACGGCACAGTCTGGTTTGCCGAAGAGATGCTGAAGACGCGCGGCTCGTCCTTCGACGACAAGACGGTGACCGTCTCCGGCTCGGGCAACGTCGCAATCTACGCCATCGAGAAGGCGCAAGAGCTCGGCGGCAAGGTTATTGGCTTCTCCGACAGCTCCGGCTACGTCGTTGACAAGGCTGGCGTCGACCTGGAACTGCTGAAGCAGATCAAGGAAGTCGAACGTGGACGCGTCTCGGATTACGTCGAACGACGCAGCTCCGCCGAGTTGGTCACGTCGGGCAGCATCTGGAGCGTGCCGACGGACATCGCTATCCCGTGCGCAACGCAGAACGAGTTGAATGGCGACGACGCCGCCAGCCTCATCAAGCATGGTGTCGAGGCGGTAGCGGAGGGCGCGAACATGCCGTCGACGCCGGAAGCCATCGAGGCGTTCAAGCAGGCCGGTGTGCTCTTTGGGCCGGCGAAGGCTGCGAACGCGGGCGGCGTGGCCACCTCGGCGCTGGAGATGCAGCAGAACGCATCGCGTGATTCGTGGGACTTCGAGTACACCGAGCGCCGACTGCACGAGATCATGGTCAACATCCACGAGCAGGTTGCGGAGACTGCGGAGAGCTACGGCATGCCTGGCGACTACGTCGCAGGCGCCAACATCGCCGGCTTCGCGAAGGTTGCCGAGGCGATGCACGCCTTCGGGGTCGTGTAGTAGACGCTCTCAGTGCTCCCGCTGGCTGAGGTAGTGCCGACAGCGGTCTTCATCGGGCTGGACGCCGTAGGACGCGAACAATTCGCGTGCGGCATCCAGCCCGAAGTGCTCCGTGAGCGAGGACGATGCGACGGCCAGGTCAGCCCACGAATCGCCGGGACCCAGCTGCCCGACGCCGACGAAGCCGGCGAATGCGCCATCGTCGGTGAGTAGCGCGTTCGACACCACGGGGTTGCCGTGGAGAATCACGACGTGCTCGCCCACGTCGTCGGTGATCCATGACGGAGGGTCGAACAAGCACTCCGTGGGGTCGAGGGCATGCAGCCGCGCGAGCCCTTCGCCGACGGCGGCAGCCACGCGTCGGGAATCGTCGTGCCATCTGTCGGAGATCGCCGAGCTGCCCTGCAGCGCCATCGTTGCGAGCACGAACCCATCGGCATACTCGGCGTAATCGACGATAGCGGGGGACGCGAACCGTCCGTGCAGCCAGGACAGCCGCTCGGCCTCGTTGATGGGATCCTCATCGCAGTGCTTGGCGAACACGTCGGGGTGGTCGTCGCGCACGAGCTTGGCGGTGACGGCTCCCGTTGGGCCTTGCCACACCACTGCTGCCACGTCGTAGTGGTGCGCGGCGGCCCACTGCGCGATGGTGGGCGGGCAGGGCGTTCCGGGTGCGGGTTTCGCGTCGAAAGACATGGTGTTCATCCTGCCATGGGCCCGGGAAACGCTGAGCCTTTGCGGGGCGTGCCACACTGGGGCCGTGCGTACTGTAGTTCTCCTCGGATCCACCGGCTCGATCGGTACCCAAACCCTCGACGTCATCTCCACCAGGCGAAACCAGTTTCAGGTGGTGGGTCTGTCGGCATCGGGCGGGAACATCACGACGCTCGCCCAGCAGGTCGTCGAATTCGAGCCCGAGTGCGTGGCACTCTCGCGCGCCGACAAGCTCGACGAGCTGCGCGAGGCGATTGCTGCGGAGAGCCAGCAGCGCGGCATCGCGCCGCACGAACCGGAGTTTCTCGTCGGCCCGGACGCGTCGACGCGCCTGGCCCGCCGGGAATGCGACGTGGTTGTGAACGCCATCACCGGGGCAGCCGGCCTCGAGCCGACGCTCGCAGCCCTCGAGCAGGGAACGACGCTGGCGCTGGCGAATAAGGAGTCCCTGGTCATCGGCGGGAAGCTCGTCACGTCGGCAGCGAAGCCGGGGCAGATCGTCGCCGTCGATTCTGAACACTCCGCCTTCGCGCAGGCATTGCGCAGCGGTCGGGGTGAGGAGGTGCGTCGGCTCATCCTCACGGCCAGTGGCGGGCCGTTCCGCGGGCGTACCCGGGCTGAGTTGCAGGCGGTCACCCCGGAGCAGGCCATGGCGCATCCGACCTGGAATATGGGGCGGGTTATCACCATCAATTCATCCACGCTGGTGAACAAGGGGCTCGAGCTGCTTGAAGCGGCGCTGCTCTACGACGTCGACCTCGACGACATCGTCGTGACGGTGCATCCGCAGTCGGTGGTGCACTCGATGGTGGAGTTTTGGGACGGCTCGACGATCGCCCAGGCCTCGCCGCCTGACATGCGCCTGCCCATCGGGTTGGCGCTCACCTGGCCCGACCGCCTCGAAGGATCCGCTGAGCCCTGCGACTGGTCGCGTGCTGCGCAGTGGACGTTCGAACCCCTCGACGACGCCACCTTCCCGGCGGTCGAACTCGCTCGGCGCGCTGGCAAGGCCGGAGGCACTGCTCCGGCGGTGTTCAACGCGGCCAACGAGGCCTGCGTCGACGCCTTCTGCGACGGCCGCCTGTCGTTCCTCGGTATCACTGACACCATCGCCCGATGCCTCGACGAGCACCTCGCAAACGGGCATGTGAGCGACGATGCCCTCACCCTCAACGACGTGCTCGCCGCCGATCAGTGGGGACGCGCCCGCGCCGCGGCACTCGCGGGGGAGGGCCAGTGAGCGCACTCATCATCGTCGGGCTGGCCGTTCTGTTCTTCGCCCTCATCATGGCCTCAATCGCGCTGCATGAGATTGGGCACCTCGTTCCGGCCAAAATCTTCGGCGTGAAAGTCACCGAATACTTCGTTGGCTTCGGTAAACGCATCTGGTCTACGCGCCGGGGCGAAACTGAATACGGCCTCAAATGGATCCCATTGGGCGGCTACGTCAGGCTCGTCGGCATGTATCCGCCTGCGCGTCCAGGCCAGCGCAGAAACTGGCTCGCGCGCATGGCCGACGACGCGCGCGCCGCCGAGTGGGACGAGATCACGCCGGAGGACGACGGCCGCCTCGTCTACCAGCAGAAGACGTGGAAAAAGATCATCATCATGCTGGGTGGGCCAGCCATGAACATCCTGCTGGCCTTCCTCATCTTCCTCAGCATCAACCTGTTCCACGGCATGGCCGTGTCGACGACGACGGTCGCCGCCGTGAGCGAGTGCGTCGTCGCTGCCAATCGCTCCGACACCACGTGCCGCGACGACGACCCGCCCACCCCCGCACGCGAGGCCGGTATCCAGCCGGGCGACGTGATCGTCGCGTTCAACCAGCACGAGGTCTCGAACTGGGAGCAGGTGAGTCAACTCATCCGCGAGAACCGCGACGGTGAAGCCCTCATCACGGTGCTGCGCGGCGGCGAGCGCATTGAGCTCCCGACGGTGCACACGCGCCTCAACCACGTCCCAGACCAGCTCGATCCGACGCGCACCGTCGAGGCAGGCTTCCTCGGGGTGACCCCGACGCGCGAGATGCGCCGCGGCGGGCCGGGGGAGACCGTCGACCTCATGTGGACGATGACGAAGCAATCCACCGTGGCGCTCGCGAGCCTGCCCGTCAGGGTGTACAACGTGGCTGCGGACATGGTGACCGGCAAGCCGCGCGACGTGAACTCACCGCTGTCCATCGTCGGTGCATCGCGGATTGCGGGGGAGATCGGCGCCGACGAGTCGCTGTCGTGGGGCGACAAGGCCGCAACCTGGTTCTCGCTGTTGGGCTCGGTGAACCTTTTCGTCGCGTTGTTGAACCTCGTCCCGCTGCTGCCGCTCGACGGCGGGCACATCGCTGGGGCGATCATCGAGTGGCTGCGTAGGCAGTGGTGCAAGCTGCGCGGGAAACCAGATCCGGGCCCGCTCGATACGGCCAAGGGATTGCCCATGATCTTCATCGTCGGCGGATTGCTGCTGATCTGCGGGCTGGTGTTGATCGTCGCAGACCTTGTGTCGCCGTTGCAGCTGCAGTGAGAGGGCTAGACTCAACTTCATGACCGTGAGCCTTGGCATGCCAGCACCCGCACCAGTCACCATCAGCCCCCGACGCAATTCCCGGCAGATTCGGGTCGGGAAGGTGCTCGTGGGCGGCGACGCACCCGTATCCGTGCAGTCCATGTGCACGACGAAGACCACCGACATCAACGCCACGCTGCAGCAGATTGCTGAGCTGACGGCCGCGGGCTGCGACATCGTCCGTGTCGCTTGCCCCAGTCAAGACGATGCCGACGTGTTGCACATCATTGCGAAGAAGTCGCAGATTCCGGTGATCGCTGACATCCATTTCCAGCCCCGCTACGTGTTTCAGGCCATTGAAGCGGGGTGCGCGGCCGTGCGCGTCAACCCGGGCAACATCCGAAAGTTCGACGATCAGGTGGCCGAGATCGCGAAGGCGGCCGAGGACGCGGGCGTGTCCATCCGCATTGGCGTGAACGCCGGGTCGCTCGATAAGCGCCTGCTCGATAAGTACGGGGCGCCGACGGCGGAAGCCCTCGTCGAATCCGCGATGTGGGAGGCCTCGCTGTTCGAAGAGGTGGGCTTCCGAGACTTCAAGATCTCCGTGAAGCACAACGACCCGGTGGTCATGGTGCAGGCCTACCAGCAGTTGGCAGAACAGTGCGATTACCCGCTGCACCTCGGCGTGACGGAGGCTGGCCCGGCATTCCAGGGCACCATCAAATCGTCCGTCGCGTTCGGCGCGCTGCTCAGCCAGGGCATCGGCGACACCATCCGCGTGTCGCTCTCCGCGCCGCCGGTTGAGGAAGTCAAGGTGGGCGTCAAGATTCTGGAGTCGCTGAACCTTCGCCCACGCAAGCTCGACATCGTCAGCTGCCCGTCGTGCGGGCGCGCGCAGGTTGACGTCTTCACCCTGGCCGAGCAGGTGACCGAGGGCCTCGAAGGGCTTGAGGCTCCGCTGCGCGTGGCCGTGATGGGCTGCGTCGTTAACGGCCCCGGCGAGGCTCGCGAGGCTGACCTCGGCGTCGCCTCTGGTAACGGGAAGGGGCAGATCTTCGTGAAGGGCGAGGTCATCAAGACCGTCCCGGAGGAGGACATCGTTGAGACGCTGCTGGCCGAAGCGCGGCGCATTGCTGACGAGATGGGCGAGGTTGGCAGCCCGCAGGTGTCGGTGTCCTGAGAGCGTTCTGGAACCAGGCACCCATGGCTGGACGGCTCCGCGTTCTGCGCTCCGACGAGGCGAATCGGGCCTTGGCGTTCCTCGAGTCGTCGCCGTACGAGAACCTCTTTCTCACGTCCCGAATTGGGCAGGCCGGCGAGGATCGTCGACGCCTAGGCAGGCTGCTTGCGTACTTCGACCGCGACGATCAGATTCGCGGCATCTGCCTCGACGGCGGAACCATCTTCGTCACTACCACCGACCCCGCAGCGCTGCCGTTGTTCGTCGATGAGCTCGGAGATTTTCGTCGGGCGACGTCGATCGTCGGCCCCAGCTTCGCCGCGCTCGGGCTGTTCACGGGGTTGTCGCAGCGGTTCGGTCAGATGTGGAGCACCTGCAGCAATGTTCGTCGCAAGCAGCCGCTCATGGTGCTCGACGAGCCGGCCGCCGTCGACGGTGACCCGCGAGTGCAGCAGCTCGACGAGAGCGTGTTCCAGGCGTATCTCGATGCTTCTGTAGACATGTACACCGGAGAGATTGGCTCGTCGCCATTTAAGTACGGCCCAGGCTACGAAACCTTCGTGCTTGAGCGTCTCCGCCAAGGCGACGCCTACGGCATCGTCGAGGATGGCGAGGTGATCTTCAAGGCTGACCTCGGCCCCCGCCACCGCAACCAAGTGCAGCTGCAGGGTGTGTGGGTGCGTCCCAATCTGCGAGGGCAGGGCCTCTCGACGCGCGCGCTGGCGCAGATGATGGCGCTCGTGCAGCGGCGCTACCCGGTGGTGTCGCTGTACGTGAACGACTTCAACGTGCCTGCCTTGCGTAGCTACGAGCGGCTGGGTTTCCGTACCGTCGGCAGCCTCTCGACAGTGCATTATTGAGCCTGCTGCGACGACGACAACGCAAGACAGCGGAGTGACGGGCTAGAGTTGCGTGCGTGATTACTCGACTTTCTTCGCTCTTCGTTCGCACACTGCGCGACGACCCAGCCGAGGCTGAGGTTGCCAGCCACAAGCTGCTCGTGAGGGCTGGCTATGTTCGCCGCGCCGCTCCGGGAATCTACTCGTGGCTCCCGCTCGGGTGGATAGTGCTGCGCAAGGTGGAAGCCATCGTGCGCGAGGAAATGGATGCGATCGGGGCGCAGGAGGTGCACTTCCCGGCGCTCCTGCCGCGTGAACCCTACGAAGCCACCGGGCGGTGGACCGACTACGGCGATAACCTCTTCCGCCTGCAGGACCGCCGCAAGGTGGACATGCTGCTCGGGCCCACGCACGAGGAAATGTTCACCCTGCTGGTGAAGGACCTCTACAACTCGTACAAAGACCTGCCGCTGCACCTGTACCAGATTCAGACGAAGTACCGCGACGAGGCCCGGCCCAGGGCTGGCTTGCTGCGCGGGCGTGAGTTCGTGATGAAGGATTCGTACTCCTTCGACGTCACCGACGAAGGGCTCGAGGCCAGCTACCAGCTGCACCGTCAGGCATATCAGCGCATCTTCGACCGGCTCGGCCTCGAGTACGTCATCGTTTCCGCGATGGCGGGCGCGATGGGTGGGTCCGCGTCGGAGGAATTCCTGGCCGTCTCGCCCATCGGCGAGGACACGTTCGTCCGCTCACCGGGTGGCTACGCCGCGAACGTCGAAGCCGTGCGCATTCCCGCACCCGAACCGCTCTCGCTCGACGGTATCCCCGCCGCGCAGGTGCATCCCACCCCGGATTCCGCGACGATTGAGACGCTCGTCGACCAGGCCAACTCGCTGTTCCCGCGTGACGACAGGCCGTGGGAGGCCGCCGACACGCTGAAGAACGTCGTCGTCATGCTGGCGCACCCCGACGGCACCCGCGAGCCCCTCGTCATCGGGCTGCCGGGCGACCGCTCCGTCGACGAGAAGCGCCTCGAAGCCGCCGTCGCGCCCGCAGAGGTGCAGGACTTCGGCGACGAGGACTTCCGCAACAATCCAGCGCTGGTCAAGGGCTACATCGGCCCCGTGATGGACGGCGAGAAGATTCTGGGCGAGGAATCGCAGTCGAAGATCCGCTACCTGTGTGACCCGCGCGTGGTGACGGGTACGCGCTGGCTGACCGGCGCCAACATCGACGGGCATCACGTGGTCGACCTCACCGTCGGACGCGATTTCACGCCCGACGGCGTGATTGATGTGGCCGAAGTGCGCGAAGGCGACCCCTCACCCGACGGATCCGGTCCGCTCACGCTTGAGCGCGGCATCGAGATGGGGCACATCTTCCAGCTCGGCCGCCGCTATGCCGAGGCGCTCGGGCTGAAGGTGCTCGACGAGAACGGCAAGCTCGTGACGGTCACCATGGGCTCGTACGGCATCGGCGTCTCGCGCGCCATCGCCGCCGTCGCCGAAGCCACCCACGACGAGCTCGGCCTGTGCTGGCCGCTCGAGTTGGCTCCGTTCCAGGTGCAGGTGGTGGCGACGGGCAAGGACGCAGCGGTATTCGAGGAGGCCGAGCGCATCGCGACGGCGCTCGACGAGCGCGGCGTCGAGGTGCTCTACGACGACCGCAAGGCCAGCCCCGGCGTGAAGTTCAAGGATGCCGAGCTCATGGGCATGCCCATCATCGTGGTGGTCGGGCGCGCGTTGGCCGACGGCATCGTCGAGCTACGTGACCGACGCGCGGGGGAGAAGCGTGAGATCCCCGTCGAGAACATCGTCGACGAAGCCTACGCGCTCGCTCGTCCGTAGCAGCACCAAAGATAGATCAAGTTCGTGGCGCGTCTGTCCACCACGAACTTGATCTATCTTGGGCGGGCTCAAGATTGTGTTGTCCTACGCGTTGTAGTTGCTTCCCTGTGGTGCCTGCGCTCATGAAGATGGGGGCATGCATTCCCGCCAACCACTGCCTCCGGCGCTCGAGACTCTTATCCGCATCCAGTGCGGCGCGGTCAGCGCTGAGCAGGCCCGCGCTCACGGTTTGTGCCGGTCAGCACTTCGACGGTTGAGTGCGCAGTGGCACAAGCTCGCCGACGGGCTGTACATCGTGGGCGAGGTGACATGGCACGCCTTCGCGTGGGCGGCGCTCCTGCGCGGCGGTACGTCCGCATCGTTGGGCGGTGGCGCGGCGTGCTATCTGCACGGGCTGACTCAACGCGAGCCCGACTCCATCACGATCTGGTGCGATTCTCCGAAGGTGGCGTTGGAACATTCCGGGTTTCGCGCCCAGTTCAAGCGCGCCCCGCGACGCACACGCGGGGAGATGCCACGAACCAACGTGGAGGAATCGCTGTGTGACTACGCTTCGGAGACCAACCCGCTGAACCTGATTGAGGCGGTCACTCGTGCGTTCGGGCAGCGCAAGACCACCCCGGCGAGAGTGCGGGAGGTGCTGGCGACGCGCAGCCGAGTTGCGCAGCGGCAGCTGTTGATGGATCTCACCGACCACGCCAACGTCGGCATCCACAGCGTGTTGGAGTGGCAGTTCAATGTGCTTGTCGCCAAGCCCCAGGGCCTGGCCGAGCTTTCCAGGCAGGTGAAACTGACACGCACCAGCCGGGTGGATGTGTGGTTCGACGACTTCGGCGTCATCGTGGAGCTGGATGGCCGTCAATTCCACGACGCCGACCGCGATGCCCGGCGAGACAACGAGCACGCCCTCAGGTTGGGGGCGGTAACGCTGCGGTTCACCTGGCAGCAGGTGATCCACGAAGCATGCGAGGTTGCTCGCGTGAACGAACGGGCGTTGAGAATTCGCGGTTGGGAGGAAGGCATTCGCGCTTGCTCGGACTGCCGCATGGTGCGTTAACGCCAAGATAGATCAAGTTCGTGGCGCGTCTGCCCACCACGAACTTGATCTATCTCTAGTTCCAGCCGGGCCAGCGCGGTATCCGGCCGCCGATGGCTTGGGTGTACTGGAGCTGCACTGCCCAGCGATCGTCGTCCGGTTGTTCGGCGGCGAGCAGCACGAGCGCCTCCAGCAGGCGCACCTCCAGCGTGCGCCACACGGAGCGGATTTCAGCACTCGTGTTGATGGGGCCGGGAAGCTCAAACGCCGGTGGCTGCGACGGGGTGGTGAGCCCACGTCGCAGCTCGTCGCGCAACGACTGTGCCGAGGCGAGGCGCGTCGACAGTTCTTCGCGGAGTGCCTTGTCGTTGCGGGTTCGACCGAGGCAGGATTCGAGCCCGTAGATCAGGGCCCACACGTGAGTGAGCGCGGCGTATTGCTGGTCGCTGAGCGTCTCGACGGGGCTCGGTTCGGCACCTTCCCCGGGGATGAGATCTCGCTTCGCGAGCCCATGCGTGGCGGCCGCGATAGAGATCAGCAGCAGTCGCGTCGACGGCGCCTCCTCGCGGTGGGCGGCGGCCGAGCACGCATCCACGACAGCAGCGATAGCCTCATCAAAACTGGCTGCGCTCTCCGGTTGCGGTTCGAACACCGGATCCGGGCTGGCGAATGGGTTGACGGAGTTGACGCGCGCGAGCTGATCGTCGCACTGCGCCAGCGCAGCGGTGCGCCAATCGTCGGCGGGTTCCTTCGCGACGAGTTCCCTCACCCCGGCGAGGAGGGCCGCCACCTTCGCCAGCGCCTCGGATTGCTTCGGCGCTGCGGCAGCCTGCGCGCGGGACGGGGCACCGTCGGGTTCTTCGATAGTGGGATCTGGTGCGCACGCCGCGAGGCATAGTGCCGCTCCGACGAGCACCGAGCGGCGAGGGACATCCATGGCTTGCAGCCTATCGGTATGCTGGGGATCCACAATTGAGCACACAATCGGATACGGAGTTGTCATGCAGGAACGAACCGTAGCCGAGGTGGTAGAACCCATCTTGGCTGAGTACAAACTGGAGCTCGACGCGCTCGACGTCACACCAGTAGGTAAGCGCTCGGTGCTGCGCATCACCGTCGACGGTGAAGGCCCCGAGGGGCGTGGTCCGCTGCTCGACGACATCGCCGAAGCCTCGCAGGCCGTCTCGGCGGCACTCGATGCGAGTTCCGTGATGGGAGAGCGGGCATACACCCTCGAGCTGTCGAGCCGTGGTGTTTCGAAGCCGCTCACTGAGCTGAAGCACTTCCGCCGCAACACCGGGCGGCTGGTGAAGCTGTGGCTCACTGATTCCGAGGTCACCGGTCGTATCGTCGGGGTGGATGCCGACGCGGTGGTCGTCGACGTCGACGGCACCCAAGCGACGTACCCGCTCAGTGAGGTGCGCAAGGCCGTCACTCAGATTGAGATGAACCGGAAGGGAGCCTGAGCATGGATATCGACATGGCAGCGTTGCGCGCTATCGAGCGTGATCGCGATATTCCGACGGAGTACCTCCTGAAGACACTCGAAGACGCCATTTTGAATGCCTATACCAAGACCGACAACGCGTTGCGCGGTGTGAAGATTGACATCGACCGCAAGACGGGCAAGGTGTCGGTGCTGGCTCCAGAATTCGGCGACGACGACGAGATCATCGGCTACTTCGACGACACCCCGGAAGACTTTGGGCGCGTGGCGGCGTCGACGGCACGCCAGGTCATCACGCAGCGCATCCGCGAGGCCGAAGACGATCAGAAGTTCGGCCACTTCTCGGGCGTGGAAGGCGACATCGTCACCGGTGTTATCCAGCAGGACCGCGACTCGAAGACGGTGCGCGTCGACCTGGGTTCGTTGGAGGCGATCATGCCGTTGGCAGAGCAGTCTCCTGGTGAGGATTACTCGCACGGCCGTCGCTTGCGCGTGTTCATCGTGAGCGTGCGTCGCGATCCATCCGGCCCACAGGTCGTGGTGTCGCGCACGCACCCGAACCTGGTGAAGAAGCTCTTCGCGATGGAGGTTCCGGAGATCGCCGACGGCATCGTCGAGATCAAGGAGATTGCGCGAGAAGCCGGCCACCGTACGAAGATCGCGGTGGTATCGAACAACCCGGACGTCTCAGCCAAGGGTGCCTTCATCGGGCCGAACGGGCAGCGGGTGCGTGCGGTCACCAACGAGTTGGGCGATGAGAAGATCGACATCGTCGACTACTCCGAAGACCCGGCAAGGTTCGTCTCCGCCGCGCTGTCGCCAGCCAAGGTCATCAACGTCATCATCACCGACAAGGCTGGCAAGGCGTGCCGCGCGATCGTGCCCGACTACCAGTTGTCGCTGGCCATCGGGCGCGAAGGGCAGAACGCGCGGCTGGCCGCCAGGCTGACGGGGTGGCGCATCGATATCCAGCCGGACACCGAAGCCTGAGCGCGGCTCGAAGGAGCGCGGTCATGCCGCAACGTCGATGCATCGGGTGTCGCCAATCCGACGAGCAATCCTCGCTCATGCGGTTGGTGCGGCGCGACGGTGTCGTCATCGAGGCGACGGCCCCCCGGCTGGATGGCCGTGGGGCCTACCTCCATCCGGCATGCGCGCGGATCGTGCTCGAACGTAAGGCCATTCCGAGAGCCTTTCGTGGTGCGGAGCCCAGCGCTGAACTGGAGCATGTGCTGCAAGCGATGTCTGAGTAATCGCGTGTGGCGTGTTTCGCGTGATGCCTGGTTGCGCGTTAGACTGGCCAATGGCCCATCCACGGGCCGATCGTTTCCATGCCCCCGCGGGGGCGCTAACCAGAAGGTGGGCTGACGCTCATGACCACTCGATGAGTTACCAACGATGAGCACCAACAACCAATAGGTCCTGGCCGCTTGAGGCTTGGGCCCCCAAAGGAGAGCAGTGGCTAAGCCTCGCGTTCATGAGATCGCAAAGGAATTTGGCATGCCCAGCAAGGAATTGCTGGCATGGCTGAAAGATCAGGGTGAGTACGTCCGCGGCGCGTCGTCGTCGCTAGAAGCACCCGTTGTACGTCGTATTCGCGAACATTTCAGTGCCGACGGTGATTCGGCCAAGAAGGACGCACCGAAGACGCCGTCTTCGAGTAGCGCGCGCCAGACGAAGTCCAAGTCGGACGCGCCGAAACCCGGTGGGATTCGCGCGCCGAAGGCGACGCCCGGCGCGTTTGACCCAGGAGCGAGCCCAGCACCGACGAGCGCGCCCAAGCCGGCAGCGCCGAAGCCGGGTGCGACGGCAGCTCGCCCTGGCGCAGCTCCGAAGCCTGGCGCCCCCAAGCCAGCCGCTCCTCAGCCCAAGCCTGCTACTGGTGCGAAACCAGGCGCTGAGGCGAAGCCGTCGAGTGCGCCCAAGCCGGGTGCCGCGAAGCCCAGCGCGCCGAAGCCAGGCGTGCCGAAGCCTGCGGCGCCGAGCGCAGGATCTCGCACGGGTGGTGTGACTCCCGGTTCCATGCCGCGACGCACCAACGCGCCGCGTCCGGGTAACAACCCGTTTGCTGCCAGCCAGGGGATGGGCAAGCAGCCGCAGCGTCGTCCACGTCCCGACGGTGATCGTCGCGGCGGTCAGCGTCCGCAGGGTTCCGGCAGCGAGCAGAACCTGATGCCGCGTCCCGGCGGCACCGGAGGCATGCCTCGCCCTAACCCCGCGATGATGCCGAAGCATCAGTCGAGCCAGCTCGGACAGGCCGGCTCGCGCCCCGGTCGCGGCGGTGGTCGTGGCCGCGGTGGACGTCCTGGTTCCGGTGGGCCTGGCGGTGGTGGCCGCTTTGGCGGCCCACCGATGGGCGGCCCCGGGGGCATGGGCGCGCCGGGTCGTGGCCGTGGCCGCGGCGGAACGCAGGGTGCTTTCGGGCGTGGTGGCGCCGGCAACCGCCGCCGCAAGTCGAAGAAGCAGCGTCGCCAAGAGTTTGACGAGATGGAGGCGCCGACGATTGGTGGCGTACGCGTCCGTAAGGGCGGCGGCAAGACCGTTCGTCTGCGTCGTGGTGCGTCGCTGACAGATCTCGCCGAGAAGATTGGCGTTGACGCGGCAGCGCTCGTGCAGGTGCTCTTCCACATGGGAGAAATGGTCACTGCCACCCAGTCGGTGAGCGACGACACGCTCGAACTGTTGGGTGCGGAGCTGGAGTACAACATCCAGGTCGTGTCTCCTGAAGACGAAGACCGCGAGCTGCTGGAGAGCTTCGACCTCGAATTTGGCGAAGACGAAGGCGACGAGGACGACCTCGAGGTTCGTCCCCCGGTGGTCACCGTCATGGGTCACGTCGACCACGGTAAAACCAAGCTGCTCGACGCGTTCCGTCACTCGAACGTGCAGACGCGTGAGGCCGGTGGCATCACGCAGAAGATCGGCGCTTACCAGGTGGAAGCCGAAGTGGAGGGCGAAGAACGCGCCATCACCTTCATCGATACCCCTGGTCACGAGGCATTCACGGCCATGCGTGCCCGTGGCGCGAAGTCGACGGACATCGCCGTGCTGGTGGTTGCCGCCGACGATGGTGTGATGCCGCAGACCATCGAGGCCATGAACCACGCGATGGCCGCCGATGTGCCGATCGTCGTCGCGGTGAACAAGATCGATATGGACACCGCAGACCCGACTAGGGTGCGCGGCCAGCTCTCCGAGTACGGCCTGATCCCGGAAGAGTACGGCGGCGATACGCAGTTCGTCGACGTGTCGGCGGTCACGCGTCAGGGCCTGGACGAGCTCCTCGAAGCCATCGTCCTCACGGCCGACGCGGCGCTCGATCTTCGCGCGAACCCGGATATGGACGCCCAGGGTGTCGCCATCGAGGCCCACCTTGACAAGGGTCGCGGCGCGGTGGCGACGGTCCTCGTACACCGCGGTACGCTCCGCATCGGTGACTCGATCGTCGCGGGCTCTGCCCACGGACGCGTGCGCGCCATGATCAACGATCAGGGCGACAACGTCGACGAGGCGCCCCCGTCGATGCCGGTGCAGGTGCTCGGCCTCACGTCGGTGCCGGGTGCTGGTGACAACTTCCTCGTCGTTGAAGATGACCGCGTTGCGCGCCAGATCGCGGATAAGCGCGAGGCTCGGATGCGCGCCGCGCTGCAGGCTCGCACCAGCCGCCGCAAGACCTTGGACCAGCTGTTCGAGCAGCTCGAAAAGGGCGAGACGCAGGAGCTGCTGCTCATCCTCAAGGGCGACGGGGCTGGCTCCGTCGAAGCGCTCGAGGATGCGCTCACCAAGATCGAGATCTCCGACGAGGTTGGGTTGCGCGTCATCGACCGCGGTGTTGGTGCCATCACCGAGACGAACGTCTCGCTGGCTGCCGCGTCGAAGGCCGTCATTATCGGCTTCAATGTTCGCCCCACCCCGCACGCTGCGAAGATGGCGGACGAGGAGAACGTCGATATCCGCTCCTACTCGGTGATCTACGACGCGATCGACGAGATCGAGGCCGCGCTCAAGGGCATGCTCAAGCCCATCTACAAGGAGCAGATCCTCGGCCAGGCAGAGATCCGCGAGATCTTCCGCTCGTCGAAGATCGGCAACATTGCGGGTTGTATGGTGCTCGACGGTGTCATTCGCCGTAACGCCAAGGCGCGGCTCATCCGCGACGGTGTGGTTATCCAAGACACCTCTATCGCCTCGCTGCGTCGTGAGAAGGACGATGTCACTGAGGTGCGCGAGGGCTTCGAATGTGGCCTCACGCTGCACAACTACAACGACATCAAGACCGAAGACGTAGTCGAGGTCTACGAGATGGTCGAACAGGAGCGTGAGTGATGCCCAACCCCCGCAATGCCAAACTGGCAGACCAGATCCAGACGATCATCGCGCAGACGCTGGACCGCAAGGTGAAGGATCCCCGCAAGGGTTTCATCACCATCACTGAGGTGCGGCTGAGCCGCGATAACCGTGAAGCGACGGTGTTCTACACCGTGCTCGGCGACGACACCGCCCGTGCAGGCAGTGCGGCCGCGCTGGAATCAGCGAAGGGAATGCTGCGCACGGCTGTTGGCCAGCAGCTCGCGATGCGGCACACGCCGACCCTCACGTTCGTGCTCGACGCGACGGAGGACGAGGCACGCCACATCGAGGATCTCCTCGCTCGCGCTCAGGCCAGCGACGCGGCCGCTGCGGCGGCACGGGAAGGCAAGTCCTTCGCCGGCGAAGCCGACCCGTACAAGAAGCCCGAGGAGTGACAGGTACCACTCTCGATGGGATCGTGGTCCTCGACAAGCCGTCGGGGGCCACGTCTCATCAGATCGTAGGCCGGCTCAGACGCGTGCTGGGCACGAAGAAAATTGGGCATGCCGGCACGCTTGATCCGATGGCGACGGGGGTGCTCATCCTCGGCGTGGGGAGGGCAACCAGGCTGCTGGGCCATCTCGCGCTCAACGACAAGCGTTACAGCGCCACAGTCCGGCTGGGCGAGCGTTCGGATACCGACGACGCCGATGGCACCGTCGTACCCGTCGCCGATGCGTCGGCGATCACCAGGGAACAGCTCGAGCAGGCGTTGGCGCAGTTCAGGGGCGACATCATGCAGACTCCGAGTACGGTGTCTGCCATCAAAGTCAATGGCCAGCGCGCCTATGCCCTGGCGCGCGAGGGGAAGGGCGTGCGTCTCCAGGCGCGCCCGGTCACGATCGAGCGCCTCGACCTGGGCGACGTGCGCGTCGACGGCCAACGCCTCGACGTCGACATCGACGTGGAATGCTCCAGCGGCACCTACATTCGGGCGATCGCCCGGGATCTCGGCGAGGCCCTCGGCGTGGGCGGTCACCTCACCGCGCTGCGCCGCACCCGCGTCGGGAACTATCTGATCGACGACGCCGTCGTCCTGGGTGATGAGCCGCCGGCGCTCATGCCGATGGCCGAAGCCGCGAGGCGGAGTTTCCCCGTCGTGCAGCTGGACGATACGCAGGCACGCGACGTTCGGTTCGGTCGGGCGCTGGATATCGAGCTGCCCGGGGAGACCGTCGGGCTGCTGTCGCCCGGTGGGAAGTTGCTGGCGCTGTACGGCCCGAAGGGTGGCCGGGCCGTTCCCGTTACGGTGCTGGTAGGCCCTGACGACGATGTGCAATAAGGTGACCGACGTGAGTGTTTTGGCAATCGGCAACTTCGACGGGGTACACCTCGGCCATCAGCGCGTGCTGCAGGAAGCGTGCCAGGGTGATGTTGGCCGACTGATCGTCCTCACCTTTTGGCCTCACCCAGTGGGGGTACTTCGGCCTGACAAGGCACCCAAGCTGCTGATGGGCTTGCGTGAGCGCATCGCGAAACTGCGCACGTTCGGCGCTAACGAGGTGCGTGTCGTGCGCTTCAACCAGGCCGTGGCCGCGATGTCGCCGGAGGAATTCGTCGAAGATTTCCTCGTGGGGTTGCAGCCCACGCGCATTGTCGTCGGCAGCAATTTCCGGTTCGGTGCGAAGGCGGCGGGCGACGTCGACACGTTGCGCGAACTGGCGCGCGGGCGTTTCGAAGTAACTGCCGTGCCGCTCACTACCGACGGCGACCAGACCATTTCGTCCACCCTCATCCGCGGCAATCTGCGCGACGGTGATGTGCGTGCTGCGGCTGCGCATCTGGGGTCGCCGTTCGAGTACCGTGGGCTCGTCGTCGTGGGTGATCGCCGGGGCCGCGACCTGGGGTTCCCGACGGCGAACCTCGTCGTCCCCGACGAGATGGCGGTCCCTGCCGATGGCGTGTACGCGGGATGGCTGACGCGCGTCGATATTCCTGGGTGCGAGCCGCTGCCGGCGGCGATTTCCGTCGGATCCAACCCGACGTTCGACGGCACCGAGCACCGCGTCGAGTCGTACGTGCTGGATCGCACCGACCTCAACCTCTACGGCGTGGAAGTGCAGGTGTCCTTCATTGAACGTCTGCGAGGACAGCAACGGTTCGACGGCGCCCACGCGCTCATCGCCCAGATGCACGAAGACGTCGAGCACGCTCGCGAGATTCTGCGGTAACCCACCGCCGATGCTGCCGCTTCGATACCCGTCTCAAAAATAACTCCCTGGCACTGGGAATATTCTGAGCGCCCGTAGAGTTCTGTCACACGAAGGCAACCGCCAAGTCGTAAGGAAACCGCTCATGGCTCACAGCGCGATGTGCATCATGTCCGCCGCCACCAAGGCCGGGCGCATGATGTGTTGCTGTTTGATGGCAGCCTGAGCGAAGCATCCACCCCCGCGTAGGGAATCCCAACAGCTAATTCCGGGCACAGCCATACCCTCATACTCTGAGGCGCTGGTTGGCGTGCCCTTGTGCGCAAGGAATCACCATGCAACATCTACGAAACCTGGACCACATCGTCGTAGCGACACCCGATCTGGACGCCACGGTGCAGGCGTTTACCGACGCCACCGGCGTCTCCCCAGTGCTTGGGGGAGTGCACCCCGACCAGGGCACCCGCAACTTCCTCGTCGCGTTCACAGGCGGTGGTTACCTCGAGATCATCGGCATCGACGAGCCTCGCTCCGGCCCTCGAGTATTCGACCTGCACCTCGTCGATGCGCCCACCGTGGCCACGTTCGCAGTGCACCCAGACGCACCAGAAGCCAAGCTGGGCGCAGCGTACGAGTTGGGCTTCGACCTCGGCGTGCTCGGAGCAGGGCAGCGACGTGACCCGTCGGGCACGCTCCTGCGCTGGCGGCTCCCCCCGCCGCTCGCGTCCGACCATTCGGGTGTGCAGCCATTCGTCATCGACTGGGGCACTACGCCCTCGCCGGAGCACACCGTCGACGCACGCGTTACCCTCGACAACTTTCGCGTGACCCATCCCGAGCCCGCCCGAGTGCAAGAACTCTACGCCGCCCTCGACGTCGACGTTCCCGTCGATGAGGGCTCGGAGCCGGCACTCACCGTGACAGTACATGGCCCGTCGGGCCAGTGGACCCTTCGCTGACAAGGAGCATCATGCGAGCAGTCATCATTCCCCAGCACGGCACCGTCGACGACCTCCAGCTAGTCGACGCCCACCCCACGCCCACCGCAACGCCAGGGCACATGGTGGTGAAGGTGCGCGCGAGTTCGTTGAACTACCACGACATCTTCACCCTGCGCGGCATGCCCGGCATCACCGTGCCGCTGCCCGTCGTACCCGGGCTCGACATCGCCGGCGAGATCGCGGAGCTCGGCGAGGGCGTCGAAGGCTGGAATGTCGGCGACCGGGTGCTCGTCGATCCCCTCACCGAGCGAGGACACCTCATGGGTGAGCTGCTCGACGGTGGTCTGGCCGAGTATGCGCTCGTGGAGGCCGGACAGTTGCTGGCGCTGCCCAACGAGGTGAGCTTCGAGCAGGCGGCGGCCCTGCCCGTCGCATACGGCACCGCCCACCGCATGATCGTCGGAACCAAGGCCGTGCAGCCGGGGCACAAGGTGCTCGTGCTCGGTGCGTCGGGCGGTGTGGGCACCGCGTCGGTACTGCTGGCAAAGCGCCTGGGCGCCACCGTGGTGGCTGCCGCAGGGAGCGACGAGAAGGGGGAACGCCTGCTGGAGCTCGGTGCGGACGAGTTCATCAACTACCGCACGCACGACTTCTACGCCTGGACGAAGGAACACCTCGGCAAACCCTCGCGGACAAGCTACGACGGTGGGTTCGACGTGATCGTCAACAACACCGGAGGCGACACCTGGGCGCCGACGCTGCGCTCCACCAAGCGCGGCGGTGCGATCCTCGTCTGTGGCGCCACCGCTGGGTACAACCCGCCGGAAGACCTGCGCTACGTGTGGAGCTTCGAGCTGCGCATCATCGGCTCGAACGGCTTCACGAAGGACGACTTCCACGCACTGCTGGGTTACGTCGAGGAAGGATCGTTCTCGCCGGTGATCGACTCGGTCGTCGGCCTTGATGGCGCCATCGACGCGCTTGGGCGACTCGAACGTCGCGACTTCCTGGGCAAGATCGTGATCGACCCGTGGAAGGACGCATGATGCCGCTCCCCACACTCGACAAGGTGCAGGCCTGGCTCGACGCCGCACCCTTCCACCAGTGGCTCGGCCTGCGCGTCATTGAGCTCACACCCACCGACGTCACCATCGAGGCCGAGGCGAAGCGCTCGTGGCTCTCCGACGTCGACCGGGGCTCCGTCCACGGCGGCATCTTGGGCGCGCTGCTCGACACCGCCGCCGACTTCTCTCTGATCGGCACCATCGGCGCACCCGTCCCGACGATCGATCTCCAGGTGAACTACCTGCGGCCAGCCGGCGTTGGGCTGCTCACCGCGAAAGGGCACCTCGTGAAGCCTGGGTCGCACAACCGGTCACGATGGATACAAGACCCCAGTGCGGAGTGGCGCTATCGGATAGCGTCATTACCGGCTATGAACTGGGAATTCCGGCTGCCGCGGACGTTTGGAGATTAGCCTGCTGTACCGCTGAGTATCTGGCACGTCACTACCCGGCTGGCGTCCGTAGAGGGGGTGAACCAGTCGGGATCTCGCGCGCAAGAATAGACGCGGGGTCTCGACAAATGATGCGGGTAGCACCTCTACCTGTAGACGATACCGCTTGCTATTCGTTCTTGCAGGTGGGCCGACGACCATCTGCACTCCTAGTCAACTACAAAGCTTTTAGCAAGTTGGGGGTCAAGTCCCTTGTAGTGGTGTAACGGCGTTTTCCTCTCGTTTGGGGTTTTAGCCTGCGAGTGCGGGCATGTCGGCATCGGTCGTGGTTGTGGGTGTGGTGATCAGGTTGAGGCGGCTCTTGGCGAGGACTTCCAGGCCGAGGTAGCGGCGGCCTTCTGCCCATTCATCGGTTTGCTCGGCCAGGACGGCGCCGACGAGCCGGACAATCGCTTCCCGGTTTGGGAAGATCCCAACCGCATCGGTGCGGCGCCGGATCTCGCGGTTCAGCCGTTCGGTGGGGTTGTTCGACCAGATCTGCTGCCAGACCTCGGTCGGGAAGCTGGTGAACGCGAGAATGTCAGCGCGGGCGGCATCGAGGTGGTCTGCGACGTCGGGGAGTTTCTCGGCGGTGTAGTCCAGTAGCCGGTCGAACTGGGCGTGAACAGCATCGGCGTCAGGCTGGTCATAGACGGAGTGGAGCATGGCCTTGACCGCCGGCCACAAGCTCTTGGGAGTGATGCTCATCAGGTTCGCGGCGTAGTGAGTGCGGCAACGCTGCCAGACGGCACCGGGCAGGTTCGCCGCGATCGCTTCCACGATGCCTTGGTGGGCGTCGGAGGTGACCAGCCGGACCCCGGACAGTCCTCGGGCGACCGGATCGGCGAAAAACTCGTTCCAGGCCGGGCCGGTCTCGCTCGTGGCGACCCGCATCCCTAAGACTTCGCGATGCCCGTCGGCGTTGACCCCGGTCGCGAGCATGACGACCGCGTTGACCACACGACCTCCCTCGCGAACTTTCATCGTCAACGCGTCGGCGGTCACGAACGTGAACGGCCCAGCATCGCCTAGTGGGCGGTGTCGAAACTCGGCGACGTGCTCGTCCAACTCGGCGGCCATGCGAGAGACCTGGGACTTCGACAGCCGGTCGATTCCCAACGTCTTGACCAACTTGTCCATCCGACGAGTACTGACTCCAGCGAGATAGCAGTCGGCAACAACAGTGATCAATGCGGACTCGGCGCGCTTGCGACGCTCCAGCAGCCACTCAGGGAAATAGGTGCCCTGGCGTAGTTTCGGGACCGCGATGTCCAAGGTCTCAACACGGGTATCGAGAGGCCGGTGGCGGTAGCCGTTGCGCTGGGCCCGTCGGTCAGGATCTGGGCGGCCGTACTCGGCACCTGCAACCGCATCAGCATCCGCAGACAGCAACTCGTTGATCACAGTCTGCAACAGGTGACGCCTCGGCAAGCAGTTCGCCAAGCAGCCCGGCAGGGTCGACAATATGGGTAGCGGTCATCGTGTGGCCTTTCGCGAGTGAGTTGTAGCGGACGAAACTCGAGGATCACGCGGTGACCGCCCTGCTGTCCAGCACGACCACCCCGCTACACCACTATGAGGGACTCAACTCCCTTGGTGATTAGTAGCGCCCTCGCTCATCAGCGAGATGCTGTTCGCACATGATCCCACTAGCGCCATGTTCGCGACAGCACCACGTGTGCCAAACGTGTCGAGGTACTCCGATTCGAGCTGTGGGTTTAGGGCTTGGCGCCTGGCACCGGGACCGCGTCCGCTAACCTGAGGTGTGTCTCAGCTGCCAACGAGACGACGCATCGGCGGCAGCCACGAAATCGTGGAACCGTCCGGGCCGACTAGACAATTCCTTAGGCGTGCCGGTTTCGGCGACGATAGCACCGTCCGCTAAGGGTTCGAGGAAGACCACCTGATCGGCGCTATCTATGGTGGATAGTCTGTGCGCTACCACGATCACAGTGCGGCCCTCAGATAGTTGACTGATGACGTCGCTAATCGCCGATTCATTCTCGCCGTCCAGCGCCGAGGTAATCTCGTCGAGCAGCAGTATCGGAGCATCCTTGATGAATGCCCGAGCGATTGCCACTCGTTGGCGCTCACCTCCAGACAGGCTCTGCCCGGCAGGCCCCACTTCGGTATCCCAACCGTGAGGCAGCGCCTCAATCACCCGATCAAGTCTCGCCTTGCGAGCTGCCTCTTCCAACTCGGCGTCCGTCGCATTGGGGCGGGCAATCCGCAGATTCTCCCGGATCGTGGTGTCAAACAGGTAGGTGTCCTGGAACACCATCGAGGTCAGCTCCATGATCCGCGTGGTTGGAATCTCGCGCACGTCCACCCCGCCGATGGTCACGCTACCGGCGTCGACATCCCAAAACCTTGCGGTGAGACGCAAGATCGTCGACTTCCCGGCCCCTGACGGCCCCACTAGTGCGGTGACTGCTCCCTGCGGGGCGGTGAGCGAGACATCGTCTAGGACAGGCCGGCCTGACTCGTAGGAAAACGACACTCCTCGGAATTCAATCGACGTCCCACGCGGTTCCCGTGCCTGCTCGGAATCAGGTTCGGCAAGTGGCGCGGCATCAAGGATTATTCCCATCTGGCGCAACGCCACTGCGGCGTTATCGACCTCAGATGCGTAGAGCGCGGCTTTTGTGAGCGGCAGCAGCATGCGCGCACTGACCGCCGCGATCACCAGATACGCAATCGGGTCCAGACGCGCTCCGGTCACGAACGACAGCCCCAAGGCGAGCACCACCGCGAAAGTCACGTTAGCGATGAGGTTGAATCCTTGGGCAGGTCGGCCCTTGATCCGAAGCCCGGCCAACGTCGCCTCAGAGTCGGCTTGCAGAGTCTCTTGTACGGGGTCCCACGACGTCGCGGCACCCGTGGCTCGAAGCACCGGTTGTAGCCTGGCGAACTCAATCAACCGGCCGGCTGCGGCGGCCGAGGTACGGTCTTCCATGTCATTGGCTCTGGTTGTTGCCGCCGACATTCTCCGCCACGTGAGAATAAACGGCAAGATCGACACTGCCATGACCACAGCTAACGGCCACTCAATGAATGCGGTGGCAACGAGCATCACCAACGGCACGATGAAGGCGTTGCACAGGTTCGGGATCACCATTGATGCCAGATGCGACAGGGTGTTGATCTCCTTGGATGTCGCATTAGCCACGTCCGCTTCGCGTTTGGCATTAAACCACCCAAGCGGCAGCTGCAAGACATGATCTGCTACGCGATCAATTAAGGTATCGCATACTTCATAGACGCTGATCCGATAGGAGCGGTACATCGCGAAGGTGTCGACCGTCACCGTGATCGCGCCGAGGATGGCAACGACGACGAGCCAGGTGCCAAGGGTTTCAGAGCGGGAGAATAATGCCCGAAGGAAGGGGATCATCAACGCCAGTGTGATGCCTTGTAGGACAGCGGAGAAGGCGAACCAGCCCACCAACGTACGCAACTCGGCCCTGTTGACGACCCTGATCATTAGTTTCCACATGAGCGTGTCTCTCCTTAGGCCATGTAATGGAGTTCTTGGGCCCGCCACATCTCGCTATAGGTCCCCGCTTGGTCGACCAAGTCCTCGTGCCTACCACGCTGAGTGATGTGGCCGTCCTCAATCACGAGGATCTGGTCGGCGTCTCGGATGGTGGCGAGTCGATGCGCGATGATGATCACCGTGCGCCCGGATGCCAAGGTGCTGAGCGCTTCGTGGATCGCACGCTCCGACTGGGGGTCTGCTTGCGCGGTGGCCTCGTCGAGAATCAAGATCGGCGCATCCTGCAAGTATGCTCGCGCCAGGGTGATGCGTTGCCGCTCACCGCCCGAGAGGAAGCCACCAACCTCGCCAAGCACGGTGTCATACCCCTCGGGCAGACGCATAATGCGATCGTGGATGCATGCCGCACGGGCTGCTGCCTCGACCTCGGCGCGCGTTGCCGACGGTTTCGACAGCGCGATATTGGTATGGACCGAATCGTTCGACAACGTTACGTCCTGTAGGACGATCGCGACGCGGGAAAGTAGCCACGAAAAACTCGCCTCGCGCACATCCACACCGCTGATGCGTACCACGCCATCATTGACGTCGTAAAAGCGCGCAATCAGCCGGGCCAGTGTGGACTTCCCTCCGCCCGACGGGCCCACCAGAGCCGTGACCGTTCCGGGCTCAGCCGTAAAGGAGACACCGTGCACAACGGGCACGTCAGGCTCGTAGGAGAAGGAAACCTCACAGACCTCAACTTGGCCGGGGTTTGGGCCCTCTTCTTGGGTGCGGCTGCCTTCGGGCATGGGTTTCTCGGAAAGCAGCTCTGCCGTGGTGCGAGCCGCCAGCTGCGACTCATAGATATGCTGCATCAGACCGACTAGCACCGTGAACCCCTCCGGGATGCCGGGAGCGATCAGGAAGAATGGCAGCGTCGCCGACAGCGTGCTCCAATCCTGCGCGACGAATAGCGCCGCCAGTAACGCGACCGTGACGAAGACCGTGGCTGGACGCAGTAGCGAACCGAGCAGACTAATCGCTCTGCCGGAGCGACGAACCCAGTCGAAGGAGATGGCAGAAAATTGCTGGCGGGCGGCGTTAAAGCGCGTTCGGGTCGCATCGGTGGCCTGGAAATTCTTGATCTCCTTAATGCCCTCAAGCATTTCGACGGTGGCTGCGGCCAGTGCGGTCTGGGCATGTCCGAATCGCTCGGTGATATCGCTATAGCCGCGCATGGTCGTGCTGACGATGATCATGATCGCTACGGCCCACGTTCCAAAGAGCGCGAGCGCCAGTCGCCAATCGACCCACACGAGATACCCGAGGCCTACGACCATCGAGACTACGGCGTTGGTGACATCACCGGGAACATGCGCAACGAGAGTATGGATGGCTGCGGTATCGTCACACACCATCTTGCGGATGGCCCCGTGCGGCACCTGCGAGACCCTACCCAAGGGCAAACTGCCCAGCGCTTGGACCACATTGCCGCGCAACCGATGTCGGAGCTTGGCTTCTGCCTCGTGGGTGACACCCAATCCAAACAGGTAGAGCAATTGGCCCACGAACAGCGAAAGCACCGCTATCACGGCCCAAACCCACGGCTTTCCGGTCCAGCCGGTGCGCACCTGCCCGTCAAGCCAGATCGCGGCCATGTTGTGTAAGGCGACGAACGGCACCAGCGTGACGATAGCGCCTAAGGCTGTGAGGACTGCGGAAAGGACCATCGCGCCCTTGGCCGGGCGGATTAGTGCGGCGACGGAAATACTCACATCGGGCTCCTGTCGAGTCGAGTCTTTCGAAACGTTCATTGGCGCCACCACCACAGCAACGCAGTAACGGCCCAAAGGAGGCCCACCAGGCACCAATCTCGCACCTGCCACGGTGTGTGTTGGAGTTCCGTGCGCCGCGGATAGGCGCTAAAGCCACGTGAATCCATCGACAGGGCAACCCGTTCGCCGTGCTGGACGGCGAGGATCGCCAGCGGCACGAGGGAACCCACCCATCGAATTGCGGGCGCTAACGGCCCCCATGATGCCCCAATACCCCGCAATGCCCGCGCTGTGCGCAACAGCTGGAAATCTTGCCGGAAACGAGTGACGAAGGCGACAGCCGCAGCTCCCGCCGCAGTGACCCGATAGGGAAGCTTGAACGTCGTCGTCAACGTGCGAAGCAGCGCTTCCGGATGAGTGCTGATGCCTGAAAGCAGCATGAGGGACAACAGTGCCCCGATACCGCTCGCTGCCGCAAGCTCGCCACCGTAATTGTAGATTGGGCTGACCTCTTCAATGGTGTAGTTGTAGCGGAACACCGGCAGTAGCACAGCTGCGATGACCCAGGGTGCTAGCAGTGACATGACCGTTCGAGCGCGACTCGCTCTCGCGGCTACCATGGCCAGGCTCGCTGCGATGAGCACTCCAACATTGACGGCCGGGTCCTTGCATACGAACACCATGACCATCGCCGGGATTAGCGCCAATAGCAACGTCACAGGATTGAACGATGAGAAGAGTCCACGGGGCACGGACGGCGAAGGCGGGTTCGCTGGTGCTGCGGATGCGGCGTTTTCACGAGTTTCGCTAACGGCAGCAGGTAGCGCGATGATGTGGCTGCAGCGTGATAGGGCAAGTTCTAGGTCGTGGGTGGCCATGATGACGGTTCTGCCCTCAGCGCGCAGTTCGTCGATGAAGGCCATGAGTTCGCAGGTATTCGCCCAGTCCTGGCCGTACGTGGGCTCGTCAAGGACAATCACATCGCGGCTCTCGGCGACCATCGTAGCCACCGATAGTCTACGAATCTGGCCGCCTGAGAGAGTCAACGGGTGTTGGTCTCGATACTGGGAGAGATGGAATTGCTCCACAATAGCCTCGGCTTTAGACGCGGAAACATCCCCCGTGGAGATTTCGCCAGCCACGGTGGAACAAACCATCTGATGTTCCGGGTTTTGAAACACGTAGCCGACCTGGTGCCGCCCTCGCCGCACAACCTCTCCGCAGACCGTAGCGCGTTGTGCCTTTGATGGTATGAGACCCGCCAGCGCCGCGAGCAGGGATGTTTTGCCTGCGCCATTCGGCCCTATAAGCGCGATAAACTCGCCACCCCGTAGCCGCATAGAGATAGCTGGGGAACGTCCGGGAACACAGAAATCTGCCAGCTCTACCGTGGCGCTGCCTCCACCGTCGGGCGTGTCAATCGCATCGATGGTTTCCCATCCTGCTTCGGTGCGCCGCTGATATTGCACCGAATCACCACAGATATCCGTGATGCGGGGAACTCGAATGCCCGCCTGCTCGCAGGTCAAGGCGTGGTGCGGGGATTCGTCGCGTAACGCACGGGGCAGCCACACTCCGCACGCCTCAAGTTCCGCGGTATGGCTGAGAAAAACCTCATGTGGAGTTCCCTGCGCGATCACCGCGCCCTGCGCGTTGAGCGCTATGACGTGATCGCACAGGGGTAGGACCGGGTCGAGGTCATGGTCGATCACCACGATGCCCACGCCATCGCTAACCAGCTGTTGGATGACGCTGTAAAACTCGTCCGTGCCTTGCGTGTCAATAGTCGATGTTGGCTCATCGAGGACTAGTAAGCGGGGCTGCATAGCCAGTGCTACCGCGATCGCTAGGCGCTGGCGTTGGCCGCCCGATAATCTCCATGGGCTCTCCCACAGCTTGGTCTCCAGACCAACCGCAGCCAATGCCTCGCGTACCCGTCGATCAATCTCAGGAACAGGCAGGCAGAGGTTCTGCAGCGCAAACGCGACATCGTCATACACCGTACGGGTAATGACTGCGGCATCCGGATTTTGTCCCACGTAGGCGACATTGGTAGCGATCAACTGGACCGTGGCGTCGGCGATTTCGGCGCCGGCAATTTGAACGCTGCCGGAGTATTCGGACGGCAGACAGTGGGGCACAAGGCCGCACACGGCTCGGACGAAGGTAGTTTTACCGCATCCAGAGGGCCCAATGACGGCCGTTACCTGACCGCTCAGGTGGACCAGGCTTGGACGTTGCAGCACCCACCGGTCCTGACCCAAGTAGTGAACGGAAAGATCCTCAACCGCCAGGAGCGCCCGCGCGGACTCGCTCACAGACCGTTGCTCGCTGCTCAAAGTGGAGGCCAGCGTTTCACTCACGATGGTCTACGCCTACGCCTGCATTGTTGAGCAAACGGGTTAGTCCGACGACGGCCAAACCGCCAATGACGGACGACGTGACTCCCACCAGCACGATCAGTCCCGATACCGAGATTCCCACCGCGTGCTTGAGCAGCGTGAGGTACAACAGGCTGTTAAATGCCCCGAAGAATGCGGCGGAGATCAGATACGCCCACCACGTCCACTTCCGGTACAGCATCAACGCCATGGGAAACTCAACCAGGAGCCCGCCAATGACGTTACCGACAATCGCGGCAGGCCCAGTGGGAGTAGTAAATACGCTCACAACTCCGATGATCAGCGCGGCCAGCAGCGAAGCGCCCGGCCTTCGCACAACGGCCAGAGGAAGGAGGTAGGGAATGACCCAAAGTCCGAGAAGGGACACCCCGAGCCAGACTGCGCTCTGCGAAGCCGCACCCGCCGGCGCGATGTAGTTCAGTGGGATGAGGATGATGAGGCCGACCACCGACAGGGAGGCCACCATCATGAGATTTCGGGTACCTAGAATTGAGTCGGTTAATCCTCCGCGAGCTGAGCGTCGAACTGTACCGGATCGGTCTGTCACAGCAAACCCCCCTTTCACTTAGGTTAGCCTAACCTAACTCTCGACTGGGGTCAATTCCCTTGAGCTAGACGTTGAGCCTACGCAGAGACGCAGCTCGAGGGGTTTCTCGGCTCTTCACGAACGAGGGTGTAGGTGGGGTCTAAAGCCTCCGGCTTCGAGCAGGCTGCGCGCGACGTAGTTCGTGAGGTTCCTGAAGCCGAGCGCGGAGCCGCGGAGGTGTTCGAGTCGGCCGTTGATCGCCTCTGTTGGCCCGTTCGATGTGCCGGGGCGGTCGAAGAACGCGAGGATGTCGGTGGCGCGCTGGCCCATGGTGCGGCCGAGCCGGCGGATCTCTACGAGCGCGGCGGGGACGCCGGTGGTGATCGCATCGATCGCGGCGTGCATCATCTGTTTGGCCTTCTTCTTGTCGGGTTCCCGGTAGGCGGCGACGATGCGCTGGTAGATACCCCAGGTCGCTTCGACTTCGACGTGCTCTTCGATCGCGGACACAGCCTCCAGGCGGGCGGTCTGTTTCTCGGTGAGCAGGTCCGCGCCGGTGTGCAGGGTGCGGCGGGCTTTGTAGAGCGGGTCACCCTTGAGCCCGCGGTGCCCGGTGGTGTCTTGCTGGACCCGACGCCGGCAGACATCCAGCGCGTCGCCAGCGAGACGGACCACGTGGAAGGGGTCCATGACCGGGACGGCGTCGGGGAGTTCTTCGGCGGCGGCCGTCTTGAACCCTGCGACCCCGTCCATCGCGACCACCTCGATCCGCTTCGCCCAGTCCGCAGGGCGGGCGGCGAGCCACTGCTTGAACACCGCCTTCGAACGACCCTCGACCATGTCCAGCAGCCGCGCGGGGCCGGTCTTGTCGCGGACCGGGGTGAGGTCGATGATCACGGTGACGTACTTGTCACCGAGGCGGGTGTGCCGCCAGACGTGCTCGTCGACGCCGATCGTGGTGACCCCGTCGAACCGACCAGGATCGTCGATGAGTCGACGCTTGCCCTCCGCGAGCACCGCAGTGTTCGCGGCGCTCCAGGAAACCCCGAGACCCGCGGCGACACGGGTCACGGTGAGGTGGTCGATGACGATGCCCCGCAGCGCCCACTCCACGCCAAGGCGGGAGATCTTCGCTCGCGGCGCGGCGGCGCGAGTCATGTCCTGCCGCCACGTCCGCCGGCAGTGCGCGCACCGGTAGCGGCGGACCCGGACCAGAAGCGTTGTCGGCCTATGCCCGAACGGCTCATGCGCGAGTCGACGCGTCACCGTGTCCCGCGACACGCCCTCCGCCCCGCACTCCCGACACCAGGGGTCCACCTCGACCGGCCGACACTCGATCATCGCCCGGTCCCGCTCGATCAGCTGGCCGACCGCTTCGAGTCCGAGTTCATCCAGGCGGCAGAACGTGGTCAGGTCAGGGGTCGCGAAAGTAGAGTGGAGCACGTCGAGGTCTTTCGGGATGGCGAGCGTGAAGAACTTCCATCATCCGGGAGACCTCGACCCCTACCCGGCCACCGACGCGCTCACCCGACTACACCCTCGTTCGCGAAGAGCCGATCTGGTTCTTTGAAATCCGTCATGACCTTCGCCGACAGCACTATGGGGCTGAGTTTGCAAGGCATCTGATCAGCCACTACGCAGGTTACCCCTTGATCGCTTTCTCCGAAGGCGCTGACGAGTTTTGGGTAGGAATTGGCTGGCACTATTACCCGCGTAAAGACGGGGATCCCCATTACCGCAAGCTCTTCGTTTCCCGGAAGATCGGCCCATGACCCTCGCTCGCTGGAAGTGAACCAGTCAAGCGGCTAAATCGTAGTTGGCGCGTGTTTGTATCCGTTGTGGCATGAAAGTTTCGCAGATTGCCACGGCTTGGTCTGAGGTGCTCGACGCGAACGGCAAACAGCTCGCCATCGGACGCGGCACGTTCTTAGCTTCGGCAGCAGGGGTGGCGCCGTGATCGACGGGTACCCATTCACCAATCTGGGTGACGCCATCGCACTCGAGCTCCCCGATGCGGAAGCCATCACGTTTCGCGACGGCGACACGACGCAGCGCATCACTTTCGGGGAGTTCAACGATCAGGCAGACGCGGTGGCCAGCCAACTGCTTGCGCGAGGGCTCACGTCGGGGGAGCGCGTCGCCATCGTCGGGCGCAACTCGATCGAGTGGCTGACCGCCTTCTACGGCGTACTGCGGGCGGGGCTGGTGGCCGTGCCGCTCAGCTTCAAGTTTCCTCCCGAAGTGCTGCGCTATGCGCTCGAGAATTCGCAGAGCACGCTGGCCCTCGTCGACGACGCATCCCGGCTCGAGGCAGTGGGCGCGGAGACGCCGTCGCTGACCTTCGCTGAGGCCAGCGCAGCCCCGGCGTGACCCCGCAACGGCACCATCGCGATGGCTCGGATGCGGCGATGATCCTGTACACCTCCGGGTCGACGGGGAAACCGAAGGGCGTGGTGCTTTCGCACGATTCGCACCTGTGGGTGCTGTCGCTGGGGCAGCACACCTTCGGAGATGCGACGGACGTTACCGCTATCGTCGCGGCTCCGCTCTACCACATGAATGCCCTAGCCAACGCGCAAGGAGCGCTGGCTGCAGGGCGGCGCGTGGTCATCACCGGCGGCTTTGATGCGCAAGAATATTTGCGCGCGGTCGCCGCAGAATCCGTGACGCGGCTCACCGGCGTTCCGCCCATGTTCGCGCTACTTGTGCAGCAGCGTGCCCTCATCGAGGAGCTCGACCTCAGCTCGGTACGAGAGGTGTACATGGGCTCCTCGCCCGCGTCCAACTCGCTGTTCACCCAGCTGCGCGAGGCCTTCCCTGGCGCTGCCATCATCTTCGGCTACGGCACGACGGAGTCTGGCCCCGTTGCGTTCACCCGGCATCCGGAACTGCCCACCCCCGACGGGTCCCTCGGCGTCGCGAATCCCGCCGTCGATGTGCGCCTGGTAGATCGGCAGGGACGGGAAGCCAGCCAGGGCGAGCTTGAGATCCGCACCGGGGCGCTGTTCACGGAGTATTTCCGCCGCCCCGACATCGCTTCGCCCTTCACGCCGGACGGTTACTACCGCACGGGCGACGAGTTTCGTCGCGACGAGCATGGCTTCTACTTCTTCACAGGACGAGCGGACGACATGTTCACCTCCGGCGGTGAAAACGTGTACCCGCGCGCGGTGGAAGCAGCGCTGGAAGCACACGACGCCGTCGCGGAAGCCATCGTGGTTCCAGTGCCCGACGAGGTGAAGGGCAGCAAGCCCGTCGCCTTCGTTGTCGCGGCGCCGGGACACGTCGTCGACGAGTCAGCGTTGAAGGCTTGGTCGTTGACGAAGCTCGAACCCTACGCGCATCCGCGCCAGGTGTTCACGCTGGACGCGATGCCGCTGTCGCAGACCAACAAGGTCGACCGCGGCCTGCTCGCGCAGCGCGCACGCGAGGAGGTGAGCAAGCCATGACTGCTGTTACAGTATCGCCCCGCCCCGCGCTTCGAAACCTCCATGTGTGGCTGCCCATTGCCACCGTGGTCGCACTCGTCGGCCTGTGGGAGCTGGTGGTGCGTGTCGACCTGGTGTCACGACGGTATTCGCCACCGCCGACGGTCATCGTCGCCGAACTGGCGCAGATGCTCGGAGAGGCCGACCTGTGGATCGCCCTCGGCAATACCCTCACCGGGTGGGGGATCAGCCTGCTGATCTCCGTAGTGGCAGGCACCGCGCTGGGCCTGCTTCTCGGACGCGTCGCCGCGTTGTCGGCGCTGTTCAGCCTGATCATCGAGTTCTTACGCCCGATCCCATCGATTGCCATGATCCCGCTCGCCATCCTCATCCTCGGCACGGCGCGCCCCACCGAGGTCTTCCTCGCCACCTACGCAGGGTTCTTCCAGATGCTTGTCGCCGCCATCGGCGCGGCCGGGGTGGTGGATCCGGTCAGCGTGCAGACGGCCCGCAGCTTCGGGCTCTCGACATGGCAGCAAGTGCGGCACGTGCTGATCCCATCGATGCTGCCTCGCTTGGTGACGGGGATTCGCATCGCGAGCTCCACGGTGCTGATTTTCTGCATCACCGCTGAACTCGTCGCCGGGGTACCTGGCCTGGGCGCGCAACTCGGTGCGGCCAGAAGCGTCGGGAACACCGCCCGCATGTACGCCTACGTCGTGGTGATTGGCCTCGTCGGTTACCTGCTCGCCGAGGCGCTCAAAGCGATCGAGAAAAAGGCGCTGTTCTGGGACCCGTCGGTGAGGAGTGCACAGCGATGAAATCCATCAACCGCAATGTCCTCGCCGTGCTCGGCGCCGTCGTCGCGCTCGCCGTGTGGTTCCTGGCTACGGAAAACGCCGGGTCCATCTACTTCCCACCGCTCACCGAGGTGGTGGGAAGTGTGTGGGAGTACTGGTTCACCGGCGCCGGCCAGAAGCACCTTGTCTCGAGCCTCGCGAACCTCTTCGCAGGGCTCGGCATCGGAATCGTGCTCGGGTTCTTGCTCGGCATCGTCATCGGGCAGCAGCGCATGGTGCGGATTGCGCTGACACCCGCACTCGAGTTCGTCCGGGCAATTCCCGCAACGGCACTGATCCCCTTCGCGATGGTGATCTTTGGGCTGGGGCCCAGCATGAAGATCTTCATCATCGCGCTGGGTACGTTCTTTCCTGTCCTGTTGAACGTCATCGACGGTGTACGCGAGCTCCCAGAACAGTCGCGCGACACCGCCCGCAGCTTCGGCATCCGCGGGTGGCAGTACCAACGTCGAATCATGATTCCGGCCGTCATTCCGCGGCTCGTGGCAGGCATCCAGATCGCCATCCCGCTGTCGTTGGTGTTGGTGGTCACCAGCGAGATGACAGGCACGAACATCGGCATTGGTTTCGTGCTGATCGGGGCACAACAATCCTTCAACCAGGTGTCGGTGTGGGGCGCGATCGTGCTCCTCGGCATCCTCGGCATCCTTTTGAGCGGCGCATTCACCCTGGTCCAGCGCCGCATCCTCGCCTGGGACCGGGCACGCAACGCATTAGGAGATCACTGACATGGCGCTGCTTGAAATCCGCAATCTCTCAAAAACCTACGCACCCAGAAACCGACGAGGCACGGCGACGCCGGTGCTCGATGGCATGGAGTTCGCCGTCGAAGAAGGGGAGTTCTTCACCATCGTCGGTCCCTCCGGCGCGGGAAAGACGACGCTGCTGCGCTGTATCTCTGGGCTGTCGGAGCCGACATCGGGCGAAGTATTGCTCGCTGGTAAGGCCATTGACGGGCCGCCCCGGCAGCTCGCCCCGGTCTTTCAAGACTACTCCCGCTCGCTGTATCCGTGGCTGACGGTGGCGAAGAACGTCGCCCTGCCGCTCGAGGCGGCGGGAGAATCGTCGACGGAGGTGGCGCGTCGAGTGGAGCAGGCGCTCACCCAAGTCGGACTCGCCGGCGAAGACGACAAGTACCCCTGGCAACTGTCCGGCGGCATGCAACAACGCGTTGCCATCGCGCGGGCGCTCGCCTACGAAGCGGAGCTCCTCGTCCTCGACGAGCCCTTCGCCGCCGTCGACGCCCAGACTCGCGCCGACCTGGAGGATCTACTGCTGCGCGTGCGCGACGAGACGGGCGCGACGTTCCTGTTTGTCACCCACGACGTCGACGAGGCGGTGTACCTGTCCGACCGGGTTGCCGTCGTCTCGAAGTCGCCTAGCCGAGTGGAGAAGATCGTCACCATCGACCTGCCGCGCGAACGCTCGCAGCTCGATACCAAGGCCATTCCCAGATTTGGAGAGCTCCGTGCGGAGATCTTCGCGACGATCCGCCACCTGGTCGTCGAACCACAACCCGAACCCGAATACATCATCTGATCGGAGTAACCATGCACAAGATTCGTCACGTCGTCACGGCTGCGCTCTCGGCGGCCCTCCTGATGGCTTCCGGTTGCTCCGGCGGCCCTGAGGCGAAAAAGGATGCCGACGGCAACGTCGAGCTCACCATCCAGCACATCACCACCTCCGACTCCGTGCCTCTTTATCTGGGCATCGAGCAGGGCTTTTTCGCCGACGAGGGGCTGAACGTGAAGGTGGAGATCGCGGAAAGCGGTTCCGCCATCATCCCGAGCGTTATCAACGGCGAATCGCCCATTGGCTACGCCAACGTGATTTCAGACCTCGCCGCGATCGATGAGGGCCTCGACGTCCGGTTCGTCGTCAACTGCTGCGGCACCGGCACTGACGTGGAGAAGGACACGTCGAACATCTTCGTGCTCGAGGATTCCAAGATCCAAGGCCCGGAAGATCTGCCGGGCAAGCGCATCGCCGTCAACTCGCTGAAGAATCTCGGCGACGTCACCATCCCCGTCGCGTTGCAGAAGAAGGGGATCGACCCGAAAGACATCGAGTGGGTTCCCATGAACTACTCCGACATGGGCGCAGCGCTGGAACGCGGCGACGTGGATGCGATCTGGCAAGTCGACCCGTTCCGCACGCTCGCTCTGGATGCCGGATACCGGCCGATTCTCTCGAACTTCGTCGAGGCCATCCCGGACACCACGCTCGGCTACTACATCACCAGCGGGAAGTTCGCTGAGGCGAACCCGGAGGTGCTGCAGAAGTTCCAGCGAGCCATGAGCGAGGCGAACGAGTACGCCACCGAGCATCCCGACGAGTTCCGCAAGCTCGCCGTCGAGAAGATCAAACTCGACCCTGCGGTGGCCGACAAGATCAACATCGCCGTATTCAAACCCGGCCTGGACATCGAATCGCTGAAAACGATGGGCGCACACGCCAAGGAGTTCGGCATCATCAAGGAGGAGCCCAACTACGACGAGCACGTGATCCAGCCCGAGGGCTGAGCCAGGCGGTTAGCGGCCGAAAAGATGGCCCTGGATCGACGCGATGAGAGCATCCAGCGACTGTGGCAGCTGTTGCAGGTGCCAATCGTCGGGGGCGTGGAACCAGCTGATCGCATCCGGATCTGGAGTGGTATCCCGATCGGCAGCCACCATCGCGTTGACCCAGCGCTCCTTGCCGCCCAGCACCACCGCATACGGCAGGAACTTGGAGATCTCTCGAAGCTCTTTGCCTGGTGGCATGACTTCGGTGCTCTGCTGGGCGAGCACGGCTGAGAACCCGTGCAGCCCTGCAAGGAGCGCTGCGCCCTTGGCTGAGCGACGGGGCATCTCGCCGGCGATGAAGAGCGCCCCCACTCCGACTGCGACCACCGCAAGCCCGACGAGCCCCCAAGTGGTGAGCCAGGCGAGCACGCCGGTGGCGGTCAGCCCCACGATGAGCAAGGCGGCGCCGATGGTGCGCGAATCGGTGCGCGACGCGTCGGGGCGCTTCGCGAACCAGCCGCTTTCCACGACGTCGTCGTAGAGCGCATGCTGCAGGTCAGATACGCACGGGCCGACGGCCTGCTGAATATGGGAGACGAGCACGGGAGACCCGTCGGCGGGAGCGACTGCATCGAGCAAGATGCGCTCGTATTTGCGCAGGCTGCTGGTGTCGTCGTTCATGCGCGTGAACGTCCAATCCATGCCGCCTGGCACCTGCAGCTGTTCGATACGGAGGAAGCCGCGTACGGCGAGGTCGAGGATGGTCGCGGTGACGTCGATGGGGTCGACGGACTCGTCCGCGACGGTGCCGATCTGGCCCGGGCGAATGTTCTCGCGCAGCCGGAACTCGCTGACACCCTCAGCCACCGGATGGAATTCGCCAATGATCGTCGGAGCGGCGGTGGCCGCCTCGTCGCGGCCCACGCGACGATGCCACTGCCACAGTGCGACGGCGCCAACCAGCAGCACACCGAGCGACACCAAGCCGGTGACGAAGGTGAGTGAGAACGCGCGGTCGAGTGTCCAGCGGGTGTGCACCGTCGCGGTGGACGCCACCTGGCTCGCGGGCTGACTACCCGAAATCTGGATGGTCTGCCCCGGCTCAATCGGCCCGTCCTCGAAGCTGATCGGCACCGGCTTGTCGCGATCGATGTTCCAAGAGAAGCAGTTGTGCGGGGTGCTCGGATTGCCCGCAGTGCACTCAAAATCGGGTGGGATAGCGAGCAGCGCCACGCTGCCTTTCACGTTCTGAACGCTCATGTTCAGCCCGCCGACCACCGGCCAGGAGAAATGACGCACATCCTCTTGCCCGGCGGGCGTCGACGTGGTTCCTGTGACGGTGTACGCAATCGTGATGGGCTTGCCGCCCGACTTGCTCGGATCCACCTTCACAGTGACAGCGTCGGAGTTTTCGTCGACGGTGTGCTCGAGCTGACTACCTTCTGCAGTGACAGCGACGCCTGAGACGTCGTAGAGGAACCTCCGCAAATCACCGAGGGGAGAGTGCTTGGGGATGCGCATCTGCAAGTCATTGCCCAAGGCGTCGCCGGTGAGCGTGCTCGTCACGGTGAGGGTGCCGTCGGCCTTCAACTCGGCGGAGACATCGAGTGCATCGACGCTGTTGTCGGCGCGTGCGGGCATGGACAGCATTGCGAGGGCCAAGAGGCCCAGGGAGATGCTGAGCAGCAGGCGATAGATCTTCGACACGGTCACTCTTTCTTCGGGACTCGCACACTATTGCACATGGATGTGTCATGCGCAGGGGCGCCTGCGTGAGCGAGGGATGGTCCTCTCGTGGGTTACGGTTGTGCCGTGACTATGCCCCCCAACGCACCTCGTAACGGGTTCGGCGCGTCGCCGTTCAGTTCGCCAGCCGGCGGGCGCGCGCAGCCGTGGGGGAATCCCTACCAGCAGGCGGGCCAACCTGGCCAGCAGTGGGGTGCACCGTCGCAACCGCAATGGGGTGCTCCGACGCCGGGACAGCCAGTGCCGCAGAGGCAGCCGTTTCCGCAGCAGCAGTTTGGGCAGCCCCAGCAGTACCAGCCGGGCGGCTTTGACCCGCGCTATCAGCCAGGCCCGAATCCGGGCGGGCCACCGTTCGCGCCCGGTCAGTACCCGCCGGCCTACCCTTGGCCGCAGCCCAAGAAGAAGTCTGGAAGCCTCTGGTGGCTGGCGCTGCCGGTCGTCGTGCTCGGCTTGATGATGGGGTATCTCGTTCTGACCCAGTCCTCGAAGGGGCCAGGCAACACCGGGGGCGGTGGAACTCCGGGCAACGACAACGAGGTTGTCTACGTCAATGAGGAGTACCAGGTTCCTGGCGCGGGGCAAGGGCCTTCCGAGGTGATGGATTCGTACAACGATCCCAGCTTGCTTGATAGCAATGAGTTCTACCAGCAGAAGGTGCCAGAGCCAGTGCGCTGTGAAGCGCCCGACGTGTCTAACGTCCGCGATGCTGATGAGCTGGAACAACGGCTCCAGGCCCTGTCTGAATGTCTCACCCGCACCTTTGGCCCGCCGCTCGAAGCCGCAGGGTACGAGCCGTATCAGCCGCGCGTCATGGTCTACGAAGGCAACGGCGGCAACAGCCCATGTGGCGAGCTGGAGCCCCGGAATGCATTCTTCTGCGCAGCGAACCAGGGTATCTACTTCTCCGCTGATCTGGTGGACGTCATCGGCGACGATCAGACCGTCTGGGACTACGTGATGGCGCACGAGTATGGGCACAACGTGCAGGGTCGCAACGGCATCCTGGTACAGCGGCATTACTCGATGCGCGATGCGAAGAGCAAGCCGCAGGCGTTCGAGTTGAACCGTCGTCTCGAGGTGCAGGCTGATTGCCTCGCCGCGTCGTTCATTCAGTCGGTCACCGTCTCGCTGGGGTATGACTCAGGCGATTACCGCTCCGTGGTGAAGGCTGCGGAGTTCGTGGGCGATCCGCCGGATGCCGAGGAACCGCTCCACGGGGTGAGCGCGTCGCGAGGGCTCTGGACGGAGCGAGGGCTGAAGGCATCGACGTACCAAGAGTGCAATACCTTCGTCGCGCCTTCTAGCGAAGTGAAGTAGCGCCGACGACCTCCGTCGCTCAGGCGGGTCGCTGGCGCAGCGCCTATCCGAGTGGTTGTTACGCGACGAGCGACTTCTTGTAGATGGCGTAGTACTCGGCGGGCTCGGTGGTGTCGTCCACCTGTGGCACCTCCGGATCCTCGACGATCAAGTGCTCACCGATGGGGGAGTAGCCGAGTGAGACGTACAGCGGGATCGCCTTTTCGTTATTCGGATCGACGGCGAGGAACACGGCCTCGTGCCCGCGATTACGTGCTTCCTCTTCGAGCCACTCAGACAACGCTCGCCCAGCCCCGCGACGGCGCGCCTGCGGATACACCCACATGTTCCGCAGCTCAGGTGCCCACTGGTAGTCCTCGGTGATGTCCAGCAGCGCAGTGCCGAGCGGCTCGTCATCGTCGAATGCGGCAGCGAAGAGCAGGGTTCCCTTGGCAGCCTCCTCGAAGTGGACATCCACGAGGTTCAGATCTGGGCGCGCCTGATGCTCGCGTAGCGCGGGAAGGTCGCGTTCCTCAACAAGGCGTACGACGATAGGCATGGCCTCTCCTCACAGTTGCTCGAACGATATGGTGTGAGCCTACCCGCCGAGGGTGCAGTTGGGGGAAGACGCGTCCAAGTGGTAGCATCGCGGGGTTGCCGTTTGATCGGCCACGGCCCAAGAAGAGCTCCGACAGCACCCGCGACCGGAGCGCCGTGCAGCGAGCTGGAAGGAGCACCACTATGGACGCTGCGGAAAAGAAGAAGATTATCGAAGAGTACGCCACCAAGCCTGGTGACACCGGCTCGCCCGACGTGCAGATCGCGCTGCTCAGCAAGCGCATCTCGCACCTCACCGAGCACCTCAAGACCCACAAGGGCGACCACCACTCCCGCCGTGGCCTCATGCTGATGGTTGGTCAGCGTCGTCGCCTGCTCAACTATGTCGCGAAGCAGGACATCGAGCACTACCGTGACCTCATCAAGCGTCTCGGTCTGCGTCGCTGATTTCCAACGCTTCCGAAGAGGGTGGTCCCGCTGGGGCCGCCCTCTTCGTCGTCCATACCCCAACTCTCGTTCGTGGCTGTTCGAGGAGCAATGCAACGTCCGGCCAGCGTCCCCTCGACGACACACCCTCGGCTCGGCATGTGACGGGCGAAGCATTCCGGGCGGCCCGTCAGACGGTAAGCTCTCGTCATGGGGAAACGGATCCTGCTCGCACTGTGCATGGCGCTCACCGTGTTTGTCGGCGCGTCATCGCCAGCCAAAGCCGACGACGTGGGGCATATCACCAACTACGTGGGCACATACGACATCCACGAGAACGGTGATGTCTCCGCCAAGACGGCCATGACGTGGAAGTTCACCGCTGCCATCAGCGAGCTCTACTTCCTCGCGCCCATGGGCATGGACGGGAAAAATAAGGTCACCGACGTGAGCGTCACCAACCCGGACGGGAAGCGTGTCGAGTTCTCTCAGAAGATGCAGACCAGCCCGGAGGGAGCCCAAGCACTCTACGTGGGAGTCACCCCAGACCAGGCGGAGCTGAAGTCCGGCACGTGGACGTTCGCGTACACGGTGACGAACGTGCTCGTGGATGACCCGCCGTGGACGGTGTTCGCGTGGGAAGTCGCAACGCCCAACAATCCGACGATCGCGCAGTGGAGCGCGACGGTCAACTCGCCCTGGGCGCCCGAGGAGTACATGTGTACCGTCAACGGCAGCGAACAGGACTGCGGCGCCACCGTCGATGGCACGACCGTCGCCTTTCAGGGGGGAGAGCTGCCCTCCGGTAGCTCCCTCCACGTCTACACGGGCACGCCGCAGTCGGCGACGGGTCGATCGGGCACGCCGGGCACGACGCAGTCGCCATCGCCGACGTCGGATGCGTCCGTCCCCGAGAGTTCGGAGACGGAGACGACGCCCGAAGCGACGAGCCCTGCGGAAGAGCCGTCACCGTCGGCCACGGAGGAGCCGTCATCCGACGCCAGCCCCACAGACGGCGTCGAACGCGACACATCCGATGGCGGCAGACCCGACCTGGCGTTCTTCGTCGGCATCTTCGCATTTGTCGGGCTGGTGATCGGCCTCGTGATCTGGGCGATCGTGCGCCGGAAGCCCACACCTCGTGGCCCATAGCCGTCACGGCGCGGGCCGGTAGACTCTTCGACGATCTGGCCGAGCCGCATCCAGGCGCTCGCCTCGTCTAGGAGAAATGATGAACAAGTGGTTCCTGCTCGCTGGCGCCATCGTCTGTGAGGTTGTCTCGTCCCTCAGCCTCAAGGCGGCCCTCAGCCAGCCGCTGCTCTACATCGTCGTCGTGCTGGGCTACAGCGCCGCCTTTTTGTTCCTCGCCATGGTTCTGCGACGCGGCATGCCCCTGGGCGTCGCCTACGGCATCTGGGGAGCGATGGGCGTCGCCGCGACTGCCGTCCTGTCGTACTTCATTTTCCACGAACCCCTGACCGGCATGATGGGCGTTGGGCTGACGTTGGTGATCGCGGGGGTGCTCGTCGTGGACCTGGGCAGCCACCACGCAGGCGGAGCCGAGGCTCAGCAGGATGGTGCGGCCTGATGGAGTGGGGATTCCTGGCCGGAGCAGTGGTGTGCGAGGTCGTGGCGACGCTGTGCTTGCGCGTGGCCGCGAACGGTCGTCGCGGATTCTACGGCGTCGTCACGGTGGGATACGTGCTCGCCTTCGCCCTCCTGACACTGGCGCTGCGAGGCGGGATCGGGCTCGGCGTCGCGTACGGGATCTGGACCGCGTCGGGCGTCGCGCTCACGGCCGTGGCGTCGCGGATCATCTTCAAGGAGCCCCTCACTCGGCTCATGATGCTGGGGATCGGGCTCATCGTCGCCGGCGTGCTCGTCATCGAGATCGGCTCGGCTGCCCATTGAGCGACGCCCACTCGCGCCGGAAGCCCGGCTCATCGGGCGCGTCTCCCGAGGCGCCGTCTGCAGGAATCAGTGATTCCTCGCCCATCCGGTAGTGTGTGAAGCGAACTCTGTTCAGACTGGCCGCATGCTCGGAGATCATCTGGTCCTCGGTAGTGGCTTTCGGGATACGCATATGCCCGCGAGCCTCGATCGAAGACCGGTGAGGAACGTCCCGGAGACGAACTTTCGCGCATGTGGCATGCACGAAAGGAACCTGTACGTGACAGGAATTGAATACACCGAGGCCGTGATCGACAACGGCTCGTACGGCAAACATGTCGTGCGCTTCGAATCGGGCCAGCTCGCGCAGCAGGCCGACGGCTCCGCTGCCGTCTACATCGACGACGACACCATGCTGCTCGCTTCTACGTGTGCGCAAAAGACGCCGCGTGACGCGATCGATTTCTTCCCGCTCACCGTTGACATCGAAGAGCGCATGTACGCGGCCGGTAAAATCCCCGGCTCTTTCTTCCGACGCGAGGGTCGCCCGGGCGAAGCCGCCATTTTGGCCGCCCGCCTCATCGACCGCCCGCTGCGCCCCGCATTCGTCAAGGGTCTGCGCAACGAAGTGCAGGTCATTGTCACCGTCATGGCGCTGAACCCCGACGTGTACTACGACGTCGTCGCCATCAACGCCGCATCTATGGCCACCCAGCTGGCTGGTCTGCCGTTCTCCGGCCCCATCGGCGGTGTGCGCGTCGCCCTCATCGACGACACCTGGGTGTGTTTCCCCACTGTCGAGCAGGTGCAGAAGTCGACCTTCCAGATGGTGGTTGCCGGACGCGTCCTCGACGACGGCGACGTCGCCATCATGATGGTGGAAGCCGGCGGCACGGACGCCACTTGGGAGCTCGTGCGCGGTGGCAAGACCGCCCCGACTGAGGAGGTCGTTGGGCAGGGCCTCGAGGCCGCAAAGCCGTTCATCAAGACGCTGTGCGACGCCCAGGCTGAGCTCGCTGCCAAGCTGCCGAAGGAAACCTACGACTTCCCGGTCTTCCTCGATTACCAGGACGACGTGTACGCCGCCGTCGAGGAGCTCGCGAAGGATCGCATCGCTGAGGCGATGACCATCCCCGGCAAGCAGGAGCGCGACGACGCCACGCACGCCATCCGCCAGGATGTGCAGGAGCAGCTCGCTGAGAAGTTCGAAGACCGCGAGAACGAGATCGCCGCTGCGCTGAAGGCCATCACGAAGAAGATCGTCCGTCACCGCACGCTCACCGAAGGCGTGCGTATCGACGGGCGCGGCGTCACCGATATCCGTGCGCTGTCCGCCGAGGTCGCTGTCGTGCCGCGCGTGCACGGCTCGGCGCTGTTCCAGCGCGGCGAGACGCAGATCCTCGGTGTGTCGACGCTGAACATGCTGGACATGGAGCAGAAGATCGACACGCTCTCGCCCGAGCACACCAAGCGCTACATGCACAACTACAACTTCCCGCCGTACTCCACGGGCGAGACGGGGCGCGTCGGCTCGCCGAAGCGTCGCGAGGTCGGCCACGGCGCGCTCGCCGAGCGTGCGCTCGTGCCGGTGCTGCCCACGCGCGAGGAGTTCCCCTACGCTATCCGCCAGGTCTCCGAGGCGCTGGGCTCGAACGGCTCCACGTCGATGGGCTCGGTGTGTGCCTCGACGATGTCGCTGCTGAACGCCGGTGTGCCGCTGCGCGCCGCCGTCGCGGGTATCGCCATGGGCCTCATGAGCGAGGAACTCGACGGCGAGACGCACTACGTCGCCCTCACCGACATCCTTGGTGTGGAAGACGCCCTGGGTGACATGGACTTCAAGGTGGCCGGCACCCGCGACTTCGTCACGGCGCTCCAGCTGGACACCAAGCTCAACGGCATTCCCGCCAGCGAGCTGCAGAAGGCGCTGCTGCAGGCCCGCGACGCGCGCCACACGCTGCTCGACGTGATGGGCGAGGCCATCGATGTACCCGACGAAATGAGCCCCTACGCGCCGCGTATCGTCGCGATCAAGGTGCCCGTCGACAAGATCGGTGAGGTCATCGGCCCCAAGGGCAAGATGATCAACCAGATTCAGGACGAGACCGGCGCCAACATCTCGATCGAAGACGACGGCACCGTCTACGTGGGCGCGGAGGACGGTGCAGCCGCCGACGCGGCCATCGCCCAGATCAACGCCATCGCCAACCCGCACATGCCGGAGAAGGGTGAGCGCTTCCTCGGTACCGTCGTGAAGACCACCACCTTCGGTGCCTTCGTGTCGTTGTTGCCTGGCAAGGACGGCCTGCTGCACATCTCGAAGCTGCGCGCACTCGCCGGCGGTAAGCGCGTCGAGAATGTCGACGATGTGGTCAGCGTTGGCCAGAAGCTCCAGGTGGAGATCTCCGACATCGACGATCGCGGCAAGCTCTCGCTCGTCCCCGTCATCGAGGAAGAAGGGAAGCAGGAGGAGCGCTCCGAGGAGGAGTGAGTTCCGATCATCTCAGTGATCACGGCCGGCCATTGCTCATCGGGCAAGGCCGGCCGTGGCGCATCCGTGGGCGTTCGCATCCTCGGTTCGGACCCTACTGGTAGAACTGAAGTAGTACGAAGCGATGGATTCGCCCAAACCATGCAGGAGGTAACCAGCATGAACGCAACCAAGGTTGGCGTCTTCGGCGTCAGCGGCAAGATGGGTAGCCAGGTGGTGACCGCCGTCGAAGAAGCCGAAGGCATGGTGTTCACCGGAGGTTCTGATCTTGAGGCGCCTCGAGAAGCCATCAAGGACGCCCAGGTGGTCGTCGACTTCACCCATCCAGATGCGGTGATGGACAACATTGAATGGGCCCTTGAACGCGGCCTGGACATGGTGATCGGCACCACAGGCTTCGACGAAGACAGGCTGCAGCGTGTGCGCACATTGTGCGACGAACACCCTGATGTGGGCGTGCTCATTGCGTCGAACTTCTCTATTGGCGCGAACCTGCTGATGCGATTCTCGGAACTCGCAGCGAAGTACTACCCGTCGGTAGAGATTGTGGAGCTGCACCATCCCAACAAGGCCGACGCCCCGTCGGGCACAGCGACGACGACCGCGCAGCGGATCGCCGCGGTGCGCAATGAGGAGCGCATGGACGCGGTTCCGGATGCGACGGTGCACGACGAGCTTGGTGCCCGCGGCGCGCAGGTCGAGGGGATTCACGTGCATGCGGTGCGTCTGCAGGGGCTCGTTGCGCACCAGGAGGCGCTCTTTGGCGCGGCCGGCGAGAACCTCACCATCCGCCACGACTCCTTCGACCGGGCCTCGTTCATGCCCGGCGTGATCGCCGCAATCGAGCACGTGCGCACTCATAAGGGCCTCACCCTCGGGCTCTCTGAGGTGTTGGGAATCTGACGCGTCTGAGTCAGTCCACCCAGCCCCACTCACATAAGGAATGCTGGAACCCACCCAAAACGGTGGGTTCCAGCATTCTTTATTGACGACGACGCCCGAGCGCGCCGCAGATGATTTCGACACGCCGCTTTCAGCGGCGGCTCAATCATCGGGTGGAAGCATACCTGATGATTGAGTAGCGTCCGCGCATGCACAGATGATTGAGTAGCGTCCGCGCGGCACAGATGATTGAGTAGCGTCCGCGCGGCACAGATGATTGAGTAGCGCCCGCGCACCACCGATGATTGAGTAGCGCCCGAAGGGCGCGTATCGAAATCATCCCAGCAGGTTTCGATACGCCCACTGCGTGGGCTACTCAACCACCGGCAACAACCAACCGCACCTCCTCACGCAATCCCGGTGTGGAACCGGGTGAGCTTCAGCGAATGCTCGCCGTTTTCGGTGGCTGCTTCCTGGTGGGCGCCGTCGGCACCCCAGCCGCCGGACAGTAGGAACTCGTGCATGACGTCGTCGGTGGTGGGAACCCACATGGTGGCGACGGTGAACCCGTCGGTGCGGAGTGTGTCGACGGCGGCCTGCATGAGGCGGGATCCGTGGCCCTGCCCACGCGCGCCGGGGTCAACGACCAGCTCGGCGAGTTCGCCGTCGGTGGGGCTGGCGTCGGGGTCATCGGACGGCTTGGTGACGGCGAACCCGACGATGCCCGCCTCTCCCAGCGCGACGAGCACCCGCATCGTGGCGAGTGGGGGACGGGTGATGGCCGCGTGCCACAGTTGGGTGGCCTGCTCGGCGCTGACCTCGTCGAGCATCACAGCGAGGCTGGGCTGTGTGTTCCAGACGCGACGTTGGATGCGCGCGACGTCGACAGCTTCGGCGGGCATGGCAAGACGGACCGTGTTGATCATGCGCACAGTCTATTGTCCGATAGTGTTGGGGGTATGACCGAACTGCGTACGCCACCGAAGCTGAAGCCAGGCACACTGCGTGTCATCCCGCTTGGCGGGTTAGGCGATGTTGGCCGCAATATGACGGCCTTCGAGATCGACGGCGAGATCGCCCTCGTCGACTGCGGTGTGCTCTTCCCGGAGGACACGCACCCCGGCGTCGACCTCATCCTGCCCGGCCTTGACTACCTCAAGGATCGCCTCGACGACGTGGTGGCGCTGGTGCTCACCCACGGTCATGAGGACCACATCGGCGCCGTGCCGTACCTGCTGAAGATGCGCCCCGACATTCCCGTCTATGGGTCGCGCCTGACGCTGGCATTCGTCGCGGCAAAGCTGCGCGAGCACCGGTTGCGAAACTTCGAACTCATCGACGTGAAGGAAGGCGACGAGGTCCGCGTCGGCGGATACGAGTTCGAGTTCCTCGCGGTGAACCACTCCATCCCCGACGCGCTCGCGGTCGCCATCCGCACGAAGGCGGGCGTCGTGCTGCACACCGGCGACTTCAAGATGGATCAGCTTCCGCTCGATGGCCGCATCACAGACCTGCGCGGGTTCGCGCGGCTGGGGACGAAGGGCGTCGACCTGTTCCTCGTCGACTCCACGAACGCAGAAACCCCAGGATTCACGACGCACGAGGTCGACATCGAACCGGCGATGACCAGGGTGTTCGATCAGGCCAAGGGCAAGCTGATCGTCGCGTGCTTTGCCAGCCACGTGCACCGCGTACAGCAGGTGCTTGACCAGGCGGTCTTGCACGGCCGCAAGGTGTGTTACGTGGGGCGCTCGATGGTGCGCAACATGTCCACCGCGCGTGATCTCGGCTACCTCAAGGTGCCGCCGGGCATCATGATCGAGCTGAAGGACCTCTCCAACTACCGCGACGACGAAGTGGTGGTGATCTCGACGGGCTCCCAGGGCGAGCCGCTCGCCGCGCTCAGCCGAATCGCGAACCGTGAGCATCCACACATCGAGGTAGGGGAGGGCGACACCGTCCTGCTCGCCAGCTCGCTGATTCCGGGCAACGAGAACTCGGTGTACCGCGTGATCAACGGGCTCACGAAGCTCGGCGCCAACGTCGTGCACAAGGGCAATGCGCTCGTGCACGTCTCAGGGCACGCGTCGGCAGGCGAGCTGCTGTACTGCTACAACATTCTCCGCCCCAAGAACGTGATGCCGGTGCACGGCGAGGTGCGGCACCTCGTTGCAAACGGCAATCTTGCGAAGAGAACCGGCGTCCCGGAGGAGAACGTGGTCATCGTCGAGGACGGCGGCGTTGTCGACCTGGCGAAGGGGAAGGCCAAGGTGGTCGGCAAGGTCGACGCCAGCTACATCTTCGTCGACGGCTCCACCGTCGGCGACGTGTCCGACGCCGTGAGCGATCGCCTGATTCTGGGCGAGGAAGGGTTCATCTCGATCATCACCGTCGTGAGCCTGCACAACAAGGAAGTGATCTCCGGGCCCATCATTAACGCCCGTGGTTTCGCTGAAGAAGACACCGTGTTCGACGCGGTGCATCTGCAGATTTACGACGCGCTCCAGGAAGCGATGCGCGATGGCGTCGAGGACACGCACCGACTCCAGCAGGTGGTGCGTCGCACGATCGGGCAGTGGGTTTCGAAGAAGCTCCGACGTCGACCCATGATCGTGCCCGTGGTGATCACGACCTAGGACGCCGCAGTTTGACCAGGTGCCGCTGAAGTCGTAGAGTAATCCCTCGGTGCATTGCCGGGTGTCGCTGTCGTGATGCCGGTGCACTGGTTAACGTGAAGTAAAGTTTCCAAGAAGGTAGGTCAGGCGTGTACGCAATCGTGCGCAACGGCGGACGCCAGCACAAGGTTGCTGTTGGCGACATCCTCGACATCGATCTGGTGTCCGAAGAGGTCGGCGGTACCGTCAACCTGCAGCCCCTGCTGCTCGTCGACGGTGACAAGATCACCTCCGACGCCAAGGGCCTTGACAAGGTTTCCGTCACCGCAGAGGTGCTCGGCGAAACCAAGGGTCCGAAGATCCGGATCATGAAGTACAAGAACAAGACCGGCTACAAGAAGCGCCTTGGCCACCGCCAGCGCTACACCCAGGTGAAGATCACCGGCATCGAGAGCTGAGGGAGTAAGAACAATGGCATCCAAGAAGGGCGTTTCCTCCACCCGTAACGGCCGCGACTCCAACGCGCAGCGCCTCGGCGTGAAGCGCTTCGGCGGCGAGGTCGTCGGCGCAGGTGAGATCATCGTGCGTCAGCGCGGCACCCAGTTCCACCCCGGCGACAACGTCGGCCGCGGTGGCGACGACACCCTCTTCGCACTCGCTGAGGGAAGCGTGCAGTTCGGCGTGAAGCGCGGCCGTCGCGTCGTGAGCGTCGTCTCCGCCTGACGAATCTGTTTCTAGCGCAAAGCGGTCCTTCGGGGCCGCTTTTCGTTTTCCTCCAAACGATAGGCTTGCCACCATGGCCATTCCCTCGTTCGTAGACCGCGTGCGGTTCACCGTCGCTGCCGGCAACGGCGGACACGGCTGTGCCTCCGTGAAGCGCGAAAAGTTCAAGCCACTCGGTGGCCCCGACGGCGGCAACGGCGGCAACGGAGGGTCTGTCATCCTGCGCGTCGACGGCGGTCTGCACACGCTGCTCGAATTCCACCGCCAGTCCATCCGTCGCGCCAGCAATGGCAATCCCGGACAAGGCGACTTCAAGCACGGCGCTGCGGGGGAGGACATCGTGCTCAACGTGCCGAGCGGCACTGTTGTTACTGACGTCGTCACCGGCGAACAGCTGGCCGATCTCACCGAAGATGGGCAGGAGTTCGTCGCCGCAGAGGGCGGGCGTGGTGGTCTCGGTAACGCCGCGCTGGCTTCGTCGACGCGGAAAGCTCCCGGCTTCGCGTTGCTGGGCGAAGAAGGCGAATCGAGAGAGATTCGTCTCGAACTCAAGGTGGTGGCCGACGTCGGCCTCGTTGGGTTCCCGTCGGCAGGAAAGTCGTCGCTTATCGCAGCCATCTCGAAGGCGCGGCCGAAGATCGCCGACTACCCGTTCACCACGCTTGTTCCCAACTTAGGGGTGGTGAGTGCCGGCGACGTGACGTACACCGTCGCCGATGTGCCAGGCTTGATCGAGGGAGCATCGCTTGGCAAGGGTCTCGGCTTCGATTTCTTGCGTCATATCGAGCGTTGTCAGGCGATCGTGCACGTCATTGACCTCGCCACCTATGAACCCGGGCGCGATCCGCTGAGCGACCTGGAAATCATCGAGGGCGAACTCACCGCGCACGGTGGGCTTGAGGATCGTCCGCGCCTCGTGGCGTTGAACAAGGTAGATCTGCCGGATGCCCCCGAGATGGCAGACATGGTGCGCCCGGAACTGGAAGCGGCCGGGCATCAGGTGTTCACCATCTCCACGAAGACCAGCGAAGGCCTCAACGAGTTGAAGTTCGCTATGGCCGCCATCGTCGAAGAGCGGCGTGCAGCGTTGCCGGAACCGGAGCTCAGGCCCGTCATTCGGCCCAAGGCAGTCGGGCGCAAGCGGGATAGCGTCGAGGAATTCACCATCGAGAAGAAGGGCGACGGCGAAGGCGGATTCCTGTGGCGTGTGCGCGGTGACAAGCCAGAACGCTGGATTCGGCAGACCGACTTCAACAACGCTGAGGCCGTCGGGTATCTCGCAGACCGTCTCAATCGTCTTGGCATCGAAGACAAGCTCCTGCAGCTCGGCGCCATCGCCGGCGATGCCGTGGCCATCGGCGGGGATGACGCCGTCGTGTTTGACTTTGCCCCACAGATCGAAACTGGCGCAGAAATTTTGAGCCGACGCGGTGAGGATCAGCGCTTCGACACGGAACGGCCCGCCGCCACCCGTCGCCGCCAGCGCAACGCGGAATACCATGCGGCGAAGGCCGCAGGCGTGGACTACGCGTTGGAAGGGATTGCAGACGACGATGAGGAGTGAGATCACTAACGCTCAGCGCATCGTCGTCAAGATTGGCTCCTCCTCTCTGACACATCCCGACGGCTCCCTCGACGAGGCACGCATCCAGACGCTCGCCACCGTGCTGGCCGGACTGCACAACGACGGCCGACGCGTCGTCGTGGTCACCTCCGGGGCCATCGCCGCGGCGCTGAAGCCGCTCGGGCTGCATCGACGCCCACGTGACTTGGAAACACAGCAGGCTGCCGCCGCAGTCGGGCAGGGGCTACTCATTCGCTCCTACAGCGACGCATTCGCGGCGCACGGGCTGACCGTCGCGCAGCTGCTGCTCACCGTCGAGGATGTGCTGAGCCCCACCACCTACCGCAACGCGCTCAATACGTTTTCCAGGTTGTTCCGCCTCGGAGTCGTACCGGTGGTGAACGAGAACGACACTACGGCAACCCATGAGGTCCGCTTCGGTGACAATGACCGTCTTGCCGCGCTCATCGCCCACCTGGTGCGCGCCGACGCGCTGGTGCTGTTGAGCGACGTCGACGGGCTCTACACAGCCCACCCTGAGACGCCGGGAGCGACGATGCTGAGCCGCGTCGACGACGTGGCAGCCCTCGACGTCGACACCTCCCGTATCGGTTCGCGCGTGGGAACCGGGGGCATGCGCACGAAGTTGCAGTCCGCGGACATCGCGACGGGAGCAGGTGTCGCGGTGGTGCTCACGCACGCGAACAATCTGGCGCAGGCGCTCGCCGGTGAGGAAGTCGGCACGCTGTTCACACCGTCGGGGAAGCGACGCCCGAGGCGGCTGCTGTGGCTCGCTCACGCGGCCCAACCACGAGGACGAGTGCACGTGGACGCCGGTGCCGTCACCGCCATTACGAGGCAGCACGCATCGCTGCTGCCGGTGGGCGTCACGCACGTTGAGGGCGCCTTCGAGGAAAGTGATCCCATCGAGATCATCGGCCCCGACGACGGCGTCGTCGCCCGTGGATTCGCCGGCCACGGTTCGCACGAGCTGCTCGACGCGCTCAGCAACGGCGCCGCGGACGGGGCGCTAGGCATGCACGGGCCCGTCGTACACAGGGACCTGCTCATCCTGCTCTGACCTGGGCCCGGGCGCCCGAGCCGCTACGGAAACGTTACCGAAGTGAGACCCCCGACTCTGGTGCCGCTGCATTACAAGTTGTAGTATCAGAGGCAACGGAAACGTTTTAGTGAACCACTTCCGTGCGCCCCTACCTGCAGGGGTGGGACAACGTCGTCGAGAAAGGCACATACGAATGCACAATCTGAAGCGTGCGGTGGCGCTGCTGGCCGCCACCACCCTGGCCGTCGGCTCCCTGGCCGCATGTGGCGGCGATGAGGGAGACTCCGACGGCGATGGGAAGGGCAAGGTGTACTTCCTCAACTGGAAGCCCGAGTCCGAGGATACCTACAAGGCCATCGCCAAGGCGTACACCGAGGCCACCGGTGTCGAGGTCAAGGTCCAGACCGCGGCATCGGGCACCTACGAACAGACCCTCAAGTCCGAGGTCACCAAGTCCAGCGCGCCGACGCTGTTCAACATCAACGGTCCCGTCGGCCTGAAGAGCTGGCAGTCCTATGCAGCAGACCTCACCGATACCGCGTTCGCGAAGGACCTCACGGATCCCGGCCTGGCACTGAAGGGTGAGGACGGCAAGATCTACGGCGTGCCACTGGCCGTCGAGGGCTACGGCATCATCTACAACAGCGCCATCATGGACAAGTACTTCGCGTTGCCTGATGCCAAGGCCAAGTCCATGGACGAGATCAAGGGCTTCGACAAGCTCAAGGAAGTCGCCGATGACATGCAGATGAAGAAGGCTGATCTCGGCATCGACGGCGTGTTCGCGTCCACCTCGTTGTCCACCGGCGAGGGCTGGCGCTGGCAGACCCACCTCATGAACCTCCCCGTGCACTTCGAGTATGCCGACGATCAAGTCACCGACAAAGACGAGTTGGCCTTCAAGTATTCCGACCAGTACAAGAACCTCTTCGACCTCTACCTCACCGACTCCACGGTGGAGAAGACTCTCTCCCCGTCAAAGACGGTGACCGACTCGATGGCGGAGTTTGCCACTGGCAAGGCCGCGATGGTTCAGAACGGCAACTGGGCTTGGAGCCAGATCAAGGACGTGCAGGGCAACACCGTCAAGGAGGATGACATCAAGTTCCTCCCGATGTACGGCGGATACCCGGGCGAGGACAAGATGGGCATTGCCATCGGCACCGAGGCCTTCATGGCGATCAACGCCAAGGCACCCGAGGCTGATCAGAAGGCCACCATCGACTTCGTCAACTGGCTGTTCTCCGACGAGAAGGGCAAGAAGCACGTCACGGAGGAACTCGGCTTCATCGCGCCGTTCAAGTCCTTCGGCGATGCCGCCCCGAACGACCCGCTGGCCAAGGAGATCGCCCGATACCTGGGCTCGGACATGACGCCGGTGCCGTGGGACTTCACCACCTTCCCGTCGCAGGCGTTCAAGGACAACTACGAGCAGCTTCTTGCGCAGTACGCATCCGGCAACATCCAGTGGGATGAGGTAGTGACCAAGGTCAAGGAAAGCTGGGCTGCCGAGAAGGCGGCAGTGAACGGCTGATCCGGTTCACCTCGATGCCAGGGTGCGGAGCGGCCGGCCCGTTCCGCCCCTGGCAGGGCAGGCAATCATGGAACGATCCCTCAAGAAGTATTTCCCGCTGTTCGTGTTACCGACGTCGGTGGCGTTCCTCATCGCGTTTCTCGCGCCATTCGCCATCGGCCTGTATCTCTCGTTCGCGGAGTTCACGACGATCAACGACGCCCAGTTCGTCGGCCTGAAGAACTACCAACGGGCACTGGCTGAGAAGGACGGCTTCGTCGCATCCTTCGGATTCACGGTGCTCGTGGTCATCGTCTCGGTCCTCACCGTGAACCTCTTCGCATTCGCCATCGCCAAGCTCCTGACCCAGAAACTGGCGGGCACCAACGTATTCCGCACCATCTTCTTCATGCCGAACCTCATCGGTGGCATCGTGCTTGGTTACACCTGGCAGTCGATCATCAACGCGATCCTCGCGCAGTACGGCACCACGATCATCTCCAAGTGGGAGTATGGGTTCGTCGGCCTGATCGTGCTGATCAACTGGCAGCAGGTGGGCTACATGATGGTCATCTACATCGCCGGTCTGCAGAACGTCCCGCCCGAGCTAACCGAGGCCGCAGCCATCGACGGCGCCGGCCGCTGGCAGGTGCTGCGCAACGTGACGATCCCCATGATCATGCCCACCATCACGATCTGTCTGTTCCTCACGCTGTCCAACTCGTTCAAGCTGTTCGACCAGAACCTGGCGCTCACCAACGGCGCCCCGTTGCGGCAGACCGAGATGGTGGCGCTCAACATCTTCCAGACCATGTTCGGTCGTGTCGGCACTGAGGGTGTGGGTCAGGCGAAGGCGGTCCTGTTCGTGATCGTCGTCGTGATCATCGCTTTGTTCCAGCTCAACATCACCCGCAGCCGGGAGGTCGAGGCATGAGCCAGCACACCATCAAGCGCAACCCGGTGGCCGTCGCCACGACATACGTGCTGCTCATCGCGCTCACCGTGGTGTTCCTCGGCCCGATCGTGTTCATCCTGCTCAACTCGTTCAAGCAGAAGTTCGCGATCAGTGCCAACCCGTTCGCAATCCCCCTGGGGGAGATGTGGGCCGGCCTCGAGAACTACGTCACAGGGCTCACACGGCAGGGTTTCCTGGGCGCGATCGGGTGGTCGTTCTTTATCACGATCGCCTCGGTGGCGGTCATCGTGTTCCTCTGCGCGATGCTCGCCTACTACATCACCCGAGTGAAGCGGTGGTGGACGTCGTTGATCTACTACCTGCTCGTGTTCTCAATGGTCATCCCCTTCCAGATGGTGATGTTCCCGACGGTGAAGCTCGCCGATATGCTGGGGTTGGCCAATCCACTGGGCATGGTGGTCCTCTACCTGGGCTTCGGCGCAGGTCTGTCGACGTTCATCTTCTCCGGTTTCGTGAAGTCGATTCCCGTCGAGATCGAGGAGGCCGCCTACATGGACGGCTGTTCCCCGGTGCAGAGCTATTTCCAGATCGTCTGGCCGATTCTGAAGCCGGTGAGCATCACCGTCGCGATCCTCAATGCCATGTGGATCTGGAACGACTACCTGCTGCCGTACCTCGTGATCGGCCTGTCGACGGAGTACAAGACGATCCCGGTCGTGGTGCAGCAATTCGTTGGCTCCAACGGCAACCGTGACATGGGGGCAATGATGGCCATGCTGGTGCTTGCGATCATCCCGATCATCGTCTTCTACATGTTTGCTCAGAAGCACATCATCGAAGGCGTAGTCGCGGGATCTGTAAAGGGGTGAGCTCTTGACCTCCCGGGTCACCATCAAAGACATCGCCAGGGAGGCCGGCGTCGGATTGACCTCGGTCTCCCGGGCGCTCAACGATCAACCGGGCCTGTCCGACGAGACTCGCGCACGCATCCTCGAGGTCGCGAAACGTCTGGACTTCACCCCGAACCCCCATGCCAGGTCGTTGAAGGTCAAGCAGAATCCGCGGGCCATCTCAGCGCTGATGAAGGGCCCCACCAATCCGATGTTCCAGGTATTGGGAGACCATCTGGAGACGCTCATCCGTCAGCACGGATTCACCTTCGAGACGGTTCGTGTGCCCCACACCGCAGATGAGTACGCGAGCGCCGGACGTGTCGTCGAGATCGACAAACCGGCCGGGCTGCTTCTACTGGGCGGGACGGTCAACCCGTCACCGGCACAGGTCAACTCGATCACGCTGCCGTTCGTGCTGCTCACCACGCCCCGGCTCAAAGGGGTTGACGAGGCCACCTACAGCTCTGTGCGTGTCGACGACGAGGCCGCAGTGGCACTGCAGGTGCAGTCGTTGGTAGATCTGGGACACCGGCGCATCGCCTACGTCGGTATGCCGCCGGAAGAACACTCCGCCGGAGCCGTGCGGCTGCAGGCCTTCGTGCGTGCAATGGAGCGGGTGGGGCTGCCCTGCGGACCGGAGCTGCAGCTGTATGAGGAGACCGACCGTTCGCAGTACTACACCTTCGACTACGGACATCGGCTCACATCTGAGCTGCTCGAGCGTGGTATCGACGCCACCGCCATCTGTGCTGCCTCGGACACGATCGCGCTCGGGGCACACAAGGCGATCACGGAGCGGGGGCTCAAGATCCCCGAGGACTTCGCCGTCGTCGGATTCGATGGGATCGAGCAGTCCTGCTGGGTCCACCCGGAGCTGGCGACGATCGCGCAACCGCTGCAGGACATGGCCGCCACGGCGTGCGACCTGCTGTTCGCGCAGATCGACCACGGCCAGTCGCACCGCCATGTCGTCGTACCGGCACCGCTGGTGCGCAACGCATCACTCGGCCCGGTCAGATGAGATCCAGGCTCGGCCCCGATTCGCCACTGGCGCAGGCTATCTCCCAGTTCGCCGATGCTGTGGTGCTGAACCTGCTCTTCCTCGCGTGCTGCCTTCCGGTGGTCACGGCAGGCGCGGCGTGGACGGCCATGCAAGCCACGATGGTGGAGGTGGCGCGCGAGCAAGGGCCGAGGGTGTCGCGTCGTTTCTGGCAGCATCTGTGCACGAGCTGGCGGGGTGCGACACTGGCATGGCTCCTCGTGCTGGCACTCACCGTGCTGCTCGTATGGGAGTATGGGGTCCTCGGGCAGTTTCCACAGTCGAGGGCGATCATCGTCGTCCAGGCGCTCGTGGTCACAGGGCTGCTCGTCGTGGCGCTGTGGGCGTGGTGGTTGTTTCCGCTTATCGGGGAGGGCATGTCACTTGGGCGCGCGGTCCGGTTGGCGTTGGTGCTGGCCTTCGTTCGGCTGCCGAGGGGGGTCGTCGGGCTGGCAGCAGCCGGGGTGCCGCTGTTGCTACTGTGGCTCGTCGACGGCGGGTGGCGCTTCGTGCTGCCCCTGATGTTCGTGGTGGGGTTTGCTCTGCTCGCGTTCGTCAACGCGGTGCTGCTCGCCCGAGCGCTCCCATCGGCAACTGCGTGATCGGTTGCGTCGCCAGTGCCCACACGGCCCCTCCCACCGCGAGCCCGCCGATCGCTGTCATCGCCACAGGCAGGGAACATGTGAGCAGCATCGCCGAGATGGCCAGCGGGCCTGAGAGCTGACTCGCCTGGGAGAACATCGCCCAGATACTCAAGAACTTCGCCCGTCCGATGGGCGGGCTCAGATCCGCACCGATGGTCATGTTGATGCCCGCGCCCAGGCCGTTGCCGATGCTCATCACGACGACAGCCACGACGAATCCCTGGCCGGTATTGGTGACGGGCGCGAGGATGAATCCAAGGCCGTAGATCGTGAGACATGCAGCGAGGACGGGGGAGCGACCCAACTGGTCCTTCAGGTAGCCACCGGGAAACATCAGTACCAACTCGACTGCGGCTCCCACGGCTACGATCAGGGAGATCTGGGACTCGTGCCAGCCCAGATGGGAGCCCCACAAGGCGATGAGGATCGGCTGCGCCACGCGTGCCGCCGCAAGGGTGAGGATCGAGATGCCGGCGAACCAGACAGCCTTCCAGCGCACTCCCTCGGCCCGCTGCTGAGGCGCAGCTGTCGTTCTCGTACGTTGCGCGGTGGCGTCGAAGGCGGCGTTCAGACGTCTCACATACAGCAGCGCCGTGGCCGCGACAGCCATCAGCACCGCGAACAGAAACACCGACCACATGGGGAATAACGCAAGCAGCGCCGCGCCGCACATGGGGCCGACGAGGTTGCCGGCCCGCATCGTCCCGCCGAGGGCGGTCATGGCACGGCCACGCTCCAACGAGGGGAGCGCGTCGGCAACCACGGCCTGCCTGGCGAGGCTCCACGCCACCCCGGCGGGGGAGCGCAGCACGAAGGCCGCGATGTAGAGCACCAGCGACCAGCGGGTCGGCCACGCCAGCGCCATCACCGTCACCAGCAGCAGGGCGCCGGCCACGGTGGTCGCCAGTGCCATCGCGCGGCGGTCGCCCACCTTGTCGATGAAGACCCCGACGGGGACCGTGGCGGCGAGCGCAGCAGCACCCGAGATCGCCACGAGTGCGCTGGCCAGCGCCTCGCTGGCGCCGAGCTGGAGGGCTGCGAGGATCAGCAGGGGCATCGTTGCCCCGGTGCCCACCGCGAACAGGAAGGACGGCGCCAGCACGGGCCAGAAGATGAGTCGGTACATGTGTCTCCTTCCGCCAGCCGGTCCAGCCTAGCTGCCGTAGCGCTGCCGTCGGTGGATGTCCTGGCCCTGGACAGCGCCCTTCCGGAGCAGAGACCGCAATAGACTCGGACGCATGACGTTCCAAGACCAGGGCTTGGCAGCCCGTCGCGCCTCGTTCTCGCTTGCCACGCTCGATCGCGCATCGAAAGATGCCGCGCTGCACGAGATGGCCGACGCCCTCCTCGACGCCAAGCAGGAACTGCTCGACGCCAACGCTCGCGACGTGGACCGCGCCAGGCAACAGGGCACAGCCCAAGCGATGCTGGACCGACTCTCGTTGTCAGATGCCCGCATCGACGCGATGGCCGCCGGGCTGCGGCAACTCGCCGCACTTCCCGACCCAGTGGGCGACGTGGTGCGCGGCTGGAAGCTGCCGAACGGCGTGAGTGTCAGCCAGGTGCGCGTGCCGCTGGGTGTGCTCGGCATCATTTACGAGGCGCGCCCGAACGTCACCGCCGACGCCGCCGGCATCGCGCTGAAGTCCGGCAACGCGGTGTTGCTGCGCGGTTCCAGCTCCGCGCTCGAATCAAACCGTGTCACTGTATCGGCACTCCGACGCGGTCTCGAAGCCGCTGGCATCACACCTGATGCGGTGCACCTCGTTGAAGGCGGCCGCGAGATCACGTCGGAGATGATGACGGCACGAGGCATCGTCGACGTGCTTATTCCGCGCGGGGGAGCGGGCCTCATTAACGCCGTCGTTGAGGGGGCGACGGTGCCCGTCATCGCAACCGGAACGGGCAATTGCCACCTCTACGTCGATGCTGCAGCCGACCAAGACATGGCGCTCGAGATCCTCCTCAATGCCAAGACTCAGCGTCCCAGCGTCTGCAATGCCGTTGAGACGCTGCTCGTCCATGCGGACATTGCCGACGAATTCCTCCCCGCCGCACTCGCGGCACTGGCCGATGCCGGCGTCACGGTGCACGGCGGTGAGGAAGTGCGTCGGTATGCTTCCGACGTCGTCCCCGCCACCGATGAGGACTTCGACACCGAGTACCTCGCGCTCGATATCGCGGTGAAGGTGGTAGGAAGCGTGGACGAGGCCGTCGAGCACATCCGCCAGCACACTACGGGCCATTCCGAGACGATCATCTCTGAATCTCGACGCGCAATCGCGGCCTTCGTCGGTGGCGTCGATGCGGCTGCGGTGTTGGTGAATGCATCGAGCCGATTCGTCGACGGCGGCGAATTCGGGTTCGGTGCTGAGATCGGCATCTCGACGCAGAAACTGCACGCACGCGGGCCAATGGCGCTGCCGGAGATGACTTCGACGAAGTACATCGTCGAAGGATCAGGGCAAATCCGCTCGTGATTCGATAGTGTGCTGCCCATGAATCTTGTGCTGCTCGAAGCTTCGACCGAAGGTCTACCTCCCGTGCTGGCAGGCCTGGCTGCATTTGTTGCGTTGCTGAGCGCCCTCATTTGGGTGATCGGCATGGGTTCTGGGCGCCCGAACTCGAAGTGACGTCAACCGAACTCGGCATCGCTCGCAGTGAGCGGTCCCGTCGCTATCGCCTGGGCGTGATGGGTGGAACGTTCGATCCCATCCACCACGGCCACCTCGTGGCCGCATCCGAGGTCGCCGCGCGCTTCAGCCTCGATGAGGTGGTCTTTGTCCCCACTGGTATCCCTTGGCAGAAGGCCGACCGCCAAGTCTCGCTGGCGGAAGACCGCTACCTCATGACGGTGATCGCGACGGCATCCAACCCGCAGTTCTCCGTCTCGCGGGTGGATATCGACCGCGAGGGCAACACGTATACCGTCGACACGCTGAAGGACCTCCGCGCCGAACGCGGCGACGACGTCGACTACTTCTTCATCACCGGCGCTGACGCTGTGCGGCAGATTCTCACCTGGCGCGGCGCCGACGAGCTGTTTGACCTAGCACACTTCGTGGGCGTGACACGTCCCGGCGTCCCGCTCACGAAGAAGGACCTCAGCCACCTTCCCCTCAATTCCGTCACCCTGCTGGAGGTGCCCGCGCTGGCGATCTCGTCGACGGATTGCCGCGAGCGCACCCAGCAGGGGATGCCCATTTGGTATCTCGTGCCGGACGGTATCGTGCAGTACATCGCCAAGCGCGGTCTGTATCCCGCCCCCGACTCTGGAGTTCCCCGTGACAGCCACTGATGAAGCATTGGCCCTCACTCGCACTGCGGCGCTGGCCGCGTCGAAGAAATCCGGTGAGAACATCGTCGCGTTCGATGTGAGCGAGCAGCTCAGCATCACCGACGTGTTCCTCATCATCTCGGCGGGCAACGAGCGTCTCGTCGGCGCACTGGTAGATGCGGTGGAAGAAGCGCTGCTGAAGGATGGGCGCAAGCCGGTGCGGCGCGAAGGCGACAGGGAGAACCGTTGGGTGTTGCTCGACTACGTCGACGTCGTCATTCACGTCCAGCACGACGAGGAACGCACCCTCTACAACCTTGAACGGCTGTGGAAGGACTGCCCGACGATCGACCTGGAACTGCCGCAACTGTGACCCGCATCATCATGCTGCGCCACGGCGAGACGCTGTGGAACCGCGAAGGAAAGATGCAAGGCCAAGCCGACGTCGAGTTGAGCGAGCATGGCCGCGAACAGGCTCGGGAGGTTGCCGCCGAGCTCACCCAGTATGCGTTTGACGTGGTGTGGTCGTCGCCGCTGTCACGGGCGCTCGAAACCGCTCGCACGGTTGCCTCCGTGCGGGGCTTGGAGGTTCACGTCGACGCCAGGCTCGGCGAGATCGACATGGGCGATTGGGCAGGCAAAACCTGGGCGGAAGTGTCGAAGACGCACCCAGAGAGGGTTGAGCGGTTGCGCGCGGGAGAGGATTTCCGTCGCTCGGAATCAGGGGAGACCGCCGAAGAGATGGCCCGACGAGGCACCCGCGCGCTGCACGACATCGCGGCCCAGCACCCCGACCAGACGGTGCTCGTCGCCACGCACGGGTTCTTTACGCGCGTGACTGTGGCGTCGCTGCTGGGACTGTCAGGATTCGGGCGGGTGCTCGGCACCTTGGGTAATGCACATTGGGCCGAGCTGCGTCACGACGATGTGGGCTGGACGCTGTTGGGGTATAACCTCGGTGGCGCGCAACCGCACGGCATGTAGGTGAGTACTGCGCGAGCGAGAGCGAAACGTGAGAGAGTGGGACAAACAGCTCCAGAGGAGGAGTCGGCGGTGAAGCTGAGGCTAGGGACGCGAGGCACAGACCTCGCGATGGCGCGTACCAATCAGGTTGCGGAGAGTTTGCGCGAGCTCGGGCACGACGTCGAGGTGGTGCCGGTCACAAGCGCGGAACCCGACGCCAACCACATGCACGACGGGCAGTCATTTAAGGGCGGCTTCGCGGCGGAACTGCGTACGGCCCTGCGCGAAGGGCAGGTGGATGCCGTCGTGCACTCTACGAAGGATCTCCCGATTGGTGAACAGCGCCAGCCTGACCTCGTGATCGCTGCAGTGCCCGTGCGCGACGACTGGCGCGACGCACTGATTTCCCAGAATCGTATGCCCCTGGAAGCCCTTCCTTCCCGTGCCCGCATCGGTGTGACGTCGCTGCGACGCATCGCACAGATCCGCAGGCTGCGCCCCGATCTCACCTTCGTTGACGTTGGCGGCACCATGGAGGAACGCATCTCTCGCGTGCAGCCGGGTGACCTCGACGCGCTGGTGCTGTCCGCGTCGGCACTCGAGCGCACTGGCAAAACCGAGATGGTGACGGAGTATCTGCCCATCCTTCCCGCGCCGGGCCAGGGTGCGAAGTCTATCGAGTGCCGCGTCGGCGACACCGAGGTCATCCAGGCGCTCGAAGGCATTGAAGACCTCGAGACGCGCATCTGCGTGGCTGCCGAGCGTGACCTCATGTACCGCTTGGGCGCCAACTATCGGATGCCGGTGGCAGCGTTGGTTTCGCGCAAGTCGATTCTCAACTTCAAAGCGTGCGTGACGAGCGTCGATGGCTCCGAGCACATACAGCTCGAGATCGGCATGCCGACGTCGTTGTTGCACGCGAAGCGAGCCGGCACGCGGCTGGCAGATGCGTTCTTGGAACGCGACGTTATGCGCTTCATCAACGAGGAAGCGCTCGCGAATGTGAAGTTCACGAAGGAACACGACGACGAGACCGGCACGCTCGACGAGAAGGGGCCCGACGCGCCCCACCTGCTGCTGCCTCGCCAGGAGGGGCTCATGTCTCGCTCTATCCGCGAGCAGGGCGTGAACGTCGACACGGCCCCGTTGCAGATTGCCGAGCTGCTCCCGAATGCAGAGAACCGTTTCGATGGAGCCGACTGGCTGGTATTCCCGACGGCGCACACCATCTGGGCGGTGCGTGAGTTGGGTTGGAAGCTACCCGAGGACGTCAAGGTGGCGGCGCTTGGCACCACCACCCGCGAGATGCTCGAAGACTACGGCGTGCACGTCACGCTGTCCCCGGAGGGCACCGCCAGCACGCCGAACCTCATCGCTATGTTCCCGGAGGGCTCCGGCCGCGTTGTGGTGCCTTGTGCTGACGACCTCAGCAACCGGATCGCCGAGGGCCTGGGGGAGCGTGGCTACGAGGTTATTCGCATGCCGGTGTACCGCATGCGCGACATCGACGAGGTGGCCGAATGGGTGCTGGAGGGCTGGAATAACGGCCGCTACGACGCGGTGCTCCTCACCTCGCCTGTCGTGGCACAGAGCTTCCTTAACCTGATGCCGCGCAACGAGCAGGTGGCCGTATTCGCTTGGGACGACGATTCCGCCAAGGTGCTTCGCGACGGTGGTGTCGAGCCCGTGATGGTGGCACCGTCGAAGGACGACAAGGGAGTCACCGCCATCGCCGAGCACATCAAGGCCAACGCCGCGAAGTAGTGCACAGCGCCCCGACGGGCCGCGCAGCCTGCTGGTTGCGCGGCCCGTCGGCATTCATCCGATCACGGGCGCTTCTCGAGCGCTCCGTCGAGCTCGGTGAAGCCGAGCCGACGGAAGTAGCCCGGGTCGGCGGTGGTGTCGGCCTCGATCCGCAGCCGGGTGATGCCCTGCTGCGCGACGAGGTCGTGCTTCGCGTAGAGGTGCCGGCCGGTCCCGTAGTCGCGGAAGCGGGCCGTGACGTAGTCGAGCAGCACCGTCGCCGTCCCCTCGCGGACCGGTGACAGCGCGAACAGGCCGATGACCTCGTCCTCGTGCATGGTGATCCAGGCGCTGCCCCGCGTGAGTGCGGCCGGATCGAACCTGGGGTGGGTCGAGCGGATGTCGTCCTGGTGCCGTTCGACGAAGTGTGTCACCAGCGCGTCGTCCGTCCCCACGGGCGCGACGAGGTAGGCGCGCCCCGCCGGCGTGGTCTGTTTCTGCAGCCGCCACAGCCAGTAGATGTTGATGAGCACGATGGCGCCGTTCATGGCGGCGTAGGGCCAGATCTGGAATGCCGCGTTGTAGACGGTCGCGATGAGCGAACCGGTCAGGTTCAGTATCCGGAACCTGCGCACGCTCGGCACCATGAGCGACAGGACCACCAGGACCGAGCCCAGCCAGCCGATCAGTTCCCACCAGGGCATGAGTCCGCTCCCTTTCCGGCGGCACGCGCCGCCCCAGACACACCATCGTGTTGGGTCACTGTCCGAGCATAGGGCAGTGCGATCACGCTGGTGGATGGCCCGCCGCTTACGGGGCCCGGCCCGCGGCTAGGGAATTCCCAGAGTCCGGCGCACCGCGGCGGCGAGCGAGCCCGGCACGCGCTCTGCGAGTTCGTAGCGGGCCCGAGTCATGGGCTTGCCCACCCTGAGCACCCGCGTGAGGTCGATCGGGGTCCCGATGACGACGGCGTCCGCGTCGGCCGCCTCGATGGTGGCCTCCAGGTCGCGGACCTGCGCCTCGTCGTAGCCCATCGCGGGCAGGATGCCGCGGGCGTTCGGGTACCGCTCGTAGGTCGTCGCGATGGATCGGGTGGCGAACGGTGCGGGATCGACGATCTCGGCCACTCCCGCGGCACGGGCGCCGACGACGCCCGCCCCGAACGACATCGAGCCGTGGGTCAGCATCGGTCCGTCCTCGACGACGATCACCCGCCTGCCGCGCACGAGGTCGGGGTCGTCGACGGTGACGGGGCTGTCGCAGCGCAGGATCCGTGCACGCGGGTTGAGGTCCATCACGCTCGCCTCGATGGCCCGGATCGCCTCATCGGACGCGGAGTCGCACTTGCCCACGATGACGATGTCGGACATGCAGACGTTGGCCTCGCCCGGGTGGTAGAGGGTCTCGTCGCCGGCACGGGGCGGATCGGCGAGGACGATCGCCAGGTTGGGGGGCGTAGAAGGGCAGGTCGTTGTTGCCGCCGTCCCACAGGATGACATCGGCCTCCCGCTCGGCCTCGTCGACGATGGGGATACCGTCCGGGTACCGCTCGCCGGCGAGGGACGGGGGGGGATGCGTGCGCCCGGCGATGTCGGGGATCTGCGTGGCGGTGAACGCCACCACGCGATGCCCGGGGCCGTCGCGGTACAGCACGTTGAAGTTGTGGAAATCGCGCCCTGCGGCGCCCAGAATGACGGTCCTGCGTGGCTCGACCATGATTCAGGCTAACGGTTCGGCGCCCCGTCGCGGGGAGGTTCGCTGCCGCCGCCGGGCCAGCGCCCGGAGGCCCCGCAGGCGCAAGCCCCATCCCGAACGACGCCCCGCCCCTCCCGGCGTGGAAGCGATAGGCTGGCGGGTGAGACGTGCCGGTGCGCGAGATGGACCGGGGAAAGGGGACAGCGGCGTGAGCAGTCGACCCGACCCCGGCATCGGGGCGGCCGCCGTCGGGCTCGCCCTCGCAGGGGTGCTGCAGCTCTCGTGGCTCAGCGAGTTCATGAGCGGTTCTACGCTGCCCACCCGGACCTCCTACGTCAGCGAGCTCGCCGTCGCCGGGCAGCCGTGGTCCGAGGCGCTCCGGGCCGCCGATGCGGTCGCCGGCCTGTGCATCCTGCTCGTCGCCTTCCAACTGGCCCGCTTCATCCTCGCGGGGGACTGGCTCGCACGGATCGCGACGATCTCCCTCGCCCTGCTCGGGGTCGGGACGCTGATCGCCGCGATGTGGCCGATGGGCTGCGCGCCGTCGGTGTCCGAGGCCTGCGCCGCGGCGATGGCGAGGGGCGACGTCGAGCTCACCCAGATGCTCCACGCCAGCGGCAGCGCGGTCGCCGGCGTCGGGGCGTTCGTGGGCTTCCCGACGGCCGCCCTCGCCGTCCGGCAGCGGCAACGACCGGCGGGTGTCGTCGCGCTCATCATGGCCGGTGCCTATCTGCTGGCGGCCACGTGGGAGCTCGTCGAGCTCGCGGGCCTCGGGGTCGGCGCGGGCGGCTGGAGTCAGCGCATCGCCATCACGCTCTCGGCATCGATGCTCGTCATGATGGCGTTGGCGGCCGCTACCAGGGGGTGGTCCGCAGCCGTGAACGGTCGGCAGGCAGGATGGACCCCATGACCACCGTGCCCGCAGTCCGCAGACCGAGCCGCCTCCGCGAGGCCATGCCCACGTGGCTGGCGCGCCTGTTGATCCTCGCCGCTGTGGTGTCGCTGTTCGGGCTGTGGTTCCAGGACACGTGGATCTACTTCCTGTGCTCGGTCGTCCTCGGCATGTTCGCGATCCCCAACGACCCGAGCCTGTTCCAGGCCGCGCTGTTGTTCGTGCTCGCCGCACCGATCGGCCGCCGCTACCGCGGCGCCCATACGATCCTGCTCTCCCTGATGGCGTTCATCACGGTGCTCTCGGTGCTGCTGGCGGTGATCCTCGTCGGAGGTTTCCTGGCCGACGAGCTCCAGGACATCACGCTGTTCGAGAAGGTGATGAGCGCGGTGATGGCGGTCACCAACGTCGTCGCCACCACGGTTGTCGCGTGGGCGCGGCCGGCGTTCCCGGTACGCATGCGGGCGCGTTCGGTCCGCAATGGCGCACTCGTGCTGTTCGCGGGCGAGACGTTGGCGTTCCTCGTGACGCTGGGCCTGCTCGGCCCCTTCGACCGGCACGAGCCGTGGGTCAAGCGCGTGCGCCTCGCCGTCAACGTGACCTTCGGTGCACAGCCCGACACCGCCACCTGGCAGGGCCCCCACTGGGTCCTGCTGCTGGGCAGCCTGATGGCGGGCGCGTCGGTCGTCGCCGCCTTCTACGTCCTGTGGCGGGCAGAGGTGGGCGTCGACGGGATGTCGGCCGACGACGAACTGCGCCTCCGCGCGCTGATCCGCGACCATGGGGAGGACGACTCACTGTCCTACTTCGCGACGCGGCGCGAGAAGTCGCTGGTGTTCTCGCCGGACGGGCGGGCCGTCGTCGCCTACCGGGTGCAGGGTGACGTGGCCGTCGCGAGCGGCGACCCGATCGGTGAGCGGAAGTCCTGGCCGGCCGCGGTGGACGCGTTTCTGAGCGCGGCGCGACTGGGCGGACGGCACGTCACGGTGCTCTCCACGACGCGCGTCGGCGCCGAGCTGTACGCCAGCCGGGGGCTGACGGCGCTGACACTCGGTGACGAGGCGGTGCTGCACACCGACGAGTTCACGCTCGCGGGGCCGGCCATGCGGTCCGTGCGGCACGCCGTCGGCAGGCTCGAGCGGGCGGGGTACACCGTCGAGTTCGGCCGCTTCGGCGACATCCCCGCCGACGTGCGCGCCACCGCCGCAGACCTGGCCGACGCGTGGCGGGAGGGCTCCGTCGAGCGGGGCTTCTCGATGGCGCTGGGGCGGCTCCGCGACCGCTCCGACGATCGCGCGGTGCTCGTGCTTGCCCGCGACGGCAAGGGCTCGCCCCGGGCGCTGCTCACGTTCGCGCCATGGGGTCGTCGGGGCCTGTCCCTGGACCTCATGCGTCGAGCGCCGGAGGCCGAGAACGGCGTGACGGAGTTCATGGTGGCCTCGCTGATGCGGCACGCCGAGGGGCTGGGCATCCGTCGGGTGTCGCTGAACTTCGCGATGTTCCGGCATGTTTTCAGCAGGGCCGAGCAGGTGGGCGCGGGCCCGATGACGAGGCTCTCCAACAAGGTGCTGCTGCTGGCGTCGCGCTTCTACCAGCTCGACAGCCTCTACCGCTCCAACGACAAGTACGGGCCGCAGTGGTCGCCGCGGCTGATGTGCTACGACCCGGGGCTCACGCTCACGCGCGCCGCCTGGGCGATGGGCATCGCGGAGGGCTTCATTCCTTGGCCGGGCAGGCAGGCGGCGGAGGTCGTCGGGGCGCGGGACGCGGCGTTCGTCGAACGGGTGCACGCCATCGACGCGGAGCCTCCACTGCCCGCGTTGCCGGCGTCGCGGCGCAACGAGCAGCAGCGCGTGCGGGAGGAGAAGGCGCAGCGGATGGCCTTGTCGGGGCGCGAGACGAATCCCGTCGCCGTGCCGCGGACGCACTCGGTCGCCGAGGCGCGGGGGCTGCTCGCGGCGGCGTTGGAGGAGGGGCCGACGGGGGACCGGCCGGCGAGCGGCGGCCGCCTCACGGAGGTGCGGGTGTCCGTCGCGGGCCGGGTCCGGGCGCTGCGCGATCTGGGTGGTATCACCTTCGCAGTGTTCGAGGAGGCCGGGCAGCGGCTGCAGGTCGTCGTCGAGCGCGCGTGCACCGAACCGGCCCAGCGCGACGACTTCCGGCGCTGGGTGGACCTCGGCGACGTCATCTCCGTGACCGGCCGACTCGGCACGAGTCGTAGCGGCGAGTGGAGCCTGTGGGCATCGTCGTGGGAAATGGCCGCGAAGTGCTTCAACCCGATGCCCGGCATCGAGGCGCAGCTCACCGACGACGCCCGCGCCCGCCAGCGGGTGCTGGACCTCATCACGTCCGACACGTCGCTGGAGTTCCTGCGTAAGCGCGGGCTCGGGGTACAGGCGCTGCGGCAGGCGCTCGTCGCGGAGGGATACCTCGAGGTCGAGACACCGATGCTGCAGCCGATCCACGGCGGCGCGGCGGCGCGGCCGTTCGTCACGCACATCAACGCGTACGACATGGAGCTGTACCTCCGGATCGCGCCGGAGCTGTTCCTGAAGCGCCTGCTGGTGGGAGGCATGGAGCGCATCTTCGAGGTGGGCCGCAACTTCCGCAACGAGGGCGCGGACGCGACGCACAACCCCGAGTTCACGGCCTGCGAGGTGTACGCGGCGTACTCGGACTACGACGAGATGCGCGAACTGACCAGACGGCTCATCCTCGCGATGGCGCAGGCCGTGCACGGGGCGCCGATCGCGCGGCGGCCCGACGGGCACGGCGGGTACGTGGATGTCGACCTCTCGGAGCCCTGGCCCGTGGTGACGGTGCACGAGGCGGTCTCGCGTGCGTGCGGGGTGCCGCTGACGGCCGCCTCGAGCGTCGAGGAGGTAGCCGCGGCCTGCCGTGCGCACGACATTCCGGTGGCTGGCGGTGCGAGCGCGGGGGAGCTCGTGATGGAGCTCTACGGCGCGCTCGTGGAGAAGCAGACGCAGTACCCGACGTTCTACTGCGACTTCCCGCGGGAGGTGTCGCCGCTTGCCAGGCCGCACCGCAGCGTGCCCGGACTCACGGAGCAGTGGGACCTCGTCGCCTTCGGGGCGGAGCTCGGGTGCGCCTACTCGGAGCTGGCCGATCCGATCGACCAGACGGAGCGGCTGACGGCGCAGTCGCTGGCTGCGGCGGCCGGCGACCCGGAGGCCATGCAGCTCGACGAGGACTTCCTGCAGGCGCTGCGCTACGGCATGCCCCCGACGGGTGGCCTCGGCCTGGGCGTGGACCGCATCGTCATGCTGCTGCTCGGGCGGTCGATCCGGGCGACGCTCGCGTTCCCGTTCGTGCGGCCGCAGGCCTGAGGCGATGACGGAGGGGCCGGCTGCCAGCGCGCCGGGCCCCCGTCGGGGGGATCGCCGCAGCGGTCTCAGCCCTGCCGCGTGAGCTCCTTGCCCCACGCGTGGACATTGGCGATGTCCTCGGCATCCCCGCCGTCGGGGCCGGCGATGCCGGGGAAGCCGACGACGGCGAGCCGCTCGCCCTCCGTGGGTGCCTGCGCGCTGAGCCTGGCCACGGGGGCGTTCTCGAGCGGGGAGCCCAGGCGGAGGAGCATGGCCTGGCTCTTCGTCGGAACGTTGGGCGTGAGCCCGCCCTTGCTGGCATGGAAGTAGTGGCGCTCGGCGACGCTGGCGCGGTTGCCGGCCCCGTCGACCACCTCTGTGGCCTTGCCGCAGCGGGCGGTGTCGGACCAGAGCGCCCAGTCGGGGGCGACGAGGACCGCGCTGCAGCGGTGCTCGCCGTCGGGCGTGGTGAGTGCGACGAGGCCGGGGTTGTCCGTCGTGGTGCCGCCGGTGGCTGCGTGGGCGGGGGCGGCGCAGAGCGGGAGGGCCGCGAGCGCGGCGAGTGCGCCGAGGGTCGGGAGGAGCTTCTGCAGGGACATCAATCCTTAGTGAGAACGTATCTCAATAAGGATTGATTCACGGATCGACGGCTGAGTCAAGCCCGGTTGTCGTGGGCGTGTGACGGGGTGCGGTCGATCGTCGCGCTGGGAGGGCTGGTGTGACATTGCGACGGGAAGCGAAAAACCCCGCCGGGTGGCGGGGTGGCAAGGGGGTTTGGTGGAGGTAGCGCGACAGTGCTCTAACCTTGCCCCGACCCTCCAGTTGGCGGTCACGTTGCATCGAGCGATCCGACGTCGCCGCAGGCCAACGGTGGGGCCGGCCTCCTCTCGGCCACTGCCGCGTCCGGTTCCGCGGTTGACGGCGGCGATGCTGGATGAGGCGGAGCGCCGCTACAAGTGCGGCGAGATTCTGCGGGTGATCGCTGACGATCTGGGCGTGAGTCGGCAGCGCCTCGCTGACCGGTTGCGGGATCGAGGCGTGCGACTGCGCCGCGAGAAGCCATCATCGGGAGAGGTTCTCGAAATGTGCCGCCGTTACGAGCAGGGCGAGTCGCTGGCCAGGGTCGGCGAGCGGCTGGGTTTCAACGCGAGCACGGTCCGGACGAACCTGCTTCGTGCGGGTGTCTCGCTTCGTGATCCGCACGGGCGGGAACGGTAGGCGAACAAGCAGAAGGATCCGCTCTCTTCCAGTCGAGAGCGGATCCTTGGCGGTGACGGTAGCGGATCAGTCCGTGGGGTCGCTACCACCGGAGGGGAACGACCGCGGGGCCTCGGCATCGAGGTGTGCCTGCTTGACGGCGATCAGGTTTCTCCTCGACGGAGCTTGTCGTGCGGTCTTTGGTGACGTGGATGTCGACTCCAGCGTCGTGGAGCTGCTGGACGACGGCGACGTGATCGGCGTACTTAGAGCCGAGCCGTGCAAGGTCGGTGACGATGAGCCCGGTCACGTCCTGCCGCTCGACGGCATCGAGCATGTGACGCAGGCCGTGGCGACTGTGCCCGACGTCGGTGAAGACCTTGGTGACGGTCAGGCCGTGCTCGTCGGCGTAGCTGCGGCAGTCGGCTTCTTGCTGGTTCAGCCAGGCAGGGTTCTCCGCCGCGCTGTACCGGTAGGTGACTGCGTTCATGATGCACCGCCGACCATGACCGGAGCATCGTCCGGCGTGCCGCGCCCCTCGGCTTCACCGCGGACAGCGCGGCGTTGGGCGTGCTCGCGGTGCCGGGCACCGGCGAGGGCGATGAGGCTCATCGGGCCGAGCCAGAGCATCTTGAGCGCGTTCCACGCGCACAGCAGCACGACCAGGTGCAACCAACCGGGACCGCCCTGCTCGATGTGATCGCTCAGCAGCTTCACCGCTGCGATGTAGGGGGCGGCGAGCAGCATCGCCGGGACGCCCCATTTGAGTCCGCGGCGACTGTAGACGGCATCGCGGATGCGGTTCGTCGGGAAGAGCCGGCGGACCGGCTCCAGGTTCTGGGCGGTGTTCTCGCTCTGGCGCCAGCGGCACCGCACGCGGTCGCTGAGGAACATCGGTGGGTCTCCATTCAACACGGTTCGAATGTTAGGAAGCGGCGTGTTGGTGGTGGCCCCGCGAAAGGGGTGGTCCCGGAGAACCCGACAGATTGGAAGCCTCCGCTTCGCCTTCCACTCTACGCCGGCGTGCGGACAAGAGGAACCCCCGACCCGGGAGGCCAGTCCGGTCCCATCGGCGCCAGGTGGCGTAGATTGACCGTCAGGAGCTCCTTGCTTCCAGTCAAGATGACCTTCACCCACGACTCGGCTCCCCGCAAGTTGACGGATTCTTGATAAGAACTGAAGTATCGTGCTACGCTTCCACTGACGATGGGAGACGACATGCGCGATGACGACCACCTTGACTGGCGTTCGGAGTTCACTCAGGAGGAGATCCAGACTCTGCGGTCTGCGATCCCGCAAGCCATTCATCTCAGCCAGCAACGTTCGGCCCGAGCGCACACCGAGTACCAGGACCCGGACGGAGACCAGGATGTTTACGGCGTCGGGATGGCTCGTGGGGCTCAGAAGGAACTTCAGGCGCTCATCAATGCCCTGCCCTCCTACCATGAACAACGGGTTCCCGGTACGCGTCGGACGCTGACGTATGTCGGCAACAGCCTCGTCTTCCTTCAGCGCGTGGGCAAGAAGATGCCGCGCAATCATCGTCGCTACCGTCCGAGCTATCTCCCCGAGAAGCGGCGAGAGATGTTCGCTGCGGCCAGCAACACGAAGTACACCGAGCCTGGCGGCCTGTTCGAACTCCCGCCCAGCCACATCAATGAGGAAGACGACGTGGCCCGCCTGTCCGATGCGCTCGACATCGTCTCAGATCCGAACGGCAAGGTGACGCTGTTCGTGCCGTATTACAGCAGCACGCCGTTCGGCGTCGGCACAATCTATTGGGCGCCAGCACGGCTCAACGGTCGACACCTCGAATTCACCGATCCTGAGCGTCTGACCTACACGAAGGAACCGGCAGAAGCTCCGTCGGTACAGCAGAAGCCTCGTCTGGTCGGCGGCTTCGCCGAGGGAGATCGGCCTCGTACTCGGGCCAAGCTGCGCTCGCGTTCCGAGGAGAAGGAGGGTAGCTGATGCCAGAGCAAAGCCTGACCGATATTGCGCGCCTTTTTGATCCCGCCCGCCTGACTCAGGCGCGACGCATCTGCAAGATGAGTAAGACCGAACTCCATCGAGCGGTTGGAGTCTCTGCCGCCGCGATTGGTCAGTACGAGCGTGGCGAAGTCAGACCGCGTGCAGAGACAATCGCAGCGCTGGCCGACGCCCTCAAAGTTCCAGCAGGTTTTTTCGCACATGGCCGTCCTCGCGCACAAGTCGAGATCGCAGAAGCTTCATTCCGAAGGCTCCGATCGACCACTGTCAGTCAGCAGCAACAGGCCACTGCCTATGTCGAACAGGCGTGGGAGCTTAGCTGCTATCTCGAAGAGAGTGTCGAGTTCCCTGATATCGATCTGCCGGGCTGGGCGCAACCCGACTCGTTCGACGTGCCCGACCCGGTCACCGCGGCACGCGCTATGCGCGAGCATTGGCGGCTCGGTTTCGGCCCGATCCCTCATCTCGTTTATCAGCTAGAGCAGCACGGCATTCTCACGGTGTTCTTCTCAATGAAAGAAGAGGAGCTGGACGACAAGAGCCGTATCGATGCGTTCTCAACGATCGCCCTGCCGCGTCCTATGATCGTGCTCACACCGGACAAGGCCAATGATGTTATGCGCCACCGATTCTCCGCGGCTCACGAATTGGGACACATCGTGCTGCATCACGGGCGTCAAGGAACTGACACCCAAATGGAGCGTCAAGCCGACGAGTTCGCGGCCGAGTTCCTCACGCCCCGTGATGTCATCTGCAACGAGCTTCCGAAGCGGGTTAACTTCAACCGGATCGAGGAGATCAGCGAATGGTGGGGCGTCTCGGTTCACTCATTGCTGTATCGCATGCGCGAGCTCGAAATCATTTCCGAGTCAACCACCAGGCGAGCCTACATAACGCTCAATAGCTTGCCGCGACGCTCACGACCAATCCGAGACTTCCCTGGGGAGCAACCAGAGCTCCTCAAGAACGCCATCGAGCTTCTCGAAACTGTCGACGTGACCGTTGTCGATATCGCGCGCGACCTACAGTTCACCCCCAGACGTGTTCGGCAACTCGCGGGCATCGAGGATCCTCGGCCGAAGCTCTCGCTGGTGCCAACCCCAGACGACCGTCGAACCACGACGGCGCCCCCGACGACATAGGGGGGAACTCCGAGGAGGAAGGAGCCGACATGGCTCATCGCTCTGCAATCACAGGCCGCTACATCTCGAATGCCGCGGCCGCTCGTCATCCGAAGACGAGCGTTACCGAAACCGGAGGGAACAAGTCGAGCGGCACGCACAACCGCTCGGCAATCTCCGGCCGGTACATCTCGGGCGCTGCCGCTGCCCGTCACCCCAACACGAGCGTGACGGAGAAGGGAAAGTAGGGCCGAACGAGAGAGGGCGGTCGATCTCCCTGGGACTGAGATCGACCGCCCTCTTCTCGTGCCACCCTAGCGGCAACTTCTTCGGCAACGACACAAGAACTCCAGAGACCTGCACCCCTCCTTCTCGCTTTCAAAGAGTGCGGCCCTGCCGGGCCTCCACCGTGAGGTCCGGCTGTTCGGAGTCCCGGGTCTGACGGCTGAGCTGCTGCGCCCGCGTGAGCGCGGCAGTCGCGCGGGCGGCGTCGAGCTTCTGCGCATCCGATCCCGCATCGCGGCCAAGCGGGGTGTCATCGGTAATCTGGTACCGGTCGCGGTACGCGGCGACAACCCGGCCGGCCTGCCGCCACCGCTGCGCCGTCCGTGCGTCCGCGGGCGGCTTGCCCAGCGCGGCCGTCCACGGCTTCCCCTGATCCCGGTCGCGGCCGAGGACCGCCGCTGCGCGGTGTTCGATCAGCTCTTCGCGTTCAGCGAGGGCGTGGTGCATCTCAGGGTCGGTCACGCCCGAGGCATACGGGATGAGCCCTGCGATCAGCCGCGGCGACCGGCGGGCGCGCCCGGACCCGGCGGGGCGGGCGGTGGCGCGGGCGAGGCGGTGATGCAGGACCGAGGCGAGGTCGTCGGCATCGGTAAAGCCGCGCGCCGCCACCAGCCGCGGAAACAGGGCGTCGAGGTCGTGATGATTCGCCTCGGCGCGGCGCAACTCCGCGGACAGGGCACCGTAGGCGTCCGAGCCGAGCACCACATCGACCTGCCCCTCGGTCAGGCCGGAGGTTTCCAGGAGGGTGGCCCAGCGGTCGTGCTGGGCGGCTTGGGCGATGGTCTCGTACTCCGCCGCCAACTGGGCGATGGACCCCCAGCGTTCGTGTTCGGCGGTGATGGTCTCGTGTGCGGACAGCTCGGCGCCGACGTGCTGGAGCACCCCGTACAGGACGGATCGGGCGGTGGCGTCGGGGTTGTCGGAGGGGTGCGGGGCGACATGCGCGTCGTCTGTGGTGTCGGTGGCGACGTAGGCGTAGTTCCCGTGCCGGCCGCGGGTCATCGCGACGTAGAAGTTCTCCCGCGTGGTCGTCGCCGTCACGACCGCGTGCGCGGTATCGACAGTGATCCCTTGGGCGCGGTGCCCGGTGATCGCATACCCGAGTTCGACCTGTTCGGCGACATAGGCGGCGGGGAGCACGAGCGATCCGCCGAAGCGTCGCCCCGCGGGGCGGACGGTGATCGACCCGTCGCAGGAGATGTCGGTGATGGTCCAGCGGTCGCCGTTGCGCACCCAGTTCTTGCCGTTCTTCGACCGCAGGCGCCGGTCGTTCTCCCTTGTGATGACCCGGTCACCCTTGGATGCCTGGGTGCCGTCGTGCAAGGTGACTTCTCGGCTGGGGGTGATGGTGCCGTCGAGGATGAGGTCGGCGCGGGCACGCTCGTTGAGCTGGGTGACGCTCTCGCGGGTTTCGGCGACGAGGATCGACGCCCGCCCCGCCTGGACGTCGTGTCGCCAGGCGGTGTAGGCGGCATCGATCATCGCGTCCTGGTCACCGCCGCGCACCCGGTCGTGCTTGATGAGCGTGTCGATCGCCGGGGTACGGCCGTGCCGCAGGGCCAGCGAGTTGGCCTTCTCCCATTGATGGGTGAACCTGTGTACGTCGACCAGTTCGGGGGCGTCGTCGCGGTCGTGGACGAGCATCCCGAACGCCCCGCCCGCATCCACGGCCTGGAGCTGCGACCAGTCACCCACGAGCAGGACTTTCGCGCCGGCTTGTTCGGCGAGGCCGGTGATGCGATCGAGGGAGCCGGTGCCGGCCAGGGATGCCTCGTCGAGGATCACGAGCTGGTCCTTGTCGAACGTGGTCCCGTGGAGGAGGTGCATCTGCCACCAGCGGGCCGTGTTCTCCGTCTCGATGCCCAGTTCCTCGCCGAGCACCTGCGCCGCGTTCTCCGACGGCGCCAAACCGACCACGCTGCCGGCGCCGTGTTGCTTCTCCCACGCCCGTTTCAACGCGCTCATCGCCGTCGTCTTCCCCGCACCTGCGGGCCCGACGAGCACGTCCACGACCCGGCCCGACACCGCGATCCGCTGCAGGGCATCGGCCTGATCGGGGCCGAGCCGGCGCCCTTCCGAGTCGGGCCTGCTGGTGATCTTCTCGACGGTGGCCAATTCCACGGTCGGCCCGGTCGTCGCGTGCGAGCGGTCGAGGAGCCGGTCTTCCGCGGCCAGCAGTTCCTCGGTGGAGTACAGGACGGCGCTGGGGTGGCGGAAGCGGCTTGATCCGTCGGGGCGGCGGAACACGATCGGGCTCGATGCCAGCTCCGGCGGCGTCAACCGCAGCGACGCCTGTTCGGCGGCGTCGGTCACCATCCCGGTAATCGCCTCCCTGTCGGCAGCGGTCGCGAACCGCACCCCCATGAGCTGCCGGCTCGCTTCGGAGTGGAGGTTCCAGCGCCGCCACGTCGACCGCTTCTCACCCACCGCCGCGACGACGGACTGGCCGAGGTCGGTGATGGTGTCCACGGGCACGTCGTCGGCCCGCAACAGCGCTGCCTGTTCCCCGCCGGTGAGGGTGCGCGCCCAGGCGGTCGCGTCCTCGCCGAGGACCTCGCCTGCGCGGTGGCGCCAGTTGGCGGTGAGGGTAGCGAGCGACTGGACCTGCTTCTCGGGTCGGGTCGCAAGGGTCGCTTGGGCGCGGAGCTTCAGGATCGTCTTCGTCGACGGTTCACGGCCGTGCTTGGCCCGGTAGGCGTCGATCAGGCGGGTCTTCTCCTCCTCGATCTGCCGAGACCGGGAGGAGAACTCCGAGATCAGCTCGTCCGGTACCGGGGCGAGCTCCCATGCCGGGTTGCGATCCCGGCCCCGTTCCCTGGCCTCCCACTCGATCCCGAACATGCCCGTGATCCGGTCGGCGAGGGTGGCGTTGTACAGCTCGGACAGGGCGACGACCGAGGCGTGCACCGGGCGACCGGCGAGGGTCCGCCACTTCTGGTCCTGCACGGTGAGCACTTTGTTGCTGACCACGACGTGGGTGTGCAGCTGCGGATCGCCACGGCGTGAGTCGTAGTGGTCGAACGCGGTGGCGAGGACGCCGGCGACATCGACATGCGCGACCGCGCCCTCCGGTCCGGCGGCACCGACGCGCGTGGTCGCGACCTCGCGTTCGAGGAACGCGATCACCTCCGCGACCGCCTGATGGTGCGCGTCCGCAATCAGCGATTGCGTGCCCGCATCCGCAACGCCCCACCAGGCCGACAGCGACTTCGGCACCGAGAACGTCAGGTCATACCCCGCGACCGCGCGGCGGGTGCCGCGCTCGGCTTCCTCCGCCTCGATGGCCGCGACCTGCTCCGCACGAGACACCGGCCCCAGCTCCGGGTCGAGGTCGGCGACCCGACGATCGACGCGGTCCTGCACGCTCGCGTACTGCCGATACGCTTCGCCCAATGGCTCGCCTGTGATGGGGTCGCGGCCCATCCCGACCAGGAGCTGGAGCTGCGCCTCGGTGACTCGGCCGCCCTCGGCCAGCTCACCGCTGCCGAGGGACGGCAGGCCCGTCCCCATCCAAAACCCGGGGGGCGTGCCCTCCTCCGTGTAATACTTCGTCAGCGGAGTCGACAGGGAACGGTCGCCGTCGCCCGCGGCGACGGTGCGTAGCAGGTACTGGTAGCCGTCGCCGGCGCTCATCACTCGCATCGAGACCGTCATACCGAGCAGGTGAGCACCCGAAGTGGTGCATGACGCGACCATGCCCAGCGCGAGATTCCGCCCGCCACCTATGAGAGCCGCGCTTCGTCCGGCCGTACGTTGTCGGCTTCACGCAGTCGGGCTTGAACACTGAGCGTCCTGTGCACGGCAGACGTGTGGCGCGAGCAGGAGCAGCCCGTAGGCGAGGACAAGGAAGAACGCTACCGCCCCTGTTGCGGTCCGGGCAGCACCGGATACCGGCTCGCAGTTGCGCCGTACACCACCGCATCCAGCAGCAGACCGGTCACCGCGATCACCGTACCGAACAGCAGACGGAGCGTGAGCGAGTCGGTACGGGGCCGGCGGAAGATCAGATAGGCCAAGGTTGCGATCCCGAGTGTGAGCACCCCGAACCCCGCGACCAGCAGCATGCCACCCCAGCGCGCGGCCCGATGACCTGCGCGGTTGGCCGAGCCATGGCTGCATAGGAGAGAATGAGGGCACCGTGGATGAGGTCAACACGAAGCGAGGATGCGATGGCCAAGGTCAACTTCAAGCGACTGGGCCAGGGGGCCTCAGCTCCGGCCAATACGATTACCGACCCCCGTGATCTATTCAACGCTCTCCCTGAGAAAGTCTCCGGACTGGACTATCTGAGAGGGCCGCAAGATCAGGTGCTGGCCGCTTGGCACGAGCGTCGCGACGAACGGGACCTCGTGATCAAAATGAATACAGGGGGCGGCAAAACGCTGGTCGGGCTCCTGCTGGCTCGTAGTTGGCTTAACGAGGGAATCCGACCGGTTGCTTACCTCGTGCCTGATGACTTCCTCACGGCCCAGGTCACTAACGAGGCACAACGAGCGGGGATCACCACCACGAACGACCCCAAATCGCCCGAGTATCAGCAGGGACGCGCCGTCCTCGTCGGGACGTTCGCCAAACTCTTCAATGGCTTGTCAGTCTTCGGGGTCGGCGGCAGCGTGTCCAAGCCTCCGTCGCACGGACTCGCAGGAGTGATCATTGACGACGCTCACGCCTGCATCGCGCAGGCAGATCATGTGTTCCGGCTCCGGGTCGATGCTGAGTCGTCCGCATACGACGAGCTGCTGGACCTTTTTGCTGCCGATTTAAAGGTTCAGTCTCCTAGCGGATATTTGGACCTGGAAGCTCGTCACCGTAGTGCGATTCAGGAGGTTCCATTCTGGGCCTGGCAAGCGAAACAAGATCAAGTCTTGTCCATCCTGCACCCGCTTTCGACCGGCGCTCTGAAGTGGGGTTGGCCCCTTGTTGTTGACAGCCTCCCGCTCTGTACTGGCGTTATTACAAGCGACGCCTTCGAGATATACCCTCCTTGTCACCCAACCGAAGCGCTTCTCGGGTTCTCCCAGGCGCAGCGACGCGTGTACCTCACCGCCACTCTTGCTGACGACTCAGTGCTTGTCCGGCACTTCGGCGCCGCCCCAGAGTCGGTCGCACGACCCATTTTCCCTTCAAGCGCGGGCGATATAGGGGATCGGATGATCCTTGTGCCCCAGCAACTCGTGCCGAGAGCGACAGATAACGAAGTGCGTGAGCTTGTCCTAGATCTGGCAGAAGAGCAAAACGTTGTTGTCATCGTTCCGAGCCATGCACGTGCCGACTGGTGGCGGGACGACGCTGCCCTCGTTCTCGACCGTAACAACATCCACGAGGGCATCGAGAAAGTACACCAGAACCCCCAACTGGGACTCGTAGTCCTCGTCAACCGCTACGACGGCATTGACCTACCCGGCGACGCGTGCCACGTCCTAGTCATTGATGGACTCCCCGAAGCACTCGACGGGCCCGAACGGATAGCGCAGGCGCGACTAACCGGATCAGCAAATCTCCTTGGTCGGCAGATTCAACGCCTGGAGCAGGGTATGGGTCGGGCTACTCGGTCAAACGAAGACCATGCCGTGGTTCTCCTCCTTGGGGCTCGGCTGGCCGAACGCCTGAATGCGCCCGAAGCACGAGGCTTCTTCTCTCCCGCGACCAGAGTGCAACTGGACCTCGCGGCGGAAGTTGCGAGCGAGGTCGAAGCCGAGACCCTTGACGATCTACATGACATCATGAATCAGTGCCTCGAACGCGATAGGGACTGGATCGCTTACAGCAAGGGCGCTCTGGCGCAGGTCCGTTACGACGCTTCGATGGTCGTTGAAACCGCTAAAGCTGAGCGACTCGCATTTAGTGAAGCCATGCGTGGCGACTATGTGTCCGCGGCACGAGAACAGCAGTCAGTCGTCAATAGCATCACGGATGACGACGCTACACAAGCACTCCAGCAACAGCGACTCGCGACTTACATCAACTTCTTCGATCCATCGCAAGCACAACAGATTCAAAAGACGGCTAATCGCGCGAACATGCGACTACTTCGACCTCTCGCAGGTGTGCAGTACGAGAGATTGAAAGCGGCCAGCCGCCCGCAGGCTGAGCAGGCTTCATCTTGGCTGCAAGCGAGGTACGAGTCCGGTAACGATCTGCTCCTCGGTTTCAACGCCCTAGCGCAAGACCTAGATTGGGGGCCTCGGACGGACCAGTTTGAGCAGGCGGTGCGAGATCTTGCGGAACATATCGGACACGTAGGGCAGAGACCCGAGCAACTTCCCAAGCCCGGACCCGACAACTTGTGGGCGCTCAGCGACGGGAGTTTCTGTGTCATTGAGGCGAAGAGTGACGCGGACGCCGGGCACCCGGTCTACAAGAAGTGGGCCGGGCAACTTTCCCAAGCGATGGATTGGTTCCGTGAACAGTATCCGAGTAGCCAATCGGTTCCTGTGCTTATCCACCCGGGGGAGAGGTTCGATTCACACGCTGCGATACCGTCGGGCTGCCGGGTTATTACCACGGAGCGGCTTGCTCGCCTGAAGAAGGCGCTGGCGTCCTTCGCTACAGGGCTGGCTTCGAATGATGCCTTCCGTGATCCCGCTCGTGTCGCCAGCCTTTTGAACGATCATGGGTTGACCGCCGCCGAGTTCATGCGTCGATTCTCGGTAGAGGGACGATACTGAGTGCCCTGCCAGTTCATCCTCGCGAGACCAGCGGGGCTAGGAGATGCAACCGCATGAACTCAGACCCATTCGAAAGTCTTGCCCCAAGGGCCGAGGGCTACCGCACCTGCGCAGAGTGCGGAGCCGATTGCGCGCCAGAGCCGTTCGACGCGGGCGAGGGCACGGGCCTGCGCATCGCGTTCTCCTGCCCCGCGCACGGCGTGCATACGGTCGTGGACCCGTTCGAGGAGACCCGCTGACTAAAGCCCGCTGATCGATCTGTGCATCCATCTCTCGGCCAGCAGCGCGATCCCCATCACCGTCTTCGACTCACGCCGCATCGACGGCGACCTCACTGTGCGGCACACTGACGGACAGCACATGGGAGGCATGCAGATCGTCATCGATACGCGCTAGATGGCCCTGGTAGCGACGAAACTCGCGCACGATCGCGGAGCGCTCAGCGCGATCCAGTGACAGCACCTTCACGGGCCAGCCCCTGGCCCCTCCCATCCGGGATGCGCTCACGCCGATCAGGTGCGCTGATGACGACACTTGAACCCGGATGTCAACTCAAGTTGACGCGGCGAGCCTCGCTTGAAAGACGTGTGGCGGCTCGGGAGCGGCGATGGGGTCGTTCGCTTAGACGGTCGGCAGGAGCGGTGCCGCGGAGTCGAGGGCGCTGAGTCGAGAGCGGTTCTGAGGCTCAGCTGTTCGAGGCGTGCCGGTCGCTCCGCGGCGCACCTGGCAGGTGTTCAGCCCGGCAGGTCGGCGCCCGTTCGGTCGCGTCGAGGTCCGGGGTCACGAAGTCTACGGAGCTCTCATGCGCGACGACCAACCCCAGCGCGGCCGCCCTCTCCGGGTCGGGACGCTGTTCTCCGGGTACGGCGGCCTGGACCTTGCCGTCGAGTACGCCACCGGCGGGGAGACGATCTGGTTCTCCGAGATCAACAACCCCTCCATCCGCGCCTTCACCCACCACTGGCCGGGCATCCCGAACCTCGGAGACATCTCCGCGATCGACTGGGCGACGGTGCCGCCGCTCGATGTGCTGATCGGCGGGTTCCCCTGTCAGGACGTCTCGACCGTCGGCAAGGGCGCCGGCCTCGCACCCGGCACCCGCTCCGGGCTCTGGTCGCACATGGCGGCCGCGATCGACGCGCTGCAACCCGAGCTCGTCGTCATCGAGAACGTCCGCGGCCTGCTCTCCGCACCCGCAATCCGCTCGCCCCTGGAAGGAGCAACCCCCGATGCACGCAACCGAGACGATGCAACCGACGAGCGTGCAACCGCCGTTCGCAACTTGGAACCCGACCCGTGGCTGCTGGGAGACGAGCCAGCGCGACCTCTTCGGGCGCACGGAGCCGTTCTCGGGGATCTGGCCGACCTCCGGCGAAGTGCAAGGTGGATCGGCCTACCGGCGTCACTGGCCGGCGCACCGCATCACCGGTTCCGTGTCTTCATCACCGCCTACCGCGAGGACGCTGTTCCGGACACCTTTGGCCTCGGACTCCTCACGCGGCGGCGAGACCCTGGACCAGGTACGGGCACACCGGGGCACGATCGCCCTGAGCCACCAGGTGATCGACCTCGCCCTGCACGGGCCGCATGGCTCGCCCGCCAGCTGGAACGAGTCGGAGACCCTGTTCGCCCTGGTCGAGGACATCTTCACTGCTGGGGGCGATACGCCGAGGCCATCGCCCGATGGGAGCACATCACCGAACGAGTAGCCCCTGCCCCCGCGATCCTGAACGAGGAGAAAGGCCCTCGCCCAGCGCCCGAGTTCGTGGAATGGCTCATGGGCCTCCCCGCGGGCTGGGTCACCGACCCTGAGCACGGTATGACCGCGGCCCAGCAGAACACAGCCCTGGGCAACGGCGTCCTACCCCTCCAAGCAGTCGTCGCGCTTGACGCGCTGCAGGCAGGCACTGAGCCACGATGAGAACGGAGTTCCGGCCTCACGGTAGTAGCGTCGCCAACGTCTCAGCTGGGTTCTGTGCGCTCGGGCGCGGCCAGGCGGCGGGCCGCGGTGATGACGGAGGCGCGGCGGCGGGCGTGCGCGGCGTCGTCTTCGGGGCCGGTGATCATGCGGGCGACCTGTGGCACGGCTGACCACCAGCCGGCCAGCGACAGGATCAGGAACATCAGGTGATCCGCGTCGATCTCGCGGGTGACGGTGCCGGCATCCTGCCCGGCGGTGACGGCGGCGGTCTTGTAGCTGTAGTAGTCGCGCCGCTGCTCCTCATCGGGCACGTCGGCGTCGAAGAGCAGCCCTTCCCAGCGCAGCAGGCGGCCGAGCTCGGGGTGCTCGCAGTGGTAGTCGTAGACCCGGCCGGCGTAGTCGCCCACGTCCTCGACTGCGAACGACTCGACCGGCACGTCCCGGGCGACTTTGGCGAGTTCCTCGCGCAGCACCCGGGCGAACAGCTCGCGCTTGCCGCCGAAGTAGTTGTAGACGCGCTCCTTGTTCACGCCGGAGGCTTTCGCGATCCGCTCGATTGTCGTGCCGTCCGGCCCGTGCGCGGCGAACTCGGTCACGGCGGCGGTGAGGATCTTGCGTTTCGTGCCCTCGGTGTCCCACGCCATCGCCCGTTCCCTCTCGTGCCGTCCGCCGGAATCTCCAACGCTCGCGTTGCTTCCCGGGCTCCACCGTACTACACTCAATTCCAACGTTACCGTTGGAAAGGGGTTGGAGTGTCAGCAAGCTCAACCGACCAAGTGACCGTCGTCCACGACAAGAGGGAGCATCCGGCGGGGAGCGGCCCCGTCGCGCTGCTGGTGGTGACGGCGCTGTTCGTCCTCATGCAGTTGTATGCGGCGATCCCGCTCATCGCCCCGGTCGGCGCGGCGCTCGGCGCCGATGTGACGTTCGCACTCTCAACGGTGTTCAGCGTCTGCTATGCGACCGGGTTTCTCATCTGGGGGCCGTTGGCCGACCAGTACGGCCGCAGGCGCATCCTGCTCATCGGCCTCGCCGCACTGACCGTGGCGACAATCGCGTGCGGTCTTGCCTCATCAGTACCGGCACTGGCCGTGCTGCGCGGGGTGCAGGGGCTGACGGCGGCGAGCTTCGCGCCGGTCGCGCTCGCCTACCTGGCGGAGGCCACCCCGCCGCGCCTGCGGGCATCGGCAATCGGGGCGATGTCGACGGCGTTCCTCGTCGCCGGGATCGCGGGCCAGGTGCTCGCCTCCACGATCACGCTCGCTCTGGGCTGGACGTGGGTGTTCATCCTCTCGGGCATCGTGCTCGGGTTCTGCCTCATCGGTGTCGCCGTGCTCATGGCAGAACCGTCTCAGCGGCAGAGCGGCGGCGGCGTGAGCCTCGTGCGTCGCTTCGCCGCCGTCGGCAGAGTCGCCGCCCGTCCGGCGGTGCTGCTGCTGAGCGCCGCGCACCTGACCCTGCTGCTGTCGTTCGTCGCGATGTACACCGGCCTCGGCCCCCACCTGGACGCGCTGGGCCTGGACGCCTCGCAGGTGATCTGGTTGCGCCTGGCCGGGTTGCCGGGGATGTTCGCCACCCTGCTCGCCGGAGTGCTCGCGCGGCGGCTCGGCGTCGCCGGCGTTGCCCGCGCCGGGTTCGCCCTCGCCGGCGTCGGCCTGCTTCTCGAAGCGGTACTCTCCGGAACGCTGATCGGCACCGCCGCGGCGAGCCTCGTGTTCGTGACCGGCGTCGCGCTCGCCGTGCCGTCGATGATCACCCTGTTCGGCGAGACCGCCGCCCCGAACCGTGCCGGCGGCATGGCGCTCAACGGCTTCGTGCTCTTCCTCGGCGCCAGCCTCGGCCCCCTCACCGCACACCTGCGCCTGGACTTCCCGATTCTCCTGGTCGCCCTCGCCGCGCTCGCCGGCCTCGCGGTCGCCTCCTTGACCGGGTTCGCCCGACTCACCCGCGCGAACGCATAGGAGGTATCCACATGACCCGCATCCTCCTGCTCGGAGCGACTGGCCGCACCGGAGCCGCGATCCTCCAAGCACTACCGGCCGGGGTGGAAGTCACCGCCGCGCTGCGCGACCCGGCAGATACCCGCCGTCTCGCCGAGACCGCGGCGTCACTCGACCACGTTGTGGTCGACCTCTCCGACAGCGAGAGCCTCCGGCACGCGATGGACGGGCCGGATGTTGTGGCGAACGCGATCCGGCTCCGCGAGGACATCGCCCCGACCGAGCTCATCGACCTGCACGAGCGACTGCTCGCCGCCGTGGAGACGCGGGGCAGGGCGTGCCGGATTGTGACCGTCGGCGGAGCAGGCGCACTCCGGCTGCCAGGAGGTGAGCGCTTCTGGCAGAGCCCGGCGTTCCCACGGGCCACGCTCCCGCGCGGACATGCGCACGCCGCGCTGCGTGACCACCTCGAAGCGGGGAACGCCGGAGATACGTGGGCGTACCTGATCCCACCGCCGGCATACGTTCCTGACGGCCCGGCGGCGGGGCGGTGGGAGATCGTCCCGCCTGCCTTGGATGAGACTGCTTTCACTGACCGGGCGATCAGCTACGCCGATTTCGGAGCCGCCGTCGTCGAGGCCGTTGTGAACGCAGGTAGGGGTACGCAATTGATCGCCTGGCAACACTACATCGAGCAGTGACGGCAGGGAGTGACTGTGAAGAGCTCACCGATCCAGACGCCGAACTACTTTACGGACGTATGGCGTGCCGATCTCGGTCTACCGAGGGGCTTCGGAGCGTTAGACGGCGGCGGTCTCTCCTGCGTCGACGACGCTGCGGATCGCGTCTCGGGATGCGACGAGGGCTTCGATGGAAGCTTCGATGCGGGCCTGCTCGCGCTTGAGGTCGTCGATCGTGTCCGTGCAGATTGGGGCGAGACGGCCCGCGCGTTCGGTGAGGCAGGGCAGCACGGTGCGGATGGTCGCGGTGCCGAGCCCGGCGTCGAGGAGCTGCCGGATGCGCCGGGCGACCTCGACGTCCTGGTCGCTGTAGTCGCGATACCCGGAGGCGTTGCGCGCAGGCACGAGCAGCTCCTGCTCCTCGTAGTAGCGCAGGAGCCGGGCCGGGATGCCGGTGCGGTCGGTGACGTCCGAGATGCGCATGTGAACGATGTCTCCTGCCGAGTGGTTTGCCTTCACATTGATGTGAGGGTTCAGCCTAGCAGGGTGAACGTCGAACAGTCTTCTCGCGCTTCTACTCGTGCTCGGCCTGGTCTGGTGCTGGCCGGGTTCGTGCTGCTGGTGTTCTGCACCGGCACGGCCGAGTACCTCGTCGCCGGTGTGCTGCCGCAGCTCGCCGCCGACGTCTCGGTCAGTATCGCCGCTGCCGGGCAGACGGTGACCGCCTATGCGCTCGGGGTCGCGATCGGTGGCCCGATCGTGACCGTGCTGACTGCCCGGTTTCCTCGCAAGGGCCTCGCTCTGGCTTTGGGGGTCGTGTTCATCGCGGGCACGGTGCTGACGGTGTTCGCGCCGACGTATGCGTGGGTGATTGTGGGCCGGGTGGTCTCGGCGTGCAGTCAGGCCACGCTGTTCGCCATCGGGCTGACGACTGCGACCGGTTTGATGGGGCCGGCTCGTCAGGGGCAGGCGATCGCGATCGTCAGTTCCGGCCTGACGGTCGCGACCGTCCTCGGTGTACCGCTTGGTGCGCTGCTGGGCGGTACGACGAGCTGGCGGATTCCGTTCGTCTTCGTCGCTGCTGCCGCCACACTCGGGGTGCTGCTGCTGGCTGCCGCGATGCCCCGCACCCCGGCACCGACGACCGGGGTGCGCGATGAGATCCGCACCCTGCTGCGCAGGCCGGTGCTTTTGGCGGTGTCGACCACGGTGATCGGGTTCGCGGGCGTGAGCGTCGTGTTCACCTACCTCGTCCCGCTGCTGAACGAGGTCACCGGCATCGCTGCGAGCGTGATCCCCGCGCTGCTGCTCGCCTATGGGGTTGGTGGGTTTGTCGGCAACCTCGTTGCCGGTCGTCTCGCCGACCTCTCGCTGGGCAAGACGCTGGTCGGGGTGTTCCTCGCGCTCATCGTCACCCTGGCCGCGTTCCCGCTCCTAGCCGGGCATCCGATCCCGATGATCGGGCTCGTGCTGATCCTGGGCCTGCTCTCGACCGCGACCATCGCCCCGCTGCAGTCGCTCGTGCTCCGCCACGCGGGAGCCGCGCCCACGTTGTCGCTGGCGGTGAACGTGGGCGCGTTCAACCTCGCGAACGCGATCGGCTCCGCCCTCGGCGGCCTCGGCGTCGCCGCCGGGCTGCTGCGCTGGGGCGGATTCGGCGGCGCCGCCTTCGCGATCTTCGGCCTCGTCCTGACCGCCCTCGCTCTCCGCGCTACGCCGCGCTCCGATACCCCTACCGCTGAAACCGCAACACAGGAGGCCCGCTGATGAAGACCGCAGCCATCACCGCCTACGGCGATCCCGACGTCCTCACGATCCTCGACGGCCCGATGCCCGAGCCCGGCCCGGGCGAGGCGCTGGTCGCGGTCGTCGCCTCGACGATCAACCCCGTCGATGTGAAGACCCGAACCCCCGGCACCCCACAGCAGGTCGGCCGGTTCCCGGCAGTGCTGGGCTGGGATGTCGCGGGCATCGTCATCACCGCACCAGAAGATTCCGGCTGGGTACCGGGTGATCGGGTGATCGCGATGCACCCGCCCCAGCCGGACGGGGCGGGAAGCTGGCAGCAGTACGCCGCGATCCCCGCCGCAGGCCTCGCCCCGGCACCGCATACGGTCGACCTGACGACTGCGGCGACTCTGCCGCTCGCGGCGCTCACCGCAGACCAGGCACTCGCGCGGCTCGACCTCGGCGACGACGAGCGGCTGCTCATCACCGGCGCCGCCGGTGCTGTCGGGGGCATGGCGATCCAGCTCGCCGCGCACGCAGGCATCCGGCCGGCCGGTCTGGTCTCCCGACCGGAACACGAATCCGCGGTGCTCGGTCTCGGGGCGGCTTCCGCGCACTCTAATTCGGTCTCGGCGGGCGAGTTCGATGCGATCTTCGACGCCGCCGGCGTCTTCGACCACCCGCACCTGCTGCGCGAGGGCGGCAGGCTCGTCACGGTCAGCGACGACACCATCCCCGACGCCCTCGAACAGCGCGCAGGCAGTGCGGTGCACAACTATGTCCAGCACGATCCTCGGCGCCTGCGCGAACTGTCCACCCTCGTCGACGAGGGCAGGCTCAGGTTGCGGGTCGCCGAGCAGTACCCGCTCGCGAGCATCGCGCAAGCGAACCGGCGGGCCGAGGCCGGCGGACTGCTCGGCAAGATCGTCATCGCGATGTAGAACACCGTTGACCCGCACACCGACCGGCAGCCAGAGCCGGCAGTCTCAGACCATCACCGATCAGGTAGCTCCTACGTTCGGACCCTGCGAACGCAGAGTGAAGCGCCGAGTCTCGAACCCTCCGCTACGCCGACATCGGAGCCGCGACCGGAGCAGGTGCCGATACCAGCTGATCGCCTGGCCGCAGTAGAGCACTGGCTCAGACAGCAGTAATGAGTGGCCGCACGACTCTCCCCGCCTTTGTCTGCCCGCACGCGCACGCTCCATCGCCCCATCGGGCCTGCCGCCTATGGCTGCGTGCGGCTCGTCGTGGTGCGCGATGGCACGGCGATCGTGTTCTCCGAGTTCGGTGAGCAGCCCGTCAGCTTCGGCGACGCGATCCTCCTTGGACCCCACGTCCTCTGCGGGATCGAACCGGAGGGGCAGCTGATGGTCACGACGATCTACGTCGACACCGATCTGGCGTTGGATCAGTTCTTCTGGCAATACTCCACGATCCTGCACGATCGACTGGACGCGCAGGGCTTCGCCGAGAAGGTCTATTCCGAACCGGCCCAAGTTCTGCATCTGGGCCGCGATCGGGCGGGCCTGATGCTGCCGTGGCTCGATGAGCTGGTCGCACTCAGTGCCGAGGGGCATTTCCATGAACGCTTCCCCCGGTTGCAGTCGCTCTGGTTCGCGATCGTGGATGTCATCGCTCCGTATGTCCGCGTCTCGCCGGTGCGGCTGACCAGGTTGCAGCGTGCCCGCTCCCGCCCGGTCTCTTCTCATGAGCGAGCGCTTGGACCGTTACGCCGCGAGGCGATGCTCGTGCGCGATGCGCTCCATCGTGATGTCGCCTACCCGTGGACATTGACAGAGCTGGCCGAGCTGGTGCAGCTCTCCCCGAAGCAGCTTGCCCGAGTGTTCACCGCCGCGTTCGGTAAGACCCCGACCGCGTATCTGACGATGCTGCGAGTGCAGGAGATGGCGCGGCTCCTACGGGAGATGAACGTCACCGTCGCTGTAGCTGGGCAGCGGGTCGGGTGGCGGAGCCGGTCGCGTGCGATCGAGGCGTTCGCCGCTCATACCGGGGTGACGCCGAGCCGGTACCGCGACATGCATCCCATCGTTGCCGACGTGCCGTGAACCCCACCTCTGCGTTTCGGGAAGCGGACAGTTCGACCGGGAAAATCCCGGTCAGGTCACCTTCTCCTTCCGCATAGTGCCGCTCGCAGGTAGGCCGGTATGTCCTACGTCAGGTGCCTCCGCGTTCCTGATGGCCAACCTACCGACCTCGCTGTTCGCTGACCGTCTGACTCGCCGGAAGCTCCTGGCTCACCTCGCTGGTGAAGGCCAGCAGCCCCTCGCGCGGCTGGCCGCTCGGGAGGAGGCCGACGATGGCGACGAAGCAAGAGGAGGCCCGCCAGGCGCGGGAGGCGAAGCTCGACGAGCTCCACGACAAGCTCACCGGCGCGGTCGAGCGGCTCGTCACCGGTGATGACTGGGCTGACGCGCTGCGGTTCGCGGCGAAGTTCCGCTCGCGGAGCTTCAACAACGTCCTGCTGATCTGGGAACAGCATCAGGCCGCGTTCGAGCAGGGCCGGGTCCCGGAGCCGTTCCCGACCTAAGCCGCCGGGTACAAGCAGTGGCAACAGCTCGGCCGCCAGGTCGGCAAAGGCCAGGCCGGATACCAGATCCTCGCCCCCGTCACCGGCAGGTTCGCGTCGGCGAACCCGTCCGATCCGGCGTCGTGGCGGCGCCTGAACCGGGGCGAGAAGCCCAAGCCGGGCGAGACGGTGCGCTCGAAGATGGTCGGGGTGCGCCCGGCTTACGTCTGGGATGTCTCCCAGACCACCGGCGACCCCCTCCCGACGAAACCGGAACCGCGGCTGCTCACCGGGGAGGCGCCGGAAGGACTCCGGGAGGGGTTGGCGGAGCGGATCGGGTCGGAGGGGTTCGAGCTGCTGTGGGTGCCGCACGAGGGCATGGTCGGCGGCGCGAACGGGCTGACGAACTTCGAGACTCGCCAGGTCGCGGTGCGCACGAACATGGATGACGCCGCGCAGGTGAAGACCGAGGGCCACGAGCTCGCCCACGTCCTCATGCACGGCCCCGATCAGGAGGAGGCCCGCCGGCATCGTGGGATCGGTGAGGTCGAGGCCGAGTCCGTGGCGCTGATGATCGGTGCTGCGCACGGGATGGACACCAGCGAGTACACGATCCCGTACGTGGCCGGGTGGGCGGCGGCCGTGGATGGGAAGAACCCGGTCGAGGTGGTGCAGGCCGCCGGGGAGCGTATCCGCAAGACCGCGATCGACATCCTCGATGGCCTCGACACGATCCAGGTGAGCGACGGCACCCCGCCCGGCCTCGACCGCGACACCCAACGTCGGCCGCAGGAGCGTCGCCAAGATCGGGCGGCGCCTGCCGTGGAGCCTGAGGAGCTGCGACCCGAGCGGGCGGGGCGGGGGCTGTGATGACGGTCCGTGATCTGTCGGCGCTCTTCCTCGACGCCACCGACCTGCCCCTCCCGCAGGCCGCGGTCAGGCTTGCGTCTGCGGGGGTGCCGGTGTTCCCGGTCGCGCCGCGCGACAAGGTGCCGCTGATCCGCAACGGCCGCGGTTTCCGGGATGCCACGACCGATCTGGGTCAGCTCGAAGCGTGGTGGCGGCGCTTCCCGCAGGCGAACATTGGCGTCCCCACCGGCGCTGCCTCCGGGCTGGTCGTGGTGGATGTGGACGTGCACGGCACGAACGGCTACGACGCCCTGAACCGCGCCGACCACGCCGGCCTGATCGCGGGGTGGGAGTTTCTGGTGCGCTCGCCCACGGGCGGCTTGCACCTCTACTACCCAGCCGCCGAAGACGGCGAGCAGCGGTCGTGGCAGGCCGGGGATGCGGGGATCGACTTCCGCGGCGACGGCGGCTACATCGTCGCCCCACCCTCGCTCCGGGTGATCGACGGCGCAACCGTGCCCTACCGGATCACCGAGCTCAGCACCGACCCCGCTGACCCGCTGGACGCGGGTCGGCTGCGGCGTTTTCTCGAACCGCCCCGCCCGCCGCGCCGATTCCTGCCTCGGGTGCGCGGGCAGGGGCGGACCGATCCGCAGAAGCTCGCGAACTGGCTGGGCGGGGAGCGCACCGACCGGAACCGGAAGCTGTTCTGGGCCTCCTGCGTGCTCGCCGAGGAAGGCGTGCCCTACCGGGAGGCGCTGGGCGCGATGCTCACCGTCGAGCAGCCCGACTTCGGATCGCGGGAGATCACCCGCACCGTCGCCTCCGGCTACAAACGCATCCACGGTGATCCGCCCTCAGTCCGTGGGAACAGAGCGCCCCGCGGCGGGCCTGCGCGCGCCGCCGTCGACGCATCTCAGGAGCAGCGGCTTGCGCCTGCGAGGGGGCTGTGATGGAGCGGCGGCGCGGGTGGGCGGTGGTCACGGCCGCGTCGGGCACAGTGCTCATCGGTGCCGGCGCGTTCTGGCTGAGCTTCACAGCGCTGGCCGACCTCGCCGTGCGCTCGGGGATCGGAGCTGGGCAGGCGTGGATCTGGCCGCTGCTGGTCGATGGGCTGATCGTCGTCGCCACCGTCGCCGTGGTCGCGCTCGATGGGCACCGGGCGGCCTGGTATCCGTGGGCGCTGCTCATCGGCGGCGCACTTGTCTCGGTGATCGCGAACGCCGCGCACGCCCTGGTCACCGCCGAGGCGTCCGTGCCGGGCCTGCTCGCCGCGACCGTCGCCGCCGTCCCACCCCTGGTGCTGCTGGCCTCCACCCATCTCACGGTCGTGCTCATCCGCTCCACCCGCACCACGGCCACACCGCCGCAGACGGAGGAGCATCTGCCGGCCCTGCCTGCGGCCGGCACCGCGTCCGAGACCCCAAACCAGAGCCCGGCGCCGGAGCCGGACGACCCCCTACCACGGCACGAGGACGAAGACGACGTAGAGCCGACCGTGCCCGCGACGCACAAGTCGACTCCGCCGGTGGCTGGTGCGGGTCGGCGGGAGCGGGCGGCGCGGCTGCGTGAGGCGGGCTGGTCGAACAAGCAGATTGCCCGCGAACTCGATGTGCACCCCTCGACCGTGGGCCGCTGGTTTCCCCGACGGCCCGAGGCCGAGGTGTCTGAGTCGTCCGGCCCGTAGGAGGCCGGCACCCCACCTGAACATTCCGAGGAGGAACCGTCATGAACACCGAACAGCACCCGCACGACCAGCATTCGCCCAAGCCACCGCCACCATCCGAGGCGGCAGGGCCGGAGCGGCCGGACCCGTCGGCGGGGATGGCGCCCGAGGCGATCCAGGCCGCCGACGTCGACCGCGAGCAGCAAAGCGCGGAGGGCGTGGACGTGGAGAAGCCGACCCGCGGGGTCGATTGGGTGCGCGCCTCCGACCTGCTCTCCCGTGGCAGCGGCTACGTGTCGCGGCGCGGCATCGACCTGGACGCCACGCTGGCTCGTGGAACCCGCCACGGCATCGCGGTCAGCGCCAAGTATGCCGGTCGGCAGATCGCCGCGGGCGCGAGGCGGCTGCCGCCGCTCTCGGCGTTCGGCCGCGAGGAGCCCGCACCCGAGGCGCCGGGTCTGGGCAGGAAGTGACCCAGGGGTGAGCCGTCATGTCTACGATCCGACGTTCTTCCCCTGACCGCCCCGCTACGCGTGGGAGCCGGCGTGCACCTGCCTGGCAGGAGGTGTCGAGATGATCCCGCACACAACAACCACCGCCGGCCCGGGCGGCGAGGACTACACGACCGGCGAGGGCCTGCGTGCCCTGCTGGCCCGGCTGCACGAGGAGGGGCCGGGCGCGTGGCGCACCGATCCGACCGCCGCGAAGCTGATGGCCTATGCGGCCGAGAAGTACGCGGCCCTGGCGCGTAAGCACGGTCTTGATCCGTGGGAGGCGGCGGGTGCCGCGTTCGATGTGATGCGCACCCGCTCCGCGCGCGAGGCCGATGACCCGTGGGGCGTGGTCACCCACGCGGTGCGGATCACCTGCATCGCCGAGGAACGCGCCCAAGGCCTGCTCTGCTCCACGCATCAGGCGCGCCGCCCGCACTACTCGGTCTTCCACGACGCCGAACGCCTCTCCGACCGTGAGAACCCGCTGGATGACTACCATCCCGCGTTCCACATCACCGACCCCCACCCCGACGACGAGCACGAGGGCGAAGGTGAGCGGGAGGTGGTGGAGCCGGCGGGGGTGGTCACGTCGGCGTCTGGTGCGGTGGAGGACGCGATCGCGTTCGTCACCGTCCTCGGCTGGCCGGCCCAGACGGCCCGCGCCGCGGTCGAGCATGTCTGCCACGCCCTTGCCCGTGCGGGGTCCAGGCAGTCCGCGTTCGAGGTGCTGCGCCGCGACAAGCACTCCCGCGCCCTGCTCGACCTGCCCGGCTCGTCATGGACGGCGCTGCTGCGGGCACTGCTTGGCAACCCCGCACCCGGTGTCGCCGCAACCTCAGCGGGCCGGGGCATCCTGCTCAGATTGTTGATCGGCGAGACGCTGCCGGTGCTGCTGCACGACGACGACCTCGTGCTCACCGTGTCACTCGCGGCACCTCGGAATGGGGGCCGGCGATGAGTATCGAGCTGGAACGGGCCGTGTCCTCCATCAGGATCGGGAACCGGCACCGCACCGACCTGGGCGACATCGACGGCCTGGCCGCGTCGATCGAGCGCGACGGGCTGCTCCAGCCCCCGACGATCACCCCGGACGGGGTGCTCGTCTGCGGCAGGCGCCGACTTGCCGCGATCCAGCAGCTCGGCTGGCGGGTCGTGAACGTGTGGGTGCGCTCCGGGATCTCCGATCGCCTCGGGCACCTGCTCGCCGAGCAGGACGACAACCTGCTGCACAAGGACCTCACCCCGCTGGAAGCAGCGTCCCTCTACCGCGAGCTCAAGGAGCTGTTGGCCGAGGACGCGGCCCGTCGTCAGGAAGCATCCCGGTTCAGCAGCGACCACCAACCGTCGGAGAACGGCGAGGCTGGGGAGGACGGTGGCGGAAAATTTCCGGCACCGTCACAGGCCCCGGCGGGTGAGGCGCGGCAGCAGGCAGCGGCGATGATCCCGGGAGCGGCGTCGTACCGGACGTTGGACAAGATCGAGGCGATCCAGCAGGCCGCGGACCGTGACGACCTCCCCGACGACACCCGAGCCCAGGTCGCTGATGCGTTGGCGCGGATCGAGGCGGGCGCGCCGGTGCATCCGATCTTCGAGGAGGTCCGCGCCCTCATCGACGACCCCGCCCGGACCCGGGATGCGGAGCTGGACCGGCTAGCCCAGGAAGCGGTCGCCCGCGCCAAGAACCGGCCCCGCCGCACGAAGAACCCCGCCGCTCCCGCGCCGGCGGGGCTCACGGTGTGGACGGCCCGATCGTTCGTCGTGATCTGGGGCGAACTCGTCGACTGGTGGACGCATTACGACCCGGCCGTGCTCGCCAGCGAGCTCACCGAGGAGCAGATCGAGATGTTCCTGACGATCGCCGACGGCACCGCCCGCTTCGCCACCGCCCTCCGTGCCGCACGCAACCAGAACACCGACAACGACGAAGACCATGAAGAGGGCGAGGGCGGGGTGCGGCATCTGCGCGCCCTCTGACCCTCACGTTGTTTCGCCGCCCCGGACCCCAGGTGGGTGTTGGGGCGGATGTGCGCCGGGGTGCACCTGGTGGGCATGAACTCGACAGACGTTTCTCGTTCCCGTCGCCGGCTGGTCGTCCTGATCTCGGCCGCGGTCGTCGTGCTGCTCCTGGTCGGCGTCGGTGTCTACGGCCTGGTCTCCGGCCCTCGCACCACCAGCGACCCGCCACCCGCGCGCCCGTCACCGACCACACCGGGCACGACGGACCGCGCGCCGCGGGAGCTCGCGCCGATCCCCGAGACCGATGACCCCGAGGAGTTCGCCCGGCTGGTGGCCGAGGCGCTGTTCGGGTGGGATACGACCAGCGGGTTGATGCCGCTGGACTACACGAGCGTGCTCCTGAAGGTGGCCGACCCTTCCGGGATCGAGCAGGCCGGTCTCGCCTCCGACATCGCCGGCTACCTCCCGACCCGCGACACCTGGGTCGAGCTGCGCAAGTACTCCACCACCCAGCACTTGGAGATCACGGACGTGTTCGTGCCTGCCGCGTGGGCGGAGGCCGAAGTTCAGGCGCAGCCGGGGCAACTGGCGCCGGGGACCACCGCGTACACGGTCGAGGGCATCCGCCACCGGCAGGGCATCTGGAACGACGAACCGACGTCGAGCGCGCATGCGGTGGCGTTCACGATCTTCCTGACCTGCCCGCCCGACGGCGACCCGTGCTATCTGCTGCGCCTGTCCGTCCTCGACCAGCCCCTGCGCTGAGACCTGGGGGACGCTCTGATGCTGCGCAAAGCGATCGCGGGGCTCGCCGCCCTCGTCCTGCTCGGTCCGATGGTCGTGCTCGTCTCGGTCGGGCTGCTCGTCAACCCCTCCGCCGCCTCCTGCGCAGCTCCTGGCGGCAGCGTGCAGGTCGGCGACATCCCCGACGAACTGACCTCCACCACCCGCAACGGGGAACAGATCGTCCTCGGACGAACCGAGCTCACCCACGCGGCCACGATCATCGAAACCGGTTCGACCACTGAGGGGGTCGGACGCGACGGGATCATCATCGCGCTGATGGCGGCGCTGACCGAGTCGCGGATGCGGATGCTCGCCAACACAGGCGCTTATCCCGAGAGCGGCGACTACCCGAACGACGGCAACGGCTCAGACCACGACTCTCTCGGCTTGTTCCAGATGCGCCCGGCCTCCGGGTGGGGCACCGTCGCCGAACTCATGGACCCCGACTACCAGGCCGCCGCGTTCTACGGCGGCCCCGACGGCCCCAACGCCGGCTCACCGCGGGGTCTGCTGGACATCCCCGGCTGGGAGCAGATGGGCAAGGGCGAAGCCGCCCAGGCGGTGGAGGTGTCGGCGTACCCGGACCGCTACGACAACTACGAGCCCGTCGCAGGCGACATCCTCACCGCCCTCACCGGCAGCGGCGACCCCGGCCCCACCGGAGCCGCGGTCCTGGTGAGCGCGGAGCCGGTCGAGTCCTCGCGGGTGGTGTTCCCACTCCCGGAGGGCACCTGGGTGCCGACGAGCCCGTTCGGACCGAGGACGCATCCGATCACCGGGGAGCAGTCTTTCCACACCGGCAGTGACTTCTCCGCCCCGGACGGTACGCCGATCCTCGCCGCCGCGGACGGCATCGTGACGGTCGCGGAGTTCTCCGGCGGTTACGGCGGTCTTGTCGTCATCGAGCACCGCATCGACGGCAAGATCATCGCGACCGCGTACGCGCACTCCTGGGAGCACGGCATCCACGTCCAGCCGGGCGACACGGTGCGAGCCGGGCAGCACATCGCCGACGTCGGCAGCAGCGGCATGTCCACGGGGCCGCATCTGCATTTCGAGGTCCGCGACGGCGGCACCGACGGCGAGTACATCGACCCCGCGAAATGGCTCAACGACCACGACGCCGCCGACCTCGACGAGTCCGAAGTCACCCCACCCGGGCAAGACGACTGCGACACCCAGCAGGACACGCCGGGTGATCCGTCGCCGGTGGAAGGCGACCCGGACGAGCTGGTGGACGACCCCACCACGGATGGGCAGATCACCCTGCGGATGCGCAGCGTCTACGAACAGACCCTCGCCGCGTTCCCGGAGTCGACGTGGGCGTGCTACTCGCCCCGGCCGGGATCGAAGTCGGAGCATCCGATCGGGCGGGCGTGTGATGTGGCGTTCGGGAACGCGATCGGCCAGTACCCGACCCCGACCCAGGTCGAGTACGGGTGGCAGGTCACCAACTGGCTCCAAGAGCGCGCCGAGACCCTCGGCGTGGAGTACCTCATCTGGCAGGGCAAGATCTGGTCCCTCGCCCGCGCCGACGAAGGCTGGCGCGACTACAACGGCGGCGGGATGCACGACCCCAGCGACGTGACCGGCGGACACTTCGACCACCTCCACATCACCGTGAAGGGCGGTGATCGGTGATGGAGGTGTTTCCGGATTTCGATGGGCTGTCAGGGATCGAGGATCTGCGGGAGGTCGCCGGCGCGCTGTTGATGTTCGTGCTGATCGTGGCGGTGCTGATGCTGATCGTCTCGGGCGTCTGCTGGGCGATCGGCGCCAGCAACGGCAACTACCAGCTCGCGGCCCGCGGCCGGGCCGGGGTGTTCGTCTCCTTCGCCGGCGCGATCCTCGCCGGCGCCGGCGTCGCGTGGCTGAACTGGCTCATCAGCATCGGCAACCAGCTCTAACCACCATCCCTCCTCCTTCTTTTCGGCCCGCCCCGCTGGGGGCGGGCCGTTCGTGTGCCTGGGGGTTGCGGGGTGCACCTGGCGGTCGGAACTGTCTCTCGTCTCGTGAAAGGGCACATCGTGATCGACATCGACCCTAACTCCAGCGGGCTGCCGGGTATCGAGCAGCTGCGTACCATCGTCGGCGCCGTTATGACCGTCGGCCTGATCCTGTCTGTGCTCGCGTTGATCGTCTCCGCGATCATCTGGGCTTACGGCTCCAACTCTTCGAACCCGCACCTTGCCGGGCGGGGGAAGACGGGGCTGCTGATCTCCTGCGGCGCGGCCGTGATCTGCGGTGCCGCGGTCGCGCTGGTGAATTTCGGCTGGTCGGTCGGCCAGCAGGTCTGACCCCTTCTGCGTGTGAAAGGAGGGGTGCGCCGTGAGTGTGTGCGATATCCCCGTCATCTCCACCGTGTGCGACGCCGTCGGTGAGGGCACCGCGTCCCTGATCGCCGCCCCGTTCGACTGGCTCGCCTCCTCGATGGCCGGGGCCGCGGCGTGGTTGATGGAGATGATGTGGACCGTCTTCGACACCACCACCCTGGTCGACCTGAACCAGGACGGGTTCGTCTCGGTCTACAACATCGTCTTCGGGATCGCCCTGTTCATCGTCGCGATCTTCTTCTTCCTCCAGCTCATCACGGGGATGATCCAGCGCGACCCCGGCGCCCTCTCCCGGGCCGCGCTCGGGGCCGGCAAGTCGATCCTCGGCAGCTTCGTGGTCATCACGTTGACGACGGTGCTGCTGGAGATCGTCGACCAGTTGTGCATCGGCCTCATCCAGGCAGCCGGGGAGACCACCGAATCGATGGGCAACCAACTCCTCCTCCTCGCAAGCGCCCTGTCCGGGTTGAATATCGCCGCCCCCGGCGTCGGCGCGATCGTCAGCATTTTCCTCGCCGGGCTGATGATCGCCGCCATCGGCATCGTCTGGTTCAGCCTGTTGATCCGGAAAGCCTTGATCCTCGTCACCGTCGTGCTGGCCCCGCTCGCGTTGTCGGGGGCGTCGTGGGATGTCACGAAGGGGTGGATCGGGAAATGGGTGACGTTCCTGATCGCCCTGATCGTCTCCAAGCTCGTCCTGGTCGTGGTGTTCCTGGTCGCGATCACGCAGGTCGCGACGCCCATCGACGCCGGCCTCACCGCGGTGACCGAGCCCATCGCGGGCATCGTGCTGATGGGGATCGCCGCGTTCGCCCCCTACATGGTCTACCGGCTCATCTCGTTCGTGGGCTTCGACCTCTACAACTCGATGGGCGCCGAGCAGGACGCGAAGAACGCCATGAACCGGCCCGTCCCGATCCCCACCAGGGCCGGCGGTGAGGGCCCGAAGAAGATCCTCGGCAGCACTGATGGCGGGGCGGACGTGACGGGGCGGGAGCCCGCCAGCGCCGAAGCCGGCGGCCAGCACCGAGACGGCGGGGACGGAGACCGCGAGCGCGGAGGCGGGAACGGGGACCGCCGCGAGCACCGGGCCTGCCGCCCCGGTCGTGGCCGGCGTCATGGTCGCCAAAGAAGCCGCCGAGGCCGGCCCGCAGGCGGGCCGAGAGCTCGGGAACCAGGCCGACACCGTCGCCGCGGGCGCGCAGAACGCCGGCCACACCACCCCCAGTGACAGCAGCGGCCCGGGTTCGGGTGGGACGCCGCCGGATCCGTCGGCGCCGATGCCGAAGACCTCGACCGAGCGGTCCGCCTCAGCAGACGCCGGCACGGCCGGCGGGAAGGAGTAGGCGATGCCACGCACCGACGACACCACACCGAGCGCCGGCGAGCTGGTGCCGGTGAAGTTCTCCCGCCTCACCCGCCGCGGCCTCATCCTGGGCCTGTCGCTGTCGCAGATGATCGCCCTCGGCATCGGTGGTGCGTCCCTGATCGGAGTGCTCTACGCCGGCGGCGGCATCCTCATCGCCTACTCCGCCCCCATCTGGGCGGCAGCGATCGCACTGACCTGGGTGAAGATCGGCGGCCGAGCACTGGTCGAGTGGATACCCGTGTGCGCCTGGTGGGCCTGGCGCACCACCGGCGGACAACTCCTCTACCGGCGCCGGATCGTCGCCCCGCGGCCGGAGGGCACGCTCGCGCTGCCCGGTGACATGGCCAGGTTGCGCGAGTACACCGATCCCGAGACGGGGGCCGGGATGATCCACGACCCCACCGCGAACACGCTGACGGTGGTGGTGTCGGTGACGCATCCGGCGTTCGTGCTCCTGGACCCGTCCGAGCAGCACCGCCGGGTCACCGCCTGGGGGCGGGTGCTGGCGACGGTCTGCCGCTCCGGCCGGGTCGCCACCCTCCAAGTGCTGGAGCGCACCTTGCCGGATTCCGGGCAGGGGCTCGCCGAATGGTGGGCCGAGCACGGCACCCACGACGACTCCTGGGCCTCGACCACCTACGCCGAGCTGATTGACCGGGCAGGGCCTGCTGGGGAACGCCACGCCACCACCGTGTCGCTGTCGTTGGATATGAAGGCGGCGGGCCGGCAGATCCGGACCGCCGGCGGCGGCATCAAGGGCGCGGCGAACGTGCTCCGCCAGGAGATGACCACCCTCGTCTCCGCGCTCCGCGCCGCCGACCTCACCCCGTCCGGGTGGTTGAGCCCCGGGGAACTGGCGGTGATGCTGCGCACCGCTTACGACCCCGCCATCGGGCCGACTCTGGAACGCCACGGGCAGCTCGGGCAGGACCTCGCCACAGCAGGCCCCGTCGCCGTCGCCGAGACGTGGGAGCGCCTGCGCACCGACTCCGGCTACCACGCCGTGCTGTGGATCAGCGAATGGCCGCGCGCGATGGTGTATCCCGGGTTCCTCGCCCCGATCACTTTGTCGACGGGGATACAGCGGTCGATATCGCTGCTGTGCACCCCGCTCAGGACCGACCAGGCCGTGCGCGACATCCGCAAGAAGAAGGTGGAGTACATCAGCGACCGCGCCCAGCGGGCGAAGATCGGGCAGATCCAGGACGCCTCGCAGACCGCCGAGTACGAGGACGTGCTGCGCCAGGAAGCCGACCTGACCGCGGGGCACGGGGTGCTGCGCTACACCGGCCTGATCGCCGTCACCGCCCCGACCGTCGAAGAACTCGACACCGCGGTCGCGGCGATCGAGCAGGCCGCGATCCAGGCCTCCTGCGAGACGAGGCGCTTGGTCGGGCAGCAGGCCGCCGCGTTCACCGCCGCCGCCCTGCCGCTGGCGCGGCGCATCTGAGAGGTGGTCAGTCGGTGGGCTTGACCAGGATCGTGGCGCCTGGGTCGACGTCGGCAGCTGCGGCGAGGGTCGGGAGCTCGGCACCGTCCAGGCCAGCGAGTTCCAATGCGGCCTGGCCGGCGAGATGAGCTGACCGGACGGATTGCCCGTTCGCGATGGAGGCGTAGAACTGGGCGGCGTAGTTGATGGCGTCGGCGTCGTCGATGCTGTCGGCCATGCCGATGGCGAACGGGACGACGTCGGCGACGAGTTGATCGATCTGTGCGGCGGACCTGCAGGCGTTGAGCAGCACGAGCAGCGGCGGGTCATCGGTGGCGGCGATCGCGCGTGAGAACGCCCGCGCCGTGACGACGTGCCCGTCGTGCGGTGCATCGGTGTCGTGTTCGAAGACGATCAGGTCTTCGTTGCTATGTCCGGAGAAGTGCACGACGTGCGGTCGGAACTTGGTGATGCCATCCAGCAGGTCGCTCGCGGTCGCGGCAGGGCGAACATCGAGTTCGATCAGGTCTCGGTGCAGCGCGGACTCGACCGCGGATCGGATGCGCTTCTGCTCTCGCCCCACGCGCAGATCCCCTTCGGAGGACGCGCCGAGTAACAGCACCCGCAGCTTCTCCGGCTTGGGTGCCCGCAGTTCCCGGAGCGCTTCGCCGACAGCATGCTCCGTGCGGTCGAAGCGCGCTTCGGTCGCCGCACGTTCGGCAGCCGCACGCCGATCAGCGGCGGTCTGCTCTCGTTTGCGCTTGCGTTCCGCCGCGTCGGCCTCGGAGCGCTCTGCTCGGGCGAGCTTGGTCTGGAGGTCTGCTTCCTGCTTCCGGTAGCCGGAGGCCTTGGCCTGCCACTTGTTCGCTTCGCTTCCGGCGGACGCGGCCTCCTTGTCACGCTGCGCGGCCCGGCTCAACTTCGATTTCTGTGTCGCCGCGCTCTTGGTCTTCGTCGCCTCCTGACGTGCCTTGTCCGCCTCGGCACGCTTCTTCGACTCCTTGTTCCGGTACTCACCGGCCTTCTTCTCCGCGTCGACGCGCTGCTTGCGCTTGCGCTCCAGCTCCCCGCGGTACTGCTGTGATCCCACCTCGGCTCCTCTCGATTCACCTGCGTGGCAACGCTATCCGGCGCCACGGACACAGCAGAGCCGCGCGCACCTGGCAGGCACAGCGCCCCGACCCCCTCACCTCCGCCGGGGTCGGGGCGCTGCCGCGCCCGCCGAACCCTGAGGAGCTGTCATGCCGACATTCACCGATCCCCAAGCGGATGCCCGCGAAGCCGCTGAGGCCTTGCGCGGGCTTGCGCACGCCACGATCACCATCGAAGATCCGCGCGTCATGTATGAGGTCATGGAGAACCTGCTGGCCAGCACCCGGTACCTGGCGCAAGTCACCGATCAGCTCGCCCAGAACCATCACCGCAGTGCGGCACGGGCGACGACCGATCACGGCGATCCGATCGCCGCACGAACTCTCCTCAGCGACACGATCGACGCGCTGCGCACCGCGTCCGCCCACATGGATCAAGCCGAAGTCTCCCTCGACCAGACATCCGGGAAGGCGGGGCAGATCGCCTGGAAGCCCGACGATCCGCAGCACCGGTGGGTCAGCATCGTGTCCCTCCAAGGCGAGGACGCCGACCCCGTGATCGAGATCATCGACCGGCAGGGCACCGACGCCGCGATCGAATACCTCGCCGCCTGGGATCACGGCGAGGAGACGGTCAGCGATGCGATGGAGAACGGGTACGTCTACGACACCGCCCCGCACAGCGCCGCCGACCGGCTCGCCACCTCCGGCGACTACGCCCTCACTTACAGCTCCGCCCTGGGCTACGTCGGGCTGTCCCGCCGCATCGACGCCCCCAACCCCGACCCCGAGGCTCCAGCCTCCAGCAACATGGCATCGCCCGCACCGGAAGCCGAGCTGCAGAGAGGGCGGCATCGCCGGCCGGCACGGTCGGAAGCGTCGTCGTGGTTCCGGCCGGACGCGATCGACGAGGTCGCCGAGAACCGGGGGCTGTTCCGGTGAGCGGCGACCGCGAGAAGCTGCACTCCGCCGTCCTCGTCGCCCCCGCCAAGGAACGCCGCCGACTCCGCAAGCAGCGCCGGCAGGCCGCCGCGGAGCTCGTCGCCGAACAGCGCACCCGCGAACGGGCCGAGGCCAGAGCGAAGCGGGAGCGCGAGCGGGCCGAGCGGCGCGCGACCCGGTATCTGCCCGCAGCCGGCGAGCCCGGCCCCGCCACCTTGCGCACGCCGGGCCGGTTTCGCCTCCCGAAGCATCAGGACACCAGCGCGATGCTCGCCGGGGCGTATCCATTCCTCGCCGAAGGCGGCTTCGGCTCCCAGGGCGTGTTCATCGGCCAGGACCTCTACTCCGGCGGGTCATTCGTCTACGACCCGTGGGTGCTGTATGCGAACGGGGTCATCACCGCCCCGAACATCGTGGTCGCCGGCATCGTCGGCTCAGGCAAGTCGAGCCTCGCGAAAAGCCTCTACACCCGCTCGCTCGGATTCGGGCGCCGCGTCTACATCCCCGGTGACCCCAAAGGCGAACACACCGCCGTGGCGGAGGCCGTCGGGGGCCGGGCGATCAAGCTTGGCCACGGCCTGCCCTCCCGCCTGAACCCCCTCGATGAGGGATACCGGCCCGCCGGGATGAGCGACGAACAATGGACAGCCACCGTCGTCTCCCGGCGACGCGACCTGATCGGGGCGCTCACGGAGACCGTGCTGGCGCGCCCCATGTCGCCGTTGGAGCACACCGCGATCGACACCGCCCTGGCCGCGACCATGCGGGCCAACTCGGTGCCGATCCTGCCGATGATCGTCGACCACCTCCTCGACCCCGAAGGCGACGAGGACGGCAGACTCCAGGAGGACGGGAGGATGGTCGGACATGCCCTGCGCCGCCTGGTCGCCGGTGACCTGGCCGGCCTGTTCGACGGCCCCTCGACGGAGGTGTTCGATCCGTCGCTGCCGATGATCTCCCTCGACCTGTCCCAGGTCACCGAGAACTCCACCCTCATCAGCGCGCTCATGACCTGCTCGTCGGCGTGGATGGAAGCCGCCCTCCTCGACCCCGCCGGCGGGCAACGCTGGTGCATCTACGACGAAGCCTGGCGCCTCATGTCCCAACCGGCCCTGCTGAGGCGGATGGACGCGCACTGGCGCCTCGCGCGGGCGTATGGGATCGCGAACGCGATGATCTTCCACAAAGTCTCCGACCTCGACAACGTCGGCGACCAAGGCTCAGCCATGCGCGGCCTCGCCAACAGCCTGCTCGCGAACGCGGAGACGCGGATCATCTACCGGCAAGAATCCGACCAGCTCGGCCCCACCTCCGCCGCGCTCGGGCTGACCGGCACCGAACAGGCCCTGCTGCCCACCCTCGGGGTCGGGCAAGGGCTGTGGAAGATCAAGGGCTCCTCCTACGTCGTCCAACACCAGCTACACCCCGCCGAAAACCGACTCTTCGACACAAGCTCGCGAGCAGCAGCGCGCAGCTAGGAACACCAGGAGGGGCGGGTGCACCTGGCGGGCATGAGACACGCACACACCCCTGCCGATTCAACCAGTCCCGCACCGGTGTCGGTGCCGCATCTCGTGCTCGACGTACACGAGGACGGCACCCTCACCGCGACCCTCGACCACCACCCGGTCGCCGCGCCGGAGGATGTGGGGGCGTGGCGGCGGGCGATGTTCGCGCAGATCATCGATCACGTCACCGACGATCGGGCGATCCCGGTGCGCGTCACCGTGCACGAGGTGGACGGCAGCTCCTTCACCGACATCCTCCCCGCCGTCAAACGCCCCACCCCGAAGCGCGACACGGACTCGGAGCCGGAGCCGGTGAAAAGGCCGGGCCGGCGTCGTCGCGGGGCCGGTCCCATCGAGGTCGACGGCGGTGACGGGTTCATCTCCGGCGAAGACATCGCCGTCGCCCTCATCGTCGCCCACACCGACGCGACCCCCGATGGGCGGGCCGGCGCCCTCCTCGACCCCCAGGTCATCGCCGCGGCGAAGGCGGCGGAGGTGGTGCTGGTCGGGCGCGTCTCGGGCACGATCGCCGTCCGGGGCCTGCCGTGACCGGCGCGCAGGGCCGCCCCGGCCAGCCGATGGGTGATGAGCTCACCAACCTCCTGCTCATCGCGATCGGAGGGCTGCTCGGGGTCGCCTTCGTGCTCCGCGCCGCGGGCAGTGTCGCCGCGTTCGTCACCGGCACACCTCAGCCGACCACCGGGGCGACCGGCGGGGTCGCGGTGTTCTTCCACCCGGCCAATCCGGGCGGGCAGCTCGGCGCCACCGGCCTGAACCCGGTCGTCTACTGGATCACCGCCGCCTTCATGCTCACCATCCTGACCGTGGCGGGGTTCTGGGCCTGGACCATGATCCACCGGTTGACTCGGCAGACCGCCGCCGATCCGCACCGGCAGGAAGGCACTGCCACCGGTCACGAGGTCGCCAAGGCCGCTTCGGCGAAGGCGCTCATGCGGCGGGCCGGCACCCTGCGCCCCAGCCTGGAGAACCCCGGGCCGGGCGATGTCGGGTATCGGCTTGGGATCGCGCATCGGCACGAGGTGTGGGCGAGCGTGGAGGACTCGATCCTGTTGATTGGGCCGCCCCGTTCCGGCAAGGGCCTGCACCTGATCATCCCGGCGATCCTCGACGCGCCCGGCGCCGTCGTCACCACGAGCACCCGGCCGGATAACGTCACCGCCTGCCTCCGCGCAAGAAGGCGTATTGGCCCGGTGGCGGTGTTCGACCCCCAGCGTCTCGCCCAGGGCCTGCCGGCGGGGATGCGGTGGTCACCGATCCGGGGCTGCGAGTCTCCGCAGACCGCGATGATCCGCGCCGCCGGCCTGGCGTCTGCCACCGGCTTGTCCGCGGGCGGGGTCGAAGGCGGCGACTTCTGGGAGGGCAAGACGAAAGCCGCGCTGCAGGCGCTGCTGCACGCTGCCGCCCTCGACGGCCGATCACCGTCTGAGCTGTTCCGGTGGACTCTCGACCCCACCAGCGCGGCGGATGCGGTCGCGATCCTCACCAACCACCCGCAGGCCGCGACCGGGTGGGCGGACTCTCTGGCGTCAATGATCGATGCCGACTCGCGCACAAGGGATTCGATCTGGCAGGGCGTCAGCCTCTCTCTCGCGGCGCTGGCTGATCCGCGGGTGCTCGATGCGGTCTCACCCGGTGAGGGTGAGGAGTTCGATCCCGAGGCGTTCATCCGTGAGCGCGGCACCCTTTTCCTCCTTGCCACCGACGCCGGCGCCGGGAACAGCGCGGCACTCGTGGCTGCGCTGGTCGAGGACGTGGTGGAGACGGCCCGTCGCATGGCCGCCCGCTCGACGGGTGCCCGGTTGGACCCGCCGCTGCTGTTGTGTCTGGATGAGATCGGGAACCTGGCACCTCTTCCCAGCCTTCCGACGTTGATGGCCGAAGGCGGGGGCACCGGCATCACCACCCTCGCGGTGCTCCAGTCTCTCGCGCAGGCGCGGGACAAGTGGAACGAGCACCAGGCCGGCGCGATCTGGGATGCGTCCATCGTGAAGATCATCCTCGGCGGCGCCTCCAACAGCCGCGACCTCCAGGACCTCTCCACACTGATCGGGGAACGCGACGAGCTCACCGACACCACCACCGTCGGCGACTACGGCTCCCGCTCCAACCAGCGCAGCGTGCGGCGGGTCGCGATCCTGCCGCCCGATCACATCCGGCGCCTGCCGTTCGGCACCGCGGTGACCCTGCTGCGGTCGGCACCGCCGATCATCACCGACCTGCGCGCCTGGCCCGACCGACCCGACGGAGCCCGGTTGAAGGCGGATCGGTCCGAGGTCGAGCAGCTCCTGCACGACGCCTGTCAGCAGTAATCCGCCGGCGCGGCCGGGTGCACCTGCCTGCCACGAGCAGCCCCGACGACGAGCGGGCGGCATGAGCAGAGCAGGAGCACACGATGAGCGAGCAGCAGCCAGACGTCGACCCGGAGATCGGTGAAGCCTTCTACGGGTTCGTCGCCTCCGAACCGCAGCTGACCTGGCACGACGGCAAGCCGCGCCTGTACTTCAAGGCCGGGCAGGAGCATTACGAGTACGGCCCGGACGGGTCGCGCACCAAGCTGCCGACCACCTTCCACGATGTCGTCGCGTTCCGCGGCGCCGCGAAGAGTGGTGGCGAGATGCTGGTCAAGCAGGACTGGTTTCTTGCGCACGGCCGTCTCGAAACCAGCACGAACCCGAACACCGGGGTGGAGAGCAAGGAGTTCATCGCGAACCGGTTCGGTCCCGACGCCGCCCGGATGAACATCGAGATCGGCACGCCGCGCCGGCTGTCGCAGATGGAGTCCCCGAACCGGCAGCAGCCGCAGCGGCAGGGCGGGTTCGAGCCGCCCGAGCAGGAACAGCCCGCCCGCGAGCAGCCCGCACGGGCCCTGTGAACGGTGGCGGACGCGATGAACGACACCACCACCCCGTCCGACCTCCCCGAACCGGAGGAGTGGGAGGACGAGGGCTTCGGTCCGGTCGGCCCCGACGATGATGTGCCGGGGCCGCCGCGGCCGGTGAACTGGAACCTGCTGCTCGCGCACGACCTGGAGCAGGAATGGCTCGCCCTGAACCGTTGGGTCGAGTGGGTCAGGCGAGAGTACGCGTTGCCCGCATCGGTGATCCCGCCGTTGTGGCACCGGCATCCGGCGCTGAAGTGGGAGCTGTCCGCGCTGCACCTGCACTGGCTGGCCGCGTACGACCCGGAACAGGACGCCTCGGCCGCGATCGGGTGGCATCGCGACTTCGCCGCCGCCCGGCAGCGGCTGCGCGACTGGGTCGCCGCCTCCGGCACCCGCCTGGATCGCGACCGCCCCGATCGGCAGACCGCCTGGCCCGGCGAGCCCCCGGCACCGCCGGTCGAAGACATCCCGATCACGAACCGGCGCGAGGACTTCGTGGCCTTCGTGATCGAACAGGTCGCCCGCCGCAAAGCGGCCGAGGACGCCTTCTTCGCCCGCCTCGACGACGCCGACCTCGACATCGACGCTGACCCCGACGAGCGCGCCGATTCTGAGGACGGATGAGCGGTGATGGTGCGGAACTATCAGCGCAAGACCCAGCGCCCATCATCGGATCGGCGGCTGCGGGTCACGTTCACGAGGCGGGAGCAGATCGACACCGAGAAGATCGCCGAAGTCCTCATCCGCGTCGCCCTGCGCGAAGCCGGCACCGGCAGCCCGGTCGGTCAGGCCGGAGACCAGCTCCGGGCGCTGCTGAGCAGCGAACGGTAGAATCCCTGTTGTACGTCCATCCAGGGCGCTACCGGCTTACCCATCTGTTGCCCGAGCCCGTCGCGGTTCGGCAGGCCTTCCCATCTGTGTCGTGACCGCCAGTCGGCGCCCGCACCCACCCCCAATGCTGGGGCTGGGTGAGAGCCCGAAAGGCAGTCACGACCATGACGCTCATCGATCTCCCCGCCGGCCTTGACCTCGGCGCCCTGCGCATCCTCGCCGCCGGCCCGAAACAGACCAGCGAAGCAGCGCCCCTTCCTGATGGGAAGGTGCCCGCGATCTCGTACCTGCGGGTCTCCACCAAGGACCAGGCCACCCGCAACGGTCTCGACGAAGGGCTCTCCATCCCCGCGCAGCGCGACGCCGCGCAGCGCAAGGCTGACCAGCTGAACGCGGTCATCGTCGCGGAGTTCATCGAGCCCGGCGAGTCCGGGAAGACTGCCCGCCGCAAAGCGCTCCAGGAGATGCTGGATTACCTCGCCGAGCACTCCGTCCGGTACTGCATCATCAACAAGGTCGACCGCATCGCGAGGAACCGGCTCGATGACGCGATCATCCACGCCACCCTCCGCCAGGCCGGGGTCACGCTCGTGTCCGTCATGGAGAACATCGACGAGACCCCGTCCGGCATGCTCATGCACGGCATCATGGCCTCCATCGCCGAGTTCTACTCCCTGAACCTCGCCCAGGAGGTCACCAAGGGACTCGTGCAGAAAGCCACGATCGGCGGCACCCCGCACCGGGCCCCCATCGGCTACCTCAACATCCGCACCACCGATGCGAACGGGCGCGAAGTCCGCGAGGTGCGGCTCGACCCCGACCGGGCCGAGCTGATCCGGTTCGCGTTCACCGCCTACGCCACCGGCGACTGGTCCCTGTCGAAGCTCGCCCGCGAACTGGAGACCCGCGGCCTCACCACCCGGCCCACGCCGTCGTTCCCCGCGAAGCCGGTCACCACGACCGCGCTGCACAAGATCCTCACCAACCCCTACTACCAGGGCATCGTCACCTTCCGCGACGTCACCTACCCCGGCACGCACGATCCGCTCGTGACGCCGGAGACGTTCGAGCAGGTGCAGACGATCCTGCGGCAGAACCACGTCGTCGGCGACAAGCCGCAGAAGTACGACCACTACCTCAAAGGCTCGATCTACTGCGGCTGCGGGAAACGGCTCATGTTCGAGCGGCCCCGCAACCACCAGGGCGTCGCTTACGACTACTTCACCTGCACCGGCCGCCGGTTCAAGCGTAACGACTGCCAACGCACCGCCATCCTCACCCACCGTGTCGAACAGTCCATCGAGGCCGGCTACCAGGACATCTCCCTCAGCCCCGACGAGGCAGCACAGATCCAGGGTGTGCTCGGGCAGGTGTTCGACGCCCTCTCCGAATCCACCAGCGATGAGAAGAAGCTCCTCGCCGGGCAGCAGGCCAGGCTCGAAGCCGAGCAGGTCAAGCTCCTCCAAGCTCACTACGCCGACGCGATCCCTCTCGACCTGCTCAAGACCGAGCAAGACCGCATCCGCGCGAGCCTGCAAGCGATCACCGGCCGGCTCGAAACGTTGGAAACCACCTACGACAAGGCCAAGGTCGGGCTCGACGCAATCCTCGGACTCCTCACCGACATCGGCGACGTCTACGCCAAGGCCGAACCCGCCGAGCGGCGGATGCTCAACCGGGCACTGTTCGACCGCATCACCATCGATGACGAGGACGACGCCACCCTCAAGCCGACCGAAGCGATCCAGACCATCCTGGCCACCAATCCCAGGCCACACAACGAAAAAACCTTGCCCCGCGATCACGCGGGGCAAGGTTCGAACATTCAACTTTGGGTGGAGCTAAGGGGATTCGAACCCCTGACCTCTTCCATGCCATGGAAGCGCGCTACCAACTGCGCCATAGCCCCGAGATCGCACTTGCGACTCGCAGAACATTAGCGCACTCATCCAGGAAAGGGAAATCGCTGGCGGTGAGGGGCTTCGTCGCGAAACGTGTGCCTCCCCGCAGGCAGGTGCAACCTGTGCGGTAACTGAGCGGATCATGTGTCACCTGCCTCCCGACGGCGCCTCGTCGCGCGGAAGCAGATGACACTTGTTCCGGGACTGAGCCGCACAGGTTGCCTGTGCCTGGGGAGGGGACGGGGCTCTAGGCTGGTGGTATGTCGTCGCCTGGTCACCGTCTGCTGCACGTGGATGATCTCACCGTGGAGGTGACGCGTCGCAGCGTTAAGCGCGCTCGCCTGATGGTTCGCCCCGACGGCAGCGTCAGGCTGAGCGCTCCGCAGCGCATGTCCGAACGTGAGCTCAGGGCATTCGTCCTCGACAATCGGGATTGGCTGCTGCGCACCATGCAACGCCAGCGCAACCGGCAGATGCCCGTCGACGACCTCACCGACGGCGGCTCCATGACGCTGTGGGGGAGCAGTATCGCGGTTGAGCGACTCGCAGGCCGCACCCGAGCGACGCTCCAAGACGATCGCGTGCGCATCACCGCACCCGACGACACCGCGGCCGAGCGCGCCGCCCACACGCTGCGTCAGCGCTTGCTGGCAGAAGCCGTCGAGCGGCTTGTCCCGCCGCTGCAAGATCGCATCGGGCGGACCCCGTCGGCCTTCAGATATCGCGCCATGACCTCGCGATGGGGAAGCTGCAACGTGCGCACCCATGCGATCACCTTGAACACCTGGCTCGTGCAGCGCCCCGAAGCGGAGCTCGAGTACGTGCTCGCGCACGAGCTGGCACACCTCGTCGAAGCGGGGCACGGGCTGCACTTCTACGCCGTGCTCGATCGCGCGCTGCCAGACTGGAAGCAACGCCGGGCGGAGCTGCGCAACCACATTCCGCCGCGCGGCTAGGGTGAGTGCCATGTTGACGCGCGAACAGTGGCAATCACGGGCAGCTGAGCACCGTGACGCGGCACAGCGCGAACTTGCCGACGTCGTGTGGCGCCGAGACCGCGGCATGAAAGAACCCGTCGACGACTTCCTCTTCCACTACTACAACCTCCGCCCGTCGCACCTTATGCAGTGGCACCCCGGGGTGGGCGTCCAGCTCGAAGACGACGGATCGTGGCGGCCACCGCACTACCGCGTGCATGATGGCATCGCGCAATTCGACGCGGATGCATTCCTGGCCAAGCGTCGGGGCACGGTCGAGACTGCCCGACGCCTGCTCACCGCCGCGGCCTCGATGCAACCGAAGTTCGGGTGCTTCGGCATGCACGAGTGGGCCATGGTCCACGGCCTCGAACAACACGAAACCAGGCACCCGTACCTTCCGCTGCGCTACGGCGTCGACGAACGGGCAAAGATCTTGAACGAAGTGGGCTGCCGTTGCTCCCATTTCGACGCGTTCCGGTTTTTCACACCGCAAGCGAAGCCGCTCAACCTGGTCACCCCGACGCGGGAGCTGCAAACTGAGTTTGACCAGCCGGGTTGCCTGCACGTGAACATGGATCTCTACCGATGGGCGAGCAAGCTCTGGCCGGCGGTGTCGTCGTCGTTACTGTTCACAACGTTCAAGCTCGCGCGCGAGATTCGCGTCGTCGACATGCGAGCCTCCGCCTACGACCTCACTGAGTGGGGGCACGAACCTATCCGCGTGGAGACCTCGGAAGGACGCCATGATTACGCCCAGCTGCAGCGCGGGTTCGCCGAGCGCGCGGAGCCACTTCGCAACGATCTGATCAAGGTGATCGATCAACTCGGCGTGGCGACGTAGAAAATCACCATCCATCTGCAATTCTAGGCCCGCCGCAGCCACGTGGCGTCTTCCCCCTAGGCCAGTCGGAGGGTCTCATGCGTAACCGACATGCGTTGTTTGGTGCAATCGTCGCGTTCACGACGGTGCTCCCCTTGGCAGCCTGTGCGCCGGCCCCTTCCGCGATTCCCGCACATCGCGACGTGCGGGCCGTGTCGTCGACGGCAGTGCCATCGCCTGAGAGTATTCCCAGCGCGACGGTGACCCCCGCCCAGGCGACGCCATCGCCGAGCCCGACGCCGCCACCCACGCCAACCCCGAGCGAAGCGCTGCCGTCGCCTTCCGTGACGCCAAGCCCGACGCCCACCGCGCAGCCCGCGCTGTACAGCGCAGGGGATGAGGGTGAGGAAATCCGCGAGCTGCAGCACCGTCTCCTCCAGCTCCACTGGTTCGAAGGCAAGATCACAGGCCTCTACGACCCAACGACGCAGGCGTCGGTCGAAGGATTCCAGGCCAAACGGCAGCTCCCCGTGACAGGCGCCGTCGATGCTACGACGTGGAAGCGGCTCGTCGAGATGACGAAGACGCCCACGCACGACGAGAAGTACAACGTGGTGAAGCCCGGCCCAGCGCTGATGAAGTCCGGTGACAAGGGCGACGAGGTTCGTAAGCTGCAGTCCCGCCTCAGGCAGATCGGTTGGTACGGGCCCACCGTCGACGGTGTATACGGCCCTGCAACTGTCGAGGGCGTTCGCGGGTTCCAGGAAAAGCGTGACATTCCTGTCACCGGCGAGGTCGACCAGCGCACACTCGACCGCCTGCGCGCTATGACGCACGATCCCACCCATGAGGAGCTCGCGAACAAGATTCCGAAGAAGACGGAAGCCACCACAGGGGGCATGAAACTCGATCCTCGTTGCTTGAGCGGGCGGGCGGTCTGCATCTCGAAGCAAACACGCCAGCTCGCGTGGGTGGTCGACGGCAAGGTCCGCCTCACGATGGACGTCCGCTTCGGATCCAAACGCACCCCCACAAGGGAGGGCGCGTTCCGGGTGGAGTTCAAGTCGCGTCACCACGTCTCCAAGCTGTATAACTCTAAGATGCCCTACGCCATGTTTTTCAGCGGGGGGCAAGCCGTCCATTACTCAAGTGACTTCAGAGCCCGCGGCTACAACGGTGCCTCACACGGTTGCGTGAACGTGCGCGACCAGGGTGCCGTCGCGGCCCTGTTCGAAGCGGCGAAAGTGGGCGACAAAGTCATTGTCTACTGACACAGCAACTACTTCGGAAGGTGCACCACGTTGATCGGTTTCGCGATCCTCCTTCAGGTTCTGGGGTCATTCCTGTTTGCCGGGGGAGCGGCACTCCAGAGTTTGGGCGTTCGTTCTACGTTCGACGATGACACCCCCGCGTCAGACAACCGCCTGTCCGCTGGCGGGATGCTGAAGCTCGTGCTGATCCCGAAGTGGTCGCTCGGCTTGGTGTGCGTGTTGCTCGGTGCTGGCATTAATTTCACGGCACTCACATTTGCGCCCATCGCTGTGGTGCAGCCCATCGGCATTGTCGCGGTGATTTGGTCGGTGTTGCTGGCAGCGCGAATCCACAAGCATCGAATTTCTGGGCATCTGTGGATTGCGGTGCTCGTCACGTTCGTCGGGCTGGTGGGGTTCACCATCATCTCGACCAGGAACGCCACTGGCAATCAGGAAGCAACCCTGGTGTCGCTGTTGGTGACGTTCGGTGTGGTCGTGGCTATCTCACTTGGGATATCGGCCATCACGCCGCGAGTGACGCCTTGGCTGAAAGCCATGCTCTGGTCGTCGATCGGCGCCATGCTGTACGGGATGGCGACGGGAATGCTCAAAGCCACTGCGGACATGGTGCTGACGTACCACGAGTCATGGCTCGACCTCAAAGTGCTGGTAGCCATCGTTTTGATGCTCGTCGGGTTCTTTGGGGGAGTATGGATGATCCAGCAGGGGTACGCCTCTGGCCCGGCCGAGATCACCGTAGCCACGATGACGACGGTGGACCCGGTCGTCGCGGTGCTGTTCGGCCTCGTCGTGCTTGCTGAGGGTGCGCACATGGGGGTGTGGGCCGGGATCGGTATGACGGTGATGGGCGCCGTCGCCATATACGGCGTCGTGATGCTCAGCCACTACCATCCCGATGCCATCAAAGAACGCGCCGAGCGCGAGCGTCGGGAAGCTGCCGAACAGCGGGCCGCCAACTAGCCAGGAATCGGCAGCGCCGTGATGGCGCGGCCGTTCGCAGTGGTGAGCACCAACGTGGCATCGCTTCGCGGCATCCTGAATTCGAGTGTGCCGGTGGTGGGAGCGTCGGGCGACACCTCAACGACGGACTCCCCGTCTGGTGCGTAACTGTCACGGGTCTCGTTCGTGAATACGAAGAAGGAGAACCGTCGACGTTCCTTGTCAGCTGTGATGGAGTACTCCAGCTGCAGTCCGTCGGACGTCCAGCGGTGCGAGGTGATCTCAAAGATGCCCGTACCGTTGCCGTCGTACGGGATGGCGTTCCCGGTGACGCTGGGGGACGGAAACGCGGATGCGGGCGGCTGCTCGGATGCCTCCGGCTCGGGTTGTGCCGGTTGCACCACGAGCACGATGAGCAGCACAGCAACCACGCCGATGATGCCCACCACCCACGGCCACACCGGTTTGCGAGGGGGATCGAAGTCCGGCACCACTGGCGACGTTGTGGGACGCTGCCCGAACGGTTGACGTGGGTCTCGCTCCACCCGTTCCTCAAAGTGCGGAGGGCGCCAATTCGGGTCATTGCGCGACCACGGATCCGGCTGCCCTAGCTGCCCGCCGGGCCACTGCTGGTTACTCATGTGTTGAAGCGTAGCCGCCGAAGTTATCCACAGATTCAGTTTCCGATGCAAATTTGCCTGTGCTCGCTGCCACAGTGCAGGGCATGACGATTACTGAAACCCGCACTGTCCGCTGCCGCAGCCGCGCAGAACTCCTCGCGCTGCCGCCCGCCCAATTCGGCTTCTCGCCCCAAGAATCCGTCGTCGCCATACGCATGTCCGGCAAGCACGTCCTGTTCATGGGCCGTCTCGACCTCTCCCATGTCGGGGAGGGTTGCCAGGATGCGGCGCGCAGCATCATGACGATGGCGACGAGCAACCCTGCTCCTGATTCGCACTGGATGCTGCTCGGCTACACAGCCTCCCCAAACCTGGGTGCCGCGTTGATGACCAGCCTCGCGGACGAGCTAGACGCGGTCTCCATCATGGTGCTCACCGACGGAGCCAGCACCTGGGAAGTCGTGAACGGCACGTTGATCGATGAAGAAGCGGCGGTCGTCTCCGACGCGCTCACCGAGTACATCGCGGAATTGTGGCCGGGGGAGGTGGCTGCATCGCGCGACGAGGCCGTCGCTGCCGTGTACGCCTGGCAGCCCTCGAAAGCTCTCACAACTGCCGCACGACGTCATGTGGAAGCGCTGAGTGATTCGGAGCGCATGGAGCGCCTCGCGACGTTACTGGACGGCACCCTCACAGACGCAGACGCTGCCGAGCTGGCGGTACTGGTGGGCTACGAGGAACCATTCGGTGAAGTAGTGGCCCAAATGAATCGCGACGTGGCACCAGCGCGACGGGCAGCCCTACTGGCCGCACGCGTGCAGGCACCCGCGCGCAACGTCGGCAGTGTGCTCTCACTACTGGCGCTCGCCTACTGGCTGGAAGGTGCCGGTGCGCTCGCTGCTGAGTGCCTTATCCAAATCAGCCCCGACGAGCAGCGTCACCCGTTGGCTCACACGGTGAGTGCGCTGCTCAAGTTGGGCGTCCCTCCGTCGCGCTGGGACGAACGCTGATCTAATCTAGGGGCCATGCGCTTTGTTGTCTTAGGTGAAGCCCTCATCGACCTCATCCCCGACGGAAACAAGACCTCCGTGAGCAGCTCATGGGTCGCTCGTTCAGGAGGAGGGCCGATGAACACCGCCATCGGGCTCGGGCGTCTCGGGTGCGACGTGCAATTCCTCGGTCGGCTGAGTGAGGATTCCTTCGGGCAACAGCTCACGGAGCACATCGAAACCAATGGGGTCGGCACCGACTACGCCATCCGCACGTTTGACCCGACCACGCTGGCCGTGGTGTCACTCAGCGACGATGGGAAAGCCAGCTACGCCTTTCACACCGTCGGCACCACGAACTTCAACTGGACGGAACAAGATTTTCCTGAACTGGATCCCTCGGATTGGTTGCACTTCGGGTCGCTCGTCGCCGTGCTCGAGCCGTCGTTTGCGCAGGTCCACCGCTTCCTATCAAAGACGCCCAATAGGAAGAGCTTCGACATCAACGTCCGCCCCAATGTGCTGAGCGACAGGGAGGAGTACGTGCGCAAGGTGCGCGCCATGGCCTCGCTCGTCGGACAATCGGGTGGCTTTGTGAAGGCATCAGACGAAGATCTCGCCTGGCTCGTCGATTTCAAAGAGGAACCTCTCGACGTCGCCCAGCGATACTGCCGCGACTACTCCGTCGAATTCGTCATCGTCACCTTGGGCAGCGACGGTGCCGTCGCTGTGGGACGCGACGGGGAGCTCGCCAGGGTTCCGGGCAGGCGCGTCGAGGTGGTAGACACCGTCGGCGCGGGTGACACCTTCAACGCCGGATTCCTGCAAGCATTCAACGGCGACAACCTCGAGGAAGCAATGCGACGAGGCGTGGCCGCGTCGGCGTTGGTGTGTACGAAGGCTGGCGCTCAGCCACCGACGAGCGACGAAGTCGATGCCGTCCTCGCCTGACGGTCAGCCGACACTAACCCCGCTCTGGGCACGATATATTGGCCCAGCACCGTGCACAGGAGGATCAACGTGAGTCGCGAGCACTACGACAGGGAAGCAGCCCAGGAGAAGTGGCAGGCTTTCTGGGAGCAAGACGAGACGTTCAAAGCGAACGACGATGGCAAGCGCGAACGTCGCTACGTGCTCGACATGTTCCCGTACCCGTCGGGTGATCTCCACATGGGCCACGCAGAGGCCTACGCGATGGGCGACGTGGTGGCGCGCTACCTGCGGCTTAATGGCTACGACGTGCTCCATCCCATCGGCTGGGACTCGTTCGGCCTGCCCGCCGAGAACGCGGCCATCCGCAACAACGCGCACCCGGCCGAGTGGACGTACAACAACATCGAGACGCAGGCTGGCTCATTCAAGCGCTACGGCCTCAGCCTCGACTGGTCCAGGCGCCTGCACACCTCCGATGAGGAGTACTACCGCTGGACCCAGTGGCTCTTCCTGCGCTTCTACGAGCGGGGTCTGGCCTACCGGAAAGACTCCTACGTCAACTGGTGCCCGAAAGACCAGACCGTGCTCGCGAACGAGCAAGTGGTGGACGGGCGCTGCGAGCGCTGCAAGACCGAGGTCACCAAACGCAAGCTCAACCAGTGGTACTTCAAGATCACCGACTACGCCGACCGCCTGCTCGACGATATGGAGCAGCTGCAAGACGGTTGGCCCGAACACGTGCTGGCGATGCAGCGCAACTGGATCGGCCGCTCCGAAGGCGCCCACGTCGATTTCCATGTCGACGGTCGCGACGAGCCCATCACAGTGTTCACCACGCGCCCGGACACCCTCTACGGCGCCACCTACGTCGTAGTCGCGCCCGACTCCGAATTGGCCGCCGAGCTCGTCACCGAAGAGCACAAGGCTGAGTTCGACGCCTACGTCGAGGCTGCTAAGAAGGCCACGGAAATCGAGCGGCAGTCCACCGAGCGAGAGAAGACCGGCGTCTTCCTCGGGGCCTACGCCGTGAACCCCGTCAACGGCGAACAGATTCCCATCTGGGCGGCTGACTACGTGTTGTCCGACTACGGCACGGGTGCCGTGATGGCCGTTCCTGCACACGATCAGCGAGATCTGGACTTCGCTCGCAAGTTCGGGCTGCCCGTGCGCGTCGTCCTCGACGTCGACGGCACCGACCCGGCTGAGACTGGCGTGGCCACCGTCGGCGACGGCGCATACCGCAATTCCGAGGTGCTCGACGGACTCACCGACAAGGTGTCGGGCGTTCGTCGCATGATCGACAAACTCGAGGCCGACGGCACCGGGCGTGGCACCATCCAGTACCGCCTGCGCGACTGGCTCCTGTCCAGGCAGCGCTTCTGGGGCTGCCCCATCCCCATCATCCACTGCCCGTCCTGTGGCGAGGTGCCCGTCCCCGACGAACAGCTCCCCGTCAAGCTGCCTGACCTGCGTGGCGAGCAGCTCGCACCCAAGGGGACGTCGCCGCTGGCTGCCGCCACCGAGTGGGTTGAGGTGGCCTGCCCGAAGTGCGGCGCCGACGCCAAGCGCGACACCGACACCATGGACACGTTCGTCGACTCCTCGTGGTACTTCTTCCGCTACTGCTCGCCGGGCTACACCGAAGGCCCCTTCAACCCCGACGACGTGAACCGCTGGATGCCCGTCGCGCAATACGTCGGCGGCATCGAACACGCCATTTTGCACCTGCTCTACATGCGGTTCTTCTCGAAGGTCCTCTATGACCTCGGCATGATCGACTTCGACGAGCCCATGCTCAAACTGCTCAATCAGGGCCAGGTCATCAACGAGGGCAAGGCTATGAGCAAGTCGCTCGGCAACGGCGTCGACCTCGGGCAGCAGATCGACGAGTTTGGCGTCGATGCAGTCCGCGTCACCATGGTGTTCGCCGGCCCGCCGGAGGACGCCATCGACTGGGCCAATCTCTCACCGGCGAGCTCGCTGAAGTTCCTGCAGCGCGCGCACCGCGTCGCGGCGGAAGTGACGAGCGCACCCGGAACCCCAGCGGATGGGGGAGACAAGCAGCTTCGGAAGGCGACGCACCAGGCCATCGCTGAAATCTCGACGCTCGTGGAAGATGGCCGGTTCAACGTGGCCGTGGCGAGAATCATGGAGCTCGTCAACGCCACGCGCAAGGCCATCGACGGCGACGCCGGCCCGGCAGACCCCGCCGTCCGCGAAGCCGCAGAGTTCACCGCGCAGGCGCTCTCCCTGGTGGCGCCCTACGTCGCTGAGGAGATGTGGGAGCTGCTCGGGCACGAACCGTCGGTGGCAAACAGCACGTGGCCGACGTCCGACCCGGAGCTGGCCGCTGAAGATCTCGTCACGATGGTGGTGCAGATTCAGGGCAAGATCCGCGCAAAGCTCGAGGTTGCTGCCGACATCGATGAGGACACTGCCGTTGAGCTGGCGATGGCCGACCCGAACGTGCAGCGCAACCTCGAGGGGCGTCCCGTCATCAAGGTGATCGCGAAACTGCCCAAGATGCTCAGCCTGGTGGTCGGAAAGTAGCGAGCCGAGCGACTTTTCCACAGATTTCGTTCCGCGTGGGAATCTCGGGCGTGTCGCGCCCATCCTGCTTATATGAAGAAGCAGACCACGAACCAGGCGGACGAACTCGCCCGAGCCAGGCTCGCGTACGTCAGTATCGGCCAGCGTTCCCTCACCGCTCCCAGGCGTGCCGCCGACGAGCCGGAGGCCACGTCCGAGCCAGCTGAGGAACCACCTCCCGACGCTGGGGAAGAAGCTGCGCCTGCGTCCTGGCGCGACAAGCTTGCGCTGCATCGGGCTCACATCGTTGCCCTCGCCATACTGTTGGCGGTGGTTGCAGTCACGCTGGGGCTCACGTTCAGCAAATCCAACGCGACGGAGGTGTCGCCCCAGCCGGCGCTCTCGACGTCGGCCGCTCCTGCCGACGAACCGACGTCAGCTGGCTCCGAGCAGGCCGCCTCGTCGTCTCCGCCGTCGCCGACCACGATCCGTGTGCACGTTGCAGGGGCGGTGGCGACTCCCGGCGTGGTGACGCTCCCCGCTGAAGCCATCGTCGTCGATGCCATCCAGGCCGCCGGCGGCTTCACCGACGAGGCCGTGCCTGGAGATTTGAACCTTGCGGCGCCGGTGGCGGCAGGGATGCAGGTGAAGGTTGGGCGTCGAGGCGAAGAGAGCCACGTCGTTGCTGCCGTGGGCGCTGCTCCTACCGGCGGCGCCGCACCGCCCGGCGGTGATGGAGGCGGGACCGACGGACGCGTCAACCTGAATACGGCCACGGCACAGCAGCTTGAGGCGCTTCCCGGAGTGGGCCCCGTGACGGCTGCGGCCATCGTCGCGTGGCGAGAAGAGCACGGCGGGTTCACCGCCCCGACGGAGCTGCAGGAGATCTCGGGCATTGGTCCGAAAACATTCAGCAAGCTCGAACCCCACATCACGGTGTGAAACTGCACGACTGGCGCCTCCTGCCCATCGCAGTGGGCGTGTGGGTGGGTGCGGTGGTGGGCACGTCGGAGCTGGCGTGGTGCATGCTCACCACTGTGGCGACGGGGAGCGTCGCCGGCGTCGTGGCGCGCCGTCGGTACCCGTGGGCTGCACTGGGCTGTCTCGCGTTGGTGATCGTCGCCGGGCTCAGCGGAATGATGGCCCTGCAACGCGCCGGCTCGACGTTGGCAGCACTCGCCGACCAACGCGCCATCGTCCAAGCGGAAATCCGCATCGTCTCCGAACCGAAGCCGCTGCCGGGAAAGCCGCCGTTGCCCCCGTCGGGCACTGCCCTGGTCACCGTGGTGAACGTAGAAGGCCGAGGCGTGAGCACGCACCAAGCCATGCCAGCCCAACTGCGGGGAAGCGGGGAGCAGCTCGACGATCTGCTCGCCCTGCGCGTCGGTGCAACCTACGTTGTGCAAGCTCGGCTGCGCGCTACCGATCGCGGCGACAGCGAGGTGGCAGTGCTGGCGTTACGGCAGGTTACATCCATGCGCCACCCACCGGGCGTGATCGATCGGCTCGCGGCAGGGTTGCGCGACGGGCTCCGTCGCTCGGTTGCTTCCTCGCCCGAAGATCAGCGGGCGCTGGTGCCGTCGCTGGTGGTGGGCGACACCTCACGTATCTCGCGGGCGATGTCCGATGACTTCAAAGCGACGGGCCTCACCCACCTCTTGGCCGTGTCCGGCGCCAACTTGGCGCTCATGCTTGGTGTGATCTTGGCGCTCCTTCGAGGCATTGGTGTGCGTGGATGGTTGGTGCGTGCTGCTGCGGTGGCGGGCGTCGGCATGTTCGTCATTGTTTGTGGCCCGGAGCCGTCGGTGCAGCGCGCGGCGGTGATGGGGCTGGTGAGCTTGGCCGCGACGGGCGTCGGCACCGGACGACGCAGCATCCGTAGCATGTGTGTGGCCGTGGTGGTGCTCATGGCGCTCGACCCGTGGTTGTCCAGAGCCCCCGGATTCTGGCTATCGCTGGCTGCATGTCTGGGCATTGTGTTGCTCGGTCCGGTATTCGTGCAGTCGCTCGCCCGCTGGGCGCCACGCTGGCTTGCAGAGGCGCTCGCCATTCCGCTGGCGGCGCAGATCATGACGCAGCCCATCGTCACGTGGCTGAGTGACCGAGTCTCTCTCGTGGGCGTGCTTGCCAATGTGGTGGCTGGCCCTTTCGTCGGGCCGACCACGGCACTCGGTTTTGCCGCTGCGTGTACCTGCATGCTGCCGCCGCTCAGCACCCTTCTGGGCTGGGCGGCAGGGTGGAGTGCGCAGCCCATCATATGGATTGCAGAAGCCGGAGCGCGCCTACCGAACGCCACCATGGCCTGGCTTCCCGGCCCGGTGGGGCTGCTGATGGTGACGCTGGCGTGTGGGGCGCTGCCGGTGCTCGCTCAACCTGTGCTTCGCCGTTGGTGGGCGACGATGCTCGTCACTGCCCTGCTGTGTTCGAGCATGGTGTGGAAGCCAGCACAGCCGGGCTGGCCGGGCGACTGGCGGGTGGCGTTTTGTGATGTAGGGCAGGGCGATGCCACCGTCCTGCGCGCGAGCACCTCCACCGCCGTGCTGGTTGACGTCGGCCCAGAGCCGGCGCCGGTGCTGGATTGCCTGGATCGCCTGGGTGTGCAGCATGTTCCTGTGGTGGTGCTCACTCATTTTCATGCCGATCACGTGCGCGCGTTTCCCGCTATCGCACGACGCTTTCAGCCCTCCCTGGTGCTGACGAGCCCCATGCAGGAGCCCGCTTTCGAGGCCGAGCAGGTGCGCCGCACAGCAGGCGAAGCGGAGGTGCGTACCACCAGATCTGGTGACACATTCGCCATCGGCGATGTGCAGTGGACGACGATCTCCGCCTGGCAACCGCGTGGCGGCGGGGGCGGCGTCGGGCTGGGGGAGTCGTCGGAAGAGAACGATTCGTCGGTCGTGGGCGTCGCGCATGTGCAGGGGCTCTCGGTGATGCTGGCGGGCGACGCTGAGCCGGCCGGTCAGCGCGAGGCGCTGCGGCAGGCGCGTCGGCATGGCTTATCGCTGCAAGCGCAGGTGCTGAAGTTGCCCCACCACGGATCATCGAGGCAGGAGCCCGAGTTCTTCGCAGCCACCGGGGCGGTCGTCGCAGTCGCCAGCGCGGGAGCCGACAACTCCTACGGGCATCCTGCGGACTCAGCGTTACGGTTGGCTGGGCAGCACGGCATGGTGGTGGCCCGCACCGACGAGGAAGGCTCGTTGGCGCTCGGGCTGGGGGAGCGCATCCACATCCGAAGGGCCGGCAAATGAGCACAAGGCCGTCACCGCACCACGTGCCTGTCGAATTGTCAGCTGAACAGCATAGGCTTAGCTGCATGAACGCATTCGGCAGCACGATACTCATCACGGGCACAGCATCGTTGCTAGCTGAACGCGCCGTCGATGAGCGCAAACGCGCGGCACTGAGCGTCGAGCCGGGGGCTGATGTGAATCACATCACGGCCTCCGAGTTGGAAGACACCATGCTCAGCGAGGTCGTCGGAGGGTCGCTGTTCTCCAGCCACATCATCGCCATCATCGACGACGTCGGCGCCTGCCCAGCAGACGTCGTCGACCAGCTGGTGGAGGTCGCGGAGCATCCAGGGCCTGATCTGTGCCTCATCCTCGTCCATGGCGGGGGCAATAAGGGCAAGGGGCTCATCGACAAGCTCAAGAAAGCGAAGATTGAGACCATCAAGGTCGAGGCGCCGAAGCCGTGGGAGCTGTGGAAGTTTGTGGTAGCGGAAGCGCGCACGTATCGGCTCCGCATGACGCAGGAGGCTGCCGAGGCTCTGGTTGCTGCGGTTGGCTCCGATCTGCGCGCCATCGTGGCGTCGGTCGCGCAGCTGGCCGGCGACAACGACCGCGACGAAATCGACGTTCCCCTCATTCGACGCTACTTCGCCGGGCGCGCTGAAGTATCGAGCTTTTCTGTAGCCGACGCAGTGCTCGCCGGCAACGCCACCCTAGCGCTTGAGCGCCTCAGATGGGCGGTCGACACGGGCACCGCGGCCGTGCTCATCACGTCGGCGATGGCGAGCAATTTCCGATCGATGGGGAAGTACCTCGACGCCCAAAACCGCCGCATGAATGATGGCGAGCTCGCCCGGCACCTCGGGGTGCCGTTCTTCAAGATCAAGGATCTGCGCAACTATGCTCGCCGATGGAACTCCGACGGGGTCAGCTCGGCCATCGAGCGCATCGCCCAGGCGGATGCAGAGGTGAAGGGCGCCGCGACGGACCCCGACTACGCCTTGGAATCGATGGCGCTCGACGTGCTGCGGTGCCAGTACCGCGGGCGCTGAACGGCGCCGCGTCGCTACACGCAAAGATAGATCAAGTTCGTGGCTCGTCTAACCGCCACGAACTTGATCTATCTTGGCCACGTTCGGGTATTTGCGCGCAAAACAGCGCCTCGGCCACCGAGTAGGGCCGAGGCGCTGAACCTGATTTGCTGGTATCAGGCCTGCAACGCAGCGGTTGCCGACGAGAGCGCCGACTTGCGGTTTGCGGCCTGGTTGGCGTGGATGACGCCCTTGGAAACGGCCTTGTCCAGAGCGCGGTTCGCGACGGCGGTGAGTTCTGCTGCCTTCTCGGCATCGCCCTCGGCGATGGCGGCGCGGGCCTCACGTACGTGCGTGCGCAGCTTCGACTTCACAGCCTTGTTGCGCTGGCGCGCAACTTCGTTGGTCTTGTTGCGCTTCATCTGGGACTTGATGTTTGCCACGAAAAATCCTTCTGGTGCTCGGTGATGCGCCAACCTTGACGCGACGATCCACAATACATGGCAAGGCCGCACCTCACCAAATGCGCGGCGGAGCAACTCGCCAAGTGCAGCGCAAGGTGAGATGATAGGCCGTCAGAAGTCCCATTTCTATGCAAGGAATGATGCATGGCCATCCCAGGCAAGACCGATCCGTCGATCATCCGCAACTTCTGCATCATTGCACACATCGACCACGGAAAATCGACGCTCGCCGACCGCATGCTGCAACTCACCAAGGTGGTCGACGACCGCAGCATGCGTGCGCAATACCTCGACCGGATGGACATCGAGCGCGAACGCGGCATCACCATCAAGTCGCAGGCCGTTCGGATGACATGGCCGGTTGGCGACACCGTGCACGTGCTCAATATGATTGACACCCCTGGTCACGTCGACTTCAACTACGAGGTGTCCCGCTCCCTGCAGGCCTGCGAAGGCGCGATCCTGCTCGTCGACGCGGCGCAAGGCATCGAAGCGCAGACGCTGGCCAACCTCTACCTCGCACTCGAGGCCGAGCTCACCATCATCCCGGTGCTCAACAAGATTGATCTCCCCGGTGCCGACCCGGACAAGTACGCCGCCGAGCTGGCGTCGATCATCGGCTGCGACGAAGACGAGGTGTTGCGGGTCTCCGGCAAAACAGGAGTGGGCGTGCCCGAGCTGCTTGACGCCGTCGTCGAGCGAATCCCTGCGCCCGTGGGCGACGCCGACGGGCCAGCGCGCGCGCTCATCTTCGACTCGGTGTACGACACGTTCCGCGGTGTGGTCACCTACGTCCGCGTCGTCGACGGCGCGCTGCGTCACCGCGACCGCATCCAGATGATGTCCACCGGTGCCCAGCACGAACTGCTCGAGGTCGGCGTCATCGCACCTGACCCGTCCAAGCAGGACGCCATCGGCGTCGGCGAGGTGGGGTACCTCATCACGGGCGTGAAGGACGTTCGGCAGTCTCGCGTCGGTGACACGGTCACCGTCGCGTCTGCCCCCGCATCGGAAGATTTGGGTGGCTACGAGCCCCCCGTGCCCATGGTCTACGCCGGCCTCTACCCGATCGACGGCGACGACTTCACCGAGCTTCGCGAAGCGCTTGAAAAGCTCCAACTCAACGACGCCGCCCTGCTGTACGAACCCGAGACGTCGAGCGCGCTCGGCTTCGGTTTCCGCATCGGATTCCTCGGCCTGCTGCACATGGAGATCGTGCGCGAGCGGCTCGAGCGCGAGTTCAATCTCGACCTCATCTCGACGGCGCCGAGCGTGGTGTACCGCGTGGTGATGGAGGACCACTCCGAACACATCGTGACGAACCCGTCGGAGTTCCCTGAGGGCAAGGTTGACGAGGTGTACGAGCCCGTCGTCGACGCCACCATCCTCGCGCCCGCAGAGTTCATCGGTACCATCCTCGAGCTGTGCCAGACCAGGCGCGGCGTGCAAAAGGGTCTCGACTATCTGTCAGAAGATCGGGTGGAGATTCGCTACCAGCTGCCGCTCGGCGAAATCGTCTTCGACTTCTTCGACGCGCTGAAATCGCGAACGAAGGGATATGCATCGCTCGACTACGAACCTGCCGGCGAAGCACCGGCCGACCTGGTGAAAGTCGATATTTTGCTGCACGGCGACCCCGTTGACGCGTTCTCCGCCATCGTGCACCGCGAATCCGCCTACTCCTACGGACTCCAGATGGCGTCCAAACTCAAGGAGCTCATCCCGAGGCAGCAGTTTGAGGTGCCCATCCAGGCCGCCATCGGCTCGCGTGTGATCGCGCGTGAGACCATCCGCGCCATCCGCAAGGACGTGCTCTCGAAGTGCTACGGCGGCGACATCTCGCGAAAGCGCAAGCTGCTCGAGAAGCAGAAGGAAGGCAAGAAGCGCATGAAGATGGTGGGCCGGGTCGAGGTGCCGCAAGAGGCCTTCGTCGCGGCGCTGTCCACGTCGGAGCCGACAAAGAAGAACTAGCCGCCGCTGCGCCTAGCGCAGGCCCGACGTGGTGAAGCCTCGCACCAGGTAACGCTGGAGGAACAGGAACATCACCAGCATGGGCAGAATCGCGATGATGGAGCCCATGAACAGCTCGGGCAACCGCACGCCTTGGCTGGTCATGAACTGCGACAGGGCCACCTGCACGGTGCGTGTGTTGTCGCGGCCCACCAGGCTGGGCCAGAGGAACGCGTTCCAGGCGCCGAGCAGCACGATGGTGCCGACGGCGGCGATGATCTCCTTGGAGTTCGGCACCACGATGCGCCAGAACACACCCCATGGTGTGCATCCGTCGACGAAGGCGGCGTCCTCCAGCTCCTCGGGGAAATCGAGGAAGAATTGGCGGAACAGGTACGTCGCAAACGCTGAGAAAGCCGCCGGAATCACCAGGCCACGGTAGGTGTCAATCCATCCGAACTGGGCGGTCATGATGAATGTCGGCACGAAGGTCATCGTCGCGGGAACCATGAGCGTGAATACCGTGAGCCCCAGTAGGAAGCTGGCGAGCCTGTGCTTCCAGCGCGCCAGCGCGTAGCCGGCCATGAGGCTGACGAGCACCGTGATGATGGTCTGCAAGCTGGCGGTGACGGCCGAGTTCAGCATGGCTGACCCGATACCGATCGTGTCGTTGGCGAGCAGCGACTTCAGGTTCGTGAAGTCGAGCTGATCGGGGAGCCAATGCCAATTCGGCGACGCGATGTGCTTCTGCGTCGAGAATGCGTTGCGGAACATCACGTAGAACGGCAGCAGGAAAAACAGCGTCAGCATGATGAGCAGCGCATACCGGGCGATCCTGGACGCTTTCATGCTTTCGCCTTCTTCGCTGCACGTCGCTCCTTGCGCTCCTCCCGGCTCATGAGCCAGTTCTGTGCCAGGGAGAACAGCACGATGATGGCGGCGAGGATCATGGTGCCGGCGCCGCCCAAGCCGAGGTTCTGTTGCCCGCCGCCGAACGAGATCAGGTACAGGTGCACCAGGGGCGGGCGCCCATAGGGCGGGTAGGAGCCGATGGTGCCCAGCATGTTGTAGAACTCGTCGAACGCTTGGAACGCGTTGATGAGGAGCAACATGATGACAGCCACGCTGGTAGCGCGAAGCTGGGGGAGTGTGATGTAGCGAAGCACTCGCCAGCCGGAGGCTCCGTCGATGGCCGCCGCCTCGTAGGTATCAACCGGGATGCGCTGCAGTCCGGCGATGATGAGGATCATGTAGAAGCCCACCTGCAGCCACAGTCGAACGCTGATGAGCGCGATCCAGTAGAGGTTGTTGCCGCCTCCGAGCCAGTTGACGGAGTCGCCACCCCAGGAGCGGATGAGCGAGTTCAGCATGCCGAAGCGGGCGTTGTTGAAGAACACGAGCCGCCAGATGATGGCTGCGACGACGTAACTCACCGCCGACGGGATGAAGAACACCGAGCGGAAGAACGCTTGGCCCCATTTGAGGTCGTTGAGCAGGAGCGCTAGCCCTAGTGAACACACGTATGTGAGTGGCACGATCACGAGCGAGAACACGACGAACACGGCCAGCGAGTTGATGAAGAGTTCGTCGCCCAACAAGCTGGTGTAGTTGTCCAGCCCGACGAACTTCGTCGGCGTGATCGTGTTCTTGGCCTCGAAGAAGGACAGGTACGCGCTCCACGCCACGGGCACGTAGACGAAGACCGTCAGCCCGAGGAAAAACGGTGCGACGAACACCAGGAACCACAGGTTGCGGCCCTGGTATCCGCGCAGGCGTTGCCACACGTCGAGATCAGCCTTGCAGCTTGGCGAGTTCCTTCTTCGCCAGGTCGCCGAACTTGGAGAACGCGCTCTTCGGGTCGGCGCCGTCCACGATCACCTTGCTCACGGCCGCACCGTACGCTTCACCGAGCGAGCCGGACCACATGATGTCGTTGGCAAAGCCGTTCTCGCTGACGAACGTGGCGGCGTCGGCGCCTGGACCGTCCTTGAACTGCTCCGTCTGCGAGGTCAGCGCGTCCTTCGCCGGGATGTGCACGCCATACGCCGTGGAGAAGTCGATCTGCTTGTCCTCCTGGTCGACCCACAGCCACTTGATGAATTCCTTAGCGGCATCGACGTGCTTGCTCTTCGCGTTGACGCACGCGCCGAACGCGCCGAACGGCACCGCCGGGCGGCCCTTCCCGCCAATCGCGGGGAATGGCAGCACGCCGAAGTCGTCGCCGAAGGCTTCCTGCACCTGGGGGAGGCCCCAGAGCCCGCCCCACTGGAAGGCGCACTCCTCGTTCACGAACGCCTCGGGGCCGTACCAGTCGTTGGACGCGCCCGACAACACGGCACCCGACTTCACGAGCTCGCGGTAGTCGACGAGCGCCTGGTAGAACTCGTCGGTGAGGAACGCGGCCTCCGTGCGATCGGCGTTCAGCTGATCGTGGCCCGACGCCCAAATGAAAATGGTGCCGAGCACGCCGACGCCCGAATCGTTGCCAGCGAAGAAGCCGCCCATGTCCTTCGTGTTCACAGCCTTGGCCGCCGCGGCGAGATCTGCGAAGGTCTTCGGTGGTTCGATGCCCTTCTCTTCAAGCACCGACTTGCGGTAGAAGAGCATCTGCATATCGATGGTCTGCGGGATGGCGTAGATCTTGTCTTGGAACGTAAAGCGGTCGATCACAGCCTTGTTGAACTGGTCTTTCACCGGAGCCATGAGCTCGGTGAGGTCAGCGAGCTGCCCGCCGCGGATCATATCCAGCGAGCCACCCTGCTCGAACTCGAACACGTCCGGGGCTTCGTCGGTCAGCAAGGCAGCGCCGAGGATCTTCATGTAGTCGCCCGGGGTCCACTGCACGCTCACCTTGGCGTCGGTGTACTCAGAGGCGTACTTCTCGACGGCTTCTTTCACGCCGGCTTCGCCGTACTCGTGGTACCACTGCTTGAGCGCGACGTCGCTGCCGCCGCCGGAGCCGGCTGAACCGGAGGATCCTTCGAGTGGGTTGTTGTCGCCGCACGCAGCGAGCACAGACAGGGCGGCGAGCCCGCCGCCGGATGCGAGGAGTGAACGTCGATTAATCATGGAACATAGTGTGTCATCTCGAACGAGATGTTGGGGGCATGCCCACGCATCGGTCTGTCTTCTGTAAGCGAACGGGTTGGGAGACGACGCTAGGCTTCCGCCCGTGGCTTCCCAACTCCCCGACGGTGAGCCCGCGCCCCGCGACGGTTCACTCCCACCTGGCACCGACGTCGGCGCCCCGCTGTCGTTCTACGTCCACGTGCCGTTTTGTATGACGCGGTGTGGCTACTGCGACTTCAACACCTACACGCCGGCAGAGCTTGGATCGATGTCGCCTGGTGCCTATCTCTTTGCCGCGCGAGCCGAGTTGGACCTGGCCCGTCGCGTACTTGGGCCCCAGACCGTGCGCACGGTGTTTTTCGGCGGAGGCACCCCGACGATGCTGCCGCCGGGGGAGCTCGTCGGGCTGCTCGACGCGATTCGGGAGCGCTTCCCGATAGCCGACGACGCGGAGATCACTACGGAGGCGAACCCGGAGAGCGTCGACCCGAGCTACTTCCAGGCGCTGCGCGACGGTGGATTCACGCGCATCTCGTTGGGTTACCAGTCGTCGGTGCCGCACGTGCTGGAGGTGCTCGACCGCCGCCACAGTCCTGGCCGTGGCCTGGACGCTGCACGCTGGGCGTCGGAGGCCGGGTTCGAGCATGTCAGCCTCGATCTCATCTACGGCACGCCGGGGGAGTCGCTCGACGATTGGCGACGAAGCCTCGACGCGGTGGCCGACACCCCCGTCGACCACGTCAGCGCCTACTCGCTCATCGTCGAAGAGGGAACACGGCTTGCCTTGCGGGTGCGCAAGGGCGAGCTGGCTATGCCCGACGAGGACGATCTCGCCGACAAATACATGATTGCCGACGAGTTCCTGGCCGCACGCGGTTTCCACAACTATGAGACCAGCAACTGGGCGCTGCCCGGCGGCGAGTGCCGACACAACATCGCCTATTGGAAAGGCGCGAACTGGTGGGGGATTGGGCCGGGTGCGCACAGCCACGTCGGCGGCGTTCGGTTCTGGAACCGGAAACACCCGCGCGCCTACGCGGATGCCCTGGCTGCTGGCATCTCGCCGGCGCAAGGGCGCGAGGTGCTCACGGCGGAGGACCGCCGCGTCGAACGGGTGCTGCTGGAGCTTCGGCTGGCCGACGGGCTCCCACTCAGCGTGCTGACGCCGTCGGAACGTGAGCGCGTTCCTTCGATGGCAGCGCGAGGGCTGGTCGACGTCCTTGACGGGCAGCTCATCGTGCGACGGCGCCTGCTGGCTGACGGGATCATCCGCGACCTACTCGACTGATACGCACCTTTTTGCTTTGAGGTGTTGACAGCGTAGCTCCACTGTCTTACTGTATTAAGCACCTAGTACAGCAATACAGGAGGTGTGGGAATGCAGTTCGACAATTCCTCGCCCATCTGGTTGCAGTTGGTGGACGAATGCTCGCGCAGAATCGTCACGGGCCAGTGGCCCGCGGGGAGCAAACTGCCAGGCGTTCGAGACCTCGGCGTCGAACTCGGGGTCAACCCCAACACCATCCAACGCGCTATGGGCGAGCTCGACCGCATGGGCGTCACGGTGCCGGATCGCACGAAAGGGCGGTTCGTCACCGACGACACCACTGTGATCGACGAGCTGCGCGAACGCGTGGCCACCGGGCATGCTGACGAGTTTGTGCGTCGCGCCCAAGGGCTCGGCATGCAGCAAACCAGGGCGTTGGAGTTACTGAAGCAACGATGGCGACAACTGGAAGGTGAGCAATCATGAAAGCCATCCAAGTGCAATCACTCACGAAGAAATACGGCAAGTTCCCCGCACTCAACAACCTCTCATTCAGCCTCGACGAGGGCAACGTCGTCGGGCTCCTCGGAGAAAACGGCTGCGGCAAGACCACGCTGCTCAAAGTGCTCGCCGGCCTCATGGTTCGCTACGACGGAGACGTCACCGTCGCGGGTGAACGCCCCGGCCCGGCATCGAAGGCGAAAGTGAGCTTCCTCCCCGACGAGAGCTTCCTCGCAGATGGCAGCCGCATCGAATTCTGCGCCAAGCAGTACGCCGACTACTTCGACGACTTCAACCGCGCCAAGTTCGACGACCTGCTGCAGTTCTTCCGGCTTGACCCGGGCATGAAGCTCTCCCAGCTATCGAAAGGCATGCGGGAGAAAGCACAGATTGCGCTCGCCATGAGCCGTGACGCCAAGGTGTTTCTCCTCGACGAGCCCATCTCCGGCGTCGACCCGGCAGCCCGCGACGTGATCCTGCGCGCCATCGTGCGCAACCTCGAACGGGACTCGCTCGTACTCATCTCCACCCATCTCATCGCCGACATCGAACCCGTGCTCGACCGCGTCATCATGATGCGCTACGGACAGGTGCTCATCGAGGGCGCCGTCGACGATCTACGTGTTGAGTACGGCAAAAGCATGGACCAACTCTTTAGGGAGGTTTACCAATGGTCGGAACAGTACTGAAATACGAATTCATCCGAACCAAGTGGGCGATAGCCCTGGGTTGGGGCTTCACCCTCCTGCTCGCGCTGATCTCGTACGGAGCCGCCCACATTTCAGGCGTTGTGGCGGGAGTGCCGATCGTTCTGGGGATCATCGCGGTAGCCGCACTGCCGTTCGCCGTGCAGCTCTACCTCGGCATACATCTCTACCGCAGCACCTTCGGCCGACGGGGATACTTCGAGCTCACCGTTCCCGTGAAGAACTCCACGCTGATCGCCACGAAGTTTCTCTGGGCTAGCCTGGTGAGCCTGGTGTCTCTCGTGGTCAGTGCGGTGGCGCTGTGGCTCGTCGGAAAGGCCGACGCTGTCCTCGGCGGTAGCACGCTGGAGATAGCGACGCGCGCCGTTTCCGATGCCTTGAGCGATCGGCCTGACCGGGGCGTGATCGCGTTGGTCGTTGGCCTGCTGACCTACCTCAGCATGCTCGCACAGATCTACTTCGCTGTTGTGATCGGCAGCGAAGCGCGTTTCAACAAGTCGGGAGGCTTCGGGCCAGTCATCGTCTACATCATCGTCTACGTGGCGATGCAGCTGATCGGGCTCGTGCTGCTTCTGATCCCACCGACGTACGACTTCATCGGTCGAACCTGGTACTGGACGCCGCCACTGTTCACGGATACGAGTGCCGATGATGCGGCGAGCCTTCCTGTACTCGTGGTGGTCGGCTCCATCCTCCTCTCTGCGGTGATGCTCTGGCAGTCGCTGGTGAGCGTGCAGCGTCGGCTTGAGCTTCGCTGAAGTCTCACACCTCTCAACTTGTGGCGTCTCGGAGTGGCTCCGGGGCGCCACAAGCCATGTTCGGTAGGGTCGCCAGCCGTGAACCGATACTCCCGTGACGTCCTCGCGCCCGGCTGGCAGCGCTCCCACATGAAGAAAACCAGGAACGTGCCCGTCGAACTCGACATGGTGCTCGAATTCGACGACTTCTGCGGCGCCGTCGTCGGATGGGAGAACGGTGTGGTGTTACTCGAAGACCGCAAGGGGAAGCGTCGCGGATTCCCATTCGGTGCCGGGTTCTTGCTGGAGGGGGAGCCCGTCGCCCTACAGCCGCCGCTGGGCACAGGAACGAAGAAGCCCAAGTACACCGCGTCCGGATCGCGTGCGAGTGACGCTCCAGAGCCAGCGAAGGTGGCGCTACCCAGCCGTATCTACGTCGAGGGGCGCCACGACGCGGAGCTGGTAGAAAAAATCTGGGGCGACGACCTGCGCCACGTCGGCGTCGTCGTGGAGTATCTGGGCGGCATCGACGATCTCCCTGCCATCGTCGACGAGTTCCGGCCGGAACCAGGCAGGAGGCTGGGGGTGCTCGTCGACCATCTGGTGCCTGGCTCCAAAGAGTCGCGCATCGTGAAGCAGGTGTACGCCGGCGGCCACGAGGACTGCGTGCTGGTGCTCGGACACGAGTTCATCGACATCTGGCAAGCCGTGAAGCCGGAGCGCGTCGGCCGCAAGGCCTGGCCCGACGTGCCCATGGACATCGATTTCAAGAAGGGCACGCTGGCCGCACTCGGCCTGCCGCACGACGATCAGCGCGACGTGGCGCGCGGCTGGCAGGCGATTCTCGCCAGGGCCAACAGTTGGCGCGACTTGGAGCCGCAGCTCAACACCATCGTCGAACGCCTCATCGACTTCGTCACGCAGGACCACATCGACGGTTAAACCCCGTTCGCTACAGTTGCCAGCATGGACATCGACGGCATTGCGGCAATGCTCAAAGACACAGCCGACGCGGTGGTCAACCCGCGGTTTCGGCAGCTGGCGGACGCGGAGATCGACGAGAAGGAGCCGGGCGACTTCGTCACCGTCGCGGACCGCGAAGCGGAGCGCCACCTCGCCGGTCTACTGAAGGAAGCGTTCCCGAGCGCGCTGATCGTCGGTGAAGAGGGCGTGTTCCTCGGCGCCTCGACGCTCGACGAGCTCGCGTCTGCACCGCACGCGTTCGTGATCGACCCGATCGACGGCACGAGGAACTTCGTGAACGGCAAGCGCGAGCACGGCGTGATGCTCGCCGAAGTGCGCGACGGCGTGACCACGCGCGGCTGGATCTGGCAGCCGCAATACGAGCGCATGTACACCGTCGAGGCCGGGGCAGGGCAGGTGCTCATGAACGGCGCCCCCGTCGAAGCTCAGCCCGAACGGGAACAACCGAAGGGGGTTACGGGGCAGCAGCGGTGGCTCGGCCACGATGGGGGTGGCCGACACGAGCCCATGGGCCGCAGCTCCGGCGCGGCCTGCTTCGACTACCCGATGGCGGTCTCCGGCGAGATCGACTTCATGTACTACAACAATGCGCACCCGTGGGACCACCTCGTCGGCTGCCTCATGCTCACCGAAATCGGAGGAACCGGGCGCATGTTGAGCGGCGAACCGTACTCCGCCGCGAGCAGAGGCAAGGGGCTGCTCGTCGCGCGCTCGGAGCGCGTGTGGGAGCGCGTCGCGGAAGGCTGGGCGAGCTAGCTTAAATGCCCTGAATGGGCAGCTGCTTTCGTGCGACGACGCCTCGCGAAGCTAGTTCGTCCACCAGCAACGGCAGGGCCTGGCGAATAGTGGGCTCCGAGAACGCCCACCGTTCAGCGGATTCGTAGAGCTGCTCGAGCTGCACGCCTTGCTGCACCAGCGTCGAGGTTGTGGTGTACATGTCGGCGATGCGCCCTGAGCAATCGATGACGGCGTCGCGGTTGGTGACGGGGCCGTGCCCAGGGATGACTACGGTGCTGGGTTTCGACGAGGTGAGCACGCCGTCGAGGGTGAGTGGCCAGGTGTCGAACTGGGTGGTCTCGTCGAACTGGGGCTCGTCTTCGACGAGGTCGCCCACGATAATGACGTCCGCCGATGGTACGACGACCACGAGGTCGGACTGCGTGTGTGCCTTGCCGAAGTGCGCGATCTCGACGAAGCGCTCACCCAGCTGGATGCCCTTGAGCACGCTGATCAACGTGGTGGGACGGAGTTCGGCGGGGGCGGTGTCGTCGACGATGCACTCGTGCGCAATGGTTTCTACGTCGGACATGCCGGCGATGCCGTGCCAGTGATCGGCGTGGTGATGAGTGATGACGACGGTCTCGACGGGCACCGTCACCAGCGTGCGTGCCGAGGTAAGCAGCGCTGCGCCGACGTCGGCGGTGCCTCCCGCGTCGACGAGCATGGCGCTGTCGTCGCCGGCGATCAGCGTGACGTTCGCGGCGTCCGGGTCGACCGTCGTGACCCAGACCCTGTCGGCAACCTCACTCCACGAAATCTCCATGCGCCTGAGCCTAGGGCACGACGCCAAGGACTTCGAGCACACTGAGGGGATGCCGGATAAAAACTGCAAAACTCGCCAACAGTGGCTCGGAACTTGCCCAAAATCGGGGTGTTGGGCCAACTGTTGGCGAGTTTTGCAGTTTTCTCATCGGACACCCGGCTGCCATGCGGTCTGCGGGGTCGGTACGCGACGCATTTCAACCATCTTGGGAAGAGGGGTAGGCTGGCACTCGCCTGTTGTGAGTGCTAGGAGGTGACATGCTCGACGACCGAAAGCTGGATGTGTTGAAGGCGATCGTGACGGACTATGTTGCCAGCCGCGAGCCTGTCGGGTCGAAGGCGCTCGTGGAGCGCCACCAGATGAAGGTCTCGGCAGCAACGGTGCGCAACGATATGGCCGTCCTTGAAGAGGAGGGGTACATCACCCAGCCGCACACGAGCGCGGGCCGTATCCCCACCGACAAGGGCTATCGCCTCTTCGTCGATCGACTGGCCAGCATCAAGCCACTGTCGACGGCGGAGCGACGCGCCATCGCTTCGTTCCTCGACGGCACGGCCGGCATGGACGACCTCATGGGGCGTACCGTGCGGCTACTGGCGCAGCTCACCCACCAGGTGGCGATCGTCCAGTACCCCGTGACGCAGCGCGGCCAGATCCGCCACGTCGAACTCGTGGCGCTGTCGCCGGAGCGGGTGATGGTGATCATCGTCACGGCCGCCGGCCGCGTGGATCAGGAAGTGGTAGACGTCGGCTTTGTGGAGCCCGAGGCGCTCGCAGAATTGCGGAACGTGATCGTCGGTAGCGTGATTCAACGCACGCCAGCGGAAGCGGCCGACGCGCTAGCTACGCAGATGGACTCCATCCGCCCGGAGTATCGCCCCATTGCCGCGAACATCATCGCGACGACGCTGCAGCTGCTCGCTGCCGAACCAGCTGCGCAGGTGGTGGTCGCGGGTGTGCCGAACTTGGCGGGCGTTCCATTTGAGCGCAATCTCCGCCCGCTGCTCGAAGCACTGGAGGAGCAGGTGGTGCTCCTACGCCTGTTGAGCGAGGCTGCCGGCGACGACGTGACCGTCCGGATCGGTGAAGAGAACACCGCCGACGGTTTCCAGTCGACGAGTTTGGTGGCCAGCGGTTACGGGCAGGCGGGCAATCTGGGGGCGAGCCTTGGCGTGGTTGGTCCGACGCGGATGGACTATCCCGCAACCATTGCATCGGTGCGTGCGGTGGCACGTTACGTGAGTCGATTCCTCATGGAAGGTTGATCTAGCAACTGTGAGCACGAAGGATTACTACGGCATTCTTGGCGTCTCCCGAGATGCGTCGGCGGAGGAGATCAAGAAGGCCTACCGCCGCAAGGCGATGAAGGTGCACCCGGACGTCGCGCCCGACGATGCCGAAGCCGCTGACAAGTTCAAGGAACTCAGCGAGGCCTACGAGGTGCTGAGCGACCCGAACAAGCGCTCCATCTTCGACCGCGGGGGAGACCCGCGTCAGGCTGGCGGCGGTGGCGCCGGATTCTCGGGCTTCGGCGGCGGTTTTGCCGGAGGGTTCGACTTCACCAACCTGGTGGACGCCATGTTCGGCGGCCAAGGTGGGCATGGTGGCCCGCGGTCTCGCGTGCGCCAAGGGCGCGACAAGCTCATCTCAGCGCAGATCAAGCTGCACGAGGCGGTATTTGGCACGAAGAAGACGATCAAGCTCAACTCTGCCGTGGTTTGCCCCCAGTGCTCCGGGCACGGCGGGCAGGACGGCTCCGAGCCGGTCGAGTGCAAGATCTGTGGAGGCCAGGGCGAGATCATCCAGATGCAGCGCAGCTTTCTCGGCGACATCCGTACCGCGCAGGCCTGCCCCGAATGCCGCGGGTATGGCACCGTCATTCCTCACCCGTGCACCGAGTGCTCCGGGGAGGGGCGCGTCGCGAGCCAGCGCACGATCACGCTCAAGGTGCCGGCCGGTGTCTCGAGCGGGAACCGCATTCACCTCCAGTCGCAAGGCGACGTGGGCCCAGGCGGTGGGCCCGCAGGCGACCTCTACGTAGAGATCCACGTCGCAGATCATGAACACTTCCGACGCGATGGCGACAACCTGGAAGAGGTCGTGCGCATCCCGATGACCGCTGCGGCGCTCGGGACGACGCTCACCTTGCCCACGCTGGAAGCCGAATGGGAGGGTTCCGACCCGGCCGACCGCACCGTCGAGGTGGAGATTCCGGCGGGCACGCAGTCGGGCACACGAATCGCGCTCAAAGATCGGGGCGTGCCGCGGCTGCGCGGCGGCGGACGAGGTGAACTCGGCATCACGTTCTTGGTGCAGACCCCGACGAAGCTCGACGACCACCAGCGTGATCTGCTCCGGAAGCTCGCCGAGGCGAGGGACGAGACGAAGGGTGAACCCATCGTCGACAAGGGGAAACACGGCGGTCTGTTCGGCTGGCTGCGCGGAGATAAGTAGTCATGACAGGGGCACTGTTCCTCGCGCACCTCGATAATCCCCAGGTGGGGGATCAGGTCATGGTCGAGGGAGATGAAGCTCGTCACGCGACGGTCAAGCGCGTCGAGGTAGGGGAGCACGTGCTCGTAGCCGACGGCAAGGGTCTTGGCGTCGAGGGCAGCGTCGTCGATTGTACGAAAACGACGCTCACCGTCACCGTGGAAGCGGTGCGGCGCGAGGAGCCTCGACGGCGGGTCACCGCAGTGCAGGCGCTCGCGAAGGGCGACCGCTCCACACTCGCGGTGCAGATGCTCACCGAGATGGGTGCCTCGCGGATCATCGCCTGGCAGGCAGACCGCTCCATCGTGCGGTGGCCGGCAGAGCGACGCGACAAGGCCCTCGCGAAATGGGAAGCCACGGCGAGGGAATCGTCGAAGCAGTCGCGGCGGTTCAGTATCCCTGAGGTGTTGTTTGCGACGACCAAGCAGCTGCCCGACGTGCTCGGCGACGTCTCGACGATGTTGGTGTTGCACGAGGATGCATCGCAGCACATTCGCGACGTGGTGGTGGAAGGCGACGTCGCGGTGGTCGTCGGACCGGAGGGCGGTATTGCTCCTGATGAGCTCGACGTGTTCGTCGCGGCTGGCGCGCAGCCGGTGCGCATCGCCGACCATGTGTTGCGCACGTCGACGGCGGGGGCTGTGGCGCTCGGGCAATTGGAGTTGTTGTGAGTTTTTCGTTCGAGGTAGGCACCCGGCTCGAAGGGTACGGTGGCCGGACCGGCACCATTCACACGCCGCACGGTGACATTGAGACGCCGGCGTTTATCGTTGTGGGTACGAAGGCGACGGTGAAGGCGGTGCTGCCTGAGACCGTGCGCGAGCTGGGTGCGCAGGCCGTGCTGGCGAATGCGTATCACCTCTACTTGCAGCCCGGAGCGGACATCGTCGATGAGGCTGGTGGGTTGTCGCCGTTCATGAACTGGCCGGGCCCGACGTTCACTGATTCGGGCGGCTTCCAGGTGATGAGCTTGGGAGCAGGCTTCAAGAAGGTGCTGGCTATGGACACCACGGGGCTTCAGAACGACGATGTCATTGCCGACGGCAAGCAGCGCCGTGCCCACGTTGATGAGGATGGGGTCACGTTCGTGTCTCACCTCAACGGCGACCTGCATCGGTTCACGCCCGAGGTGTCCATGAACATCCAGCATCAGCTGGGCGCTGACATCATGTTTGCCTTCGACGAGCTCACGACTCTCATGAATACGCGTGAGTATCAGGAGAAGTCGGTGGAGCGCACGCATCGGTGGGCCGAGCGGTGCTTGCGCGAGCACCGTCGCCTCACTCAGATGCGTGCTGACAAGCCGTATCAAGCGCTATTTGGGGTGATCCAGGGCGCCCAGTACGAGGATTTGCGACGCCAGGCCGCGCGTGGATTGGCGGGGCTCGACGTCGAGGGGCAGGTGTTCGACGGGTTTGGCCTGGGCGGAGCGTTGGAGAAGCAGCGCATGGGGGAGATCATCGGCTGGATGGTCGATGAATTGCCGGAAGGCAAACCCCGCCATTTGCTGGGCATCTCAGAGCCCGACGACCTGTTCGCGGCGGTGGAGGCCGGCGCAGACACATTCGACTGCGTCAACCCTTCCCGCGTGGCCCGAAACGCAGCCATCTACACCGCAGACGGCAGATACAATGTGAACACCGCCAAGCATCGCCGTGCCTTCGAACCGCTCGAAGATGGGTGCGATTGCTACACCTGCCAGCACTACACCCGCGCCTACGTGCATCACCTGTTCAAGGCGAAGGAGATGCTGGCTTCGACGCTCGCCACCATCCACAACGAGCGATTCACCGTTCGACTCGTCGACGATATCCGTGCAGCCATGCGGCAAGGCCGATTCTATGACTTCCGCGACGAGTTTCTCGGACGTTTCTACTCGCGGTAGGGCGAAGCGGTTGCGCTCCTCCTGAGCTGCGGGACGACCACAACACCCAGCTCATGGGTCCCCAACAAAGGCTCAGTAGCGCAATGGAAACGAGGGTGAGTCCCAAGATGAAGATCGCATTTACTGAGAACGCGAGCATGTGAAGCGTTGGAAAGAAGTCGTTGAGATCAGTGGCTTCTCTCCGCACACTCTCTTCTGGGGATTGCTACTAATCCCAATGATCGATGCCGTCACGAGACAAACCCATCAGCTGGATCTTCCCCCCCAATCGTCAGGTGAAAAGGAAGTAGTCCACGGCACTGCGTTACTCACTCGTCGGCGCGAGCGTTCGAGAAGGTGGGTGAGGATTCCCCGCCCATGGGCGTGCGCGTAGGTTCGCGTAACAGCCAGAGCCATGACGGTGCCAACAGGTGTGCGAAGCACGGGCGACTTCAGTGTGAGGGCTGTTAGTCGTTGGGCAGTGGATAGAGCGCGCGGATCACGTTGGCCGCTGAGCCGGTGGGCGCATGGCGATATCCGGTTCCTGCCCACAGGTGCACCCGGTGGGGGTCACGTGCTCGGGCAGCCGCTTGCCGGAGCGGACGCGTGAGGTGGTGAACAGCAGGGTATGCGGTGGGTGCGTGGGCATCGTGATGCGTGATGAAATCGTTGGCGAGGGCCCGGGCAGGTCGTCCCGTGAAAGCCCGGGTGATCACGGTGCGATCGAAATCGGGATCCGCCAGCGCCGCTCGATGCACGGATGAGGTACCAGCTTCGTCGGTGCGTAGAAGGAGGGTACCGACAGCCGCCGCAATGGCTCCGGCATCGAGAACGGTGCGAACTGCCGTTGCGCTGTCGATGCCGCCTGCGGCGATCAGCGGCAGTGTGCTGACCTGGCGTACGTTCGAAATTAGGGTGGTGAGGTCCACCGGGTCTGGTGTCCGCTCCGGGTCGAAGGTAGCGCTGTGTCCGCCAGCCTGAGGCCCTTGGACAATAAGCCCGTCTGCCCCACGCTCCGTTGCTGCCCGAGCTTCCACGGGAGTCGTCACGGTCACCAACACGCATGTCCCGCTACGATGCAGAGCCGCCACATCTGTTGCCGGAGGAAGCCCGAACGTGAAGGACACGACGGGCACGGGGTGAGAGGTCAGTAGCTCGATCTTCTGAGACCAGTGGTCATCATCGCTGACAGGATCACTGCTCAACTGGAGGCCGTACGTTGCTGCGTCGGGTGCGAGTTCGTTCGCATACGCGGTGAATGCTGCTCTGTCTAACGTCTGGCAAGAGTGGTCGGTGGGGACAAAGACGTTGACGCCAAAGGGCGCACCCGTGGCGCGCATCTGGCTGATCTCGCGGTGAAGGGCTTCCGCAGTCTTGTATCCTCCGGCGAGAAAGGGGAACCCGCCGGCGTCTGAGACAGCGGTCGCCAACTCGACGGTGGTGGGGCCGCCGGCCATGGGCGCAGCGATGATTGGGCGAGGGGTCACGAACGGTAGAGCATTCATGGACAATGATCCTTCGAGAGTGCCGTGAGTTGTGTTGGCACGGGCCTTCCTGCGCTGGTTGCCTTCTGCGCTCATCAAATCATGTCGAACGCGATGAGTCCAACCGTCCGAGTCGGCGCTTCTCATCGACGACGATGGTCGAGCGTATGCAACAGCGAACTGAGGCCCCGTCAGCTAGCCACACTCTGCCGTGAATCCCTTCAGCTGGCTGTTACGTAACTCGGCTCGTAGCGTTTCACGAGTTTGATCACCTGGTAAGTGATCGGCATGACGAGCACCTCGATGAGCACCTTCCAGATGTAGCCCACGAGAATGTAGTTGATCATCGTGCCGCCGGTGATGACGCCGTAGAACGCGATGAGACAAAACGCCGTGGTGTCGGCGGCTTCACCCACCAGCGTGGAACCCAGCAGCCTCGCCCACAAGCCCTTCTCTGCAGTGCGGGCTTTAATCTTCACCAGCACCCAGGCGTTGAGAAGCTGGCCAACGAGGTAGCCGCACAGGCTCGCCAGGACGATGCGCGGTACGAAGCCCAAGATCGCGTCGAAGGCCTCCTGGTTGGGCCAGTCTGCCGCCGGTGGGGCGATGCCGACGAGGAGGAAGGTCACCGACGCCAGCGCCGCCATGATGAAGCCCATCAGAATCGCCCGACGCGCACCCTTCATGCCGTACACCTCGGCGAGCACATCGCCGATCACGTAGACGAGCGGAAACAAGATGGCGCCGCCGTCGGTGATGAGAGGCAGCACGGGGAAGCCCAGGACGTTCACCTCGGGGCCGAACTGAATAAGCTTCGTGGCGGCAACGTTGGAGATCAGCAGGAGGCCGACGAACGCGACGGCGATGATGTCGTAGTGGCCTCGACCACGCTGGGCGAATTGAGTATCTGTCACCGGAGAGATGGTAGTTGATCTCAGGGACACTTTCTTCGTGTGCCCAGCCCAAAGAGGGAAGAAAGATGGCAGACTTGGTGCATGGAAGGCAATGAAGCATCGGAACGTAACGACGTCGAACTCGACCAACTCCAAGCTGGCGATACCTTGATCGATCGCGGCGTGGACGACGTGCTGGACGAGGGCTACATCCTGCCGGACAACTGGGGCCCAGGCATGGGATACGGCACCACTGCCGCAGAGATGCGGCAAGGGGAAAGCATCGATATGCGCGCCAAACAAGAAGAGCCCGAGCACGATCCCCAGAAACTCAGCGGCAAATGGAACCCTCTATTTGAAGATCGCGAGGTTGGCCAACAGCGCGCCGGGAGGTTGATCGTCGGCGACGATCGCAACGTCGGTAGAGAAATGGGAATCAGCGGAGGAGCGGCATCAGCCGAGGAAGCGGCGATGCACATCATCGACGAAGACGACGAAACGGGTGATGACTGAACCATCGTCGACGGCTAAGCTGAACATGCCCGACGAACGACGTCGGGCCACGTCGGAAGGCCAGCCCCCTGAACCCCCTGCATCAGTTGCCCGGAACCCGCACCGTCGGCGTTCCACCATCCATCGACATGATCAGCATTCTCGGCCCCAGCGACGAGAATCTGCGCGTGCTCGAATCACTGCTTGAAGCCGACGTACACGTGCGAGGCTCTGAGATCACACTCACCGGGTCGACGGAAGCTGTGACCAAGGCGAACGACGTGATCAGCGAGCTCATCGCCATTCTCCGAACCGGCCAGGGGCTCTCTCCGGAAACTGTCGAGCGGGTCGTCACGATGACCGCCGAGAATGAGTCGCCGTCGGATGTGCTGACGCAGGGCATTGTCAGCTCGCGCGGACGTACGGTGCGGCCCAAGACGCTGAATCAGAAGCGTTACGTCGACGCGATCGATCGTCACACCATCGTGTTCGGCATTGGTCCCGCTGGAACGGGCAAGACGTACCTGGCTATGGCGAAAGCGGTGCAGGCCCTGAAGACGAAGCAAGTGAACCGCATCATCCTCACCAGGCCTGCCATCGAGGCCGGCGAAAAGCTTGGCTTCCTGCCTGGCACGCTCAGCGACAAGATCGACCCCTACCTCCGCCCGCTCTACGACGCGCTGCACGACATGGTGGAGCCGGATTCCGTGCCCAAGCTGCTCACCTCGGGCGTGGTTGAGGTGGCGCCGTTGGCCTACATGCGTGGCCGCACCCTCAACGACGCGTTCATCATCCTGGACGAGGCGCAAAACACCACTGCCGAGCAGATGAAGATGTTCCTCACCCGGCTCGGCTTCGGCTCGAAGATCTGCGTCACCGGTGACGTCACCCAGATCGACCTTCCCGGCGGCGCGCGCTCCGGGCTGCAGTTGGTGCAAGGCATCCTCGACGGGGTGGACGACATCGCGTTTTGTAATCTCACAGCCCGCGACGTGGTGCGTCACCGACTGGTGGGCAAGATCGTCGCAGCCTACGACGAGTACGACTCTGCGCAGGACGCGCGAAAGGCGAAGCGGAAGTGATCGACCTCAACAACGAATCCGGCATGGAGGCCGACGAACAGGGCCTCGTGCGCTTGGCACGCTTCGCGCTCGATCGGCTGCGCATTCATCCCCAGGCCGACCTCTCCATCCTTCTCGTCGACGAGCAAACCATGGCTGACTACCACGAACGCTTCATGGACCTGCCTGGGCCGACCGACGTGATGAGCTTCCCCATGGATGAGTTGCGCGAACCCTCCGACGACGAGGACCCGCCGCTGGGCATGCTCGGCGACATCGTGCTGTGTCCGGCGGTCACGCAGCGTCAAGCCGCGGAGAACGGGCGCCAACCCGACGAAGAAGCCGAGTATCTGCTCATTCACGGGCTGCTGCACCTGCTGGGGCACGACCACGCGGAGCCTGAAGAGAAAGCGATTATGTTCGGACTCAACGACAAGATCATCCAAGCATGGGGCTTGGAGCGTTCGCGATGAGCCAACTGGCGAGGCAGCTCCGGCTGAGCGATGCCATCGCGATCGGTGTCGCCTCGATGGTGGGAGCTGGCGTCTTCGCGGTGTGGGGTCCGGCCGCCGCTGCTGCGGGCAGCGGACTCGTCATCGGCCTCGTGCTCGCCGCGTTCGTGGCCTGGTGCAACGCCACCAGCTCCGCGCAGCTGGCCGCGCAGTACCCGTCGGCTGGCGGCACCTACGTCTACGGGCGCGAACGCCTAGGTGAGTGGCCCGGCTACCTTGCTGGATGGTGCTTCGTCATCGGGAAAACCGCATCCGCGGCCGCGATGGCGATGGTGTTCTCGTCGTACTGGGCACCCGAGGGGTGGGCCCAACCCATTGCTGTGGGCATCGTGTGGCTCATGGTGCTCATCAACATCCTGGGTGCCACCCGCACCGCCCAGGCGGCCAAAGTGCTCGTGGTGATCGCGCTCATCGGCATCGTGACAGCCTTGGCCACGGGGTGGATTTCGCCGCCGACCTCGGCGAGCTTCGAGTGGGTGGCCACAACGCCGTACGGCGTGCTGCAAAGCGCCGGCCTCATGTTCTTCGCCTTCGCCGGATATGCGCGCATCGCGACGATGGGTGAGGAAGTGATTGACCCCGAGCGCAATATTCGCCGAGCCATCGTCGGAGCGCTCACCATCACGCTCGTGCTCTACGCACTCATCGCGTGGACGTTGGTGGCCAAGGTGGGTGTTGCTGCACTGGCTGACAGCCCAGCCCCGCTGACGTTGCTCGTCGGTGATCATCTGGTGCCGAAGACCATCTTGATCATCGGTGCGACGGCGGCGAGCGCGGGTGCGCTACTGGGCCTGTTGTCGGGCATCGGGCGCACTTGGTTAGCGATGGCTCGCACCCACGACCTGCCCGGATGGTTCAACCACACCAGCGAGCGCTTCAAGACCCCGCACAGGATTGAGCTGACCGTCGCAATCGTGCTCAGCATCGTGGTGATGCTGGCTGACCTTCGCGGCGCTATCGGGTTCTCGTCGTTTGGTGTGTTGCTGTATTACTTTGTGGCGAACGTGTCCGCTTACACGCAGACGGGGCCACACCGCCATTACCATCGCGCCTGGCAGGTGCTCGGCGCAGCCACGTGCCTGGTGCTCGTCGTCACGCTGCCTATCATGTCGGTGATGATTGGCATGATTGTGCTGGGCATCGGTGTTGTGTGGCGACTAGCCAAACCCGAACCCATGTCAACTGGTGCAGAGGAAGCTGCCTGATGTTCTCGCAAATCCAATGGATCGAACTGACGCTCGCGTTGGTCTTCGCTGTCTTTGCCAGCTTGCTGGCAGCCATCGAGGCTGCGGTGGCGGTGACGACGAAGGGCAAGGCGGAGCGCCTCGTTGCGGAACAACCGTCGAAGGCGCATGAGCGCATCGCATCCATCGCTCAGGATCCGGCACCGACGGTGAACTCCGTCATGTTCGCACGCATGATGTTGGAGATCTCGTCGATCACCCTTGTCGGGCTCCTGATTCACACTTTCTTCGGTGCCGACTGGCTGCGCGTGCTGCTCACCGTCGGCATCATGCTCGTCGTCTCATTCATCCTGTGGGGCGTGGCGCCGCGCACGTTGGGACGTCAGAACCCGATCCGCACCCTCAAGATTTTCGGCGCCGCGGCGGGCGTGCTCACTACCATCTTGAACCCTGTCGCGCAGCTCATGGTGCTCATCGGCAACGCGCTGACGCCCGGCCGCGGTTACTCCGACGGGCCGTTCGCTAACGAAGCGGAGTTCCTCGACATGGTCTCCGTCGCCGAAGAGCATGAGGTGATTGAGGACAGCGAGTCGAAGATGGTGCGCTCGGTGTTCGGCCTCGACGACACCTTCGTCAAGGAAGTGATGGTTCCTCGCACTGACATGGTGTTCATCAAGGAGAACCACACGCTGCGTCAGCTCATCAGCTTGGCCCTTCGATCTGGTTTCTCGCGGATCCCCGTGATCGGGGAGGGGCTCGACGACATCCGCGGCATCGTCTACATCAAGGACGTCACCAAACGTATCTTCGACTACCCGGATGCGGAGCGCGGCGAAACGGTGAGCGAAGTGATGCGCACGGCAGAGTTCTGCCCCGACTCCAAACCAGTCTCTGAGCTGTTGCAGGAGATGCAGCGTAACCACTCGCACATGGTGATCGTCGTCGACGAGTTCGGAGGCACGTCCGGGCTGGCCACCATTGAAGACATCCTGGAAGAGATCGTCGGCGAGATCGTCGACGAGTACGACCAGGAGGTTCCGAACGTCGTGGATCTGGGCGAGGGCCGCTACCGAGTGTCGTCGCGGCTGTCCGTCAGCGACTTGGGTGAGCTGTTCGGTCGCGATCTCGACGACGAAGACGTCGACACCGTGTGGGGTCTCATGGCCAAGCAGCTCGACCTGGTGCCGATCTCCGGGTCGAAGACTGTGTACGAGGGCATCGAGATGATTGCAGACCGCACGATGGGCCGTCGCCACCAAGTTGCGACGGTGCTCGTGCGGCAACTGCCCGAGGAGGAAGACACCGAAGATGAGCCCAGCGACGACGAATAACCACCGCTCTGGTTTCGCCTGCTTCGTGGGTAGGCCAAACGCCGGAAAATCGACGTTGACGAACGCGCTCGTCGGGCAGAAGATTGCCATTGCCTCGTCGAAGCCGCAGACCACGCGACACGCGATCCGCGGCATTATTACCCGCGACGACGGCCAGCTGATCTTGATCGACACGCCGGGGCTCCACAAGCCCCGCACGTTGCTGGGGGAGCGGCTGAACGCGCTCGTCTATGACACGTGGGCAGAGGTGGACGTGATCGGCGTCTGCCTGCCAGCCAACGAGAAAATCGGCCCTGGTGACAAGCACATCCTGCAGGAGATCCAGGGGCTCACGAATCCGCCGAAACTGCTCGCACTGATCACGAAGATTGATCTCGTGCCGAAGCCCCACGTGCTACAACGCATCGCCGCGGCGAATGAGCTCGCGCAGGAGCTCGGCATTGAGTGGGAAGCGATCGTGCCGGTATCCGCGACGTCGGGGGAGCAGGTCGACACCGTCGCCGATGCGCTCATCCAGCTGCTGCCCGAGGGCCCGGTGTACTACCCCGACGGAGAAATCACCGACGAGCCCGAAGAGACGCTCATGGCAGAGCTCATCCGCGAGGCCGCGCTCGAAGGAGTGCACGACGAGCTCCCGCACTCCATCGCGGTGATGATCGACGAGGTCGTGCCGCGCGAGGATCGTCCCGAGGACAAGCCTCTCACCGACGTGTACGCCAGCATCGTCGTCGAGCGGGAGTCGCAGAAGGGCATCATCATCGGTAAAGGCGGCGGCCGGCTGAAAGAGATCGGAACAGCGGCCCGGCTGCAGATCAACAAGCTGCTCGGAACCCGCGTTCACCTCCACCTGCACGTCAAGGTGCTCAAAGAATGGCAGCGCGACGCCAAACAGCTCGGCAAGCTCGGCTTCTAGCCGGGGCTTGCCGCCCCCGGTGATTGAGCAGCCGCTCCCCGGTGATTGAGCAGCCGCTCCGCGCCGACGGTTGAGCCGTCCGCGAAGCGGGCGTGTCGAAACCACACCCCGATGATTTCGATACGCGCCCTACGGGCGCTACTCAATCATCGAATCTGGCACAACTCGACGGTCGGGCGTTGGCCGTCCCCGGTGATTGAGTAGCCCGCGTAGCGGGCGTATCGAAATCCCGGGGGGCCTGGTCTTTCCTGGCGGTTGAGTAGCGAGCGCAGCTCGCGTATGGAAACCAGACCGTCCCACGAACGTCACGCGTTACTTCGTGCGTGGGTTGGTGTTGAGCACTTGGAGTTCTCCGATCTTGAGCGTCGCCTGCGCTGTTATTTTGAGTGGGATGGTTCCGCTTTCTCCGACGCCTTGCCAGTCCACGGTCCAGTGTGTGGTGGCTGTGACGGTGTAGATGCCCTGGCGTTCATAGCCGGTTTGGCGTCCGCAGGTCACCGGCGTGGTAATCAGCGTGGTGTTGGGGTGGGGTTTCTTCCATGTTTTACAGGTGATCGGTTCGCTGCCGTCGCCGAGATCCCAAGTGATCGACGTCACTCGTGCGACGATGGAGATGGTGTAACCGGCCACGCTCTTACTGGCCGTGACCGGGCCGAGTTGGTGTTTCGTCGGCTGTTCTGGCCAGAGCCACAGTGGCATGCCGACGGCGCCCAACGCGTGGGGTGCTTGTTCGAGGCTCTTTGGGGTGGTGCCTGGGGTGATGGGGTCGAAGCCTGCAGCGGTGGCGAGTTCCCAAGCAATCTGTTTGGGGTCAGGAGGCGGGGTACCAGCAGCGTCGGGAAGCCATATCAGGAGGACTGCTTCCGAATCGGGGACGCCGGTGCCCTTGGGGCGGTAGCAGCGGTGCACAACACCGCCGTCGCGTCCTTGCCACACCGAGTGTGTGGGAGGTGGCGGAGGCTCGGCGGGGCTGCACCACATCTGACGATGGGGCACCCACGTGCCGAGATTATTGCTACACGCGATGGGTTTACCTTGGAACTGGCACTCAGGCGCGTCCGTCTTACGGCGACCACGGTCCGGATTCTCATGCCCACCACCCGGCGCCGGCGTCGATCCGCCGTAGCGCAAGCAGACTCCGAAGGATCTGTCGCGCACCACACATTCACGAGGCTCCGCGTGCGCGAATGCCGATCCGAGCACTGACAGTAGGAGCATAAGGGCGGCCAGGCTACGTGCTACTCGCATCCGTCCTCCCCCGAGCCTCCGCTTGCGAGCCACTTACCGTTTGGCGCTTGCTCGAAGAATGTGGTTGACGTGAGTTTTGAAGCAAAGTAGTCGTCTGGCTGATCTTTCGGCGCCTGGCCTGTTTTCTCGTCTACAAGCTGCAATTCGCTGAAGTCTTTACAGACTGTGACCGTGGCTACTCGTACACCGTCATTGCGAACACTCGGCTCGTCGATCGACAACGACGAGTACTGAGCATTCCCTACCCAAACGAGGTTCGCATCTCGCAGCCTCCCTAGTGAATGGACGATCTCGAACGTCTCGTCGCCCGTGGTGAGAAAAGTCAGCTCATCGAGATTCTTGAGAGAGGAGTCTCTAGCGTACTTGTCGATAGTTTCTTCGTATGTCTGCCAGGCTTCCCGGACGGCAGTGATGTCGGCGGACTCGCCGGGTTCGGGCGGGGGAAATATCAACTGCTCCGAAGGTGATGGCGAAGGTGACGGGCTCTCCGCGCCGGGTACGCGTCGGATCGATGTGGGTGCGCTGGGAGTCGGCTGCTCTTCTGTGGCCGCCTCGCTCGATTGGCAGGCGCTCACGATAATGAGTAGCAAGCTAGTGATGACTGCAAAGCCAAGACGTCGTTGTTTGACCATGATTGTTCCTCCAGAGCACCGAGTGAACCACGCGCGAGGGTCACTCCGCAGTGACTTCAGGAGTTATCCACAGGCGGGCGTGAAGATACGTCTTGATGCGGCCCGACGGGTGTACTCGGCGATCGGGTGTTGGCCCCCCCCGGCCCCCCATCACCCACGAAACTTCAGAATCCGTACGCAGATGAGATGAAGGGCCTGTTTTAGGGGTGTTTGGTCAAGCTGCGTACGGATTTTGAAGTTTTTCACTCGCTGCGTCTCGATACGGGCCTTCGGCCCTACTCGACGGTCGGGTGTTGGCCTCCCCCGGTGATTGAGTAGCCCGCGTAGCGGGCGTATCGAAATCCCGGGGGTGCTTGTTCTTTCTCGGCGGTTGAGTAGCGAGCGAAGCTCGCGTATCGAAACCGATCCGCCAGATGATTTCGACACGCCGCTTATAGCGGCGGCTCAATCATCGGGGAAGGCGGCGTATCGAAAACCGCTCAGTGGTTGCGGATGGCGCGGTTGACGGCGCTCAAGATGGCCTTGAGCGACGAGTTGGTGATGCTCGGGTCAACACCCACGCCCCAGAACACCTTGGCGTCGTTGTCCGGCCCGATTTCGCACTCGACGTACGACGCGGCCCGCGCGTCGCCACCGGTGCTCAGCGCGTGCTCCTTATAGTCCAGCACGCGGATATGCAGGCCGGCGCGAGTGAGCGAGTCGATGAACGCCGACACGGGGCCGTTGCCTTCGCCCTCGTAGCTGATGTCCTGCCCGCGGTCGTTATTTACCACGGTGGTGAGCTTGAACGTACCGTTGCTGTCCGTCGACGACACCTTCTCCAGCGACCACGCGCCCTCGGCGAGGTACTCGGTCGTGAAGATGTCGTAGATCTGCTGGGGAGATACTTCGCCGCCGACCGAGTCGGTGTGCTGCTGCACCACGCGAGAGAACTCCATTTGCAGTCGACGCGGCAGGTCCATCTTGAACTCGGACTTCATCAGGTAGGCCATGCCGCCCTTGCCCGACTGCGAGTTCACGCGGATCACTGCTTCGTAGTTGCGGCCCACGTCGTGTGGATCGATGGGCAGGTAGGGCGCTTCCCAGACGATGTCTTGCAGGCGCTTGCCCTGCTCTTCGGCCTGGCGCTCGAGGTCTTCCAGGCCCTTCTTGATGGCGTCCTGATGCGAGCCGGAGAACGCTGTGTACACCAGGTCACCCGAGTACGGTTGGCGCGCCGGCACCGGCAGGCCCGTGCAGTACTCGACGGTGCGGCGCACGTCGTCGATGTGCGAGAAGTCGAGCTCAGGGTCGACGCCTTGCGTGTACAGGTTGAGCGCCAGGGTGACCAGGTCGACGTTGCCCGTGCGCTCGCCGTGCCCGAACAGGCATCCCTCGACGCGGTCCGCGCCGGCCATCTGGCCGAGCTCCGTCGCCGCCACCGCGGTGCCGCGGTCGTTGTGCGGGTGGAGCGACACGACCACGTGCTCCCGGTTGTTCACGTTGCGACAGAAGTATTCGATCTGGTCGGCGTAGGTGTTCGGCGTCGAGCGCTCGACGGTGGCCGGCAGGTTGAAGATGATCTCGCGCTCCGCGTTGGGCTGCCACACGTCGCCGACGGCATTGCACACCTCGACGGCGAAGTCGGTGGGCGTTTGCGTGAAGATCTCAGGCGAGTACTGGTAGCCGAACTCCACATCGTTCAGGTACTTGTCGGCGTACTTCATCACCAGCTCGGTGCCGAACACGGCGAGGTCTTTACATTCCTGCTCGCTCATGCGGAACACCACGCGCCGGAACAGCTCCGCCGTCGCGTTGTACATGTGAATGGTGGCGCGACGAGCACCGACGAGCGACTGCGCCGTGCGCTCGATGAGATCTTCGCGGGCTTGGGTCAGCACCGAGACGGTCACGTCGTCGGGGATCAGATCGTCCTCGATGAGCTTGCGGACGAAGTCGAAGTCGGTCTGCGACGCGGACGGAAATCCGATCTCAATTTCTTTGTAGCCAATTTCCGTGAGCAGCTGGAACATGCGCAGCTTGCGGGTGGGCGTCATCGGGTCGATGAGTGCCTGGTTGCCGTCGCGCAGGTCGGTGCTGAGCCAGCGCGGAGCCTTCTCAATCTTCTTCGTGGGCCAAGTGCGGTCAGGCACATCGACGGGCACGAACGGCGTGTACCGGTGTACCGGCATAGGGGTGGGCTGCTGCACGGGTTTGGGCTGAATGCGAGTCATGGTGAATCTCCTGTGGAGGGATGGGCATATGCCAGCGCATGACGATCACCGCAGCGAGGAGGCCGGCTAGGTTGAGAAGGACTGGGCCTCGCTGCGGCAGACAAGAAGAAGCTGGTATGCCACGCAGCTAACGTAGCGCACGATGTGGCTCGGCGCGCAGTATTGTCTCGCAACCCGGAAGCTCTCACGGCGTGGACCCGCCTCCCGCGCGCCGTACTACTGCATGTAGTTTCTCTCCTATGGAGGAGTACGCAACACTGAACTTCGACGATCGCAGCATCGCGCTGCCCATCGTTACCGGCACCGAGGGCGAACGCGCCGTCGATATCTCGTCGCTGCGCGCCGAATCCGGCTTAACCACACTCGACGAGGGGCTGGGCAACACTGCCTCGTGCCGCTCCGCGATCACCTACATCGACGGCGAGCAGGGCATCCTGCGCTACCGCGGCATCCCCATCGAACAGCTGGCGGAGAAATCGTCGTTCATCGAAGTGGCGGAGCTGCTGATTTTCGGCGACCTACCGTCGCAGGAGGAACGCCAGGAGTTCCGAGCCCTGCTCGAAGAGAACTCTGCTTTGCACCGTGACATGCGCAAACTCTTCGACGGGTTCCCCTCCGACGCGCACCCCATGGCCATGCTGTCTGCCGTCATCAACGGCCTACAGGCCTACGATCTTCCCCAGATCCGTATCGATGACGAAGTGAGTTTCCGCCACGCGGCTGCGGTGCTGATCTCGAAGGTTCGCACCATCGCAGCGGCGTCCTACAAGGCCCATCTCGGGCAGCCGCTGGTGTACCCGCGATTCGATCTTTCGTACGCGGAGAACTTTCTGCACATGATGTTCACGCAACCGTACAAGGAGTACGAGCCCACGCCAGAGGTAGCGCACGCGCTGAACATGTTCCTCGTGCTGCACGCCGACCACGAACAGAACTGCTCTACGTCTACGGTGCGCATGGTGGCCTCCGGCGGGGCGAACCTGTACGCGGCCGTCTCGGCCGGTGTCTGCGCGCTGTGGGGTGACCGCCACGGTGGGGCCAACATGGCGGTGATCCAGATGCTCGAGCGCATCCGCGAGCAGGACATGCCCGTGAAAACCTACCTCGAGCAGGTGAAACGCAAGGGCTCCGGTGAGCGACTGATGGGGTTCGGACACCGCGTGTATCGCAACTTCGACCCCCGCGCACTCGTCCTCAAGAACGCTGCCAACGACCTCCTGGACGCAATGCGCATCGACGACCCGCTGTTGGACATCGCCCGCGAGCTGGAGGCGGCCGCCCTCGACGACGACTACTTCGCCGAGCGCCAGCTGTACCCGAACGTCGATTTCTACTCCGGCATCATTCTGCGAGCGATCGGCATCCCACTCGACATGTTCACCGTCATGTTCGCCATTGGGCGCACACCGGGCTGGATCGCCCACTGGAAGGAAATCTCCGACGCCGAGCGCCAGCGCATCTATCGCCCACGGCAGATCTACGTCGGTGAAGGCAAAACGGATTGGCAGCCCAAGTCAGAGCGGAAATCCCGCTTCGGATGGTTTCCCGGCCGGCGCAAGAACTGAGCAATCATCCCTCAGGCTGAACCGAATCGACGGTGGCGCTGCGCGAACGCGGCGACCGCCTCCCACAGGTCGCGACGGTCGAAGTCTGGCCACAACCGGTCGAGGAAAATCATCTCGGCGTAGGCCGACTGCCACAGCAGGAAATTCGACGTGCGCTGCTCACCGGAGCTGCGCAGGAAGAGGTCGACGTCGGGGATCTCCGGCTCGTCGAGGAACTTCGCGAAGCGCGCTTCGGTGAGCCGATCCGGATCGAGTTTCCCAGCCTTGGCGAGGCGGGCGATCTCACGTGCCGCGTCGACGATCTCCGCGCGCCCGCCATAGTTCACGCAGAACTGCAAGGTGAGCGTCGAGTTGTGCTTGCTCATCTCCTCAGCCGTCTCCAGCTCGTTGATCACCGAACCCCAAAGCCGTGGGCGACGCCCCGCCCACCGAATCTTGACGCCCAGCTCGTTCAACTCGTCGCGACGACGGTGGATCACGTCGCGGTTGAACCCCATGAGCCAGCGCACTTCCTCAGGCGAACGCTTCCAGTTCTCCGTGGAGAAAGCGTAGGCAGAGAGATAGGGGATACCCATCTCGATAGCGCCATGGATCACATCGAGCAGCGACGCTTCCCCTCGCGCGTGTCCTTCCGTGCGCTTCAGCCCGCGCTGTTTGGCCCAGCGGCCGTTGCCGTCCATCACGATGGCGACGTGCCGAGGCAGCGCCGCGGCGGGGATCGGCGGGCGTGGCACCGCTGGGGTGGGGGGTGGGTCGTCGGCGAGGCTCAGGCATGCGAAAAGCGTAGCGGCATAAGATCGACGAGTGCCTACGTACCGTGATGAAGCCGTCGTGCTGCGAACTCACCAGCTCGGTGAGGCCGACCGCATCATCACGTTGCTCACCCGGCAGTACGGGAAAGTGCGCGCGGTGGCGCGTGGCGTTCGTCGCAGCTCCTCCAAATTTGGGAGCCGACTCGAGCCGTTCAACCACGTAGACGTGCAGTTGGCTGAAGGGCGAGGCTCACTCGACGTGGTGTCGCAGGTAGAAGCCATCCGCCCGAGTGAGTTGGGTGCTGACTATCTGCTATTCACGGCAGCGGAGGTGCTCGTCGAAACGGCGGATCGCTTGGTGGCCGAGGAGCGCAGCCCTGCGCGACAGCAATTTCTCCTGCTTGCCGGCGCCTTGTGGGCGCTGGAAAAGCAGTACCATCCGCCGGCACTGATCGTCGACTCCTATCTGCTGCGCAGTCTGGCCCTGGCGGGGTATGGCATCGCGGTTGGGGAATGCAGCGGTTGCGGCCAGCGCGAGGTGCACTGGTTCTCGCCGCGCTCGGGCGGTGCCACATGCACGAACTGCAAGGAACCAGGCTCAGCCCGCCTCGACGACGACGCGCGGCGCCACATGGGGGCCCTGCTCGCGGGGGACTGGGCGACGGCGAAGGCGACGGCCCAGCCGACGGCAAAACACGTCGATTCGCTCGTGGTGGCCTACGCCACCTGGCACCTGGACCGCGCGCTGCGGTCGCTGCCGTTCTTCGAGCGCTGAACGGTCAGTGGGCGCAGTCGGCGCACAGACCGAAGAGCTCCACCTCGTGGCCGGCATCGGTGAAGCCGTACTTCTGGGCCACGGACTCCGCCCACTCCTCGATGGGATCAGCAGCAATCTCGACGGTGTACCCGCACTCTCGGCACACCAAATGATGGTGATGGCCGGGCGTGCAGGCGCGGTAGGTGGCTTCGCCTTCAAGGTTACGAACCATGTCGAGTTCGCCGCTCTCGGCCATGGACTGCAGGGCGCGGTATACCGTCGCGAGCCCGACCTTGTCGCCCATGTTGCGGAGCTCGGCGTGCACCTCTTGCGCCGTTTTGAAGTCTTCATTGGCGACGAGGTAGTCGCGCACCGCAGCTCGCTGCCAGGTGTTGCGCTTAGTGTTCATCGTAGTGATCTCCGTGCTTCGCGTGGCGATGGCCGCCGTGCACGTAATCGTAGTGGTCCCCGTGCTGAATGACACGCGTCGGGTTGTGTTCGTGGTGTTCGTGGTGTTCCGCAGGCTCATGGGCGTGGTTGCCGTGGTCCTCGACGAACGGGACGAACCGCCAAGGGCGGCGTAGATAGCGTCCGAGGGGCCAGGCGATGGCCATGAGCAGGATCGCGGTGACGACGATCGTCGCGCCCGGAGCGGTGTCGAGGTAGAACGAGCCGAAGACGCCAATGAGCGCGGAAAGCACTCCGAACCCCATCGCGCCGAAGAAGGTGGCGCGGAAGCCGACGAAGCACTGCTGGCTGGTAGCGACGGGGATGATCATGAGCGCCGAGATCAGCAGCAGCCCGACGGTGCGCATCGACATAGTGATGGTCACGGCAGCAAGGACGACGATCAACATGTTCAACGCGCGCGTGCGTAAACCCAGTGTGCGGGCGTGGTGCTCGTCGATGCTCACGGCGAATAGGCGTGGTGAGAGGCCGATGGTGAGGGCCAGCACGATGACGGCGAGTACCACGATCACTGTGATGTCGGTGGAAGTGACCGAGGTGAGGGAACCGAAGAGGAAGCTGCTGAGGCCAGCTGGCCCTTGCCCTGCTACGCCTGCCATGAGCACACCTGCAGCGAGGCCGCCGTAGAACAAGATGGCGAGCCCTAGATCGCCTGACGCGCGGCCGCTTTGCCGCAGCAGTTCGACGCCGATCGCGCCCGCTATCGCGGTGATGATGGCCACGGGGAGCGGGGCTTGGCCTGTCATGAGCGCGAAGCCGACGCCCATGATGGCGACGTGGCCGAGGCCGTCGCCGAGGAGGCTGAGGCGCTTTTGCACGATGTACGTGCCCACACTCGGGGCGAGTAGGCCGCTGAGCAGTGCCGCAATGAGGGCGCGCTGGAAGAAAGCAAGAGAGAGGACTGCGATCATGATTGCGCCTCCGCTGTGGGGCTCTCAAGGCCGAAGGGCGACGGTGCCTCGTCGCTGTTGTGCGATGCGTGGTGTGAGTGTGGGGTGAGGTGATCGTCGTGGGTGATGCGCCCGTCGCACAGTGTGATGCGACGATCGATCTCCATGGAACCGATTTCGTGCAATACGACGAGAAGGCCCTTGTCGTTGGCGTGGACGAGTTCGCCGAGGAGCGTGGCGAGCCCGTATTGCGAATGCAGATCGACGCCGGCCATGGGTTCGTCCATCACGAAGAGGTCTGGTTCGGTGCACAGCGCGCGGGCGATGAGCGCGCGCTGTTTCTGGCCGCCGGAGAGCGACGCGAAGGGCCAATGCGCGCGGTCTTGCAGATTCACGACGTCGAGCGCGTGGTCGATGGCTGCCTTGTCGGCCTTGCTCAGAGGGAAGAACGGGCGGTGGTGCGGTATGCGACCGGATGCGACGATTTCCCGGACAGTCGCTGCCGCGACTTGAATCGAGGAATGCTGTGGGACGTAGCCGATGCGCTCCCAGCTATGGAATTGCCGCAGCGGCGTGCCGAATAGTTCGACGGTGCCTTGTTGATGTGCCAGGAGCCCCAGCACTGCGTTGATCAGAGTTGATTTACCAGAACCGTTGCCGCCGAGGACCGCGACGGTTTCACCCCGCCCTACGCACACACTGACGTCGCGCAGGACAGGATTGCTGCCCCGCGCGACGTAGAGGTTCTTGGCTTCTAATAGTTGGTTACTTGCACCCATTCGCTTCCTTCAGCGCCTCCAAATTTGCGCGCATGATGGAAGGGTAGTCGTCGCCAGGGGATTTGTCAGTGACGCCTTCGAGCGGATCAAGCACCGCGGTCTTGAGGCCGAGGTCGCCAGCGATGGCCTTGGAGACTGCCGGGCTGGTGAGCGTCTCGAAGAAGATTGTTGTGACGCCGTGTTCCTTCGCGAGCTTCTGCACTTCGGCGATGCGAGCGGGGGAGGGTTCGCCGTCTGGGTTGATGCCGGAAATGCCGATCTCAGTCATGCCGTAGTTGTGGGCAAGGTAATTGAACGCGGTGTGCGACGTGATGAATTCCTTGCGTTCGCACTTCGCGAGGCCGGCCTTGTACTCCTCATCGATCTTCGACATCGACTCGCTGAACTTCTTCGCGTTGGCCTGCAGGTCGTCCTTCATCTCGGGGTACTGCTTGCCGAGCTGGTCGGCGAGCGCCTGGCCAACCTTGGCCATGCGGTTCGGATCGAGCCAGTAGTGCGGGTCGAAATCGCCGTGGTCGTGATCGTGGCCTTCGTGATCATCGCCATGATCGTCGTCGTCGGCGTGGTCGTGATCATCGCCATGATCGTCGTCGGCGTGGTCGTGGTCGGCGTGGTCGTGGCCGTCGTGGTCGTCGTCCGCATCGTCGCCGTGGTCGTGGCCTTCGTGATCATCATCGTCGCCATGATCGTGATCGTGCTCGGCACCGGTGGCTGGCAGCAGATCGGCGAACTGAGCGGCATCCAGGACATGCTCATTACCGGATTGCGCCACCGCCTCGTCGACGGCCGGCTGGAACTGCTTCAGGTACATGACGAGATCCGCTTCCCCGACAGAAGCTACCTGCGTAGGCTTGAGCTCAAGGCCGTGGGCCTCCTGGCCCGGCTGTGTGAGGGTGGTGACCGTCGCATGGTCACCGACGATCTGCTGCGCCGTGTATTCCAGCCCGTAGAACGCGACGACGACGTTCGGCTTGTCGCCGTCCTTGCCGCCTTCGGTAGTGGCGGGGGATGAGCAGGACGCGAGCGTCATGGCAGCGGGCAGGAGTAGCAGTGCAGCAGACTTCTTCATGAGAATCATTATCGAGCAATGCTGATTGCATGCCAAATCGCGGTGCCAACTCAGGTGGTGTTGAATGAGCGGCATGTACGCCATCATCCGCTTCGAGCAGTGCGACGACGATCTCCTTGTGGCCTTGCATGAGGTCGCCGAGTTCTGGCGGAGGAAGCCCGGCAATGAAGCGGCGGACGTCGTGCACAACGTCGACGAACCAGGCCTCGTGGCGCTCGTCACCAGGTGGAGCGACATCGGCTCATACCGCAGAGCCTTCGGCGGCTACGACGCCAGGATGCTGCTCACTCCAGTCATGTTGCGTGCCGTCGACGAGCCATCGGCGTATGTGGCGCGCGAGGAGCTGTAGCTGACCGCGCCTGTGCCAGGCATGGATTATTCGCAAGATTCTTTCGACCGGGCATTGACACAGAGCGTCTTGTATGTACTATCCTGTACTTAATTCCGTAGTGAAATTAAGTACAGGATAGCGAAGAAGCTGAACCATGGAATCTCTAATCTCGTTGCACAGTGGCGACGTCGGTATCTTGCTCAGCGCTAGCTCGGAGATCATGCCGAGCGTGGTGCACTGGGGGCAGGACATAGAACCACTTACGGCTGAGGAAGCTGTAACGCTACAGCACACATCGACGTGGCCCGCAGTCAATAACACCTTCGACGGCCCCCTGCAGCTGGGCATCATTCCCGAGGAACGTTGGGGGTGGAAGGGGCGACCTGGGCTCGTGGGGCACCGTTTCGGTAAGGACTGGAGTCCGACGTGGCACGTCACCCAGGTGCTGCTTGACGGGAAGCCCATCGAGGGATTCGTTTCTGCTGAAAGCGGGGTTGTCGAATACCAGGCCGAAGCTCCCACGGCCGGTTTGGCGATGAGCATCTGGGTGGAGATGCTGCCCATGGGGCTCGTTCGTGCTCGAGCATCGCTGACCAACCTCGCTGACGACGCCTTCCAACTCGACGAGCTCACCATCCGCTTCCCCGTGCCAGCACAGGCGAGAGAACTCATGGATTTCGCTGGCCGCTGGGCGGTGGAGCGCGTAACGCAACGCCAAGCGTTCTCCGTCGGCTCGTTCCGGCGTGAGAACCGTCATGGAAGGACCGGGGCTGACTCGAGTTACATTCTCAGCGCGGGGGAGCGGGGGTTCGGATACCAGCAAGGCGAGATTTGGGCCACGCATGTCGGATGGAGCGGAAACCACATTCAGCTTGCGGAACGTGACCAACTCGGCGCACAGGTGATTGGTGGAGGAGAACTGCTGCTGGCTGGCGAGAGGCGTCTTGCAAAGGGGGAAAGCTACGAGTCGCCTTGGGTCTACTTTAATTACGCCCAGGGCCTGGACGCTCAAGCAGGCCGTTTTCACGAGTTTCTACGCTCGTTGCCTGTCCACCCTGCGACAGATCGACCTGTGACGTTGAACGTATGGGAAGCCGTCTATTTCGATCATGATCTTGACCGACTGACCGATTTGGCGCAGCGTGCAGCGGAGCTAGGCGTCGAACGATACGTCTTGGACGACGGCTGGTTCGGTGCTCGACGCAATGATTTCGCTGGTCTTGGCGACTGGGTGGTGAGTGCAGATATTTGGCCTGATGGTCTGCATCCGCTCATCAACGAAGTCAAGCGCCTCGGCATGCAATTTGGCCTCTGGTTCGAGCCTGAGATGGTCAATGAAGACTCTGATGTTGCGCGGGCGCATCCTGAATGGATCATGCAGCTCCCCGACAGGATGCCGGTGGAAGCCCGTCATCAACAGGTGCTGAACCTCGGTATTCCTGAGGCCTACGACCACGTGCTCCAGCAGATGACTGCGCTGTTCGAGGAGTACGCCATCGACTATGTCAAATGGGATCACAACCGAGATCTCATCGATGCTGGCACCATGCCAGACGGGCGGGCCGGAGTCGCAGCACAAACACGCGCGTTCTACCGGTTGCTCGACGAACTGCGATCGCGATTCCCGCACATTGAGTTCGAGTCGTGCAGCTCAGGGGGAGGACGCATTGATCTTGGCGTCCTGGAACGGGCTGAGCGAGTCTGGGTCTCCGACAATATTGATCCGCAGGATCGTCAGCGAATGTTGTGGTGGACCGGTCAGCTGCTCCCTCTCGAGCTCATGGGGAGTCACGTCGCCTCTGGGCGCTCCCACGTGACGGGCAGATGGCATGATCTCAACTTCCGTGCCGCCACCGCAGTCTTCGGCCACTTCGGCATCGAGTGGGATCTTGCCCGCGCCACTGACGAGGAGCTGGAGCAGCTCGGCTGGTGGATCGAGTGGTACAAGCAGCACCGCACGACGCTGCATACCGGTCGGGTAGTTCGGGTGGAGATGCCCGATGCGGGTGTCTACTGCAAAGGCGTCGTCAGCGCCGATCAGGCGATCTTCTCGCTGGCGCAGCTGGAAGGCACTTGCTGTGCGAGCATTGGCCGACTCAGGCTTCCTGGTCTTGAAGCGGAAGCCCGGTATCGCGTGCACGTGGTTGACCGTCAGCCACTGCGGGAAGCCAATGCGCAAACACCGTGGATTACCGCTTCTGACTATGTGGTCTTAACTGGTGCCCAGCTTGCCGCAGTGGGTCTACAAGCCCCCGTCTTGCGTCCCTGTACCGCCATGCTCTTCGTGCTGAACAAGCTCCAGTAAACGCCGCAACATAACCACATTCCTCATCAATGGAGATATGAATGTCAACTACTATTCCAACACCCCCTGCTGTGAGCAGAAGTCGCCGGGGTCGTCTCGGCGACCTCAAGCTCGCACTACTCATGATCCTACCCGCATCCATTGGGTTAGTGCTCTTTTTGCTCTGGCCACTGGCTCGAGGAATTTGGTTGAGCTTCACTGATTTCAACCTTCTCACTGAGCCAAGTTTCGTCGGATTTAACAACTACATCCGCATGGCGAAGGACCCAATATTTTGGAATGCCGCTTGGGTGACTATCGAGTATGTCGTAATCAACATCGGTGTACAGACCATTGTCGCCTTGCTGATTGCGGTACTTATGCATCGGCTGACAAAATCGACGTTCATCCGTTCGATTGTGTTGACCCCCTACCTCGTCTCGAACGTCGTCGCCGCCTTGCTGTTCCTCTGGATCTTGGATACCCAGCTGGGTGTAGCGAACCAGGTCATCTCCGCTATTGGTCTCGATCGAATCCCCTTTTTGGCCGATGAAGCGTATGTCATTCCCACTATTGCCTTAATTAATGTTTGGCGGCACATGGGATATACGGCACTGCTCATTTTCGCCGGTCTGCAGTCGATTCCAGAAAGTGTCTATGAAGCCGGACGGGTCGATGGCGCCTCTGAATGGAGTATGTTCAGGAAAATCACCATTCCGCTACTCCGCCCAATCCTGGCGTTGGTGCTCATCATGACTGTTATCGGATCGTTTCAGGTCTTCGATACGGTGGCGGTGACCACGTCGGGTGGCCCAGTCAACTCGTCGCGAGTTCTGCAACTCTACATTTACGATATGGCGTTCGGACGTTTCCAGTTCGGCTACGCGTCTGCACTTTCGGTGGCCTTGTTGGTCATCTTGCTCATCGTCTCCATTATCCAGTACCGCCTGATGCGTGCTGGTGAGACTGACCTGAACTGAGGCCGATGATGTCCCTAGATACAGCAACAACTACTTCTGTTTTCGACGATGACACTCCTCAAGCTCCCACTCGTTCTCCGCGACGCTGGCCTGTGGGGAGAATCGTTGCTTGGACGGTGATGGCGCTGATCATCTTCGTCAGCCTGTTCCCTTTCTACTGGATGCTTCGAACTGCGCTTTCTTCTAACCACGCGCTGTACGCAGGCTCGACGAGTTGGCTACCTGTGGAGTTCAATACTGGCGGGTTTGCACGAGTGCTCGGATTGCAAAGCGCTGAAGAATCGCTGGCGCAAGGCGGTTCTGGTCAGCAGGTCCAGTTCTGGCGCTATCTCGTGAACAGTTTCCTCGTCGCCACGATGGTTACCATCGGCCAGGTGTTCTTCTCAGCTACGGCAGCGTACGCGTTCTCGAGGCTGCGCTGGAAGGGGAGGAACCTGGTTTACGCCTTGTTCTTGGGCGGACTGATGGTGCCTACCATCTTCACGTTCCTTCCCAATTTCGTGCTGATTAAGGAACTCGGCCTGATTGATACTCTGCTCGGAATCTCCTTGCCGACCATGTTGATGGCGCCGTTTACCGTGTTCTTCCTTCGGCAGTTCTTCATGAACGTCCCCATTGAAGTTGAAGAAGCTGCGCTCATTGATGGCTCTAGCAAGCTTGGAAACTTCTTCCGCCTCATCGTCCCCATGTCTGCAGCGCCCATCGCTACGGTGTCGCTGTTGACCTTCATCACGTCGTGGAATGACTACTTCTGGCCGCTCATGGTTTCCTACTCGGAGCGTTCCACAGTGCTGACTGTCGGTCTTGGCATCTTCCGGGCGCAGACCCCGCAGACTGGTCCGGACTGGTCTGGCCTGATGGCTGCGACACTCATCGCCGCGCTGCCGATGTTGGTGCTGTTCGCTTGCTTCGCCAAGCGCATTGTTAATTCCATTGGCTTCACCGGAATCAAGTGAGGAAACGTATCATGAAACAACGTCGCAACCTCATTCGCGCTGCCGCGACTGGCGCTATCACAACTCTGATTTTGGCTGCTGGCTGCTCTGCTCAACCCACCGAGGGCGCAGATGATAGAACCATTGAGTACTGGCTGTGGGACTCAGCGCAACAGCCGGGGTATCAGCGGTGCGCAGACCAATTCGAGCAGCAGAACCCCGATCTCAAAATTCGGATCAAGCAGTTTAGCTGGGACGATTACTGGAGCAAACTCACCGCAGGGTTTGTTGCCGATCAAGCGCCGGATGTATTTACCAACCATCTCAAACAATTTCCTCAGTATGTGGACCTTGACGTTCTACTTCCGCTCGACGAACTCGAGCCCACGAAGGGGATCAAAGATTCTGACTACGCGGGTGACCTGGCGGAACTTTGGAAAGGTCAAGATGGGCACCGCTATGGTGCTCCCAAAGACTGGGATACGGTCGGCTACTTCTATGACAAGAACGTCACCGATGCTGCTGGTATCACCGAAGAACAACTACGTACTATGACCTGGAACCCTGACGACGGCGGAACATTCGAGGAGATCATCGCTCACCTCACCGTTGATAAGAACGGGATTCGTGGTGACGAACCAGGATTCGACAAGAATAATGTGCAGATCTTTGGTTTAGCGTCCGAAGGGGCGGGGGGCGACACCTTCGGGCAGACACAGTGGTCGCTCTACACTGGATCACTGCCGAATTGGGAACCGACCGACAAAAATCCCTGGGCAACGAAGTTCCGATTCGACGATCCTGAGTTTCAGAAAACCGTCCAGTGGTACTTTGGGTTGGCTGACAAAGGCTATATGCCGAAGTACGATACCTTTGGCGGGCTGACTGGAAGTTACCAGCAGTGGGCAGCAGGTAGGGCTGTACTTGCCCCCAATGGGTCTTGGATGATTTCCAGCTTCACGTCGCAAGCCAAGGCCGATCTCCATATCGCCCCCACTCCCGTGGGTCCATCAGGGAAACGTAGCTCAATGTTTAATGGGCTGGCGGATTCTATTACCAGATTTACGGATAATCCTGAAGGTTCGGCACGTTGGGTGGCGTATCTTTCTGGGGCAGAGTGCCAGAACATCATTGCCGAGGCCGGAGTTGTTTTCCCCGCTAGAACCGAAGCAACTGAACGTTCACTTGCTGTCCGCAAGGAGGCTGGCCTCGACGTCACCGCATTCACGACACACGTCGATGAGGACACTACCCAGCTCATGCCGGTCACTCGTCAGGCAGCCGATATCTCTGCACTCACTATTCCCCAGATGGAAGCCATCTACACTGGGAAGGAGGATGCATCTTCTCTCACCGATCTCAACGCGCAGTTGAACAGCTTGTTGGAACTGACTGACTCATGACCTCCACCTCCCGTCGGACGGTGCATGACCTCGACGAGAATTCGCGGCGCGTGTTGCAGTTGGTGCTGCAACACGGCCCGATTCCTCGTCGGGATCTCACACGGCTCTCCGGCCTCAGCATGCCATCGTTGACTCGCCTGACCCGCCCGCTCGTGCTGGAAGGGTATCTCGAGGAGCTGGAGCCCGAACCGACTGCTTTGGGGAGGCCCACACAGCCGTTAGCCCTGCGCGATGGGTCGGCGTTGGTGCTCGGTGTCAAGGTTGTTCCTGGAGCACTCCATGCCGTGGTCACCGGATTGCGCGGGAAGGTGCGAACCACGGTGGTGCGGCCAGCGGATACCTCATCGCCTGCGACGACAGTCAGCGCTCTTGCAGCACTCGCTCGGGAGTTGCACACTACCGACGAGTTGTTTGCCGTAGGTGTGAGTCTTGCCGGTGCGGTTGATCCTTTTGGCACGGTGCGCAGTGCTGTGCTGTTGGGCTGGCCGAAGTGCAACTTCTCTAGCCAGGTGACTGAGGCGACCGGGTTGCCCTGTACTACCGCAAACGACGTCGATGCGTTGACGCTGGCGCAGCACTGGGTGGGCCTTGGCCGAGGCACAGAGAATCTCACTGTGCTCACCCTCGGGTCCGGTGTTGGTGCTGGAGCTGTTGTGGGGGGAACGTTGGCGGTCGGCTATGAGGGATTCAACGGCATGGTTGGCGATCTGTGGTGTCGAGATGGACGTAGCTATCACGAGGTGCTGTCTACGGCAGGGATCGTACAGCGAGCCAGCGCCGCCGCAGGAAAAAGCCTCACTGTCGAAGATCTTCGCATGGGCTTAGAGCCACTCGCCGAGCCCGTCTTAGCAGATGCTGCTTGCGTACTTGCCGATCTCGTGATCCTCGCACGGCACACCTGGGGCCCTGAGCGCATTGTGCTGTCTGGAGAAGGTATCTGGCTGCTTGACCGGCACTGGAACCAGTTTCAGGAAAGTCTCGACTGGCGTGCCCTACACGACGTGGATCCGCCGGAAATCTTGGTGAAACAGCTGGAGTTCACCGATTGGGCGCGAGGTGCGGCGGGGCTTGCCATTAGGCTCCTGCTGGAGCCCTGAGGCATGCTTGGGTGATTTCGATGTGAGGAGTTCCATGACCAAAGCACTGCATCTTCATGCGCCCAGCCGCCGGGATGCTGTGGTGGTGGACCTTCCTGTGGTGTTGGCCCCCATGGCTGGCGTGACGAATGCTGCGTACCGGCAGCTGTGCCGCGAGCAAGGTGCAGGGCTGTATGTCTGCGAGATGATCACTTCGCGGGCGCTCGTGTGCGGTGATCCGAAGACCCGCACCATGCTCCAGTTCGATCCCGGCGAAGAGATCCGATCCGTCCAGCTCTACGGCGTCGACGCCGACGTGATGGCCGACGCGGCCCGCATCCTCGCTCGAGAATTCGACGTCAACCACATCGACCTCAACTTCGGGTGCCCCGTGCCGAAGGTGACCCGACGCGGTGGGGGCGGGGTGCTGCCCTATAAGCGCGATCGCCTGCGCGCCATCATCCGCTCCACCGTGCGCGCCGCTGACGAGTTCGGCATTCCCGTCACGATCAAGACCCGCATCGGCATCGACGACGACCACGAGACCTTCATGGATGCAGGCCGCATCGCCCAAGAGGAAGGCGCCGCAGCTATCGCGCTGCATGGACGCACCGTCGCGCAGGCATATTCCGGGGAGGCTGACTGGACTCGCATCGCCGAACTGAAGCGGGCCGTCGACATTCCGGTGCTCGGCAACGGGGACATTTGGGAGGCCGAAGACGCGCTGAAGATGATGGATGAAACCGGGTGCGACGGCGTGGTGATCGGGCGAGGGTGCCTTGGCAGGCCTTGGCTCTTTGGCGACCTCGCTGCCGCATTCCAGGGCAGCCCCAACCGCAAGCGCCCCACCCTGGGCCAGGTCGGGCAGATGATCCTCCGTCACGCCGAACTGCTGCAGGGCTACTTCGGTGAACGTGGGCTCGTCGATTTGCGTAAGCACATGGCGTGGTACTTCAAGGGCTATCCAGTGGGGGAGCTGCGTCGGGAGTTCGCGATGGTCTCGACGATGGAAGAGCTCCAGCAACTCGTGGCGCGTCTCGACGCGGACGCGGAGTTCCCCGTCGCGGAGCTCGGCACGCCGCGCGGCAGGCAGGGGAGCCCTCGTGGCAAAGTGGTGTTGCCGCATGGGTGGTACGACGACACCAGCGGCTGCGAGTTGAATCTCCAGGAAGCAGAACTCGACGTCAGCGGAGGGTGAGACAGTGAACGAGCCATTGCCGAGGGCCAAGCAGTGGGCCAACACCATGCGCGGACATGGCGACGAGTTGGTCACTGCCCACGCCACGAGCCACGTCGGGCCAGCCTCGAACATGCAGCGCGGGCGTGAGTTCCGCGAGGACGTGGAGCGGCAAACGCTCGACGCCAACGCCACCTTCGCTGAAGGGGCGGGCAACCGCGCAAGGCCAGAAGAACCCGATCCGTTCCGCACCTGTTTCGAGCGTGACCGCGACAGGATCGTGCACTCGACGGCCTTCCGCCGGCTCGCGGGGAAGACGCAGGTGGTGGTGTACCCGACGGATCACCAACGCACGCGACTCACACATGCGCTCGAGGTGGCGCAGTGCGCTGTCGCCATGGCGCGAGGAATCGGTGTCAATGTTGCGCTGGTCGACGCCATCGCGCTCGGCCATGACTGCGGCCACGGGCCCGGCGGGCACGCGAGCGAGGACGCGTTCGATCTGTTCATCGAGGGTGGCTACGACCACGGCCCCTGGGGCGCGGATGTGATGCTGACGAGCCTGAACTTGTGCGAGGAGACACTCGACGGGATCCGCAACCACTCCTGGTCGCGGCCAGCACCGTCGACCATCGAAGGCGAATTGGTGAGCTGGGCCGACCGCATCGCGTACTGCTCCCACGACCTCGAAGACGCCATCCACGCTGGCATCGTCGATATCAATCAGCTCCCAGCCGTCGTCACCGAGGTGGCCGGGCGTACTCGTCGGGAACAGCTCGCCACCTTCATCAATGGTGTGATCGAAACGACGATGACCACCGGCCGTGTCGGGCTCGACCCGCTGAGAGCCGAAGCTCTCGCCGAACTGCGACGCTTCAACTACGAGCGCATCTACACCCGCCCTGAGTCGGTGGCGCAGTCGAAAACCGTGGTGGCGGTGCTGCGCGGATTGGTGGAGCACTACATGGAGCGGCCCGACGCGATGCCCGAGAGCCACCGCGTCGACGACCGAGTCCGTGGCGCCGTGACGTACGTGAGCGGCATGACTGATCGGTTCGCATTCGAGCAGGCGCAGCGCCTGCTGGGGTGGGATCCGAAGAAGTTGCCCCGCGGCATCGGGCGTGGGGCCTGACGCGCTGTCACCCGTTCACGAACGGCTAGGATGTGGGGCGTGGCTGGCCGGATCAGGGAAGAAGACATCGCGAAGGTTCGCGAGCGTGCCCGGATCGACGAGATCATCGGCGAGTACGTCATGCTGCGCAATGCCGGCAGCGGGTCGCTGAAGGGCCTGTGCCCATTCCACGACGAGAAGACGCCCAGCTTCCACGTCACTCCTGCGCGGGGCTTCTTCTACTGCTTTGGTTGCGGTGAAGGCGGAGACGTCATCACGTTCCTGCAGCGCAATCAGAACCTCTCGTTCCTCGAAGCTGTGCAGATGCTGGCCGACCGCTACGGCGTCGAACTCGTCATGGAAGACGACGGGCAACCCGCGCAGGCACCAGGGCTGCGGAAACGCATTCTGGAAGCCAACGCTGCGGCCGAAGACTTCTTCGCGCAGCAACTGGAATCCCCGGAAGGCGTTGCCGGACGCGTGTTCCTCGACGGCCGTGGCTTCACCCGCGAGCACGCCCAGCACTTCAAGATCGGCTATGCGCCGAAGAGCGGTTACGCGCTGCGTCAGGCGTTGCGGGCACAAGGATTCGACGACGAGACGCTCAAGGCCGCGGGCCTCATCCGTGACTTCGGCAGAGACTTTTTCGCCGGGCGAGTGCTGTGGCCCATCCGCGATTCCGCGCAATCGGTGCTCGGGTTCGGCGCCAGGCGGATTTACGACGACGACCGCCTCCCGGCCAAGTACATCAACACGCCGGAGACCCCCGTCTACAAGAAATCGCAGGTGCTCTACGGGCTCGATCTCGCCCGCAGAGAGATCGGTAAGCGGTCGCAGGCAGTGATCGTCGAAGGTTACACCGACGTGATGGCCGCCCATATCGCTGGGGTGGAGACCGCCGTCGCATCCTGCGGCACCGCATTTGGCGACGACCACGCCCGCGTGCTGCAGCGCCTGCTCGGTACACAAGATGGCCTGCACGGCGAGGTCATCTTCACCTTCGACGGCGACGCCGCCGGGCAAGCCGCTGCCCTCAAGGTCTTCAAAGGCGACCACAACTTCGTCGCCCAAACCTACGTGGCGGTGGAACCGACGGGGCTGGACCCGTGCGACTTGCGCATGCAGTCCGGCGATGCGGCGGTGCGGGAGCTCGTCGCCACCAGAATTCCGCTGTACCGATTCGTGATGGAGAACATCGCCCGTCGCTACGATCTCGACCGCGCCGAAGGACGACTGGGGGCCGCGCGCGAAGCGGGGGAGCTCGTCACTTCAATCCGCGACCAGTCCCTCGTCGGGCAGTATTTGCGTGATCTCGCAGGCATCCTGGGTATGGACGTTGACGATGTCCGCCGCGAGGTGCAGCGTCGGCGACACAGTGAGCCGGCGTATGAGGAAGCCACGCCGGCTCGCCGGCCGCGCGACGACGGGTGGCCCGACCCGAACGATCGCTCACTGCGGCTCGAACGCGACGCGCTCAAGCTCATGTTACAGCACCCGACTACCTTCGATACCGACTGGAACGGCGTGCAACCCGACGACTTCACCCACCCTGGCTACGTGGCGGTGATGACGTTGATCCGACGGGTCCCGTTCGGCGACGACTGGGAAACGCGTTTGCGTGAGGATGCGCCGTCGGAGAATACGGCTCAGCTCATGGTGGCGCTGCTGGTAGAACCGTTGTGGCGCGAGCCCGACGAGCAGTACTCCCTGGTGCATTCGTCGCGGCTGCAGCTTCGCCGGGTGTCGAGGCAGATTGACGATTTGAAGTCGAAGTTGCAGCGCACCGATCCGACGAAGAATGAGGCGGAGTATCGCCAGAAGTTCGCGGAGCTCACCGAGCTGGAGATGGCGCGGAAGCGCTTGCAGCAGGTGGGCCTCAGCTGAGCTGTTAAGCCACCTTGAGCATGCGGTCAGCGGTGAGTAGCTGGTGGGCTTGCTCGAGCGCGCGTTGCTCCCATCTCGAGATCGTGGAGGTGGACACGCCGAGGTCCGCAGCGAGTTCCGACTGGCTCCACACGGGGCCGTCGAGGCCGAAGCGTCGGCGTAACAAATCTGCATGCAACTCGGGGAGGAGCTCGAGGAACTCCATGTTTTGCTCGTGGATCTCCTCGTACGCGTCGACGGGGTCCGCCATCCGGTCGAGTACTTCAGGATTCACGCGACGGGCCATCGTCGCCATGCTGACCTGCTCCGGCGCCTTGTCTTCCAGGACGAGGTGGCGAACCCGCTTGAAGTGCCTGGAATCGAAGACGTACTGGCCAGGGTCGGCGTGGTGGCGTACGTGGCGCACGATGGAGTCGTGGGCGTAGGTGGAGAGCCGGAATCCGAGCTCGGGGCGGAATCTGCGGATCGCACGTTGGAGGGCCAGGCAGCCCTCTTGGAAGAGCTCCTCGAAGTCGCCGTTGCCGCGTCGATGGGCGTCGTAGGCGATGCTGTAGACGAGACGGAGATTGCCCTCCCAGAGCCTGCGTTCGGCGGCGAGGCCGATGACGATGGCCTGCCAGCACACGAGACTGGTGGGGGCCAAGCGCACGAGGGCATATGCCGGCTCGATGGTGGCGACGGCGAGCGTCAGGAGGCGTTGTTCGTCGGGGGTCATGTCGAAATCAGGCAGAGTAATCATGGAACACACCGAACCACGGTCGACGGGCGCCGCGCTGAGTTCTCCACAGGAACTTTTGCAGATGCAACGGACAACACTTTTTTGTCCACATGGTGCAGGATGGATTGCATGACGGCACGCATAGACCAAGACCTCGCGACGGCCCTCGGCCCTCGGGCCAAGATTCTGGCGCAGGGCAGGGACGCCGATGGGAAACCGGTCGTCGTAGGCACCGTCGATAAGGTTGCGGTCAAGCGCGACGGGGAATGGGTCGCTATGGGCTGGCACGAGGTAGAGCGCGGAAGCTGGCGTGCCGAGAGGGGGATCTTTCGGTGGACAGACATGCGCGGTGAAGCCTACGAGGCGAGCCTTGAGCGCCCCGGGCAACTGCCGATGCTGTTCCAAGAGCGGGTGCAGGCATCGACGGTAGGGTTCGTGCAGCACGACCTCGATCCCGGCGAGGTGAGGATCATCGTTCGTCGATCGCTCGGCGCGGACGAGCAGCTCCAGTTCTTCGCTGTGCCCAGTGGTGGTGCGCGCCTCACCGATCCGATGACGGCCGCGTTGGTCGTGGAGGAAACCGATCGCCTGAAAGCCGAGTACGGGCTGACTTGAGCAGCGTTTGGCGTCCTCGCGGCAGGCCTGCTATCGTTATTCCTCGCGTGGTTACGCCACCATTCCCTGGTAGCTCAACGGCAGAGCATTCGACTGTTAATCGAAGGGTTACTGGTTCGAATCCAGTCCGGGGAGCCAACAAAACCCCCTCTGACGAGGGGGTTTTGCTTTTGCCCACAGCTACGGGCGGGAATCACGGGCTCGTGCGGAGTAGAGCATTTGTGTCATGAGGCACACTGATGTGTGTTGGATGGAGGAGAGATACCCGTGATAGCCAGAGGTCGGATGCTCCTTGGTGCTGTGCTGGTTGCTTTGCTCGCGCTTGGCGGGTGTGCTCTTCATTCCCCGATTAATACCGGGTCCGGGTCTGCGCCCTCCGAAAGCACCGATGGCGAGATACCTGAAGCGGATCCGAATCCCACGCCCACGGGGGCGGACTGGCCGGGGCTTCCCGAACCGTCCACATTCCCCGACCGTCCGACCCGTGGTGTCATGTACGCGCGCTGTCCACAGGATTTGTGTCTTGCTGGGACCCCCGAGCCGGAGCCGCTCGGTTCGTTCACAGGGGCAGGGTGGGTCGAGGTGACTTACGCGTGGAAGGAAGGTGCGGTGCCGAATCTCCCTGTGTTCACGGCCGCGATCTGCCGGGACACGCCTACGGCCTATTCAGGGGCGTTCAACCTCGCCAATGGCAGGACCGTGAAGAAGATTATTCCGTTCGCCGGCACTGACTGTCGGGTCAAAGTCGCACCCAGGGCCACCGAACGCTGGAGCGGACAACGCATCGCCATCGAGGCCTCGCTCGGCAAGGTCGGCTATCTGAAGGGCGACCCGTTCCATCTCGATGCAGGCTGGACATCGCAGGCCGTGTCTGATTCTCAGACGTTCTCGCTCGGAGACCAGAGTGAGTTTCAGGGGTTCCTCATGCTGAAGCTCACCACCTGCTCCTCCGAGGGAGGTACATCGGACAGCACCGCGAGCTTCGCCTGCAGCGGGAAAGTCCAGCCCAAGACGAACTCCAAGGTGGAGGTGACGCTTCGGGACGAGCGCGGGGTGCTCCTCAAAGAGCAGCACCTTGTCACCTGGATGGCGCACCACAACACGTTCACCACCCGGCTTCCACGAGCGGTCGAGGGGAAGCTGGTGCTTGACGTCAAGCACCTCGAGGGCGCAGCGATGTTGGTACACGGCCCTGGCAGTGGGCTGACCGGCACGCGGTAGCTCTCAGACCCCGGCGAGGTCGCCGAGGAAGGAGTCGGCCCAGCGTTCAGTGGCGTGGGTAGACACCTGCACCTTCAGCTGAGTTTCGAGTTCGACAGAGATGCAGTGAACGAAGTCCCGATTCGGCCATGTGAACATCTCCAGATGTCCACCGAATCGTGTGGCGTCTTATCAGGTGGGTTGGGCTGTCGCGTGACACATGTTTAGAGCGATCCATGCGTAGATTTAGGTAGGGTAAACTAGTACTGTGACCAAGCCGATGAAGTACCGTGAACTCGCCCGAACGCTTCGGGAAGCGCAATTCGTGTCGCGCCAAGGCAAGGGCGATCACCAGGTTTGGTCACACTGCGCGATTCAGGTGTCCAACACACAAACCCATGAGGTCTCGCCGGGTCTCACGGCCAAAGCGCTCAAAGCCATCGAGAGGAGTGAGCATGCCTAATGTCACGATCACAGCACGGCGTTGGAGCGGTGGTTGGGAACTGTGGAATGAAGGCGACTGCTGGACTCAGGTTGCTTCGCTCGACAAAGCTCGTCAGCAGGTGATCGACTACCTCGACACCATTCAAGAGGACGTCGATCATTCTGCTTGGGACATTGAGATTGCTCCGGACATCGGTGCGCTGGGGGAAGAAGTGGCAGCTGCACGTGCCGCAACTGAGCAAGCAGCGGAGGCAACAGCAGCGGCAGCCAAGCGCTCCCGTGACGTTGCGCGTCGGCTTCGTCACGCGGGTTTCTCGGTGAGCGACTCGGCAGTGATTCTGGGCGTCTCGCGAGGTCGCGTGTCGCAGCTAGTTAAGTGATAGTTTTCGGTCACCCCGTAACCGCCGCTCGACTGGATGCACTCCAGATTCAAGAAATGGGCTTACGCGGCCCGAAATGAGCATCTGGTGTGCGCTCAGTCGAGTGTGACGCGGACTGCTACACCCCGGCGAGGTCGCCGAGGAAGGAGTCGGCCCAGCGTTCGATGGTGTGAGTCGACACCTGTTCCTTCAACGCTCGCATCCGTTTCGCGCGTTCCTCGTACGGGTCAGTGAGCGCGCGCATGAACACGTCCTTCATGCCGTTGAGGTCGTACGGGTTCACGCTGTAGGCCTGCTCGAGTTCGCTGGCAGCACCGGCGAACTCACTCAGCACGAGGGAGCCCCCGTCGCCAGGATGGCGGGCCACGTACTCCTTGGCGACGAGGTTCATCCCGTATCCGTAACGGACGAGATATGGCGTCATGGGGTCTCCCGGTTGCCGATGGCATCGGATACCACGCAGCCATCCGCATGAAGGTGAGTTCAACGGCGTGGTACAACTGGCTCAGCACCAACGTGAATTCGGCGCTTAACAATGGTCGGCCTGTGATCCTGTTCGGAGAACTCCCGGATGCTTACACTGACGGAAAAACCATTAAGCACGCTGTCGTCGCTTACGGTAAGTCGAAGGATGGTCACAATATCGTCCACTACACCTATAAGGGTAAGCAAGCGGTCGTTTTGAACTCGGGGATCGTGGCGACAAACACGCACTTTATGCTGAAATGATGAAATGAAGAAAGCAATAGGGATTCTAGTAGCTCTGCTCTCCGCCGCGGTTGCAGTCGTGCTCATGATTCTCCCTACCTATACGACCGCCTTCGGCGCTCAGGGTGGAGGGCGGGGATTCGAGACCCATCGATGGTTCGATCCCTTTCTGCTTGTCTATCTCGACGTTGTTCCAGTCCTCTCGCTGATCTGCGGGACCGTGATGATGGTGGGGCTGGCGGCGGGTCTCGTCCGGGGACGAGTCCCCGGCTGGCTGGTCATCCCGGGGATTGCCGCGGCGATCCTGCTGCTGCTGTTCAGCTATGACGTCAATGCCGCAGGGTTCGTCTCGGGGGCTGGTCGGCTGGTTGCGCCGTTCTTGGCGGCGTCATCGATATTTGCCGCGATCATCTGGCTGCTCGATCGCCGCTCCACGGTCTAGTGCTGCGTGGGTTGACCGGCGCTCAGGTTGACCAACCGCACAACGTCGTGCGTAATTGACGACGTTAGAGGGAAGCCGTTGGGCAGGCCCTCCGAGTTCCAGGCAGCATTCCTGATTCCTGCCAGATGCTGCTGGGAGGGTGTAGCTATGTTTGAGTTTTTTGACTGGTATTCCGTGGTCCTCCAGGTGTTCGGCGTGGGCATGATTTTCGTCGGCGGATTCATGGCGGTGGCGCGGATGGGTAGGGATGAGTCCCTCGGGTCGGCGTTGGGGCTGGCCGGATTCGGTTTCGCAACGGTCTGCATCCCCCGTTTCTGCTAAATGCAATTGGCGAACTGGAGGTGCCGCCTGAGCAGCGGGCATCGAGTCCGATCGAGTTCAGCATGTCAACCGGAACGGGGATTGCCATTGCTGTTCGTGCGGCGGCGGTGGCGCTGGTGATCGTGTGGCCGCGGGTCGTTGTCGCGCGTGACACCAGTAGAGTCGCCCGTGAGCATGCGGAGCGCCTGGCGACTGTTGCCGCTAGGGAGAAGGTGCAGAGAGACGATGCCGTCGCGGCGATCGAGAGGGTACAAGCGGACTACGGTACTCTGCTGTCTGACGTCGCGTACGTGATCGAGAATCACGCCCTGTTTGACGCGAGGTTCGAGCCCACCCGTAAGCTCGACGACACGTTGTGGATTGTGCAGCAGACACGACTGGAGACCTTGTTACAGAGAATCCTTGACTCGCGCTCATGAGCTTATCTACACTGAGATTGTCAAGTAAAGAGGGCGCGGCCCTACAGATTCCCAGCTGACCCTCTTTCCGACACGAACTGTTGGTCTGACGAAAGAACTGCAATGAAGCCTCTGAAAGCGTTAGCCGCAGGTGCGATCACTCTCGCTTTGGTTCTACCGTTTCAATGCATTGCCCACGCTGAGCCAGATAGCCTAAGCGACATACATGACAACTCAAACCATCATCAGCTCGATGATAGTCGAGAGTTGGATCCACTGCCTATTGGTATTGATGAAAACAATAACTTACTCAAGGAGTCTGACCTGGGCGCGAATAGGCGCGATGTCACCATTTGGGAGTCCCCTGCCTACATTCCAAAAGATGCCGGCCGGGTTCCACTTTTGCCCAACAAATCTCGAGATCTTATTTCGCCGAACACGGTTATTGGAGCTGATGGACGATACCGAATTGCGGGAACTAAAGCGTTTCCTAATAGAGCAGTTGTCTATATCGAAAGAAACGGTAGAGCCCACTGCTCGGGATGGATGATATCCGCAGATACCCTCGTTACCGCCGGTCAGTGCGTTTACAATCGGTCGGCTAAAGACTGGTATAGCGGGTTGAAGTTTTATCCGGGTGCCAATGGCTCTTCTAAACCGTATGGCTATGCTACTGTTAGACAGAAATGGACGGATATCAACTATATTAAGAGCGGAAATGTTGGCCAAGATTGGGGCATAGTCAAACTCAACCGACGCATTGGTGCCCAAACCGGCTGGTTCGGACTAAAGTGGCAGACAGCCAATTATAACGGTAAAAGCGTGACAATCAAAGGTTATCCAGGAGATAAGCCTGTAGCGCAAATGTGGGGAATGTCAGGAAAAATCGAATATTCCAAGCCAAACCAGCTCTGCTATTCTATCGACACCGCTAAAGGGCAGAGTGGATCACCCGTGTATGAGGCAAGTACCAACCAAGCGATCGCCATACACGCATACGGAGTGAGGCGGCTAGGAAAGAACTACTGTACAAGCACGAGAAACGGCGCTACGCGAATCACGAAGAGTTTATACGAGTTCATCATGAAAGTTAAATAGGTGCCTCATGCGATTCGTAAAGACTATCGGTATTTTCGTGGTTAGCGTGATCGCGCTCGTCGGGTGTTCTTCCGCAGACAATGAGAAGAAACAAGTTTCACTCAGTGGAGTTGTTCATAACAGTGCTGGCAGGCCTGTAGAGAACTGTTCCGTCAGCTCGACTAATAGGTTTGAAGAGAACGCTATTATGACGGATTCTACTGGCAAATTTGAGACCAGCGTTTACCCCGGGAAGCAGTCAATCACCGTCAGCTGTCCCGAAGTGAACATGAAAGGCGAAACAAATGTCGACGTACCACCGTCAGGTAAAACCGACGTTCAGATCACTGTGAAATAGTCTCAGGGCTTCCGGAAGAGGGGTGGCCATTATCAACGATAATGGCCACCCCCCCTCGCTATTCCACGTATTCTCACTAGAAGCAAATCGGAACTCGTACCTATTTTATCAAAACTCTACACTCTCGAGAAGATTCTGGATGGGTTTCATTTCTTGGTTGCGCTCCACTACGACCCGTTATCAGGCTCTTCAGAGTTGGGTGTGGGGTGAGGCATTCAGCCCGCCGGTGATGAGGAGCATTCGGAGTCGGTAGTGCTCGAAGTTGCGGAACCCTCTGGCGATGCGGCGGCTAAGTTCGATGAGCCCGTTGACAGGCTCGGTGCCACCGTTGCTGGCACCGTCGGTGTCGAAGTAGGCCAGGAACGCTGTCCTCCAGCGGTGCAGCGTCTTTCCCAGCCTTGCGATCTCCGGGATCGGGCACGACGGCAACGAGTCGATGAGCTTCTCGGCCAGACGCCGTCCCTGGGCAGGGGTGGGCTGATGGAACACGTCGCGGACGTCTTGTGCGCACATGTAGGCGACCTCGACCGCGACGTGATCGGGGTGGGCTGCGAATGCGGCTTTCAGGCGGGCCTGCTGGCGCGCGGTGAGACGTTCCTGCCCGGCGCGAAGGATGTGACGGATGCCGTAGAGCGGATCGCCCGTGCGGCCGCGCAAGCTCAGGTCGCTACCGGCTTGGCTGCCCGGCAGTCACGCGAGGTGGCATCGCAGCTTCGACTCTTTGGGTTGACCGTCCGTGGTCCGGGTGAACTGCTACGTGTCTCCCCGCAGTGCATCTCCCAGCTAGTGAACTCGTGGCCTGCTGACGTGGCGCTTGAGCAGGGCGAGCGGAAATGAGAGAAGCCCCCGGAACCAAACGAACTGGCTCCGGGGGCGCTCTCCAAACCATACAGGAAGGAGCACCACCATGAAGCTGATCATCGGATGCCTGACACTCACAGTAATACTGCTCACCGTACTAGCCGCCACTGGCAGTGCCGCAACTTGGACGGCGGTGGTCGCATGGGCGTCGGTTTCCGTCCTCGTCACCGTGGCCGTGCTGAATGGTCGGAGCGTGCAGCCTGGCTGACCTGTCACGACTCTAAGCAACTTCAGAGCCTCCCAAGGAGGCCGAAGCAACGCGGCTGAAAGAACAGAACCTCGTAGTCCATTACGAGCCGAACACAGACCAGGGGCTCTTCTATGTTCCTGCGCGGGAAGGCGTCGACAATGGGCTTATTCGAGAGCCTGGTTTCGACGATATGTGACGCGGACTGCTACACCCCGGCGAGGTCGCCGAGGAAGGAGTCGGCCCAGCGTTCGATGGTGTGAGTCGACACCTGTTCCTTCAACGCCCGCATCCGCTTCGCGCGTTCCTCGTACGGGTCAGTGAGCGCGCGCATAAACACGTCCTTCATGCCGTTGAGGTCGTACGGGTTCACGCTGTAGGCCTGCTCGAGTTCGCTGGCAGCACCGGCGAACTCACTCAGCACGAGGGAGCCCCCGTCGCCAGGATGGCAGGCCACGTATTCCTTGGCGACGAGGTTCATCCCGTCGCGCAGTGGCGTGACGAGCATGACGTCGGCGATTCGGTACATGGCCGCCATCGTCTGACGAGGGAACCCGCGGTGCATGTACACGATGGGTGCGCGCCCGACGTCGCCCGTCTGGGAGTTGATGCGCCCCACCAGCAGGTCGATATCGTCGCGCAGCTTCATGTACTCGCTCACACGCTCACGCGACGGTGTTGCCACCTGCAGGTACACCGTCTCTTGCGGGTCGAGCCTCTCATCGCGGAATAGCTCACCCATGGCCCGGATACGTTGCCGGAGGCCCTTCGTGTAGTCGAGGCGGTCCACGCCCAAGAACACGTGCTTGGGGTTCCCAAGGTCGTCGAGGAGCTGTTCGGCTTCCTCCACGGCTTCCGGAGATTCCGCCAGCGCTGCGAAACCCTCCGAGTCAATCGAAATGGGATAGGCCCGAGCGGTGCAACTGTGGGCGTTATCGACACGCACCGTGTCGCCTTCCACCGCGAGGTCGGTGTGTTTGCGCACCAGCCGCAGGAAGTTCTGGGCGCCGCCTTCCACCTGGAACCCGACGAGGTCAGCGCCGAGAAGTCCTTCGACGATCTGCCGGCGCCAAGGCAGCTGCGCAAAAATCTCGATAGGTGGGAAGGGAATGTGGAGGAAGAATCCGATCTTCAGATCAGGCCTCAGCTCCCGCAACATCTGGGGCACGAGCTGCAACTGGTAGTCCTGCACCCACACCGTCGCGCCTTCGGCGGCGACTGCAGCGGCCGCGTCGGCGAAACGTCGGTTCACCTTCTGATACGCGTCCCACCACTCGCGGTGGAACTCGGGGAACGCGACGGTGTCATGGTAGAGCGGCCACAACGTCGCATTGGAGAAGCCCTCGTAGTACTCCTCGTACTCGGTTTGCCCAAGCAGCACCGGAACGATCTCGTACCCGTCGTGCTCGAACCCCTCGATTGCTTCATCTGGGGCTCCGTGCCAGCCCACCCAGGCGCCACCCTTGCTGCGCATCACGGGCTCCAAGGCCGTCACGAGCCCGCCTGGCGACGTGCGCCAGTCGACGGATCCATCATCATGAACGACGCGATCAACGGGCAAACGATTAGCGACAACAACGAATGAAGCGGACATCTGCTCCTCCTAGTATCGCTCTCCACCCTACCGAAGCCGGAAACATGCCAAGCTTGATGCATGGAAACACCTGCACATCCCAACGATTACGAGAAGGCCTTTCTGCAAGCAGCAGCAGCTCGCCCCGAATCCACCCTTGTGGCGCTGGATTTCGACGGCACGCTCTCCGACGTAGTGCCCGACCCAACGCAGGCGTACATCCATCCCGACGCCCGCGACGCACTCGGGCGTCTCATCGGACGCATCGGCCAGGTCGCCATCATCACAGGCCGCCCCGTCGACGAAGTAGAGGAGCTGGCCTGTCTCGACGCAGCCCTGCTGTCCAAGCTGATCGTGCTCGGCCAGTACGGTGCGGAACGCCTCGACAAGGACGGGCGGCAGGTGCCCGAATCTCCGGAATCGGTGCGCTCAGCGCTGCAGGATCTGGCGGGTTTGGCAGGGCAATATCCGGGGCTCTACCTCGAGGACAAACATCACGCGCTGGGGGTACATACCCGACGTGCCCCCGCCGGCACGCTCGACAAGATCGAACCGGACGTGCTCGCCGTCGCGCGGCGTTACAGCCTCACCATCGAGCCGGGTAAGGAAGTGCTCGAACTGCGCGCGCACCAAATCTCGAAGGGGGACACGCTGCGCGCGCTGATCAAGGAGGTGGGCTGCGACGTAGTCGCGATGGTCGGCGACGACCTGGGCGACGTCCCCGCCTTCGACGTCATCCGCCAGCGGCAGGCGCAAGGTGAGACGGGCGTCGTCGTGGTGTCCACCTCCGACGAGCGCCCGGAGCTCGCGTCACGTGCCGACGTGTTGTGCGACGGACCTGCGGGCGTTGCGCGCTGGCTGGACACCGTCGCGCCGTAGCACGCAGGACAGGGCGGCGATTCGCTAAGCTTGTCGAGTTCAATTGGACGCGACGAGGGGCGTTAGCTCAGCCGGTTAGAGCAGGGGACTCATAATCCCTGGGTCGCGGGTTCGAGCCCCGCACGCCCCACCACTTGCATCGCCGACGCGGTCACAGCCGCCGGTTCACCGTCGGTTCACCGCCACCATCAGACTCCGACTCATCGGGTTCACCCATGGTGGGCTCGTGGGTGTGGTCCGTCTTGGGCGGGCCGGACGGCTCTCCCGACGTCGGAGAACCCGACTGGGGCGACCCGCTGCCGCTGCCACCATCGGACGCCTGTGACGGAATGGGCGCCGGGGGAGACACCAGCGGCGCATTCTGGAACACGAGAATGGCGAGCAGCAGCCCGAGTGCCGCGATGAGCAGCATCAGCAGCCACGACGTGAAGATGGAAATCCAGCCGGCCTGATCCTTACGGACGGGCCACGCGAGGGGCCACACCCGTGTGCGTCCCACCCCTGTTTGGTGAATCCAAGGCAGCTGGAATCCCGGACCGCTCGGTTTGCTGATGGGCGTGGCCGTTTCCAGGTCGACGGCGTTGAGCACCCGACGAGCTTCCGCCACGGCGGCGGTAGACCCGTCGAACGCGAGGGCCGCCCAAGGCGCGGCTGGTGGCAGGTCATCCAGATGCGGGCTGTCTTCTTCCGGCCGAAACCGCACGCCCATGCGGCCTTCGTCTTGGCCGTCGCCGCCGCGAGCCACGACGGTGTCGATGTGCATGGCATTGATCTCGCCCGAGAATCGTGCTCGTGCCGCCGCGTCGCCTGCGGCGCCTTCGCTGAGCAGGAGCAGCATGACCTCGTCGGAGTGGTCTTCGTGGGCGGCGTAGGCCACTCCGGCCGGTGTGGCAGCGAGGCGGGCGTCGAGCCAGAACGTGTTGATCTTGATGGGGTCGTCCTCGACGAGCGGCTCATGGCCCCGGAACGGTTCTTCAGGGAACGCAGCACCGCCGCGCCTGCGCTCAGTGAGTGCTTCGCGCGGCACCTCGGTGGTGGTGTCGGGTTCGGGCCCGAGCTCTTCATGCGGGTCGCTCATTGACTCCATCGAACCATATATTGCAAGCATCACAGTGCAACGGCCAAGCGCGTCCCGGGTGAACGATTGCCTTGGACGGTATCGTGGCGGCAGTACATTTTCGATCAAGGAGACCAAGCGCGTGAGCAGTTCGCCGAACGAACAGGCAGCTATGCCGACCAACGTTGCCGAAGCGTCGCAACTGTTGGGGCAAGCCATCAGCCAGGTGCAACGAGTCATCGTCGGTCAAGAGCACATGGTGCAGCAGCTCATGGTGTCGCTGCTCGCCAAAGGTCACTGCTTGCTGGAAGGTGTTCCCGGCGTGGCGAAAACACTGGCGGTGAGGAGCTTCGCGGATGTCGTCGGTGGCGACTTTGCGCGCGTCCAGTTCACGCCCGACCTCGTGCCTTCCGACATCGTCGGCACGCGCATCTACTCGGCCTCCTCGGAATCATTCGACATCGAACTCGGACCGGTGTTCGTCAACTTCGTCCTCGCCGACGAGATCAACCGCGCGCCCGCGAAGGTGCAGTCCGCGATGCTCGAGCTCATGGCTGAAAAACAGGTCTCCATCGGTGGCAAGACCTACCCGGCCCCCAAGCCCTTCATCGTGATCGCCACCCAGAACCCCGTCGAATCCGAGGGCGTCTACCCGCTGCCTGAGGCCCAGCGCGACCGCTTCCTCGTCAAAGTCGACGTGCCATACCCGCGCGGCAATGAGGAGCTCGAAATCCTCCGACGCATGTCCGTCACACCACCCACCGCGCAGCGCGTTCTCAATCCGGAACTGATCCGCCACCTGCAGGACATGGCCTCGAACGTGTTCGTCCACAATCTCGTGGCTGAGTACATCGTGCGGCTCGTGCTCGCGACGCGCGAACCGTCGGATTTTGGCATGCCTGACCTCGAATCGGTCATTTCCATTGGCTGCTCGCCTCGAGCCACCTTGGGGCTCGTCGCCGCATCGCGGGCGCTTGCCCTCATCAACGGCCGCGACTACGTGCTTCCCACCGACGTGCAGGCCGTGGCGAAGGACGTGATGGCGCACCGTCTCGTGCTGGGCTTTGACGCGGTGGCAGACAACGTCGACCCCGACGACGTCGTTGCGCGCATCGTCGCGATGGTTCCCGCCCCCACGCCAGTGTGGAACAACCAGCAACCACAAGCGACGCAGGGCCCCACTCGCGAACCAGGACGCGCCTAATCGCCGTGGGACAGCCACAGTTCGAGGCCCCGGGGCAGCTGGGCGCAGCGACGTCGGTGCTCCACGCGCCGACGGGCCCCACCATCCCCCTCAACAGGCTCGCCCCGGAGGCTGCGCTTCGACGGATCGAGCTCACGGTCGTGCGTCGGCTCGAGGGCTTCCTGCAGGGCGATCACCTGGGTCTCCTGCCTGGTCCGGGTACCGACACCAACGATGCCCGCGTCTATCAACCCGGCCAAGACGACGTGCGCAAGATGGACTGGGCCGTCACCGCACGCACCAGCGTTCCCCACGTGCGCGACACCATGGCCGACCGCGAACTCGAAATCTGGGCATTGCTCGACCTCACCCCGTCGATGAACTGGGGTACTGAAGGCATCACCAAGCGCGACCTCGGCATCGCGGCTATCGCTACCATCGGATTCTTGAGCCAAAAAATGGGCGACCGCTTCGGCGGCATGATGATGCGCTCCGACGAGGTCAAGCGCATCCCTGCTCGTAGCGGCCGCACCGCCTTGTACGGTCTGCTGCGCAAAATGCTGGAGGAACCCATCGTCCAAGACAACCTCGAAGCCACCTTCGAACTGGGGGAGGGCATCGAGCAGCTCGCCCGGATGCAGCGCCGACGGGGCATGCGCGTGGTGGTTTCTGACTTCCTCACACCGGGCGAGGACGAACTCGACCCGGACGTGCCCCCACCTTGGGAACGTGCCCTGCGCCGCCTGGGCGTGCGCAACCAGGTGCTGTGCATCGAGGTGCTCGACGCCGCCGAGGTGGATTTCCCCGACGTGGGGGAGATGCTGATCCGCGACCCAGAAACAGACTTCGCCCGCTACATCAACACCTCCGACGAGGCCGCCCGCAATCGCATGAATGCCGCGACGGCGGCGCAGCGAGAGCGCGTCGCCACCGCCATCCGACGCGCAGGGGCCGGACATATTCGGCTCCGCACCGACCGAGACTGGGTCACCGACATCGCCCGGTTCGTGCTGAACTATCGCCGCACCGCTGCGTTCCTCCACCAGCCCCCGCAAGGGGTGAGTAAATAGATGTTCTCCTGGGTGCCGGAGTTCGAATCGCCGCAGCGGCTGTGGGCGCTGCTGGCGCTGCCCGTGCTCGTGCTGCTCTACGTCATCCTGCTGCGCCTCAAGAAGCGCTTCTCCATGCGCTTCACGAACACCGCCGTGCTCGGGAAAGTCGTCGGAGGCCAGAAGCGCTGGACGCGCCACGTGGCCGTCGCCATGTCGCTGTGTTCGCTGGTTGCCCTGGCGCTGGCTTGGGCACAACCGCTCGGCACAGAGAAGGAGCGCCGAGAGCGAGCCACCGTCGTGATGGTGGTGGACACGTCGCAATCGATGCAGGCCACCGACGTGTCACCCAACCGTCTGGGTGCGGCCAAACAGCAGGCCCAGGAGTTCGTCAACGGCCTGCCCGAGAGCTACAACGTCGCGCTCGTAGAGCTGAGTGGGCAGCCGTCGGTCCGGATGCCACCGTCCACCGACCGCGGAGCACTCTCGCGCGCGATCGGGGCGCTGCAGCTCAAAGACGGCACTGCGATTGGCGATTCCATCGACGAATCCCTCGCCGCTGTGAAGCTCGCCCCGGTGGGCGACGACGAGGAGCCAGCCCCCGCCATGGTGGTGCTGCTCTCCGACGGGACGAACACCGACGGCGGCGAACCCTCCGCTGCGGCTCAGCGTGCGAAGCAGGCCAAGGTGCCGATCTACACCGTCGCGTTCGGCACGCAGAACGGCTACGTCGATCTCGATGGAAAACGCGAGCAGGTTGCCCCCGACGTGGCTGCGCTCGACAAGATCGCCAAGGAAACCGACGGCAAGGCCGTGACCGCCGATAGTGCGGGCGCCCTCAAAGACGCCTACAAGAACCTCGAATCGACGTTCGGCTACGAGGAAGTGCAAAAACCCATCACTGCGCAGTACGCGTTCGCCTCACTCGGTTTCGCGATCGTCGCGGCCCTCGGCGCGGTGATGATGGCAGCGAGGTGGCCGAAATGATTCCTCAGATTCTCGAGTTCATGTACCCGGTGCGGCTCTACGCGCTGGTGTTGGTGCCCGCGATCGGCCTGCTCTATCTTCTGCTGGCCACGCGCCAGCAGAACCGTAGCTCCAAGCGCCGCAACCGCATCAACCAGGTACTGCCCAAGGACGCAGCCTGGAAACGCCACGGGGCGGTGCTTCTGTCGCTGCTCAGCATCGCCATGTTGATCGTGGCCTGGGCCGTGCCCAAGGACTACGCCAACAAGCCGCGCGACCGTGCCACGATCGTCGTGGCCATTGACGTGTCGTGGTCGATGGAGTCCGAGGACATCAAGCCGACGCGGATGACGGCCGCGAAGGAATCGGCGAAGGAATTCATTGGCACGTTGCCGAAGGCGTTCAACGTTGCCGTGGTGTCGTTCGCGGGCACCGCGCAGCTCGTCGTCCCACCCACCGTCGATAGGGGTGCCGCATCCCGAGCCATCGATTCGCTGAAGATGGCGCCATCGACCGCGATTGGTGAGGGCATCTACACCGGGCTGGATTCGTTGGCGCTCGTGCCACCCGACCCGAAGGACCCCGAAAAAGGCGCACCCGCCGTCATCGTGTTGCTCTCCGACGGCGCCACCAACATGGGGCGTTCTTCCGCGTCCGGGGCGAAGGCCGCGAAAGAACGCGGAGTGCCCGTCTACACGATCGCCTACGGCACCGACGACGGCTACGTCATCGACGACGATGGCACCCGCCAGCGCGTGCCCGTCGACCACTACGAGCTGTCCGACATCGCCAAACTCTCCGGAGGGAAGAAGTACTCGGCAGAATCGGCTGGGCAGCTCGACGAAACCTACGACGCCATTAGCGAATCCGTCGGATATGAACGCGTGCCGGTGGAAGTCGTAGACCGCTACGCCGGACTCGCCCTCATCTTCGCCGCCCTCGCCGCGCTCGGGGTCATATCCTTGGGAGCACGATGGCCATAACAACTGCACTGGAACAACTGGAGACGAAGATCGCGCGCGCTGCGCAGGCTGCGGGACGAGACCCGTCGGACGTTCGATTGATGCCCGTGACGAAGTTTCGCTCCGCCGACGAGGTACGGGCGTGCATGGATCGCGGCTACCGGATGTTCGGAGAGAACCGCCTGCAAGAACTGGCGCGCAAGCACGCTGAGCTTCCCGATGCTCGCTTCGTCATGATCGGGCATGCGCAGCGCAACAAAGCCAAGCTCGTCGTGGATGCCGCGGCGGAACTACACTCTCTCGACTCCCTCGAGCTGGCTGCCGATCTGGACCAGCGACTCTGCGACGCCGGGCGTACCCTGCCTGTGCTCGTGCAGGTGAACACCTCGAACGAGCCCCAGAAGGCGGGCATCGCGCCGAGCGAGGCCGAGCGTTTCGTCGAACAGCTCCTGGAGTTCGAGGCACTCAACGTGCAGGGGCTCATGACCATGGCCATGCCTTCGCCCAATCGCGATGAGGTGGCCGGCTGCTTCCGAACCCTGCGCGAGGTGCGCGACCGCCTCCGCGACGCGTTCCCCGAGCGTGCGTGGAATCAGCTCAGCATGGGCATGTCCGGCGACTTCGAACTCGCCATCGCTGAAGGATCGACCATCGTCCGCATCGGCACCGCCATCTTCGGCCCCAGGCCGACTGCCTGAGGCCGCGACGGGCGCCGTCGCTACAGGTTTTCTATCTCGAGCGACGGGATGTCGTCGCTGATCGGCAGCCCGAACACCTGCTCCAAGAAGCTGAGCTCGGCGGCGAGCGCACGCCCGCGCGCATCCATGGTGCGGAAGCCGTGCCCCTCCTTCTCGAACGTCAGCAGCGCGAGCGGCTTGCCGGCCGCGCGCACCGCGTCGGCCATCTGGAATGCCTGGTTGGGTGGCACCACCTTGTCTTCGAGGCCTTGCATGATCAGCATCGGCGTCGAGAGCTGGTCGAGGTGGTGGATGGGGGAGCGCTCCACATAGAGATCGCGTGCCTCCGGCCACTCACCGCCGATGAGCCCGTAGGGGTAGCGTGACTCGAACTTGTGGGTGTCGCTGACGAGCGCCTCCAAGTCGCCGATGCCGTATCGCGAGAGCCCGGCGCTGAACACGTCGGTGGTGACGAGCGCCTGCAGCGTGGTGTAGCCGCCCGCGGAACCACCCTTGATAGCGACGCGGTCGGGGTCGACGAGGCCAGCCTCGCTCAGGTCGCGCACCGCCGCCACGACATCCTCGACGTCGGCCACGCCCCACTTGCCGCGCAGCGCGTCGCGGTAGGCCCGCCCGAAGCCAGTGGATCCGCGGTAGTTCACATCCGCGACGGCGAAGCCGCGTGAGAGCCAGAATTGCATTTCCTCGCTGTACCCGGCCGTGGCTTGCGCCGTCGGCCCTCCATGGGTCTTCACGATGAGCGGCGGACGCTCGACGCCAGGAGGCGCCGCGAACCAGTAGTGCGCTTCGCCGGCCTTGCGAGCGGCCATCTTCGCCACACAAGGCGTCTCGCCGGCACCGGCGAGTTCCTCCACCGTGCCGGTGGGCGAGATGGCCACGAGCGTTGCGGGGCGCTCGGCCCATTCTGCAACCGCGTAGAGCTTGTCGTCGAAGGTGGCCACCGATTCGATCCAGACGGTGCTGCGCAGCGGGTACGTCACGCCCCCGGTGGAGGGCTGCCACATCGCGAGTCGCCCGTAGCCATCGACGATTTCGATGGTGGCTACCAGGTCAGGTCCGACGGCGCAGGCCGCCGGCCGGTCGAGAACCCAGATCGGCGTATCGCAGTCGTGATCGACGGCGAATGTGGCGCGATGCCCGTCTTCCACGACGTGCCAGTTCCAGAACCCCGACTCGTCGGAGGTGTACGCAAGTTTCCCTGCAGCCAGCCACATCGGGCGCTGTGCGCTCACCCCGTCGGATGCGTACACCGCGCGTGCGGGCTCGTCGTCGTCGAGGTTCTTCGTCCAGATCGACGACGTATCCCAGCCCATGTTGGGGTGATCCCACTGCTGCCAAGCGACGACGCGGTTGCGGATGCGCGGCCCCGCGTAGAAGTCGGCGCCCGTGGCAACCACGATGCCCTCAGATACCTCATCGAGCGGCAGCGCGACGACCTCCGTGCGCGGTTCGCCCGGCGCGTCGTGATCTTCCCGAACCGCGACGACAACCCCATCTGCCAGCTGCACGTGCAGGCCCGCGTAGAAGTATCGATGCTGCTCGGGCGTGAGCGGGCGAGTGCCGTGCTCGTCGAGGAGAAACACCTGGTTGGTGCGATCGTCGTTGTAGACGACGGCGTCGTGCTCGGCGTCGTAGGCACCGCCGCCGTACTCCATCACGCGAGTGCGGACGCTCGCCTCTGGTGTGAGGTCGATGGTCTCGCCGTCGCGCCACCGGCGAACCGTAGTGCGCCCATCCTGATCGGCGATGCTCGCGAGCCAGTACACGCCCGACGACGTTGCGCGCACCTGCGAGATGGCGTCGCGGCGCTTGATCACGAAGTCCAGTGGAAGTTTCATGCTCTTAACTATGTCCGATCCGGCAAGCTCGTCAACTCAGTTTGGGAAAACGAGTGGGATCACTGGCGGACCGTCGCGGCTTGTTTCATGCGCAGCTGTGGGGCAAGATGAAAGCACCTGGTCGATTCGTGATCGCAGGGGAAGGCAATCAAGGCCGACCAGGAGGTACAAGTGAACGCATCGACGACACCGCAGGCGCGAGGCATGGTCTTCATCCACTCGACGCCGGCCGCGCTGCGCCCTCACGTCGAGTGGGCAGTGGCTGGTGCTACGCAAGCCCCAGCGAAGTTCGCTTGGATCAACCAGCCAGCAGAACCCGGCACCACCTGCGCTGAACTCTCTTGGGTGGGGTCCCCCGGCACCGGTGCACTCCTCGCGAGCGCGTTGGCTCGTCTGGGCAGGGTGCGATTCGAAGTAACCGAGGAGCCGTCGAAGGGCTGCGACGGGCAGCGCTTCATGTTCACCCCAGCGCTCGGATCATTCTGCGCGACGGTGGGCGTGCACGGCGACATGCTCGTCTCGGAAGACCGCCTGCGGCAGGCCGCCGCGTCGGGGGATTTGTACCACGCACTCGACGGTCTACTCGGCAAACCTTGGGACGAGGAACTCGAGTACTTCCGCCACGCATCCGAAGACGCTCCCGTGCGTTGGCTGCACCAGGTGGTGTGACGCGTTCCCGCGCTCGACGCGGGGGCTTTGTGCCTAGTCGGTGATGTGTTCGTTCGTGCACACGATGGCGACGTTGTGGCCGCCGAAACCAAAGGAGTTATTCACGGCGGCGAGATCGCCGTCGGGAAGGGAACGCGCTTCCTTGGCGATATCGATGCCGAGGCCCGGCTCCTCCTGCTCGAGGTTGATCGTCGGCGGCACCACGCGGTGACGCAGCGCGAGTACGCTCGCGAGGGTCTCGAGGGCGCCCGCTCCGCCGAGGAGATGCCCGGTCATGGATTTCGTCGACGTCACCACGGCCTGCGTGTCGTCGCCCAGCGCCGTACGGATTGAGCCGGCCTCCGTGATATCGCCTTGCGGTGTCGAGGTGCCGTGAGCATTCACATGCACTACGTCGGCAGGGCTGAGGCCTGCCTCGCGGAGCCCCTTGATCATGGCCTGCGACTGCCCGTACCCGTCGGGGTCAGGCTGCACGAGGTCGTGCGAGTCTGCGGTGATGCCAGCCGCGCGGAGCGTGCCGTAGATTTTGGCGCCGCGTGCCTGCGCGTGCTCCAGGGTTTCTAACACCAGGATCGCGGCACCTTCTGCCATGACGAAGCCGTCACGGTCGACGTCCCAGGGGCGGGACGCGCGCGTCGGTTCGTCGTTACGACGAGACAGCGCCTGCATCTGCCCGAAGGCCGCCATCGCGAAGGGGTGAATCACGGCTTCGGCGCCACCAGCGACGACGACGTCAGCGCGCCCGAGGCGGAGCATGTCGATGCCCAGCGAGATGGCCTCGTTGGAGGATGCGCACGCCGAAACCGGTGTGTGAACGCCGGCACGGGCGCCGATGCGCAGCCCGATGTTCGACGCGGGAGCGTTGGCCATGAGCATGGGAATGGTGAAGGGGGAGACGCGACGGATGCCTTTCTCTTTCAGGACGTCCCACTGCCCGATGATGGTCTCCAGCCCGCCGATGCCAGTCGCGGCGCACACGCCGAGGCGGTCGCGGTCGACGGCGTTGTCAGGCTGGAATTCGAAGCCTGCATCCTGCCAGGCCTGCTGTGCGGCAATGATGGCGAGCTGGGTGGAGCGGTCGAGCTTGCGCATCTCGACGCGGGGGAGCACCTCCGAGGGATCCCCCACGACTTCGGCTGCAATCGTGGTGGGCAGGTCAGTAGCCCAGTCGTGCTGCAAGCTGTGTACACCGGATCGCCCGGCAAGCATGCCCTCCCACGTGGAGGCAACATCCGCGCCCAGCGGGGTAGTGGCGCCGAGACCAGTGACGACGACGGTGGGGGTATTCATGACAAGCTCCTTGGGGATGCTCAGAAAAGTAGGGAAGGTGGGGCGCTATGTGGGCGCCCCACCAGGTGGTCAGCGCTGCGCGTTCTCGATGTAGGCGACGGCGTCGCCCACGGTCTTCAGATCCTTGGAATCTTCGTCGGGGATTTCGACGCCGAAGCGCTCCTCGCATTCGTAGATGATCTCCACCATCGACAGGGAGTCGACGCCGAGATCGTCGACGAACGACTTGTCGAGTTGCACATCTTCGACGGCAGTGCCGGCGAGGTCGTTCACGATCTCGGCGAGGCCGGTGCGGATTTCTTCAGTGCTTGCCATGGAAGGCTCCTTTTATTGGTTGTGGTTGTGCGACGTTCACGGCAGGGTGATGACCTGGCCTCCGAAGACCAGTCCCGCCCCGAAACCGATGATGAGTGCGGTCTGCCCGCTCGTGGCCTGCCCGGATTCGAGCAGGGCCTCGATCGCCAGCGGGATAGATGCCGCGGACGTATTTCCCATGTCGACGATGTCTCGGGCAACAACAACATCGTCGGGGAGTCCTAGGTGGCGCAACATCGAATCGGTGATCCGGTTGTTCGCCTGGTGGGGGATGAACACGTCGAGTTCATCTGCGGTGACGCCGCTGCGCGCGAGGGTCTCTTTGGCTTTCTCAGCGATGACGGTCGTCGCCCAGCGAAAGACGGCGCGTCCCTCCATGTGGATGTACGGGTGGCGGTCGGTGTTGCGCCAGTCGTCGATTTCGATCACCTGGTGCGCGGCCGGATCCGAGCCCCACACCGTCGGGCCAATCGCGGGGGTGTCGCTAGGGCCCACCACGGCGGCGCCGGCTCCGTCGCCAAACAGGAACGCGGTGCTGCGGTCGGCGATGTCGGTGTACTCGCTCAGCACCTCGGAACCGACGATGAGCACGTGTTTCGCGGTGCCGGCGCGCAAGAGAGAGTCAGCGATGGCGAGAGCGTAGCTGAAGCCGGCGCAGGCTGCAGAGATGTCGAACACGGCGGGATTCGACATGCCGAGCTTGTCGGCGAGGATGGCCGCCATCGACGGGGTCTGGACGTAGTGGGACACCGTCGACACGATGAGCGTGTCGATGTCGGCAGGGGCGACGTTCGCGCGGGCGAGGGCCTTCGTCGATGCCGCTTCAGCCAGGGTGAGCGCGTCCTCGCCCTCGCCGACCCAGCGTCGCTGTGTGATGCCGGTGCGCTGTTCGATCCATTCAGGCGTGGAGTCGATCATCGTGCACATCTCTTCGTTCGTCACGACGCGGCTCGGTCGGGCGCCGCCAATCGACATGATGCGGCTGTACTGCGATCCCTGAAGGATGGTGATAGTCATGATGAGTTCCTCAGCGGTGGTGGGCCTGTGCGAAGGCGCGAGCATCGTCGAGTTGGTCGGGGGTGTTGAGATCAAAGACCTCTGCGTCGCGAAGGTTGCGCTTGGCGATGCGGGTGAGGGTTCCGGCTGGGGTGAGTTCCAGGATGCCGGTGACGCCGAGCGCGTGCATGGTGTCCATGCACTGGTCCCAGCGCACCGGATGCGCAACTTGCTGCACGATGCGATCGAGAGCGTCGACACCGTCGGTGACGGCGGCCCCGTCGCGGTTGGACAGCACCGTGACGCGGGGCTGTTGGGGCTGAGTCTGGGCAGCGGCATGTGCGAGGGCCTCGACAGCAGGCTGCATATGTACGGTGTGGAACGCGCCGGCGACGGACAGCGGCATGAGCCTGGCGCGATGCGGCGGGTGCTCGGCCAGGGTCTCGAGCTGCTCGACGGTGCCCGCAGCCACAATCTGCCCCGTGCCGTTGTGGTTCGCAGGGGTCAGCCCCGCGGCCTCGATTGCGGCGAGCACCTCGTCAGCATTGCCTCCCACGACGGCGGTCATGCCGGTTGGGCGCTGTGCGGCCGCTTCGGCCATAGCTCGCCCGCGGACTGCCACCAAGGTTGCGGCTTCGGCGTCGGTGATAATGCCAGCGAGCGCCAGGGCGGCGAGCTCTCCGACGGAGTGGCCAGCAACGAGGTGTGGTTCGACGTCGAGCGCACGTGCGGCGGCGAGCGCGGCAGCGACGAGGAGTGGCTGCGCGACGGCCGTGTCGCGGATGGCTTCCTCGTCGGCTTTGGTGCCGAGGTGGGCAAGGTCCAGTTGGGTGGCCTCGGAGAACTCGGCGAGCGTCGACGCGAAGACGTCGTTCTCGAGCCAAGGGGCGAGGAACCCGGGTTTCTGGGCGCCTTGACCAGGCGCAACGATTGCTAACACGTCATTCACTCTGCCTGATCACACCGCCTGGAAAGCGCAGTGACCGACACGAAAATACAACCGCGTGATTTGTGGAGAGCCCACAAAGCGGTGCGGAAAATCGCGGTTCTCGGCGTGGAGGAGTTGTGCAGTTCCTCACAGTCACTGGTGGTTGGTGTGTAGCCGACCCAGAGTGACAGCCATGCGCAAGATGTAGGCCTCACGGGCGTTGGAAGGGTTGTAGCCGGTAATCTCCGTGATGCGCTTCAAGCGATAGCGCACGGTGTTGGGGTGCACATACATGGCGCGTGCGGTGGCTTCCATCGATGAGCCGTGGTCGAGGAAATTGACGACCGTCTCCAGCAGGTCATGGTGGGCATCCAGCTGTTCGTACAGATCGACGCCCAGCGCGCGGCGGGCGTGACCGTCGCCAGCGAGTGCCCGCTCAGGCAGCAAATCGGATGACAGCATGATGCGCGGCCCCTCGGGCCAGGCTCGGGCGGCACGGTACCCCGACGCAGCCTCCCGCGCGGAGCGGCTGGCGTCGGCGAGGGAAAGGACGATGGGGCCGATGATGATGGGCCCGTCCCCAAAGTGCTCGATGAGTGGCTCGACGGCCCGCGCGGTTTCTACCGGAGTCGTCACCGCCTGACCACCCAGGATGCACACGAGGCGCTCTCCCTGCACCGTCGCGAGCAGGTCGAAGCCCGCTTTGGCGCTGGCGCGTCGAAGTGGGTCGATGCCCTCGTCGTGCTTGGCCGTGGCAACCAGTACCACCACCTTGTTCTCGTTGTGCCATCCGAGTGTGGACGCTCGAGAGATGACGGACTCGTCGGTTTCTCCGCGAACGACTGCGTCGATGACGGAGGCTTCGATGCGTGAATCCCAGGCGCCACGGGCCTCGGCAGCACGGGCGTACACGCCCGCGGCGGCGAAGGCCACCTCACGCGTGTACTGGAGGATGGCCACCTGCAGCGCAGGGCGGTCGTTGCGGGGCAGCAGCTCCCGGATTTGCTCCTCGACGACGGTGGTCGTCGTGCGAACGAGATCGACCGTCTGGCCGAGATTGATGCGCCGGGCCATGAGCCGGGGCGCGGCTTCGAAGATGGTTTCTGGGTCGAAGTGTTCTCCGGAGAACCAGCTCACGAAGCCGTCGATGCCCGTGCGCGCCACCATGGAGATCCAGGAGCGTGAATCGGCGTCGAGCCCCTTGAACCATGGGTAATTCTCGTCGAGGGCTGCGATCACGGCGGTATTGATGCCGCTGCTCACGGCGCGGAAACGCTTGATGAGCGCAGCCTTGCCCCTCACCGAGGGGGCTGGCGTCGCGGTCGACTTCGAGCTGGGGGGAGTCATTCGACTAGCCTATCGCGGGCCATCTGGACGGCCAGATAACCAATCATTGATCATGCGGATGCGGTCTTCCACCTGATCCTTCGAAGCTTTGGCGAGCGGTGGCCCACCGCACTGGCGTCGAAGGTCGGCGTGCACATGCGAGTGCGGGACGCTGCGCAACCGCGCGTATTGGGATACCAACGAGTTCAGTTTCTTGCGCCGGTCCGCCATCGCCCGGTGGAGCGCCACCTCGGGCTTGCGTTTGGTCTGGCGTTCCCGACGGCGCAACTGCCGGCGCTGACGGTCAGCCAGCAGCACACTGACTTGCTCCGCGTCGAGCAGACCTGGCAACCCCAGGTACTCCTGTTCGTCCGCCGACTGCGGCTCGGCGAACAGCCCGTACTGCTGGGAATCGAACAAGACGTGATCGAACGTCGCGTTCGACTCCATCGCCTCGAAGCTGCCAAGGAGCTCATCCGTTGCGTTCTCGGTGCGATTCGCCTCGGCCATCTCGGCCTCGGATTCGCTCCACAGCGCCTCATCGTCGTTCTTGGGGCGGCCCAGCACGTGATCGCGTTGGCGCTCCAGCGAGCTGGCGTGCGAAAGGATGATGGGCACGGTCGGCAGGAAGACCGTCGCGAGTTCGCCACGACGGCGCAGCCGGACGAAGCGCCCGACGGCCTGCGCGAAGAACAGCGGCGTCTGAGTGGCCGTGGCGTACACGCCCACCGCGAGCCGAGGCACGTCGACACCTTCGGAGACCATGCGCACGGCTACCATCCAGCGGCTATCGCCGGCGCTGAACTCGTCGATGCGCTCCGAGGATTTCGCCTCGTCGGAGAGCACCAGAGTGGGTTTCTCGTCGGTGATCGATTCGAGTACTCGGGCGTAAGCGCGGGCGGTGGTTTGGTCGGATGCAATCACGAGGCCGCCTGCATCGGGAACGTGCCGACGGGTCTCGCTCAGCCGCGTATTGGCGGCCGCTAGTACGGCGGAGATCCATTCGCCCTTCGGGTCGAGCGCGGTGCGCCAGGCGTGTGCGGTGAGGTCTTTGGTGAGGGGCTCGCCGAGGTTTGCGGCCACCTCGTCGCCGGCCTTCGTGCGCCAACGCATCGGGCCGCCGTAGTTCATGAAGACGACGGGGCGAACGACATTGTCTTTCAGCGCATCGGCGTACCCGTAGGTGTAGTCGGCGTGGCTCATGCGGGTGCCGTCGGGCAGTTCGTCGTACGTGACGAACGGGATGGGGTTGTCGTCGGAGCGAAACGGCGTGCCGGTGAGCATGAGACGGCGCTTGGCGTACCCAAACGCTTCGGTGAGCGCGTCGCCCCAGCTGAGGGAGTCGCCGGCGTGGTGCACCTCGTCGAGGATGACGAGCGTGTCTTGGCTCAAACAGATGCCCTCGTACACCCAGGGGCGCACAGCAACGCCGGCGTAGGTCATGGTGGAGCCGACGTACTCCTTCGAGCGGCCGCGCTTCGCGGTGTTGCCCGGGTCGAGGTGGATGCCCACACGGCCTGCGGCGTCGGCCCACTGCACCTTGAGGTGTTCGGTGGGGGTAACAACGATGATGCGCTTGATTTCGCGTCGTTCGAGGAGGTCTTTCGCGACGCGGAGCGCAAAGGTGGTCTTGCCCGCGCCGGGGGTTGCGACGGTCAGGAAATCTTGCGGTGCTTGCTCGTGATAGAGCTTGAGCGCTTCTGCCTGCCAGGCGCGCAAACTCTGCGCGGTACCCCAAGCCGCCCGCTGTGGATATGCGGGGGAGAGGTGCTCAAAGCCTGCAGAAGACACGGCTGGAAACTCTACCTCGCACCACAGACCACACCAATACGCCACGCATTGTCATCGGCATCACGTAGACCGGCTATCACGAAAAGTGACCGTTATCCTCCACACGCGGCCAAGAAGTGCCCGAATCAGGGGGTTACGTGACGCACGTGGAGGATAACGGTCAAGATTGCGGGGGTCTCCGTCCTCCGCGCCCCTCAAAGGTGGTGGAGTTGTACTGTGGGGCCACATGATCATCCCTGTCGACGATGTCCACGACCCACGCCTCGCCGAGTTCGCGAGCCTGCGTGACTCACAGCTACGAACCAAACTCGAGGCCGAACGCGGGCTGTTCGTGGCAGAAGGCGACAAGATCATTCATCGCGCCTGGGAAGCGGGCTTGACTCCGAGTGCCTTCCTGCTCACCGAGCGGTGGCACGCCAAACTCGACGATGTGCTGGCCACCACGGACGCGCCCTGCTTCATCGCATCCGAGGCGATGATCGAGCAGGTGAGCGGCTTCCACGTGCACCGTGGCGCGCTCGCCACGTTCCACCGTCCCGCACCCGTCGACTGGGCGACGCTCTTGCGCACCGACCGCATCATCGTCGCCGAGGGCCTCGTCGACCACTGGAACGTTGGGTCCCTGTTGCGGATCGGCGCAGCACTGGGGTGGGGAGGCATCGTCGTGAGCGAAACATGTGCCGACCCGCTGTACCGCCGCGCCATTAAGGCGTCGATGGGTGCGGCGCTGCAGCTCCCGTGGCGACGTATGGATGACGACATGGCTGACCTTCGGCGTATCCAGGACGCGGGATTCCGCCTCGTGGCGGCAACACTGGCTGACGATTCGATCACCCTCGACGAGGTGCCTCGCGACGGCAAGATCGCTGTCGTGCTCGGCAACGAAGGCCATGGTTTGCCAGAGCAGTGGCAGCGTGCGGCCGACGTTCGGGCACGCATCCCGATGGCGGACGGTATCGACTCCCTCAACGTCGCCGCAGCCGCGTCGATCTTCTGCTACGAGCTGCGAAGCTCCTTGACCATCTCGAGTTCGTAGTCCTCAGGAAACAACTCGTGCGGCTGACGCTCGCCCGTCGCCACGAACCCTTCGCGCTCGTAGAACCTTCGGGCAGCCACCTGCTGCTCGTTCACGTCCAGCCACAACCGACGGTGCCCCTGCGCGCTGGCCCATTGCTCGGCCTTGGTGAGCAGCTGGTTGGCCCAGCCGGAACCACGCAGGGTGGGGGAGAGATACACCTCCAGCAGATATGCGCGTTGCCCGAAATCACGCGTGAGCATCTGCCCGAACCACTCGTCGGTGTCGGCCACGACGAACCAACCGGAATCCGGCATGAGTTGGGAACTCGTACGAATCTGCCACCACTTGTCAGGCTGCGCACGCGCCTCATCCAGCGCGTGCCCGAAGGCTCGCGGAGAGTCGCTCAACATCGCCATACGCAATGATTTGTACTGCTGCCACTCATCGATGTGTGCTTCGCGTACCTCGAGCCCCATGAGCGTCAGCGTACGCGACGGTTTGGGCAGAGGTTTAGGCTAGGCTCGCTGAGAGTGGATTAGTAGCGAACGACGCCGCTGCGTCGGTAGAGAGGACTCAACGTGACGCACGATGTAGGACCGATCATCAACGGTCTGCCCACGAACCTGCCCGACTCCGACGTTGAAGAAACCGCGGAGTGGCTGGAATCACTCGATGCCGTCATTGAGCACGGCGGGCGCAACCGGGCCCGGTACGTGATGCTGAAACTGCTCGAACGTGCACGCGAGAGCCAGATCGGCGTGCCGTCGCTCGTCGGCACGGATTACGTCAACACCATCCCCGCCGACAAGGAACCAGAATTCCCCGGCGACGAAGATCTCGAGCGCGGCATCCGTCGCCTCCTTCGCTGGAACTCGGCCATCATGGTGCACCGCGCGCAGCGCCCCGGCATCGGTGTGGGCGGACACATCTCGTCGTTCGCGTCGTCGGCGACGCTGTACGAGGTTGGTTTCAACCACTTCTTCCGCGGCAAGGATCACCCAGGCGGCGGCGACCAGATTTACTTCCAGGGCCACGCGAGCCCGGGCATGTATGCGCGCGCCTACCTCGCCGGACGCCTCACCGAGGACGACCTCGATGGCTTCCGCCAGGAGCACTCGCACTACGTCGACGGTGAACTGCGCGGCCTGCCTTCGTACCCGCACCCGCGGCAGAAGCCAGACTTCTGGGAGTTCCCGACGGTGTCTATGGGGCTGGGCCCCATCAATGCCATCTATCAGGCGCAGTTCAACCGTTACCTGCACAACCGCGGTATCAAGGACACGTCGCAGCAGCACGTCTGGGCTTTCCTCGGCGACGGTGAGATGGACGAGCCCGAATCGCGCGGCGCACTACAGCTGGCTGCCAACGAAGAACTCGACAACCTCACCTTCGTCGTGAACTGCAACTTGCAGCGCCTCGACGGCCCCGTGCGCGGTAACGGCAAGATTATCCAGGAGCTCGAGGCATACTTCCGCGGCGCGGGCTGGAACGTGATCAAGGTGGTCTGGGGGCGCGGTTGGGATCCGCTGCTCGCGGGCGACACCGACGGCGCTCTGCTCAACCTCATGAACTCCGTCACCGACGGTGACTTCCAGACCTTCAAGGCCAACGACGGCGCCTACGTGCGCAAGCACTTCTTCGAGCGCGATCCACGCACCGCCGCGATGGTGAAGGACTGGAGCGATGAGGACGTGTGGCGCCTCTCACGCGGCGGCCACGACTACCAGAAAGTGTACGCGGCCTACAAGGCTGCCACCGAGTTCACCGGCGCACCGACGGTAATCCTCGCCCACACCATTAAGGGCTACTTCCTGGGTAAGCACTTCGCTGGCCGTAACGCCACGCACCAGATGAAGAAGCTGGCGCTGGACGATCTCAAGAATCTCCGCGACCGGGTGCAGCTGCCCATCTCCGACGAGCAGCTCGAATCCGACCCGTACCTGCCGCCGTACTACCACCCCGGTCAGGACGATGACCGCATCAAGTACCTCCAGGAGCGGCGTCGCGAGCTGGGTGGCTACCTGCCTGAGCGTCGAGGCGACCGCAAGTTTATCTCCTTGCCAGGCGACAAAGCCTACGAAGCTGCTCGCAAGGGTTCGGGCAAGCAGGAAGTGGCGACGACCATGGCGTTCGTCCGCCTGCTCAAGGACCTCATGCGAGACAAGGAATTCGCGTCTCGCGTCGTGCCCATCATCCCCGACGAGGCGCGCACCTTCGGCATGGACGCCTTCTTCCCGACGATCAAGATCTACAACCCGCACGGCCAGAACTACGTACCGGTTGACCACGAGCTGTTCCTCAGCTACCGGGAGGCGAAGGACGGCCAGATCCTCCACACCGGCATCAATGAGGCAGGCTCCGTCGCGGCCTTCACCGCAGCCGGCAGCTCGTACGCAACGCACAACGAGCCCATGGTGCCGATCTACGTCTTCTACTCTATGTTCGGATTCCAGCGCACCGGAGACGCCATGTGGGCCGCCGGCGACCAGCTCGCTCGCGGCTTCCTGATCGGCGCGACGGCGGGACGCACCACGCTGACCGGCGAGGGCACGCAGCACATGGACGGTCATTCCCCGCTGCTCGCGGCCACGAACCCGGCGGTCGTCGCATACGATCCGGCTTACTCCTACGAGACGGCACACATCGTGCGCCGGGGCTTGGAACGCATGTACGGGGAGAACCCCGAAGACATCATGTACTACCTCACGGTGTACAACGAGCCCATTCAGCAGCCCAAGGAGCCCGAGAATCTCGACGTCGAGGGCGTCCTGCGCGGCATGTACCTGTTGAGCCCGGGCAGCTTCGACGGGGTCGACGAGAACGCACGTCGTGCCCAGATTCTGGTCTCCGGCGTCGCGGCTCCGTGGGGTCTCGAAGCGCAGGAGCTGTTGAAGCGCGACTTCGGCGTGGTCGCCGACGTCTGGTCGGTCACCTCGTGGGGTGAGCTGCGTCGCGAAGGCGTAGAGCTGGACAAGAAGAAGTTCAACGATCCCAGCAACGACGAGCGCACCTGGGTGGAGCAGAAGCTCGCCGACACCGAGGGCCCGATCGTGGCCAGCACCGACTTCTCGACGATGCTGCCCGACCTGATCCGGCCCTGGGTGCCTCGCGACTACTCCGTGCTCGGTTGTGACGAGTTCGGATTCTCTGATACGCGTGCGGCAGCCCGTCGCTACTTCAACATCGACGGTCCCTCCATCGCGGTACGCGTGCTGCAGCGCCTTGCCGCTGCGGGTGAGGTGCCTGCCGACTGGCCGCAGCGCGCTGCGGAGCAGTACCGGATCCAAGATGTCACGGCCGGCGAATCTGGAAACGCCGGGGGCGACGCCTGACCTGCTCACTCTCCATAACGCTACGAGGGGCTGCCCATGATGATGGGTGGCCCCTCGTGCGTCGCCGCATGCCCTAAATCTCCCTTTTCGGGCGGGGTGATGGAAGCCGGCTCCGTCATCTGGCAGGCTAGGGGCGTGGCTATCACAAAAGGCAAGGAGCACGGATCCGAAGCAGTTACCGGCGCAGAGCTGCTGGGGCTGAACACCGACATGGTTGTCCAAGAACTCGGCTGGGACGAGGATGTCGACCAAGATCTTCGTGACGACATCATGGACATCATTGACGCCGACATGGTCGAGGAAGCCCTCGAAGCTGTCGACGTCGTTATCCTCTGGTGGCGCGACGACGACGGCGACGTCGTCGACGGCCTCGTCGATGCGATGCCAGATTTGGCCGACGACGGTTACATCTGGCTGCTGACTCCCAAGGTTGGGCGTCAGGGGTACATCGACGCGGCCTCCGTCCAGGAAGGTGTGACCATCGCAGGGCTGAGCCTCACGTCGACGGCGAACGTCGCCGACGACTGGCTTGCCACGAAGGTGGTTCGACCGAAGGGTAGCCGCAAGTGACTGCTCCCTGCGCTCCCCGCATCGGTGTACTGACGTCAGGAGGGGACGCGCAGGGCATGAATGCCGCGGTGCGTGCCATCACGCGAGCCGCCATTCGCGAAGGCGTGGAAGTCTTCGCCATCCGTGAGGGTTGGCAGGGCGCTTACGAGGGTGGCGAGCACATCACGCGCATGCACTGGAGAGACGTCTCCGGCATCCTGGGCAAGGGCGGCACGGTCATTGGTACGGCGCGCTGCACCGAGATGCGTACGGAAGCTGGGCAGCGCGCGGTAGTGAAGAATCTCGTCACCAACGGGATTGATCGCTTGATCGTGATCGGTGGCGACGGTTCCCTCACCGGTGCCCGTGAGCTCAAACTGGGCTGGTCGGATGTGCTCGATTCGCTGGTAGCCGCTGGCGAGATCGATCAGACATTGGCCGATCGGCATCGTCATCTGCGCATGGCGGGCATCGTCGGCTCCATTGACAACGACATGGTGGGCACCGACATGACCGTCGGCACCGACTCCGCCATGCACCGCATCACCGAGGCCATCGACGCGATTTCGGCGACGGCGGAGTCGCACCGTCGCACGTTCATCATCGAGGTGATGGGGCGCAACTGCGGCTATCTCGCGCTCATGACCACTATCTCGGGCGGTGCTGACTACACCTTCTTGCCAGAAAGCCCGCCCCGAGAGGGCTGGGAAGAACGCATGGTGCAGGTGCTCGAACGTGCACGTTCCGCCGGGCGGCGTGACTCCATCATCGTTGTTGCGGAAGGCGCCAAGGACCGCGCAGGGGAGCCCATCTCCGCGCAGCGTATTCAACAAGTCATTGCGGAGCGCACCGGGGAGCAACCCCGCATCACCATTCTCGGGCACGTACAGCGGGGTGGGAAACCGTCGGCGTATGACCGATGGATGGCCTCCGCCTGTGGCGTGGAGGCCGTGCAGGCGGTGCTCGAACTCGACGAGGATGCCGAGCCTGTGCTCATCGGAGTGCAAGGCGACAAGGTGGTGCGTCGTCATTTGATGGACGACGTCGTCGCCACCCGTGCGATCGCCGACTATGTGCGTGAGGGCGACTACGCCCGGGCGATTGCGAGCCGTGGAGCGGGGTTCGCGACGATGATCGACATTTACCGCACACTCATTGAGGCGGAACCTACTGTCACCGAGCTTCGCGGCAAGCGCGTGGCTGTTATGCATGCCGGCGCGTTGGCTCCAGGCATGAATCAGATTGACCGCGTCGCCGTGCGGACCGGCCTTGACCTCGGTTATTCGATGTTCGCTATTCGCGGCGGCATCCCGGGGCTGATCTCGGGCAAGATCGGAGAGGTCCACTGGAGCGATGTCGAGGGTATGGCTCATCTTGGCGGCGCTCAGTTCGGTACCAGGCGCTATATTCCGACGGAGGCCGACCTATATCCGATGGCGCGTCAGCTCGAGGAGCACGCGATCGATGCGCTGCTCATTTCGGGTGGCTTCCACGCCTACGCGACGGTCAACATGATGGAGCGGGAACGCCACCGTTATCCTGCGTTCAACATTCCGATCGCCCTGCTGCCTGCCTCGATCGATAACAACTTGCCCTCGTGGAACATGGCTGTGGGTTCGGATACGGCGCTCAACACCGTCGTGGACTCCATCGATATGGTGCGCATGTCGGCATCGGCGAGCAAGCGTGCGTTCGTCGTCGAGACGATGGGGCGCACCTGCGGATTCCTGCCGCTCATGGGCGGCATCGCGGGAGGTGCCGAGAAGTCATACCTGCCCGAGACGGGGGTATCGCTGCAGCAACTCGCTGAAGACATCGATGCGCTCGTCGATGCCTTCGAAACCGGGCGCACGTTCTACCTGGCTGTGATGGGCGAGGAGACCAGCGAGCACTACACCTCCGACGTCATCGCAAAGATGTTTGAGGCGGAAGGGGACGGCTTGTTCTCGGTGCGGCAGGCCATCGTCGGGCATATTCAGCAAGGCGGGGTACCGTCGCCGTTCGACCGAGTGAACGCGACTCGGCTCGCCTACCACGCCATTGCTTGGCTGGACGATCAACTGCAACATGGCAAGGCGGAATACGCTGCGGCCGAGAGCGGCGTCGACGGGATTATGGCGCCCGCTCGACGCGTCTTGGAGGGCATGGACTGGGAGAATCAGCGCCCGTACGAGCAATGGTGGTGGAAGCTGAGGTCCGTCGCGGATCATCTCACGCGCCACCCGGGGCAGCCGGAGGGCTAGCTCAGCACAACGCGAGTGGGTGCTTGAAGGTTCGCGATGCCTCGCAGGTCATCGCTGCCGCATCCGTCAAAGCGTCGTCTGATGCGTGCGACGCTTGAGGGCGGGTCATGCGTACCACGAGGGTGTGTTCGTCGGAATCGCGCCGAATGAGCGTGAATCTTACGCTGGTGGCTTGCTCCTGTTCCTTCGCCCCGACGTAGCCGCACACCACGGCGTGTGCTTCTCCGGCGACTGCCACCGGCTGGGGATCAATCCGAAAGTCGACGGTGTAGTCGGCGCTTTGGTCTGCGACGAGCAGGTTACAGGCGGCTGCGATGTCCGCGTCGATGGAGGTCAGCGTCGCCACCTGAATGCGCACGTCGCCCGTCGCGTCCTTGGCGCGAATGAGCCGACGGTCTCCCTCCGTCAGTTCATCGTGGTACAACTCCCAGTCGTGGGGGAGCGTGATGGTGGTGTCGTCCACTACTTCTTCCACTCCGGGTGGTTCTTGCGTGGGGGAGGGAGTCGGTGCTGACGGGCTGGGCCGCTCCGACGCGGAGGGTTGTGGCGTCGGATCGGGCTGCGCGCTGTTCCGGGCTCCGAAGAACAGGTATGCGCAGCCTACGACGAGTACGAGCACCACTGCAATGATGATTGCGACGAGGGCTCGACGGTCGACGGGATGATCACTGGCGTCGTCGGGGAGTGCCCGACGGGCGCCACCTGCGTTCGGAAGGTACTCGTCGTCGAAGGAATCGGGCATGGCCCGGCGTGGCCTGGGCGGTTCCTCGTCCATGTGCCTTCCTCTCGACGTCACCTCGGCCAGGCTACTGCCTTGCGGCAAGGAGCTAAAGCCGACGAGTGGCGAGGCAGCCCAAGAGGCACTAGAGTGTGCTCGGTTCCGGGCGCATAGCTCAGTTGGTTAGAGCACCTGCCTTACAAGCAGGGTGTCGGGGGTTCGAGTCCCTCTGCGCCCACCCAGAACATAACTCCCACTTTGTTCACCCAGCTGAATGCAGTATCGGATTTGGTCATGATGCGGCTTTCGGAGCTCGCACGTTTGGTCGTCGTTGCGAAGGGGAGGGCAAAGTCATACCCGCGAGTTCTCCATCTGGTCAGTGCCGAATGCAGGGCTGCTTCAGCCCATCATCGCCAGAGCCTCTCGATCCCTGTACTGAGCGGTAACTAGCTGCCACTAGGCGTCGTGCGTCTTAACGTTTCTGAGCTTCACTTCGTGACCGCGGTCATAATTCTTGCTACTATAACTTTGTGAGTTCAAGTCCGCGTGTAGCTCGTCGTAGAGAGGCGACACGGCAGAGGATTGTCGAGACGGCCCTAGAGCTGTTTCTGACGCAAGGGTTCGAGCAGACGTCGGTTGCTCAGATCTCGGAGGCGGCAGATATAGGTAAGGGAACGTTTTTTACCTATTTCGCGACGAAGCAGGATGTACTGTCCTTTCTGGGTGAACAGGTGATGTCCGTCATGGCGGCTGCCGACAGCCCGGGCGCTGGTGCGGCTGTGCGACTGCGGCGGGTATTTTCTGCTGCAGGCAACTGGTTCATGGATAACGAAGCATCTGCCCGCCAAATGTGCATTGCTCGGATGTCGTCTTTGAGTCAGCGGGATGTCGGATCGTCACGGGGTCCGCTGCTCGCCTTGCTGGAATCGATCGTCGTTGAAGGGATGGAATCTGGCGAGTTCCGTGCAGTAGATCGTGATACCGCTGTGACAATGATCGCGTCAGCGTACTTCGCGCCGGTGGCACAGTGGACGTGGGGACATGCGGGCCCGCCCTTGCCACAACGGTTGATGGCTCTGCTGGAGCTTGTGCTTGTTGCGCTGGTGGCCTGATCGTGTCCGCAGACTTCCGAAGCTTGGTGGCGGTACGTAACACAACGGTGGGTACAGGTACTCTCACACAACTGCAGACGCCGTTAGAGACTACGAAGCCGACTATAAGTAGCAAGGCAACGCACGCTGGGGTCTACACCAGGATGTTAGAAACCTGTCTGCGCGCCATGATGCAGGCCAAATCGGCCTCTCATCACATTGGTTGTTCCCATCCGTGGGTCGTCGCCAACTCCAACTCTCGTGTTTGTTTCCGCCATGCGGGGCTTAGCATCTCGCTGCCCACAGTTGTCTTCGGTTGTTTCGTTGCTACTTGGAGGGCATCATGACCGTCTCCTTTGTTGAGGCAACCCTGGCCAATGGCGGCGGTAAGGCGGCGAATCTGGGTGAGCTACAACGGGTTGGATTTCCCGTCCCTGACGGCTTCGTAGTTAGCGCCGACATATACCGCGATGCTGTGGGCCAGATACCGGTAGACACCCTGCTGGATCGGGGACCTGAAGCGGTCCGAGCTGCTGTGGAAGCTGAGCCCATCCCACCTGGCGTCGCCCGGGAGATTGTTAACCGCCTGGCCGATTTGGGTGAGGGCGTCGCGGTGGCTGTGCGCTCCTCAGCAACCGCAGAGGATCTGCCCGAAGCGTCCTTCGCCGGGCAGCAAGACACCTTTCTAGGCGTGGTCGGCGCGGATGCTGTTCTAGATGCGGTACGCCGATGTTGGGGATCGTTGTGGACCGCCCACGCTGTCGATTACCGCCAACGCAATGGTTTCGACCACCACGAGGTTGCCATCGCAGTCATCATTCAGCGTCTCGTTGACGCCGACACCGCTGGCGTTCTGTTCACCCGTAATCCCATCACTGGCAGTGAGGAAACACTCATCGATGCCTCGTGGGGGCTTGGTGAATGCGTCGTGTCCGGTGCCGTCACGCCCGACCAGTACCGCACCACTTCCACGACGATCATCGAGCGTCGTCTCGGCACTAAGCAAGCCCGTACCGATCGCTACCAAGCAACCTTGCGAACCACCGATGTTCCGTCACGCGACCAAAACCGCCTCTGCCTCACCGATTCCCAAGTGCTTGAGCTCGCAAGCCTCGGGCACGCTGTGCAGGATCATTATGGCACCGGCATGGACCTCGAATGGGCCTATACGGGCACCACTCTCTGGCTTCTGCAAGCTCGCCCTATCACCACGGCTGCCGAGATCCGAGAGCCGCCAACGACAACGGTGTCCGGACATCGGATCAGTAAGGCTTCCCGTGCGTTCCATACTGACCTGATTGAGCACTATCCGGGACCCTACCCGCTTGACTTGGCCGCGATCATCCCCATGCACCGTGAACTTCAGATCGGTATGGCCAGCATCGGCATTCGTTCCACACCCGTTGACCAACTCATCAACATGGAACCCGACGGCACTATCACCGCTGCCTACCCAGACATTAACCTTGGGTGGCGCCTTGCTCGTATCCTCAAATACCCGGCCCCCGACCCAGCTGGCTGGCCCATCGTAGAAGCCCAGTACCACAGTCAGCTCACGACCATCCTACCCGCAGACCTTCTCGCCGCGCCCGATCAAGACCTGTTGTTGTTGCTCGACCAGATCCTCGCGCTTGTCAGCAGTATCGCCCGGATACGGTTCCTCGACTATGTCGGCCCAGCGCAGCTCACTGCCCTGAAGCTAAGGCTTTACCTGATGCTGGCCCGTTGTCGAGGCATCGACGTCTACGACCTACTCGGCGACCTGGACTATAAAACCGTGGCCATCGATAACGCTCTGCGGCGGTTGGCTGCCCTTGACCCTGACAGCACCAACTATGAAAGCGCCTATCAGCGATTCCTGGACCAGCATGGTGCCCGCACTCCCCAGCTGTACCTTCCTTTCTCCCACCGCTCCTGGCGCGAAGACACGAGTAGTCTAGACGCAACTCTCGAAGCCGTGCGCCGAGCCGAACAACGTCCCGCCGAGACGCGTTCCCATCAAGAATTGGTCAATGGCATTATCCGTCGACTACCGGCTCCGGCTCGCCGTGGTTTCAGGCGCACCTTAAAAGCTTGGCGAGACGGACATGTTGCGCGTGAAGCTTCGGTATATCTCATCGAGGAGGCTTATGTGACCGCGCGACTTGTAACCGATGAGGTCGCCACCCGGCTGTGGCGCAGGCAGGCCCTCAAAGCTGTAGATCAGCTCAAGTACCTTACCTTGGTCGAGATTCAAGAAGCACTTACCGACTGTGCTGCGGCTCGCCGCACCTACGCGGTCGCCTGTCAACGTGAAGCTGCCCGTCCACGGGCCGCCGCAGCGTGGTGGGCGCCGACCGGTCAGAGGCCTGGTGAGATGCTCGCTGGTGCTGCTGGAAGTCCCGGCCAAGCCACAGGCCCGGTCCGAGTGATCGCCGGACCCGAAGAATTCGACCAGCTCCAGCCTGGCGACATCCTGGTGTGCCACTACACCGACCCATCCTGGACACCCCTGTTTGGTCTGGCTGGCGCAGTAGTCGCTGAGACCGGCGGGCGCCTCTCTCATGCTGCCATCGTCGCCCGCGAATACGGTATCCCAGCAGTCATGGGAGCAACGGCCGCCACCACGATACTGGCGAACGGTCAAACCATCACCGTCAACGGAACCAATGGCACCATCACCGTCTGATCTGTGGAGGTTCGTATCCACGCACCCGCAGGAGCCACACTCGCATTGCACGCTCGTGCTTCGAGCGTTGTGGTTACGGATGAGGTTAAGTGGCTCATCGTATTTGAGGGTGTAATCGGGGTCTGAATCTGCCGGTTTTGAGGAGGCAGCGGGCGATGTAGTGGGTCAGGTTTCGGAACCCGAGTGCGGAGCCGTGGAGGTGTTCGAGGCGGCCGCCGAGGGCTTCGGTGGGTCCGTTGCTGCTGCCTGTCTTGCGAAGTAGGCCAGGATGTCAGTGGTGCGGCGTTGTAGGGTTCGTCCTAAGCGGCGCAGCTCGAGAGATTCCCATTGGTCAAGTCTGGTCTTGTCCGCTTGTAGTTGGCGCCAACGTGCCAGCGCTTCGTGAAACGTTGGGTCGGGCTCAACTGGGGCTGCTTGGCGTCTCCGGGAGTCGGCCCAGTCGGCGACTGCGAACAGCCTGTTCCATGCCTTTGTCGCGACGACCTCACTGTCGTAGTTCACCAGTGTTCCGTGCATGATTCCGTTGCGGGCAAGTTCGGTGGTTTCATCCACGCTCAACTTGTAGTGGCTCTTGATGAATGACTGGTGGGCGTGGCTGAGGCCGAGGTGGTGTCCAACGACGCTGTCCCAAGCAACCATGTCCTCGGGGGACCGCGCATGCAACCCCTTGCGTTGAGCGGTGTCCAAGTCGTTGACGAACCCATCCATAACTGAGAGTAAAACGAGAACGGTGCTGTAGAAGCGACCTGCTTCATAGTCAACCAGGGCCTTTTGGAGCAAGGGGATGCGCGGCCGCATCTCGTCGAATCGGTTCAGTCGGCGAAGCGGGAATGCAATTCGGTCCTGCGTTTGGTAATACTCGATGAGCCGCCGCTCAGCGACCTCAGGGTCTTGAGCTGAGATGATTTCAGCGATCGTTTCTAGATTTAGGTCGCCAGTGAAGACCCAGTTTCGGGGACCCAATAGCGTATAGAACGCGTCGACAGTATCGCTGATCCGCCGATGCTCTTTTTGGAGGCGCTTGAGTTCTTTCGGCTGGTCTCGTGGCAGCAGGAATCCCAGCAGTCTGTACGCAGCCATCTGCTGCTCCAACTCCCTGACTGAGGGGAGATCGCGCGCAGACCCGTAGGGGGTTGCCGGTGGATGCTCCGTCATGTCGATACCGCTCGCGGTGAGCGCAGGTAACCCGTGACGGACCGCACTCCTCCGGTTCGTGGACGTGCGACACACGTCATTGCGTTTCACCCACACCGTGCCTCGATGGACTTCGAAGCGTTTCGCAACAGCAGTGGCACTCTGACCGTCGCTCCGAGCGGTTCGGATCGCGTCCACTTCCTCCGGCTTCAGTGGTGTTCGGGCTGAGCCCACCCGCGTCCACTTAAGAGAGACGACTGAAACTTACCCCGCCTGGTGGCGGGGCAGTCTTGCGTTTGTGGTGACTTGGGCTCTCAGGGACTGCCTTGGTGGCGGCAGCCGGTTCTTGAGTTGACGAAGTATCGATTTCAGTTGTGACAAAATATAGATTTGAGCTATGACGGATTATCGATCTCGTGTCGTGGATGGTGAGTTGTTCCGGCGCATGACGGCTATGGGGGGCGGTACTCATTGACGGGCCCAAGGCGGTCGGGAAGACGAGGACTGCTGAGCAGGTTGCGCGCACGATGCTCCGCATGGACGTAGACCAGGCAGCTCGCGCGGCACTGGAGATGGCACCCGAACAGCTGTTTAGGAACCCGTCCTCATCGTGTTCGACGAGTGGCAGGAAACCCCGGAACTGTGGAATCTCGTGCGCCGCGCAGTCGACGATCACGCCGGGAAGGGCCTGTATGTCTTGACTGGTTCCTCCCGATCCCGGGATGACACGAAGATGCACTCTGACGCTGGGCGGATCGCTCGGCTGCGGATGCGGCCGATGAGCCTGTTCGAAACTGGGCACTCCACCGGCGAAGTCAGCCTGCGGCGACTGCTGGAGGGGGAGGAGCCGGCCGGGACAAGCGCAGGGTTGGCGGTGGAAGACCTACTGGAGCGCATCGTTATTGGCGGCTGGCCGGATCTGCTTGACGCCGGTGAACACGAGGCATCGCTGTGGCTGCGAGACTATCTGCGCACTGTGGCCGAGGTAGATGTTCCTGGACTCGGGCCACGCCGGAACCCTGGCAATATCGAGAGACTTCTCACTACTCTCGGGCGGGGGGCTGGGACGCCGCTGAATCTCTCGTCTGTGGCTGAAGATGTGGGAGGTGCCAGGGGCGTGTTGCCGCCGAGACCTTGACCAACTACCTTGACGCACTCGACCGGCTCATGCTGATCGAACCGATTCCCGCATGGCGCCACCATATGCGTTCCCGGACCCGACTACGCGCCGCGGCCGTTCACCACTTCGTGGATCCCTCGCTGGGCGTCGCCGCGCTCGGTGTGGGAGTTGATGGACTGCGGCGGGATCTTCCTGCTGCGAGGCTCCACTTCGAGTCGCTTGTGATGCGCGATATTCGCGTCTATGCACAACCACTGGACGGGACGCTGTCATCATGGCGGGACTCCCAGACTGGGCTCGAGGTTGATGCGGTGCTCGAACTGCCGGACGGTAGATGGGCAGGCATCGAGGTCAAGTTGGGTGAGGCTGCTGCGGACGCAGCAGCGGCATCACTTGTGCGCATGGCCGCCAAAATCGACCAGGACCGTCACGGCACGCCCGCTGCTCTCATTGTCGTGACAGGCGGTCGCTACACCTACCGGCGTCCCGACGGCGTCTACGTCGTGCCGATCACGGCGTTGGGGGGCCTGAGCAACCCAGTCACCGAGGCAAGTTTCGACATGCCTCCCGCTAGGAGATCTCGTGATTTGTCCGGCTCGATGAATGAGTCGGTCAGCGAGAAGTGACCGTTCTCTGAGACGGTTCGGCACGTGGACGACCACACACGCGTGTTCCGTCTGCCGCCGATTTCGTCCATGCCTGTTGAGTACCTGACACCCGCCATCGAGGACCGAGCACTCGAGGTGCAGGGCCTTCTGGCTGAACGTGGCCAGCACCGAGCCCCTTCTGTTCCCGATCTGCTCATCGCGGCCACCGCCGAGATCACTGGACGCGTGGTGTTGCACGTTGACAAGGGCTTTGAATTGATCGCTTCGATCACCAGTCAACCGATGCAACGCCTGTGATCAGCCTGTCCTGCACCAGCATCATGCTGGGCCATCAACTTGGGTACACCTCCGCGTGGGGCTGGTTCCTCTTCTCCGCCCTCACAACTACAGTGGAGCCGTGAATGACGACTCCTGGCGTAGCAGCACGGCCCGCGTGGAAGGTCCCCCGTCGGTGTCCTATGCGCTGCTGGATGCTTCTGGTGCATCGCTCGCCTCGCGCGGTGAGAAACAGCGCTACTACGCGGCGAGCACCATCAAACTGCACATCATGCTCGCAGTACTGCAGAAGGTAGAGGCTGGCGAGTTGGGTCTCGACGACGTGCTCACCGCGACGCGCACCTTTGTTGGGTGCGATGGGAGGCCCTTCACGTTGACCGGTGATCACCTCCATCCTGAGTTCCCGGAGGAGGGCGCTCCGCTCACCGTCGAGCAGGCGGTGTATCTGATGATTTCCCGTTCGAGTAACGAGGCCACCAACATGTGCCTGGCGTTGCTGTCAGGCTTTCCGAAAGTTATTGCCGACGTGTGCCGACGGCTCAATCTGGTGGGTACGAAGGTAGAGAGGCAGATCGGCGACGCGGTAGCGGTCGCTCGTGGGCTCACGAATGAAACCTGTGCCATCGACCTCGCATCGACGATGCATGCCATTCGGTACGATGATTTCCTGAGCGAGGAGACGCAAGGAGTTGCGCTCGCCGCGCTGCGAGACCAGCAGATGCCAGTGATCACACGAGCTGTTTCGGATGCCGTCGACTACGGCTCAAAATCCGGTGAGATCCCCGGTATCCGCCACGACGTTGCGTTCATCGGGGAGACTGGGCTGTCGCTCGCCGTAATGACCTCGGGAATGGGCGAGGCAGAAGCAAACGAAACCATCGAGGCACTTGCGATGGCGCTGTTGTCCGTCAAGCGCCAAGACGGTTGAGTCGGCCTGTCGGTCCATGCCGAAATCCGGGGGATGATTTCGATACGCCGCTTCGCGGCTACTCAATCATCGAGGGAGGGGCGAAGCGGCTACTCAATCATCGGGTGTGCGAAAAGGCAGCGGGTCGGTGGTTGCAGCCAGGAGGGGCAGCGCGAGCCCGGGGCCGGGCAGGAGGCTCAGCATCCCGTCTCGCTCGACGTAACCTCCCTCGGGCACGTCATGGACGAACCATGCTGGGGGATCCAGATCAATCATCGTCACAGCCGGATGCATCAGCGCCAGGTGCGCCGCCGCGGTAATCGAGATGCGCGGCTCCATCATCGCACCCACCATGCACTCCAGACCCGCCGAATGCGCGAGCTGAGCAATCTCCAGCGCCGGCAGCAGGCCGCCGGTTTTTGCCAGCTTGATGTTGAGCAGGTGGGCGGCGTCGGCGTCGATGAGACGCTTCGCGTCATCCGGCGACCAGACGGCCTCGTCGGCCATGATCGGGATGGGCGACTCCCGTTTCACCTGCGCAAGTCCCTCCAGATCCGCGCGCGGCACGGGCTGCTCGATCAGATCGATCGGCAAACCATCCTCCACAAACCGGTGCAGCAACGCGATGGCGTCGCGGGCATCCCACCCCTGGTTCGCGTCGAGGCGCAGCCGTATCTCGGGTGCGGCATCCAGCACTGCACCAAGGCGCCGACGATCCTCCTCGGGGTCGGCCCCGAGCTTGATCTTGAGAATCGAATACCCGTCCGCGACCGCCTCGCGCGCGTAACGTGCCATCCGCTCGGGCGCATCCAGGCTCACCGTCATGTCGTTCGCCATCGAACCCCGCAGTCCCTCGCGCACAGCGTCAGCGTCGAACGAAGGATCAGCCAGCCTCCCCAGCAGCTCACCCAACGCCAACCCGTGTGCCTTGGCGAGTGCATCGTGCAGGGCAACATCGACGGCAGCCCTCGCGCTGGTCGCATTGGGCGTTGCGGCGACCAGCGCGTCGGTGAGCTCTCGCAGCGTGCCACGGACACCCACCAACGCATCTCGTACGGGACCGTTGATTGCTCGCATGATCGTCTGCGCACTCTCACCCGTCACCTTCACCGTCTCCGCAGCAGAACCCTGCCCGACGACGGAGCCCTCAGGCGTCGCGAGTTCGACGTCGGCGACGACGTAGTCCACCGCATCGGTTCGGCGCGCTGCCGTAATGAATGGCCTTGTGAGCGGCGAGCGATGCCCGTGCACCCGGACATCGACAACATGGAGAATCTCATCTGCAAGGGGCTCAACCACGATGACAACCTGCCTCAGAATCCAGCCATGATTTGCGCTGCAGCCAGCCCGATCCACGTGCCGAGCAGCGCGCCGATGAGCGCGTAGAGCACGCCGACGGGTGCGAGGGCCTTGTTGTATGCGGCAGCCACGACGGGCGCAGACGCCACGCCGCCGATGTTGGCGGTGGAAGCGACGGCCAAGGAGAAGAGCTCGGTGCGGGAGAGCTTCGCGTAGATCACCATGATGATTGCGTGGATGAGCAGCACCAGGAAGCCGCACGCGATGTACAGCGGCGCTTGGGTGATGGCCGAGAAATCCGAGCCGGAGGCAATCTGGCCGATGACGAGGAACAGCATGAGGGTGGCCACTTCGTCGGTGCCTGCGAGCTTGCCGAGCGGCGTCTGCGCCGCCACGAGGCCTAATACAGACACGATGATGATGGTCCAAGCGCTCGAGTTAATCACGTCGCCGATATCCGGCAGCATCTTGCCCAGCCAGATCGAGAAACACGCGACGGCGATGGCGCCGAAGCTGCTGATCGTCAGCGATTCGAGCGTGATCGGATTCTTGTCAGCGTCAAGGTTGCCCTCGTGGCGCGTGAGGTAGGTGTCGCCCGCCTTGGTGAACTTGTTGAATCGATCCGAGACCGCGACAGAGGAGAACATCGCCATCAGCCACACGGAATACACCAGTGTGTCGGTGATCAGGGCGTAGCCGAAGAGCGTCTCGGGGCCTTGCAGAATGTCCTGGACCGCGACCATGTTGGCACTACCGCCAGTCCAGGAAGCGAGCATCGCACCGAACACCTTCCACGAGCCGTCGCCGAGGGCTGCTCGGAAGATCCAGTAGACGCCGACGACAGCCACAAACAGCGAGGCACTCGCCACGGCCATCGTGAGCAGCAGCTTGGGGCCGAGTTTGATGATCTTGCGCAGATCACATCCGAAGAGGAACAGGAAGATCATGGCGGGCAGTGCAACGCTCTTGACCTCGCTCAGCGGGGCGGTGACTTCCTCCGCGCTACCGAACACACCCAGCGAGTTCAGCGTGGCGCACAGCAGATACATCAGCACCATGCCTGGCACATACTTGAAGAACTTTGATTCGGTCTCGCGCTCAAGCACAATGAGCGTGGCTGCGAGGGCCATGATGACACCGAGCATGACGAGTCCGTTGTCGATCACGTGTTACTCCTTCAGATTGGGGAGGCCCCACCAATGCACACGCTGCGCCCAGCCGAGCCGACGAACAACAACCTCAGTAAAGCAACCGCGACGCTGCGGCCTTGTAGCGCGACGCTTGGATGCCTTCGAAGAGGACTGGCTGGGAGATTACACGAACACGATCTGTCATAGACCGGGTTTCTCAATTTCGCGGGTATCACATTCCCGGGCACTGCGCTCTGAGGGTGGGGAACGCCACTGGTAATATCTGGCTCGCTCATCCCCAACCCAAGGCATCCATGATTGAACAGTACCCCTGGCTGGCTATTCTTCCTCCCGTCGTCACCATCGTTCTGGCCATCGCGACCCGCAAGGTGAAAATCAGCCTCGGGCTTGGCATCATCGCTGCCGCCCTGCTGCTAGCCGACTTCAACCCGCTGCGCATGTTCGTCGAAATCTGGAACGGGTTTGCCGCCCAGTTCTGGGAAGAGGGCGCATTCAGCACGTACAACCTGTTCATCCTGGTGTTCCTCGTGATGCTCGGCGCCATCACGTCGTTCGTCTTTATGTCGGGCGGCACAGCGGCCTTCTCGGAATGGGCGTCGAAGCGCATTAAGTCGCGACGCGGTGCGCAGTTGTTGGCGTTGGTGCTCGCACTGGTGCTGTTCATCGACGATTATTTCAGCGCCCTCGCCGTCGGCCAGGTATCCCGCCCCATCACTGACCGCCACAACGTCTCGCGAGCGAAGCTGTCGTACATCGTAGATTCGACCGCTGCGCCCATGACGGTGCTGGTGCCGTTCTCCTCGTGGGGTGCCAGCATCATGGCGCTCCTTGCACCCGTGGTTGCCAAATCTTCGCTTGACAAGAGCGACCTCGGCACCTTCCTCGGAGCCGCAGCCGCGAACTACTACGGCATCGCTGCACTAGTGCTGGTCATCGTCGCAGTGTTGTTGCAGCTCGACATCGGTAGCATGCGCACGGAAGAACGTCGCGCCATCAAGCACGCCGACGTGCACGAAGAGGGCGCTGAGATCCCCGGCGAACTGTCGGAGGATCTGCCCATCCACGACGACGGGGCCAAGCGTGCGCTCATCGTGCCGTTCGTCGGGCTCATCATCGCTGTCGTCGCGACGATGTACCTCACCGGGTATATCTCGTCTGGCAATCCTAACCCGATCGATGCACTCGGCAGCACCAAGCTCACCGAGTCGCTGGTGATTGGCGGCGGTGTCGGCCTGCTGCTGGCACTGTGGTTCTATTGGAAGGCCACGAAGGATAACGACGACTTCACCTGGAAGACGGTGTTGCAAGGGTTCTGGGAGGGCTTCAAATCGATGTGGCCCGCCATCGCAATCCTGCTGTTGGCATGGACACTCGGCACACTCATCGGTTCGCTGGGCACCGGCGAATTCCTCGCTCAGCTCGTGGAGAACTCTGACCTACCACCAGCCTGGCTGCTACCGGTGATGTTCGTTGCCGCCGGATTCATGGCGTTCTCTACTGGTACCTCGTGGGGTTCGTTCGGCCTGCTCATCCCCATCGCGGGCGATATCCTCCTCAACCTTGGCGCGGACGATCTGCTCATCGCGGGCCTGGGCGCAGTGCTCGCCGGCGCAGTGCTGGGCGACCACATCTCGCCCATCTCTGACACCACCATCTTGTCTGCCACCGGTTCGCAGGCGAACATCATCACCCACGTCGAAACCCAGATGCCCTACTCCATGGTGGCTGCCGGCTCAGCGCTCGTGGGCTACTTCGTTGCGGCTACCACGAAGAGCATTCTGCCTGGCCTTATCGCGACGCTGGTGGTCATGGGCATCCTCGTCTATGTGCTGCAGCGCATGACGACGGTGCTCGTCGACGAGATCCCCGAATCCGAGCAGGCAGACATTGAACCCGTCGAGTAAGCATGGCGCATTTCTTCGAACGAACCCCGATCGCTGAACTCTATCGGTGGTTCGCCGGACAGACGCGCAGCACGTCGCCCACGTGGGAGCGCCTCTGCCTCTGGATCGCGGCCCAACCCTGGCTTGTTGAGTGCCTCGACGCACTGCCTGGCCAAGCGCGACAGCCAAACCGCTTTCTCGCGGCACTCCAGTTTCACGGCGCCCCGCTCGAGCCAGGCTCTGCCCTGCACAACTGGCTCAAACACCACTGGGAAACCGTTCGCCGAACCATCATCGAACGTCCCACCCAAACCAACGAACCCGGCAGACTCCGGGCGCTCGCACCGCTGTGGGCGTCGCTGCCGCAGCCCGTATCGCTCCTGGAGCTTGGCGCCTCCGCCGGGCTCTGCCTCCTGCCGGACCTGCTCGGATTCGACGACGTCACCGTCGCGGCACGACTGGGCATCGACACCAACCCCCTTGACCCACGCGACGAGGACACTCGCCGCTGGCTCTGCTCTCTGGTGTGGCCAGGGGAGGACGAAAGGAAGCGGCGGCTCCAACACGCACTCGATGTGGCCGCCACCCAGCCTCCTGAGGTGCGGACAGCCGACCTCGAAGTCGCACCCGAACGCTGGATCCCAAACCTCGTCGACGAGCTCCACGAGCGCAATCCGGAGGCCACCGTCGTCGTGTTTCACTCCATGGTGCTTGGGTACTTGCCGCGTGCGAAGCGGCAGGCGGTCGTTGATGCGGTGCGGGGGAGTGGGGCCCGATGGGTGGCGTTCGAGCCGCGCCAGGTTCTTGCCTCGCTGTGTGAGCAGCCGGTGCCCGACGCGCCCCCGTGGGGCGACACGCTGCTCACCCTCGACGGTGTACCCCAGGCATGGTGCCAACCGCACGGGCTCCGCGTCGAGTGGCTCAACCACACATGATGCTCACACTGTCAGCTGTTTGAACTGGAAGAACACTCTTGAGTCCCAGTCCTTCGAGGATTTGTTGAAGTCCCAGCAGATGACGATGACCGCCGACGATGGGCCGCTGGGGTCGAGCATCAGTGTGGAATCCGGGTCGTAATCACGCACCATCACCCTCGAGGCATCCGTGAACTCGTAGCAGACGATCTCGCCGTTAGAGCCGTGTACCTTGAGAATATCGCCCGGCTGCAGTGCGGATTGCCCGCCCTGGAACAGCTCGTTGCCAAGTGCTGGACTGAGGCCAGGCCGGTACGTGTGAATGGTCAGCACGATCTTGCCGTGATCGGATCCGGGCTTCGGGCCACCGCTCCACCAGGCGGCAGAGCGTCGATCATTCAGTGGCGGGGCGGGGATCTGCCCGCCTTTGGTCGCCTTCGGGATGACCTGTTCGTGTGCGCCCACTCGCTCGATCGTGAACGCAGAGGGCTTGAAAGCTTCAACAGGATTCGCGCACTGCTCCGATCCGGGCCGCGTCTTGGAAAGGGTCGGCGAGGGGGAAGGCGATGGCGACGGCGTTGGGCTTGGAGAGGGAGAAGGTGACGGGGTGGGGGACGTCGACACGGAGATGCTCGGCGTAGGGCTGAGCGTCGGCTCTGCCGTGTGCGAGTCGCGTGGCCACCAGACAACTGCCCCCACGAAGAGCAGGAGTGCCACGGCGATAGCGACCACGACGACGATCCGGTTCTTGGTCATCTGCACGCATGCAGCGTAACCGAAACGAGCGCGCCGATAAAGGCTCTATCCAAATGCGCGTTCCATGCGGCGAAAGCTGCTCAGTCGCGTCTCAGCCAGCGCACCGGTGCGTACTGCCTCGTCGAGCGCACATTCCGGCTCGGTCGAAGTGTGTGTGCAGCCTCGCGGACATTGCTCGACGAATTCGGCGAGGTCTGGAAACGCGCCGACGATCGACGATGGGTCGACGTGGCTGATACCGAACGATCGCACGCCCGGGGTGTCGATGATCCAGCCGCCTTCGGGCAGCGGCAACGCGAGCGCGGACGTCGAGGTGTGGCGCCCCTTGCCCGTCAAGTCGCTCACTGCGCCTGTCTCGCGATTTGTGCCGGGCACGAGCCGGTTGACCAGGGTAGATTTTCCGACGCCCGAGTGCCCTACAAAGACGGTGACCTCGTCGCGCAGGAGTTCATGTACCGGAGCGAGATCGGATGCGGGATCGGTCACGAGGATCGGAATGCCCAGTGGTTCGTAGGCCGAACGAAGCTCGTCGGGCGTAGCCAGATCGGCCTTCGTGAGGCACAGTACCGGGTCGATACGCGCGTCGTAGGCCGCGACGAGGATGCGGTCGATCATCCCGATGCGCGGCGGCGGGTCTGCCAATGCGGTGACGATCATCAGCTGGGTGGCGTTGGCCACGATGGGGCGTTCAAACGTGTCGGCGTCGTCGGCGGAGCGCCGCAGCATCGTCGCGCGCTCTTCCACCTCGACGATGCGGGCGAGTGTGCCTTCGTCGCCGGATACGTCGCCGTCGAGGCGTACGCGATCACCGACGATGACGCCCTTGCGAGGAATGAGCCGCCCGCGAACGGCGGTGACTCGTCGATCCTCGACGTCACAGCGGTAGCGTCCCCTGTCGATCGACACCACTCGTGCTACGGGGAGGTTGGAGTAGTCAGGGCGCTCTTTCGTGCGCGGCCGGGTGCGCCGCCGGGGACGGTCGAAGCCCGCGTGGTCATCGTGGTAGATGCTCACACAAGCTCCGCCCACATTTGCGGGAAGTCGGGCATGGTCTTCGACACACATTCCATGTCGTTGACGCTCGACCCCTTGGCCCTGAGCCCCAGGAGCGCCGCGAAGTGCACCATTCGGTGGTCAGCGTAGGTGTCGAACTCGAGGGGCTTGGGCGACCCACCGGTGATGCGTAACCCATCATCCAACTCCTCGACGCCAATCCCGGCAGCTGAGAGTTGCTCGGCGAGCGCGGCAATCCGATCGGTTTCGTGCCCACGGATATGCGCGACGCCGGTGATCGTCGTGGTTCCCTCCGCCAGCGCCGCCAGCGCAGCGACGACAGGAGTGAGCTCGGAAGCGCTGTGCAGGTCGATGCGTCCGGGCGATGTGAGCTGGCCGTCGCCGCTCAGCGTGACCACACCATCCCGAAACTCGACGCGGCAGCCCATGGAACGCGCCACGTCGAGGAACGCTGCCCCCGGCTGGGATGTCTCTGCCGGCCACCTCGGCACGGACACCGCGCCTCCGGCCACGGCAGCGGCGGCGAGGAACACCGCGGCATTCGTGAGGTCAGGCTCAATACGGGTGTCGAGCGCAGCAACCGGCCCTTCCGCCACGCTCCACGTACGCTCGTCGATCTCTCGAGCATCGACGCCGCGGGCGCGCAGCATATTGAGCGTCATCGCAATATGAGGCCGCGACGGGAGCGACGCTCCCTCGTGCCGGATGGTGAGACCACCTCGAAGACGAGCCCCGACGAGCAACAGCGCGGACACGAACTGGCTGCTGGCGGAAGCATCGACGGTGATCTCCCCACCCTGCGCATCGCCAGGGGTGACGCTGAAGGGGAGTTGATCACCGTCGACGGTCGCCCCGAGGACGCGGAGCCCGTCGAGCAGCCCTCGCATGGGGCGCTTGCTCGCATGTGGATCACCGACGAATGACACGGTGGCATCCCCGAGCAAAGTGACCGCAGGGATGAAACGCATGACGGTGCCAGCCAAACCGCAGTCAATCTCCGCAGGCCCGCGCACCGGGCCCGGAGTGACGTGCACCGTCGAATCGTCGTCGACGCGAATCTGCGTGCCCAAGCCGCGCAGGGCGTCGATCATCAACTGGGAATCTCGAGAGTGCAGAGCACCCTCGACGCGGCTGGGCCCGTCGGACAGCGCCGCCAACACGATGGCTCGGTTGGTCTCTGATTTCGAGCCGGGCACAACGACGCTGCCCTCGATCGGCCCATCAGCCGAGGGGAGCGCAGTGCTCAACGCTGCACCTTCTTGGCCTGCTTTTTCGCGGCCTTCTTCGCCTTCTTCGCCTGCTTACGGGCCTGTTTCTTGGCCTTCTTCGCGTGAGACTTCAGCTGACTCGGCGAGAGATTGCTGTTCGACTTGGATGCGGAGTCGATGCGATGCCCGGCACGCCAGCTGAGGCTGGGGCGGCCGTGGAGGTCCATCGAGCCGACGACGGCAGCGCCCAGCAGCGCGAGACGTTTCATCACTTCGGCACGGCCGGCCTTCTTCTCCTCGGCGGAGGCATCTTCGGAGGGGGCGACGATGGCGGCATCCAGCGCGGCTGCGGGGATGAGGAGCGCAGCTCCAAGGCGACGACCAATGCCTGTGGCGTACATGAGGCCGCCCAGCACCTTGCAGGCGCCGCCGATGCGCACCCACGTCTCGGCGCGCTCGGGAACCGACGAGGAGTATGCGGCCGGAACTACGCGCTGTACCAGCGGGACGGCCTTCTCAGTGGCGCCTTCGGCCTTCGAAGCGAGCTCATCCGTCTTGCGGAATGCTTCGATGCCGTCGACGATGAACCAGCTACCAAACAGGGAACGTGCTGCGAATCGAACAAGACTCATGCCAGCCAGCCTACCTGCTCCCTAGCGCTTCATGCGCATGTTTCACCGCAACACCTTCGTTCATCGTGGAACAGCGCCTGGAATGACGGTCAACTCGGTTGTCATCACCGGAATAGAACGCCTTCTTGCTGCGTTTGGTTGAACATGGCGCAGATCGCATCCACGACGAGGAACATACGGCCACTCGCGGTGTGCTGTGCGCTACTGTGTGGGGTGATGAACACGTCCACCGAGGTTGCGGAGGCGCCTGACTCCTTCGAAGACGAGGCGTTAGCGCTCATTGACCGCCTGTACGGTGCGGCGCTGGGTATGACGAAGAATCCTGCGGATGCCGAGGACGTGGTGCAGGAAACGTACGCCAAAGCCTTCAAGGCCAGAGATTCGTTCAAGCCGGGCACCAACCTCAAGGCCTGGCTCTACCGGATTCTCACCAATACCTACATCTCGCACTACCGCAAGGCTCAGCGCTCTCCACAGATCTCCGGTGCGTCCGACATCGAGGATTGGCAGATCGCCAACGCTGCGTCGCACGATTCCCGCGGCCTGCGCTCGGCCGAAATGGAAGCACTCGATCAGATTCCCGACGGCGCCGTCGCCGATGCGTTGGGCAACCTGGGAGAGCAGTACCGCATCGCTGTGTGGCTCGCGGACGTCGAAGGATTCTCCTACAAAGAGATTGCCGAGATCATGGATACGCCGATGGGCACCGTCATGAGCAGAATCAATCGAGGGCGCAAGCAGCTGCGAGAAGCACTCGCCGACTACGCCATCGAGCACGGCTTCCTGCGAGGGGAGGAACAACGATGAGTGATTTCTCTCACGAACACGATGAAGTCGATGAGTGCGTCGCCGCGCTCGAACGAGTGCACGCGTTCCTGCATCATGAACTCGTCGACGCCGATGCCGACGCGATTCGCCACCACCTGCACGCCTGTGAGCGATGTATGGAGAATTTCGAGATTGAAAGCACGATCAACGAGATGATCCGCCGCTCTGCAGCGACGAAGGCGCCCGCATCGTTGACCATCAGAGTTCAGTCGCTGCGCATCAGGCGTAGCTGACGTCCACACTTCGTGCCGCGCATCAAAAAGCCCCCACCATGTGCTGGCGGGGGCTTCGTCACGTCAGGCGTTGGGACGCTTGCCGTGGTTGGCCTGGTTCTTACGACGCGCGCGACGCTTACGACCTCTCTTACCCATGCTGATACTCCTTGCTTGATGTTGCAGCAGTCCATTGTGGCACAGTTATGGTCATGCTTGATGCCGATCTCCTCACAGATTCCGAATGGTTGGATGCTTTCGTCGACCAATGGCATGTGCTGGCGGACCTGAGTTTTTCCGATTTGGTGCTGTGGAGGCCCGTCGATGAGGATGGCTCAGCGTTCCTGTGCACGAACCAAGTTCGTCCTGTGACGGGGCCGACGGCCATCGAACACGACATCATTGGAGAGCGCATCTCGTTCGAGGAAGCCGACCATCCGGTGTTTGGCGCTTGGATGACCCACGACATCGTGGAGACCAGCGATAACGCGCTCGGAGCGGGAATTCCCGTCGATGTCTGGGCCATTCCCGTGTTTCGACGAGAGCAGGTGATCGCCGTCGTCGAACGCCATACCAACCAGATGGGCGTGCGTGTCACAGGAGGATTGGAGGAGAACTCGCTCGAGATTGCCGACGTGCTCGCCCACATGCTTGTGCGTGGAGAATTCCCTCTGCTTCAACCCGCAGACAAGGCGCTCGCGCCGAAGGTGGCCGACGGCCTACTGCGCGTGCAGCCCGACGGCATGATCACCTACGCGAGTCCAAACGCGGTGACCGGATTTCGTCGCCTGGGCGCGGTCGGGGATATTGAGGGGGAGACGTTCCGCGAGCTCACCAGCGGGCTGCGCGAGGGTGTCGAAGGCGTGGGACAGACCGTGCAAGGCGATCTGGACGGCACGCTCAGCCTGGAGTTTGAGCTCAGCCGGGACAACGCGTCGATGCGGTTCCTCCTCATGCCACTCTGGCGAGAGCGACGATCCGCCGGCATGCTGGTGCTCTGCCGCGACACGACGGATCTGCGACGTCGCGACCGCATGCTCGTCACCAAGGACGCCACGATCCGAGAGATCCATCACCGCGTGAAGAACAACCTCCAGACGGTCGCAGCGTTGCTGCGAATGCAGTCTCGACGTCTGGAGTCGCCCGAAGGGAAGGAGGCGCTACGTGATGCGATGCGTCGCGTGAGTTCTATCGCCGTCGTGCACGAGACACTCAGCCAATCGCTCACCGAAGACGTCGAATTCGATGACATCTGCGACAAGATTCTCGACATGGTCGGAGACCTGGCTGCTGCCTCGGGCACGGTCAAGGCCGAGCGAATCGGATCGTTCGGTGTCGTCCCAGCCGGGGTTGCCACGTCGCTGTCGATGGTGGTGACGGAACTGTGCCAGAACGCGATCGAGCACGGCCTGCATAGTTCGTCGGGCACGGTACAAGTGACCCCTGAACGCACCGACGAGACGCTCTACATCCGCATCCGCGACGACGGCGCCGGGCTACCGGAGGGGTTCACCTTGGGGCATCAGCGCAGCCTGGGATTATCGATCATCCAAACCCTCATCGGCGACCTGTCCGGAACGTTCGAGTTGCGGAACCGAAACGGGGCCCAGGGCACGGAAGCCATCATTGCCCTACCTTTAGCGCAGATGCGCGCCAAAGGTAAAGGAAAGGGGTAGCGACGGTCAGTTGTTGCGCAAGCGCGTGCGGGCGTTGCGACGCTTGATGGCCCGGCGCTCATCTTCGCTCATACCGCCCCAGACGCCGTGGTCTTGGCCAGCTTCGAGGGCCCAGGCGAGGCACTGATCCATAACCTCACACTTGTGGCAGATTTTCTTTGCCTCTTCGACTTGAGCCAAAGCAGGGCCAGTGTTGCCGACCGGGAAGAAGAGCTCGGGATCCTCAGTCAGGCACGCAGCCTTATGACGCCAGTCCATCCAACACGCTCCTTCCAACGTCGCCTCGACAACCAAACCATTGAAAGATACCCCGGAACACTCCGTGGGACAAGACCTTTTGCCTACTCAATGGGCGATTGTTTGAGATTATGTGCGCCGAACGGCCATGGCAACGGCGCGCTTACTTGTGTGCTCTTTTCAGCATACAAGCGGCTAGACCACCCGCATAGGGGTTTTCGTAGAGCATTGGCAGGAAATAGGGGAATGCGGGATGCTTATGGGTATGCCTGAAGCCTTACGTCGACGACTCAGCCCCTGGCCTTACGGAGCTGCGGTCGTCATGACTGCCCTCACCGCGGCTATCATCGTCGCGGCCGGTGTGTGGGCGCTGGTTTCGCACACACAAGCGCTGGGATTAAGCGTCGGTATTGTGCTCCTCATCTACGGGCTCATCATTGCGGGCGTAGCGGGGCTCGCATGGGTACGGCAGCCATTGGCATGGGGGTTGCTCGTCGCAGTGTCGCTGCTGAATGCCTGCACCGCCGCATCGTTCCTGCAAACCGAGTCATCAGGCCAGTGGTGGCTGGCGCTATCTTGGCTGGCGTTTGCCATCGCCACGGGCGTGTTCTCGATGCTGCCGCAAACGAGAGCGGCCCTACAGCGTTAAACTGCAGGGCCGCTCTCGTCATCGTCGATTACTCGTCATCATCATCTAATCTGGCAAGCCAGGATGCGAGGCGCTCGATCGGAGTCTCGAACTCCGGATTGAGGTCGACGAAGGTTCGCAAGTGATCGGCGAGCCACTCGAACGAGACTTCTTCCTCGCCTCGACGGTCGACGAGTTCCTCCAGGCCGCGGTCGGTGAAATACAACTCAGGCCTCCATCGCGCGACGCAGGAGATCCGCTTCTTCTTCCTGGTGGCGCTTCGCAGAACCGACGGAAGGTGCCGACGACCACGGACGGGTGATCGGCTTGAGCGTGATCTCCTGATCGGGCAGATGCGTGCGCAGCGCTTCCACCAGATGCAGCGCCATGAACGGCCATGCGCCCTGGTTTTCGGGCTCGTCCTGCACGAAGCGAATGTCGGTGACGTGGGCGTAACGCTGCAAGATTGCGGCCAGAGCCTCGTCGGGCAGCGGGTAGAGACGCTCGAGGCTGACGATAGCCACCTTGCCTTCCAGACCCTGCTTCTCGCGAGCCTTGACGAGATCCCAGCGGATCTTGCCCGAGCACAACAGCACGCGCTCCACCTTGCTGGCATCTGTGATCGACGGGTCGTCGAGCGCGGGGTGCCATTTGCCCGAGGTGAATTCCTCGGGCTGCGAGGTAGCCAGCTTGTTGCGCAGCATGGACTTCGGCGTGGCGATGACCAGCGGACGGTGGTAGTTCACGTACGCGTGGTTGCGCAGCAGGTGGAAGTGGCTCGCCGGGGTGGACGGCTGGCACACAGCCAGTGCATTCTCAGCACACAGTTGGAGCCACCGCTCGATACGCGCCGAGCTGTGGTCGGGGCCCTGGCCCTCGTAGCCGTGCGGCAACAGCAGCACGACGCCCGACTTCTGGCTCCATTTGGCATCAGCGGACGAGATGAACTCGTCGGCGATGATCTGCGCGCCGTTGGCGAAGTCACCGAACTGAGCCTCCCACAGCACAAGTGCGTCGGGGCGAGCCACCGAGTAGCCGTATTCGAAGCCCATCACCGCGTACTCAGACAGCAGCGAGTCGTAGATTTCGAACGGGGCCTGATCGTCGGTGAGGTGCTTCATGGGCACATAGGCTTCATTGGTGACACGGTCGACGACGGCGGCGAAGCGCTGCGAGAACGTGCCGCGACGGGTGTCCTGCCCGGACATACGCACCGGACGCCCCTCCATCATGAGCGACCCGAAAGCGAGCAACTCGGCAGTAGCCCAGTCGATGGGCCCTTCGAGGATTGCCTTGGCGCGACGCTCCATCTGAGGAAGCACCTTCTTGTGCACCTGGAATCCCTCGGGGAACGTGCGGTGTGCTTCGGCGATGCGGCGCACCGAGTCGGGCGTGATCTCGGTGAGACGCTGGTCGGGCTTGGTGGGGTAGTAGGGCACCTTGCGGTACTCCTCATCCACCTTGTCCTGACTCTCGCGCATCTCCTTGAACACGCCTTCGAGCCGCTCACGGAAGCGATTCATGACGTCCTCGGCGTCGCTCATCGAGATATCGCCGCGTCCGATCAGCGACTCGGTGTAGAGCCGCCTGGTGGAGCGCTTCTGTTCGATGAGGTCATACATTCTCGGCTGCGTGAAGCTCGGATCGTCGCCCTCATTGTGGCCGCGTCGGCGGTAGCAGACGAGGTCGATGACGACATCCTTATGGAACGCCTGCCGGTATTCGAACGCGATGCGCGCAGCGCGGATGCACGCATCCGGGTCATCACCGTTGACGTGCAGCACCGGAGCGCCAATCGCCTTGGCGACATCGGTGCAGTAGGTGGCAGAGCGAGACTCCACGGGGGAGGTGGTGAATCCCACCTGGTTGTTCACCACGACGTGGATGGTGCCGCCCACCTTGTAACCGCGCAGCTGGCTCATCTGGAGCGTCTCAAAGACGACGCCCTGCCCAGAGAACGACGCGTCGCCATGCAGGAGGATAGGCAGCACGGGGAAATCGTCGCCGCCGAGCACATCCTGCTTCGCGCGGGTAATACCCATGAGCACGGGGTTCACAGCCTCGAGGTGCGACGGGTTCGCCGCCACCGAGGCCTTGATCGACTTCCCATTAGACGCGACGAAGACACCTTCATTGCCGAGGTGGTACTTCACATCGCCTGTGCCCTTGGTATCAGCCACGCCGTCGAACTCGCGGAAAATCTGCCCGTACTTCTTGCCGACGATGTTGGCTAGCACGTTGAGGCGCCCACGGTGAGGCATGCCGATGCACACCTCGTCGAGCGAATCATTCGCGGCGCGCTGGGCCACCTCGTCGAGTAGCACGATGAGCGATTCGCCGCCTTCCAGCGAGAAACGCTTCTGGCCGACGAACTTCGTCTGGAGGAAGGTCTCGAAGATCTCCGCCTCATTGAGCTTGTCCAGGGCATGCATGTGCTCTTCGTGGGAGAGCGGGGTGCGTGCCTGCTCGAGGCGCGACTGGAACCACGTGCGCTGCTCGTTGTCTGCAATGTGCATGTACTCGACGGCGAGCGTCCGGCAGTAGGAATCCTGCAACCTGGCTAGAATGTCACGCAGCGTCATGTAGCGACGAGGCTCGCCACCAAGCGTGCCGATGGGGAACTCGCGATCCAAATCCCAGATCGTGAGGCCGTGGGCTTCCAGGCTGAGCTGTTCGTTGCTTCGGGCGCGGTACTCGAGCGGATCGGTGTCTGCCACGAGGTGCCCGAACGCGCGATAGGCGTTGATGAGCTCGATCACGCGGGCCTGCTTCGACACCTGATCCGGGCGATGCGCGGACACGTCCGCGGCCCAGCGCAACGGCTCGTAGGGGATACGCAGTGCCTCGAAGATCTCGTCGTAGAACCCGTTGCCGCCCAAAAGGAGCTCATGGAGCACCTTGAGGAACTCGCCAGACTCGGCACCCTGAATGATCCGGTGATCATACGTGGAGGTGAGGGTGGTCATCTTCGAGACCCCGAGCTCCAAAATTCGGGAGCTCGACATGCCCTGGAACTCCGCCGGGTAGTCGATGTTGCCCACACCAAGGATGAGCCCCTGGCCGTTCATGAGGCGCGGCACAGAGTGGTTTGTGCCGATGCCGCCAGGGTTGGTGATGGTGGCGGTCGTCTTCGCGAAGTCGTCGACGGTGAGCTCGTTATTGCGGGCCTTCGCCACGATCTCTTCATAGGCCGACCAGAACTGCGCAAAGTTCAGCTCCTCGCAGCCCTTGACGTTGGGTACGAGCAGCTGGCGCTTGTCGCCCTTCTTCACGTCGATCGCGATGCCGAGGTTGATCGACGGATTCGTGACGAGATTGGGCTTGCCATCAACGACGTCGTAGCCGTTGTTCATGGTGGGCACAGCCTTGATGGCCTGAATCATCGCGTAGGCGATGATGTGCGTGAACGAGACCTTGCCACCCTTGGTGCTCTTCAGGAAGTTGTTGATGGTGGTGCGCTGGTCGATCACGAGCTTCATCGGCACGGAGCGCACCGAGGTGGCTGTCGGCATCGTGAGCGACGCTTCCATGTTCTTCGCCGTGCGCATGGGCGCGCCGCGGAGCACGGTGTACGAGGGCTCCTTGGCTTCCACCTTCGGCCGGATGGCGGGGCTCGGGGCGTTTGCTGACAGACCAGCGCCGCTGCCGGGCTGTGCTGGCGATTCCTTCGTCGTCGTGACCTGCTCCGTCGCTGGGGCATTGGCGCTCGGAGGCGTGGGGTGATCACCGGAGGTGTTCGCCTTGCCTGCGGCGGCTGCAGTAGATGGTTTGGGCTTTGCGTCCCCGTCGGCAGGTTTGGCCTTCTTCGCGGGCGACGGCGTGGGTTGTGGCTTCGGCTGTTCGCTGGCAGCGGGCGGCTGATGTGGCGCCGGCTGGCCTCCTCGCTCCTTTGCGAAGTAAGCCTGCCAGGATGCATCGACGGATTCCGGGTCGCGCTCATAGGCATCCCGCATCTCGTCAATCAACCACGCGTTGGCACCGAATTCGTCGTTGGGCTGAGCTGTAGACATCTGTGCGTGTGGCTTGGCCACGTCCCTCTCGTGTGTTGTTTCCCGCAGACTTCTGCGGCTGCATGTCAAAGCTTAGCCAATTGTTCGCCTTCGTGGGGGACACGTCGCGGCGATGCTTTGAGCGTCAACCATGCTGCGTGGACGAGCATCACGATGAGCAGCAGATTGCGCAGCACGAGGACAGAGGTTTCTGGGCCGGACCCGAGTGGCGACGCCATGATTCCCATCGTCGCCCAGGGGTAGGTGATCTGCGTCAACACGCCGACGGTGACGAGCCCCGTCGCCAGTACATGAATATGCCGACGCAGCCACGCACTCGTGTCGTGCCCGATGAGAACAGCGATCGGTCCGCCGAGCCACAGAACGTACTGAGGCGACAGCGTCTTGTTTGCGACCACCGTGGCGAGAATCACCGTGAAGATGGCGAGCAGGATCGCTGTGGCGTCCGCCCGACGTCGGATGAGACGCATGGCGAGATAGATGGCGAACAGTGTGGCCAGCGTCGTGCACACCGATGCCACAACCAGCATGGCACTGACGCCCGGCCCAAACAGCTCGATGGCGTTGTACTGCGATAATTCCAGGGTCCAATGCGGCGAATCCGTGAATGTACGAACTGCCATGAGAGGAGTTGCCGGTACCGACTCGATTTGGAGACCGCGTTCGCGCTGCCAGCTCAGCGGAGCGACATTTCGATGCCATCCCTCGACGAGCAGCGATACTGCACCCAGGCCGCCACCAACTATGAGGAAGCCAAACAACCGACGCGGTCCCTCACCGCTTCGGGGGTCGGGCGCAAGCATGGGGAGTATGAGCAGGGCCGGCCAGAGCTTGATCGCAGCACCCATGCCCACGAACGCACCCGACCACCAAGGCCTGGTGGTGAGCAGCAAGCAAGCGAAGGCGACGAGCGCGGCCGGGATGAGATCAAACCGGAACCAGACGATGGCGCCGTTGGCGGCCGTGAATAGCATCCAGAACAGAGCTGCTCGGGCGCCTTGGGTGCGGTAGAGGCAGAATGCAACTAGGGCGTCGAGGAGCAGCATGCATCCCGCGAAGAGGGGTAACCAGGACTGCCAGCCGCCACCGAGCCGGTAGAGAAGATGAAGTATCCACACCGCAGGTGGCGGGTACTCCTGCATGACGTCGGGCTCACCGTGTTCCAGTCTGTGGAGGTGGAAGCCGTAGTACGAAACGTCGTTGGCCACGAAATTCACGTCGGGACGGAGCCACAGCAAGTACGTCACGCAGCGAGTGAGGAGGAACATGACAACGAGGAGTAACGGTGTCCACACCCGCAGGTTGGTATTCAGCTTCAAGAGCACTCCTGCAATCACCGGCGCCAAGTGGCGCCCCCGCGAGGATTCGAACCTCGGCTCCCGCCTCCGGAGGGCGGTGCTCTATCCCCTGAGCTACGGGGGCATTCAGCCGACGGCTGAAACCTCGGAAGATATTAGCAAAAGATGGGCAAGCGAGGTCCGATAGGTTGGGGGTATGCGGAAAGTTCTCCTCGTGCTGCTGGTGCTGTGCGTGGGTTGTGTCTCACGTCCAGACCCCGACCCTGCGGTCATGCGCACCACTGCTCCGCCATGGGACGCGCCGCGTGACGCGGTGTCCTACATCGATGCGTCCGGCCTCGAACAGCGTCCACTTGGTGAAAGCACCGACCCGTGGATTATCGAGCTCATCGTGCAGGTGGATGGCGAGCGCGTCGACATCCCCGCCATGATCGGCATCGACAGGCTGCGTGCCAAGCAGGCGGTCGTCCATACGCATGAGGCCGGCGGCGACGTCTGGCTGGAAGGGCCGGACAATCACCAGGCCACGCTGTCTCATTTCTTCACACTGTGGGGTATCGAGTTCGACGGCAAGTGTTTGGCTCAGCGCTGCAACCTGGAGGTGCTCGTCGACGGCGAACCGGCGTCGGATCCAGCCTCCGTGCAGTTTCGTGGTCACAAAGTGATCGAAGTCAGAGCCTCCTGACCTTCTTCTGGCAGGCTTGGGGGCACTATGACGCACATGCACATCGCTGGCTCGATCCACGCGGACTACTCGGGCATCCAGCCGCAGTGGCTGCACCGCCCACGCGACATCAACGCGTTGGATGAGAAGCTCTGGCCAAGAGGAACCCATCGCGACGACAACGGCACGCTGATGCTGGGTGGGGCTTCGTCGACGGAGCTCCTCGCCCGACACGGCAGCCCCGCCTACTTCATCGACGAGGCCGATTTCCGTGAGCGCTGCGCCGACTTCCGCCAGGCGTTCGATGGATGGGATATCTTTTACGCTGGTAAATCGCTGCTCACGAAAACGGTGGCGAGGTGGGTGTTCGAGGAAGGGCTCAACCTCGACGTCACGACGATGGGTGAGATGCAGATTGCGCTCGCGGGCGGCATGCCAGCGGCCAGGCTCGGCTTTCACGGCAACAACAAATCCGTCGAAGAAATCGAGTTCGCCCTGGAACAGGGGGTTGGGCAGTTCATCGTCGATTCCTTCCAGGAAATTGAGCGCATCGAATCGGCGTGCCACAAGCTTGGAGTGAAGGCGAAGGCCCTGGTTCGGGTAACCACCGGCGTCGAGGCGCACACGCACGAATACATCGCTACTGCGCACGAGGACCAGAAGTTCGGGCTGTCCATTCTCGGAGGCCAGGCGCTCGCCGGGCTCGTGCGGTGCGAGCACTCACCGCACATTGAACTGCTGGGTATCCACTCGCACATCGGCTCGCAGATCTTCGAAACCATGGGCTTTGAGGTGGCGATCCGACGCACGCTGAAGCTGGCGCACCAGTTCAAGACCGCCACCGGCGTCGAGTTGCAGGCCCTCGATCTGGGCGGCGGCTTCGGCATCGCCTATACCGAGGCCGATTCCCCCAAACCGACGAGTGAACTCGCCGCCGCGTTCGAGGAGATGATCGAGCACGAATGCCGCGCGTTGGGGCTCAGCCGACCGACGCTGGCGATCGAGCCAGGGCGCGCCATCAGCGGCCCAGCCGGGGTGGCGCTGTACACCGTCGGCACCATCAAGCCAGTCGAGCTCGAAGGTGGGAAAGTCCGCACCTATGTATCGGTCGACGGCGGTATGAGCGACAACATCCGGCCCGCACTGTACGCGGCGGAATACTCCGCGGTAGTCGCTAACCGTGTCTCTGATGCGGAACCGCTGCTGTGCCGCGTCGTGGGGAAGCATTGCGAAGGTGGCGATATTCTCATCCGAGATGTGTTCCTGCCCAGCGACTTGGCCGTCGGCGACGTCATCGCCGTTCCGGGTTCGGGTGCCTATGCACGATCGATGTCCAGTAATTACAACCAGGTGCCGCGCCCGCCGCTCGTCAGCGTGCGCGACGGTGTCTCGTCGGTGATGCTGCGACGTGAAACCTTGGACGACCTCATGCGTCTCGATGTAGGAGAATGAGATGGAAGCATTGAAAGTTGGCCTGCTGGGGGCGGGCACCGTTGGCACGCAGGTTGCCCGGATCATCATTGACCAGGCTGAAGAGTTGGAGCAGCGCGTCGGGCGCCCGCTTCGGCTCACTGGCATCGGGGTGCGCGATCTTGAGAAGGAGCGCCCAGGCATCGACCCTGCGCTGCTGACAACCGACCTGGAGTCCGTGGTAGATAGCGCAGACGTCGTCGTGGAGGTCATGGGTGGTCTCGAACCCACCGAGGCGCTCGTGCGACGGGCACTCGAGCGTGGAAGCTCCGTCGTCACGGCGAATAAGGCGCTGCTTGGTGAGCGACTCATCGAGCTGTCGGAGCTGGCTGACGCCAATAACGCCGACCTCTACTTCGAGGCGGCGGTGGCGGGAGCCATCCCCATCATTCGCCCACTTCGTGAATCCCTTGTCGGCGATGAGGTGACCAGCGTGATCGGCATTGTCAACGGCACCACCAACTACATCCTCGACAAGATGGTGAGCACCGGAATGGGCTTTGACGAGGCCCTACAGCAGGCCCAGTCCCTGGGCTATGCAGAAGCCGACCCGACAGCCGACGTCGAAGGTCATGACGCCGCATCGAAGGCCGCGCTGCTAGCCGCACTCGCGTTCCACACTAATGTGAAGGGCAGCGAGGTGTTCTGCGAGGGGATCACTCAGATCACGCAGAAAGACATCGAAGCTGCGAAGGCCATGAACTGCACGGTCAAACTGTTGGCTGTGGCGCGCGCTAACGACGATTCCATCGCGGTCAAGGTGCATCCGGCCATGGTGCCGCTCAAGCATCCGCTGGCTTCTGTGTCTGGCGCATTCAACGCGGTGTTCGTCACGACGAGGGAAGCCGGTGAACTCATGTTCCTCGGCCCTGGCGCCGGTGGGGCACCCACCGCTTCCGCCGTCATGGGTGACGTGGTCACCGTCGCGCGTCATTTCGTGCGGGGCACCACTGCGATGGCGTCGACGAACTATCGCGACCGGCCCGTCGCGCCGATCGGAGAGTCGACGACACGCTACTTCATCTCCATCGCAGTCAGCGACCGCCCTGGTGTGCTGTCGAAGGCCGCGCAGATCTTCACCGAGCATGACGTGTCCGTGCAGACCGTGCAGCAGTCCTATCTCGAAGGCCTCGAACGCCACGACGGGTTTTCGGCACGCCTGGGATTCATGACCCACGAGGCCAAGGAATCCGACCTGGCTAGCGTCGTCGAAGCGCTCAAGGCGGCTGACTTCGTCGGCTACGACGTGCGATTCATGCGGATCGAGGGTGCCTGATGCGGGTACGAGTGCCCGCTACCACCGCCAACGTCGGTTCAGGATTCGACTGCATCGGGATCGCCGTCGACTGGTATGACGAGGTTGAGCTGACACTGGGCGGCGAGGGCGTGTGCATTGAGGTTGAGGGTGAAGGCGCCGATACAGTTCCGCGTGACGCCAGCCACCTCGTGGTGCGCAGCATGCAGCGCGGTGTCGAGGAATGGGGCGACGGCGTCCTGCCCGGCTGCACGCTCACATGCCGCAACGTGATTCCACACTCGCGCGGGCTCGGCTCGTCGGCTGCGGCCATCGTGGCCGGTCTCGCGCTGGCCTGGGGGCTCAGCCGGCCAGACGATCTGCACATCGGGGAACTGGCGCGGGTATCGAGCCTGATCGAAGGGCACGCAGACAACGCAGCGGCTGCGGTGTACGGTGGCGCCACATTGGGATGGATCGACGGCGACACTGTCGATGTGCAGCCGTTCGCATTGCACGACGGCCTTTCCACCAAGGTGTGGATTCCCACGTTCGAGGTTCCCACCAAGGGTGCTCGTGCGGTGCTGCCCGAGAGCGTCGAGCGAGGCGACGCTGTCCACCAGGCCGCGGCTGCCGCCACGCTCATGCTGGCACTCACGCAGCGACCTGAGCTCCTGCTCCGTGCGACGGCCGACCGCCTGCACCAGCGTTACCGTGCCGACCTTATGCAGCCCAGCTTCACGCTCATGGAGCGGCTCAGGGAGGTGGGCGTGCCCGCGACGATCTCAGGCGCCGGGCCGACGGTGTTTGCCATCGGTACCGCCGACGACTTCGCGCTGGACTTCCAGGTGCCCACAGAAGGGTTCCGTTGTCTGGAACTCCCCGTTGGTGCAGGCGTGCAGCTCATTCGCTGAGAGGCTTCGCCACACCCGGATGACCAGGTTGCTTGTACCCAGTTGCTGAGCCTGCTAGTGTCGACTCGGTTCCCGACGAGTTCGCGTTGCGTGCAAGTCGAGCTTCCACATCAGTGACGCAACCGGGAATCAAGTACCACACATTTTCGTATGCGCTCCACGTTTGAGCGACCAGAAGGACACCTTCGTGACAGAATCCTTGGCGACGTTGAAGCTCGCTGAACTGAAAACTATCGCGGCTGACATGGGCCTCAAAGGGGTCTCCGGCATGCGCAAGGCAGACCTGATCTCCGCCATTGAGGGCAAGAATGCAGGCGGCTCGTCGAAGCCCCGTGCCGCGCAGCAAGAATCCAAAGCGAGTGCGCAGCCCGCCCAGAACAATCAGGAGCCATCTGAACATTCCGACGACGCCTCGCCCAAGGCCCAGCGCTCCAACGCGAAAGCCGGCGACGCGCAACCTGGCGGGGCTGGTTCGCAGCGCTCCAGCAATTCCGAGCGTGGGGAGTCGCGCGGCGCCCGTCGCCGTCGGGAGAAAACCGAACGCGATCGCTCCGCACAAGAGGAGACGAACGAGGAGGTCGGCTCTCTGCTGGCAGCCGCGATGGGGGAGACCAGCCCGAAGTCTCGCTCCAACGACGACTCCAGTGAGCGGCACAGCAACGATTCCAACTCCTCAGGGGAGTACGACAACGACCACGGTCAAGGCACGTCGCGCCGCAGTCGCCGGCGCCGTAACCGCGACCGCCAAAACCGCCGCAACCGCGGTGGCGGCATGGGGAACAACGAAGCCGAGCCCCAGATTCGCGAGGGTGACGTGCTTGCCAACGTCAGCGGCATCGTCGACATCCTCGATAACTACGCTTTCGTGCGCACCACGGGGTACCTGCCCGGCCCGCACGACGCGTACCTGTCGATGGGCCTCGTGCGCAAGTATGGGCTGCGTCGCGGCGACGTCGTCACCGGCGCCATTCGCACGCCCAAGGAAGGCGAACGCAAGGAGAAATACAACCCCTTGGTGCGCCTGGACACGGTGAACGGCGCCGACCCGGAGCAGGCGAAGAACCGCCCCGAGTTCTCGAAGCTGACGCCGTTGTACCCGCAAGAGCGCCTGAAGATGGAGAACGGCCAAAACGGCTTCACCGGGCGCATCATCGACCTCGTCGCCCCCATCGGTAAGGGTCAGCGCGGTTTGATCGTGTCGCCGCCCAAGGCCGGTAAAACGATGGTCATGCAGGCCATCGCCAATGCGATTACGGCCAACAACCCCGAGGTGCACCTGATGGTGGTGCTCGTCGACGAACGTCCCGAGGAAGTCACCGATTTCCAGCGCACGGTCTCCGGTGAGGTCATCGCGTCGACGTTCGACCGCCCTGCGGAAGACCACACCACTATTTCTGAGCTGGCCATCGAGCGCGCCAAGCGCCTGGTCGAGGCCGGCCATGACGTCGTCGTGCTGCTGGATGGCATCACCCGTCTTGGGCGCGCATACAACCTGGCTGCACCAGCGTCGGGGCGCATCCTCTCCGGTGGTGTCGATTCGGCTGCGCTCTACCCGCCCAAGAAATTCTTCGGCGCTGCGCGCAACATCGAGAATGGTGGCTCGCTCACCATCTTGGCCACCGCGCTCATCGAGACCGGCTCGAAGATGGACGAGGTCATCTTCGAAGAGTTCAAGGGCACGGGCAACATGGAGCTCAGGCTCCGTCGCGAACTCGCTGACAAGCGCATTTTCCCCGCGATCGATGTCGACGCCTCCGGCACCCGTCGCGAAGATCTCCTCCTGGGGCGCGACGAACTCACCATCATCTGGAAGCTCCGCCGTGCGCTCTCCGGGCTCGACGACTCCGGCGCACTCGAGACGCTGCTCAGCCGCATGCGGAAGACGCCGACCAACCACGACTTCCTATTGTCGGTGCTCAAGACCACGCCAGGAGCGCACGACTAAACGGACCCATCGCAATCGAGGGTGTAGTTGGTTTCTGAACCCGCCGTTTTCGAGGAGTGAAATGTCTCGTAGTCCCGTCTCTTGAGACTGTCACAACTCCTTCACACGGATGAATGTGAATCTGAGCGGATTTGATGAGGTAGCTTTCGATCAACCCTTCGTCGGGTTTCTCTTCAACGTGTAGCACGGGTGCTACGATTGCTGTATGAGGACGGCTGGAGCACACAGTGAGAGCCTCTCGCAGCGCGAGTTGCGCAACGAATCTGGACGCGTGCTGCGTGAGGTTAGCGAGGGACGTTCGTTTGTACTGACCAATCGCGGTATCCCCGTCGGGTGCATCGTTCCGCTCGATGCTCCGCCGCCTGCGCTACCCATCTCACGACCGGCCAAGCGAATCGGTGGTTGGTCCGACCTGGCGCCCCAGCCGACTGACCACGATCGGCCGATGAACCGAATCCTCGACGAACTGCGCGGAGATCGGATGTGAGTACCGCTCCGCTGGTGTATGTCGATACGTCCGCGCTCGGAGCACTGCTTGTCGCTCAGCCCGAGACACAAGAGCTAGTGAACTGGCTTGATCGCGAGGATGTGCGCCTTGTCTCGAGCGATCTTCTTGAGACCGAACTGCGTCGCATGGCGGTGCGGGAAGGTCGAGACCAGTCGAAGGTGAGCGCGCTCTTGGAAGGTGTGTCATTGGCGGCCCTCGACCGTGCAACGTATCGATCCGCAGGCTTCCTGCCGATGCAGTATCTGCGTACTCTTGATGCCCTGCATCTGGAGGCTGCCATTCGTCTTGATGCTGATGCTGTCGTGACCTATGACCGTCGACTTGGCGATGCGGCGGAGACGGCTGGGCTCGATGTCATCTCCCCGGGTGCGGTCAGGTGACTCGAGTGAACGGATTCGTGGTCCGCGCGCGTTCATGAGTTGCGGCGAGCTATCCGCAAGTAGGTGTGGCATTCCTCGGGGGTAGTGCGGTGGCTGGACATGCGATTGCATCTTCGGATTCGGACATATAGAAGGTGCTTCCGAAACCTCACCAACTACATCGCCCGATCACTCCTCGAAAGCGGCGGGTTCAGAAACCAACTACACCCTCGATTGTGATGAGCAAACATATGAAACCAGCGAGGCGATTTCGTTTCGAGCGCGTCTCGCGGCATACTTAAACGCTGTGCCGGTTCACGCGGGGTGCCATCCCGCGACCCGGGGAAACACACCACGAGGAGAACACTATGAAGCAGGGAATCCACCCCACCTACCACGAGGTGAACGTCACGTGCACGTGCGGGAACACCTTCACCACCCGCAGCACGGCCGAGTCCGGCTCGCTGAGCGCTGACGTCTGCTCGGCCTGCCACCCGTTCTACACCGGCAAGCAGAAGATTCTCGACACCGGTGGTCGTGTGGCCCGCTTCGAGCGCCGCTACGCCAAGAAGTGATCGTGCTGCACGCTCCACGAGCGTCGCAGTACTCCGTGTGCCGCCGCTGCCCAAGGGCGGTCACGGATGCCCGGTTCCTCAGCCTTCTGGCTGCCGAACCGACCTATCATTTTTGAAGGGGCACTGAGTAGCAGCTCGGTGCCCCTTCACCACTTTCACGTCGGAGCAATATGTTCGAGAACGCAGCCCCCTTAGTTGAAGAATTCCATGAGCTCGAGGGGCAGTTGGCTGACCCAGAGGTGCTGAGCGACCTGTCCCGTTCCCGCAAGGTGGGGCGTCGCTACGCCTCGCTACGGCCCATCGTCGAGAGCGTGGAGGAGTATCAACGCCTCGTTGACGACCGTGAGGCGGCTGCGGAACTCGCCGAAGAGGACGAGGCGTTCGCCGGTGAGGTAGCCGAGCTTGACGCACGGCTTGAGGTCATGACCGAGAAGCTCACCCGCCTCCTCGCTCCTCGCGACCCGAACGACGACAATGACGCCATTCTCGAGATTAAGTCCGGGGAAGGCGGCGAAGAATCCGCGCTGTTCGCGGGCGATCTGTTCCGGATGTACCAGCGCTACGCGGAACAGGTGGGCTGGAAGATTGAGGTGCTTGACTCGCAAGAGACGGACCTGGGCGGCTTCAAGTCCGTCACACTCGCGGTGAAGGGCACCGCCCAGTCGGAGTTCGCCCCGTATGGACGGCTCAAGTTCGAGGGTGGCGTGCATCGCGTGCAGCGCGTTCCCGTGACGGAAACGCAGGGCAGGATTCACACGTCCGCAGCCGGAGTCCTCGTCTCGCCCGACGTCGAACCAGACGAGATCGAGATCAACGACGACGACCTCCGCATCGACGTGTACCGCAGCTCCGGGCCCGGCGGCCAGGGCGTGAACACCACCGACTCCGCGGTGCGCATCACCCACCTCCCCACAGGCACGGTCGTGAGCTGCCAGAACGAACGCTCGCAGATTCAAAACCGCGAATCAGCCATGCGTATGCTGCGGTCGAAGCTGATCCAGATTGCGGAAGAGCAAGCCGCCGAGGAGGCTGCGGCGAGTCGCAAATCGCAGGTGCGCACCGTCGACCGCTCCGAGCGCATCCGCACCTACAACTTCCCCGAAAACCGCATCACCGACCACCGCATCGGTTTCAAGGCTCACAACCTCGATCAGGTGCTCGACGGACAGCTCGGTCCTGCGCTCGACGCACTGGCTGAGCAAGACTTGGCCGAGCGGCTGGCCAGCGTGGGCCAGTGATGCGGCCCACGGAGCTCATCTTCGAACTCGCCGACGAGTTCGCATCCGCTGGCTTTCCGAGCCCAGGCTCCGATGCGCGGTTGCTCGTCGCTGAAGCCTGCGACACCGACATCAGCGAGCTGTTGACACGCTGGGAGATAACCCCCGACGAAGCACAGCGCGCGCGGGCGCTGGCTCGCCGCCGCATCGAGGGGGAACCGGTGCAACACATCACAGGCAAGGCCTACTTTCGTTACGAGACCCTCCACGTCGGGCCGGGGGTGTTCATCCCTCGCCCCGAGACCGAACTCGTCGCTGGCAAGGCCATTGAGCTGCTTGCAGGGCGCCCGTCTGGGCGCAGGCGCGTGGTGGAGCTCTGCGCCGGTTCCGGCGCCATCATCCGCTCCATCGTGCGCGAGCTCGGGGGAGTCGAAGCGTTCGCCAATGAGCGCTCTGCGAATGCTGAACCGTGGTTGCGGCGAAATCTTTCTGACGTCGACGTCACCGTCGAGATCGGAGACATGGCCACCGCCTTCTCAACGCTGGACGCCACGGTCGACCTCGTCGTGGTCAATCCTCCGTATGTTCCCGAGCGCCTGCGCGAAGCGCTGCCCACAGACGTGGTTGGGCGCGATCCGGACGCTGCCCTGTTCGCGGGGCCAGACGGTCTGGATGCCATGCCAGTGGTTGCCAACGCTGCTGCGCGCTTGCTTCGGCCAGGCGGGGCAGTCGTCGTTGAACATGATGAGTCCCATCAAGCTCGCGTCATCCAGATCTTCCAGCAGGCTGGTTTCGCTGCCCTCGAGGGCCACCGCGACCTCGCAGGGCGCGACAGGTTCGTGACCGCCGAGTGGGTTGGCCCAAGTATAGACAGCAAGTGGCAGGATAGTTCCCGTGAGTGAGTCGTTTGATCTTGGCGAAGCTGGCTTCGATGCTGCGGTGACGGCCATCGGGAACGGCACCACCGTCGTGTTTCCCACCGACACCGTCTACGGCATTGGCGCAGACCCGTTTTCCGCCGAAGCTGTGCAGGCCCTGCTCGACGCAAAGCATCGTGGTCAAGACATGCCACCGCCGGTGCTCATCGCCGAACCATCGGTGATGCGCGCCCTGGTGGCGAAGGTGCCCGAGAGCGCCAAAGAGCTCGCCCGCGCGTTCTGGCCAGGCCCTCTGACGCTGATTCTTGACGTGCAGAAGTCAGTGAACTTGCAGGTAGGAAAGACCCGCGGCACCGTAGCGCTGCGTGTGCCCGACCACGACGGCGCCCGTGAGCTGCTGCGACGCACCGGCCCACTCGCCGTGAGTTCCGCCAACATTTCGGGGCAGCCGTCGGCCACGAACTGCGCCGATGCGCAGGAGCAGCTGGGGGAGTCCGTCGCAGTGTTTCTCGACGGCGGGCCAACGCCCGGACCAGAGCCTTCCACCATCGTTGACTGTTCCTCGGACCCCGACGGCGTAGTGTTGCGGCTCGGCAAACTCTCGCTTGAACAACTCCAGGAAGCCGTGCCGAGCGTTCGTCTACCCGAAGCTCCCGAACCGGACGCCCACGACGAGGAGCCGGCGACACCAAAGCAGGAGCCCGACGAGTCCGCGCCCGAGGCGGAACCCGTCGAAGCCGAGCACGACGCTGAGGAACTATCGAAGAACGATGCGTGAATATCTGCTGGTGTTCCTCGTCGCGGCCTCGGTAACGTTCCTGGCGGCGAGCTTGCTGCGCCACGTCGCCATCCGCATCGGCATGTTCGCGCAAGTTCGGGCACGAGATATGCACACGCTGCCGATCCCGTACTTGGGTGGGGTCGCCATGTTCATTGGGCTCGTCGTCGCGCTGCTCTTCGGGGTGCAGATGCCGTTCCTCGGGCGGCATCCCATCGTCGCCCACGACGCGTTCGCCGTCGTCATCGCCGGGCTGGTACTCACGCTGATCGGCGCCATCGACGACAAAATCGATCTGCCTGCCTTGGTGAAGCTCGGAGGGCAGGGGCTCGTCGCCGGCATCGTCGTGCTCCAAGGTGTGCGCATCTACTGGATTCCGTTACCCGACCGCATCATCGCCCTCGACGACGCGAGCAGCATCCTCATCACCATGTTCTTCATCGCGCTGTGCACGAATGCTGTGAACTTCGTCGACGGCCTCGACGGGTTGGCATCGGGCGTTGTCGCCATCGGTGCGCTGTCGTTCTTCTCCTACGCATACTTTCTTGCCTACGAGCACGAACTGGTGCGCGCGACGACGGCGTCGCTCATCACCGTCGCCACCGCCGGCATCTGCCTGGGGTTCCTCCTGCACAACTGGCACCCGGCGAAGATGTTCATGGGCGACGCCGGCTCCATGCTGCTTGGTCTCCTGATGGCCATGAGCACCATCTCATTCACCGGGCAGATCGATCCCTCAGCGCTCACCGGCGGCAGTGCCGACGTGCTTCCCGCGCTGCTTCCTATTCTCGTTCCGTTCGCTGCGCTGGTGCTGCCCCTGCTCGATCTCGGTCTCGCCTACATTCGCCGCACCATGAACGGCCAGTACTGGTTCGTCGCCGACCGCTCCCACATTCACCATCGCCTCGTCGCGCGCGGGCACTCTATCCGCGGAGCTGTCCTGCTCATGTATTCCTGGACGGCGCTCGTCTCAGGCGGCCTGGTAGCCATAGGGCTGAGCGATTCGGCGCTGGTTGGGTGGGGCATCGTTGCCTTCCTCGTCATCGTCTTGATCTGGACGGTGCGTCCTATTCGGCCCTCCCGAACCCCGATAGGCGACGATGGCAACCGCTGAGCGTGTGGTGAGTGGGGCCGCCCGTCGGGCCAGACAGATGATGATTGGCGGCGTCGTCGGCGGGCATGCCGCCGGGCTGATCGTAATCGCGTTGGCTGCCATCGTTTCTGGCTACGACGGGGTGCTCACCTCGTTGCTCGGTTTCGCCACCGTGGTGATCTTCTACGGGGTTGGGCAGTGGCTGGAAGCCATCGCCTCCGACATGGAGCCCATGCAGGGCCTCGGGCTCGTCCTCGTGAGTTACGCGGTGCGAGTCGTCGGCATCGCGGCTGGGCTCTGGGCGATTCTGTCGCTCGACGCCGTCGCACCCCACATCGTCGACGGGTGGCTCGTCGCATCCATGACCGCCACGGTGTTCGCATGGGTGGGTGGGGTAGTACTCGTAGCGAGCCGCCAACGCGTGCCCATTTACGACGAGATCGTCACTGCGGATTCTCAAGATGAGCAAACCTAGCATTTCCTGCTAGCATCGGGCTCGTCATGGGTACCACACCGTCACCGTCGAAGGCAGGCAGCCAGGTTCCCACCGGCCGTGAAGATGGCATGGTGGCAATCAGCTACATCCTTGCCGGCATCGTGTTTTACGGTGCTTTGGGTTGGCTCGGAGATTATTTCTTGGGTACCTCGTGGCTGCTACCAATTGGCCTCATTGCAGGACTTGTGGCTAGCATCTACTTGATCTACAAGCGTTACGGGAGCGTCAAGTGACGATTGGCCTGGTTCCAATGGAGGGTGGTGGCTACACGCCGCCTGGAGTCGACGACTTCAAGTGGGGCTCCATCTGGCCCGGAGTGCTTCCGGATTGGTTCAACAAGCCCCTCGCGCAGGCCATCATCGGCTGCTTGCTGGTCATCATCTTTTGGTGGATCGGCTCCCGCAAGCTCAAGGTGCAGCCGTCAAAGGGCCAGTACTTCTTTGAGTTTGTGTACGAGTTCGTGCGCAACGGCATTGCGCGAGACATCCTGCACGCCGAGTACCGCAAGTTCCTGCCGTTCCTCCTCGCGCTGTTCACGTTCGTGCTGTTCAACAACTGGTTTGGCGAACTGTTCTTGTTCATGTATCCGACGTTCTCCAACGTGGGATTCGCTTACGGCCTGGCTATGGTCGCATGGTGCGTGTACGTCGGGGCGGGCATGGCGAAGTGGGGCGTGCTGGGCTTCTTGAAGAAGTCGCTCATTCCCGAGGGCGTCCCCGGTTACCTGTTGCCGCTGGTGATGCCCCTTGAGTTCCTCGCCACCTTCATTACGCGTCCGCTGACTCTGGCGTTGCGTTTGTTTGCCAACTTGTTCGCCGGTCACCTCGTCGTGATGGTGTTCGTCGTTGGCGGTGGGTTCCTGCTGTCGTATCAGGACAACCTGTTCTACAACATCTCCGGCGGCGTCAGCTTCTTGTTCAGCCTCATCATCATGATGCTCGAGCTGTTCATCGGCGCGCTGCAGGCCTACATTTTCACCGTTCTTTCCGCCCAATACGTGTCCACCTCTATCGCTGAGGAACACTGACCCACACTCTTCTTCCCTAACCAGAAGAACACATCCGAAAGGTAATCAAATGGAGCTCCTCGCAATCAACGGCAGCATCAACATGATCGGCTACGCCATCGCCACCATCGCCCCTGCACTGGGTGTGGCATGGATCTTTGCCTCGGTCATCAATGGCACTGCCCGCCAGCCTGAGGCCCGTGGCGCCATGATGAGCACCGCGTTCATCGGCTTCGCCGTGGTTGAGGCCCTCGCGATTATTGCCATCGCCCTCGCGTTCGTCCTGAACTGAGGCCGTGCGAATGGTTTCCACCATGTGGGTACCCCAAGAGGTCAATTTCGGTCCCTTGGCGCCTCACTACCTCTCAGAGATCATCGGGGGCGTCGTCCTGCTGCTGATCCTCTGGCTCATCATGGCGAAGGTGATTGTTCCTGCCTTCGAGAAGATGTACGAGGAACGTTCTTCCAAGATCGAAGGTGGTATGCAGCGTGCTGCTGCTGCTGAGGCCGAAGCCGAGGCAGCCAGGGCGCAGTACCAGGATCAGCTCGCTGGAGCGCGTGAAGAGGCCGCCAAGATCCGTGAGGACGCCAAGAACCAGAGCGCCCAGATTCTCGCTGAGGCCCGTGATAAGGCCACCAAGGAATCGGACCGCATCCTGGAGGCAGGTCGTCAGCAGCTCGCTGCAGAGCGCGCACAGCTGCTGAACGAGCTCAAGGGCGAAGTGGGCGGCATGGCCACCACGCTCGCAGGCAAGATCATCGGAGAGTCGCTCGACGACGATGACCGTGCTTTGCGTACCGTGGATCGCTTCCTTGCCGAGCTTGAACAGGCAGGCGCAGCCCGATGACTTCACTCGACGCAGCCAACGAACTCTTCCAACTGACCGACGTGCTCGCCGGCCAGCCGATGCTGCGTCGCGCGCTGTCTGATCCATCCGCCCAGCCCGAGCGACGCGCTGAGCTGGCTCGCAAGCTGTTTGGGTCACGCGTGAGCGACGCCTCGCTTGCATGCCTGGAACGGGTAGTCAAAGCATCGTGGCGCAACGCGGACGACATGACGCGGGCCGTCGAGCTCGACGGTGTCAAGGCCGCGCTGCACAGTGCCCAGGCTGAAGACGCGTTGACGCGAGTGACGAGCGAACTGCACGTCATCGGCGATGCGGTGGGTAGCTCTGCGGAGCTCACCACCGCCTTGCGCAACAGCACGTTCAGCTTGGAATCCAGGCGCGGCTTAATCGCGAAGCTGCATGGGCCCGATGTTCACCCGGTGACCGCATTGCTCGCAGCACGTGCGGTGAGCGGACACCGTCGCAGCTACACCAAGACCATCGATGACTACCTCGATGAGGCAGCGGAGATCTCGCAGGCCCTCGTCGCGAAGGTCACCGTGGCCCGACCGCTCGACCAGGCGAGGCTCGAACGCCTCCGCGCTGCGTTGGCGGCCAAGACCGGGCGTCCCGTGTCGGTCCAGATGAGCGTCGACCCCGACATCCTCGGGGGCATCAACGTCGCTATCGGACACGACGTCTACGAATCCACAGTTGCTGGCCGCCTCGAGGACGTGCGGCGCCAGCTCATCCACTCCTAAGCGAAAGTAGGACCCAATGGCTGAACTGACCATCAGTCCAGACGAGATCCGCGGTGCGCTGAACGACTTCGTCGCAGCGTACAAGCCGGAAGGTGCCAGCAAGACTGAGGTTGGCCGGGTTGTCACGTCGGGCGACGGTATTGCACGCGTGGAAGGCCTGCCCTCCGCGATGGCAAACGAGCTCCTCCGCTTCGAGAACGGCACGCTCGGCATCGCGCAGAACCTCGATGAGCGCGAGATCGGCGTCGTCGTGCTCGGCGATTCCGAAGGCATCGACGAGGGCTCGACGGTGCACGGCACCGGCGACGTGCTCTCCGTGCCAGTGGGCGAGGGGTACCTCGGGCGTGTCGTCGACGCGATGGGTAACCCCATCGACGGTCTCGGCGAGATCAAAGACATCGAAGACCGCCGCGCATTGGAGCTCCAGGCCGCGGGCGTGATGGACCGCCAGGAGGTTCGCGAACCGCTGCAGACTGGCCTCAAGGCCATCGACGCGATGATCCCGATTGGCCGTGGCCAGCGTCAGCTCATCATTGGCGACCGCAAGACCGGCAAGACTGCCATCGCGATCGACACCATCATCAACCAGCGTGCGAACTGGGAGTCGGGCGACCCGAAGAAGCAGGTGCGCTGCATCTACGTCGCGATTGGTCAGAAGGGCTCCACCATCGCCGAGGTGAAGGGCACCCTCGAGAAGGCCGGTGCGATGGAATACACCACCATCGTGCACGCTCCGGCGTCCGACCCAGCGGGTTTCAAATACATTGCCCCTTACGCCGGTTCCGCCATTGGCCAGCACTGGATGTACCAGGGTAAGCACGTCCTCATCGTGTTCGACGACCTCACCAAGCAGGCTGAGGCGTACCGGGCGATGTCGCTGCTGCTGCGTCGTCCCCCGGGCCGCGAGGCGTACCCCGGCGACGTGTTTTACCTCCACTCGCGGCTGCTGGAGCGCTGCGCGAAGCTCTCCGACGAGCTCGGTGGCGGCTCGATGACGGGTCTGCCCATCATCGAGACGAAGGCCAATGACGTGTCGGCCTACATTCCGACCAACGTGATTTCGATCACCGACGGCCAGATCTTCCTGCAGTCTGACCTCTTCAACGCCAACCAGCGCCCCGCTATCGACGTCGGTATCTCGGTGTCCCGCGTCGGTGGTGCTGCGCAGGTCAAGGCCATGAAGAAGGTCTCCGGCACGCTGAAGCTTGGCCTGGCGCAGTACCGCGACATGCAGGCATTCGCCATGTTCGCGTCGGATCTCGACGAGGCCTCCCGCCGTCAGCTCGAGCGCGGCGCGCGTCTTACCGAGTTGCTGAAGCAGGGCCAGTACGCGCCGTACCCGGTGGAAGACCAGGTGGTGTCGGTGTGGCTCGGCAACGAAGGCCACCTGGACGACGTGCCGGTCGCCGACATCCTGCGCTTCGAACAGGACTTCCTCGAGTACCTCCGCCATAACGGCGAAGTGCTCCAGCGCGTCGCTGAGAGCAATGTGTACGAGGACGAGGATAAGGACGCCACGCTGCGGTTGCTTGCTGACTTCAAGCGCACGTTCAAGGATTCTGAGGGCAACACCATCGGCGTCGAGCAGTTCGACGCCCTCGACGAGAAGGACATCGACCAGCAGAAGATCGTCCGCAAGAAGCGGGGCTGATCGGCGCATGGGCAGCAGTCTCCGGGAGCTCAGACAGCGACGAAAGTCCGTCTCGGCTACCAAGAAGATCACGAGGGCGATGGAGCTCATTGCTTCGTCGCGCATCGTGAAGGCCCAGCAGGCCCAGCGTGAAGCACTGCCGTACACCATTGAGTTGACGAAGGCAGTGTCCATGCTGGCGGGCGCCTACGATCTGGAACACCCGTTCCTGCAGCGCGCCGACGTGCCCAAGCGCTCTGCGGTGCTGGTGATCACCGGTGACCGCGGGCTGGCGGGCGCGTATTCCAGTAACGTGATCCGCCTGGGTGAGGAAGTCTGTGAGCATCTGCGTACCGTCGCGAATCAGGACGTGCAGCTGTACCTCACGGGCAAGAAAGGCGTGGCGTACCACGAGTTCCGCGACCACGAGATCACGCAGAGCTGGACGGGCTTTTCTGAGCGCCCCTCGCACCAGGACGCGAAAGAGATTGCTCGGTTGCTGCTGGATGCCTTCTTGAAGCCCACGGAGGAGGGCGGCGTCGATGAGATTCACATCGTCACCACCCGCTTCGAATCCATGATCAGCCAGAAGACCAGCGCATTACGGCTACTTCCGCTGGAAGTGGTGGATGCCGATCCGGACGATTTCCCGGATGAAAGCGACAACCACTTCTATAAGTTCGAGCCTGACGCACAAACCGTGCTCGACGCGCTGCTGCCCATGTTCGTGACCGACCGCATCCACACCGCACTGCTGGACGCGGCCGCGTCGGAGCTGGCAGCTCGCCAGCAGGCCATGAAGTCGGCGACGGACAACGCGCAGAGCCTGATCGAGCAACTCACGCGCGAGGCAAACCAGGCCCGCCAGGCCGAGATCACGCAAGAAATCACAGAAATCGTGGGTGGCGCACAGGCGCTGTCCGAATCAGCCTGAAACCAATGAGGTAGGAAATGACCACAACTACTGCACAGACCACGGCAGCCGGGCGCGTCGCCCGAGTCATCGGCCCCGTGGTGGACGTCGAGTTCGCGGCTGATCAGCTCCCTGAGATCGGCAACGCACTCAAGGTGGAGACCGACGTCATGGGCGTCAAGCAGACGATCACCCTCGAGGTGGCGCTCCACGTTGGCGACAACATCGTCCGTGCCATCTCCTTGAAGCCCACCGACGGAATGCGTCGCGGCGCCGAAGTCGTGGACACCGGGGCACCGATCTCGGTTCCCGTCGGCGATGTCACCAAGGGCCACGTTTGGAACGTGACCGGCGATGTACTCAACGCTGACCCGGCCACCGTCGAGGTAACCGAGCGCTGGCCTATTCACCGCGATCCGCCGCCGTTCGATGCCCTCGAATCGCGCACGGAGATGCTGGAGACGGGCATCAAGGTGCTCGACCTGCTCACCCCGTACGTGAAGGGCGGCAAGATCGGCCTCTTCGGCGGCGCTGGTGTGGGTAAGACGGTGCTCATCCAGGAGATGATTTACCGCATTGCGCACAACTTCGGTGGTACCTCGGTGTTCGCCGGCGTTGGTGAGCGCACCCGTGAGGGTAACGACCTCATCAACGAAATGGAGGAGGCCGGCGTTCTCAAAGACACCGCCCTCTGCTTCGGCCAGATGGACGAGCCCCCGGGCACGCGTCTGCGTATCGCGCTCACCGGCCTGACCATGGCGGAGTACTTCCGCGATGTGCAGAACCAGGACGTGCTGCTGTTCATCGACAACATCTTCCGCTTCACCCAGGCCGGCTCCGAGGTGTCGACGCTGCTTGGCCGTATGCCGTCGGCGGTTGGCTACCAGCCCAATCTCGCGGACGAGATGGGGCAGCTGCAGGAGCGCATTACGTCGACCCGCGGCCACTCGATTACGTCGATGCAGGCCATTTACGTGCCGGCTGATGACTACACCGACCCGGCCCCGGCGACGACGTTCGCTCACCTGGACGCCACCACGGAGCTCTCGCGTGAGATCGCTTCGCGTGGTCTCTACCCGGCAGTGGATCCGCTGACGTCTTCGTCGCGCATCCTTGACCCGCAGTACGTGGGCCAGGAGCACTACGACACCGCCTCCCAGGTGAAGCAGATTCTGCAGCGCAACAAGGAACTGCAGGACATCATCGCCATCCTCGGTATTGACGAGCTGTCTGAGGAAGACAAGATCACGGTGAACCGTGCACGTCGCATCCAGCAGTTCCTCTCGCAGAACACCTACATGGCCGAGAAGTTCACGGGCATTGAGGGCTCGACGGTGCCACTCGCTGACACCATCGAGGGCTTCCAGATGATCTGCCGTGGCGACGTCGACCATGTGCCTGAGCAGGCGTTCTTCAACGTCGGTGGTATGGACATGGTGATGGAGAACTACGACAAGATGAAGAAGGACGCCTAATCGTGGCACGTCCTCCGCTGAAGCTTGAAGTAGTGTCCGCCAGCCGACGTGTCTGGTCCGGCGAGGCGGTGCAGGTGATTGTGCGCACCGTCGAAGGTGACATGGGCATCCTGCCCGGGCACGAGCCGGTGTTCGCGCTGCTCGTCCCCAGCAGAGTGCAGATTGTCACAGCTGATGGCAGGCAGGAAGCGCTGTACGTCGACGAAGGGTTCATCTCCTGTGCGGATGGGCGCGTGTCCATCCTCACCCAGACGGCGTCCTTGGGTGATGAGATCTCCACCGCTGAGGCGCAAAAGGAACTGGATGAGCTCATGCTCAAGTACCAAGCGGGAGAGCAAAGCGACGCTGAGCGCCATCGCATTCACATGTTGAAGGCGCAGCTCGCTGCGGCTGAACAATACGCGTCGAAGTAGCGGTTGTAGTCAATACTCAGGGCGGTCCTCACAAGACGTGGGGGCTGCCCTGAGTCGATAAAGGAGGTGAGCGCGCCGGTGTGGTGGAACGTAGGTTGGGCAGTCTTGCTGCTCGTTGCGCTCATCATCGCGCCTTTGGTCTTTCTCTATGCCCGGCGACGCTGGCTCACCGGCCAGGGCGGTGCGTTCGACTGTGCGATGCGCCGTGTGGGAGAGGACCCGACGTTTCGCTGGCATCTGGGCATGGGGAGATACCGCGGGGAAGAGCTCCAATGGTTTCGCGCGTTCTCACTCTCGATGCGCCCCGCATTGCGGCTGCGGCGCGGGCAGATTCACTCCAGCGCGGCGAGAGAACCCAATCGTGCAGACTCGTTTCTGCTGTACGACAACTCGTGCGTCCTCACCGTTCGAGATGCCACGCGCGGGCGCAGCTACTACTTCGGGGTAGAGCGCGACGTCGCCACCGCACTCATGAGCTGGATGGAGGCCGCACCTCCAGGGCTGTACCCACCGTCGGGGCCAGCCACATCCGAGTAGATCATGCGGGGTGTGTGGTTTCGATACGCGCCCTTCGGGCGCTACTCAACCACCGTCGATACGCGCCCTTCGGGCGCTACTCAACCGCCAGCGGACCGGCCCCCACCCCGGTCATCGAATAGGCGACGCAGTCGCCGTATCGGGATGCGTCGACGGAACAACTTCAAAATCCGTACGCAGTTTGACCAAACACCCCGAAATCGGGCCCTTCATCTCATCTGCGTACGGATTTTGAAGTTCGACGACGGGTGATAACTTGACGAAACCCATAGAAGGGGCGGTACGCCCGCTTCGCGGGCTACTCAGCCATTGTGGTGGTTGGATTAGGCTTTCGGTGATTGAGAAGCGCCGTAGGCGCGTATCGAAATCACCCTAGGCCTAGGTGTACTGACCGGAGATGTTGATCGAGTCAGGCAGTGGTGAGCCAGTCTTGAATGTCCTCTGGTTTGTGGATTAGGAGGTCGCGCCGTCCGGGGCGGCGTTCGATCCACCCTCGGTCGATGAGGGCGCGCATGAGCGCGGCTCCGAGTCCTCCAGCGAGGTGGTGGCGTTGCTCGGTCCAGTCCGTACACACCTTCAGCAGGGGACGACGCCCAGCCTGCACCACGGCGAGGTCAATACCGATCCGGGCGAAGTGCTGGGCAGCGTGGGGACCCAGCACGTAGCCGGTGGCCGTCGGGCCGGCGATGGCATCGAGCGGACCCCGAACGGTGCCCTGGATGCCGTCGGTGCGGCGCAGCGTCTCGACCTCGACCAGGCCCGCCAGGATGTCGGTGCCCAGACTGCCGGCCAGGTGGTCGTAGCAGCTGCGCGCCACCCGCAACCGGTCCCACTGGCTGGCCTGGCGTAGCCCCGTGACGCCAGGGGTGGACGCCAGAGGGATCAACGACTCCAGGACCACCGCGACGTGGGGGCCTGCGAGCCGGTAGCGACGCACCCGTCCCTCGGGCTCGACGACGAGCAGTCCTGCCCCCGCCAGGCGGGACAGGTGCTCGCTGGCGGTGGAGGTGCGCACCCCTGCCACCTGGGCCAGGCGCGTCACGGGGCGGGCGTTGCCGTCGAGCAGTTCGAGCATCATCGCGGCGCGTGACCGATCGGCGAAGTGCGCGGCCACCGAGGCGATGTCTGGCTGTGGGTCCATGGCACCCATTCTCACCCCGTCACACTTCGACCGCCACCGAAGCGTCCATACCTCATCGTGGTAGACATGAACCTCTTTCCTGATGCCCCCGCCTCACACCGGGGTGGTGCCCGCCGCAACGGCGGGACATTCCTGCTCGTAGTGTTGTGCATCCCCATGTTCCTGGTGCTGCTGGATGTGTTGGCCATGAACGTGGCGATGCCCACGGTTGGCCGCACCTTCCATGTGCCTGTGGCGCGCTGGGCCCAGGTCGTGGATGCCTACACCGTGCCCCTCGCCCTCGCGCTGCTGCCCGCCGGGTGGTTGGTCGACCGCATCGGGCCACGTCGCGCCCTGCTGGTCGGCATCACCGTGTTCACCGCCGCGTCGCTGCTCGGAGGGCTGGCCGGGACATGGCTCGTGGTCCTGACGGCCCGCTGGGGTCAGGGGTTGGCTGCTGCCGTGATGCTGCCGGCCGGGTTGGCCGCCCTGAGCCAGGCATGGCCCGAGCCCGGTGAGCGAGCCAAGTCCTTGGGGGCCTGGTCGAGCATCAGCGCCGTGGCGACCGCGCTGGGACCCGCCGTGGGTGGTCTACTCGTCGCCGCGCTGTCATGGCGGGCCGTGTTCTGGATCAATGTGCCCCTCGGCCTCTTCGCCGCGTGGGGGACCGGGCGCCAGCTGCATGCGGCTCGTCCTGCGGCCCTGCACGCCGGCCCGCCCGCCGCCGCTGGTCGAGGCGAGATGGCCAAGCGTGCGCTGGTCGGGTCCGTGATCGCGGCAGCGATGATGACCTCGGGCGCGAACGGCACTCTCCAGGCCATCACGGTCCACTTGCAGTCCGGGCTCGGGATGGGTGCCGGGCCGACTGGACTGCTGCTGTTGCTCGCCACAGCGCCATTCGTCGTGCTCGGCCCCCTCTCGGGGAGGGCTGTCGTCCGCCTCGGCCGACGCCGCGTCGCTGCCCTGGGATTCGCCGTCGGCGCCGTGGGACTCGCGACGCTGGGCCGGCTGCCGGGAACCATGGGTCTCGCCCCAGGGCTGCTGGGCATCGGGGTCGGCCTCGGGTTGATGACCTCCGCCATCGTGGGCGAAAGCCTGTCCGCCTGGCCCGGCCGCCCAGGAGTGGCCAGCGGGCTCAACAACGCCCTCCGACAGACAGGAACCAGCCTCGGCGTGGCCCTCGGAGGCTGGGCAGCCGGATGGTGGAGCGGAACGCCGCTGCTCGTGAGAACCGGAGCCGCAGCAGGACTTTGGTGGGTCGGAGCAGCCGTCCTGGTCTTGGTCACTTTCACCCGCTCCCGCAGGTCGAGGAAGAACCCGCGATGAGCCACCCCAACGCTGCCCTCACACCCCGCCACCGACTGATCGTCGCCCGGCTCGTGGTCGACCAGGGCTGGCCGGTCAGCGAAATCGCAGCCCGATTCCAGGTCTCCTGGCCCACCGTGAAGCGCTGGGCCGACCGCTACCGCACCGGCCAGTCCATGCAGGACCGCTCCTCACGGCCCCACCGGTCGCCGAACAAGACCAGCCAAGCCACGACCAGGCGTTGCATCCAGCTCCGCCTGCGCCTGCCCGAAGGACCGGTCCAGCTCGCGTGCCGGCTCGGGATCGCCCCGTCGACGGTCCATCGGATCCTGGTCGACGCGCACCTGAACCGGCTTTCCCATGTCGACCGCGCCACGGGAGAGCCCGTTCGCCGTTACGAGCACGACCATCCCGGGGCGATGCTGCACGTCGATGTGAAGAAGCTCGGCAACATCCCCGACGGCGGGGGCTGGCGCTACGTCGGCCGACAACAAGGCGACCGCAACCGCGCTGCCACCCCGGACAAGCCTCGCAACAAGTGGCGGGACCCGTTGATGGGAAAGGCGTACGTCCACACCGTCATCGATGACCACTCCCGTGTCGCCTACGCCGAGATCCATGACGACGAAGCCACCCTCACCGCCACTGCCGTGCTGGTCCGGGCTGTCGAGTGGTTCAACCAGCGTGGCGTCACCGTCGAGAGGGTGTTGTCCGACAATGGAGGCGCCTACCGCTCACACCTGTGGCGAGACACCTGCCATGAGCTCGGGATCAAGCACAAGCGCACCAGGCCCTATCGGCCGCAGACCAACGGGAAGATCGAACGCTTCCACCGCACCCTGGCCGACGGCTGGGCCTACGCCCGCTGCTACACCTCTGAAGCCGAGCGCCGCGGTGAGCTCGACGGCTGGCTTCACTACTACAACCACCACCGCCCCCACACAGCCTGCGACAACCAGCCACCCTTCACGCGATTGACCAACGTCCCCGGTCAGTACACCTAGGACTGAGGCTTCTCTCTATCTGTGCCGGGCACCCAGAGCGTCTCGTGGTCCGTCCCGTTCGTCACGCGCGACATGACGAACAGGAGATCGGAGAGCCGATTCAGGTACGTGACGGCGAGCGTGTTCACGCCGCCCTTGCCTTCTTCGTCGCTGGGCTCGGTGCCGTACGTCTCGACGCATGCCCACGCCGTGCGCTCCGCACGGCGCACCAAGGTCCGGGCGACGTGGAGTTGCGCGCCGGCCGGGGTACCACCCGGCAAGATGAATGACCGCAACACGGGCAGCCCTTCCTGCAGCTCGTCGCAAAATGCCTCGAGCCGGTCGATTGAGCTTTGGACGATACGTAGTGGCTCCCATTTGGGGTGCTCGCTCAGCGGATTGGAGAGGTCTGCGCCGAGGTCGAACAACTCACTGCGCACCACGTCGAACATTTCCACGATGCGCTCAGGGAGCCCGAATGCCACTGCGAGCCCGATGGCGGAGTTCGCCTCATCCACCTGCCCGTAAGCTTCTACGCGCAGATCGGTTTTACGAGCGACGGAGTTGTCGGTGAGGCGGGTTTCGCCGCCGTCGCCAGTACGAGTGTAAATCTTCGAGAGTGTGACCATGCTTGCCAGCCTAGTAGCGGATAGGCTGCCCTACGTGCGTAAATCTCAGGTGATCTTGGTGTCCGCGGCCATCGCGCTCTCGTTGGCGGCGTGTGCCGATGCGAACCAGTCTGCGTCCGCACCGGGCGACGGGGAAGCCGTCGGCACGGCGATGCAGTGCGAGTACCCCTCTGATCAGATGGAACCGGCTCGCCCTGTAGATCCGCCGCCTGGCACGAACGTGCCGAATCAAGGCACCGTGAATGCGACGCTTCAGCTCACCGCCGGCGAGATCAATCTCACGCTCGACCGCGACAAGGCCCCCTGCACCGTCAACAGCTTCCTCTCGCTCGCGGAACAGGAATACTTCGACGACACCGACTGCCACCGGCTCGTAGACCAGGGTATCTTCATCTTGCAATGCGGAGACCCAACCGCCACCGGCATGGGTGGGCCCGGCTATTCCTTCGCAGATGAGACCACCGACGACCTCACCTATACCTCGGGCGTGGTTGCCATGGCGAACCGTGGCCCAGACACCAACGGCTCACAGTTCTTCCTCGTCTTCGACGACTCTGCACTGCCCCCCGACTACACCGTCTTCGCGACGATGGATGATGCTGGGCTCGAAGTGGTGCGAGGCATCGCCAGGGCAGGCGCGGGCGATGCAGGCCCCGAGAAACCCAACGCCGAAGCGCACATCAAGAGCGTGACGTTGGGCTGACTAGTCGGACAGTTCGCTCAGGAAGAGGCGGAGCGTCTGCACGAACGTGTCTGGGTCGTCGGCATGCACCCAGTGGCCAGCCTGTTTCACGGTCACCATCCGCACAGCAGGGAACAGCTCGCGCATCACGGCGTGGTGGGATTCCTTGATGTAATCGGAGCGCCCACCGGCCACCCACAACGTCGGACCTTCGTAGCTCGACCCAGCCGCTGGCTGCCACCCGGCAACCGCATGGAGATTGTCGCCCAACAAGTCCAAGTTGGGCAGCCAACTCCACGCCCCGTCCTTGTGCTGCAGATTCTGCAGCAGGAAACGCCGGATATCGTCGTTGGGAATACGCTCGTCCAGCACCCGATCAGCCCAGCCGCGGCTTACAACATCGTCCAACGGGAGGCTCTTCAAGCCCGCCACCAGCGACGTATAGTTCAGCGCCGAATCATTGCGGGCAGGGGAGATGTCGACGACGACCAGCCCGGCGACTGCGTCGGGACGCTGCAGCGCGAAGCGCATCGCGATCTTTCCGCCCATGGAATGTCCCACCACGACCACCGGGTGGTCAAACGTATCGAGAATCCAGTCGCCGACGATGTCCGCCATCTCGTCGTAATCGAACTCGACCGTCCAGGGGCTATGGCCGTGGTTGGGCATGTCCAGTAGGTGCGAGGTGGCGATCGTCTCGAGTGATCGGGCGACGGTGAACCAATTCTTTCCCTGACCGAACAGGCCATGCATGAAGATGACGTCGACGGGCCCGTCGCCGACAGTTCTTGAATAGAGGGTCATACGCGCTCCCAACAACTCGAGTGCCAGTGCCGTCGCGCGTCTATGCCGGACTCCGCTCCTAGCGGGGGAGTCTCAGGCCAGACGACGACGTGTCCGAGCCCTGCCCGAATCAACTGATTGCAGCCAGGGCAACGGTAGTCCTTAGAGGATTGCCCGGGACGGATCGTGCGGCTCAAGAAGGAGCTTCCGTCGAGGATACGGCGGCGCACATCTTGCCCCATACGCAGTGGACGCGGGGAACGCAGATGCTTCGACGGACGTTTACGGCCCATCAGAACAACCGCTCGTCTGCGTTGTCCATCCCCCGGAGCGCGTCGTAGTCCACCAAAAGTGTCTCGATGCCACGGTCATGGGCGAGCGTTCGGGCCTGGGGCTTGATCTGCTGAGCCGCAAAAATGCCGCGCACCGGTGCGATCTGCGGGTCTCGGTTCATCAGCTCGAGGTAACGAGTGAGCTGCTCCACACCGTCGATCTCACCGCGGCGCTTCACCTCAACGGCGACGTAGCGGTGCTCCGCATCTTTCAGCAGCAAATCAACCGGGCCGATTGGCGTCATGAACTCGCGTTGGACCAGGCTCCAGCCCTCCCCAAATGTCGACGGGTGTTCGGCCAACAGCGCTTGAAGGTGTGCCTCGACGCCATCCTTAACGAGCCCAGGGTCGATGCCGAGTTCGTGGGCCGTGTCGAGGAATACCTCACCGATTTTGATGTGCAGGGTGTCGCCTTGCGCGGCGCGGACAACCCATTCCTCGGTGACGCCGAGTTCCTCAACCGTCGTCGGCTCCGGCTCCTGCACCGTGAGCGTGCACGGCGGGCTCATCCAGTTGAGTGGCTTATAGGCGCGGTCGTCGGCGTGGACGGACACCGAGCCATCAGCTTTCACAAGCAGGAGCCGCTTGGCCATGGGAAGGTGGGCGGTGAGACGTCCGACGTAGTCGACCTGACACTGCGCAATCACCAATCTCACCCGGGCAACGCTACCAGCGTCGCACGCACCGGCCCTAACTAGCGACGGTCCAGCGCTGGCTTCACCACTTCCTTGAAAATGAGAATGAGCGCTGCGGCGGTCGGAATCGCCAACAGTGCGCCGATGATACCCAAGAGAATGCCGCCAACAAGGGCAGAGAGGATGACGAGTACCCCCGGCACCTTGACTGTGTGATTCATCACGCGGGGGTAGATGACGTAGGCATCTACCTGCTGATACACCACGAAGAAGATGATGGCGGCGATGGCCGTCATCGGATTCACCGTGAACGCCACGAGCGTAATGATGACTGCGCCGGTGGGCGGGCCAATCACCGGGATGAAGCACAGGAGCCCATGCATAAACGCCAACGCGACGGCGTACTCACGCATGCCCGCGAAGTAGAGAAACACGAAGGCTGAGCTCGTGGCGAGCAGCACGATGATGATCATGCCCTGGATATAGCCCGATACGCCGGCAAAGATCTGATTGGCGATGCGCTTGGCCGACGCACGCTTGCTAGCCGGCGCCAGGCTGTACACGAGCTGCTTGATTTTATCCAGCGAGCCGATGAAATACAGGGTGAGCACCAGCGTGATGATGAGGGAGAACACGAAGTTCACCACGACCGCACCAGCGCCAAGCACGCCGTTAAAGACTTGATGGCCGATGTTGTTGGTTTGTAGCGCCGCTTGGGCCTTGTCGATGATGCCGTACTGCTCGTTGAGATTTCTGATCTGTCGGTTGGCGAGCAGATCGTTCAGCATGCGCGGAAGGTTGCGCACCAGGAGCGTCACCTGCTGTGTGAGCAGCGGCACCACCGTGACGAAGCCGAGTGCGACGATACCCAACACGGTGATCGTCACTAGGGCCATCGCCACCACTTTGTGCATCCTGCGCTGCAGGAAGGTGATCAACGGGCTTGCGCCGAGGGCCAGCACGAAGGCCAAGACGGTGAGTACGACGATGTTCTGCACCGTGACTACCGCTTGGCTGAGCGCGATGGCAACGAGCACACCGAGTGCTCCGAAGAACCCCTTCGCGAAGGGACCCGGTTGAGGGGAGTCGTGCGGCTGCTCGTCGGAGAGCTCCGGCAGCTCAGGTTCTTCCTCGACGGGTGCGGGTGCGAGGGCTGAGCGCACCTTCTTGAGCACCGACTTCCGCTGAGGCTTCGTTTCCTCGTTCATGCTTTCGTCGAGGGTTCGTCGTCGGCTGCGTTCTCTCCGTCCACCGAATCCACCTCGTCTTCGGCGTTCTCCAACTCAGCCTCCTCCTCATTGTCATCCGCAGGGGACGCGTCTGGTTCGGTGAGGCTCGTTTCCTCCGTGACCTCGGCATCGGCCTCCTCCGTGACTTCGGCATCGGCCTCCTCCGCAGACGCGGTATCACTCAACCGGACTTCAGTCGTCGGTTCCTCCGGACCAGCTTCCGGCAACGCCTCAGCTGGGGCCTCGACGATCTCGTCCAGCGCTGCTTCGGCGTCGCTGCTCTTGAACTCTTCGTCGGCCTCGGCTGCCAACGCGCGGAGGTTCGCGAGCTGCGCCACGGCGCTGCGCTTTCGCGCCTCGAGCACACCGACCTCGCGCTGGAGCTTTTCCTTGTGCCACCCCACGCGCTCTTCGAGGTTCGTGAGGACTTCCTTCGCCCTATTGCGAGCGTTGGTCATGATGGCTTCCGCCTCACGGTGCGCCGTCACACGAATATCTTCGGCATCCTCGAGCGCGGTCTGGCGAATCTCGGAGGCGTTCGTGCGGGCGGCGGCGACCTGGTCTGCGGTCTGCTTTGCTTCGGTTTCGTTGAGCGCAAGACGCTCGGAGATGGCGTTTGCGGCAGCGTCGGCGGCAGCACTGGCATCGGCCAGCGATTGCTCTGCCTCCTTGTATGCGCGCTCGCGGATAGCGGACGCGTCGCGTTCGCCCTCCACGCGGAGACGTTCCGCCTCGACGCGCCCCGCCTCGACGATGCTGCTCGCCTCGGAGCGGGCACCAGCAATGAAGGTGTCGCGCTGCTGTTCGGCGTCCTCGACGATCTTGGCGGCGCTGGCGCGTGCTTCGTCGAGAGCCTGCTGGCACGCGGCGGACTGCTCCGTGCGAAGATCACGCAGCGACGCGACACCCGTCAAGCGGATATCGTCAGCTTCCTGTTGCGCGGAGTCACGCAGCGAATTAGCGGAGCGTCGCGCTTCAGTGACAATGCGCTCGGCCTCGCGTTCAGAGCGATCGACGATGTCCTTGGCCTGCGCCTCAGCCGCGCGCAACAGCCCCGTCGCGTGCGCACCGAGCTTCTCAAAATCCGTCTCGCCAACTTCGGCCCGGATGTAAGCCATCTCCCGTTGCAGCGAACGTAGGCGCTGCTTCAAGTCGCTGACTTGGTATTCGACTTCGCGTACGTACGTGTCCACCGAATGGCGCTCGTAACCGAGCACTGAGGCCGGAAAGCTGCCGGCTGCGGTCGCTTTGTCGTCGAAGAGGTTGAGGCCGGTCTCTTCAGATTCCATGTCGCGGGATGGATCCACCACGTGAGTCTCCTTACGCATCGTGTGGGCTGCAAGGACAGCTTATATCTATCCCGGTGCAAGAACAGAGGGTGGACCCTTGTGGATGTCCACCCTCTGAAACCCGATGTTCAGTGAATTTACTTCTTCAACTCCACGAGCTCGAGGAGCACGCCGCCGGCATCCTTCGGGTGCACGAAGTTGATGCGGGAATCCGCGGTTCCGCGCTTCGGCTCAGGGTAGAGCAGACGCACGCCGCGCTCCTTCAGTACCTCCATGACGTGGTCGATGTCGGCCACGCGGTAGGCGAGTTGCTGCAGGCCTGGCCCCTTCTTGTCGATGAACTTCGCGATGGTGGATTCCTCGTTCAGCGGAGCGAGCAGCTGAATCTTGGCGTTCTCTTCGCCCTGCGTGCCAGTACCGATCATGGCCTCGGCAACGCCTTGTTCCTCGTTCACTTCACGGTGGAGTTCACGCCAGCCGAACTTCTCGGCGTGGTACTTGATGGCCTCGTCCAGGTCGGGGACGGCGATGCCAACGTGATCAATGCAGATGAACAGATCTTGATTCTCCATAGCTCCAGCTTTCCACATAGGTGCAATTCATTGACGTCGGGGTCGGATAGTGCTGCCGTCGGTGATCCGCGCTAGGCCAGGGCGCCGTCGACGATCTCCTTGGCCGCTGCTTGCACCTCGGCGAGATGAGCCTCATCCTTCAGTGATTCCGCGTAGATCTTGTATTTGTCTTCCGTGCCCGACGGGCGTGCGGCGAACCAGGCATGCTCGGTGGTGACCTTGATGCCGCCGATCGCAGCGTCGTTGCCAGGCGCGTGCGAGAGCACTGCCGTGATGGGTTCGCCGGCGAGTTCTTCGACGGTGACGTCGTCACGGTTCAACTCCGCGAGGCGCGCCTTCTGCTCGCGGTTCGCTTCTGCGTCGACGCGCGCGTAGTACGACTTGCCGAACTCGCTCTCCAGCAGCGCGTAGTGCTCGCTCGGTGTCTGCCCGGTGACCGCGATGATCTCAGACGCCAGCAGGCTCAACAGGATGCCGTCCTTATCCGTGGTCCATGTCTTGCCCTGCTTGTCGAGGAACGACGCACCAGCTGACTCTTCGCCACCGAAGCCGATCTCTCCCGACATGAGCCCGGGCACGAACCACTTGAACCCGACGGGTACCTCGACGAGCTTGCGCCCGAGCTTGCTCGCCACCTTGTCGATGAGCGACGAGCTGACCAAGGTCTTGCCGATACCAGCGTCGGCGCTCCAGCCAGGACGGTGCGAGAACAGGTAGTGGATGGCAACCGCGAGATACGCGTTGGGGTTCATGAGCCCGAAATCGGGGGTGACGATGCCGTGACGGTCGGAGTCGGCGTCGTTGCCAGTGGCGACGGAGAACTTGTCGCGCTGCTGCACAAGGGAGGCCATGGCATTGGGGGAAGAGCAGTCCATGCGGATCTTGCCGTCGGTGTCGAGTGTCATGAAGCGCCACGTCGGGTCGACCGTCGGATTCACTACCTCGATGGGCAAGCCCTGCTCAGCCAGGAACTGCCAGTACTGCACCGACGCGCCGCCCATCGGGTCAGCCCCGTGGCGCAGGCCTGCGGCCTTGATCGCGTCGAAATCGATCGCCAGCGCCAACTCCTCGCAGTACGGCGTGCGGTAGTCGTAGCGATGCACCTCCGCCTGCTCGTAAGGCACGCGCTTGATGTCCGAGGGCGCTGCCATGAGCTCGTTGGCTCTCGCGGCGATGACCGACGTGGCGTCAGTGTCAGCGGGGCCGCCGTGCGGAGGGTTGTATTTGAAGCCGCCGTCGCGAGGCGGATTGTGGGAGGGAGTCACGACGATGCCGTCGGCCTTCGCGTCGTGCTCACGGTTGTAGCGAATGATGGCTCGGGACACCGCTGGCGTGGGCGTGTACTCGTCCTCGCGCTCGGCGAGCACCTCGACGCCGTTGGCGGCGAGCACTTCGATAGCGGTCTTCCACGCGGGCAGCGAAAGCCCGTGGGTGTCTTTACCGATGAACAACGGACCGCCTACACCCTGCGACGCGCGATACTCGACGATGGCCTGCGTCGTCGCCGCAATATGCAGTTCGTTGAACTTCGTATCCAGGCTGGATCCGCGGTGGCCTGAGGTGCCGAACACCACCTGCTGATCGGGGTTCTCGGGATCTGGGGTGAGGTCGTAGTATGCGCCCAATAGCGCATCGACGTCGATGAGGTCGGATTCCTGGGCCACCTGGCCCGCGCGTTCATGTGCCATGCCTTCATCCTATGGCTGTTTGAAGAACTGCGAGCGGGCTAGGAGTATAGAGGCATGACTTCCGAGCAATTCAACCGTCCAGGTGCCGTCGATCTGTCCCATTTGTCGCAATCGGCTGGTGCAGCCGCTGGCGGAAACTACGTCATGGCACTCACCGAGGCCGAGTTCGAGCAGGTGGCCGCTAAATCCATGCAGCACCCCGTCGTGCTCGAGTTCTACTCGCCTCGTGACCCGAACGGGGAGGCGGTGTCCAAGGCGTTCGCAGACGCGGTCAATGCGGAGGCTGGTCGCTTCCTGCTCGGACGCGTCAACGTTGACGAGCAGCCGCGCATCGCGCAGGCGCTCGGTGTGCAGGCAGTGCCGACGGTGGTGGCCCTCATCGCGGGGCAGATGGCGCCGTTATTCCAGGGCACGAAGAGCGCGGAAGAGATCAAGGCCGTGCTGGGGCAGGTAGCGCAGGCAGCCGTCGCCAACGGCATGACCGGCCGCGCGGAACCCGTCGGGGGAGAGGCTACATCCAGCGCCGACGACGCACAGCCCGCGAACCCCAAGTTTGCGGCCGCCGACGCGGCGCTCGAGGCCGGTGACTACGCCAAGGCCGTCGAGGAGTTCGACAAGCTGCTGCAAGACACGCCCAACGATGTGGAAGTGATCGCCGGGCGTGCTCAGGCGAGCCTGCTCGAACGCTCGACGCACTTCGACCCCGCCCAGGTGGTGGCCAACGCCGGAGACGACGATGATCTGCAAGCACAGCTGGAGGCAGCAGATCTCGAGGTGATCCAGGGTGCAAACGAGCAGGCACTCGAACGACTGCTCGACTTCGCGGCGACGGCGTCGCCCGAGGATAAAGAGGCAGTGCGCGTGCGCGTGCTGGAGCTGTTCGAAGTGATCGGCCGAACGGACCCCGTCGTGCTGAAGGCCAGGCGACGCCTCGCGACCGTGCTGTTCTGAGCAATACCACGGCCAACGGCTTGTTGAGCCATGGTCTACTGCTGCGTTAATACCCGGCTTCGGTGTACCCAGTCTCACCCGCGAGCAGCTTGGCGATTCGACGGGCGGAAAGTTCCGTGACGTGCTGCGGCACCTCGTCGAGGTGCACCCAGTGGAGGGCCTTGAGCTCCGCATCGGAGGGCCGCAGCTCGCGCGCCACGTCGGTGTCGAAGGGCGGCACGCGCCAGAGGAATTCGATGGCGTCGGACCAGCCGAGGTACGGGGGCATCCAGTCCACGAGGGCGGGCTGCCCGAGCTCCACGACGATGCCCAGTTCCTCCAAGATCTCTCGCTCGGCACCGAGTCTCGGTGGTTCGCCGGGCTCGATCACGCCGCCGGGAAGCTCCCAGTCGGACTTGTAGTTGGTCTCCAGCAGGAGCACCTCGCCGTCGGGATTCGTGCACAGCGCATGCCCGATCACGCGCTTCGTGGGCAGCACCGAGTTCATCACCGACGAGAAACCGACGGGACCGTACACCACGTCGGTGGCGAGGCGGGCGTAGACGAGCACGTCGACGAAGCCTCCGTCGGCGGTGCGCACGGCTTCGCGGAGCCTGCCCTCACGACGAAACCCGGCCTGGTGGAGCGCGACTCGGGCGGGGGCGTCGGTGGCTGGGATTTCGACGGTGAGCCGACGCAGGTCGTGGCCGAGGATGGCGTCGTCGGCAGCGAGGCTGATGCCCTTTTGGAGTACGTCGACGTCGACGACCTGCTCAGACCACGACAGTTTGCCGGTGCCGTCGCCCGCGAGCGAGACGGAGACGCGAAACTCCGACGACATCAGCGCGCGCTGCGCTCAAGCCAGATAGAGCCGAGCGGGGGGATTGTGACGTTGGCGCGCGCGGGGAAGTGGCTCCACGGCTCGTCCTTGGCATGCACTTCGCCGAGGTTGCCGAACTGGCCCGAGCCGTCGTAGACGGGGGAGTCGGTGTTGAGGATTTCCTTCCAATCTCCGCCTGTGGGCAGGCCGATTTCGTAGTCGACGAGCGGCTCAGGCGAGAAGTTGGTGATGCACGCGACGTGGTTGCCCTCCGCGTCCTGGCGTACCCAGCTGAGGGTGTTGTGGTTGTTGTCGTCGGCATTGATCCAGGTGAACCCGGCCGGATCGTTATCGAGCTCCCACAAGGCGCTGTGTTCGCGGTAGATGGTGTTGAGATCGCGGAACAGGCGCTGGAGGCCACCGTGACCCCACATGTCGGAGACCCACCACTCGAGGCTCACGGCTTCGTTGAACTCGGGACGTTGCCCGAACTCGCAGCCCATGAAGATGAGCTGCTTGCCGGGGAAGCTCCACATGAACGAGTAGTAGGCGCGAAGCGTCGCGAACTTGCGCCAGTCGTCCTGGGGCACCTTGTTGATCATCGAGCCCTTACCGTGGACGACCTCGTCGTGGCTGATCGGCAGCACGAAGTTCTCCGAGTACGCGTAGACCATCGCGAATGTCAGCAGGTTGTGCTCGTATTGGCGGTAGACCGGATCGAGCTCCAGGTAACGCAGGGTGTCGTTCATCCAGCCCATGTTCCATTTGAGCCCGAACCCCAGGCCGCCGGCATCGACGGGCTTCGTGACGCCGGGGAAGCTCGTCGACTCTTCTGCGATCATGCAGATGCCGGGCTCGCGCTCGTAGAGGTGCGTGTTGACGTAGCGGAGGAAATCGATGGCTTCGAGATTCTCTCGGCCGCCGTACTGGTTGGGTACCCATTCGCCTTCGTTGCGGGAGTAATCGAGGTACAGCATGGAGGCCACGGCGTCGACGCGAAGCCCGTCGATGTGGAACTCTTGGGCCCAGTAGAGCGCGTTGGAGACGAGGAAACTCTTCACTTCGTTGCGCCCATAATTGAAGATGTAGGTGCCCCAATCCCTGTGCTCGCCTTGGCGGGGGTCGGCGTGTTCGTACAGGGCGGTGCCGTCGAATCGGCCGAGCCCGAAGGCGTCCTTGGGGAAGTGACCGGGTACCCAGTCCATGATGACGCCGATGCCGGCCTGGTGGAGGCGGTCGATGAGGTAGCGCAGGTCGTCGGGTTTGCCGAAGCGCGACGTGGGGGAGAAGTAGCCAGTGACCTGATAGCCCCAGCTGGGGGCGTAGGGGTGCTCGGCCAGCGGCATGAATTCGACGTGGGTGTAGCCCTGCCACTTCACATACTCGACGAGCTCTTCGGCCAGCTGGAGGTACGACTTGCCGCGACGCCACCCGCCCAGGTGCACCTCGTAGATGCTCATGGGCTCGGCGTGCGGCTTGGCCTCGCGGCGCTTGGCCATCCACTCGTCGTCGGACCAGACGTACTTCGATTCATAGACGATCGACGCGTTGGCGGGCGCCTGCTCCGAGAATTTCGCGACGGGGTCGGCCTTCTCGTGCCAGTTGCCGTGCTGATCTTCGATCTTGTACTTGTAGAGGGTCTCTTCGCCGAGCCCCTCAATGAACAGACCCCACACACCCGAGCCGGGGATGAGCTCCATATCGTCGCCCTCCCAGTAATTGAACGGGCCGGTGACGAGTACCCGACGCGCGTTCGGTGCCCAGACGGCGAACCGCACGCCAGTGATTGGCCCGCGCTCATCGTCGTCGACGGTAACAACCTTCGATCCGAGGCGCTTCCAGATCTCCGTGTCGCCGCCATTGTGGAACCCTTCGAAGTCCCAACCCGTCAGTCCGCCGAACTTGTCGTGTGCCATGTCTTCTCCTCGAAGATCGGTGTCTGGCCCCCAATGTACCGTCATCCAGTTTCTCGCGTGCGGTGACCCGTCGGGTGTGCCCGCCGCACGCCTACCCGGCGCGAAACTCGTCGGGCATGTGTTGTGGCTCCGCCCAAGCACCTGCAACCTGTGCGGCAACTGAGCGGATCATGTGTCATCTGCCTCCCGACGGCGCCTCGGCGCGGCTAGGCAGGTGACACTTGTTCCGGGACAGAGCCGCACAGGTTACGTGTGCCCGGTGCGGGAGATAACGCGACGATAGGGTGCGACGGGATGCGTTACGCGCTCGTGAGGGTGCGGATGGCGGCGATGGGCACGTCGGCGAGATGCGGGCGGAAGCGGGCCTCGTAGAGCGCCTCGTAGACCGCCTTGTCGAGCTCGTAGGCGTCCAGCACCGGGTCGGTGCGCACGCCGTAGCCGTCGAGGAACGCCTCGCGGCAGGCGTCGAGCCACTGCGACGACGCATCCCCAGCCTCGCGCGCGTAAGCGAATGAACGCAGCATGCCCGCGACGTCACGCAGTGGCGTATCGAGCTCCCGGCGCTCCTCGAGTGATTTCATCGGTTCTCCCTCGAAATCGACGTATTTCCACTGGCCGAGGCTGCGCAGGACCTGGCCGAGATGGCAGTCGCCGTGCACGCGCTGCGTGTCGATGTGCGCCGCGCCGACGCGGTCGTACACGCGCCGCACTCCGTCGCGGAACTCTTCCAGCGCCGGAAGCTCTCGCACCGCCGCATCAAACCGCTCGCGAAATGCGTCGGCTTTCGCCAAAGAATCGGCGACGCCCGTGGCCAGGTGAGTGCGCAGCAAGGAGTGCACCGTCGCCAGGTCTTTGCCCAGGCTATGGGCCTCCGACGAAAACTCGCGGCCGGATCGGGCGGCATCGCCGGCGACGTCGTAGGCGTCCTCGGGATCCTCCAGCGCTTCCACGAGGACACCCAGGGCGAGATCATCGTGCGCCCACGTGCCGTGCAGCTCGGGGGCCACCCCGGAACCGCGCAGGGCACCAAGCAGCTCCGCCTCGATGCCGCCGCCTGGCTCCACACGTCGCAGCACCTTCAACATGGTGGAGTTGTCGAAAAACACGTTGGTGTTGGACTGCTCGCCCTTAAAACGCCTTGCCGCGCCGGGGCGGGGGAGATCGTCGATCAACGTGAACCCGCCGTCGCTCGCCCCAAACGGCGGCCAGAGGCTCAACCCGTCGTCGACGGCCTCGGCCAGGCTCGGCAGCTTTGAGTGCAGTACGGGCACGTGGTACGTCTCTGCCTCACTTGTGGGGTACGCCACCTCGAGCAACAACGATTGCACGTCGCCTACCGGATCGAGTGAGCGCACCCGAGCGAGCTTGCCGTTGCGGCCGCGCCCGCCGAACCAGCGAGCCTGAGCCGTGAGCTCCCACAGCGCTTCGGCAAGTTTCACTGGGAAACCCTCAAAATGTGCGCGGGCTGCGACGGGTACAGCTTCACGAAGTTCGATGCGCCCCAGGTGAAGGTCTCTCCGGAGAGCTCGTCGGTGACCTCAACCGGCAGATCGGGGTCGAGACCCAGGGCATCGAAGTCGAGATGCAGCTCGGAGACGACGTCATGGTCGGGGTTCAGCGAACACACGGTGAGCACAATGTCTCCGTCATCCATCTTGGAAAATGCGATGATCTCGTCGTGAGGCACATCGTGGAAGTGAATGTCACGCAACTGCTGGAGCGCGGGATGGCTTTCCCGAATCTCGTTGAGCCGCCCAATGAGCACATTCAAGTTCGGCTGCATCTGGAAATCGCGAGGACGGTACTCATACTTTTCTGAGTCCAGATATTCTTCCCGACCAGGCGCATTCGCCTCGTGCTCGAAAAGTTCGAACCCGGAATACACACCCCACGACGGCGACGTCGTCGCAGCAAGAATTGCGCGAATCGAGAACGCAGCCGGGTTGCCGGATTGCAGGAAGAACGGGTTGATATCGGGAGTGTTGACGAAGAAGTTCGGCCGGTAGTAGGCGGCCATGTCCGTCGAAAGCTCCGTCAGGTACTCGGTGAGCTCCTGCTTGGTATTACGCCAAGTGAAGTACGTGTACGACTGCTGGTAGCCCACCTTGCCGAGGGTGGCCATCATCTGCGGGCGAGTGAAGGCTTCGGCTAGGAAAAGCACCTCGGGATTCGTCGCATAAACCTCATTCAAGAGCCAATCCCAGAAATCGATCGGCTTCGTGTGCGGGTTATCAACACGGAAAATGGTGACACCCTTATCGATCCAGAAGCGCAGAATCCTGAGCGCCTCGTGGTAAATGCCCACCGGGTCGTTATCGAAGTTGATGGGGTAAATGTCTTGGTACTTCTTCGGCGGATTTTCCGCGTAGGCGATCGTGCCATCCATGCGCGTGGTGAACCATTCAGGATGCTCCGTCACCCACGGGTGATCAGGGGATGCCTGCAGCGCGAAATCCATCGCAACTTCTAGATTGAGCTCTTTCGCCCGGGCCATAAACCGGTCGAACGCATCGAAGTCACCCAAATCCGGATGGATCGCATCGTGGCCACCGTCGGCCGACCCGATCGCCCAGGGCGAACCGGGATCTTCTTCGTTGGCGTCGAGAGTGTTGTTCTTCCCCTTCTTGAATGCCTCACCGATGGGGTGGATCGGCGGCAGGTACACCACGTGGAAGCCCATCGCTGCGGCTGCTTCGAGCCGTTCGTGGGACGCGTCCAGCGTGCCGGAATGCCAGTGGCCATTCTCGTCCTGCCACGCGCCCTGCGAGCGGGGGAAGAACTCGTACCACGACGAATACAGCGCCCGCCGCCGCTCCACGCGGATGGGGAACTCCTGGGTGGGCGATATCAGCTCACGCGGGCCGAACCGTGCCATTGCACGCTGCACGGGGCGGGCCGTGACCAGCTCGACGATCTCCGTCGCGGTTGCCTCGGGGTCGGCCATCGAGGCTGCCGTACCGCGCAGCAGCTGAGAAGCTCCCTCGACACCAAGGCGCTCCGCATGCTCGGCGGCACGCGTGAGCAGCGCATTGCCCTCCATATGCACGAGCTCGATGTCGACGCCCACCGGTAGCTTCTTCGTAGCGTGATGCACCCAGGTGGTCCAGGGGTCAGACCAGCCTTCGACGCGGTAGGTCCACTCGCCTTCCTCAGCCATGCGCACATGGGCTTCCCAGATGTCCAAGCCCATCGGCTCGATCTGCTGCATGTCGACGCGGCGCTGACCCCCCGTCGGAGAAGTGAGGATGATGGACGCGGCGACGGCGTCGTGGCCTTCCCGGAACACGTTCGCGGTGATGCGGATCCGTTCATGGACGACGGCCTTGACGGGGTAGGCCCCGTTTTCAATGACGGGGGAGACCCCGGTGACGGGAATGCGGCCGAAGCCGCCGGGCGTACGATTGAGGCGCTTGTGGGCATTCACGCTGCTCAGCCTACCGGGCGAAGCAGCCGTCTGCCGAGCGTTCACGCTTGCCGGGAACCCTCGTCTGCTTCCTCGCGCCAACGAGCGAGCTCCGCTGCGGTAGCCGCGACCTCCGCACGCAAGACCGTGACAGACCGTGCCGGCACGATGTGGACGCCGCCTGCCGGGAGGGGATCCGACGGGAGCTCACCGTCGTCGGCACTGCTCCACAGGCATTCGAACGTGCGACCCATCTCGATGGCGGGCAAGGTGGCCTCGACCGCGTTCTCGTCGGCGTTGAACCAGATGAGGAAGGCGTCGGTGGCGTCGGAGACGTACATGCCCAGATGCTTGCGCGACGCATCGTTCCAGGCGCCCGGGCTCATGAGCTTGCCGTCGTGGTCGACCCACGTGAGGTCGATGCGCTCGAGCCCCACGCCGTCGGCATCGACGATTTCCTCGTGATAGCAGTAATTGCCGCGCCGCAGCAGGGGGTTGGCCGCGCGGAGATGAATCAGGCTGCGGATGCGCTGCTGGTTGGCGCGCCACTCGTCGGAGATGTCCCAATCCACCCACGACAAGGGAGAATCCTGGCAGTAGGCGTTGTTATTGCCCTGCTGGGTGCGGCCGAACTCGTCGCCTGCAAGCAGCATAGGCGTGCCGACGGCGAGCAGCTGGGTGGCCATGAGATTGAGCACCTGGCGGCGGCGCAGCGCGTTGATGGCGGTGTCGTCGGTTTCGCCTTCCACGCCGTGGTTCCAGGAGCGGTTGTTGTCGGATCCGTCGCGGTTGCTCTCACCGTTGGCCTGGTTGTGTTTGACGTCGTAGCTGACCACATCGCGGGCCGTGAACCCGTCGTGGGCGGTGACGAAGTTGATGCTGCTCTCAGGGCTTCGGCCGGGGCGGTCGAAGATGTCGGCGGAGCCCGCCAATCTGGTGGCGAAACCGCTCACGCCGCCACCGTGGCCGCGCCAGAAATCGCGTGTGTCGTCGCGGAACCGGTCGTTCCACTCCGCCCACCGGTTGCCGAAGTTCCCTACCTGGTAACCGAACGGGCCGATATCCCACGGCTCGGCGATGAGTTTGACGTCGGCGAGCTGCGGGTCGTCGTCGAGCAATGCCCGCATGGGGTGATCGTGCGCGACGTGGTGGTTCTCGTCGCGGAACAGCGTGGTGGCGAGGTCGAAACGGAATCCGTCGACGCCCATCTCGTGCACCCAGTAGCGCAGCGAATCTTGGATGAGCCGCCGCACCATGGGGTGCGAGGTGTCGAGCGAGTTGCCGCAACCGGTGACGTCGTAGTCGCTGTGGTGGCCGCGGTCCATGCGGTAGTAATCCTGCTGCGCGAGGCCTCGAAACGACAGGCTAGGCCCGTCGACGCCGCCTTCTGCGGTGTGGTTGTACACCACATCGAGCAGCACCTCGATGCCCGCTTCGTGCAGCGTCGACACCATCTGCTTGAAGTGATCCACCTGCGAGCCGGCAAGGCCATGGGCCTTGTACATCGCGTGTGGGGCGAAAAAGCCAATCGTGTTGTAGCCCCAATAATTGCGAAGCCCCTTGAGGGCGACAAACGGCTCAGAGACGAAATGCTGCACGGGCAGCAGCTCCACGGCCGTGACTCCGAGATCGACGAGGTAGTCCACCACCGCGGGGTAAGCCAGGCCGAGATACGAGCCGCGCAGATGGTCCGGCACGAACGGGTGCAGCTTCGTGAAGCCACGCAGGTGCATCTCGTAGATCACCGACTCTGCCAAGGGCTTGCGTCGCGCGATGGGGATGGGCGGTGGCGTGTCCGCGACGACCACGCCCAACGGCACGGAGCCCAGCGAATCGTTCTCATCTATGAGGTGGGGCGCATCATCACGGAATGCACGGATGTCGGCGCGGAAGTCGACGCCGCCGCTGATGGCGCGCGCGTACGGGTCGAGCAGCACCTTGTTGCGGTTAAAGCGCTTGCCCTGCTCGGGCGCCCAGGGGCCGTCGACGCGGAAGCCGTACAGCTGTCCGGCGGTGACTCCGGGGACGTGCAGGCGCCAGATTCCGTCGGCCTCGCGCTGCATGGCAAGCAGGGTGGGCTGTGGGTGAATCGTGACGAGCAACAGCTCAACCTGGGTTGCCTCGGGTGCCCACAGCGAAAACTCGACGCCGCCTGAGACGAACCGGTGCCCGAGCGGAGCTTCGGTATGGACGTCGGACATGAAACCTCCGGGATGATGTGCTGACAACTTGGCGATTCTGCCAGACTCATGGTGGAAGAACGAACTACACGAGGCTCTCCATTGGAGGTTCACCGTGGGCACCGCGTACATGGATCACGCTGCCACCTCGCCGATGCGTCCAGAAGCCATCGCGGCGCTGAACGAGCATCTCGACGTGGTGGGAAACCCGTCGGCACTACATCGCGCTGGGCAGCGCGCCCGTGCTGCGTTGGAGGAGGCCAGAGAGCAGTTGGCGCAGGTGGTTGGATGCCAGCCCGCGGAGGTGATTTTCACCTCCGGGGGCTCGGAGGCCGACTCCATGGCCGTGCTCGGAGGATGGCGAACCAGCGGGCGTGAACGCTGCATCGTGTCCGCTATCGAACACGACGCGGTGCTGGGGGCCATCGAGCGTGGCGCCGAAGCCATGCCGGTCACTGAGGCAGGAGTGGTCGACGTCGATGCGGCCGAAGCATTGATCGACGACCGCGTCGGCGTGGTGTCGGTGATGACGGTGAACAACGAAACCGGTATCGAGCAACCCGTCGACGCCGTACGCAGGCTGGCCCTTAAACACGGCGCCTGGATGCACACCGACGCCGTGCAGGCACTCGGGCATGTGCCGCTGGATTTCGCCCAGATGGGCGTGGACATGATGAGCCTGTCGGCGCACAAGCTCGGCGGGCCGGTGGGGATCGGTGCGCTCATCGCCCGTCGCAGCATTCAGCCGACACCCCTCGGCCTCGGGGGCGGACAGGAGCGAGGAGTTCGCTCGGGTACCGCCATGGTGGCGCTGGCTGCGTCCTTTGCCGCGGCAGCGCGGGGGGTCGTCGAACAACTCGACGAAGAAGCGGCGAGGCTGCGCACCTTCCAGGCGCAGATCATCGACACGCTCGAAGCACTCGGCGCGACGGTCAACACCACCCAGGCGCCGCACGCGCCACACATCGTGAACGCCACGTTCCCACAGATCAGGGCCGGCGACCTACTCTTTTTGCTCGACCAGCGCGGGGTGCAGGCGTCGGTGGGGAGCGCGTGCCGCGCGGGCGTGCACCAGCCGTCGAAGGTGCTCATGGCTATGGGCCGCACTGAGGATGAGGCGGCGTCGACCCTGCGGTTCTCGCTGGGGTGGAGCACCACCGCCGCCGAGGTGGATCTAGTGTGCGACGAGTTGCGCCGCTGCCTGCAGCTTGCGCAGCTGGCCTTCTGACGTCGCGTACAGTGGTGCGCCGGAAGGAGTGAGCATGCGGGTACTAGCAGCGATGAGCGGCGGCGTGGATTCCGCAGTGGCGGCGGCACGCATGGTGGAGGCCGGCCACGAGGTGACCGGCGTGCACCTCGCGCTCAGCAAGAACCCCGAGAGCTACCGTTCCGGGGCGCGTGGTTGCTGTTCGCTTGAGGATTCTCACGACGCCCGGCGTGTGGCAGACAAGCTGGGCATCGGGTTCTATGTCTGGGATTTCGCCGAGGAGTTCCACCGCGACGTGGTGGAGGACTTCGTCGCCGAGTACCAAGCCGGACGCACCCCCAACCCCTGCCTGCGCTGCAACGAGAAGATCAAGTTCGCTGCGCTCTTGGACCGCGCCATCCACCTCGGCTTCGACGCGGTCGCTACGGGGCATTACGCGCGACTGGAGCGCGACGCGGAGGGCCACGTCACGCTGCATCGTGCCGCTGATCAGGCGAAAGACCAGAGCTACGTGCTCGGCATGCTGAACCAGGAGCAGCTCGCGCACTGCATCTTCCCCCTGAACGACGTCGAAAAGCCCGTCGTGCGGGAGGAGGCGGCGGCGCTCGGGCTCGGCGTGGCGAAGAAACCCGACAGCCACGACATCTGTTTCATCCCCGACGGCGACACGCAAGGCTTCCTGTCGCGCCATCTGGGCGACGAGGCTGGGCCCATCGTCGACGCCGACGGTGCCGTGCTGGGCGAACATCAGGGCCATCATCGCTACACCGTCGGCCAGCGCAAGGGGCTCGACCTGCGCGTGCCTGCCGCAGACGGCAACCCCCGGTATGTGCTGCGCATCGAGCCCGCGTCGAACACCGTCGTCGTCGGAGGGAAAGACGAGCTCGCGGTGCGGCACATGCATTGCATCCGCCCGACGTGGACACTCGCCGCAGTCGATGAGCCTAGGCGCGGCCAGGCGCAGTTCCGCGCGCACGGCACCCCCGTCGATGCGTGGTTCCGCCCCAGCGAATCCGGCCTCGACGTCGAGTTCGACGCCCCGGCACGTGGCGTCGCCCCTGGCCAGACCGTCGTCGCCTACGACGGCGACCGCGTCGTCGGTAGCGCTGTGATTGCGAGCACAGCGCCATGATGATCACCGCTGCGGGCTCGCTGCCCGGCGACGATTTCCGTGGCGCCCTCAGCGCCATGGCCGAGGCGCTGCCTGAGCTCATGCCCCTACCTGAGCTGCCCGCGCGCGGTGTCGAGTCGCAGTTGATCGGGCGGGCGCTGGGGCTGATCGACGACCTGAGTTTCGATCTCCAACCCGCCGGCTGGCGTCTCACGAACCACTCCGACGCCGCCCACCGCAAAGCTCGTGCGCTGTGGCGTCGCGATCTCGACGACGCGGAGGAGTTGCTGCAAGCCTTTAACGGTCTGCTCAAGATGGCGGTGGCCGGGCCGTGGACGCTCGCGTCGACGGTGGAGCGCCCGAGGAGAGACCGACTGCTCGCCGACCACGGCGCCAGGCGCGACGTCGCCCAGGCGCTGCACGAGGGCGTGCAGCGGCTCGCAGCAGAACTGCGGTGGCGCTTGCCGGGCGTGGACGTGCGCTGGCAGATCGACGAACCGGCGCTCGTCGCTGTGCGAGACGGACTGGTGCCGACGGCGTCGGGGTTCTCCAAGCATCGAAGCGTTGACGCGCCGCAGCTCGTGGAGGCGCTGAAGCCATTCCGCGACGCCACTCTCCACTGCTGCGCGCCAGGGGAGTGGCTCGATGTTGCCAGCAGCGCCGGCTTCACAACCGTCTACGCGGACGCGGCGCTCGTCGGTATTGATGCGCTGGGGCAGTGGGTCGACGCCGGTAACGCCGTGGTGCTCGGCATCGTCGATGCGGCCCGGCGCACGCGCCAGCCAGTGGACGAGCTCGTGCGTGCGGCGAAGCGCGTCACCCGAGAGCTGGGGGTCAGCGATTGGCTCACCCTCGCCCCGTCGTGTGGGCTCGCCGGATGGAACCCCAGTGACGTGATGTGGCAGCTGAGTGAGCTGCGTCGGGCCGGCGAGCTGCTCGACCAAGATCGAGCTTGAGTGGCGTGTGTGCTCGCCCGCGCCCGTTAGACTCGCACCCATGGCGATCTTCTCCGACCTGGACCTGAGCGGCGACGCGCCGCTGCGCGCCCACCCCGCGTTCGGGAAAGGACCGCGCTGGGTGCACACGACGAAGTTCAAGCGCGCCGTGCGCGTCCTGGTGCCCATCGTCACCGTCGCGATCGCCGTCGGTGTGTTCTTCTTAGGGCGGATGTTCTACCTGATGCTCACCGGCCAGTGAGGCGCGTGCCTCGGCTACCGCGATGCCCCTAAGATGGGGCGGGTTGGCAGCGGAAGGAGAATCGACGTGGCTGTGACACCCGACGACATCGCTCGGCTCGCAGGGCTCGCGAGGTTGAAACTGAGCGCGGAGGAATGCGCGGAGCTCGCACCCGAAATCGACCTGATCTTGGAATCCATGGCGAAGGTGGGCGAAGTCTCCGGCGACGACGTCGAGGTCACCACGCACGCCGTGCCACGCACCAACATTTTCCGCGACGATGTCGTGCGCCCGAGTCTCACGCCCGAACAGGCGCTGAGCGGCGCGCCTGCCGCTGAAGACGGGCGCTTCCGTGTGCCGGCGATCCTGGGGGAGGAGTGAGCATGCTGACCACCAAGAGTGCGGCCGAGCTCGGCCGAATGATCGCGGGCGGGGAAGTGACCTCCGTCGAAGTCACCACCGCCTTCCTCGAGCGCATTGAAGCGCTTAACCCCACGCTGAACGCCTTCCTGCACGTCGATCGCGACGGCGCACTCGCCACGGCTGCCGACATCGATGCACGCATCGCCGCTGGCGAGAAGCTCGGCCCACTCGCGGGTGTGCCCATCGCGGTGAAGGACAACTTCTGCACCGTCGACATGCCCACCACCTGTGGCTCCCGCATGTTGGAAGGGTGGACCCCGCCCTACGACGCGACGGTGGTGCAGCGCGTACGCAACGCCGGCCTGGTGATCGTCGGCAAGACGAACATGGACGAGTTCGCGATGGGCTCGTCGACGGAAACCTCCGCGTTCGGGCCGAGCCGCAACCCCTGGGATACCGAGCGCATCCCCGGCGGGTCGGGCGGCGGTTCGTCGGCGGCGGTGGCTGCGCGACTCGTGCCGCTCGCGCTCGGCTCGGATACCGGCGGCTCCATCCGGCAGCCCGCCGCCGTGACGGGCACCGTCGGTATCAAGCCGACGTATGGCGGCGTCTCCCGGTACGGAGTCGTGGCGATGGCCTCGTCGCTCGACCAGCCCGGCCCCTGCGCGAACACCGCGGAGGATGCGGCGCTGCTGCAAGAGATCATCGGCGGCCTCGACGAGATGGACGCCACCAGCCTTGACCTCAGCACCGACGGGCTCGCCGACGCGGCACGTTCCACGTCGCTGGAGGGCCTGCGCGTGGGCATCGTCGAGCAGTTCACTGGCGAAGGGTTCCAAGAAGGCGTGCAGGCCCGGTTCGACGAGGCCGTCGCGCTGCTGCAGGAGCTCGGCGCGTCGGTAACCATTGTGTCGTGCCCGAAGTTCGACTACGCGATGGCGGCCTACTACCTCATTCAGCCTTCTGAGCTGTCGAGCAACCTGGCCCGCTTCGACGGTATGCGTTACGGCCTGCGCGCTGGCGACGACGGCACCCACTCGGCTGAGGAAGTGATGAGCCTCAGCCGCGAGGAAGGGTTCGGCAAGGAGGCGAAGCGGCGCATCATCATTGGCACCTATGCGCTGTCGGCCGGGTACGCGGACCAGTTCTACGGCCAGGCGCAGAAGGTGCGCACGCTGATCACCAAGGATTTCGAAGCGGCGTTCGAGCACTGCGACGTGCTCATTTCGCCGACGACCACCTCCGTCGCGTTCAAGCTCGGCGAGAAGACGGCGGACCCGATCGCGATGTACATGTCCGACCTGTGCACCACACCGTCGAACCTCGCCGGCAACGCATCGGCGTCGTTCCCGATTGGTCTCGCCGACGGGCTCCCCGTCGGCATCCAGGTGATCGCCCCGGTAGGAGCAGATGCTCGTCTGTACCAGGTGGGCGGCGCGCTAGAGCAGGCGCTGCAGCAGCGTTGGGGCGGTCCACTGCTCGACCAGGCACCGCAGCTCGAGACGAAAGGCGCATGAGATGGATTTCGATTCTGCACTTGAGCTCTTCGATCCGGCCGTCGGCCTCGAGGTGCACGTCGAGCTGAACACCAAGACGAAGATGTTCTGCGGCTGCGCCAACGCCTTTGGCGCCGAGCCCAACACCAGCACCTGCCCAGTGTGCCTGGGGCTTCCCGGCTCGCTGCCAGGCATCAACGGCAAGGCCGTCGAATCTGCGATCAGGCTGGGGCTGGCGCTGAACTGCCAGATCGCTCCGTACAGCCGCATGGCCCGGAAGAACTACTTCTACCCGGACATGACGAAGAACTTCCAGACCAGCCAATACGACGAACCCATCTGCCACGACGGCTGGGTGGACGTCGAGGTTGAGGGGAAGACGTTCCGCGTCGAGATTGAGCGTGCGCACATGGAGGAGGACGCCGGCAAGTCCACACACCAGGGCTCGACGGGACGCCTCCAGGGCTCGGAATACTCGCTGCTCGACTACAACCGAGCCGGTGTGCCGCTCATCGAGATCGTCACGCGCCCGATCCTTGGCGCAGGCGAACACGCACCCGCAGTTGCGCGTGCCTACGTCGCGTACCTTCGGGAGATGGTGAAGGCACTCGGCATCTCGGATGCACGCATGGAGCAGGGCTCACTTAGGTGTGACGCCAACGTCTCTATCGCTCGGAAGGGCTCCGACAAGCTCGGCACCCGCACCGAAACGAAGAACGTGAACTCGCTGCGCTCCATCGAGCGGGCAATCCGTTCCGAGATCGAGCGGCAGGCCGACGTGCTCGTGGCCGGCGAGAGCGTGTTCCAGGAGACGCGGCACTTCGACGAGTCGTCCGGCACCACCAGCTCGGGTAGGCCCAAGTCTGACGCCGACGATTACCGTTACTTCGCCGAACCCGATCTGCTGCCCGTGGCTGCCAGCCCGGAGTGGATCGAGGAACTGCGCGCCACGCTTCCCGAGCCGCCCGCCCAACGCCGCGCTCGGTTGCAAGAGGCGTGGGGTTTCTCCGATATCGACTTCGCCGGCATCGTCGGCGCCGGAGCGCTCGACCTCGTCGACGCCACGGTGGCCGCCGGTGCGACGCCCGCTGCGGCGCGAAAGTGGTGGGTGTCCGATTTGGCACGACGCGCGAACGAGGCCGGCGTGGAGCTCGACGCCGTTGGTATCACGCCCGCGCAGGTCGCGGCGGTGCAGGAACTCGTCGACGAAGGCAAGATCAACGACAAACTGGCTCGCCAGGTCATCGACGGCGTGATCGCCGGCGAGGGCGAGCCGGCTGAGGTTGTGGATTCCCGCGGGCTTGGCGTCGTATCTGACGAGGGCGCGCTCACTGCCGCCGTCGACGATGCCATCGCTGCCAACCCCGACGTCGCCGACAAGATTCGCGGCGGCAAGGTGCAGGCTGCCGGAGCGCTCATCGGCCAGGTGATGAAAGCGATGCGCGGCCAGGCTGACGCCGCCAAGGTGCGTGAACTGATTCTGGAGAAGCTCACGTAGTTGCATCGAGTCGATGATTGAGTAGCGCCCGTAGGGCGCGTATCGAAATCATCGGCGTGTGGTTTCGATATGCCGCCTGCGGCGGCTACCCAACCACCGGGCTGGTTCCGTCGACCATCGAGTAGCGGCGAAGCCGCGTATCGAGATGCAGCGACTGAAAAACTTCAAAATCCGTACGCAGTTTGACCAAACACCCCTAAATCGGGCCCTTCATCTCATCTGCGTACGGATTTTGAAGTTTCGTGGTGGGTGATGGTGGCCCGGTTTAGATACGCGAGATTCGCTCGCTACTCAACCACCGGGAGAGGCCAAGCGCCCCCGGATTTCGATACGCCCGCTACGCGGGCTACTCAATCACCGGGGGCGGCCAACACCCGATCATCGAGTTGTGCCAGATTCGATGATTGAGTAGCGCCCGTAGGGCGCGTATCGAAATCATCGGCGTGTGGTTTCGATACGCCGCCTGCGGCGGCTACTCAACCACCGGGGGCCGCGCACCCGCTACTCAACCACCGGGGCCGGTTCTACTGACCGTCGAGTAGGCCCGAAGGGCCGTATCGAGACGCAGCAACTACAGTCCCGCGATCGAAGCCCGGTAGGCGGGTTCGTCGTCGGCGGTGATGACGACGTCAGCGTCGCGGCCGCTGAAGTGGAGGAGCAGCTCGTTGGGGGCGCCCTCGACGTAGACCACCTGTTCGCCACTGCCGAACGACTTGGTGTGCCCGTCGGTGGGCGTCACCACCAGGCGGTACGGCTTGCCCAGCTGCGCCTTGCGCGCCAGCAGCAGCGCAATCTTACGCAGATACTCCTGGTCGCTAGAACTCAGCTCCGCGCGCTCGCCACGCGGGCGCAGCACGTCTTCAAGGTGCAGATAGAACTCAGCGCCGTTCACCAGCGGATCGACGAGACGCATCACCCAGCCAGGCCGCTCAAGCTTCTCCAGTAACCCCTCGAAACCCAACCGGTGCAGCCCCTCCATCTGCAACCGATCTGTGTGTGCTGCGAAGCGCGACACGCCGATGCCCGGCAACGCAGACGGGCGATGCTCTCGTACCCACAGATGCGCGGCAAGGTCTTGCACCAGCCAGCCCTCGCAGGCTGTGGGGGCAAGCGGACCAGCGGTACGCATGACATCGAGCAATTGACGACGTTGGCGGCGGGCAAAAATCATAGTTGCAGTCTACCTGCGGTTGAATGGGGGTATGCCGGAGATCACCTTCAACAAAGACGGGCTCATCCCCGTCATCGCGCAAGACGCCGCCAACGGCGAAGTGCTCATGATGGCCTGGATGAACGAAGAAGCCTTGCACCTCACCCAAACCACCGGGCGCGCCACCTACTGGTCGCGCAGCCGTAACGAGCTGTGGGTCAAAGGCGACACCTCCGGGCACACCCAAGAGGTCGTGTCGCTATGGCTCGATTGCGACGGCGACACCATCCTCATGAAGGTCAACCAAGTGGGGGCAGCCTGCCACACCGGCACCCGCACTTGCTTCTCGAACCCCTTGGAGGTGCAAGCATGATCAGCCTCGACGAATTCCGCGCCCGGGCGAGCCACCGTCGCGTCATCCCCGTGTGGCAAAAACTCGTGGCCGACGACCTGACCCCCGTCGCCTTGTTCGACCAACTCTGCCGCGACCGCGCGGGCACCTTCCTGCTCGAATCCGCGGAAGCCGGAGCGCAGGGGCGGTGGTCGATCGTCGGCGTGCGCTCCGAGGCGACGCTCACCTCCCGGGCCGGCGAGGCACACTGGAGTGGGCGCGACATCGCGGGCCTCGACGACCACGGCAGCCCGCTGACGTTGTTGCGCGACGCGTTGCGGGAACTCGCGACGGAGCCAGACCCCGACCTGCCACCCTTCCAGGCAGGCCTCGTGGGGTTCCTCGGCTACGACATCGTCCGCCACCTCGAACGCTTGCCGGAGCACACCGTCGACGACCTCAACCTCCCCGAGCTGCTGTTCCTGCTCACCAGCGAAGTTGCCATCCTCGACCACCAACAAGGCGAACTTTGGCTCGTCGCCAACGCCATCAACTGGGACGGCTCGCCGGAGCGCGTCGACCAAGCCTACGAGCGCGCCGCACAAGCCATCGACGAGATGCGTGCCCGGGTGTGTGATGCCAGACGCCCGCTCACCGCGACGCCCACCGAGCCCGCCGAAGTAGACATCCGACGCCAGCGCACCAGCGCCGAGTTCGAGGCCATCGTGCGGCAAGCGCAGGAAGAAATCGCGGCGGGGGAGGCCTTCCAGATCGTCGCCTCGCAACGCTTCGACATCCCCACCAGCGCACACCCCTTCGACGTGTACCGCGCGCTGCGCACCACCAACCCCAGCCCCTACATGTACTACCTCAATCTCGACGAGTTCTCGATCGTCGGGGCATCTCCCGAGGCGCTGGTACAGGTGCGCGACGGTGTCGCCACCACGCGCCCCATCGCCGGCTCGCGCCCCCGTGGGGCCACCCCGCACGAAGACCGCCAGCTCGCCGAAGAACTCGTCGCAGACGAGAAGGAACGCGCAGAGCACATCATGCTGGTCGATCTCGGCCGCAACGACTTGGGGCGCATCTGCCAGCCCGGCAGCGTCGTCGTGGAGGAGATGCTCGAGGTGCATCGCTACTCGCACATCATGCATCTCGAAGCTGCGGTGACGGGGAAGCTGCGCGCCGACTGCAGCGCCCTCGATGCCGTGCTTGCCTGCTTTCCGGCGGGAACCCTCTCCGGTGCGCCCAAGGTGCGGGCGATGGAGATCATCGAACAGCTGGAGGTCACCCGTCGGGGCCTCTATGGCGGTGTCGTGGGCTACCTCGACTTCGCCGGCAACGCCGAGGTCGCCATCGCGATTCGCACCGCCGTGATTGCCGACGGCGTCGCTCACGTCCAGGCGGGCGCCGGCGTCGTGAAGGACTCGGTGCCGGCGGCCGAGGACGCCGAGTGCTCCCACAAGGCCAGGGCCGTCGTCACAGCGATCCAGAAGGCGGAATCGTGGCGCTGACTTCGCGTGCATCGACGACGATCATCGGCCTGGTGGGCGCGGGCGGCGCGGCGATCGCAGGCAACTTCCTTGACGCGACGGCCACGCGCGGCGTCGCCTGGGCAGGGCTCGCTGCGATTGGGCTCAGCCTCATGCTGCACGGGCGTGGGCTGCGCGTGCTGGGAGTCGTGCTCGCGCTGCTTAGCGTGACGGGCATCGTCGTATCCGTGATGGAGCAGCCGTGGATCATGGTCGCATTCGTGGCGCTGTTCGTGGCATCCGTGCTGTTCGTCGTCGTTGGGCCAACCTGGCGCACGCAACGCCCTCCGCGGGTGCAGCAACGCAGCTTGTGGGAGGAGCTAGACAAAGGAGAAGACCCAACGCTGTAAGCCACTACGATTCCACTCATGGTTATTCTTGCCGGCCTTCCCCTGCACCCTCTGATCGTGCACCTTCCCGTCGTGCTGCTGCCGCTTGCCGCGCTGGGCATCATCTTCCTCACCGCCCAGCCGAAGGCACGTCGACGCATGGCGCTGCCGACCATCGTCGTACTCGCAGTGGGGTTCATCTCCACCATCGTCGCGAAGAAGACCGGCGAAGCGCTTGCGCCATACGTCGGGGGCGAACCCACCACCCACGCTGAGCTGGGGCGTTGGTTGGTGTGGGCGTCGTTGCTGTTCCTCGTAGTCGGGGGTGGTTGGCTGTGGTGGGTACGCCACGACGTGCGTATCGCCGGAAAGTCAGACCAAACCGCCCGGATGAAGTTGCTTGGGGGAATGATCTCGTCGTTCATCGGCCTGGGAGTGTTGGCGCTCACGGTCACCGTCGGGCATCTTGGCGCCCAGGCCACCTGGATGGACGTCGTCAACCCTCCGAGCAAGCCTACGCAGACGGCCCCGAACGGCGTCACCATGCTGGAAGTGTCCAAGCATGCTTCCCCCGACGACTGCTGGGTTGCTGTGGCCGGGAACGCTTACGACTTGAGCGACTGGCTGCCTCGCCACCCGGGTGGCCCCAGCAAGATCGGTCGAATCTGCGGCACCGACGCCACTGCCGAGTTCACTAAGAAGCACGGCGAAGAACAGCGACCACACACCACGCTCGAGCAGTACAAGATTGGCCCGTTGGTGGGGTGATCGCGTCCGATTCGACCGTTATCCTCCACACGCGGCAAATAATGCCCAAAATGCGCCGTTATTTTCCGCGTGTGGAGGATAACGGTCACTTTTTGGAGATCACCGCGGCAGACTGAGCCCCTGCGGTGTGGCTTCCACGAGTCCGTCGGCCACGAGCGACGCCACTGCGCGCTCGCGCTGCACCGCATCGGGCCAGAGCGCCTCGACATCGGCTTCTGCAAGCGGCCCGTCGGCCGCCCGCAACGCCCCCAACACCTTCCCGCGGGCCTGACGGTCGCTGCCCTCGAACTTCGCCTGTCGCGGTCTCCCTGTTGGGGCATTGTCCGGTTTGCCCGCCCGCACCCAGGCGCACCGGAGCTGCAACGGACACGCGTCGCAAGCCGGCGACTTGCTCGTGCACACCAGCGCGCCGAGCTCCATGAGCGCCGCGTCGACGAGCCCCGCCTCATCCGGATCAGCGGGTAGCAGCCGTTCCACGTCAGTGAGGTCGCTGCGCTTCGCACCGGCTTGATTGGCCAGGCCATGCACGTAACGAGCCACCACTCGTCGAACATTTGTATCCACGACGGGATGTCGCTGACGGTAGTGGAACACGGCGACGGCGCGCGCGGTGTAATCACCGACGCCGGGCAATGCGAGCAGGGCTTCCACGTCGTCGGGCACCTCGCCGTCGTGTCGCTCGACGATCTCCCGCGCAGCCTGCTGCAGGCGCAACGCACGGCGTGGGTAGCCCAGGTTCCCCCATGCGCGCAGCACGTCAGCGGTGGGGGCGGCTGCCAGCGCAGCCGGCGTCGGCCACCTCGTGAGCCACCGATCGATCTCGACGGCGACCCTGGCTGCCTGCGTCTGTTGCAGCATGATCTCGCTCACCAACGTGCCCCAGGCAGGAAAGTTCGGGAGTCGCCATGGCAGGTCGCGGGCATGCTGTGCGTACCAAGGAGCGAGCAGGCTGTAGGGGTCAGTCATCGGGGATCACTCTAGGCGGCGGCCATGCGCCGTCGCATCCATGCCAGTTGCGGTATTGTCCTGGTCGTAGCGAAGAAAGGGATGAGGATGGCGAGCACAGCCCGTTACTACCACCACGGTCAGAGCCCCGCGGCGTGGACCGGCAGCATTCTGGCGGCGATCGGTTTTATCATCGCCTTCATTGGAGTCATGCTCGGCCCCTCCTGGGTGGTCGTCATCATCGGTGGTGGCGTGGTGCTGCTCGCCGGCCTTGTCACGATGGTGATGAAGGCGATGGGCCTCGGCCAGCCGTGAGCGTCCTCGACTCCATCATCGCCGGGGTTCGTGCCGACATGGACGAACGCCGGAGCCGCGTCCCTCTCACGACGCTCGAGCAGCAGCTCGAGGCGTGCCCGCCAACGCGCAACCCCATGTCCGTGTTTCGCGACGACGGGCTGAGCGTCATTGCGGAAGTGAAGCGCAAGTCGCCGTCGAAGGGGGCACTCGCTGCCATCGACGACCCAGCCGCGCTGGCACACGAGTACGAGGCGGGCGGCGCGTCGGCCATCTCCGTTCTCACCGAGCAGCGCAGGTTTGGCGGTTCACTCGACGACCTCGATGCCGTCCGCGCCCGGGTGGAAATCCCGGTGCTGCGCAAGGATTTCATGGTCGACGAGTACCAGTTCCTTGAAGCGCGGGTGCATGGCGCCGACCTCGTGCTCCTCATCGTCGCAGCCCTCACCGACGCTGAGCTCGCTCGCTTCCTCCAACTGGCCCGCGATCTGCAGCTCACCCCACTGGTGGAAGTGCACACTGCCAAGGAAGCCGACCGCGCGCTCACTGCCGGAGCGGAGCTCATCGGCGTCAACAACCGCAACCTGAAAACCCTCGACGTGGACCTCGCCAATTTCGGGCGGCTCGCCAGCCACATCGGCGACGATGTGGTACGCGTCGCTGAATCGGGCATTTTCACCCCCGACGACGCCCGCCGCGTGCGCGACGAGGGCGCCGACGTGATCCTCGTCGGCGAGGCGCTCGTGCGTCACGGCCAGCCGAGACAGGCCGTCAGCGCGTTGCGCGCCAGCTAGCTGTAGAATCTGTGAACCAGCCATCCACGACGTGCTTGGCTGGTCGCAAACTACAGTTGTGGGTCGGACTACCTGCTGCACACTTCAGATGGGAGGAGACACCGATGTCTCATGTGACAGAATTTCGGGTGCTGCTGGCGAAGTGGACGATCATCCTTGCGGCGTCGATCGTCTTGGTCGTGGCGTTCTGGCCCCGGATCCTGCCCGCTGCCGTGTTCAGCATCTTTATTGTCGTCGCCCTCTACAAGATGACCGTGCTACTTCGGAATCGCACCAACATCACAAAAGCTACCCCGTAAGCACATGCCGGGTGCCCAGCACGAGACGGATCAGGATGTTGGCGTCTACAACGACGGCGCGACGGGAATCTCTCATTGCGAATTGCGAGCGGCTGCGTAGTCGGCCACCACCTCATCAGCGGTCAGGCCGTTTTGAGCGAGCAGCGTGTCCAGCTTGTGCGCTGCCGAGCGTAACGAGGCGACCTGAGTGTCTCGATTAACAGCTGTTGGGATGAACCAACCGACGGTGACGCCGTGGCGAGTCACCGCCACGGGCTCGGACGCAGCTATGTACTGGGCCAGTCCAGCCCGGAATTCCCTGATGCCTACTGAGCTACTCACGGCGACTCCTTTCGTGTATCTATGTGTACACAATACGTCACTTCAAGCGGTGAGGCCATCTGTGGCTACTGGCATGACCGAGCACAAACGAGCAGCTATGCCGCTACTTACTACAGTTTCTGTTTCGCCCACATCGCGGTCCCAGGCTGCACGCCAGCTGTTCGCATCCACGACCTCGCCGGCAACTACAGCTAGTCTTGCTCCCATGACTTCACTTCCCGACGAACTGGGCCACTTTGGCCGATACGGGGGCAAGTTCGTCCCCGAAGCGCTCCAAGCAGCCCTACTGGAACTGCAACAGGCCTTCGCCGACGCGCAGGCCGACCCCAGCTTCGGTGAGGAGCTTCGTCGGCTCCAACGGGACTACTCTGGTCGCCCGACACCGGTCACCCTTGCCAAGCGCTTTTCCGAACACGCTGGCAACGCCGAGGTGTACCTCAAGCGCGAGGATCTGAACCACACCGGCGCGCATAAGATCAACAACGTGCTCGGGCAAGCGCTGCTCACCAAACGCATGGGCAAGCGTCGCGTGATCGCTGAAACTGGCGCTGGTCAGCACGGAGTCGCGACGGCCACCGCCGCCGCGCTGTTCGGGCTCGAATGCCGCGTGTACATGGGCGAGGTGGACACGCAGCGCCAAGCGCTCAACGTCGCGCGCATGCAGTTGCTCGGCGCCGAAGTGGTAGCCGTCGCCGCCGGTTCACGCACCTTGAAAGACGCCATGAACGAAGCCATGCGCGATTGGGTGACCACCGTCGATAACACCCATTACCTCATCGGCACCGTCAGCGGGCCGCATCCGTTCCCCACTATGGTGCGGGAGTTCCAGCGCGTCATCTCGACGGAATCCCGGGCGCAGATGCTGGACCGGTTCGGCGGCCTGCCCACCCACGTCGTCGCGTGCGTGGGGGGCGGATCCAACGCCATCGGCCAGTTCTACGATTTCATCGACGACGACGTCGCCCTGCTGGGTATTGAAGCCGGGGGAGACGGCGTCGAGACGGGCCGCCACTCCGCCACGATTGGCGCCGGCTCGCCCGGCGTGCTGCACGGCACCCGCACCTACGTGCTGCAAGACGAGGACGGCCAGACGATCGAATCGCACTCCATCTCCGCTGGCCTCGACTACCCAGGGGTTGGCCCAGAGCACGCGTGGCTCGCCGACTCCGGGCGCGCCACCTACGAATCGGTCACCGACGCCGAAGCGATGGACGCCTTCAAACTGCTCACCCAAACCGAGGGCATCATTCCGGCCATTGAGTCGGCGCACGCACTCGCCGGTGCGCTGCGCCTGGGTCGTCGGCTGGCTGAGGAGGCGCCGTCGACGACGCCCCGCATCCTGGTGTGTCTCTCGGGGCGAGGCGACAAGGACACATCGACCGCATTCGACTGGTTCGGGCTAACCGGCGAGCCCGACCTGAAGGTAGGTGCCTGACATGGCGTACCCAGAACACCGCCTCGGTAAGTCCGGGCGCATCGTCGCGCGCTGTCTCGACGAAGGCCGCGCGGCTACCGTCGGCTATTTCCCGGTTGGATATCCCGACGTCGAACGCTCCATGCAGGCGATGGAAGCCATCGTCGAAGGCACCGAAGGACGCGGCGCAGACATGGTGGAGATCGGCATCCCGTATTCCGACCCGCTGATGGATGGCAAAGTTATTCAGCGCGCCGCCACGCACGCATTGCAGGGTGGGGTACGCACCCGCGACGTGTTCCGCGCCGCCGAGCGCGTGGCGCAGGCAGGCGCCATGCCGCTCACGATGACCTACTGGAACCTCATCGAGGCCTACGGCGTCGACGCGTTCGCGCGTGACTTCGCCAACGCGGGCGGCGGGGGAGTTATCACCCCCGACTTGCCGGCCGACGATTGCGAAGAGTGGATGGCGGCCACCGACGCGCACGGCCTCGACCGCATCTTCCTCATTGCGCCGTCCTCCACCGACGAGCGCCTTGTGATGACGATGCAGGCCTCGCGCGGTTGGGTGTACGCGACGTCAGTGATGGGCGTCACGGGTGCACGTCAGCAGACGTCCGAAGCGGCGCCACGCATCGTCGAGCGGGCGCGAGCAGCGGACCCCACCATTCCGGTGGGCATCGGGCTCGGCATCTCGAACGGTCAGCAGGCGCACGAGACTGCCGCATTCGCCGACCTCGTGATCGTGGGCTCGGCGCTCATCGCCACGATCGAGAACGCGACAGATTTCAACTCCGGCCTGGCCGATTTGTGGGCGCTCACCGGCGATATCGCGGCGGGTGGGAGCAAGCAGTGATTTCGCGACGCAACCTTATTGCCGGAGCCGCCGGGCTGTCCCTCGTCGCCGCCTGCAGCGATGATGACAAGGGTGCGGCGACCGTCGAAGGGGCCTCTTCCGGCAGCGCCTTCCACGGCACGCAGATCCCCGACGGGTGGGAGCTCCCCGACGTCGAACTCACCGACCAACACGGCAAGCCATTCAACCTCCGCACCGGTTGGAGCACCCCGGCCGCCGCGCTCTTCTTCGGGTATTTGAACTGCCCAGACGTGTGCCCGGGCATCATGGCCGACATGGCTACGGCCAGGCGTCGCCTCGGAGACGCGTCGCAAATCACACCCATTCTGGTCACCACGGATCCGGCACGCGACACACCGGACGCACTCCGCGAATACCTGGTCCGGGTGGACGACACCTTCGTCGGCCTCACCGGCGACCTCGACACGATCATGGACGCGGGCAACCAGCTCCATATCGCGATTGAGAAGGGCAAACAGCTGCCGAGCGGCGGATACGAGGTGGATCACTCGACGCAGGTGCTCGGCATCGGCAGCGACAAGCGGGTGCACGTGGTGTGGACCACTCTCGGGCTCGACGTGAGCCACCTGCGCGAGGATTACGAGCGCCTCATCGCCGACGCGTAACCTCACCAGCGGTTGCGAACATCCTCTGCCCACCCGGTGAGGCCCTCTACGCGGATGGATTCGCCGTCGAGGCGCAGCGAGCCTGACCAGGTGCCGAACGCCTGATTCGTGTTGGAGGAGAGAACACCGAGCTGCGTGGACGCCGTGCGCAGGTGGAACGGCTCGAACCGCAGATCGACGCCTTCGCCTCGCACCCGCCAGGGCCGCTCGAAGTTGGTGGCGTCGTAGTCCCACAGCAGTTCTTGGCTGATTTTGTGCAGGGCGTTCCCGAGGACGACGGCGTTCTCGGTGCTGCCGGTACCGTCGGTCCACTTGCCGCCGAGCTGAATGGCGAGGTGTTGCTTGCCGAGCCTGCCCGCACCCACGCCCCAATTCCAGTGCACCGAGTAGGGCCAGCGGCCCCGACCGTGGTCGAGGGTGGCGAAGGCCTCCGGGCCGGACACGTTGTGCGCCTCATTCCCAATCCAAATGGTTCCCGTGGCGCGTCGGCCTACATCCTTCACCGTGTATTGGAAGGTCTGCTCATCCCAAGGTACGACGACGCCGAGCATGTCGCGCTCCTCATCGAGGTGCGCGATGATGTCGAACGCTACATCGCCCGCTTGGCCGCGCAGACGCGCGCCGGAAGATACTTCGTCGAATCGCAGCATGAGCTTCCGGGTGCGCCCGTAGCTGCGCCCCTCACCAATCGTGCCGGGGAGTTCGATCTGCCCACCCAGCGGGATGTTCGCGTCGGTGACCCACTCCTGGCCAGTGGCGCGATCGGCGAGGTAGAAGCCGAGCACGCCTGCGTAGTCGAGGTGCGCGATGGTGAGTCCGAGCACGTGCGTCGGCGTGGTCACACCCCAGTGCTCCCACCGCTTATTGCGCCCGGGTCGACGCAGCCCGCCGATGCCGTCGGTGCGCACCAGGGGAGCCCTGCTCCAACCCACGGCGGAGGCATTGAGTGTGCCGTCGGGCATGGTGAGGTTCACCGGTTCGGTGAGTTCGCGCTCCGCGACGGGGAAGGCGCGCGGTTCCTCGCCGAGCGAGCGTCGGAAGGCCTCGTCAAGGGTTGCCATGATGGCCAGGGAGCGGGCTTCGTCGAGCTTTACGACGCGCCGGTCGTAGGTAACCAGACCATTCGTCTCTCCCTCGACGTCGCTCAGCTGCGTGTAGATGATGGCACTCAACCCGCGCTCCACAGCATCAGCGATCTCGGTGCGGTGCAGCTTTTCATAGGCGAGTTCGAACTTGCCGCCGCTGACGTACCGCTTGTAACCGAACTCTTTCTCCACCGCGACGTGCCCGGGCACGCGGTGCGAGTAGCCGCCGTACTCCGTCAGCGCGAGCGCGCGGCCGTCAGTAAAGTCGTCGGCGGTGGGGCGATACGCCTTCGTGTACACGTGTTGACTACGGAAATCACCGCCGCCCTGATCGAACCAGCCGGAAGCGTGGTCGACGGGGCGCGACGGGTCCAGCTCGCGCAGCCTCCGGGCGGCATCGAGGGCATCGAACTGCCCCCAGCCTTCGTTGAACGGCACCCACACCGCGACCGACGGCGACGCTTTCAGCAAGGCGACGGTGCCTTCCAGCTCTGCGCGATACTCTTCCCGGCCTTCTGCATCCTTGCGCCCCATGAGCCCGTGGCGGGTATCGTCCACCTTCTTCGGCGCGTCGTTGGGGCCGTGGGGGAGCAGTCGCGACGGCTTCGTGCCGCCATTGACCATGTCCTGCCACACGAGCATGCCGATTCGATCGCAGTGGTAATACCAACGCAGGGGCTCAACCTTGATGTGCTTGCGCAGCGTATTGAAGCCCAGGCTCTTTGCGAGTGCGACGTCGTAGGCGAGCGCGTCGTCCGATGGCGCGGTGAGCAGGCCGTCGGGCCAATAGCCCTGGTCGAGCAGGCCTTTGACGAGGAAGGGCTCGTCGTTGAGGAACACGCGCATGTGTCCGCGCGGGTCCTTCGCCACGCGCACCTCGCGCATACCGAAGTAGCTGGACACCTCGTCGGTGCCCAGGCACACCTGCACGTCGTGCAGGAACGGGTCGTTCGGGCTCCAGCGTCGGGCACCAGGCAACCGCACGGTGGTGGGGGTGTTGGTGTCCATCTCCACCTCGGCAAGTTGCGTGCCCTCGGCGGAGATCACGACGGTGGCGCGGCCGGGCTTTGGAGCACGCACGGTGACCTCAACCTCGTCGCTCGCGAGGCGGGGTGTGTAGTCCATGCCCTCAACGTGCTGCTCAGGCACAGATTCCAGCCAGACGGTCTGCCAGATGCCGGAGCTCGGCGTGTACCAAATACCGCCCGGGGTGAGCGACTGTTTGCCGCGGGATCGGTACGACGTGTCGGTGACGTCACGAACCCGCACGACGATCTCGTGCTCGTCGCGATGGAGGTGATCGGTGATGTCGAGCGTGAACGGCAACACGCCTCCGCGGTGCTCGCCTGCGGGAGAGCCGTCGATCCAGACGTGGCAGTCCTGGTCGACGGCACCGAAATGCAGCAGCACTCGCGCGTCGCCGAAGTCCTCGGAGAGGGTGAACGTGCGGCGGTACCACCCGAACTCGTCGGGTTGCAGGATGCGCAGCACGCCAGACAGCGGCGCTTCCGGTGCGAAGGGCACCAGGATCGAGCGATCGAACTGAGGGCGAGCGCCGTCGTCGACATTGCTGACGGCGTAATCCCACGTGCCATTGAGGTTGAGGTAGGAGTCGCGAACCAGCTGCGGGCGCGGGTAGTCCTGCAATACGGCGTCGTTGTCGAGGGCTTCACCCCAGGGCGTGGTCAACATGGCGATGAGTCTAGTTGGCGCAGACGCAGTTGGACGCCGGCCTCGCCGACCTCACTCGCGAAATCGCTACACGCTCAACGGCGACGCGTTGTCCGGCCCTCGAGCTTCCCGCAATGAAGCAGGTAGAGTAGCTGCGCCAGCCAACCGAGAGGACAGTCGTGGCCGACACGTTCGTGCACCTACACAACCACACCGAGTTTTCCATGCTCGACGGTGCCGCCAGGGTGAACGACCTGTTCGAAAACGCCGAGAAGATGGGCATGCCGTCGCTGGCGATCACCGACCACGGCAACCTGTACGGCGCCTACGAGTTCTACAAGGCATCGAAGAACTACAACGTCAAGCCCATCATCGGGCTCGAGGCCTACCTCACTCCGCGTACGCACCGCAGCGAGCGCAAGCGCGTGCAGTTCGGCGACGGCACCGGCGACGACGTCGCATCCAAGGGCGCCTACACCCACATGACGATGTGGGCCGAGAACAAGGATGGGATGCACAACCTGTTCCGGCTTTCCACCCGCAGCTCGCTCGAGGGTTTCTTCTACAAGCCGCGCGCAGACCGTGAACTGCTCAACGAATACGGCCGGGGGTTGATCGCGACGACGGGGTGCCCGTCGGGTGAAATCCAAACCTTCCTGCGGCTCGGGCAGTACAACAACGCACGCGAAGCCGCCGGCGAGTTTGAAGACATCTTCGGCAAGGGCAACTTCTACGTCGAACTCATGGACCACGGGCTCGATATCGAGACGAACGTCCGCAAAGATCTGCTCCGGCTGTCGAAAGAGCTCAACCTCCCGCTCGTCGCGACGAACGACCTCCACTACGTACACAAGGACGACGCCGACGCCCACGACACGCTGCTGTGCGTCTCATCGGGTGCGCGGAAGGCACAGACCGACCGGTTCATGTTCAACGGCTCCGGCTACTACCTGAAGTCTCCTGAGGAGATGCGCGAGCTCTTCCGCGAGCACCCGGATGCGTGCGACAACACCCTCGCCATCGCAGAACGCTGCGAAACCGTCTTCGACGAGGGTATGGGCATCTACATGCCCGTTTTCCCCGTGCCCGAGGGCGAGACGGAGGAGTCCTGGTTCCACAAGGAAGTGCAAAGCGGCCTCGAATACCGCTACCCGGGCGGCATTCCGCGCGAGGTGCAGGAGCGCGCCGACTTCGAGTCGAACATCATCACCCAAATGGGCTTCAACGGCTACTTCCTCGTCGTGGCCGACTTCATCAACTGGGCGAAGAACAACGGCATCTACGTAGGCCCTGGACGTGGCTCGGGTGCTGGTTCCATGTGTGCCTACGCGATGCGCATCACCGACCTCGACCCGATTGAACACGGCCTGTTCTTCGAGCGATTCCTGAACCCCGAACGCGTCTCCATGCCCGACTTCGACATCGACTTCGACGATCGACGCCGCGGCGAGGTGATCGAGTACGTCACCGAGAAGTACGGCCAGGACAAGGTGGCGCAGATCATCACCTACGGCTCCATTAAGGCCAAGGCCGCGGTGAAAGACTCCGCGCGTGTGCTCGACATGCCGTTCGCGGTGGGCGAGAAGATCACCAAGGCCATGCCGCCGGATGTCATGGGCAAGGGCATCCCGCTGCCGCAGCTCTTCGACGAGAACCACCCGCGCTACGCGGAAGGCACGGAGTTCCGCGAGCTGTACCAACAAGACCCGGATGTGAAGACCGTCGTCGATACCGCGATGGGCATCGAGGGCCTCAAGCGCCAGTGGGGCGTGCACGCGGCTGGCGTCATCATGTCGCGCGACCCACTCATCGACATCATCCCGCTCATGCGCCGTGAATCCGACGGCGCCATCATCACGCAATTCGATTACCCGGGCTGTGAATCGCTTGGGCTCATCAAGATGGACTTCCTGGGGCTGCGCAACCTCACCATCTTGGGCGACGCCATCGAGAACATCGAGCGCAACACCGGCGACAAGATTGACCTAGAGCAGCTCCCACTCGACGACGTCGCCACCTACGAACTGCTGGCGGCGGGCGACACGCTCGGTGTCTTCCAGCTCGACGGTGGCCCCATGCGTGCGCTCCTGCGCTCTATGCAGCCAGACTCGTTCTCCGACATCTCGGCTGTCGTCGCGCTCTACCGCCCCGGCCCCATGGGTGCGGATTCGCACAACAAGTACGCCAGGCGCAAGACCGGGCGCGAAGCCGTCGTGCCCATTCACCCCGAGCTCGAGGAGCCGCTGGCCGACATCCTCGGCGAGACGTATGGCCTGATCGTCTACCAGGAGCAGGTGATGTCGATCGCGCAGCGCGTCGCCGGCTACTCGCTGGGCGGCGCTGACATGCTGCGACGCGCCATGGGCAAGAAGAAGAAAGCCGAGCTCGACAAGCAGTACGTCACGTTCGAAGCGGGCATGAAGGAGCGCGGCTACTCCGCCGAGTGCATCAAGACGCTGTGGGAAATCCTGGTTCCGTTCTCCGACTACGCCTTCAACAAGTCGCACTCCGCCGCCTACGGCCTCGTCGCGTATTGGACGGCCTACCTAAAGGCGCACTATCCGACGGAGTACATGGCCGCGCTGTTGCAGTCTGTGCGCGACGATAAGGACAAGCTCTCCATCTATCTCAACGAGTGTCGACACATGGGCATCCAGGTGCTGCTGCCCGACGTGAACTCGTCAGAGGTGGCATTCACACCGGTGGGCAAGGACATCCGCTTCGGCCTGGGCGCCATTCGCAACGTCGGCGACAAAGTGGTGAAGGCATGGCTGGCAGAGCGCGACGAGCTGGGCCCGGCGAGCGACTTCAACGACTTCCTCGACAAGGCGCCGCTCCAATTCTGTTCGAAGCGCATCATCGAATCGCTTATCCGCGGCGGTGCGTTCGACGAGCTGGGGCACACCCGTCGCGCGCTCATGTCCGTCTACGAAGAAGCCGTCGATTCCATCATCGACGTGAAACGCAACGCCGCCAACGGGCAGGACGACCTCTTTGGCCTCGCCGTCGACGATGACGCAGAGCAGATGGAACACGTCGCGGTGCCCGATCTGGATGAGTGGGACAGGAAGACAAAGCTCGCGTTCGAGCGCGACATGCTCGGCCTCTACGTCTCCGACCATCCGCTCAACGGGCTCGAACACGTCATCGCCGAGCACAGCGACCGCACGATTGCATCCACCGCCGGCGAGGATGCTTTCACGGGGAACACGACGCTGTGCGGGTTGATCACCAGCGTCAACCGCCGGGTCAACAAACACGGCGCCATCTGGGCGCAGGTCACGCTCGAAGACCTCACCACCGGTATCGAGGTCACGGTGTTTCCACGTGTGTACGAGCGGGTTTCAGGCATCCTGGAACCGGACAACATCGTTGCCATCGAAGGCGTCGTGGAAGCGGGGGAGGACCGGGGACGGATGCGCGCCCAGAACGTCACCGCTCCCCACGTGAACAGCGACGGCGCCGTCGGCCCGGTGATCATCACCATGGCTGAGACGCGTTGCACGCCGAAGCTGGTGGCAGACCTCAAGCGGGTCATCTCGTCCTATCCCGGCAGCGCCGAGGTGCACGTCGAGGTGAAGGGCAAGGCCCGCACCACGGTGTTCCGGCTCTCCGACGGGTTCCACGTGCAGCTGTCCTCACCACTGTTCGCTGACCTGAAGGCACTGCTCGGCCCCACCTCCGTGAGGATGGCGCACTGATGCGGCAAGACGCAGGACGCGGCATTTGGGAACGCTCCGGTTGGCGGGCGCTGGCGCAGCTGATCGTCTGCGCTGCAGCCGGCGTGCTCGCCGGAGTGGTGTGGGTTTCGCTCGCACCCAGGGCGCACTACCTCGTCGGCGAAGATTTGCACGCGACGATGTCCGAGCGCGCGTACGCCGAAATCATCGGTGGCGACGCCATGTTCGTGATCATTACTGCCATCGTCGGAGTGCTACTCGGGTTACTCACGTGGGCATGGTTCAGTAGGCGCAGCTGGCATGTGGTCGTGCTGAGCGTGATCGGCGCACTCGTGATGACGCTCACCGCCTGGCCTGTGGGGGAGCTCATCGGCGGATCGGGCTTGACCGATCGCATCGCCATGGCGAACGTCGGCGACTACGTCCAGATGGACCTGGTGCTGCACGCCCACAGCGCGCTCGCCGTCGGGCCATTCTTCGCCATCACGCCGGTGATGCTGCTGTCAGCGTTCCTGCCAGAACGCTCCGTGGACGCCCCAGAATCCGAGAGTGACGACGGGTAAACTCTCCTGGCGTGCTTCGAGTAGTAGATCTGCGAGACAACCGAGACGGATACCGCGCGCTGTTGCCGCGCGCAGAGTTCAACGTTGAGCAAGCGGTGGGGCAAGTGCAGCCCATCATCGCCGACGTTGCCTCGCGCGGGGAAGCGGCGCTGCGCGAATACTCTGAGCGATTCGACCACGTGGTGCCAGAACACCTCCGTGTGCCCGCCGAGCATCTCAAACAGGCTGAACAGGAATTGGATCCGACGCTGCGCCAGAGCTTTGAAACGGCGATCACCAGGCGTCGAACGGTGGCGGAGCGCCTCGAACGCTTCCAGGATGCGGAACCCGTCGAGTTGGCTCCTGGCGCGCGGGTGGGGCTCCGCAGCGTCCCTATGCAGCGGGTGGGCCTCTACGTTCCCGGCGGTCTCGCGCCGTTGGCCTCCAGCGTCATCATGAATGTCGTGCCCGCGCAGGTGGCAGGTGTGGGCGCGATTGCCGTCGCATCGCCGCCGCAGGCGGAATTCGGCGGGATGCCGCACCCCAACGTGCTCGCGCTGTGCTCGATGCTCGGCGTCGACGAGGTGTACGCCGTGGGTGGCGCACAGGCCATCGCGATGTTCGCGCACGGGGTCGAGGGCTTGTGTGAACCGGTGAATCTCATCTCCGGGCCAGGCAACATTTTCGTGGTTGCGGCCAAGCGCGCCGTGCGTGGCCTCGTCGGCATAGATTCGGAGGCGGGGCCCACTGAGATCGCCATCGTGGTCGACGACACAGCGAAACCGGCTTTCGTCGCGGCCGATCTCATTTCTCAGGCTGAACACGATCCCATGGCGGCGTCGGTGCTGATCACGCCGTCGCAGACGCTGGCCGACGCAGTTGGCGTCGAGGTGCAGCGTCAGGTGCAGGGCCAGCTGCACGCCGAGCGCATCCAGACTTCCCTGGGCGGCCCGCAGTCCGCCATCGTGCTGGTGCGCGACCTCGAGCAGGCTGTGGCGGTGGCCGACGACTACGCCGCCGAGCACCTCGAGATTCACACCGCCGACGCCGAGACCCTGGCGCAGCGCATCCACAATGCGGGCGCCATCTTCGTCGGCGACTATTCGCCGGTGTCGCTCGGTGACTACTCCGCCGGGTCGACGCACGTGCTGCCCACAGCCGGGTGCGCGTGCCATTCGTCGGGGCTCACCGTGCGCAGCTTCATGAAGTCCATGCACGTCATCCACTACGCGCGCGAGGGGCTCGCCGAAATCGCCGAGGGCGTCGAACAGTTCGCCCTAGCTGAAGAACTACCGGGGCACGCCGCGGCCATCACCGTTCGGAGGCACGCATGAACCTGCCGCTTCGAGCCGACCTGGTAGGCGCGGAACCGTACGGCGCTCCCATCCTGGACGTTCCCGTCGTGCTGAACGTGAACGAGAACCCCTACGGGCTCACGCCCGAGATCGCCGACGAGATGGGTGAGGCGGTGCGGGAGTCCGCGCTGCGCCTCAACCGGTACCCGGATCGCGACGCCGTGGCACTGCGCACTGACCTCGCCAACTATCTTGGTGAAGGGCTCACTGCTGAGCGGGTCTGGGCGGCGAACGGGTCCAACGAAATCATGCAGCAGCTGTGCACCGCGTTCGGCGGCCCCGAGCGCACGGTGCTCACCTTCACGCCCACGTACTCGATGTATCCCGAGTACGCGCGCAACACCCTCACCCGCTACGTCACCGAGCCTCGCCTGGGCGACTTCACCGTCGACACCGAACTGGTGCTCGAGGCCGCTGCCAAGCACCAAGCGACGATGATCCTTCTCGCCCGCCCGAACAATCCCACGGGCACGGGTATTCCTCTCGAGGTCATCGACGAGGTGTGCGCCGGCACCGATGCCCTCGTCGTAGTTGATGAGGCCTATCAGGAGTTCTCGACGGAACCCTCGGCCGTTGGTTTGCTCGACGCGCACCCCAACCTCATCGTCTCGCGCACGATGAGCAAGGCATTCGCCTTGGCTGGGGGTCGCGTCGGTTACCTTGCCGCGTCGCGGGAGATCGTCGATGCGTGCCGCGTCGTGCGACTGCCGTATCACCTCAGCGCTCAGACGCAGGCCGTCGCACGCGTTGCGCTCCGTCACGCCGACGTGCTGCTGGCCAAGGTGCGCGAGCTCGCGGCCGCCGCCAGAGAATTCGAGCAGTGGGCCCGGGGGAGGGGCTACAGCGTCGTCGATTCGGTGGCGAACTTCACGCTGTTCGGGCGCTTCGCTGATCGCCACGCCGTCTGGCAAGGCTTGCTCGATCGGGGTGTGCTCATCCGTGAGACTGGACCCGACGGGTACCTGCGGGCATCTGCTGGAACGCCGGAAGAAATGGACGCGCTGCGCCGGGCGCTCGACGATTTGAACCCCGAAAAGGAATGACCATGGCACGCACAAGCACCCAATCGCGCGCGACGAGTGAATCGCGCATCACCGTCACCGTCAACCTCGACGGCACTGGCGTCGCGAACATCTCAACCGGCGTTGGCTTCTACGACCACATGCTGACCACCCTCGCGAAGCACTCGCTCATCGACCTGACCGTCGAAGCGGAGGGCGACCTTCACATCGACGCGCACCACACCGTTGAAGACACAGCCATCGTGCTCGGCAAATGCGTGGCAGAGGCGCTGGGAGACAAGTCGGGTATTCGACGCTTCGGGCACGCGGTGGTGCCGCTCGACGAGGCCGTCGCGGAGTGTGTCGTCGACGTCGCCGGGCGCCCGTACGTGGTGTGCCAGGGCGAGCCGGACGGCCAGATCTACGCCAGCATCGGTGGCTCCGGGGTGGCATACCCAGGGTCAATGACGCAGCACGTCTTTGAATCCTTCGCGCTGAACGCCGGGCTGTGTCTCCACATGACGCTGCGTTCCGGACGCGACCCCCACCACATCGTCGAGGCTCAGTTCAAGGCATTGGCGAGGGCGCTCCGAGAAGCCGTCGAAGTGGACCCCCGTTCACCAGGTATTCCCAGCACGAAGGGGGCGCTGTGATCAAGAAGGTTGGCATTCTCGACTACGGCACCGGCAATCTCCATTCCGCAGCGAAGGCATTCGAGCATGCCGGGGCCGACGTCATCGTCACCGAGCGGCTGGAAGAGCTGGGGCGCTGCGAAGCGCTCGTCGTGCCTGGCGTGGGTGCTTTTGCTGAGTGCGCGAATCGTCTCGCGGAAGTCGGTGGGTTCGACTACGTACGGGGCTGGGTGCAAAAGGAGCGCCCGCTGTTTGGCATTTGCGTCGGCCACCAGGTGCTCTTCTCGTCGGGCCTCGAACACGGTGTGCCCACCGACGGCATCGGCATCTACACCGGTGTGGTGAGCAAAATGCCCGCCACACCGCTGCCGCACATGGGCTGGAACACCGTTGCTGCTGGGCCGAGCTCCAAGCTGTTCGCAGGAATCCGCGACGAGCGGTTCTACTTCGTGCATTCCTATGCGGTACAGCAGGCCGTGCGCGGCGCGGTGTACTCCAGCTACGGCGACGTGCGTTTCGTGGCCGCAGTGGAACAAGGCGCGGTGTGCTCCACGCAGTTCCACCCCGAGAAGTCCGGTGAGGCCGGGCTGCAACTGCTCAAGAACTGGCTCACCGCATACTGATGCGCGAGCACACACCAGGGCTGTCAAAGGTTGCACTTACGCAGCCCACGTCCTGTTTCCCCCGCATTGAGAAATCCGCAGATCGGCTAGAGTTGGGCGACGTGGACACGCTTGATTTATTGCCCGCTGTCGATGTGCAGGGTGGCCAGGCCGTGCAGCTCGTCCAGGGCGTAGCAGGAACAGAAAAGACCTTCGGCGATCCCCTCGCGGCTGCCAGGCGCTGGGCGGATGCCGGATCGCGCTGGATCCATCTCGTTGATCTTGACGCCGCCTTCGGTCGCGGCTCAAACGCCGCGCTGCTCGCCGACATCATCGCTCAGATCGACTGCCAGGTGGAGCTCTCCGGCGGCATCCGCGACGACGCCAGCCTCGAACGTGCACTCGCCACTGGCTGTAAACGCGTGAACGTCGGCACCGCCGCGCTCGAGAATCCCGAATGGTGTGAGGAGATCATCGCTGCCCACGGCGACGCCGTGGCGATCGGGCTCGACGTGCGGGGTGAGCAGCTCGCGGCGCGCGGATGGACTCGCGAAGGCGGTCGATGGGTGGACACCGTCGACCGGCTCGCTGCGGCTGGGTGCGAGCGATTCGTCGTCACAGACGTCGAAGCCGACGGCATGCTGACCGGCCCTAACTTCGATCTGCTCGCCGCTGTGGCAGAGCGCTCGGGCAAGAAGGTCGTCGCTTCCGGCGGCATCGCCACACTCGACCACCTGCGACGGCTGCGTGAGCTCGTCGGAACCGGCATCGAGGGAGCCATCGTCGGTACTGCGCTCTACGTCGGGCGGTTCACGATCGACGAGGCGCTCGCCGTCGCCGAAGGAGAAGCACATGCGTAACCCTGCTGCCTCATTCGGTGTCGCGGAACGCGGCCACGTGCCTCCATTACTCGACGGGCGGCTGAAAGACCTACTGGCAGGCAAGAAGATTGCCATGACGGGCGTCACCGGGTTCATCGGTGAGCAGATGCTGTGGGCGTTCCTCAACGATTGCCCGCAAACGCGCACCGCGGTATTGGTGCGCCCGAAGGGCTCGCTCACGGCGGAAGATCGCGTGAAGGAGCTGCTCGGGAAAGACATCTTCGCCGAGGTTGTTGAGCGCGCTGGCTCCGTCGAGACGCTGCTGGAGGAGCGCGTCGAGGTTATTCCTGGCGACCTGCCCAACGTTCCAGAGCTGCCACGCGACATCGATGTCCTCATCCACTGCGCGGGTGACGTGTCGTTCGATCCGCCCATCGACCAGGCGTTCAAAACCAACGTGCTGGGCACCCAGGCGTTGCTGGGGCGTTTCCTCGAGTCCGTGACCGACGACAAGGGCGAGCTCGAGCGTATTCCGCACTACATCCACGTCTCGACGGCCTACACCGCAGGTCGGCGTCGCGGCGCCATCCCGGAGACGGCGCATGCGCACGACGTCGACTACATGGTGGAAACCGAAGCCGCGCTGCAGATGGCAGAACACCTCGAGGCGGCGTCGCGTTCTCCCGAGCAACTCACCAAACTGCGCAAGCAGGCCGAGGCGTTGCACCGCCAGGCGGGTTACCTCACCACGTCGGAAGATACTGAGCGCCGACGCATCGAGTGGGTGCAGAAGGAGCTTGTTGCCGCTGGCACAGAGCGGGCCCGCTCGCTGGGGTGGACCGACGTTTACACCTTCGCGAAGGCGATGGGTGAACGCGTGGTGGCCGACATGTGCAAAGACATCCAGGTCTCCATCGTGCGCCCGGCGATCGTCGAATCATCCCTGCGCTACCCGCACCCGGGGTGGATCGAGGGCTTCAAGATGGCCGACCCCATCATCCTCGCCTATGGCCGCGGACAGCTGCCCGAGTTCCCCGCATCCCCGGATGCGGTGATCGACATCATCCCCTGCGACTACGTGGTGAACACCATCATTGCCGTGTGCGCCACGGAGCCCGAGATTGGCCAACCGGAGTTCTATCACTGTGCCTCGGGCGCCAGGAACCCGCTGACTTTCCGCGGCATTTACGAGCAGGTTCGCGCATACTTCGAGGAGCACCCCTATAACCACGGCACCGCATCGACGCCGCTTGCGACGTGGAAGTTCCCCGGCGCGGAACCCGTCGAACGCATGATGTGGCTAGGTGGCAAGGCCACGAAGGTCGCCGACAAGCTGTTGAGCTTCGCGCCGCGTGGTAAGGGCGTGCGGAAGCTGGCGACGCAGGTCGACCAGTCGCGCAAGCAACTCGACTTCCTCAATAAGTACCTCACCTTGTATGGCGAGTACCTACAGTCTGAGCTGCACTTCGTCGACGACTGCACCCTCGCGCTGCACAACTCGCTGCACCCCGACGACAAGGAGCGATTCGGCTTCGACTCGGCTGCATTCGACTGGACGCACTACATGCAGGACGTCCATGCGCCGTCCGTCTGCGACCCGGAGAAGCGCGCAGCCGCCAGGCGAAAGCGCCGCGCCAACCGTCAGCCCACGTTCCGCGACATCGAGCCGTCGGATACGCCCGTCCTCGCAGCGTTCGACCTCGACGGCACCGTGATGGCCACCAACGTCATTGAGACGTACCTGTGGTCGAAGATGCCGGAACTCTCAGCCTTCGGGAAGGTGGCGGAGCTCGCCAAGCTCGCGACGGCGTTGCCCACCTACCTGGGCGCCGAGCGTCGCGACCGCGGCGTCTTCCTGCGCTCCATCTACCGTCGCTACGAGGGCGCAGACCTGGAGGCGCTCGAGCAGTACGTCGACGAACGGTTGGCCCCGCTCATCCTCGACCGCATGTCTCCCGATGCCATCCGGCGCATTCGCGAGCACCGCGACGCCGGGCACACCACGGTGCTCATGACGGGCGTCATTCGCCCGCTGACCAGGCCATTTGAAGGCCTGTTCGACGTGATCGTCGCGGCAGATCTCGCCACAGACGAGGACGGCAAGTGCACCGGGTTCCTGAGCGGCCCACCGATGGTGGGTGAGTCCCGCTCGGCGTGGCTCAGGCACTTCGCGGCCCTGCACGGCATTGATCTTGAACACTCGTACGCGTACGCCGATTCGCACGTAGATCTCCCCATGCTGAGCTCGGTGGGGTACCCCGTCGTAGTGAGCCCCGACATCGGCCTCATGCGTGCCGCGAAGCAACGCGGGTGGTCGCTCGTCGACTGGCCTGCGCTCAGCCCCATTCCTCGTTGGAAGATGCCCAAGGCATAAGAAAGGATTTCCATGTCACGTCCTGGATTCGTGATCGAGGTCGACGAGAAGACCCCGGCACTGCTCACCCTTTCGGGCCAACAGCTTGGGCTTAGCAAGCTTGGGCTGGGCACGCAGGTGGTGTACGGCGCGGAAGCCACGCCGTCGACCGACCCGATGAGCCTCATCGATTCCGCCCTCGCGGCCCCCAACGATGGTGTCGCGTTCGCTGAACGGCTCAAAGCAGATACGAAACTCACCATCGTGGTGGTCGACGACGAGCGTCCCCGCCCACGCATGCGCTTCGACATCCGGCAAAGCATCCTCGAGCGTGTGCTCGAGGTGGCTGCCAAGCAGCTCGTCGACGACGTCGCCATCGTGATCGCCGGCGGCCTGCACAAGCGCTGGAGCGCCTTCGACATCACCCGAGCGCTGGGCGACCGCGTCGCAACGAGTTTCCAGCCCGACAGACGCATCGAGAGCCACGACGTGACCGCCGCCGATCTGGTGGAGATCGGCCAGGTGGATGGGCACCCCGTGAAGATCAACCGTCGCGTCGCCCAATCCGACGTGGTGGTCACCATCGGTACCCAGTTCGGTCGAGGCGGAGCCAGCCCGTTCACGAGCAGCATCCTCGACGTCGATACCCTGCGACGTGTCGGGGGAGCCACACCCGATGATGCGTTCATCGACGACGTGCACTCGACGGTGCTCGGAGCGCTGGACGTGTTCGCGATCCAGGCAGTGCTCGGTCAGCCCTTCTTCCCAGGTCTGCTGCACTTCGCAGGCGAGCGTGAATGGGAGTGGTCGTTGGCTGATCGCATGTCGTTCGCGGCGGTGAGGCAGCTAGGAGCCCTCATGCCGAAGAGTGCGGGCCGACGATTTCACGGCACCCCGGTGGCCGACTACGCGGTGGTCGACGTCGTCAGTGGCGAACCAACCAAGGTGTTCTCCGAGGCCGCAGCAGTGTGGGTGGCTGCCAACGTCGTCGAACTGCCCAAACAGGCGGATATCGTTGTGACGCCAGTGTGGGGAGGTGGCTTCGACGAAGGCGACGCGTGCGGTTCCCCGATCAACGCCGCGCACCATGCGCTCGTGAGGCGCATCGGCACCACGATGGGCAAGCCATACGCCCATGAGCGCGGAGTCGCCATCGCCATGCACCCGCTCACACCGCGCTTTTCCAACCGTCGCCAGTCCTCGGCCTCCGACTTCTTTGCCAAGGTGCTGCCGCAGACGCTCACCCCGTCGGAGATGGGAGAGTTTGAAGAGGCCGCCTGCGCGGATCAGTGGTACGTCGATCTGTACCGCAAACAGTTCGCCGACCATCCGCTGCGCACGTTCCAGTACTGGTACCGCGTGTACGACGCCAGCGAGCAATTCGCAGACGTGATTTGGGTGGGGGGCAACAGGCTCACCGCTGACCTCTTCGGCCATCGCGCGGCGACAACCTTCGCCGATGCGCTCGAAATCGCGAGTGACAAGGTGGGCCGCCACCCAGTCGTCACCTACCTGCATGGCCCCGGGCTGCCGCTGGGAGACGTCCAATGACCCGCCAGCTGAAATCGTGGGCTCGCAGTCAGAAACCCCGACGCGGCCCCAAGCTCACTCTGTTCCACGACCTTGCGACGATGGGTTTGCGCCGTAATCCGCAGCAAACCTCGCAGCCCCGGCGCAATAGCAACAGCCTCCGGCTCGCGCGCGACTACGCCCGGCGCATCCGTGTGCTCGCCGCGATGTGGCCGCGCTTTGACGTCGAGGTCGTGGGCGGCGACGCGCTCGTCGGGCTCGAGACCCCGTTTGTGTTCGCGGTCAACGAAGCAGGAACGCTGGATCAGCAGGTGCTCGCACTAGCCTTGCCTCGCGCGCTGCGCCCGACCACTCGCCGCCCGAGCCGCGCGCTCAGCAAAGGCCGCAACGTCGTCGTGTTCTCCAGCGAACCCTCTGTCGAGCGGCTCGTCGGCGAGTTCGATTTGACGGCCGCTGAACTGGCCAAGCAGCACTCCATCGCGGTGGTGCCCGTCGGGCTGGTGGGTTCGTTCCGGCTGGCAGACACGCTGAAGCTGCGATTGCGCAACAGGCCCAAGGTGTCGGTGCGTTTCGGCGCTCCGGTGCACGTGGCCACCCGCTCCATCGACGATGTCACCGACGAGGTGCAGGCCCGCGTGGAACATCTCGTCGGAGAAGGTGAGCTGTCATGGTGGGACGTGGAGCGTCGGAGAACCAGCGGTGACGCACCGGCCTCGCCCCGAGCGGCGAAGTGGCGTCGGCTCTGGGACCAGGCCGAACCCAGGAACGAGGGAGCACGCCGGCGAATCTGGCGGTAACGGCCTTTTCCGAAAGCTCCTATAGACTTGAACGCACGTTCGCTTTTGGAAAGGAAGGGTGCCAATGTCAGGTCACTCCAAGTGGGCCACCACCAAGCATAAGAAGGCTGCCATCGATGCCAAGCGCGGCAAGTTGTTTGCCAAGCTGATTAAGAACATCGAAGTCGCAGCCCGCACAGGTGGCGGTGACCCCGGCGGAAACCCGACGCTGTATGACGCCATCCAGAAGGCGAAGAAATCGTCGGTGCCGAACGACAACATCGATCGCGCCGTCAAGCGCGGCTCTGGTGTCGAGTCGGGCGGCGCCGCGTACGAGAACATCATGTACGAGGCGTACGGCCCCTCCGGCGTTGCCATCCTCATCGAGTGCCTCACCGACAACCGCAACCGTTCCGCCACCGAGGTGCGCATGGGTGTCACCCGCAATGGCGGCACCATGGCTGACGTCGGCTCGGTGCAGCGCATGTTCGCGCGCAAGGGCGTCGTCACGATCGCCAAGCAGCAGGGCGGGCGTGAGCTGAGTGAGGACGACGTGATGGAGGCCGCGCTCGAGGCCGGGCTCGAAGAGGTCGAAGACGCCGGCGACAACTGGGAAGCCATGAGCGACCCCAACGACGTTGTGGAGGTGCGGAAGGCCGTCGAAGCCGCTGGGCTCGAGTACGAATCCGCGGAAGTCCAGTTCGTCGCATCGTTCGACACCACCGTCACCGACGTCGATACCGCGAAGAAAGTGTTCAACATCATCGACGCGCTCGAGGATTCCGACGACGTGCAGAACGTGTTCACGAACATCGACCTGGCTCCCGAGGTGGAAGCCGCACTCGACGCTGAGGATTGAGTAGACGAGGTGCGAGTCATCGGCATTGACCCCGGTCTCACCAGGTGTGGGATCGGGGTTGTTGATGCGACGGTGGGGCGGGCTTCCTTCGTCGCAGTTGGCGTCGTTCGAACTCCCTCCGACCTGCCGACGCCGAAGCGCCTGGTCATGATCGAGTCCGGCATTGTGGAATGGGTCCGTGAACACAGCCCTGACGCGATGGCCATCGAGCGCGTGTTCGCGCAGCACAACCGCAGTTCGGTGATGGACACGATGCAGGCAGCGGGTGTGGCGTCTCTGGTTGGCGAACATGCTGGCCTCGACGTCACCTACCACACGCCGAGCGAGGTGAAGGCCGCGGTCACAGGATCGGGCAGCGCAGACAAAGCCCAAGTCACCGCAATGATCACCCGCATTCTCAAACTTTCAGCGCCCCCACGTCCGGCTGACGCCGCCGATGCGCTTGCCGTCGCCATCACGCACGGCTGGCGCGGGGTACGCACGAACCGATACGCGGCCGCCGTGGCCGCTGCGAAAGGAAGACGATGATTGCGCAGCTCACCGGGCAGGTGACGTACGCCGGGGCCACGTCATTCATCATCGAGGTTTCGGGCGTGGGTTTCCGTGCCAACACGAACGCAAATACCGCCGCAACGCTCCGTGTCGGGGAGGTGCAAACCGTGCACACCAGCCTCGTCGTGAGAGAAGATTCCCTCACGATGTGGGGGTTTGCCACGCCCGCCGAGCGCGACGCCTTCGAGCTGGTACAGACCGCATCCGGCGTTGGCCCCAAGGTGGCTGCCGCCATGTTGAGCGTCTTCAGCCCAGGTGAGCTACGGCAGGTGATCGCATCCGAAGACGTGAAGCGCCTCACCTCCGTGCCCGGCATCGGCCCTAAGGGCGCGCAGAAGATCATCCTGGAGCTGAAAGACAAGGTGCTGCTCCTCTCCGACGACGACGCACCCGCGCCCGTTCGCGTCGACGATGATGCGCTGTGGAAGAAGCAGGTGAAGGAAGGCTTGGAAGGCCTCGGCTGGTCGTCGAAGGAAGCTCAGTCAGCGTGTGATCATGTCGCTCCGCTCGTCGAGGAAGACCCGAACGTTCCCATCGCGACGCTCATGCGCGCCGCACTCAGCAGATTGGCGAAACGATGACCGAACCGTCGCCCGTCGATCCCGAGGCCACAGTAGGGGAGCGAGACTTCGAGTCGGCGCTCCGCCCCAAGCTGCTCACCGAGTTTGAGGGCCAGCCGCGGGTGCGCGAGCAACTCGGGCTCGTGCTCGACGCTGCCCGCCACCGCGGCACCGCACCCGATCACGTGCTGCTGTCCGGCCCGCCCGGGCTCGGCAAAACTACGCTGGCCATGATCATCGCCAACGAACTCGGCGTGAACCTGCGCATCACCTCAGGACCCGCCATCCAGCACGCCGGCGACCTCGCCGCCATCCTCTCCGGCCTCGACGAGCACGAAGTGCTATTCATCGACGAGATCCACCGCCTGTCGAAACCCGCCGAGGAAATGCTGTACCTCGCCATGGAAGACTTCCGCGTCGACGTGGTGGTGGGCAAAGGCCCAGGCGCTACCGCCATTCCGATCGACTTGCCGCAGTTCACCCTCGTCGGTGCTACCACCAGAGCCGGGCTGCTGCCCGGCCCGCTGCGCGACCGCTTCGGATTCACCGCCCAGCTCGACTTCTACGAAGACGACGCCCTCGCCGGCATCGTCGCCGTCTCCGCATCGAAGTTGGAGGTAGATCTGGCATCGGACGCCGCGACGGAGATCGCCTCGCGTAGCCGCGGCACGCCGCGGATCGCGAACCGCCTGCTTCGGCGCGTCCGCGACTACGGACAGGTCAAGGGCCACGCGACGCTCCTGCGCGACGTGGCCCGCGCCGCGCTTGAGCTCTACGAGGTCGACGAGCGGGGGCTCGACAGACTCGACCGCTCGGTGCTGCTCTCGCTCGTGGAGAAGTTTGGGGGAGGCCCCGTCGGGCTCTCGACGCTCGCACTTAGCGTCGGCGAGGAGGTCGACACGGTCGCCGAAGTGGCCGAACCGTTCCTGATCCGGCAAGGATTCATGATGCGCACCCCGCGGGGCCGGGTGGCTACCCCGTCGGCGTACACGCACCTGGGCATGACGCCACCTAGCACCGCACCTGATTCGCTATTCGGCGGCTAGCGTTGCGGCGTTTTCGGGGCGGTTGAGCTATTGTGAACGGTGGTTTGCGCGCAAACCATCCGTGACCGATTCGACGAAAGTTTGTTCCATGCCTCCTGGCCTCGATTTACTGCTGATGATCGTCATCTTTGGCGCCATCATGTACTTCCTCATGATTCGCCCGCAGCAGAAGAGGATGCGAGAACATCAGGAAATGGTGAATGCCGTTCAGCCTGGCACCCGCGTGCTGTTGACCTCCGGCATCTACGCCACCGTGCTGCACATGGGAGAGCGCCAGATGATTGTTGAGGTCGCGCCGGGCGTTGAGATCACCGTCGTGAAGGGCCACATCTCCAAGGTTGTCACCGACGATGACGAGGAGTTCGTCTACGAGGGCGAAGGTAATGACGTGGAGGCTGACCTCGACGACACCGTCGCCACCGATGAGGAGCTCGACGATGTGCTGGGCAAGCCGGAGGAGTCCGACGATCCGTACACGCCCAACGCAGACCCGCAAGCCAACCGCTAGTTCCTGAGGCACTCACTTGGCAACCACATCACGTAAGCGTTCAAGGCCGGGCTTCGCCGTTATCGGCCTCCTCGCCGTCATCGCCCTCCTGTTTGGCATCATGGCCGGCACCAAGACTTGGGCCCCCAAGCTCGGTCTTGACCTGCAGGGCGGCATGACGATTACACTCACCGCCACCAACCCGACGGTGTCGCAAGAATCCCTCGACCTCGCGGTCGGCATCATCCAGCAGCGTGTCGACGGCATGGGCGTCGGTGAGGCGTCGGTGACCACCATGGGCGACCGCAACATCATCGTCTCTGCACCGAACGTCTCCCGCGAAGACCTGGTGGAACTCGTTGGCGCCACCGCGCAGTTGGAGTTCCGGCAGGTATTCAATGCCACACCTGCCCAGCCGACTGAGGAAAACTCGAAGGAGAAGGAGAAGGTCAGCCCGCTGCCTCGCCCTGAAGGCGACAAGGGCAAGGTACTCGACGTCGACCAGGTGCTGGCGTTTCAGCCCAGCAACGACGATAATCAGGGGTTCCAGGAGTATCAGTGCAACGACGATCCCACTGATGTACTCGATCAAGCGCAGACTGTCTGCGACGACGTCGGCGCCACCAAGTATCTGCTCGGCCCGGTCGCGGTGCAGGGTAAGAACGTCACGAACGCGCGCGCTGAGGTGCCCCAAAACGACGTTGGCTGGGTTGTCGCGCTCGAGTTCGACAATGAAGGCACTTCGCGTTTCGGGAAGATGACGCAGGCGCTGGTGAGCAAGCCCGAACCGACGAATATGTTTGCCATTGTGCTGGACGGCAAGGTGCGTTCGGCCGCGAGGGTGAATGTTCCCATCATGAACGGGCAGGCGCAGATCTCCGGCCAGTTCACGCCCGAAGAGGCTGGGCAGCTTGCGAATGTGCTGAAGTTCGGTTCGCTGCCGCTCAACTTTGAGCCGTCGCAGATCGAGAGCGTGTCCCCGACGCTGGGTGGCGAGCAGCTGCGCGTCGGCCTCATCGCCGGCGCTCTGGGGCTCGCGATCGTCGCCATCTATGCCCTGTTGTACTACCGCGGGCTGGGCCTCGTCGTGCTCCTGTCGCTTGGGCTGGCAGGTGTGACCACCTACGTCATGATGACGCTGCTCGGCACGGCCGTGGGCTTCACTCTGAGCCTGCCCGCGATAGCGGGCGCCATCGTCGGTGTCGCGGTGACGGCGGACGCGTTCATCATCTATTTCGAGCGAATACGAGATGAGATTCGCGAAGGACGAAGTCTCCGCTCCTCGCTGGAATCGGGATGGAAGAAGGCGCGCAGCACCATCTTCGTCGCGAACGCCGTGCAGATTCTGGCCGCCATCGTGTTGTACATCTTGGCTGTGGGCGGCGTGCAGGGCTTCGCCTTCTCGCTGGGGCTCACCACGTTCATCAACCTGGTGCTCGTCGTGTGCTTCACGAAACCACTCGTGACGCTGCTCGGCCGCACCAAATTCTTCGGCGAAGGACACCGACTCTCTGGGCTCAGCCCGGACAAGATGGGTGTCTCCCGTGAGCGGCTCCTTGGCCGCCGCACCAAACGGAAGGAGGCCTGAAATGTCGGAAACGACCAAGACTCCGAAGGAGAGCATCGCTCACCGCCTGTACTCGGGCAAACTCAGCTACGACTTCATCAAGAACCGCAAGATGTGGTTCACCATCACCGCGGCCGTCGTGCTGATCTCCATCCTCGTGTTGATCTTCAAACAGCTCACCCTCGGTATCGAGTTCCGTGGCGGCACCGACTTCCAAGCACCCATCGAAGTGCAGGGCGAGACCATCCAGGACGTTCGCAACGCCACGAGCGAATTTGCCATCACGGATCTGGATGCGCAGGTGTTCGCGATCGGCGATTCCGCAGTGCGAGTACAGACACGCTCGCTCACACCGTCGGAAATCACCCAAACGCGCCAGGACATTGCGGATGCGGTCGGCGCTGACACCGAACAGGTCACCTACAACACCATCGGTGGCTCGTGGGGCGACAAGATTTCTCGCGACGCCGCCATCGCGGTGGCGGTATTCATCGCGCTGGTGATGCTCCTCATTTCGATATACTTCCGCAACTGGCGCATGGCGGTAGCGGCTGTGATCGCGCTGGCACACGACGTGATGGTCACCCTCGGCGTGTATGCGCTGGTCGGGTTCACCGTCACCCCGTCCACGCTGATCGGCATCCTGACGATTCTCGGCTACTCGCTCTACGACACTGTGGTGGTGTTCGACAAGGTGCGGGAGAACGTCAAGGATTTGGAGCACAGCTCCAAGACGTACTCGCAGCAAGCAAACCTCGCCATTAACCAGGTGCTGGTGCGGTCGGTCAACACCACCGTCATCGGTGTGCTCCCCGTCACCGCCATGCTGTTTGCTGGCGTGATCGGCAACTCCAACCCGTTGCAGGATCTCGGCCTGGCTCTGCTCGTCGGCATGATTGCTGGCGCGTTCTCGTCGATCTTCATTGCGACTCCGCTGCTGGCATGGTTCACCGAGCGCACGCCGGCGATGCGCGAACATCGCGCCACCCTCGAGAAGCGCCGCGCTCGCGACGAGCACCGTGCGCAGGCTAAGGCGAACGAGGCCGACGAGGCTCAGCCCGTCGCTGCCACCACCGCGCCGACCGTTCCGCTGGAACGCCGTCAGCGTCGCACCCACCAAACCCGCGCGCAGCGCAAGGGGAAGAAATGAACGACGACATCGCCCAGCTCATCAAGGATGTACCTGATTTCCCCAAACCGGGGATTGTGTTCAAGGACATCACTCCGCTGCTCGCATCGCCGACTGGGTTCCAGAAAGCGGTAGATGCGCTGGCCGCGTCGGCACCCGAGGGCATTGACGCCGTGGTGGGCATGGAAGCTCGCGGATTCATCTTCGCGGCGCCGGTAGCGTTGATGCTGCATGCCGGTTTCGTTCCCGTGCGCAAGCCCGGCAAGCTCCCCGGCGACGTGTACTCCCAGTCGTTCGACCTCGAGTACGGCTCCGAGACGCTCACGGTGCACCGCAACGCCATCGAGCCCGGGGCCCGCGTGCTCGTGATCGACGATGTGCTCGCCACCGGCGGTACTGTCGCCGCCACCGCTGGTTTGCTGCGGCAGCTGGGCGCTGAGCTCGTGCACGTCGCGGTGGTGCTCGAACTTGCCGAGCTTGGCGGGCGCAAGGTGCTGGAGGACCAGGGAATCGCCCGCGTCAGTTCGCTCGTGCAGGGCTGATCCGTGGCGTCACGGCTGAAGGCCGGCCCGCTCGCGCTGGTCAGCTTGCCCAAGGTCGCGGAGTCTCCGTTCAAGGAGCTCGCGCGCCGCGGCATGCTCGCCTTCATGCTGTTGCTGATCTGTACGCTCATCGTGTGGGTCGATGCGCCGTCCTACAGCGACAACGTGGGTCAAGACGGCGTCGGCTTCATCGACGCGCTCTACTACGCCACAGTGACGCTCACCACCACCGGGTACGGAGACATCACGCCCGTCGCGCCGCACGCTCGGCTGCTCAACATCATCGTCATCACGCCGCTCAGGATTGGCTTCCTGGTGCTGTTGGTCGGCACCACCATCGAGGTGCTTGCCAACGAAGGCAGCCGCTCGATTCGAGATGCGCGTTGGAGGAGAAGAATGCGCAACCACATCGTCGTTATCGGTTACGGCACCAAGGGGCGTTCTGCGGTGAACACGCTGCGACGCCAAGGGGAGAAGCCGGAGAAGATCGTCGTCATCGACGACAAGGATTCGGCCATCGCCGATGCCAACTTCGACGGTCTCGCCGCATTCCTCGGCGACGCCACCCGCCGCGACTTGCTCCGTCGGGCGGAGGTGCCGAAGGCGCAGGAGATTGTGATCTGTCTGGACCGCGACGACGCCGCCATCCTCACCACCTTGACGGTGCGCCAGCTCAACCCGACGGCGAACGTCGTCGTGGCCGTGCGTGAGCACCAGAATGTGCCGCTGGTGAAACAATCCGGTGCCACTAGCGTCGTGACGAGTTCGGAGACGGTGGGCAGGCTGGTCGGTCTGTCGGCCATCGGCCCAGACTTGGGTGCCATCATCCAAGACATGTTGACCGGCGGCGAGGGCCTCGAGGTGCATCAGCGTCAGGCGCTGCCAGAGGAAGTGGGCCAGTCGCCGTCGTCGGTGGTGGGGGAGAACGTCATCGGCGTCGTCCGTAACGACACGCTGCGCCGCTTCTACGATTCGACGGTGGCCCGCATCGAAACGGGTGACCAGCTCATCGTGATCCGTCGCGCGGCTCCCGCCGACCCCAAAGCTATACAGAACGACGACGACTAGACCCCAGCCTCAGAGAGGGTTGTGAACGTCAGCCCGGACGCTCGAAGTTTCGGCAGCGCCCGGCGCAGCCCTTCATAGGTGTCGCCGCGTGGCTGGTTGCAATGGCACAAGATGATCGAACCAGCCCGCGCCTGCTGCACCGATTCCGCCACTTGCTCGGCGGTGAACGTGGCGCCAGCATCACCGTTGATATCAAATCCGACGGGAACCTCGCCTAAGGCGCGTACGATCTCGACAGCGACGTCGTCGTACCACGCGGTTCCGGTACGGAAGTATCGCGGCGGTGTCCCAAGTTCACGGGTGAGGAATGTGTGGTTTTCCATGATCTCGTCGAACACCTCGCCGGTGTTGCGGGTGCCAGCGATGCCGTACTGCGAGCAGCCAGTAACCGACAGCGGCACATGGCGGGTGCCGTGGTTGCCGATCTCAAACAGTGCTGGTTCGTCAGCGAGCTGGCTGAACGCCGTCGGGTTCGCTTCGATCCAGCGCTTGTTCAGAAACACGACTGCCGGGATGCGCTCGCTGCGCAGGTAGTCCAGAAGCTCATCGTCGACACGGCTGCCGTGCTTGCCGCCGCAGGCATCGAGCGTCAACACAACGCTGTCAGACTCAGTGCGCCGAACGAGCCCTGGCAGCGCCGAGTGGTTGCCATCGCTCCAGAGCGTTGGCGAGCTATGTTGAAATTGTTCGACGATCGCCTCACGCGTGGGGCCGTCCGACGATGGTGTCGGCGTGAAGCTCGGGGCGGGTGTTGGAGAACCGGCCGACGTAGGGGAGGCGGATGCGCTCGGCGTCGCTGGTGGCTGACGTGGCTCCTGCTCAGGCGCGCACGCTTGCAAGCCCGCCAACGCACCCAGCGCGGCGAGGTGTCGTCGGCTCAGCTGCACGTCCAGATCTCTCACGCTGGCAGCCTATGCGATCAGGAAACGACGTAGTATTTGACACTATGGATGCAGCAAGGAGCGTCGATGGAAACGCATGAAGTAGCTGACCAGCAACTCACGTGGCAGCGCATGCGTCAACGGCTGGCACGGCTCGGCTCCGTGCGTCCGCGCTCGGCTGTCCTTGATCCGCTGTTCTCGATCGTCAAGGCGAACCATCCCAAGGCTGACCTTGAGCTCATTGAGCGCGCCTACCGCACTGCAGAGCACTACCACGCCGGCCAGATGCGCAAGCCCGGCGATCCCTATATCACGCACCCCCTCGCCGTCGCGACGATCCTCGCTGAGCTCGGCATGACGGAGCCAGTGATCGTCGCCGCGCTACTGCACGACACCGTCGAAGACACGGAATACACGTTGGAGCAGTGCCGCAGCGAGTTTTCCGACGAGGTGGCGCGCATGGTGGACGGCGTCACCAAACTCGACAAGCTCACCTATGGCGAGACGGCGAAGGCCGAAACCATCCGCAAGATGATCATGGCCACCTCGGAGGAAGTCCGAGTGCTCATCATCAAACTCGCCGACCGCCTACACAACATGCGCACCATCGGGTCACTGCGCCCCGACAAGCAGATTCGGATCGCGACCGAGACGCTCAACATTTTTGCGCCGCTGGCGCACCGGCTCGGCATGAACACGATCAAATGGGAGCTCGAAGACCTGAGCTTCCAAACCATCGAGCCGAAGGTGTACCAAGAGATCGTCGACATGGTCGACTCCGCGGCCCCCGAACGCGACGCCACGCTGCGCGAGCTGATAAGGCAGTTCCAAACGTTGCTCCGCGAAGCGAAAATTGATGCGACGGTGTACGGGCGCCCCAAGCACTACTACTCGATTTACCAAAAGATGATGGTCCGCGGGCGTGACTTCCGCGATATCTACGACCTCATTGGGTTGCGCGTCCTCGTCAACTCAGTGCGCGATTGCTACACAGTACTGGGCGTGGCGCACGCGGCATGGAAGCCGATTCCGGGCCGGTTTAAGGACTACATCGCCAACCCGAAGTTCAACATGTACCAGTCGCTGCACACGACGGTGATGGGCTCCAACAAGGAGCCAGTCGAGCTGCAGATTCGCACGCACGAGATGCATCGTCGCGCCGAGTACGGTGTTGCGGCGCACTGGAAGTACAAGCAGAACCTCAGGGACGGGATCACGCCGGAAGAGGCCGGACTTCGGGCGATGCACCAGCTCTCAGTGATGAGCAAGGAAACCGAAGACCCGTCGGAGTTCCTGGATTCGGTGCTCTTCGAGATCAACTCCGACGAAATCTACGTCTTCACACCCAAAGGCGAGGTCACGGCGCTACCTGTGGGGGCCACGCCGGTGGACTTCGCATTCTCCGTGCACACCGAGGTGGGCTACCGCTGCATCGGTGCCCGCGTCAACGGGCGCCTCGTCTCACTCAGCACACCGTTGCAGCAGGGCGACAAAGTAGAAATTCTTACTGCCAAAACAGAAGAGGCGGGCCCCAGTCGAGATTGGCTGAACTTCGTCGTTACCTCGAGGGCGAAGCAGAAAATTCGTCAGCACTTCTCTAGGGAGCGCCGCGACGAAGCCATCGAAAAGGGCCAAGACCTGCTGGCACGTGAGATACGTCGCCACGGCATCCCGCTACAGCGTCTGCTCAACCTTGAGAATCTCACCGCGGTGGCCCATGAGCTCAACCAGAAGGGTGTGCCGTCGCTGTATAACGCCGTCGGGGAGGGGCAGCTTGCGGCCCCCACCGTCGTGGGCAAGCTCATCGCCTTGCACGGGGGAGAGGACGAAGCCCTCGACACGGTGAGCGAGGACGATCCTCACGTCGGCTCCGGCAGCGGTCCAGTGTCCGCGACAGCGTCCATCCTGGTGGATGGTGATGACCGCGTCGATGCAAAATTCGCGAAGTGTTGTTCGCCATTGCCCGGCGACGAGATCATCGGCTTCGTCACCAAAGGCGACGGCGTCAGTGTCCACCTGCGCAGTTGCAACAACGTGCCGTCGCTCCTTGAGCAGCCGGAGCGCATTATCGACGTGCGCTGGAGCAACAACCCGGGCGATACCTTCGTCGTCACCCTGGAAATGCACGGCATAGATCGCACAGGCCTGCTCTCCGACGTGTCCAGCATGCTCGCCGCCCAACACATCGATATCCTCTCGGTGAAAATCGAGTCGGCGAAACAGCGCCAGTTCACTGGCAAGATCACGTTTGAGGCAGCCGATCCGACACACCTTAAACACATCATCAACCAGGTGCGACGCATTCCCGGCGTCTTCGACGTGTACCGCACCCAGGGCTAAACGCAGTTCGGCCGCGAGCGTCGTCTGCTCGCGGCCGAACTGGGCGTCGATGAAGTGTGGGTTACGCCGTGAACTCTGCGGAGGTCTCCTTCGCCTGCTCCAACCACGCGGAGTACGTTTCGACCTGAGTCGTGCAGGTTGGGTGTGGTTTTGAGGGTTTGTGTTGGGGATGTGCTTGTCAGGGTGGGTTAGGTTTCTTGTTTTGGGTCACTAATTGCGGGGCTAGGATTGGGTGGTGGGCCAGTTTCTTCGTCGAGTGAAGACCTCTTCTGGTGCGACCGCGGTGCAAATCATGGTCAAGCAGGGCCGGCGCAACAAGCTGGTGGAGCATGTCGGCTCGGCCCATAACGAGCAGGAACTCGCCGCGCTGGAAGCTGAGGCTCGTCGCAAGATGGTCCCGCAGACGCAGGATGTGTTGCCGCTGGACCCGGTGGCGGCCCGGGCCGGGAGGCCCACCGTGGTCTCGCAGCGTAGTCAGTTGTTGTGGGATGTGCTGGCCACAGCGTACAAGGTGCTTGGTTTCGATCAGCTTAAGGATGCGGCGTTCCAGCAGCTTGTGCTGGGCAGGATCATCGAGCCGACCTCGAAGGCCGACACGATCCGGGTCCTTGACGAGCTTGGCATCGAACACGTCAGCCGGCGGACACTGTTCGCCAGTCTCGCACGCGCCCGGGAACGCGACTATCGCACCCAGATCGCCAGTGCTTGTTTCGACCACAGCCATGCCCGAGGCGGGCTGAGTTTGGTGCTCTACGACGTGACCACGTTGTACTTCGAGGCGGAGAAGGAAGACCAGCTGCGCAAGGTTGGCTACTCGAAGGAACGCCGGGTTGATCCGCAGATCGTGGTCGGGCTGCTGGTCGACCGCTGCGGGTTCCCACTGCAGATCGGCTGCTTCGAGGGCAACAAGGCCGAAACACTGACCCTGCTGCCGATCATCGAACGCTTCCAGGACCTGCATGGGTTGGCTGATCTCGTGGTGGTCGCCGATGCCGGGATGCTGTCAGCGATGAACCTCACCGGGCTGGAGGATGCCGGGTTACAGTTCATCGTCGGCTCCAGGATCACCAAAGCCCCTTACGATCTGGCCGATCACTTCGCCCGTCACGGCGACGCGTTCAGCGATGGGCAGATCATCGAAACCTCGACCACGATGGGCCGGGACAAGCAGCGCCGCAGGATGGTCTACCAGTACTCCCGGAAACGGTTCGTACGCGACAACAAGACCCTCAACCAGCAGCGCAACCGCGCCCTGTCCATCATCGAGGGCGCAACCCGCCCGAAGAAGGCCCGATTCCTCAAGACCACCGGCCAGGCCACCAGCTTCGACCACAACGCTTACGACAAGGCCGTCAGCCTCGCCGGGTTGAAAGGCTACGTCACCAACATCCCGACAAACCAGATGACCGGCGCGCAGGTAATCGCCGCCTACCACGACCTCTGGCGAGTCGAGCAAAGCTTTCGAATGTCCAAATCCGACCTCGACGCCCGCCCGATCTTCCACCACACCCGCGACGCGATCGAAGCCCACCTCGACATCGTCTTCGCCGCCCTCGCGATCGCCCGCTACCTCCAAGACCAAACCGGCTGGAGCATCAAACGACTCGTCCGAACCCTACGCCCGCTACGCGAGGTCACCATCAACATCGCCGGCCACGAACTCACCGCCGAACCCACCATCGACCCCAACACCCAGAACATCATCACCAAAATCCTGGGTCACTAACCTGCACGACTCAGGTGAACTCTGCGGAGGTCTCCTTCGCCTGCTCCAACCACGCGGAGTACGTTTCGAGCGACTTGCGCACGTCTTTGGCCTTGCGCTCATCGCCCTTCGCCTCGGCGTCGGCGAGCTGCTTGGCGAGCTTGTCCACCTGTTCTTGGAACTTCGTCACCATGTCATCGGCTCGTTGGCGCGCCTCCGGGTCGGTGCGCCGCCATTCCTCAGCCTCGAGGTCCGAAACGCGCTCGTTGATGCGGCGGACGCGGTTGTCCATGTCGCGCATTGCGTTGCGGGGCACATGCCCGACCTCGTTGAACTTGGTGAGGAAATCGCGATGAATGCTCTTCGCCTGTTCGACGTCGGTCACGCCTTCGAGATCCTTCTCCACCTGCTCCACGAGCGCCTGCTTGGCGGTGAGGTTCTCACTCTGCTCGCCATCGATCACATTTTGGGCCTCGGTGCGGGCGTTGAAGAACTGGTCCTGGATAGCACGGAACTTTGCCCACAATGCGTCATCGTCTTGACGGCGGGCCGAGCCGGCAGCCTTCCAGCGGCGCATGAGGTCACGGAAGGCACCTGAGGTCGGACCCCAATCAGTCGAGGTAGCCAACGGCTCGGCCTCCTTGATGATGGCCTCCTTGATTGCCTTCGCCTCGTCGCGCTTGGCGTTCAGCTCCGCGAAGTGGGCCTTCCTGCGCCGCGTGTACTGGGTGCGGGCCGAGCTGAAGCGGTGCCACAGCTCGTTGTCGGTTGCCTTGTCGACGCGGGGGAGCTTCTTCCACTCGTCGAGCAGAGCTCGGAAACGGTCGACGCCGCCGCGCCAGTCGTTGCCGGTCGACAGCTTCTCGGCTTCTTCCACCATGGCGGTCTTGGCCTCGATCGTGGCGGCATTCTGCTCAGCGCGAGCCGCTTTACGTGCCTCAATCTGCGCCGGGAGCTTCTCCGCGAGCTTGTCCAGGCGCGCAATCAGCGCTTCCAAGTTGCCGACGACGTTCGCCTCGGCCACGTTGGCCTTCGCCGTCGTGATGCGTGTTTTCGCTTCTTCCGGGCTCATGGCCTGCGCGTCGACACGCTGCTCCAGGAGGACCACTTCGGCCTCGAGGTTCTCATATCGCCGCACGTAGAAGGCGAGGGCTTCTTCGGGGGTGGAGTCGGGGATTTGCCCGACGCTTCGTTCGGTGTCACCAACGCGGACATATACGGTGCCATCTGGGTCGACACGGCCGAAGTCTGCGGGCGCTTGCTGTTCGCTCATAGGTTCAATCTATCCCGATAGGGTGCTGTTGTGCGTATTCATCGTCTCGTAGTTTCGCCATGGCAGGCCAATTGTTACATTCTGCAGCCGTTCGACGACGTTCCCGATGTGGTGGTCGTCGACCCAGGACTGCAGGGAGCGGACCTCGTCGACGCTCAACTTCAGCAGCTCGGGCTCAATCCTGTGGCGCTGCTTGGCACACATGGGCACATCGATCACGTGGGCGACGCTCACCTCCTGGCGGAACGCCACGAGCTTTCCTTGTATCTGACCGAAGCGGATCAGCCGCTGCTCACCAAACCCGGGCTAGCGCTCAGCCCAAACGCCGCCAATTTTCTGCCGCAGATGCTCGGCGGCACCGACGAGCTGCCGCCGGTGCGCTCGGTGGTGTCACTACGCGACGAGCAGGACATTGGGGGCATGCAAGTGCGTGTGCTTCCCGCGCCCGGCCACACCAAGGGATCCGCCATCATCGACGTCACCGCTGGCGACCAGCGCGTGCTGCTCTCAGGCGACGTGGTGTTCGCCGGAAGCATTGGGCGCACGGATTTTCCCGGCGGTAGCATGGCGGAGATGCGCGACTCGCTTCGTCGCATCCTGACCGCCTTCGACCACGAGCTGATGCTGCTTCCCGGGCATGGGGAAGCGACGACGCTCGCCGCCGAGGCGGCAACCAACCCGTACCTCCAAGACGACTTTCTGAAGGTGGACTAATGGCGCGCCCCAAACCACTGTCCGGTTTCCCCGAGTTCCTACCCGCCGGCCGCATCGTCGAGCAGCGTGTGCTCGATGTCGTTCGCTCTACGTTCGAACTCCATGGCTTTGCGCCCATCGAAACACGCGCCGTCGAGCCGCTCGAACAGCTTGCGCGCAAGGGAGAAATCGACAAGGAGATCTACGTCGTCAAGCGTCTCCACGCCGCCGACGATGACGCTGCGGAGCTCGGCCTGCACTTCGACCTCACGGTGCCGTTCGCTAGATGGGTGCTCGAACACGCCGGACACCTGCAGTTCCCGTTCCGCCGCTACCAGATGCAGAAGGTGTGGCGAGGGGAACGCCCTCAAGAGGGGCGCTACCGGGAGTTTCTGCAGGCCGACATCGACATCGTTGGGCAAGGCGCCCTGGCGGCCCACCACGACGTCGAGATCCCCCTCGTCGCGCTCGATGTGTTCCGACGCCTGCACGACGAGATCGGCCTTCCCACCGCTACCATCCACGTGAATAACCGCAAGCTCTCGGAGGGGTTCTATCGCGGGCTCGGCATCGAAGAGCCAGCGGCGGTGCTGCAGCGCGTCGATAAGTACGACAAGGTTGGGCCTGCCGTCGTGCATTCGCTACTCGTCGACGAGCTCGAACTGAGCGATGAACAGGCCAGCAAGTGCGTGGCATTGGCGGGCATCCACGGCAGCGACGATGCATTCGTCGACGAGGTCCGCGCCCTCGGGGTGCAGCACCCCATGCTGGATGAGGGCCTCGACGAGCTCGCGCAGCTGGTGCGCGTCGCGAACTCCGACGGCCTGGTCGTCAACCTGAAGATCGCTCGCGGCCTCGACTACTACACGGGCACGGTCTACGAAACCTTCCTCGACGGCTCGGAGCACCTCGGCTCCGTCGCCTCTGGCGGCAGGTACGACTCGCTGGCCTCCGACGGCAAGCAGGTGTTCCCTGGCGTTGGCTACAGCTTCGGCATTACACGCATCCTCGCCCCGCTGATCTCGAAGGGACGCGTGAGCGCCGACCGCGTGGTGCCGAGTGTGGTGCTCGTCGCCGTCGATCACGAGGACACGCGCGAGCAATCCATCGGTGTCGCGAACGCGCTGCGGGCTAGGGGAATTGCGTGCGAGGTCGCGCCGAAGGCGGACAAATTCGGCAAGCAGATCCGCTACGCCGAGCGCCGCGGCATCCCGTTCGTCTGGTTCGGCGAAGGCTCCGTGAAGGACATCCGCTCCGGCGAACAGGTAGATGCGGACCCTGCCAGCTGGGAGCCCCCGACGGACGACCTCCGCCCCGGCATCGTGGTCGACTGAGGGCTCACCGTCGGCGGTTGCGCAGGAATCCGGGCACGAGCTCCTCGAGGCGCGGGGCGAGCCACAATGCATATTCGATGTCCGTGGTGTGCGCCCCGGGCGCGAGCCAGAAAATTGTCCATCCTCTGGCGAGATCCACCCGCTCGATGGCAGGGGGTGCCTGCAGTAGCAACGCCATCACGCGGGGATGCACCATGGCGTGGCCCGTTTGCTTATCAGCTGCGCGCAGGCTGTACCTGTCGTTGAAGTGCACAGACTCCACCTGTGAATCGGGCTGCTCCCACAGCGACGTCAGCCGTCGATCGATGAGGGAGACCGCAGGCAGGTCGAAGGTGTTCTGCACAGCTACGAATCTTCTGCGAGCCTCCGGGCTGACCATCCGGTGCATCGTGAAGGTCATCTGGGTGAGCTCATCTACGTGGATCGCCATGGCGCGAGTGCGACGACGAAGCGGCCGGGCCTCCCTGGCGCCCCGACCCGGCAACAGATGGCGAAGCCCAATTTCTGTGTCGTGGCGCTCCGCCACAGCGGAGAGTGCGAGCATCTCCCGGTACCCGTCGTCGCGGCGCAGCCGGCGCAGGTAGAGCCAGCCGTGCTGCTCAGCCCAATGGCGAAGTTCACGACATCGGCCGGCGCTGGCGACCATGAAACCCCTGACCGCCACCACTCGCATCAGTAGTAGCGGCAGACCAAAGAGAATCACTAACGCGACGCCGACGATGATAAGGATGACCCCGACTTGGGTTAGGTCCCCGGCCAGCTGAATGCCCAAGTAAGCCAGCATAACTCCGATCACTGTGCCGCCTGCGAGGATGACCATCACGCTGCGGCGAGAACGATGGAACATACGCTCGAACCAGGGGAGTGAGTTGCGTTGCATTGCACCAAGATAGCGGGCGTGCCGTGCAGCCTGCCCGTGGCGATAGGTAGGGACGGCGGCTAGGATCGGTGCTCTGGACCTGCACTGTCTATGCAGCCGTCGACGAAAGGAATACGTTGTGATCCGCACGCACGATGCCGGCACGCTCCGCAAGGAGCACATTGGCCAGGAAGTCGTACTCGCTGGTTGGGTGGCCAAGCGTCGAGATCATGGAGGCGTCGCCTTCATCGATCTGCGCGATGCGTCCGGCCGAGCACAAGTGGTGATCCGCGACGAGCTTCTCGAGCAGACAGGTGCGCACGACCTTCGCAATGAGTACTGCATCCGCGTGAAGGGTGTCGTCGAAGAGCGCCCGGAGGGCAACGAGAATCCTGAGCTCGCTACCGGCGAGATCGAGGTGGCCATCGAGCAACTCGAGGTGCTGAACCCGTCGGCGCCGCTCCCATTCCAAATCGACGAGCGCGTCACCGTCGGTGAGGAAGCCCGTCTGAAGTACCGCTACCTGGATCTTCGTCGGCCCAAACCAGGTGCCAACATTCGTCTTCGCTCCAAGGTGAACCAGGCCGCTCGCCGCGTGCTGGAGCAGCACGATTTCGTGGAGATCGAGACGCCCACGCTCACCCGCTCGACGCCAGAAGGTGCCCGCGACTTCGTCGTGCCCGCACGCCTGGCGCCGGGGTCGTGGTACGCACTGCCGCAGTCGCCGCAGCTGTTCAAGCAGCTGCTCATGGTGGCGGGCATGGAGCGCTACTACCAGATCGCTCGTTGCTACCGTGACGAGGATTTCCGCGCCGACCGTCAGCCGGAGTTCACGCAGCTCGACATCGAGATGAGCTTCGTCGACCAGGAAGACGTGATCGCGCTCGGCGAGCAGCTCGCGTCGGAGATCTGGAAGCTCATCGACGTCGACCTGCCTACACCGTTCCCGCGCATCACCTACCTCGACGCGATGGCGAAGTACGGCTCCGACAAGCCGGACCTGCGCTTCGACCTCGAGATCACCGAACTCACCGAGTACTTCAAGGACACCAATTTCCGCGTCTTCCAAGCCGACTACGTGGGCGCCATCGTGATGCCCGGCGGCGGCTCGCAGCCCCGACGCACGTTCGACGCCTGGCAGGAGTGGGCGCGCCAGCGAGGAGCGAAGGGCCTGGCCTACGTCACGCTCGACGATGAAGGCACGCTGGGCGGCCCCGTCGCGAAGAACCTCTCCGACGAGGAACGCTCCGGCTTGGCAGCCAAGACCGGTGCCCAGCCCGGCGACTGCATCTTCTTCGCTGCCGGCCAGGTGGCGCCGTCGCAGGCGCTCCTCGGTGCGGCGCGCAATGAGATCGGTCAGCGCTGTGGGCTCATCGACGAGGACGCCTGGAGCTTCGTGTGGGTGGTGGATGCACCGCTGTTCAAACCCGCGTCCGAGGCCAAGGCGGAGGGCGACGTTGCGGTCGGAGGCGGCCAGTGGACGGCGGTGCACCACGCGTTCACCGCGCCGAAGCCCGAGTGCCTCGACACGTTCGATACCGACCCAGGCAACGCGCTCGCGTACGCCTACGACATGGTATGCAACGGTAACGAGATCGGCGGTGGCTCGATCCGTATCCACCGCCGGGACGTGCAGGAGCGCGTGTTCAAGGTGATGGGTATCAGCAACGAGGAGGCGCAGGAGAAGTTCGGCTTCCTCCTCGACGCGTTCCAGTTCGGTGCGCCCCCGCACGGCGGCATCGCCTTCGGATGGGACCGCATCGTCGCGCTGCTCAGCAAGTCGGACTCGATCCGCGACGTCATCGCGTTCCCGAAGTCCGGCGGCGGCTACGACCCGCTGACCGCCGCACCTGCCCCCATCTCGGCCCAGCAGCGCAAGGAAACCGGCGTCGACTTCAAGCCTGAGAAGAAGGACGCTCAGCGCAGCGAGTAAGCGGTTGGCACCTTCTTCCGGTCGTCGAGTAGGGCGCCCGCCTTCCCCCGGCCATCGAGTAGGGCCGAAGGCCCGTATCGAGATGCGGCGTGGTTTCGATACGCGCCTTCGGCGCTACTCAACCACCGGGAGGAGCCGCGCGGGCTACTCAACCACCGAGGGAACGCTGCATCTGATGATTGAGCCGCTGCCGACGGCAGCGTGTCGAAATCATGTGCCGGGAGCTTAGGTGGCAGATCCGCGCCCATAGATGGGCGGCAATCTGCCACCTAAGCGGGTGTGGTTTCGATACGCGAGCTTCGCTCGCTACTCAACCACCGGGTGAGTAGCGGGTGCGGTTTTCCCCGACCATCGAGTAGCGGCGCAGCCGCGTATCGAGATGCGGCGTGGTTTCGATACGCCCGCTTCGCGGGCTACTCAACCACCGGGAGGTGCCGCGCGCGGATCAACCACCTGGCGCGCTAGAGCACGGCGTCGGCGACCAAGCGCAGCGAGTTGAGGCGCACCTCCGGGTCGAAGGTGTAGGTCACGCCGATGAGCTCGTCGGCGCCGGTGTCACGCTGAATGTCGTGCAGCCGGGCGGCCACCACGTCGGGAGTGCCGATGGCGCGCACCCTGAGTGCATGTTCCATCATCTGCACTTCCAGCGCGTTGCCCTCGGGCTCGTCAGTGGGTGGCTGCAGCGGGGTGCGCCCGCCATGCCTGCGCAGGGCCGAGAACATGTTCTGCGTGGTCGTGAACTGCCGTTCGGCCTCGCCGGGCTGTTCGTGGGCGAGGATATTCACACCCACCTGCACGTAGGGCTCAGCGATCTGCGCCGTCGGCGCATTCGGGTTGAAGTTGTCCTTGTAGAGCTGAATCGCGGCGTGCAGCATGTCAGGCGAGAAATGCGACGCGAACGAGTAGGGAAGCCCCAGCCTGCCAGCCATCGTGGCGCCCGCGTCGGACGAACCGAGCACCCACATCGGTACGTTGGTTCCCTTCGCCACACCGACTTCGATACCGCCCACCGAGCCGGCGCCGAACCACGTCTGCATCAGCTCGATGTTGCGCATGAACTCCTGTGGCTCCGCGCTCGAACGAGCGAGCGCTCGGGCGGTGATCTGATCGGTGCCGGGAGCACGGCCGAGGCCTAAATCGATACGCCCCGGATACATCTGATGCAGGGTGCCAAAATCCTCTGCCACGTTGAGCGGGGAATGGTTGGGCAGCATGATGCCGCCAGAACCCACCCGGATGCGCTGTGTTCTCGACGCCGCGTGCCCAATGAGCAAGGCCGTCGCCGACGATGCCACCGCAGCGGTGTTGTGGTGTTCGGCGTACCACACGCGTTCGTATCCCAGCTCGTCTGCCAGCTCCGCTGCCCGCATGGCTGCCTCGATGGCATCCGAGACTGTTTGGCCCTGTGAGACTGAGACGAGATCCAAGATCGAGAGCTTCATGCATTCGATGTTATGAGGCCGCCGAAATGAATGCGGCATAGACTGCACTGTTGTGAGTTACGACCTCGATCTGTTTGGCGCGCCCGAATCCGATGCTCCCGTCGGATCGCTCGGCGACGCCCTCGAAGAGGGGGCGCCGCTCGCCGTCCGGATGCGTCCGCGCAACCTCGACGAGATCGTCGGGCAACAGCATCTCCTCACCCCAGGCTCACCGCTTCGGCGTCTGGTAGAAGGCCAGCCCATGAGCGTGTTTCTCTGGGGGCCGCCAGGGGTAGGCAAGACGACGCTCGCATCGATCGTCTCGAGGGAATCTGGCGCACGATTCGTCGAAGTCTCCGCCGTCTCAGCCGGCGTGAAGGAAATCCGAGCCCAGCTCGACGCCGCCCGTCGCGCGCTGCACCAAGGCACATCGACGGTGCTGTTCATCGACGAGGTGCACCGCTTCTCGAAGACCCAACAAGACGCCCTGCTGCCTGCCGTCGAGAACCGGCTCGTCACGCTCATCGCTGCCACCACCGAGAACCCTTCTTTCTCCGTGATCTCGCCGCTGCTGTCGCGCTCGCTCCTGCTGCGCCTCAAGCCCCTGGAGGACGAGGATATCGGCGCGCTGATCGATCGTGCAGTGCACGACGAGCGCGGACTCCACGACGCCGTCGAGCTGGCGGACGCCACCCGCGCCGAGCTGCTTCGCATGTCAGGGGGAGACGCGCGTCGGGCACTCACCTATCTGGAGGAGGCGGCTGCCTCGGCCACCGCGCTGGGAGAACGTGTCGTCACGCCGGAGATTCTCACCAGCGCTGTCGACCGCGCCACACTCCGCTACGACCGCGACGGCGACCAGCACTACGACGTGATCTCGGCATTCATCAAGTCCATTCGCGGCTCCGACGTCGATGCCGCCTTGCATTACCTCGCCCGCATGCTGGAGGCAGGGGAGGACCCTCGCTTCATCGCCAGGCGTCTGGTGATCTCCGCGTCCGAGGACGTGGGGCTCGCCGCTACGAACGTGTTGCCCACTTGTGTGGCTGCCGCGCAGGCCGTCCAGCTCATCGGGATGCCAGAGGCTCGCATCACCTTGGCGCACGCGACGGTGGTGGCGGCCACCGCGCCGAAGTCCAACGCCGCCTACCTTGCGATCGGCAAGGCCCTCGCCGATGTGCAGGCCGGCAAGGGCAACTCCGTGCCCCTCCACCTTCGCGACGGGTCCGCTAAAGCCAGCAAGGAAGCCGGGTTCGGCCAGGGCTACCTGTACGCCCACGACTACCCGCACCACATCGTCGGACAGCAGTATCTCCCCGATGATCTGGACGGCACGCGTTACTACGAACCCACCCACAACGGAGCCGAGCAAGTGATTGCTGAGCGCCTTCACTCGCTCCGCAGTGTGCTCTCAGATAGAGTTGCGCCGTCGAAACACGGAGGAGAAGACGATGAGCGTCGCTGAATTGGCCGCCATACTGGCCGCCGTCGCGCTGTGTGTCCTCGTCGCTCTCGCCGCACGCCCTTTACTCAAACTGAGTGCGGCCATTGATGACGTGACCGAGTCCGTACGCAACGCGAGCGAATCGATGGTGCCCGCCATGGAACGCCTCACAGATGCTGCTGCGAAGGCCGACGCGAACCTCGACAAGCTCTCGGATGTCACCGACGATGCGGGCCGCGTCGCTTCCCACGCCGCCGAAGTTAGCGAGGACGCGGCCCAGTTCTCGAATCTCGTCGGTGCGGTGTTCCAGAAGCCGCTCATCAAGACCGCATCGTTCACGTATGCCGCGCGCAAAGCGATTGGAGGCGGTCGCAAATGAGAAACACCTTCTGGTTCACCGTCGGCGCCGCCACGGCCAGCTACGTGATTTTCCGCGGCAAGAAGCTATACCGCGAATACCTTCCCGAGTCGCTGCGCAGACAGATTGAAGCCAAGAGCGACGACGCCGCCATCGACCTAGGGCGGTTCTCCGCCAACTTTGAGGCAGCACGCGCCGAGCGCGAGGCTGAAATCCGTCGTGAACTCAACATCCCGCAGGAATGAACCCAATGCAGACCCATGACATCCTCCAGCGCTTCATCCACCACTTCGAGGCCCACGAGCACGAGGTGGTGCCGAGCGCATCGCTGTTGTACAACGACCCGACTCTGCTGTTCGTCAACGCCGGCATGGTGCCGTTCAAGCCGTACTTCCTCGGCGACGAGCCCGCGCCTTATCGTCGCGCCGTCTCCGCGCAAAAGTGCGTGAGAACGCTCGACATCGAAGAGGTTGGCAAGACCACCCGCCACGGCACGTTCTTCCAGATGCTGGGCAATTTCTCGTTCGGCGACTACTTCAAAGAAGCCGCCATCTCGATGGCGTGGGAACTCGTCACGAAACCGGAAGCCGACGGGGGCTTGGGCTTCGACGGCGACAAGATCTGGGTGACCGCGCTCCACGGCGACGACGAAACTATCGGCATGTGGCGCGCCGTCGGGGTGCCGAGCGGGCACATTCAGCAACGCGGGCTCAAAGATAACTACTGGCACATGGGCGTTCCCGGCCCCGGTGGCCCCTGTTCCGAGATTTATGTCGATCGTGGGCCAGAGTTCGGCCCCGACGGCGGCCCCGAGGCCGACGAAGACCGCTTCCTTGAGATCTGGAACCTGGTGTTCCAGCAGGAGGAGCTTTCCGCGGTTCGCGCAAAGGACGACTTCGACGTCGCCCGCGCTCTGCCGAGCAAAAACATTGATACCGGCGCCGGGCTCGAACGCATGGCCTTCCTCAAGCAGGGCAAGGCGAACATGTACGAGATCGACCAAGTGTTCCCTGTCATCGAGAAGGCATCGGAGCTCTCCGGCAAACGCTACGGCGCGAACGCCGAGGACGACATCTGGTTCCGCGTTGTCGCCGACCACGTCCGCAGTTCTCTGATGCTGATGACCGACGGCGTCACTCCCGGCAACGAGGCTCGTGGCTTCGTGCTGCGCCGGCTGCTTCGTCGAGTTATTCGCGCGATGCGGCTGCTGGGTGTCCAGGATCCGGTGCTCAGCGAACTGCTGCCGGTGTCGAAGTCGCTCATGGAGCCCTCCTACCCGGAGATCACTGAGGCGTGGGACCGCGTTTCGCAAGCCGCGTCTGCGGAGGAAGAGAGCTTCCGGCGCACGCTCCAGTCGGGCACGGTGCTCTTCGACGGCGTCGCCGCCGAACTGAAGCAGTCCAAGGCGACCGCGGTGCCTGGCGATACGGCTTTCAAGCTGCACGACACTTACGGCTTCCCGATTGACCTGACGATGGAGATGGCCGCCGAGCAGGGGCTCACCGTCGATCGCACTGCATTCGAAGCGCTCATGCAGGAGCAGAAAGACCGCGCCCGGGCCGACGCCAAGGCGAAGAAGGGCGGGCTCGCGAACCACGAGGCATACCGTGAGTTCCGCGAACAAGGGGAGACCCCCTTCACCGGGTACGAAGAGCTCGGGCTGCAGACGAAGGTGCGCGGCCTCATCGACGGCGGTTACGCCACCAACCGTGCCGGCGACGGTGCTGAAGTGGAGCTCATCCTCGAAGAGACGCCGTTCTACGCCGAGGCAGGCGGCCAGGACGCCGACCATGGAGTCATCATCGGCGACGGATTCACTGCCGACGTGCTCGACGTGCAGCGCCCGGTGCCGGGGCTCGTCGTGCATCGAGTGAAACTCGCTGGTGAACTCGGGGTGGGGGTGCCCGTCGAGGCGCAGGTTGATCCGGGGCTTCGCCACCAGGCGTCGCAGGCGCATACTGCGACGCACATCGTCCACGCCGCGCTGCGCGAGCTGCTCGGCTCGGGGGCAACGCAGGCCGGTTCCTACAACAAGCCCGGCTACCTGCGATTCGACTACTCGTCCCCACAAGGGATGAGTAAGGAGCTGCGTCGCGAGGTGGAGGAGCGCTCCAACCAGGCCATCCTTGACGGCTTCGACGTGACCAGCCAGCAACTCAAGCTGGAGGACGCGAAGGCGCTCGGTGCGATGGCCATGTTCGGCGAAAAATACCCACCCATCGTGCGCATGGTGGAGTTGGCGGGCCCCTGGTCACGCGAGCTGTGCGGGGGCACCCACGTCGCCAACACCGCACAGATCGGTGTGCTGAACCTCGTCTCTGAGCAGTCGGTCGGCTCCGGAGTCCGACGCGTCGAAGCGCTCGTCGCACATGATGCGTTTCGGCAGTTCGCCGCTGAGCGCGCGCTAGTGCGCGAGCTCACCGACACGTTGCGGGTAGCCCCCGAACAATTGGGGGAGCGCGTCGGGAAGCTCGTGCAGCAGCTCAAGGATGCGGAGAAGCAGATCGCCAAGCTGCAGTCGGAAAAGCTGCTGGCCAGCGCCGAAGCAATGCTCGCTGATGTGGAACGCGTCGGTTCGGTCAACTTGCTTGCACTGAAGGTGCAAGGGGTGAGTGGCGGTGACCTGCGCACCTTGGCGGCCGATCTCAGGGAGCGTCTGGATAGCGCGACCGCAGGCGTCGTCGCGTTGGTTGGCGGCACAGATAAGCCCGCTGCCATCGTTGCTACGAATGAACCCGCCCGTGAGCAGGGCCTCAAGGCAGGCGCACTTATCCGAGAGGTGTGTGCGACGCTCGGCGGCAAGGGCGGCGGCAAGGACGACCTGGCGCAGGGTGGCGGCGCCGACTGGGCACAAGCTGACGCCGCGTTGGCAGCTGTGCGAGCCAAGGTTGCTGATGCCTGAATCTCCGCGACTAGGCATCGACTGGGGTAAGGCCCGCATTGGTGTTGCCGCGTGTGGGCGACATACGACGGTGTGTCACCCCGTGGCGACGGTGCGAGCAGGCCGCGACGAACTCGCCAAGCTCGAGGCCATCGTCGAGGAGTATGAGCCGGAAATCATCTACGTGGGATACCCGCTCGATCTTCGTGGCCGATTGGGCCCGGCCGCTGAATTTGTGGCGCAGAAGGCGGCAGTGTTGGCACAACGCGTCGCCCCAATTGAGGTTCGCCTGATTGACGAACGGATGAGCACGGTGTCGGCGTCGCGTAGTCTTGGGAGTGTCGGGCGAGACACCAGATCTCAGCGTGGCATCATCGATCAAGCTGCAGCTGTAGAGATTTTGCAGACCGCGGTCGACGTTGAGGAGCGCCTGGCTGAGCCAGCCGGGGAGCCACTGCACGGAAACGAGGACGAATGAGCGAGAAGAAACCTGTGGACTGGCGCAACGTGGCCTACTACGGTCGAGGCGCCTTCGCAGTGGTGCTCGCACTCGCGGTGCTGGTTGGCGGGGGCTGGTTCGCGTACTCGAAGGCCCACGACTTCTACGTCGCCGCGACCACACCCGATGACGACTTCGTCGGGAACGGCACCGAAGAGATCGACGTGGTCATTCCTCGCGGTGCAGGTATTACCGAAATCGGCGACATTCTCTACGAAGCGGGCGTCGTGAAGTCGGTGCGAAAGTTCCGCAGCGAGGCGCTCAGCTCCGGTTCGGTCGACCGCCTCCAAGCCGGCAGATACCAGCTCCGCAAGGAACTACCCGCAGAGGCAGCGCTCAAGATGCTGCTCGACCCGAGCAACATCAAACGAATCTGGATCACCTTCCCCGAAGGCACCACGGTGAAGGAACAGCAGGCCCGTATCAGCAGCGAACTTGGGCTTTCCCAGGAACAGATCGACACCGCTGCGGCGCGCGTAGGCGAGCTGGGACTCCCACAGTGGGCCAATACCAACGGGAATCTCGAAGGCTTCCTGTTCCCTGCTCGCTACGACGTGGCAGAGCCCATTGATGTCTTCGCGATTATGAGCAACCAGGTCAAACAGTTCAATACTGTCGCAACGCGCACCGACATTGCCGACCGCGCGAAAGCCCTCGGCAAGTCCCCGCTCGAGGCGCTCACCGTCGCATCGATCATCGAGGGCGAGTCGCACGATCCCGATTACCAACCGCTCATCGCGGCCGTTATTTACAACCGCCTCGAGAAGGATATGAAGCTGGAAATGGACTCGACGGTGCACTATGCGGTCGGCAAGACTGGCGCGGTCACCACCACGGCTGCCGAGCGTGCCAGCGAATCGGCGTACAACACGTATCGCCACAAGGGGCTTCCGCCCGGCCCTATCAACAACCCGGGAGAGACCGCCATCAAGGCAGCTCTCAGCCCGGCAGATACCGAGGCGCTGTACTTCGTTACGGTCAACCTCGACACCGGGGAGACGCTCTTCGCCAATACGCTCGAGGAGCACAACGCCAACGTGAAGAAGTTCCAGGAGTACTGCCAGGCAAACAAGGGCAAGTGCTCGGGCAAGTGATGCGTTGCGCCGTCATCGGTGACCCGGCCTCACACTCCCTCTCGCCAGCCATCCACACCGCCGGCTACGTCGCGGTTGGGCTGGATTGGCGCTACGAGGCGATCGATGTCACGCCCCGAGAGCTGTCTTCGTTCGTAGAAGGCTGCCAGGCTGATGGACGCTGGGTGGGGCTCAGCGTCACCGCACCGCACAAAGACGCCATCGTCGAGTTTGGTGAACCCGACGAGCCGACGCGCCTGCTGGGGTGCGGCAACACGTTGGTGTTTGGGGAGCAGCCTCTGGTTCGCAACACTGACGTTCCCGGCTTTGCGTTGGCTCTTGAGCGCTCGGGTGCTCCGACGCCGAGGCGAGTGGCGATCGTCGGGAATGGTGCTACCGCGCGGTCGATCACGCTGGCGGTGGCTCAGTTGGGTGCCGAAAGCATCGTGATTGTGGCTCGTAGCCTCGAGCGAGCCGAAGGGCTGCGGAAGTTTGCCGCTGGGCTGGGGCTGAGCGCCGAGGCGCAGTTGCTCTCCGACGCGCTGGAGCCGGTGGATTTGCTCGCAAGCACGGTTCCTACGCTCGCGACTCAGCCTCACGCTCGGCGCTGGGCAGAATGCGCGACGACGATCTTCGATGTGGTCTACGACCCGTGGCCCACGCCCCTTGGGGTCGCCGCGAGCGAGCTGCACCGTCGGGCATTGTCGGGCCTGGATCTGCTCGCCGGACAAGCTGTCGATCAGTTCTTCTGGCTCACGGGGCAACGGGTCACGTTCGAGATGTGCCTCTCAGCTGCCGAGCAGGAACTTCGCCGGCGTGAGACTCTCTGAAAGAATGATCGGCATGCTTCGTTACCTCACGGCCGGTGAATCGCACGGTCAGTCCCTCATTGCCACCATGGAAGGCATCCCCGCTCACGTTCGCGTGGGGGAGAAGGAGATCGCGCATAACCTCGCCCGACGCCGGCTGGGGGCCGGACGCGGGGCCCGAATGAAGTTCGAAGCCGACGCGCTGCGCCTCCTGGCTGGCTTTCGTCACGGAGAGACCCTCGGATCGCCGATTGCTATCGAGGTCGGCAACACCGAATGGCCGAAGTGGGAGCAAGTGATGGCGCCCGGCGAGGTGGATCCCGACGAGCTCGCTTCCCTCGCGCGCAATGCGAAGCTGACCCGCCCGCGTCCCGGCCACGCGGATTTGGTGGGCATGCAAAAGTACGGCTTCGACGAGGCCCGCCCTATTTTGGAGCGCGCATCTGCGCGTGAAACGGCAGCCCGCGTCGCGCTCGGCACCGTCGCCATGGCGTTCCTCGACCAGGCGCTGGGCATCAAGGTGCTGAGCCACGTGGTTGAGCTCGGGCCGGTGCGCTCCGAGAGTACGAAACGCCCGACGTGGGAAGATCTCGAGGCGATCGACGCCGACCCCGTGCGTTGCTTCGACGCCGCGGCATCGGCCAGGATGCAGGCGGAAGTTGAGGCGTGTCACAAGGAGGGCGACACGCTCGGTGGTGTCGTTGAGGTGATCGCCGAGGGCGTGCCTCCTGGCCTTGGCTCGCACATCCAGGGCGACCGTCGGCTCGACGCGCGCCTCGCCGGCGCACTCATGGGCATTCAAGCCATCAAGGGCGTCGAGGTTGGCGATGGGTTTGAGCTCGCCCGTACCCGAGGCTCCAAGGCCCACGACGAAATCCTGCCAGGTATCCGTCGCGCCACCGATCACGCGGGCGGCACCGAAGGCGGCATGTCCACCGGCGAGTTGCTGCGCGTGAGAGCGGCGATGAAACCCATCGCGACGGTACCCCGCGCGCTGCGCACGATCGACGTCTCGACGGGCGAGCCCGATTCCGCTCACCATCAGCGCAGCGATGTATGCGCTGTGCCGGCGGCGGGCGTCGTCGCGGAGGCGATGGTGGCGCTAGTGCTGGCCGAGTGCGTGCTGGAGAAGTTCGGCGGCGACGCCGTCGCGGAGACGCGTCGCAACGCCACCGCGTACCTCGACGAAGTCCGCGAACGGGGGCTGGGGCTGGCATGAGCATGGTGTTCATCGGCGCGCCTGGTGCCGGGAAAAGCTCCGTAGGGAAGCGCGTCGCGCGGAAACTCAACCTCACATTCGTCGATGTCGATGCCCGCATCGAAGAGGTGCTGGGGAAACCCATCAGCGAGATCTTCGCCGACGAGGGGGAGGCCTACTTCCGGCAAGCTGAGGAGGAAGCCACCCTCGAGTTGCTGGATGCCGCCGACGTGGTCTCGCTCGGCGGCGGCGCCGTGATGAACGAGCGCATCCGCGAAGCACTGCAAGGCCACGAGGTGATCTGGCTGAGGGTGTCTGCGGGCCAGGCCGCGCGTCGCGTAGGCATGAACACCGTCCGCCCGCTTCTGCTGGGCAATACACGCGCGACGCTCATCAAGCTGCTCGCTGAGCGCACGCCGTTCTACGAGGCATGCGCCACGCAAACGATTGAGACGGATGGGCGTGGCACAGCCGAGGTGGCCGACCAGATCGTCGCGGAGCATCAGCAATGATCACCGTCCACTCCCAGCAGCATCCCTACGACGTGCACATCGGCGCCGGGGTACTCGACGGCATCGCTGCGGCGAGCGAGGGGTGCTCCCGTATCGCCGTCGTCTTCCCCGACCACCTGCCGCAACTGGCGGACGCCGTCGCAACACACGTAGCAGGCAACGTCGTGCGCATTCCCGTTCCCGACGCGGAGGCGGCCAAGACTGCAACGGTGCTGCAGCACTGCTGGAACGAATTCGCCAAGGCCGGATTCACCCGCAACGATCTGGTGGTCGGCATCGGCGGGGGAGCGGTGACCGACCTTGCCGGCTTCGTAGCCGCAACCTGGCTCCGTGGCGTCGCGTACATCTCCGTGCCAACCTCCGTGCTCGCCATGGTGGACGCGGCGGTGGGCGGCAAGACGGGCATCAATCTCGAGGCGGGTAAGAACCTTGTCGGCGCGTTCTACGAGCCGCGCGCGGTGTTCTGCGACTTCGATTTTCTCTCGACGCTTCCGTCGCGCGAACTGCGCTCCGGCATGGCTGAAGTGGTGAAGTGCGGCTTCATTAGTGACTCACACATTCTCGCTCTGGCAGCGCGGGATGATCGGCTCGATGTGTCGGGAACCACCTTCGCGGAACTCGTTCGGCGAGCTATCGCGGTGAAAGCCGACGTGGTTGCCGCCGATCTTCGCGAGGCGACGTCCGTCGGGGACAAGGTGGGACGCGAAGCCCTCAACTACGGGCACACCCTGGGCCACGCCATCGAGACATCCGAACACTATTCGTGGCGCCACGGCGAGGCGATTGCTGTGGGCATGGCTTGGATCGCTCGAGTCTCTCGCCACCTCACGGGCCTCGAAGATGACACCGTCGCCCTCCACGACGAACTCCTGCGCTCGTTGCAACTGCCCACGTCCTACGACGGGGACTTCGCCACGCTGCGTCACGTGATGAGCCTCGACAAGAAGTCGCGCGGCCAGGCGCTGCGGCTCGTCTGCCTACGTGAGGTGGGTTCGCCGACCATCGTTGTCAGCCCCGACGAAGCCGCGCTAGAAGCGTGCTATGCCGAGCTTGCCTGATACCGCCGGGGGATACCTCCTCGCGCTCACCCATCTGCAAGAACAAGTGCTCTCCGGAGTGCTCACGGTGGGCGACCGCCTCCCGGGGGAGCGAGAACTCGCTGCAGAACTCGGCGTGAGTCGCGGTGCGGTACGCGAAGCGATCCGTGCCATGCAGGCGTACGGAGTGCTGGAATCACAGCCAGGCCCTGGACGCGGCACCCGGGTGATCGCGATGCAGTCGAAGGCGCTCGGCCGGTTGTTCTCGCTGCACCTCGCCACCGCGTCGCAATCGCAGACAGACCTGACGGAGACGCGCATCGCGTTGGAGCGTGCGACGGCCAGCCTCGCGGCATCGACGGCGACGTCGGACGACCACGCTCGCCTGCAGCGCATCATCGACGCGATGGATGGCACCTACGAACTCGAGCCGTACAACGATCTAGATACCGACTTCCATCACTGCATCGCCCAAATCTCGGGCAACCCGCTCCTGCGTGACCTCACAGTGGCAATCCGTGAGGCGCTACGTCGGCCCATCTTGCAAGCCTCACTCGGCGTCGACCGCTGGGCGGATATCCGCACCATGCTGTGCGAACAACACCGATCGATCTACGACGCCATCCGCAGCGGCGACGGCTCGCATGCCGCAGACCTCGTCGAGCACCACATCCGCGACGCTGCGACGGCGCTGTTCTAGGCGATACCTCGACTGAGCGCACAACAGATGCTGATTTAGGGCCGTGCCGGCCCGTTTTGTGAATCTGGAGTGCACACAGTCGAGCGAGTGGTCTGGCTCAGCTCGTAAACCGCCCCCAATGCATTGACAAATTGGTCGGACCGTTATAATTTACGACATACGGTAGTACCAAAGTGCTGTTGTAGGCAGAACAACGGAGTTCAACCATGACCTTGCTTGAGACATTCGTCCCAGAGACGAACCCCACCGGACAGCTATGGCTGTCCGCACTCTTGGCTTCGCTGCCCATCATTTGCATGCTTGTCACGCTGGGAGCGTTGCGATGGAAGGCCCACTACGCGGCGTTGGCGTCGTGGGGGATCGCGCTCATCGTCGCGATTGCAGCCTTCCGGATGCCAGCGGTGATGGCGCTGTCCACGAGCGTGCACGGCATCCTCTACGGCATCTTCCCGATCGTCTGGATCCTGCTCACCGCAATCTGGATGTACGAGGTGACGGTGAAGTCGGGGCGCTTTGAAGATCTTCGACGCACGTTCTTCCTCATTTCGGATGACCCGCGCGTCGTCGGCCTCATCATCGCATTCTGCTTCGGCGGTCTTCTCGAAGCCCTGGCTGGCTACGGTGCGCCGGTAGCCATCGCCGCCGCCATGCTGATCGCCGTTGGTTTCTCACCCATTCGCGCCGCCATGGTGGCGCTGCTTGCCAACACCGTCCCGGTGGCGTTTGGCGCCGTCGGACTACCCATCGTCGTGGCGGCACAGACCGCTGAGCTGGACGTGCTCGCCGTCGCTCCGATCAGCGGGCGGATCACCGCCATGCTGAGCCTCGTCGTTCCGTTCCTCATCCTGCTCGTGATGGACGGCGCCAAGGGCCTCAAGCAGTGCTGGCCCGTCGGTCTCGTCATCGGTGTCTCCTTTGGCGTCACCAAGTGGATCGTGAGCTCCACGCCGCTGTTCAATCTGACCGAGATGTTCGCGGCCGTGGTCAGCATCGCTGTTACGCTCGGCTTCCTCAAGCTGTGGCACCCAACCGGCGGGGCCGACGCGAAGGGGCGCATCAGCGAGATGATGGCGCCCGAGGCTGAGAAAGACTGGCAACCCGCAGTCCACGACGACGCTGACCAGCCCGAGCTCACCACCAACCGCATCGTCATGGCGCTCGTGCCCTACCTGATGGTGATCGTGGTATTCGGCATCGCGTCCATCCCTGTGGTGAAGACCTTCTTGAAGTCGCTCGATGTGAGTTTCGCATGGCCGCTGCTTGGCAACCTCATGGGCCTCGACGGCAGCCCGGCCTCGCACCAGACCTACACGCTACTGTGGGCATCGTCGCCAGGCATTCTGCTCGCAATCGTGGCGATTCTCACCGGCGTCGTCTACAAGATGTCGCTCGGGCAAACCTTCGCGGTGCTGTGGGAGAACATGAAGAAGATGCGGTTCTCCGCTCTCACCATCGGTCTCGTCGTGGCGCTGGCCTACGTGATGGGCGACTCGGGCCAGACACTCGCCCTTGGCTTCTTCATTGCTACAGCCGGATCCATTTACGCGGCCCTGTCACCAATTCTTGGCTGGATTGGCACCTACGTGACCGGCTCGGATACCTCCGCAAACATCCTGTTCTCTGGCCTGCAGTCCACCGTCGGTCAGGAGATCGGCCAAGGCAGCCATCTCGGAGTGCAGGGCATGCGTGAACTGCTCGTTGGCGCCAATGCCGCAGGCGGCGTCGTGGGCAAGATGATCTCGCCCCAGTCGCTCACCATCGCCGCTACTGCCATCGGCCTGGTCGGCAGCGAGTCTGTGGTGTTGCGTAAGGTCTTCAAATGGAGCCTCATTCTGCTCGCACTGATGTGTGTCATCGTCGGATTGATGTCGACACCGGTCCTCAGCTGGCTGATCTGAAAGGAATAAGCATGACCACAGCCACATTTCCAGGTGCCGGGATCACGGTGGCACTGTTCGCCACCTGCATCACGGACACCATGAAACCATCCGTTCCCATCGCGACGGTGAAACTGCTCGAACGCCTCGGATGCAAGGTGGAGTTCCCGAAGGAACAGACCTGCTGCGGCCAGATCATGGCCAACACGGGCTACTTCAAGGAAACCGAGGGCACCGTCCGTAACTACGTGAAGAGCTTCGGCGACGCGGAGTACGTCGTCGCGCCCTCCGGCTCATGTGTGGCTTCCGTGCACCACCAGCACGAGATGATCGCCAACCATGTGGGCGACGCCGGCCTCGCCCGTGAGGCCGCCGCCACCGCGAAGCGCACCTACGACATCGCCGAGTTCCTCGTCGATGTGCTGCGTATCACCGATGTGGGGGCTTGGTTCCCGCACAAGGTGACCTACCACCCCTCCTGCCACGGCAAGCGCATGCTGAAGCTGGGGGACAAGCCCATGCAGCTCCTGGAAGCCGTCGGGGGCATCACGCTCGTCGACCTGCCCGAGGCTGACCAGTGCTGCGGATTTGGCGGCACGTTCTCACTGAAGAACTCGGACATGTCGGTCGCCATGGCTTCCGATAAGGCTCGGCACGTGATCGACAGCGGCGCCGAGTACGTCGTCGGCGGCGATCATGCGTGTCTGATGAACATCGGCGGCATGCTGCATCGCCAGCATTCCGGCGTACAAACTATCCATCTCGTCGAGATCCTCGCTAGCACCAAGGAGGAAGCGCGATGACCGTCGAACGTTTGACCCCCGCCCCGCCAGAGGGAGCCTGGCTCGGTATCCCGCCGTTCCCCGAGGCGGTGAAATCTGAACTCGAGAACTCCATCCAGCGCAAGAACCTCCGCCACGCGACGAGCACCATCCGCGCAAAGCGCGTCGTCCGGGCCAGCGAGGTGCCGAACTGGGAGGAGCTACGCACCGCTGCGGAGCAGATCAAGAACCGCGTTGGGCGCCACCTCGATTACTACCTCGAGCAGGCCGAAGAGGCTATGACCAAGGCCGGAATCACCGTCCACTGGGCACGTGATGCGCAAGAAGCGAATGACATCGTCACGCGCATCGCGAAGCAGAAGGGCGTCGACGAGGTCGTCAAGATCAAGTCGATGGCCACCCAAGAAATCGACCTCAACGAGCACCTCGAGAAGGAAGGCATCGCCGCTTGGGAAACCGACCTCGCGGAGCTCATCGTGCAGTTGGGGCATGACCTGCCATCCCACATCCTCGTGCCAGCCATTCACCGCAACCGTTCCGAGGTTCGCGAGATCTTCGAAGCCGAGATGGGCCGCTACGGCAAGCCAGCGCCCGAGGGCATCAGCGACGACCCGCCCGAACTCACCGCGGCCGCGCGCCTGCACCTGCGGGAGAAGTTCCTCCGCGCAAAGATGGCGATTTCCGGCGGAAACTTCATCGTCGCCGAGACGGGCACGCTCGTCATCGTCGAGTCTGAGGGCAACGGCCGCATGTGCCTCACCCTTCCTGAAACGCTCGTCAGCGTCGTGGGCATCGAGAAGATCCTCCCCACATTCGAAGATCTCGAGGTGTTCCTCAAGCTGCTGCCGCGTTCGTCGACGGGCGAGCGAATGAACCCCTACACCTCCATGTGGACCGGCGTGCAGGAAGGGGATGGGCCGCAAGATCTCCACGTCGTGCTGCTCGATAACGGGCGCACCGATGTGCTCGCCGATCCGCTCGGCCGCGCCGCGCTGCGGTGCATCCGCTGCTCGGCCTGCTTGAACATTTGCCCCGTCTACGAGCGTGCAGGTGGCCACGCCTATGGGTCCCCGTACCCTGGACCCATCGGCGCCATCCTGAACCCGCAGCTGCGAGGGATCACGTCGAAGGTAGACCAGGCGCTGCCGTACGCATCGAGCCTGTGCGGAGCGTGTAACGAGGTGTGCCCGGTGCGCATTCCGTTCACGGACATCCTCGTTGATCAGCGCCGGCGCGTGGCAGAGAAGAAGACGTCGAAGCATCCGACGGTGGAGCAAGGCCTCATGAAGATGGCCGGCTGGGTCATGTCGAAGGGCAGCCACCTCGAAACGGTGCAGCGCGCTTCCAAGACTGCCGGACACGTGTTCGGCAAGAAGTGGATTGGCCCACTGCCCGTTCCGCTGGTGAACAAGTGGACGAATGCCCGCGACGTTGAGCCACCACCCACCAAGACCTTCCGCGACTGGTGGAAGCAAGAGAAGAGGAGCTGACCATGGGAGCAAAGGAAGTCATCCTCGGCAGAGTGCGCAAGGCCCTACAAGATGTTCCTTCGTCGGAAAAAGCGACGGACATCGTTGTCGAGTGGGAGTATGGTCAACCGCTTGAGACGAAGGACGTCCTCGCCGATCTCGTCGAGAAAATTGAGGACTACCGCGCCACCGTCGTGCAGGTCGGCGAATCCGATGTGAACAGTGCGCTGACCGAAGCGCTGAGCACGCTCGGCTCGGAGCATGTCGTGGTGCCCGACGGAGTCCCCGACGGTTGGCTGGAGGCGGTCAAGGCGGCGAACGTCACCGTGCACCTCGACGAACCGCAGCTCACGCACGATGAGCTCAACGAGATCGACACCGTGGTCACGACCTGCGCCGTCGCAATGGCGGATTCAGGCACGATCGCGCTCGACCATGGCCCCGGCCAGGGCCGACGTGCGCTCAGCCTCTTGCCCGACCGCCACGTCTGCGTGGTCCATGCCGATCAAGTGGTGAGCGATGTTCCTGAGGGGGTTGCCAGGCTGCGAGGCGCAGTGGATGATCGTCGCCCCATCACCTGGATTTCGGGGGGCTCAGCGACGAGTGATATCGAGCTGAGCCGAGTCGAAGGAGTGCACGGCCCCAGAACGCTGTACGTCATCCTAGTGACGAAGTAGCAACGCTTGGCCCCGAACCACGTCGAGGCCAACAACAGCAGTGGGCGCCACCGGCAACAAGCCAGGTGGCGCCCACTGTCTCGTGATCGACGAAGTCAGTCCTTCTTGTCAAACTTCTCGGTGATGTTGTTGAAGGTCTCAGCAGCCTTCTCCTTGAGGTCTTCTACGCCCTGCTTGGCCTTCGCTCCGAGCTGATCGAGCTTGCCTTCGGACTGCAGCTGCTCGTTATCGGTGGCCTCACCGATGCCTTCCTTGGCCTGACCCTTGAGGTCTTCAGCCTTGTTCTGAATGTCGTCTCCGAGTCCCATGGGATCTCCTTTCGTTGAGGTGACCACTCGCCACCATCACAACCCACCCTATACGCGCCGATCAATGCCACCGGCAGTCGCGCACTCAGCATCCGCAGGGAGTCCAGTAGACTATCCTTCGGCCCGATACGGGTTCAGTCGAATGAAAGGCATATCGTGGTTGCAGTTTCCACCAACGATCTCAAAAACGGCATGGTGCTCGACCTCGACGGTCAGCTCTGGCAAGTGACGTGGTTCCAGCACCACAAGCCTGGCAAGGGCAACACCGTCGTGCGCTCGAAGCTGAAGGCAGTCCTGTCGGGTAAGACCGTAGATAAAACGTTCAACGCTGACACCAAGGTGGAAATGGCGACGGTCGACCGGCGCGCGATGCAGTACCTCTACATCGACGGTTCCGACTACGTCTTCATGGACAACGACACCTACGATCAGATCTACGTTCCAGAAGTCACCGTCGGTGATGCCAAGGACTACATGCTGGAAAACCAGGAAGCCATCGTCGCGCTGCATGATGGCACCCCTCTCTTCGTGGAACTGCCCGCGTCGGTAGAACTCGAAATCACCTACACCGAGCCCGGCCTGCAGGGCGACCGCTCCACCGGTGGCACCAAGCCCGCCACCCTCGAAACCGGCAAGCAGATTCAGGTGCCCCTGTTCATCACCCAGGGCGAGCGCGTCAAGGTGGATACCCGCGACGGCTCCTACCTCGGCCGCGTCTGACCGTGGCTGACGTCGATCCCCGTTTCTCGACGCAGACGAAGGCCCGCAAATCCGCGCTGGACATCCTGTTCCAGGCGGACGCGCGGGGCCTCAGTATTCGCGATGTGCTGGAACAGCAGCGCGACCTCGCGGAGCATCCGCTGCGCGAACTCACCGTCGCCATCGTCGAAGGTGTGGCCGAACATCAACCAACCATCGATCAGCGCATTGCGGAGTGCTGCACGAACGGGTGGACGCTCGAGCGTATGCCACGAGTTGACCGCAATCTCGCCCGCATGGCCATTTTCGAGATCGACCACACGGATACTCCCGACGCTGTCGTAGTGTCGGAGGTCATGGAGCTTGCTTCATGGCTGTCGACGAACGAGTCGCCAGCTTTCCTCAACGGCCTGCTCGGGCAGGCAGTGAGGACGACCGCCGAGTAAGGAACGGAAGGTGACCATGCGCCCTGCATATCTCGTACTAGAAGACGGCCGAACGTTTCGAGGTTCGAGCTTCGGACGAGACCGAGAGGCGTATGGCCCGCTGAGGGCTTGCACCGCCATGGTCGGCTACCAGGAAGCCCTCACCGACCCCGACGCCGCAGGATCAATCCTCATGTTCACCACGCCCCACATCGGCAACACTGGTTGGAACGACGAGGATTCCTGCTCGGAGCGCATCCAGGCCTCCGCAGTTGTCATTCGCGACATGGTCTCCAAGCCGTCAAACTTCCGCTCTACGAGAAGCTTCGAAGAGGCTCTCATGACCGACGACATCGTCGCCCTCACCGAGATCGACACTCGTGCGCTGATGCGTCACCTGAGCGACCATGGCCCCCTGTGGGGCGCCGTGACAACGCGCACCGATACCGACGCTGTCTTGGCCGAACTGCGCGCTCGAAAGGATGCCTGATGCCTCGTCGTAACGATATTTCCACCATTCTCGTGATCGGCTCCGGGCCGATCGTCATCGGCCAAGCCTGCGAGTTCGACTACTCCGGCACCCAGGCCTGTCGTGTGCTTCGCAGTGAGGGATACCGGGTGGTGCTGGTGAACTCCAATCCGGCGACGATCATGACCGACCCCGACTTCGCAGACGCGACATACGTCGAACCCATTACTCCGGAGTTCGTCGAGCAGGTGATTGCCAAGGAACGCCCCGACGCGCTGCTGGCTACCCTCGGCGGTCAAACCGCGCTCAACACCGCCGTGAAGTTGCACGAAACCGGTGTGCTGGAGCGCTATGGCGTCGAACTCATTGGCGCCTCCGTCGAAGCAATTCAGCGCGGCGAAGACCGCGACGAGTTCAAACACATCATCGAGAGCATGGACTACATCGACGGCGGCGCACCCGAGGTGGCCCGCTCCGTGAGCTGCCACTCGATGGACGAAGTGCTCAGCGCCGCAGATGATCTCGGCTACCCGGTGGTCGTGCGCCCCAGCTTCACGATGGGCGGAGTGGGCTCAGGGTTCGCCCACAACGAGGACGAACTGCGCTCGATCGCAGGCGCTGGCCTGGCAGCGAGCCCAGTCACCGAGGTGCTCATCGAGGAGTCCGTCCTCGGCTGGAAGGAGCTCGAGCTGGAGCTCATGCGTGACAGCGCCGACAACATCGTCACCATCTGCACCATCGAGAACCTCGACCCGATGGGCGTGCACACCGGCGACTCGATCACCGTCGCGCCAGCACTCACCCTGACGGCACCCGAGGTTGAGCGCATGTGCGCCATCGGCCACGGCATCATCCGTGACGTCGGCGTCGAATCCGGTGGATGCAACATTCAGTTCGCCATCAACCCCGACGACGGCCGCATGGTTGTCATCGAGATGAACCCCCGCGTTTCACGCAGTTCAGCGCTGGCCTCGAAGGCGACGGGCTATCCCATCGCCAAGATCGCCGCCAAGGTTGCCGTCGGATACACGCTCGACGAGATCACCAACGACATGACCGGCGTGACGACCGCGCTCGAGGAACCCACCGTCGACTATGTGATCGTGAAAGCGCCCCGGTTTGCGTTCGAGAAGTTCCCTGCCGCGGATTCGACGCTCACCACACATATGAAGTCCGTCGGCGAGACGATGGGCATTGGCCGAACGTTCCCTGAAGCGCTGGGCAAGGCGCTGCGTTCACTCGAGAGCGCTGAGGCACCCTTTGACTTCGTGTCCGAGCCTCGCCCCCTCGACGAGTTGCTGCCGCTGCTCGTGCGCCCGCACGACGGCAGGCTGCAGGCGGTGATGGAGGCCTTGCGCGCGGGGGCCAGCGCCGAGCAGGTGTTCGACGCCACCAAGATCGACCCGTGGTTCATCGATCAGCTCGTGCTCGTGCTCGACATGGCGAACCAGATTCGAGATGCCGACGAGCTCACACCAGCATTGTTGGAACAGGCCAAGGGGCTCGGTATTTCCGACGAGCAGATCGCCCAGCTGCGATCCATCAAGCAGGATGTCGTGCGTGGGGTGCGTCACGCACTCGGCATCCGTCCCGCGTACAAGATGGTGGATACGTGCGCCGGCGCATATCCCGCGCGCACGCCGTATCTCTACTCGACGTACGAGCGGGAGTCTGAGGTGCCATCGCGCACCAAGGAGGCCGTCCTCATTCTTGGATCCGGCCCGAACCGGATCGGACAGGGCATCGAGTTCGATTACTCCTGCGTCCATGCCGTGCAGGCGCTGCGAGAAGCCGGATACGAAACCGTCATGATCAACTGTAACCCGGAGACGGTCTCCACCGACTACGACACCGCTGATCGCCTCTACTTCGAGCCGCTGACCATCGAAGATGTGCTGGAGATTTATCACGCGGAAGCGCAGGCCGGCCCGGTTGCGGGTGTTATCTGCCAGCTCGGCGGGCAAACGCCGCTCGGGCTTGCCCAAGCGCTAAAGGATGCAGGCCTTCCCATCGTCGGAACGAGCCCCGAGGCTATCGACCTTGCGGAGGAGCGCGGCGCGTTCGGGCGCGTGCTTGCCGCCGCTCAGCTTATGACCCCGAAACATGGGATGGCGCACAGCCAGGCAGAGGCGCGGGCCATCGCCGCCGAAATTGGGTACCCGGTCCTCGTCCGTCCCAGTTACGTACTCGGCGGCCGGGGCATGAAGATCGTTTACAACGACACCGCACTCGATACCTACATCGCCGAAGCCGCCAGAGTCAGCGACGATCAACCCGTGCTCGTCGACCGCTTCTTGGCAGACGCCGTCGAGATCGACGTCGATGCGCTCTACGACGGGCAGGAACTCTACGTGGGCGGCATCATGGAGCACATCGAGGAAGCAGGCGTCCACTCCGGCGACTCTGCCTGCGTGCTGCCCCCGATCACGCTGTCCGACGCCGCCATAGAACAGATCTGGGCCGCTACTGAGGCAATAGCCAAGGGGGTCGGGGTGCGAGGACTCATCAACATCCAGTTCGCACTCCAGGGCGATACGCTCTACGTGCTCGAAGCCAACCCCCGTGCCTCGCGCACCGTGCCGTTCGTTTCCAAGGCCACCAACACGTCGCTGGCCAAGGCTGCGGCGTTGATCATGCTGGGGCGCAGCATTGATGAGTTGCGATCCCAGGGGTGGCTGCCCAAGGACGGTGACGGAGCGTTCCCGAGGCCTGGCGCCCCCGTCGCTGTGAAAGAAGCAGTGATGCCGTTCAACCGCTTCCGCACGAGCTCTGGCGGCTTCGTCGACACGGTGCTCGGCCCCGAAATGCGCTCGACCGGCGAGGTCATGGGCCTGTCAGACACCTTTGGCACGGCGTACGCCAAGAGCCAAGCCGCTGGTGGCTGGGCGTTGCCAGATCGAGGAACGATCTTCGCCTCGATCGCCGACCGCGACAAGCGCAACGCCATCTGGCCGCTGCGCAGGTTCGCCGACCTGGGCTTCAAGGTGCTCGCTACGCGCGGTACCGCATCGGTGCTGCGTCGCAACGGCGTGGCGTGTGAAGAGGTGCGCAAGATGTCCGAGTCCGACGGCACAGGGCCGAGCACCGTCGACCTCATCAAGGAAGGCAAGATCGACCTGATCTTCAACACCCCAGGTGGCGGGGCGACGGGGGAGAGCACCCGCGAGGCGGGCTACTCCATCCGCACCGCTGCCGTGTTGGCCGACGTTCCCTTGATTACGACGGTGCCTGGCCTGGCGGCAGCTGCGCAGGGCATCGAAGCGAAACAGCGAGGCGAGGTCGGCATCAAGTCGCTGCAGGATTGGAGCCGATGATGCGTACCAGCACCCACCTGCTGCGCGACGGTTACCGGTTGCTTCGCCCACTGCTGCGGCGGTGGGATGCGGAGCGTGTGCAGGAGGCCGTCGTCAACGCACTCGGGGCGCTGGGCGCGCGGCGCAGCGCGGTCGAATCCAACCCTGTCACGGTGGCGGGTATCCAATTCCCGAATCGCGTCGGGCTGGCATCGGGCATCGATCGCGACGGCATCGCTGCCCGCGCCTGGGCCCATCTCGGGCTCGGCTATGCGGAGCTCGGCACCGTCACTGCCGAGCCGCACACAGCTGGAGGCACGCACGCACTCGGCTTTCACAATGCCGGGGCCGAAGCTCTCGCCATGCGCCTTCGCGGGTACGGCATTGAGCGAGGGAACCGGGCGGCGGGAATCCCGTTCGGCGTGTCGATCGCGTGCAGCCAGGCGGTGACATGGTCGCACGCTGTCGACGACCTCGTCCGCGCTCTGCAGATGGCCGCTCCGGTTGCGGACTACGTCGCGCTCACGCTGGCTGATCCAGGAGCGCACCGGCCAACACCGTCGCTCGACAACGGTGATCTGGAGGGCGTTCTGAACGCGTTAGTCCGTGAGGCTGAGGAACTCGACGATCTCCCCATCTTCGTGAGCGTGCCGTCCGACGTGGACGCCACTCGACTCGATGAGTTGCTCCGCATCATTTCTGGGGCTGGTGGAGCAGGCATCATCGCCGGGTCTCCCGGTGAGCGGAACACTGAGCGTGGGGTGAGGTTCGTCGATGACGTTGCTCGCAGCGTCGAGTTGCCGGTCGTAGGAGTCGGCGGCATCCTCACACCGCGTGACGCCGCCCGCATGTTCGACGCCGGTGCCCAGCTCGTCCAGCTTTCCACGGGCCTCGCAGTCGAAGGCCCAGCCCTCGTGCGTGGCATCCATGAGTGGGGAGCTCGGTGACGGTGCTGAACACGTAAGAACACATTGTGCTGTTTGCGTGCGTGGCAGCATCCGAATTTTTTGGTGGGTGCTTCGCAAACAAGCCCTTTTCGCGCTAGCGTAGTTTTCTAAATCCACTTGATTCATTCATATCGAGTAGCAACCCTCGGGTAACAAGATTGGAGAAACCTATGGCGATTCCTAAGCTCAGCAGTGAGCAGCTCGCGGCTGCCCGCGCCTCGGCCACTGAAGCGCGCCGCGTCCGTGCGGAGCTCAAGGAGCAGGTCAAGAAGCAGGAACTCTCGTTTACCGAGGCACTCGCCAAAGCCAAGGGTGACGAGGTGCTCTCCCGTATCAAGGTGGTCGACTTGTTGCGAGCCGTGCCGCGCGTGGGCATCACCCGCGCCACTGAGATTCTTGAACGTGCGGACATCGCGGTGAACCGCCGAATTCGCGGGCTCGGCCATCATCAAATTGATCGTCTGGAGCAGCTGCTTCGCTGAGGCAACTATGCTGAAGCAATGACCCCCGCTCAGCTCTGGATCATCTCCGGGCCTAGCGCGGTGGGCAAAGGCACCGTCTGCGCCCGCCTGCGTTCCCTTCACGATGAACCGTTCTATTCCGTATCGTGTACCACCCGTGAGCCCAGGCCTGGGGAAATCCCAGGCGAGAGCTATCACTTTGTCAGCGACGAGCAATTTGATGCACTTATCAGTGATGATCAACTGCTCGAGTGGGCAACCGTGCACGGCACGCACCGCTACGGAACCCCGCGCGTGCCTGTCGAAGAAGCCATCGCCGCCGGTCGACACGTCGTTTTAGAGATCGATCTGCAGGGGGCCAGGCAGGTCAAGGCACATATGCCTGATGCGCAGCTCGTGTTCCTAGAGCCACCGTCGTGGGATGAATTAGTGCGACGCCTCGTGGGGCGTGGCACGGAAGACGAGGCCACCCGCGCCCGTCGGCTCGACACCGCCAAGCTGGAACTCGCCTGCGTGGAGGAAGCGGATCACCGCATCGTCAACGCGTCGGTCGAGGAAACCGTCGATCATTTGGTAGCATTGCTTGGATTGTGATCAGCCCCAAGTAGAAGGTCACCTCATTGAACACCCTTGAAGGAATTACTAACCCGCCCGTTGACGAGCTGCTCGAGCACGTCGATTCCAAATACCGTCTCGTCCTGTTCGCCGCGAAGCGTGCACGTCAGATCAACGCGTACTACTCCCAGCTTGGCGAGGGGCTTCTGGAGAACGTGGGGCCGCTGGTGTCGGCCGCGCCAGAAGACAAGCCTCTCAGCATCGCGTTACGCGAAATCAATGAGGGTTTGCTGCAGCACAGCGAGTTCGACCCCGAAACAGAACCCGCAGTGGTGCCTGCCGATGATCTCACCTCGTTCGACTTTGTGAACCCCTTCGACGAAGGCGACGCCGAGCAGAGCACGGACGCGGACGCCTGATCCCTTCGGGACACGAATGATTTCCCGGTATCCGGCCGGGTTAGGCGGCTTGTTGCCGCCGCAAAAAACCACTGAGCGGCTTGTCGCCGCAGAAGGAGCTCACTTCATGAGCCGTCTATTCACTTCCGAATCGGTGACGGAAGGTCACCCGGATAAAATCGCAGATTCCATTTCCGACGCCGTCCTCGACGCGCTCCTGACCCACGACCAAAGCGCACGGGTGGCCGTCGAGACACTCATCACCACTGGTTTGGTGGTGGTGGCGGGCGAAGTCACCACACAGGCCTACGCCAACGTCGCCGACATCGTGCGGGAACGCGTTACAGAAATTGGCTATAACTCTTCCAACGTCGGCTTCGACGGCGCCTCATGCGGCGTCTCAGTGGCCATCGGATCCCAGTCACCAGACATCGCCCAGGGCGTCGACAACGCGTGGGAAGCCCGACTGGGAGACGCTGAGGCGTACGCGAAACAAGGCGCTGGCGACCAGGGGCTGATGTTCGGGTACGCCTGCAACGAGACCGCGACGCTCATGCCGCAGCCCATCGACATCGCGCACCGCCTCGCAGAGCGCTTGGCAGAGGTGCGCAAGACGGAAGAGCTGCCCTACCTCCGTCCTGATGGCAAAACCCAGGTGACGGTGCGCTACGACGATGACGGCAAGCCTGCCGGCGTCGACACCGTCGTTGTCTCCACCCAGCACCACCCCGACGCCGACCTCGAATCGCGCATTCGTCCCGACATCGAGCGCCTCGTCATCGCCCCCGTGCTCGAGCGCTATGGCTACGGCACGTCTGCGCCGCGCATCCTCGTGAACCCCACCGGCAAGTTCGTGATTGGTGGGCCCATGAGCGATGCCGGACTCACCGGCCGCAAGATCATCGTCGACACCTATGGCGGCATGGCTCGCCACGGTGGAGGCGCCTTCTCCGGCAAGGACCCGTCGAAGGTCGACCGCTCTGCCGCCTACGCACTGCGTTGGGTGGCCAAGAATGTGGTCGCCGCTGGACTGGCAGACAAGGTTGAGGCGCAGCTCGCGTACGCGATCGGCAAGGCCGAACCCATGGGGTTCTACATCGACACCTTCGGCACGGGCGCCGTTCCCGAGGCGCAGATTGAGCAAGCCGTGCTCGACGTGTTCGACCTGCGGCCTGCCGCGATCATCCACGACTTGGACCTGCTGCGTCCCATCTACTCGGACGTGTGCGTCTACGGGCACTTCGGACGCGAGATTCCGGCGGCGACGTGGGAGCGCACCGATCGTGCCGAGCAGCTGGCGGCGGCGGTCAAGGGCTAGCTCGAATGTCTCTCCCGCTGGTTGAGGCGCCGGGGCTGACGGTGGCGCGCGTCGCCGTCGACACTCCGTTGGCTCACCTCGACCGGCTCTTCGATTACGCCATCCCGCCTTCTCTCGAAGATCAGGTGGTGCCCGGTTGCCGAGTGAAGGTCCGCTTCGCTGGGCTGCTGCGCGACGGGTGGGTCGTCGAAGTGGGGGAGAGCAGCGCCTTCGACGGTGAACTCGAACGCGTATCGAAAGTAGTGTCCTCCGAACCCGTGCTGACGGCTGCGACGCACAAGCTCGTCCGGGCAGTGGCCGACCATTACGCGGGCGTGTGGTGGGATGTGGCCCGGCTCGCGATCCCTCCGAGGCATTCCACGACGGAGAAGGCGCCGCAGCGCGCCTGGCCGCAACCCACGCTGCCGGACACCGCGAGCGTTCTTGAGCAGTACCCTGCCGGCGACGGGTTCCTGGCAGCCCTCCGCGAGGGTGGGGCTCCGCGGGCACACTGGCAGGCGGCACCCGTCGCGGCGCCTGGGGATGCCATTGATGGAGCCATTGAGGCGGCCGCGGCGTGCCTCGAATCGCAGCGCGACGTCGTCATCGTGGTGCCGACTGCGCGCGCACTCGAAGATGCGCTGCCCCGGCTGCGGGATGCCTTCGGAACGCAAGCGGTGGCGATCCTCTCGTCGGATCAGGGACGCGGCCCGCGGTACCGCAACTACCTGGCACTCACCCGTGGTGAGGCCCACATCGTCGTCGGCACGCGCAGCGCCGTGTTCGCTCCCGTGCAGCGTCCTGGCCTGCTCATCATCCTGGACGAAGGCAGCGATCACCACGTCGAGCAACGCTCCCCGTATTTCCACGCCCGCACTGTCGCCATCCTGCGGGCGTCGCTCGAACGATGTGCGTTGATGCTCGTCGGACACGCCCGCTCGGTGGACGCGCAAGCACTCATCGAACGCGGCTGGATGCACGAGATCCGGCTCGCTCCCACCGAACTGCGTCGCTTCGTTCCGCAGATGCGCACCATCAGCGACGAGGACCGTCACCGCGATCCCACCGCGGCCAAGCTGCGCATCCCGTCCACCGCCTTTCAGTTCCTGCGCGCCCAGCTTCCTGAGGGGCCGGTGCTGGTGCAGGTGCCGATGCGCGGGCACTCTGCGGCACTGGCCTGCGAGCGCTGCCGAAACCTCGCTAGATGTCCTCAGTGCGAGTCCATGCTGCGGGCCCGCCGAGCCAACGAGCCTGTGTGCGGCATGTGTGGATTTCGCCCCGTCCGCTGGGAGTGTCGGACATGTCACGCGACGCAGCTGCGCACCCCGCTGCCGGGAGCGACGCGCACCGCAGAAGAGCTTGCCCGCGCCTTCCCTGGCGTGCTCTCACTCAATAGCTCTGCTGAGCGGATGCGTGACGAAGCGCCCAACGAGCCCGCGATCGTCGTCGCAACCCCCGGCGCCGAGCCACGCGTCAGCGGTGGATACTCCGGACTGCTCATCCTGGATGCCGACGCGACACTGATCCGGGCTGATGTGCGGGCTCCCGAGGAAGCTATCCGACGGTGGACCAACGCACTCGCTCTCGTGCGGCCCCCAGCGGATAACGGGCGGGCGTTGATCGTCGGAGCACATCTGCACCCGGCTGTCCAGGCGATGGCGCGCTGCGACGCCGTCGGATTCGCGGCTCGCGAGCTCGTGGAACGCCAGGACGCTCGGTTGTCGCCTGCGGTGAGGATGGCGCGTGTCACGGGAGAGTCCGACGCGGTGCGCGCCTTCCTCGGCAACGCGTCGTGGGACGGTGCGGAGGTGCTGGGCCCCACCGAAGTAGGCCACGAACAGTGGGCGGCCCTGCTGCGCGCTGATATGGCGAACGGGCGCGAGTTCATTGCCCAAGTGAAATCCGCTGCGGCGATTCGGTCGGCGAAGAAGCAGGGCGGGGTGCTGAATTATCAGGTCGACCCTAAGGTGATGGCATGAGAATCGTATTTGCGGGAACCCCCGACGTTGCCGTGCCCTCGCTCGACGCGCTCGTGCAGTCGTCGCACGAGGTTGTTGGCGTCGTCACTCGCCCAGACGCGCCGGCCGGGCGCGGACGCAAGCTCACCCCTTCGCCGGTGGCTGCGCGCGCCGAGGAGCTCGAGCTTCCCGTGCTGAAGCCCGTTCACCCGCGCGACGAGGAGTTCCAGACGGCGCTGCGCGCGCTCGAGCCCGACGCGTGCGCGGTGGTGGCCTACGGTGCGCTGCTGCCGCAGTCGGCTCTCGATATTCCTGCTGAGGGCTGGATCAACCTGCACTTCTCAGTGCTCCCGCGCTGGCGAGGCGCCGCACCAGTCCAGCGCGCGGTCATGGCGGGTGACAATGAGACGGGCACCACTTGTTTTCGTATTGTCCCGGCACTGGATGCGGGGCCGATCTTCGACGTGGAACGCCACCCCATGCCTGAAGCGACGGCCGGTGAATTGCTGGCGCAGCTGGCTGACTCGGGCGCGGCACAGCTCGTGAGGGTCATGGATGCCATTGCCCAAGGCGCGAAGCCCGAGGAACAGCCAAGCGACGGGACCACCGTCGCATCGAAGCTCACGGTTGATGAGGCGCGGATCGACTTTCATCGTCCGGCAGAGGACGTGCGCAATCACGTGCTCGGCTGCTCGCCCGACCCGGGGGCGTGGTGCATGGACGGCGACGCCCGCTTGAAGATATTTCGTGCTCGGCTCGCCCCTGACGTGGAGGCTGAGCCCGGGACGTTGGTGGTGACGAAGCGCCAGGCCTTCGTCGGCTGTGGCGAGGGCGCCGTCGAGCTCCTCGAGGTGCAGGCCTCCGGCAAGCGACGTATGGCGGCCATCGACTGGGCGCGCGGCAAGGGCCAGGGCGAGCTTCGATGAGCCGCGCGATTGCGTTCGATGTTCTACGGGACGTGACCGCGAATGATGCGTACGCGAACCTTGCGCTCGCCAAACGGCTTGCCACCGCTGAACTCAGCACCAGGGACGCCGCCTTCGTCACCGAACTTGTGAGCGGCACGTGCCGTTTCATGGGCACGTACGACGTGATCATTGCGATGGCCGGTAACCGGAAGCTCAGCAGCCTGCAGCCGGCCGTCGTCGACGTGCTGCGGCTGGGAGCCCATCAGCTACTCAGTATGCGGATTCCTCCTCACGCTGCTGTCGGCCAGACGGTGGAACTCGCGAAGTCGAGGATTGGCAAACGCGTGGGTGGGGTAGTGAACGCTATTTTGCGCAAAATCTCCGCGCGCACGCTGGACGAGTGGACCGACCTGGCCGCCAAGGGCAAGGACTGGGCGGCAGCCGCGGCGCTTCGCGGGCATCACCCCGAGTGGGTGGCGAGGGCACTCGCAGACGTGCTGCCCAGCGGGGAACTCGAGGATGCGTTGCGCGCCAACAACCTCGCGCCGGTGCCGACGCTCGTCGTGCGGCCTGGACTGGCCGAGGTCGATGAACTCGACGGCACGCCATGCAGCTACTCGCCATTCGGCGCCGTGCGGGAAGGCGACCCGTCGGACGTTCCGGCTGTGCTTGAAGGGCGCGCCGGTGTGCAAGACGAGGGGTCACAGCTGATGGCCCTTGCCCTCACCCGTGCGGAGGCGCCGTCGGGGCCGTGGCTCGACATGTGCGCAGGCCCGGGCGGGAAGGCCGCGCTCCTGGCAGGGCTGGCGAGGCAGCGCGGTACGTGGCTGCTGGCTAGTGAGGCGCACGAGCACCGCGCCCAACTCGTCCAACGTGCCGTGGCGTGCTACGGCGACGTACCCGTCACGACGGCCGACGGAACCCGCCCGGCGTGGGCGCCACGAAGCTTCGCACGCGTCATGGTGGACGTGCCGTGCAGCGGATTGGGCGCGTTGCGCAGACGACCGGAATCACGCTGGCGCCGCACCGAGCAAGATGTGCTCGAATTGCAGCCCCTGCAGAGAGCGCTACTCAACAGTGGATTGGAATCGGCGATGCCCGGTGGTGTCGTCGCCTACGTGACGTGTTCCCCGCACCGTGCGGAAACCAGGGCCATCGTGCACGATGTACTGGCGAGCTTCCCCGACGTGGATCTGCTCGACGCCCCAAACCTATTGCCAGAGGTGCCCGACTGCGCGGACGGGTCGTTCGTGCAGTTGTGGCCGCACCGACACGGCACCGACGCCATGTTCCTCGCCCTCATGCGTCGCCGATAGACTGCGGGGCATGGACCTCCAGATCACCCCGAGCATTCTGAACGCAGACCTCGCCAACCTCGCTGCCGAGGTGTCTCGCATCTCCCATGCGGACATGGTGCACGTCGACGTGATGGACGGGCATTTCGTCCCCAACCTCACATTTGGCCTGCCCGTGGTCGAATCGCTGCTGCGCCACACTGAGCTTCCCATCGATATGCACCTCATGATCGAGGCACCGGACCGTTGGGCGCCTGCCTACGCGGAGGCTGGGGCCACGTCGGTGACGTTCCACATCGAGGCCGCGAAGGCCCCGGTGCGCCTGGCGAGGGAGCTGCGCCGACTGGGGGCCCGCTCCTCGGCGGCGCTGAACCCGGCCACGCCGGTCGAGATGGTGGAGGACATGCTCGACGAGGTGGACATGGTGCTGCTCATGACCGTCGAGCCCGGCTTCGGTGGGCAGAAGTTCCTCGACATGGTGCTGCCGAAGATTCGCCGCCTGCGCAAGACCATCGGTGATCGCGACATCTCTATTCAGGTCGACGGCGGGGTGTCCGTCGAAACCATCGAACGCTGCGCAGAGGCCGGGGCGAACGTGTTCGTCGCCGGGTCTGCGGTGTACCGCGAAGATGACTGCGACGCGATGATCGATCAGCTGCGCGCTCTCGCCACAGCCAAGGCCACCGTCTGAGCAGAACCCGGCAAGCTGCGGTTAGCCGCCGCGGTGGCGTAGGTACTTCTCGAACTCCTCTGCGATGCGTTCGCCGGAGTTTTCTTCGACCACCTCTTGGTCGCGTGCTTCCTCGAGCTGCCCGATGTATTCCTCGATATCCGGGTCTTGGCCCGCGAGTTCATCCACCGCCTCGATCCAGGATGCGGCCGCTGATTCCAGATCGTCGCGGTCGAACTGCACGCTGAGCGCAGTCTCGAGGCGCTCGAGAAGCTGCAGCTGCGCCTTGGGGTTCGGTGGGTTGGACACGTAGTGGGGCACCGATACCCACAGCGACGCCGACGGCAGCCCGGCGTGCGCGAGGGCCTGGCTGAGCACACCGATGATGCCCGTCGGCCCGGAGTACGACGATGACTCGAAGCCCAAGCGCTCACGCAGGTCGTCGGTATGTGCGTAGAGGCCGGTGGGGAAGGGCCGGGAGTGCGGTGTATCCGCGAGCATGGCCCCGATGGTGAGAGTGATGCTGGGGGAGAACTGCTTGACGCGTTCCACAATCTCGCGGCAGAAGCTTCGCCAGCGCAGGTTCGGTTCGGGGCCGACGAGCATGATGATGTCGCGGGTCTCGTGCCGGAGCCTGCGGAACCGGATGCCTGGCCACTCGATCCATGCACCGTCGGCTTCTCGGCGCACCCATGGGCGGGTGGCTTGGAAGTCAAAGTAGGTTTCGTCGTCGATGGACTGCAGCTCATCGCCGGGCAATGCCTCGATGAGGCGTTCCGCCAAGTCGCTTGCCGCGTTCGCTGCGTCGTTCCATCCGCTGAACGCGATCACGACCGCGGGGTCACGAAGATCGGTGGGTGGCTCGAAGTGCATTGTCCCAGCCTAGCGCGCGCGTCCGCGGGCGAGACATCACGATTCGGCGTACCGTCGGTTGCCGATACAGTGGCCCGCATGAACAGCAGCTTTCGAGACATCCTTGGCACGCGAGTTCTGGTGGCTGACGGCGCGATGGGCACGATGCTCCAGTCGTTTACCGACCTCTCGCTAGAGGAGGATTTCCAGGGCCTCGAGGGCTGTAACGAGATCCTCAACGTCACACGCCCCGACGTCGTCGAGCAGATCCACCGGGCATACCTCGATGCAGGCGCTGATTGCATCGAGACCAACACGTTCGGCACCAACCTCGCCGCACTCGGCGAGTACGGCATCGTGGAGCGCCTCGACGAGCTCGCCGAGGCCGCCGCGCGCATCGCCCGCACCACGGCCGACGAGTACACCGACAAGCCCCGTTTCGTGCTGGGTTCTATCGGGCCAGGCACCAAGCTGCCCACGCTCGGCCACATTCGCTTCGCAGACGTCCGCGACGCGTACCAGCGGCAGGTGACTGCCATGCTGCGCGGCGGCGTCGACGCGGTGCTCATCGAGACGTGCCAAGACTTGCTGCAAGCGAAGGCGGCGGTAATTGCGGCGAAACGTGCGCGGGCGGAGGCTGGCGTGGACCTCCCGATCCTTGTGAACGTCACGGTGGAGACCACGGGCACGATGTTGCTGGGTTCCGAGATTGGTGCCGCCCTCATCACGCTCGATGCGCTCGGCGTGGACTCGATTGGGCTGAACTGCGCCACCGGCCCCACCGAGATGAGTGAACACCTGCGCCACTTGTCTCGACGTTTCACCCGCAACGTCGCCTGCATGCCGAACGCCGGCCTGCCTGAAATCACCGCTGACGGAGCGGTCTACCCGCTTGAAGCGGAGCCCTTTGCCGACGCGCTCGCGCCCTTCGTCGACGACTATGGCCTCGCCCTCGTCGGCGGATGCTGCGGCACGACGCCCGAACACGTCGCGGTGCTCGTGGAGCGGTTCGGAGGCAAGAAAGTTGCGCCGCGCGAGCCGCAGCCCGAGGATGCGATCAGTTCCCTCTACGTCGAGGTGCCCTTCGACCAGGATGCGAGCTACTTGAGCATCGGCGAACGCACCAACGCCAACGGATCGAAGGCATTCCGGGAAGCGATGCTCGAGGGCCGCTTCGATGACTGCGTCAACATCGCGAAGGCCCAGGCCCGCGATGGCGCCCACCTGCTCGACCTATGCGCCGACTACGTCGGTCGCGACGGCGTGAGCGACATGGAGGAGCTGGCGGGCCGACTGTCCACGTCTGTCACCCTCCCGATCATGCTCGACTCCACAGAGGCGGACGTGATCCGCGCCGGGCTCGAGAAATTGGCCGGGCGCTGCGTGGTCAACTCCGTGAACTACGAAGACGGCGACGGTCCGGACAGCCGTTTCGCACGTGTCATGCCGATGATCCAGGAGCACGGTGCGGCGGTCGTCGCGCTCACCATTGACGAAGAGGGCCAGGCGCGCACTGCCGATTGGAAGGTGCGGTGCGCTTCGAGGCTCATCGACGATCTCACCGGTAACTGGGGCATGCACGTGGGCGACATCCTCGTCGACTGCCTCACATTCCCCATCAGCACCGGCCAGGAGGAAACCCGTCGGGATGCGCTCGAAACCATCGAAGCCATTCGCGAGCTGAAGGCCAAGTACCCCGGAGTTCGCACGACGCTCGGTGTGTCCAATGTGTCGTTCGGCCTCAATCCTGCCGCACGCATCGTGTTGAACTCCGTGTTCCTCCACGAGTGCGTCCAGGCCGGCCTCGACTCCGCGATCGTACATTCGGCGAAGATCCTGCCCATGGATCGCATCCCCGACGATCAACGCCAGGTGGCGCTCGACCTCATCTATGACCGTCGCGACGAGTACGATCCGCTCGCGAAGTTCCTCGAAATGTTCGAGGGCGTCACCGCGAAATCGGCCCGCGAGACTCGCGCAGCGGAACTCGCCGCGCTACCGCTCGCCGAGCGCTTGCAGCGCCGCATCATCGACGGCGAAGCGAAAGGCCTCGAAGCCGACCTGGACGAAGCGCTGCAGTCTAAAGAAGCGATCGCCATCATCAACGAGGACCTGCTCGCCGGCATGAAGGTGGTGGGCGACCTCTTCGGCTCCGGGCAGATGCAGTTGCCGTTCGTGCTCCAGTCGGCAGAGACCATGAAGGCCGCCGTCGCGCACCTCGAGCCGCACATGGAGAAAACCGACGGGTCCGGCAAGGGCACCTTGGTGTTGGCCACGGTGCGCGGCGACGTACACGACATCGGCAAGAACCTCGTCGACATCATCGTGAGCAACAACGGCTACACCGTGATCAACATTGGTATCAAGCAGCCGATCCAGGCCATTCTCGACGCCGCTGAGGAGCACAATGCCGACGTGATCGGCATGTCCGGGCTGCTCGTGAAATCAACGCTGGTGATGAAGGACAACCTCGTCGAGATGAACCGGCTTGGGCTCGCCGACAAGTACCCGGTCTTGCTGGGCGGTGCGGCGCTCACCCGCGCCTACGTCGAGCAGGATCTGGGCGACCTGTTCGAGGGTGAGGTGCGCTACGCCAGGGACGCCTTCGAAGGTTTGGCCCTGATGGATACCGTGATGGCCGTCAAACAGGGCGTTCCCGGAGCGAAGCTGCCGGAACGCAAACAGCGGCGTGTGAAGGCTCGCGAATCGCTCGTCGAGATCGAGGAAGCCGAGCTCGGCGTGCGCTCCGACGTCGCCCGCGGCCTGCCCGTGCCCACCCCGCCTTTTTGGGGCACCCGCGTGGTCAAGGGCATCGGCATGAACGACATTCTCGAATGGCTCGACCACCGCGCCACATTCATGGGACGCTGGGGGCTTCGCGGCAACCGCGACGGAATGAGCTACGAGGAACTCGTCGAACAGGAGGCCATGCCGCGGCTTCGGATGTGGATCGACCGCATCGCGACCGAGTCGCTCGCAGACTTCGGCGTCGTCTACGGCTACTTCCCGGTGCATTCGGAAGACGAGACACTCATCGTCGGCGACCCGGAAGATCCGACGGTGGAAGTCGCCCGATTCACGTTCCCCAGGCAGCGCAGGGACCGCAAGCTCTGCCTCTCAGATTTCTTCCGCGACAAGGAGGAAACAGAACAGCTCGGGCCCGACGTACTGCCCATGCAGCTGGTGACGATGGGAAGCCGCGTGGCCGGTGCCGCCAACGAGCTCTTCGCCGCGGACTCGTACCGCGAGTACCTCGAGCTGCACGGCCTCTCGGTGCAGCTCACCGAGGCGCTCGCCGAATACTGGCACCAGCGCATCCGCACCGAGCTCGGCTATGCCGACGAAGAACGCACGGTGCACGAGGCCATCCACAAGCAGGCCTACCGAGGTTCGCGCTACTCGTTCGGCTACCCGGCCTGCCCGAACCTCGAAGACCGGATCGCGCTCGTACGCCTGCTGGACCCGTCGCGTATTGGTGTGGAGCTGAGCGAGGAGCTGCAGCTGCATCCCGAGCAGTCCACCGACGCCATCATCCTTCACCACACCGAGGCGAAGTACTTCAGCGTCTGACAACCAGGTAGGCTGCCACAGTTGGGAAGGAGCATGCGTGGATTCGTTGCAAGCGATCATCTGGGATTTCGACGGCACCCTGGTCAATAGCGAGCCCTATTGGCACGGGGAGGAGAAACGCCTCGTGGCCGAGCACGGCGGATCCTGGACTGATGAGGACGCAGTCCGCATGGTGGGGCAGCACGTCCGCATCGCTGCGCAACATCTCGCGGAGGCCATGGGACGCCCCGACGACGGCGACGCCGTGATGACCGAGCTCATCTCGCGCGTGGCTAGGCGAATCAGCGACCGTATGCCGTACATGCCGGGCGCGCTAGAACTCGTCGAAGAAGCTTCTGCTCGAGGCATTCGCCAGTGCGTCGTTACCGCCAGCAACCAGGACATCCTCGACGCTGCCAGGGCCCAGCTGCCTCCTGCCTTCGAGTTCATCATTACCGCCGACGACGTCACCCACCCCAAACCCCATCCGGAAGCGTACGAACTCGCGTTGCAGCGCCTCGATCTCCCAGCGTCGCAGTGCGTGATCTTGGAGGATTCCATTTCTGGGTCGGCGGCAGGGCTCGCGGCCGGCGGGTTCGTCGTCGGGGTGCCGATGCACCATGCCCTCGAACCACATCCACGCATGGCCATCTACGACGATGGGCTCGCCACGACGAACCTCGACCGCCTCGTCGACGCATGGCGCCAGCTGAAGGACGCCGAGTGAGCGCGTCGGGGGTGCGACACGGCCCGCTGCAGCCGGGCGAACGCGTGACGCTCACCGACACCAAGGGACGCCGCAAATCGCTCGTGTTGAAAGAGGGCGCAGTATGGCACACCACCCACGGCGCCGTGCACCACGACGATCTGCTCGGCGGGCCCGAAGGCGTGGTGATTCGCTCCGCTGGTGGCATGGAGTGGCTGGCATTTCGCCCGATCCTGAACGAGTTCATGGTCTCCATGCCACGCGAGGCCGCCGTGATTTATCCCAAGGACGCGGCCCAGATTCTCATGTGGACCGACATCTACCCAGGCGCCCGCGTCCTAGAGGCGGGCGTCGGCTCCGGCGCGCTGACCCTGGCGCTGCTGCGCGTCATTGGGCCGGACGGCAAACTCATGAGCTACGAGCGGCGGCAGGAATTCGCCGATGTCGCGGCGAAGAACGTTCGGAACTTCCTCGGCGACGGCCATCCCACGTGGGAATTGCGCGTCGGCGACCTCGTCGAAGCCATCACCGACGAGCCCATCGATCGCGCCATCTTGGACATGCTCGCGCCGTGGGAATGCATCGACGCGGTGGGGGAGCGCATGGTGCCCGGTGGCGTGCTGTGCTGCTACGTCGCCACGACGACGCAGCTCGGACGCGTCGCGGACACGCTGCGCGCCCACGGCGGATTTACTGAGCCCGTGATGACGGAGACGACGGTGCGCGACTGGCACGCCGAGGGGCTCGCCATTCGGCCTGGGCACGCGACTGCAAGCCACACCGGTTTTCTGTTGACGTCGAAGCGCCTCGCGCCGGGCCAGCAGGCGCCCATGCGCAAGCGTCGCCCAGCACCTGGCGCGTACGGACCGGACTATGTCGGCCCGCGCCCCCGCAACATCCCAGCGCAGCTGGGCGGAGCATCGGCCTCAGGCCTGAGCGGCGCGACGACGCCCCAGCAACGCCCAGCAGGCACGCCAGCCCAGCAGGAAGAGCGCGAGCACACCGCCTGCCACAAGGACGAACGCGATGGCAGCGCTGGTGCCGCTCATCAGCCGCACGGCGATGCCACCCAGCCAGGTGACCAGCCAGCTCACGACGCCGGCGCGCCAGCCAGTGCCCATATCGCCCAGCGCGGCGATGATCACCCACGCGATAAGGCAGGCGACGAGAAACGGCCAGGCAGTCACGAACACCCCGAGCGGGCTTTCGCCGTGGCTCATCCGGCCGAGGGCCGAGAAGATGAGCACGAACAGGAGGTCCAGGCCGAGGGGAACCAAGCGCATCATGCTGGACATCTTAGGAGGCAGGCTTGATGAACCAGTACCAGGGCACACCGACTGACCCGTTGCTGGGGTTGACGTCGTCGTTTGCGGACCTGGCGGAACGTCGAGGCGTACTCGCACCCGGCGCTGAGGCGCCTGCTGTCGTGCCACATGGCACGACGATCGTCGCGTGTAGATATGCCGACGGCGTGGTGGTTGCAGGGGATCGACGAGCCACCGTCGGCAATGTCATCGCGCTGCATGACATCGAGAAGGTGTTCGGCGCCGACGAAGAGTCGGTGATCGGCATTGCCGGCGCGGCGGGGATCGCCGTCGAACTCGTGCGGCTGTTTCAGGTGGAGCTGGAGCATTTCGAAAAGATCGAGGGGCTGCCGCTCAGCTTCGAGGGGAAGGCGAACCGGCTGGGTGTGCTCGTGCGCAACAACTTGCCCATGACGATGCAGGGGCTCGCTGTGCAGCCGCTGTTTGCTGGGTGGGACAGGCAGGCTGGCACGGGACGCGTCTTCACCTACGACGGCACAGGCGGCCGCTACGAGGAGCGGGAGTTCTCGGGAATCGGCTCGGGAGCGTCGTATGCGCGCTCGACGCTGAAGAAGCTGCACGACCCGGACGCCGACGAACTCACCGCGGTGACCGTGCTGCTGCAGTCGCTCTTCGACGCTGCCGACGACGATTCCGCCACGTCCGGGCTCGACCTCACCCGAGGCATTCTGCCCATCGTGATGCGCGCCTCGAGCGATGGCGTGGCGAAGTGGGATGCCGACGGCGTGCGCGCCGTCGCGGAACGCGTCGTCGCCCAGCGTTCACAGCGCCATGGAGGCCCGAAGGGAGCCGCGCTATGACGATGCCGTTTTACGTTTCCCCCGAGCAGCAGATGCTCGACCGTGCCGAATTCGCGCGCAAGGGCATCGCGCGTGGACGCTCTGTCGCAGTGATGCAGGTTGAGGTTGGCATTGTGTGCATTGCCGAGAACCATTCATCGACGCTGCACAAGATCTCCGAGATTTACGACCGCATCGGGTTCGCCGCCGTCGGGCGCTACCACGAGTTCGAGATGCTGCGCGTTGCTGGCATCCAGCACGCTGATCTGCGCGGTTACGCCTACGACCGCAGCGATGTGACGGCACGCAGCCTGGCCGGCGCCTACTCCCAGCTGCTCGGCGGAGCATTCGCGTCGTCGGGGGACAAGCCGTACGAGGTCGATCTCATCCTCGCTGAGCTGGGCGAAACCGTAGCTGACGACGTGCTCTACCGCATCAGCTACGACGGGGTGATCGTCGACGAGCAGCAGGTGAGCGTGATCGGTGGCGACGCGGATCGCATCGCCCAGGCGTTGCGCGAGCAGCACGAGGTGGGGCACGCGCTCGACGATGCTGTGCGACTCGCCGCGGGCTCGCTCAGCACGGGAGAGCCGCTCACGGCCACGCAGCTAGAGGTGGCGGTGCTGGATAGGCAGCTTACGCGCCGTCGTCGGTTCCGGCGCATCGCTGTGAGCGACGTGGAGGCGATGCTTCATGGCTGATCCTCGCGTGCTCATCATCGGCGCGGGTTTGGTGGGCAGCTCACTGGGGCTTGCGCTCACCCGCAATGGCTGCGACGTGGTGCTCTCCGACCAGGTGGGCTCCCACGCGGTGGTGGCAGCAGGGCTCGGCGCGGGACGCGTCGGGCTGCCGGCCGCCGATGAAGTAGACATCGTGGTGGTCGCTACTCCTCCCGCCGTGATCGCACGCGTTGTTGCGGATGCCCTGCACCGATTTCCCACCGCGGTGGTGACCGACGTGGGTTCGGTGAAGGGCACCATCATCGACGATGTGCAGGTGCTGGCCCCCAACCTCGCCGCCCGCTACGTGCCCTCGCACCCGATGGCAGGCTCGCAGTACACAGGCCCGCTCACCGCAAGCGCCGATCTCTTCGTCGACCGCACGTGGGTGGTCACACCGAGGCCCATGAACGCCGACGAACACGTGCAGCAGGTGGTGGATTTAGCCGAGCGCACCGGGGCTCACGTGGTGATCATGCCTGCGGAACAGCACGATGTCGCCGTCGCGCAGGTGAGCCACGTGCCGCACCTTATGAGCATCCTTACCGCGTCGCATCTGCGCGCGGTGCCGGGGGAGAACATCGCGCTCGCCGGGCAGGGCATTCGCGACGTCACCCGCATTGCCGGCTCAGACCCGGGGTTGTGGCGGCAGATCATTTCTGCAAACGCCGATGCCATCCGGGGCGAGCTGGACGAAGTTGCGGAGGATCTTCGCTATCTCTTGGGCGTGCTCGACCAGCCCGAGAAACTGGAGCAGTTCCTGGGGCTCGGGCAGGCGGGTGCGAAGGCGCTGCTCGTGAAGCACGGTGCGGAACCCATCGACGTGCACGAGGTCACCGTCGAGATTCCCGACGAGCCGCGCGCCCTTGCGCGCTTGTTCACGGACATCGGCGATGCTGGGTTGAACGTGGAAGACTTCGAGCTGCGGCACGATCCGGTTCGGCAGGTGGGCTATCTCACCATTTCTGTCGAGCATGAGCGTGCCGAGCAGTTCCGGGACACGTTGGAGCAGCAGGGCTGGGTAGCCGCCTCGGCGGCCAGAAAGGGCTAACCATGGATTCGTTGTTGATCGCCATCGACGGGCCGTCCGGCTCCGGGAAGTCGACGACGGCGCGTCTGCTCGCCGCTAAACACGGGCTTGGCTACCTCGACACCGGGGCGATGTACCGCGCGGAGACCGCGGGTGTGTTGGCCGAGGGCGTTCGCGACGACGACATCGCCGCATACGTCGCCAACGCGACGCTCGATATCGAGACGGTGGTGGAGGGCAACCGTTTGACCATCAACGGCCGCGACGTCACCGAGGAGATTCGCGAACCGCGCATCTCCGCAGCCGTCTCCCGCATCGCCACCAACCTTGAAGTACGGCGCACCCTGACCGACCGCATGCGCAGCATCATCGACGAGCACCGCCGCCGGATCGTCGTCGAGGGGCGCGACATCACCACGGTCGTCGCCCCCGATGCCGACGTGCGCATCCTGCTCGTCGCCGACCCCGCCGCCCGCGTAGCCCGACGCGAAGCGGAGCTGTCCGGCAAGGCCGACCACGCAGCCGTCACCGACCAGGTGCTGCGCCGCGACCGCGACGATTCCACGGTGTCGAACTTCACCGATGCCGCAGAAGGCGTCGTGGTGATCGACTCCACGTTCATCAGCCCCGACGAAGTGGTCGCCGAGATCGAGAAGTTGTTCCCGCATGCGTGAACCCCTCGATGTGCTGGTGTTTTACGTGCCGGTGGAGGCCACCGACGCGGTGCTGGCGTCGCTGTTCGCAGCCGGCGCGGGCACCGTCGGCGAATACGAACACTGCGCGTTTTTCACCGCCGGTACGGGCCAGTTCCGCCCCATCGGCGATGCCAACCCCACCATCGGCCAGGTGGGGGAGCTGGAGCGCGTCACCGAGCACCGCGTCGAGCTGACGTTTCCGCGACGACTGCGTAGTGAGGTCGTGGCCACGTTGCGCGCCGCCCACCCTTACGAGGAGCCCGCGTTTCACGTCGTGGAGAACATGGCCTGAGCCTCGTCGGTGCAAGCCCGGTTTGGGGTGTAACCGATAGACTGGGCGCTCGCGTACGCCAGCTGCAAGGAGCACCCGTGAGTGACGACATTTTTGTTGAATCCGACGACGCAGCCATCAAACCTGTGGTTGCGGTGGTGGGCCGACCCAACGTCGGGAAATCCACGCTGGTGAACCGCATTCTCGGGCGGCGTGCCGCCGTCGTGCAAGACCAGCCGGGTGTCACGAGAGATCGCATCAGCTACGACGCGAACTGGAACGGCAAAGACTTCGTCGTCGTCGATACCGGCGGCTGGGTTTCCGACGGCAAGGGCATGGCTGCGCAGATCGCGGAGCAGGCCGAGCTGGCTATTGCTACGGCCGACGCCGTGCTTTTCGTCGTCGACGCCACCGTCGGCACACTCGACGAAGACGAAGCCGTCGTGCGGGTGCTGCGTCGCAGCAAGAAGCCGGTCATCCTGGCGGCCAACAAGGTCGACGATCAGCGCCACGAGGCGAACGCCGCCACCATGTGGAACCTTGGGCTGGGGGAGCCGTATCCCGTCTCTGCGCTGCATGGGCGTGGCTCCGGTGATCTCCTCGACGCCGTGCTCGCGGCCCTTCCAGAAGCTCCGGCTACACCGTTTGTTGAGCGGTCTGGGCCGCGTCGCGTGGCGATCGTCGGCAAGCCGAACGTGGGGAAGTCATCGCTGCTCAACCGCTTGTCTGGGCAGCAGCGTTCCGTGGTCTCCGATATCTCTGGCACGACGGTCGACCCCGTTGACGAGATCGTCGAGGTAGGCGGCAACATCTACCACTTTGTCGACACCGCGGGCATCCGCCGACGTGTCAAGGAAGCTAGTGGGCACGAGTACTACGCGAGCCTGCGCACGCAGGCGGCCATCGAGCGCGCCGAGGTATGCATTCTGGTGATCGACGCGTCCGAACCCATCACCGACCAAGACCTACGCATCTTGAGCTCCATCGAGGAGAGCGGGCGCGCGCTCGTCGTCGCGTTTAACAAGTGGGATCTCACCGACGAGGAACGTCGCCGCTACCTGGAACGCGAGGTGGAGCGCGATCTCGTGTCCTTCCAATGGGCGCCGACGGTGAACATCTCCGCACTGACTGGGCGCAACGTCGAGAAGCTATCGAGGGCGATTGAGGAGTCTGCGGAGGGCTGGGAGACACGCGTCTCGACAGGCAAACTCAACTCGTTCTTGGGCAGGCTGGCTGCGTCGCATCCGCACCCGGTGCGTGGCGGCAAGCAGCCCCGCATTTTGTTCGGCACGCAGGCGCACAACTGCCCGCCGACCTTCGCGCTGTTCACCAGCGGCCAGATGGACCAGTCGTACGTTCGCTTCATCGAGCGTCGGCTGCGGGAAGACTTCGGGTTCCGCGGCTCGCCCGTCCACCTCGAAGTGCGCGCCCGTCAGAAGCGCAATACCGCGCGTTGACAGTTGCGTGACTTTTGTTGCGGCGTGGTTTCGATACGCGAGCTTCGCTCGCTACTCAACCACCGGGCCACACCCCGACCGTCGAGTAGGGCCGCCTGTCACCCCGACCGTCGAGTAGCGGCGAAGCCGTGTATCGAGACGCAGTGACGGGGTTTCGATACGCCGCCTACGGCGGCTACTCAACCACCAGGGCCACACCCCAACCGTCGAGTAGGGCCGGAGACCCGTATCGCGACGCGCCTCATACTACTCAACCACCTGGCGCCCCCTCCGAGGATTGAGTAGCGCCCGTAGGGCGCGTATCGAAATCATCACACTTTGTTTTCCTCCTTGAGCGGGGTAGACTCAATATTGAAGTTGAGCCACCTAGGCTCAAGAACTAGAGGAGTAACCATGACAACCAGCTACTATGACCCGTTCCGCGAATTCGGCCGCGCCATCAACTCTGCGTTCCGCACGCCTGGCAGCGTCGGCATGCCGATGGACTTGTACCGCGACAAGGAGGCGTTCGTCGCGAACATCGACCTCCCCGGTGTGGATCCCGACTCCATCGATATCGACATCGAGGAGAACACCCTCACCGTGCGGGCCGAGCGCAAGGCCACGGTCACCAGTGAAGACACCGAGTGGCTCACCCGCGAGCGCTCCACCGGCACCTATGCACGTCAGCTGTCGCTCGGCAACGGGGTGGCACTCGACCAGATCGAGGCCAATTACAACGACGGTGTTCTCACCATCACGCTTCCCATCGCTGAGCAGGCCAAGCCGCGCAAGGTTACGGTGACGCGTTCGAGCGTTGACCACAAGGTCCAGGCCGAGGTGGAAGACTAAACACACGCAGCACAACGCGCCGCATTTGCACAACGTGTTTGGCCTGTACTAGTGTTCAGGCAATTTGAGCACAATTCGAAGGCGGCGCATGAGTACACACCTGCAATCTCCACAACCTCCGCGCGATGACGATTTCTCATTCGAAGCCGTGCCACAGCAAAGCCGACGTTCCTTTTGGGCCGTCGGCTTTGTTATGCTCGGCTTCACTTTCTTCTCGGCATCGATGAGCGTCGGCGCAAAACTGGGCAACGGGCTGAGCTTCACCCACTACACGCAGGCCGTGCTGATCGGCGGCGTCATCCTCGCCATCTACACCGGGGCGCTCGGATTCGTCGGCGCCAAAACCGGCATGGGCTTCGACCTCCTCGCACAGCAATCCTTCGGATCGCTCGGCAGCTTGCTCCCCTCAGCACTGATCTCGCTGACTCAGATGGGCTGGTTCGGCGTCGGCGTCGCGATGTTCGCTATCCCGACGGCGGAGCTCCTGCACATCGGCCCGTGGCCGATCATCATCATCGCGGGCGCACTGATGACCGCGTCGGCCTACTTCGGCATCAAAGCCATCGAGATCGTCAGCTTCATCTCCGTACCGCTGATTGCCGTACTCGGCACGTACTCGATGGTGCTCGCCACTTCCGACGGCGGCGGCCTCAGCCAGATGTTCGCCTCATCCACTGGGATGCCGCTCATGACCGGCGTGGCGCTTGTCGTCGGCTCATTCGTATCCGGTGGATCCGCCACCCCGAACTTCACGCGGTTCGCGAAGTCCACACGATCTGCCGTGGTCACCACCGTGGTGGCGTTCCTGCTCGGCAACACGCTGATGTTCAGCTTCGGTGCGGTGGGCGGCGCGCTCACGGGCAAGGACGACATCTTCTACGTGATGATCGCCCAGGGACTGGCCGTACCAGCACTCATCGTGCTCGGCGCGAACATCTGGACGACGAACAACAACGCCCTCTACACCACCGGCCTCGGGTTCGCGAACGTGACCAAGATCGCGAAGAAGCCCCTCGTTTTGGTAGCCGGCGTGCTTGGAACGCTCCTCGCGCTGTGGCTGTACGACAACTTCGTCGTCTGGCTGAACCTCCTCAACGCCACACTGCCACCCATCGGCGCAATCCTGATCGCCGATTACTTCTCTAGGCCCTGGCACTACGCCGGTGGTGGAGAGAAGCCGCGCTACCGCGTCGTATGGGGCTCGGTGGCCGGCGTACTGGCGGGTGCCGCCGTCGGATGGTTCGTGCCATGGGGCATCGCATCCATCAACGCCATGGCGGTAGGTTTGGTGGTGTACCTGGTCGGAGCACGAATCCAGAAGTCGGTGCAGCATCGATGAACCTCCTGATTAAGAACGTCCGTATCGAGAACGCGGAGCAGCTCAGCTGCATCCGCATCGAGCAGGGTCGGTTCACCCAGATTGAGCCGTCCCTGGAAGCCCGCGACGGGGAGCGCGTCGTCGACTATCACGGCAAGCTCGCACTGCCGCCGATTATCGAATCGCACGTGCACCTCGACTCGGCACTCACCGCTGGCCAGCCTCGGTACAACGAGTCGGGCACGCTCTTCGAAGGCATCGAGGTGTGGAGCGAACGTAAGCGCACCCTCACCGTCGACGACGTGAAGGAGCGCGTGGGCAGGGCGGTACGGCAGCAGGCGCGCTTCGGCATTCAATTCGTGCGCAGCCACGTCGATGTCACCGACCCTGAACTCACCGCACTGCGTGCGCTGTTAGAGCTGCGCGAGGAACTCCGCGACGACATCACCCTGCAGCTCGTCGCGTTCCCGCAGGAAGGCATCGACTCGTTCCCGAATGGGCGCGCGCTCATGCGCAAGGCCGCAGAGATGGGAGTCGACGCGATCGGCGCCATCCCGCACTTTGAGTTCACGCGCGAATACTCTGTGTCGTCGCTTAACTTCGCGATGGAGCTGGCGCAGGAATTCAACCTTCTGGTGGACGTGCACTGCGACGAGATCGACGACGAGGCATCCCGCGGCCTCGAAACCCTGGCCACCAGGGCCTATGAGGCAGGTATCGGCAAGCGTGTCACCGCGTCGCACACCACAGCGATGCACTCGTACAACAACGCCTACTTCATCCGGCTGCTGCGACTGCTGCAGATGAGTGGCATCAACTTCGTATCGAACCCCCTTGTCAACACCCACTTGCAAGGGCGAATGGATACATATCCGAAGCGACGAGGCGTCACCCGAGTGAAGGAACTCACCGACGCGGGGCTGAACGTAAGTTTCGGGCAGGACGACATCGTCGACCCCTGGAATCCGCTCGGCACGGGCAACCTGCGAGATGTGGTGCTGAACGGGCTGTACGTGACACAGATGATGGGGCACCAACAGATCGTGGACTCGTACCGCTTCATCACGCACAATGCCGCCCGCACGCTGCATCTCGAAGAGTACGGCATCGAGGTGGGCAAGCCCGCGAACTTCATCGTGTTCGACGCGAACGATTGGGTGGAAGCACTGTCGTTCAACGCCGACGTACTGGCGTCGTACCGTGGCGGACGCGAGCTGTACAAGGCGGAACCCGCCCGTCGCGAGGTGTTGTTCTGAGCATCCCGCACCGACTGGCGCAACGCCGGTCGGTGCGGTAATGTTCATCCCCGGACTTGAGGTCCGACGGGCTGTAGCGCAGTTTGGTAGCGCACTTGACTGGGGGTCAAGGGGTCGCAGGTTCAAATCCTGTCAGCCCGACGTTCAAAGGGGCTTGTCAGAGCTAGTTTGCTCTGGCGGGCCCCTTCTTCGTGCCCTATACGTGCCCTATCGAGATTACAGGACCCGGTTCGCACCTGCATTCGACACCTGCGTTCCCCTCTTGCGACTAGGCGTTTCTCTGCGGTTCGTGAGTTGTGTTTCCCCTGCCGCGACCAGCGCCTGCGAGGTCTCCTGACCAGGTCGCGTGGGCACCAATCTGTGCCGAGGTTGTTGGGTGGGCATGAATGCAGAGCAGCGCATGGTTGATGTGGAGAGTGTGCAGTCGGCCGCTCGTCGGCTTGGTGTCTGCCCACGGACAGTGCGGCGAATGATTGCCGACGGCCGACTACCGAGCTACCGGATTGGGGATCGACTGATCCGCGTCCAGCGGGCAGACGTGGACGCCTTGGTTCGGCGTGCGTCATGAGTTGCACCAGGGCGAACCTGGGATCGCGAGCTGTTCAGGGGACGGCTGTTCGCTGATAATTTTGGTCATTTCTGGGGTGGCTTGATTCTTCTGTGCCAGTAGGGATCCCGTCGGCTGGTGAGCCTTGGGCGTGACCTGGAAGTGTCGATGGGCACTGGCGGTCGGACCACTCGATGACGCAGTATGGGTCCCAACTCGGGGGAGTGATGAATTGCTTGCTGCCCCCAGTGTCGGGTCGGTGAGCACCACGACATCCGGCTCGGCTTGTGGCAATGACGCTGCAGACGAGAGGGGGCCCTCGTGAGTACGAGTGCCAAGAAGTTGATCGCAAGCACCGCAGTGGCGTTCGCTCTGGGCGCGTGCTCAGGGCCGGAGGCACCGGTGACCACACAGAGGCCGCCTGCACCTACCTCTCCAAGTGCTGGCGTCAGCTCTACGCCGGTGCATGTGCCTTCTCCCACTTCACCGAGCTCAAGTCCCCCGACCCCAGCGGAGGCGCAGAAGGCCGATGCGGCCTTTGGTCGATACCTGAAGTTGACCGAGGAACTGGCCGCGGACCCTTCCTCGGACTTGAACCAACTCCAGACCGTAACGCGCGGTGATGCGCTCAGACGTTGGCAGGTCGACGTGACGGAGTTGCGGACCCAAGGGTGGAAGCAGACAGGGAAGAGTTCAGCTCGACTCACGCATGTAACGCCCGGCAGCGACGCACGATCTTGGCTCATGACCTACTGCGTGGACGGCACGGGTACAGATCTGGTGGACGCCAAGGGGAAGTCCGTTCGAGGAGAAGGCCCGAGGCGGGTGGAATCGAAGGTTACCGTCACCGAGGACGCCGTTACGGGTTTGTGGTTCGTCATCCAGGACAAGGTGGTGGGGACGTGCTGAGCCGCGTCGGAGGGACGGTGAGTCTGTTGGCCCTCTTGTGCGGAGCCTCGACGACAGCTGCGGCTGACTCGGGTGTCTCGTGCGGACGGGATCAGGAGTATGTACGTCTAACTGGCACCTGCAAACTGACCTTGTCAGTTCCACAACGGGGAGACTCGCAGCCGGCTGCCGCGCTCCACAAGAATCCGACGGGCAAGACCGTGCAGACGGCGTGTGAAAGCCGCTCGGGTTCGCCGGTGCCGTGCACCAGTAGCGCCGGTTACTGGTCCAACGAGCGGCAGTGCTACGTGAAGCCGGCCACGCCTCCGCCTCCCGCGGGTCATCCGCTCTGGGAGGGGCACACGGATGGGGCGGTGTACATGTGCACCACCGGTGTTGAGGCTGGCGGTCACGTCTACTCGTTCTGGTCGGTGGCGCAGCCGGCTGGCGTGGCGGCGCCTCCGGATCCTGCGGTGTTGGCGAAGCAGTTGGTGGCGCAGACGAATCTGCGGGCGATCGTTGTGGGGATGGCTCCGGAGGATCGTCCCGGTGTGGTGGGGACGGTGGGGTTGCCGGTGTGGATGTGGGTTGAGAATCCGTCGGCGCAGACGTTTGGCCCGCAGACCCGCAGCTTGAGCGAGCGGGGCGTGACGGTGTCGGCCACGGCGAAGGTGAAGCGGGTGGTGTGGCAGATGGGCGACGGCCAGGCCGTGACGTGCACGACGGCGGGGTCTGTGTTCGGGCCTGGGGATGGCGGAAAGTCGTCGCCGGATTGCGGCCATACGTATTCGCAGCGGGGGACGTACACGATCAGGGCGACGTCCTTCTGGGCTGTTGATTGGACGGCGTCGGGTGGGCAGACGGGGAGTATCGCGATGGATTTCACGACGGATCGGGTGCTTGAGGTGGGCGAGGTCCAGGTGATCGGGCGATGAGCGCGACGCAGACGGCTGGTGTGGAGGCGCCGCAGGCTGCAGCCAGGGTGGCGCCGGTAGCGGCGGGGGTGCGGATGCGGCGGCGTCCTGCGTTGGTGGCGGTGTCGGTGGCGCTGGTGGTGCTGGGGGCGTTGTTGTCGGTGTGGGCGTACTCGAGCCTGGGTTCGGCGCAGCCGGTGGTGGGGGTGCGGCAGGACGTGGCGCGGGGGTCGGTGATCTCGTCGTCGGACCTGGAGGTGGTACGGGTGGGGGTCGATCCGGCGTTGGCGACGGTGCCAGCGGACCGGTTGGAGGCTTTGGTGGGTCAGCGTGCTGCGGTGGATCTGTAGGCGGGGCAGTTGATGGTGCCGACCGGGGTCACGCAGGATGTGGCGCCGCACAAAGGGATGTCGGTGGTGGGCTTGGCATTGGCTCCGGGCCAGTTGCCGTCGCAGCCGCTGCGGGTGGGCGATCCGGTGCGGGTGGTGTCGACGCCGGGCCAGCAGGGCGATGTGGTGGCCCAGGACGTTCGGGTGTTCACGGCGTCGGTGGTGCAGGTCGGGGCTGCGGATGTGTCGGGGCGGATCAGTGTGAGTGTGGAGGTGGCGGAGCAGCAGGCGCCGGAGCTGGCGGCTCGTTCGGCCAGCGGCAAGGTGGCCCTCGTGGTGGATGCGCGGGAGGGCTGATGGCTCTGGTGGTGTTGGCCTCGGCTTCGGGTGCTCCGGGCGTGACGACGACGGCGTTGGGGTTGGCGATGCGGTGGCCGCGTCCGGTGGTGTTGGTGGATGCCGACCCGGTGGGTGGTTCGCCGGTGTTGGCGGGGTTGTTCCAGGGTGCGGTGGCGCATCCGGATGCGATGGTGCAGCTGGTGCTGGCCCAGCGTGAGGGCCGGCTGGGTGAGGCGTTGCCGACGTCGCTGCTGGTGCTGGAGGACACGAACGCGTCGGTGCTGGTGGGGCCCCGGTCGCATGTGCAGGCGGGCAGTCTGCGGGAGTTGTGGCGTCCTCTGGCTGTGGAGCTTCGAGCGCTCGAGGCGTCGGGACAGGACGTGATCATCGACGCGGGACGGTTGGGGATGGCCCATTCGGAGACGGCATTGGTGGAATCGGCGGATCTGGCGTTGTTGGTCTGTGGCAGTGGGCTGCCGGAGTTGTCGGCGGCTCGGCAGTGGGGGCTGGCCTGGGCGGAGGCGGCTGCTGCGGGCACGGGTGCCGGGACGGTGGGCTGCGTGGTGGTGGGCCCGGGCCGTCCCTACGGACTGCGGGAGGTGGCCAAGGCGGTGGGGCTGCCCGGCTTCGGGAGCGTGTGTTGGGATCCGCGGGCTGCGGCAAGTGTAAGTCGTGGCGAGAAGGTCTCGGGCCGGGCGTTGGGTCGGTGGCATCGCTCGCTCGACGCGCTGGGAACGGCCATCCGTTCGGCAGCGAGCGCGCAGGATCCATCGACGGTGCTGGAGGAGGCGTGATGAACGACCGGGTCGATGAACGGGAGCTGGAGGCTTCGGATCTGTCGAGGCTGCCATTGTTCCAGACGAACGCACCGGTCGGGTCGGCGGGGCGTCGTCGCTCGACGTTCTCGCTGGTGCGGGGCTCGGCATCGGTGGAGCGGATCCGTGCCGCTGCGGCACCGGCCAACATTCGCACCGCGACGCCCAATAGCGCTGTGACCGAGCCTGTGTTCGACGTGGCGGAGGTTCGGGCCGGTGCTGCGGTGGAGGGGGAGTTGGATTGGGAGTTGGTGCGCTCGTTGCGGGTGGCTGCGTCGGGGCAGTTGATGCGGGCGTTGGAGGGGTCGTCGGCGACGTCGGTGGCCGAGCAGCACCGGTTGGGGCGGCGGATCATTGCTGATCTGGTGGTCGAGGAGGTGGCGCAGCAGGCTCGTGCGGGTGTGCGGACGTTGTCGCCGTCGGGTGAGCAGCGGGTGGCGCAGGCGGTTTTCGATGCGTTGTTCCGGCTGGGCAGGTTGCAGCCGTTGGTTGATGACGAGCGGGTGGAGAACATCATCATCCAGGGCTGTGATGTGGTGTGGCTGGAGTACGCCGATGGTCGGGTGGTGGCGGGTCCGGCGGTGGCTGACAGTGACCAGGAGTTGATCGACTTCCTGGTCTTCGTGGCGTCGCGGTCGGAGGCGAATGCGCGGCAGTTCAGTGAGGCGGAGCCGCGGTTGCACCTGCGCCTGGATGGTGGGGCGCGGTTGGCGGCGACGGCGTGGGTGACGCCTCGGCCGTCGGTGGTGATCCGTCGTCACCGGTTGCAGCAGGTGACCTTGGACGACCTGGTGGGGTTGGGGTCGTTGTCGGGGACGGCGGCGTCGTTTTTGCGGGCGGCGGTGCGGTCGCGTCATTCGATCGTGGTGGCGGGCGCAGGGGGCGGGCAAGACGACGATGGTGCGGGCGTTGTGCGCCGAGATCGGCCCGGATGAGGCGATCGGCACCTTCGAGACTGAGTACGAGCTGCACCTGCACGAGATGCGTGAGCGGCATCCGATCGTGCATGCGTGGGAGGCCCGGCCGGGTGGGGAGATGACGGCCTCGGGGCGTCGGGCGGGGGAGTTCAGCATCGATGACGCCTTGTACGACTCGTACCGGTTCAACCTGTCGCGCCAGATCGTGGGTGAGGTGCGGGGTCGTGAGGTGCTGGCGATGCTGGAGGCGATGCAGTCGGGGACGGGATCGTTGTCGACGACGCATGCCCGTAGTTGTGAGGACACGGTCAACAAGCTGGTGACGTGTGCGATGAAGGCCGGCGCCCATGTGACCTACGACTATGCGGTGCGGGCGTTGGCGCAGTCGTTGGACGTGATCGTGCACGTCGATGCCCGCACCACCGAGCAGGGCAAGCAGCGCTGGACCTCGCAGATCTGTGTGTTGGGGCCGGGGGAGAAGGCCATGGGCTGCTCGGTGACGAGTTCGTCGCAAGCCCTGTCCCATATGGGGTTGGACTCCCTTCGCGTGTTCGCTCTGCGGAGGGAACTCATGGATGCGTTGGGGTGCGACGTGCCGCTGGAAGAGCTGGGCCCAACGCGCACGATCGCCACCATCTGCGCGGCAATCGTGCAGGGGTCAGAGATCACCTCAGCCGCGCCCGCGTCACACACGTCAGGAGCCTTCCCAGTCGATCTGAGCGAGAGAGACTTGGCCCACCTGAGGAGGCTCGAACGCTCGGGGCCAGACCTCAGCATCGTACCCCTGTGGATACCAGCGGGTGCAACGCAGCAGCGAGTGGACCATCTGCTTGGTGAATTCTGGTCAAACCACGCTTGGCTCGCGAGCACAATCAAGAATCACCGCTGGACCGCGGGAGACGGCACACCACGGATCCGTCAACTGCAAGCCCTCGGAGTGGACGACTGGGAGGCTGTGCGGTCGGAGTTCAGCCCGCATCGGGCCTTGGCGCTCATCGTGAGAGTGCCCCGTCTCGGCATCACCTTCTTGGTGTTGGACCACATCCTCTACGACCAGGATGTCCTTCACGAGCTCGAAACCGACTTCCTAGACCTCAGTGCGGGGTTTGGCGAGACGTCGTCACAGGTTGCTGACGGGAGCGCCCTCGTGGCCTCGTCCTCATCCCAATCGGCCGACCGAGCAACCGTGGCTCCCGGCGGGTGGCGGCTGGAGTTCTCGTGTCCGCCAGAAGCGTTGTACGAGCGGCTCTGCGAGCATTTGCAGCGCTGGGGCAAGGCACATGACGCGAGAACGTTGCCCGTTGTCAAGCATGTGCGTGGCGACCTACCGGCCGCTACAGGGGGCGGTGATCGCCACCGTGTCGAGAACTGGAGCTTCGACGTCGCATCGGCTCAGCTGCGAAGGTCGAGCCCCTCCGGGGCGGCCGACGAAAGTCCAGTCGTCCACCTCTCGGTGGTGGAGGCTGATGCCCGGATTCCTTGGATCCGGCTCCTCGCCACCGAGATGGTATCCATATCCCCTCCGTCCCCCGACGGGTCGTGTTCTGCCGATATCGAAGTCTTGCTGCAGCGAGACCACGCAGCGATCAGCGTTGTTTCCTGCACCCACTTAGCCTCATGATGGATCTGTTCCCTTCGCCCTCACAGGAGAGAAAATGAGCCAAGGTTCACCCCTAGTGGCACGTGATCAGGCCAATCAAGACCTGGTATACATGCCTATGGACGCGGCAACCGCACGAGAGATTGCGGATGATTGGAAATACCCGGCTCCTTATGATTTCTATGACATGACGGCGGATCCCGAGGATTATCGTGAATTCGTTACTCCCGAGCTGTGGCCGGAATTCTTCCTTCAAGTGCGGCAGGCCGGTCAACTTATCGGTTTCCTTTCCGGAGCTTTTCCGGAAGGGGGCGATGGTTTGGAGATTGGGCTAGGGATGCGCCCCGACCTTACCGGCGCCGGTTTGGGGCGGAACTTCATGAGGTGCAATTTGGCGAGGATTCGCCAGGAATACCCAGGCGTGGAGATTCGCCTGTCGGTCGCGTCATTTAATGTGCGGGGCATCAAGGTGTATGAGGCCAGTGGGTTCAAATTTATTCGCCACTTCAAGCAGGTGACCAATGGCGGGGAATACGACTTCGTCGAGATGAAGCTCGGCGGGTGAAACATCACTCGATCCCACCCATGGCGGACCGTAAGCTAGTGAAGAGAGATGTATGACTACCACACCCAGAATTTCGAAAAGTGTGTTTTAGCGGGTAGCCGCAACCTCCGGCCTCGGAGAGCTCTCGCAGGGGGTGGCCGACGTTGCCCTGCCACTCATCGCGGTGGGCGCCCTTGGCGCAACTGGATGGCAGGCGAGCGCCGTGACCGCGGCCGAGTCCGCGGGATTGGTCCTTTTCGGGCTCTTCGCGGGCGTAGTTGCCGATCGTCACAATCGAGTATCCGTCATCACGACCGCCAACGTGCTGCGCGCCGTGGCGTTCCTCGCGCTGCCGATAGGGGGGGTGTCCCTATGTTGTTTGTCAAGCTGCGAGGGTGACGGGTTTGGGGTTGGGCGAGGGTGTTGGTGGTTGGTAAGGGGTGCCGTCTCGGAGCATGGCGTAGATGACGTTGCATCGTCGGCGGGCGAGGCAGATGATGGCGGCGTTGTGGCGTTTCCCTTCGGCACGTTTGCGTTGGTAGTAGGTCTTGGATGCGGGGTCGCGGGTGGAGGCGATCCAGGCGGAGTAGAAGAGGGCGTTCTTGAGGCGTTTGTTGCCTGCTCTGGATGGGTATTCACCGCGGATGGAGGAGCCGGAGCGTCTGGTGATAGGGGCGATGCCGGCGTAGGCGGCGAGATGGCTGGCGGTGGCGAAGCTGGAGCCGTCGCCGATGGCGAGGAGGATCTGTGCGGCGGTCTTGATGCCGATCCCGGGCATGCTCATCAAGACCTTGGAGAGAGGGAAGTCGGCGAGCATGGCTTCGACTTCTTGTGCGACGGTGGCGCGTTGGGTCTTGAGCTCGACGACTTGCGCGGCGAAGCGGGGGATGATGCTCTCGACGGCGCGGGTGGCGGGGACGGTCACGGTTTGTTCCTCGAGTGCGGTGAAGATGCGGTCGATGAGCTGGCCTGGATTCCGGTAGCGGTGGGTCCGGGCGTAGCGCAGGACGCGGGTCTTCCCGGCCGTGGCGAGACCGGTGGGGCCGGCGTATTTGATCAACAGGTTCAGCGCGAGTTCGCTGCTGAGGGTGGTGCCGGTGAAGACCCGTTCGAGGGCGGGGTGGATCTGTGTGAGCAGCGAACGGAGCCGGTTCAGCGCGCGGGTGCATTCGTGGGCGAGGTCTTCGTCGAAGCCGGAGAGGACTTTCAACGCGGACAGAGTTTCGCTGTTGTGATCGACCTGCCGGAGTGTGTGGGGCATGGTACGGGCGGTGTCAGCGATGATGAATGCGTCTTTGGTATCGGTCTTTGCCCGGCCGGGATAGAGGTCGGCGGCTTTGCGCATGGCCAGACCGGGCAGGTAGGCGACCTCGCAGCCAGCGTCACGGGCGACTGCGACCGGGAGCGCGCCGATTGTGTTGGGTTGATCGACCACCAGCAGTACTCGGCCGTGGTCGAGTAGCGTGGTGAACAGTGCGCGGAGTTTGGTCTCGTCTTGTGGGAGGGGTTTGTCGAAGATCTTCTTCCCGGTGGGATCGAGCGCGCAGGCGTGGTGCTCGGTCTTGCCGACGTCCAGGCCAATGGTGATTGCAAATGGTGTCTTGCATGGTGGCTCTCCTCGATGAGAGTTTCTGGCTGGTCGCAGTCGTGACACCCACTGCCGGCACCCACGTTACGGTGAGACCTCAGCAATGCTGGGCCGTGTCCCTATCAGCGGTGGGCGAGTGTCTCTCGGTCGGGTGGCAACACCCCCCGGACCATCAATGGCAGGGCGAGACAGCCATGCCCGACCGAGCGACCAGATCCCCGACGTTCGAGGACTCTTCCAAGGTAACGGGCTATCTCGGTGGTTGAGTAGCGCTGCCGCGTGCTCGACGCCATAGCTATCCCGGTGGTTGAGTAGCGCCGTAGGCGCGTATCGAAACCACGACATATAGATCATGTCCGTGGCCCGTCCACCCCACCACGAGGGTACTGATTGCACACACTCCCAGCAGGTGGTCTACTTGGGTGCATGCTCAATGCTTTGCGGATCCGTCGGCTCTCTGTCGACGATGCGACCGCGATGGCGGAAGTGCTGAGCGCAGCATCGCTCTATGAGTTTATTGGCGGCTCGCCACCATCGGCAGCGGAGCTCGCAAGGCGCTATGCGGTACAGGTTGTCGGCGTTTCGCCGGATGGGCAGGAACAGTGGATCAATGAGGTGGTCGTTCTTGACCCTTATGACCGGCCTATCGGCTACGTGCAGGCGACCATTCCCAGCGCTGGTGGTCCGGCGGAGATTGCCTGGGTGATCGGTGAAGCATGGCAAGGACGCGGGTACGCCACCCGAGCGGCACAGCTCCTCGTGGAGCTCCTGGTTGGACGAGGCGTGACCGAGCTGGTTGCTCACATCCACCCCGATAACGTTGCCTCGCAAAAGATCGCACAACGACTGGGGTTACAACCGACGAATCTCATCGTTGACGGTGAGACCCGCTGGGAAGGACCTTGCGGGTGAGTGCTCAGTGAGGCCTTCCAAAACATAGATCAAGTTCGTGGCTCGTCTACCCACCACGAACCTGATCTATCTTCGCCCCGGGCGTACTCTTGCGGGTATGACGCTCAAAGACTCAGACCAAGTGAAGACCGCCCCGCTCGTCGCCCTCGGGCTGTGCGGCGGGTTCGCGGTAGCACGCGAATCGGGTATTCGTGTGCTTGGAGGCGCGGTGCTCGCCGGCGCCGGGCTGTACGCGGGCCGCACCTGGCTGCGCAAAGGGGGAGTGGGGAAGACCGCGCTGCTGACCGCGCTCTACATGGGCGGGTTCGGCTACTCCCACAAGCTCGCCAAGAAGATTGGTGCCTGGCCCTCCGTGCTTGCTGTCACCGCCGTCGCAGCAGGCGCAGCACACTGCCTCATGGATGAGGAGTAACGGCGCCGTTTCCGGTGGTTGAGTAGCGCCGCAGGCGCGTATCGAAACCACGTCGCTGCGTCTCGATACAGCGGCTACGCCGCCTACTCGACGACCAGAGCAGCTTCGCTGCATCACCCAGCCAGGGCCTGCTTTACCTTTGCTGCGACGGTGGCACCCTCGGCGCGACCGCTCACCTTCGCATTCACGGCCTTCATGATCTGGCCCATCTGCTTCATCGTGGGCTTCTCGCCCGACGCGTCGGCAGCCGCCTGCACCTCGTCGGCGATGATCTGGTCGAGTTCCCCGTCGGTGAGCATGGCAGGGAGGTACTTGGAGAGCACCTCGGCCTCCGCAGTTTCAGCCTCCGCCAACTCGGGGCGACCACCGTCGATGTACGCTTGCGCGGAATCCTTCCGGGCGCGCACCTCGCGCTGCAGCACCGCAACCTCTTCATCCTCGGTGAGTTCGCGGGCGACGTCGCCAGCAACCTTCTCCTTCTTCAGCGCGGCAATGGCCATGCGCAGCGTGGTGGTGAGGGTCTTGTCTTTGGCTCGCATGGCGGCAACCATGTCGTCGTGGATCTGCTTCTCGAGGCTCATCTATGGCTCCTAATTACTAGTACGGCCTTCATTTTTCCACACCCCAACAAGCGCGACGTCGCCAACATAGGGCATAGTCACCTGCGTGAATAGGAACCCGACGCCACGAACACTGCGTATCCTCGAGTCCCTTCTGTTGGGTTCGCTCACATTCGGGTTGTTCTTCGGCGCCGGCAACCTAATTTTTCCTGTGTCGCTCGGGCTGCAGGCTGGCAACAATGGGGTTCCCGCTGCGCTCGGCTTCCTCGTCGCGGCGGTGGGCATCCCTGTCCTCGGCGTCATTGCGACGGCCACCGCAGGCACCCGCAGTTTGCCCGAGCTGGCATCACGGGTGCACCCCGTGTTCGCGATGGTGTTTACCTGCGCGCTCTACCTCACGATCGGCCCGTTCTTTGCGATACCCCGCACCGCCACCGTGTCGTACGAGATCGCCTTCGGCAACTCAGAAGGCACGGGAAATGCGCTCGCGCTCGCGGTGTTCAGTGCGGTCTTTTTCATACTCGTACTCGTCGCTGCCCTTCGCCCCGGGCGCATCCTCGACATCGTCGGCAAATTCCTCACACCCATCTTCCTCGCGCTCCTCGGCGTGCTCCTCGTCGCCGCCTTCCTTGCCCCGGCAGCCCCAGCGCCGGACCCCGTCGGGGCTTATGCCTCGCACGCGGCTGCGCGTGGCATCCTCGATGGCTACAACACGATGGACGGGCTCGCATCCCTCGCGTTCGCCATCATCGTGATCGATTCCGCGCGCAAGCTCGGTGTCACGGGCAAGGGGCGCATCGCAACAGAGGTATGCAAGGCAGGTGCAGTTGCCGCTGTCGCGATGGGCGCGATCTACCTCGCACTCGCGGTGCTGGGCTCGCGCATGACTGAGCTGGTGGCCCGCGACACCAACGGGGCGGTCGCACTGGCGACGATGTCACGCTGGTTGTTCGGCAGCACGGGGCATGTTCTCGCCGCGCTGATTATGTTCGTCGCGTGTTTGAAGACCGCGATCGGCCTCATCGTCGCTAGCGCTGAAACCTTCTCGCTCATGTTTCCCCAGCTCGGGAGCCAGCGACGGTGGGCCATCGGCTTCACACTGTGGTCGCTCATCATGGCGAATCTCGGCCTCGACACCATCATCCATGCAGCCGTGCCAGTGCTCCAGGTGCTCTATCCCATGGCCATCATGCTCATCGTGCTCGGCTTGCTGGACCGTTTCGTCGCGGGTCAGGCAGCCATCCACTGGCTGCCAGTCCTCTTCGCGGGCTTGGCATCACTCGCGACGGTGCTCGTCACCGCTGGCTGGTTGCCCAGCGGCGCGTGGACGCGCCTGCTTCCCGGGTTCGACTTGGGGTTTGGGTGGGTGCTCCCCGCGACGGTGGGGTTCCTCGTCGGGGGAGTGGTCAGCGTTTGGCGACGCTCCCCAAGCTCGCGATCCACACGCTGACGCAGAACGTCGCGGCTGCCAACGCGGCGTACCAGGCCTTTACCGTGAGGTCAGCACCGTGCGCGACGACGGTGAGCCCCATCGCCACCTCACACACCACCAACACCGCCAGCACGGCACCAAACACGCGAGTATCGCTGCGGCGCAGGCCTTGCACCGCCACCAGCGCAGTAAGAACTGCGGCAACCCCGCCCAGCACCAGACGCACCCACTGCCAGGCCACGTTGCCGTCGGCCTCGATGATGCGCCACACCGGCCAACTCATGCACCGGGTGAGCGAACCGGAACCCGCCACCAACACGCTGCAGATGTGAAACGCGAACAGTGCCCCAACGGCACCCCAGGCCAGGCGTCCAGTAGCGCCTGGCCGCCACCGTCGGGGATACCGCAGTACGCACACAGCAGCCACGGTGATCGCGACGAGCGCGATAAGGCTGGCCCCGAGATCGAAGGCAGCCCAAGCTTTCGAGATGCCAACCTTCACCGTCAGCATCCCCAGCACACCAGCGATCATGGCGCCGACGAACGCCACCCACGGCAGCACTCTGACCAGCGGATCTTTCACGCGGAGCCCGACGATCGCCGCGGTCAGCAGGAGTGGGCCGCAGCTGACGGCGACCACTCGGTGCACGAACTCCAGGATGGGGTTGAGCTGCGCTTCCGGCGCGATCTGGCCGACGTAGCAGCCCGGCCAGTTCGGGCACGCAGCGCTGGAGTCCGTCGCGCACACCACCGAACCCAAGGCCACCGCGGCGAAGGTGACGATCGCGGCAGCGACGAACACCGCCCTCGTCACAGCTCCCGGCACCGCACCCTGCTCCACTTGGCCTACCTCCTGCTCGTCATGCTGTTCCCCCGACATGCTAGGAAGCCCCTCGATGACTGTTGCAGCCGGGTCGCCACAAGCACGCCCGCGGCCATCGCCAGGAATTGTCAGAGGCAGTTGTTAGGCTTCCAAGCAATCGATATAGCTCTGCGAGGAGGCGGCCCGTGAAGTTCATCGCAACAGGCGATTGGCAGCTCGGCATGACCGCGCATTATCTCGACGAACAGGCACGCCCACGCTACCTGGAGGCCCGGTTCGAGGCTGTGCGGCACATCGGGGCGTTGGCTGACGAACACGGGGCTGAATTCGTCGTCGTATGCGGCGACGTGTTCGAATCCAACCAACTCGATCGACGAGTGCTGGCGCAGGCGTTTGAAGCCATGCGCGCCATCGCTGTTCCCCTGGTGCTGGTTCCCGGCAACCATGATCCACTTGATGCTTCCTCCATCTATAACTCGCAGGCGTTCCAACAGCGTTGTCCCAGTCACGTTCACGTCCTTCGCAGCGGCGAGCCGTTCGCGGTGCGCGAGGGCGTCGAAGTTGTGGGAGCGCCCTGGAAGTCCAAACGCCCGCTCACAGATCTCCTGGGCGAGGCTATCGACGGCCTCGAGCTACCGTCGGGCAGCGTTGTCCGCGTGCTCGCCGGACACGGGGCAGCGTCAACCCTCAACCCAGACCCGGACGAGCCCTCCACCTTCGACGTCCCACGGCTCACTCAGGCGCTGGACGACGGCCTGATCCACTTCGTCGCGGTAGGCGACAAGCACTCCACCACCCAAGTGGCCGACGGCATTTGGTACCCCGGCACACCCGAGGTCACGAGCCGACGCGAGCCAGATCCGGGCAACGTGCTGCTGGTCGAGGTGCAGCCAGACGGAATCAACGTTGAGACGTTGCACGTCGGGCAGTGGCAGTTTCTCGTTGTGGAAGCCACCCTCGGCTCCGGCGCCGACGTGGAGGCCCTCACCCGACGCCTGGAGCGCGTCGCGCACAAGTCCCGCACTGCGGTGTGGCTACGGCTGTCCGGTTCCATCACAACGGTGCAGCATGCACAGCTCGAAGCGGCACTCGACGATCTCGCGTATCTTTTTGCAAAACTCAGTATCTGGGAACGTCACAACGACCTAGCGGTGATTCCTGACGATGCCGACTTCTCCGACCTCGGCCTCACCGGGTTTGCCGACGACGCGCTGCAGGAACTCATCCAACGTGCGTCCAGCGACGACGATGACGACGCGGGGGCAGCACACGACGCCCTCAGCTTGCTGTACCGCTTCGCAGGAGGTGCGCGATGAAGCTGCATGCCATCACGCTGCGCAACTACCGAGGCATCGTCGAGCGCACCATCGAGTTCGACGAGCACATCACCGTCGTCGCTGGCCCGAATGAGGTGGGAAAGTCGTCGGTGGCGGAGGCGCTTCGCCTGCTTCGTACGGAACTGGATAGCACGAAGAAGAGCGCCGTCAAGGAAGTACAAACCGTCGGGCTCGATGCAGGCCCCGAGGCAGAAGTCGATGTGAGCACGGGGAAGTATCGCCTGACGTACCGCAAGCGCTGGCTGAAGAAGCCCCTCACGGAACTTCACGTCATCGAGCCCAAACCGGAACAGCTCTCGGGCAGGGAAGCACACGAGCGCTACCTCGCCATTCTCAACGAGACCACCGACGTGGCTCTGCTCGACGCATTGGAGAGCCGCCAAGGAGAATCCCTGCGCCAGCCGCAGCTCGTCAATTTGCGATCGTTGCAGAGCGCGCTCGGAGACGAGAGCCCGTCGGAGAGCGACGACCTGCTGCTCCGCCGTATCGACGAGGAGTTCTTGCGCTATTTCACCCCGACGGGGAAGCCAACAGGCAGTTATGCCGCTGCCGAGGCACGCGTTGAAGAGGCGCAGGAAGCGCTCGATGCAGCTCAGTCGGCGAGCACCCACATGCAGCAGCTCACCGATGAACACGCATTGGTGGCTGAGCGCATCACCGACCTGACGAAGCAGCAAACCCACAGCGCAGAAGAGGTCGCCACTTTCCAGCAACAAGCCGATGCCGCCGAGGCAGCGGAGGATGCACTGCGCTCAGCAGCGTCGAAGCTCACCTCAGCGCAATCAGCCTTGCAGCATGTACTTGATGCTCAATCCAGTCGACGGCTCAGCGTCCAGCGGCTGACCGAGGATGAGCATGAGTTGCAAGCACAGCGTGTGCATCTCGCGCAACTGTTGGAAGAACGCGATGCGGCTGTGCAGGCGCATGCCGAGGCCGAAGCGGAACTCAACGCCCTGCAACGGCACCTCGACGAGGCCCGGGCTGATCAAGAGCAGGCCGAGCAGCGCCTGCTCCAAGCCCGCAGCATCGCTCAGTATGAGCTCCTCACCAAGCGCCTCGCTGAAGTACGTGAAGCCGACGCCATCCGCACACGGGCTGCGGCTGTACTCGATGCCAACCACATCGATGACGCGGCCGTCGTTCGCCTCGTCACGCTGCAGGCCAACCTCGACGCCGCCACAGCAGCCAGCGAGGCTGCAGCCGCGCTCGTTACCGTCGACGTGCATGGGCAACAGCCAGTGCACCTCGACGACGAAGCCTTAGAGCAGAGCGCACACATCGTGCGCCCGGTGCTCGAACCCGTACGAATACACGTCGACGATGTGCTCACCGTGGAGGTCCGGCCGGGGAAATCTCCCGACGAGGAGCGCACCCGCCTCGCAGAAGCCACCGCCGCGTTGCATCGGGCGTTCGACGAACTCTCCGTCGCGACAATCGATGATGCGAAGGCTGCTGCAGCCGTCCGCCACGACGCGTCGTTGGCATTGGAGCGCGCATCGGTTGCGTTGGAGCACCTTCTCGACGGCACAATGATCGCCGATCTCGAACACGAGGTAGCGGCGCTGCAGGCCACAGTGGGGGAGGAGCCAGCCCCTGAAGCACCCATCCCGGAGCTCGAAGATGCCTACGTCCGTGCCGGGCAGCGTCGCGACGAAGCCCAACAGCAACGAGATTCCTCCGCTGCTGCGCTCACCGCGCTCGAAGCTTCGGCACACGCTGCGGCGTTGGCCTACGAGAAGGCGGTGAGCGCTGTGGAGTCGCGCCAAGCCACATTCGAGCTCCTTCAACAGCGGCTAGCCCAAGACCGGGTTGCCAAAGCGGATGCCGCCCTCGACGAGGAAGCCACGCAAGCCCAAGCCGCCGTAGCGGAAGCAACCGCCGCACGCGATGCTGCGCAACAGGAGTTCGATGCTGCCGATGTCGACACCGTGCGCATGTGGCTTGCGAACGCCGAAGGCAATCACGCTTCGGCCTCCGAGCAGCTGAACGATGCGAAGTCGCGGCTCACGGAGCTGGGCGCCCTCATCGACGATCGTGCCCGGCTCGGCCTCTTTGACGCCCTGGTCGAGGCCAGGGCCGAACTCGAGGCAGCCGTCGATGAGCATGCGCGTCTCCGCCGTGCGGCATCGGCAGTGAAACTGCTGCGTGAGGTATGGCTTCGACATCGAAGCGCAGCCCAGGAGCGCTACGTGGAACCGTTCAAGGAACGCCTAGAGTCGCTTGCCAGAGTGGTGTTCGGGAAGGATGTGCAGGTCGAGATCGACCCCGAACTCAACATCGTTTCGCGCACACTCGACGGGCGCACCGTCGCCTTTCATCAGCTCTCCGGCGGCGCACAAGAGCAGCTTGCGCTGCTGGGCAGGCTCACGTGCGCTCACCTCGTCGCCCCCGATGAGGGCGCGCCGCTCATCATCGACGACGCCCTCGGCTTTTCCGACCCCCAGCGGCTGCGTGCTCTGGGGTTGGCGCTGGGGCAAGTCGGCCAGCACGCGCAGATCATCCTGATGACGTGCCAACCAGATCGCTATCAGCAGGTGGGCAAGGCGCGTCGAGTGGAACTCACGAGCATCACGTAGGCGAGTAATGGGCACGTGTTTCTCGTTGTTTGCTCAACGTTTACCCCAACAACCAGTCAGTTGCACCGCCATGCCTTTATTGTCTGGGGCATCGACCCAAGGAGTTCATCTATGTTCAAACGCATCGTGGCCCCCGTGCTCACCACGTTGTTGGTGGCCAGCGGCCTCGCCAGCACGGCTCAAGCAGACGAGTCCGCACCCTCGTCCCTGCGTATCGCCACCTTTAACGCGAGCCTGAACCGCTCCGCGGAAGGCGAGCTCATTGAGCACCTCAGCAACGGCGACAACGAGCAGGCACGCAATGCAGCTGAAACTATCCAGCGAGCCAACCCCGACATCGTCTTGGTCAACGAGTTCGACTACGACGAGAACGGTACGGCCCAAGACCTGTTCCGTAAGAACTACCTCGAAGTTTCGCAGCACGGTGCCGACCCGGTCACCTACCCGTATGCGTGGAGCGGCCCGGTGAACACCGGTGTGCCCTCGGGCTTCGACCTGAACAATGACGGGAAGGTCGGCGGCCCGGATGATGCCTGGGGCTTCGGCGAGTTCCCCGGCCAGTACGGCTTCGTCGTGTACTCGAAGTACCCGATCAACACCGACGACGTCCGCACGTTCCAGAATTTCCTCTGGAAGGACATGCCCGACAACGCCATGCCGGAGGGTTGGTTCGACGCCGACGAGGTCGAGCAGGTGCGTCTCTCGTCGAAGACCCACGCCGACATCCCCGTCCAGGTCGGCGACGAGACGCTCCATGTTCTCGCCGCACACCCGACGCCGCCGTCCTTCGACGGCCCGGAACAGCGCAACAAGCGTCGCAACAACGACGAGATCCGCATCTGGGCCGACTACATCTCTGGCAAGGCCGATTACCTCTACGACGACAAGGGCACCAAGGGCGGCCTCGCAGCCGGTGCGCACTTCGCAATCCTCGGCGACTACAACTCAGACCCCAACGACGGCGACTCCATGCCCGGCTCTATCGACCAGCTGCTGAAGAACCCTCTCGTACTGGACCCGAAGCCGATGTCGGAGGGCGCCGTCGAGGCTGCGAAGCAAGGTGGCGCGAACGACAGCCACAAGTCTGACCCGAAATACGACACCGCTGACTTCAACGACGATCCACGCCCCGGCAACATCCGCGTCGACTACACGCTGTTCAACGCAGAAACCATGCAGGTCAGCGATGCAGGCGTGTTCTGGCCGGTGAAGTCCGATCCGCTGTCGCGGCTCACCGGGGAGTACCCGTTCCCCACATCGGATCACCGCCTGGTGTGGGCCGACGTCACGCTCAAGGGAAGCGCTCAGGAAGACGAGTCTGGCGACGACACAGCACCTTCGCCAGAGAAGCCTGGTCCCTCGCCTGAGCGTCCTGATCTTCCACAGACTGGGGTCTGATCCCGGAACAGTGCAACCAGTAGCGGGCACCGCAGCAGTAGGTGCCCGCTACTGTGTGTTGCAAGGTACGTTCAAGCAACAAGGAGTACTCCCATGCCAGATGCCGTTGCACCCCATCCCGAGTTCGCCGACGACGCCGCCACCCTCGCGCCGATCACCCACGAGCGCCTCGTTGCAACCCTCGAGAGCATGGCGTTCGACTTTGAAGAGGACGACGGGGTCCTGACCGCGCTGATCGAGGGTGGGCACCCATGTTGGTTCTCGATCACCGGCCCCAATGACGAGGAGATCGCGCTGAATATTCAGGCTCGATGGCGGCCGAGCCTCGACGTGAGCAATCTCGCTCAGGCGTTTCAAACCGTCAACGATTGGAACGGCACCCAGATCTTCCCTCGTGCCATCACCGTGCCCGACGAGAATGACAACTGCGTCTTTGTTGCTGACTTCACGCAGGACTTCGACCGGGGTGTCACCGATCTGCAGCTCGAGAACGCCATCGCTGTTGCGCTGACCACCACCATGAATTTCCTGGAGTATCTCAACGCCCAATTCCCAGATGCCCTCGACGACGATTACGGCTTCACCGGGGACGACCAACCGAGCGCCCAGTGAGGCTCGTGGGCCGAGATGCGCCAGCCACCGATTCGAGAGATGATGACTGGCGATGATCGTCGAAACCAACATCGTCCGGCTCTATGACTCTCGGCACCCGCTGCGCACTGCATCGGGTGTCGAACTCACTGAGGTGGACGTCGCCTACGAAACCTACGGCACGCTGAACGAGGCCCGCAGCAACGCCGTCTTCGTATGCCATGCCCTCACCGGCGACGCGCATGCGGCAGGGCACCACGCGGGGGAGGCGAAGCCCGGCTGGTGGGACAACCTCATCGGGCCCGGCAAACCGCTCGATACTGACCGCTGGTTCGTCGTCTCCGCCAACCTGCTCGGCGGCTGCTCGGGCACGACGGGGCCGTCGTCCACCAACCCTGCGACGAGCAAACCGTACGGTCTCGATTTCCCCCTGCTCGCTGTCTCCGACTTTGTCACCGTGCACCGCAAACTAGGGGAGCACCTGGGCATCAGCCATTGGGCCGCCCTCGTCGGGGGCTCGCTGGGTGGCATGCAGGTGTTGGATTGGGTGCTGCGCCATCCAGAAGACACGGATAACGCCATCATCATCGCTGCGTCGTCGCGCCTGACAGCACAAAACATTGCGTTTTCCGCCGTCGGCCGACAAGCCATCATGCGCGATCCAGAGTTCCACAACGGTCAGTTTCACGAGCTCGATACCGCACCTGCACGCGGGTTGTCCGTCGCGAGAATGATGGCGCACATCACCTACCTGTCGGAGGAGGCGTTCGGCGAGAAGTTCGGACGCCAAGCCCAGTACCAACAGTTGACGAAGAACTTCGGGGTCGACTTCGCCGTCGAAAGCTACCTGGAGTACCAGGGTGAGAAGTTCCTGTCGCGCTTCGACGCGCTCAGCTACCTCTACTTGTCGCGCGCCATGGACTACTTCGACGCGTTCGCCGACGACGACGCTCTCGACCGTCTGAGCAAGCACCAGGTGACCTTCCTCATCATGAGCTTCGACTCCGACTGGCGGTATTCGACGAAGGACTCGCGGCGCATCGTCCGCCACCTGGAGCGTGCCCACCAGCCGGTGTCGTTCCGGGAAATCAAGTCACCGTGGGGGCATGACTCGTTTCTGCTCGAGATCGACGACTACCACGCCACCATCCGCGCATTCCTCGACCGAGCTTGGGAGAGCCGATGACTGCCCGCGCCGACTACGACCTCATCACCCAGCTGGTTCCAGAGCGCTCGCGCGTGCTCGACCTCGGCTGCGGCGACGGCGAGCTTCTCCTGCGCCTCCATGACAAGGGCTGCACCGGGCTCGGCGTCGAAATCGAACCTTCCGAGGTGCTCGCCGCGATCCGCAGTGGTGTGAGCGTGATCGAGCTGGATATCGACGAACAGCTCGACGAATTCGCCGACGACTCGTTCGACGTCGTCATCCTCTCGCGCACGCTGCAGGCCGTACACCGCCCGACTGAGGTGCTCTCCCAGATCCGACGCATCGCGCACCAAGCCATCGTGTCGATGCCGAATTTCGTCGTCTGGCGCAACCGCGCGCGCATCCTGCGCGGGCGGATGCCCATCTCCAGCGACCTTCCGTTCGAGTGGTTCGACACGCCCAACCTGCACTACACGTCCATCAAAGACCTCGAGCCGCTGTTCAATCGCATGGGCTTCCGCATCGACCGCCGGCTCACGCTCGACGAACACGGCCACCAGCACCGCTTCGGCAACCTCTTCGGCAACATGCTCGGCAGCGCCGGCCTCTACCTACTGCGTCGCGACGAGCGCATCCACAAGCCGCGCTACTGACTGCCCGAGCCCCAACCGCTCCGTGATGTCGGCGACGGCGTCGCGGTCCGGGCCGGGGGACACCGGCACCGCGAGGGGGAGTGTGGCGACGGTGGTGGTTACCTCGCGCGCCAGCAACACGTAGTCCGCGGATTCTTGCAGGCCCCTGCGCACCGCCGGGCGCATCGTCGCCGACGGGTCTCCCGCCGCCTCCACCATGGCCTCCAGCGTCGGATACTGCTGCACCAGCGCGGCTGCGGTTTTATCGCCGATGCCCTTCACGCCGGGGAGTCCGTCGGATGGATCACCGCGCAACGCCGCATAGTCGACGTAGCGCGCCGCCGGCACGTTGTGACGGGCCAGCACGTCGTCGGGAGTGATGAGTTCGCTCTTCGCCACCGATGAACCGACGTACACCACCGACGTGTGCTCGTCGACGAGCTGGAAGAGGTCGCGGTCGCCGGTGACGACGAGCGTCGTTTCCTCATGCTGTGCCGCGAGCGAGGCGAGGACGTCGTCGGCTTCGTATCCGCTGGCTCCGACGACGGGCACCCCCGCAGCCTCGAGCGCCGCTCGCACCCAAGGGATTTGCCGGGCGAGATTCTCGTCGACGAGCTCCCCACCGTCGTCGGCCACCCGGTGTGCCTTGTAGCTCGCGACGAGTTCGACCCGCCAGGCGGGCCGCCAGTCGTCGTCCCAAGCGCACACCAAGTGGTCGGGGGAGTAGCGCTCGAGGAGACGGGTGAGGAAGTCGCAGGTGCCGCGCACGGCGTTCACTGGGTGTCCGTCCGGCGATGTCAACGTTGCAGGTAGCCCGAAGAAGGCGCGGTAGAAGAGGTACGACGTATCGCAAGCCATGAGTGTGGTCACATGCCTAGCATGGCATGTTGCGGGTAGGCTTCCTGCGTGATCGAGCGTCGAGAGCTTCCCACCTGGGCCACCGCGTTGCTAGCGGTAGTGGCGGGTCTGCTCATCGGCGCCGGGCAGGCGCCGCTTGGGCTGTGGCCGGCAACGATGATTGGCCTTGCCCTCCTGACGTGGCTCGTCGCCGGCATGCGTAAGCGCGCCGCGTTCGGCTGCGGATACCTTGCGGGCATCGCCATGAACACCCTCACCATTTCCTGGATTGCGGTGTTGGGCGTACCGATCGCCATCGGTCTGATTGCCTACGCATCGCTGTGGATGGGGCTCACTGGCCTGCTCATCGCCTTGCTGGTTCGGCTTCCACTGTGGCCAGCGTGGGTGGCGACGGCGTGGGTCTCGGTCGAATATGTCTCCGGGAACTGGCCATTCGGTGGCTTCGCCTGGACACGCTTGGCGTTCACACTTGTAGATTCCCCGCTGAGCGGATTGTTGCCGTACATGGGCATGGCTGGTGTGACGCTCATCATGGTGTGGCTCTCACAACTGCTGTTGGTGCGTCGCTGGTGGCGCACCGCTCCTGTCATACTGCTTGCTTTCGTTGTGAGCGGCTGCTTGCTGTTCGTGCCGCCGAGTCAGCCGGAGCAGCACGTGACGGTGGCCGTCGTGCAACCGAACGTGAACCGCCACGAGTACGGCGGCCCCTACTACGCCAGGGCGGTGACGAACAACGCGCTGAGTTCGACGGTGATGGCCATGGCGACCGCGCGAACCTCCGATGCCGACGTCGACTTCGTGCTGTGGCCGGAGTCCGCCGTCGACATTGATCCGTTGCGCGACGACGAGTCCAGGCGCCGCGTCGACGCGGCGGCAAAGCTCTCTGGGGCTCCGGTGCTCGTCGGCGCTGTGACGCTGCCCGACAACCCACCAGATACACGCCAGACCTCTGCCCTGTGGTGGGGGCCAACGACTGGACCTACGGTCACCTATCACAAGCGCAATCTCGTGCCATTTGGCGAGTGGATCCCATTCCGTGACGTGCTGCTGCCGCTCATTCCGATGCTGGAGATGACGGGCCGGCAATCCGTTCCAGGCACCACACCAGGGGTCCTCGACGCGCCCGTCGCACGGTACCCGTCGCTCAAGGTGGGCACCATCGTCTGCTTCGAGCTGGCCTACGACGACACTGTCTATGACACTGTGCGTGCCGGCGGGAACGTCATCGTTTCGCAGTCGAACGAGAACACCTACGCCAACACGTTCCAGATTCCGCAGCAGCAAGCCATGAACCGCATCCGTGCGAAAGAACTGGGCCGCGAGGTCGTCGTCGGCACGTTGAACTCCATCTCGGGGCACGTCACAGCTCGAGGAACGTTCGTCGAACCAACCGCGGAGTTCGAGGGCGCTGAGCGTCTGGTGACGGTGCCACTTCGCTACCGGCTCACGTCGGCGGTCACCGTCGGGCCACTCCTGTCGCGGATCGCTCTCGTCGCGACGGTGGGAGCAGTTGCTTTCCTCTTGGTTCAGCGTTTCCGAGCCCGGGGTAAGCTGGCCGAAACGACGTCGAAAGAGGTGCATTATGCGTGACGACAACGCGGTGGGTCGGGTTCTAGTAATCATCCCCACCTACAACGAATCGCAGAACATCGAATCCGTCACCACGCGTCTACGCGACGCCGTCCCCGACGCACATGTGCTGATCGCAGACGACAATTCCCCCGACGGCACCGGCGACATCGCCGATCGCCTCGCTGCGAACGATGACCACGTCCACGTGATGCACCGGCAAGGCAAGCAGGGCCTCGGCGCCGCATACCTCGCAGGTTTCCACTGGGGCCTCGACGAGGGCTACGACGTGCTCGTGCAGCACGATGCCGACGGCTCGCACCAGCCCGAGGAACTCCCGAGGCTGCTCGAGGCCATCGCTGACGGCGCCGACATGGTCAAGGGCTCGCGGTGGGTTCCCGGCGGGTCCGTGGTGAACTGGCCTGCTTCAAGGAAGTTCATCAGCAAGGGCGGCTCGCTGTGGACGCGGCTGTGGCTCGGCATCCCTGTAAAGGACGCCACCGGCGGCTTCAACGCCTTCCGCGCTAGCACGCTCAGAGGGCTTAACCTCGACGAGGTTGCATCAGCCGGGTACTGCTTCCAGATCGACATGGTGTGGCGCGCGCTGAAACATGGCTTCAAGGTGGTGGAAGTGCCGATCACGTTTGTGGAACGCGAGCTGGGTGACTCCAAGATGAGCCGCAACATCGTGATCGAGGCCCTCATCCGCACCACCCTGTGGGGTATCGACCACCGCATCAAGCAGGTGAAGGGGCTGTTCCGTCGTGGCTGAACGCGCTCAGCGTCCACCGTCGCCCTGGCTCGTGTTCGCGATTCTGGCGGCTCCCTTCGTGCTCTGGGCCGTCGCCGAAATCGCGGTGCTCATCTGGCTGTCCCGCACAATCGGGTGGTGGACGCTGTTCCTACTGGTCGGCACGTCACTGGCTGGCGTCGTGCTGCTCATGCGTGCGGGCAAGCGGTCGCTGCACCGTTTCAAGCAACGAGCACTCGCCGACGAGCCGCTCCCAGATGATGACAGCGACACCAGCCAGGTCATATTCGGATCGGTCTTGCTCATCATCCCCGGCTTCATCTCCGACTTCGTCGGACTCCTGTTCGTACTGCCGTTCACAAGGCCACTGCTGAAGGCGAGTTTCGATCGGATGCACCGCTGGGCGATGCGTCGCAAGGCGGAGCGACAAGCGGCTGAGAACGGCGTGATCCCGGGCGAAGTTGTTGATGACACAGAAACGTCACAAGACAATGACAACGGCCCCCTCGTGATCGAGGGGACCGTGATCGACGACGAGAACAAGCCGAATCAGTAGCCGTCGCCTTCGCGCTTCTTGGTGAGCTGTTCCTTAAAAATATCTTCCAACTCAGGCATGGAACGGCGTTCGCGAAGCATGTCCCAATGCGTGCGCACGGGTTTTTCTTCCTTCTCTTCCCCGACAACCCCGTCAGAGCGCACAGCCGGCTGCCCGCACTTCTTGCATTCCCATTCGGTGGGAAGGTCAGCTTCGACGGAGAACGTCACCTCGAAGTGGTGCCCGTTCGGGCAGTCAAACCCGAGCGATTGACGCTCTGCGAACTCGATGCCTTGTTCATCTTCAAAGGTCTTTGAACCGAGGCCAACGCCTCGGAGTGCATGATCTGCCATTGAACCTCCTCACCATGTTATAACGAGCTACTGCGCCATTTGGTTCCCGACGGTAGCTCTTGCTATCGAGTAGACCACATGCCACGCATGCGTAGGACTGTTTTCAGCAATTCGGGACGATCCGTCATGATTCCATCGACTCCCCAGGAGATGAGGCGATGCATGGTGGTGTCGTCGTCGATGGTCCACACGTGGATCTTTTTGCCCGCCTTGTGCACGAGGTCGATGGTTTTCGGCGTCACGATCTCGCGCACCACGGGGCCGATGCGTTTGCGCATCGGCACCTGATAGACGTCGCCTCGCGTACGCACGACGCCCGCAAGCAGGCCTGCGACGGCGCTAGGCGATGCCGCCGTGGTGACGGTCGGTTGGAGTTTGCGGAACAGATGGAGACGCGCCTGGGAGAATGATGCGACGCACACCCGGGCGTGAGCGTTGTGGCGTGTGATCGCTTTCGACAGCGCTATCGTCGCGCGTTTGTGTTTGATGTCGATGTTGAACTTCGTTTGGGGGAATTCGTCGAGAAGCTCATCGAGCGTGGGGATCTCTTCTCGACCTCCCACCCGGAGCTGCTTGAGTTCTTTGAGCGGGAGGTCGCCTGGCTTACCGTGGAAATCCGTCACGCGTGCCAGGTGGTCGTCATGGAATGCGACGAGGTGCCCGTCGGCGGAGAGGTGGACGTCGGTTTCCATGTACCGATATCCCAGTGAGGCCGCGTTATGGAACGCTCTGAGAGTGTTCTCAATGCCCAGATTGGCGGGCATGAATGAACCGCCACGATGTGCGAACGGGATGAACCGGGGGCTCAAGAATTCGCTCGATGTGACAGCCATACCCGCCATTATGCCTCGTGGTCGCGAGTAGCGCAGTCCGGGCCTTCAGCAGGCCTGCGCTGCAAGGCAGAAGACTCAGTCTTCGATGTCGCCCCAGAACGTGCTGATATCGGCGCCGAGCTTGTTGAGCCGCTGCGGAAGGTCCTCGTAGCCACGGTTGATGACGTACACGTCGAGCAGATGCGTCGTGCCCTTCGCAGCCAGCGCCGCGAGCAGCAGACAGACCGCAGGGCGCAAGGCCGGGGGAGTCTGCACCGTGCGCCCGCGCCACTTCGTCGGACCGATAATGAGCAGACGATGCGCGTCCATCACCTGAACGTTCGCGCCCAAATCTGCGAGCTTCTGCAAGTGCACGGCACGGTTGTCGTACACCCAGTCGTAGATCATCGACTGCCCGGTCGCCGCAGCACAGATGACCGCGAAGAAAGGGAGGTTGTCGATATTGAGACCAGGGAAGGGCATCGGATGGATCTTGTCCATCGGAGCCTTGAGCTCAGAGGGGAACAGGGTGATGTCAACGAGGCGGGTCTTGCCGTTGCGGCTCAGGTATTCCTTCGACATCTCCAGCTGCTGACCCATCTCGTCGAGTACCGCGAGTTCGACGTCGAGAAACTGCACCGGGCAACGGCGCACCGTCATCTCCGACTTGGTGACAATGCCTGCGGTGAGCAAGCTCATCGCTTCGATGGGGTCTTCCGAGATGTCGTATTCCACGTCGACGTTGATGTTCTCGACGCCCGTGATGCGCAGGGTAGTGGTGCCGATGCCTTCAACCTTGACGCCTAGCAACTGCAGATAGAAGCAGAGGTCTTGCACCATGTAGTTGCCCGACGCGTTGCGGATGGTGGTTGTGCCGGGGGTTCCAGCCGCCGCCATGATGATGTTCTCGGTGACAGTGTCGCCGCGCTCAATGAGGGTGACGAAATGCTTGTCAGCGCCGTCCTTGCTGACCGTGGCGTGGTACTGCCCGTCCGTGGCAACCACGGAGAGCCCCAACTTGCTGAGCCCGGACATGTGAGGGTGCACGGTGCGCGCGCCGAGGTCGCAGCCGCCTGCGTAGGGAAGCTCGAAAGAGTCGAACTCGTGCATGAGTGGGCCGAGGAACATCAGGATGGAGCGAGTGCGCTTGGCTGCACGCTGGTCGATGATCTCGGGCGTGAGGCGTTCGGGGCGGCGGATGACGAGGTCGTTGCCGTCGCCAGTCCAGGTGAGTTCGACGCCGATGGACGCGAGTACCTCGCTGATGCGGTCGACCTCTTCGATACGGGCGATGCCGCGCAGCGTGGTGGTGCCGCGGTTGAGGAGCGAGGCGCACAGCAACGCCACGGCAGCATTCTTCGACGAGCGCACCTCGATCTCGCCAGAGAGTTTGGTGTTGCCCTGGATGCGGAAGTTCATCGCACCGCGGGTGGCGGACTGGATGAGCGGCATGTCGAGCGCTTCAGCGAGGCGGTCGATCATGCTGAGCGACAAGTTTTGCTGGCCCGTCTCGATACGGTGAACGGCGCTCTGGGCGGTGCCCACTTCGTCCGCCAGCCGTTGCTGGGACCAACCGCGCGAAACGCGGGCGTCGTGGATGAGACGGCCAATAGATTCACTCGTTGCACTGCTCATTTTCCCGATGTTATCTCACAAATGAGATGAACCAAGGAGTCGGGGGAGGTGTCGCACACTTCGCTTCGCGACTAGAGTTGCCGTCATGAGCTCACATTTTGAAACGGTCGTTCTCGGCGCCGGCCCCGGTGGGTACGTCGCCGCCATCCGCGCAGCCCAGCTGGGTCAGAAGGTTGCCATCATCGAGAAGGAATACTGGGGCGGCGTCTGCCTCAACGTCGGCTGTATCCCGACGAAGTCCCTTCTGCGTAACGCTGAGTTGGCGCACATCCTCACCCACGAAAAGGACACCTTCGGCATCGAGGGTGATGTCACGCTCGACTACGGCAAGGCGTTCAAGCGCAGCCGTGGTGTCTCGGAGCGGATGATCAAGGGCATCCACTTCCTCATGAAGAAGAACAAGATCCAAGAGATCCACGGCTGGGGCACGTTCGTCGACGCTAAGACGATCTCCGTCGCCGACGACGAGGGCAAGACGCAGGAAATCACCTTCGACAACTGCATCATTGCCGTTGGTGCGACGACGAAGATGCTGCCCGGCACGCAGACGTCGGAGAACGTCGTCACCTACAAGGAGCAGATCCTCGCCGACGAGGTGCCTTCCTCCATCATCATCGGCGGCTCCGGCGCCATCGGCACTGAGTTCGCCTACGTGCTGAGCCAGTACGGCTGTGACGTCACCATCGTCGAGTTCCTCGACCGCATCGTTCCCACCGAAGACAAGGAGATCTCGGCGGAGCTGGCGAAGGCGTACAAGAAGCTGGGCATCAAGCTCATGACCTCGACGAAGGTGGAGCAGATCGAAGACACCGGCTCGGGCGTGCGCGTCACCGTGAGCCCGGCAAAGGGTGGAGACCAGCAGGTGCTCGAAGCGGACCGCTTCCTCTCCGCCATCGGCTTCGCTCCGCGCACCGAGGGCTACGGCCTCGAGAACACTGGCGTCGAACTCACCGAGCGTGGCGCCATCGCCATCGACGACTACATGCGCACCAACGTCTCCGGCATCTACGCCATCGGCGACTGCACGGGCAAGATCATGCTTGCGCACACCGCTGAGGCGCAGGGCGTGGTCGCTGCCGAAACCATCTCGGGCGCCGAAACGTTCCCCGTGAACTACGACATGATTCCGCGCGCCACCTACTGCCAGCCGCAGATCGCATCGTTCGGTTACTCGGAAGAGCAGGCCAAGGAGAAGGGCTACGACGTCAAGGTGTCGAAGTTCCCCTTCGCCGCGAACGGCAAGGCCTGGGGCCTGGGGGAGGGCACCGGCTTTGTGAAGATCATCGCAGATGCCACCTACAACGAAATCCTGGGTGCAGCGATGATCGGCCCCGACGTCACGGAGCTCCTGCCTGAGCTCACGCTGGCGCAGGCCTACGATCTCACCGCCGACGAGGTTGGGCGCAACATCCACGCGCACCCGACGCTGTCTGAGGCGATGAAGGAAGCCGCCGAGGGTATCGCTGGGCACATGATCAACTTCTGATCGTCACACCATCGACGGTGGCGAGGTCCAGTTCGGGCCTCGCCACCGTCGTGCTTCTTGGTGGTGGGTATCGTCACGGCCTGATCGTCCGCGAGCGGTAATCCATGAGAGTCAGTCCAAGAATGCTGCGCGCTTCACGACTCAAGTGCGCCTGATCAGTGAAGCCGTAGCGGACTGCGACGTCGGCCAGCGCTTCGTCTGGATTGTCACGGATCCATTCGGTCGCTTCTTGAAGGCGTCGACGGCGGATCATGGTGTACGGCGACAGGCCCACATACTTCGTGGTGAGGCGGTTGACTGTCCGGGTTGATACCCCCAATGCGTGCGCGAGGTCTTGCACCGTCACGATAGTGGAGTCTGCGATGACAAGATCAGCCAAGCGGTTGGCTAGGCGAGCCTCGTCAGTCAGCGAGCCAACATGGCCTGCAAGCCACGTCTCGACCGCGCCGACCACATCAGTGAGGTTGCCGTCGGATGCCCGAACTGTTTCGTGAAGTTCGGGTGCAGCGACAGGGATGGAGTCATCGCGGCAGGCTGCCGGCTGACGAGTGAAGGCGGGCACGGCTGCAGGGCGCAGCAGTGCGCCGAGCACCCAGCCCTGCCCAGTCAGCACCCGTGTGGAGCGTCGCGTAGTGGGGCCCCAAAAGCGAACTTGCTCCTTTTCGAAAGCGAGGTTGCTCGCGGGAAACGCGAGGACTTCTTGCGAGGATTGTTGTCCCGAGGGGAGATTCCACGTGCTGGTCCACCACCAGGCCACCAAGTCCTGAGCTGCCGGGCCGGGTGGGATCCGGGCGAAATCCAGGGGCAGTTCCGCTGGGAACAGGGCACCCCGTCCGCTGACATCGGTTGGGGCGATCATGGCAGGAATATACAAGACCCCCGTGACACCGATCACTAGCGTGAAGATCATGACGACTACATCTTGTACCCCTGCCCATGGTGAATACACCGACAACGGTCGCCCGAAAGGCTTCTCCAGCCTGACGCCGTTCGTTGCACTCAAGGATCCGAAAGCGGCGTTGGCGTTCTACACGGACGTGTTCGGCGCACGCGTGGTCAATTCCACAGAGATGGATGGGACGATCATCCACGCCGAGCTCGACTTCGGGTGCGGGCGCCTGCAATTGGGGGCAGCGCAGGAGGCGTATCACCTGCTGGCGCTAGACCCGGAGGTTGAAGACGTGCAATTCTCCCTCAGCATCTACGTCCCCAACGTAGACAGCGTCGTCGAGACCGCAATCGCCCGTGGCGCTGTGCTGCGCGAGCCGGTAGAGGGCTTCGTGTCAGGCGACCGATACGGGAGCATCCGCGATCCGTTCGGGATCCGATGGTCGGTGATGACGCGCGTCGAAGATCTCAGCGACGAGGAATCAGCTCGCCGTGTCGACGCCTGGGCCGCCGAGATGAGCAACCAGGTCAGCTGACATCCCTTTGGACGCTCCCCGGCGAGGGGAACTCGACTGCTAGAGCGTGTTTTCCATATGGGTGGTGGGGTTCGGGAGAGTCTGGGGTGATGAGGTCGCCGGGTTCGCGGTATCGGGTGTTCACGGACGAGCAGTGGGAACGGATCGAACCGCTGTTGCCCTCGAATGCGGGCCGTCGGGGTCATCCGTTCGGTGAGAACCGGCGAGTCGTGAAGGGCATCGCCTACCGGTTCCGGACCGGGATCCCGTGGCATGACCTGCACCGGACGGCCATTCCGCAGGCCACGCCGCGTAGCTCAAACGTCAGATAATGAGAGCACGTTCCCATATGGCGGTCGAACTATTCACATCCCCAGAGGCATACGGCGTGATCTCGCCTGTCGGCCGGTATCCGAGGGCCTGCCAGAACGGCTCGGCCATAGCCGCGTTCGTCGCGACGATCCCGAGGCGCAGAACATCGACGTCACCCCACTGCACGGCTTGTTCCACGACACCGTCGTGCAGCTGGCGACCGATACCTCGTCCGCGATGCGCGCCATGCACCACCAAGAGGCCGACGTGAGCGACGCGAGATCGCGGCCATCCATGAAGAACATCCGCGAACCCGAGGAGCTGGCCAGAGTCTTCGCTCCACAGTCCAAGGTCGAGCTTGCACCGAGGGTCAAGACCGCGAGGAAGAGCCTCAAGCACTTCATGGCCGTCCGATGGTCGAGGGGCGCTGCCCGTGATACGGCGGGAGTAGTCCGGAGCGGACTCCAATAGTGCTTGAAGGGCCTCAACATCGCGGTCCCGCTCGGGACTCAACTCTCTCAACACGGCCACATCGCAATATCGTACGCCCTTGAGAACGCCTAATGGGAGACACGCCCTAGTTGCGCACTACACAACTACTTGTGCACTTTGAGCAGCTTGCCGGAAGTGTCGTAGTACAGCATCGCATTGCCGTAGCCATCCCCGATGTAGACGCGGAGCGTCGTCTGGTTCTTGACGCTGCCCCAGGTGAGGTGGGAGACGATCACGTGCGAGGGCGTCTCTGTATTGAAGCCGGAATCCTTGGGCGCTTTCCGCACCACGTCCGCTACGACGGCTGGCTTGACCTCAGCCAGTTCAAAGCGCTTTTGGTCCTTGGGACGTGGCTGGATGGGTGACAGGCCTACGTGCTCGAAACCAGTTGTCTGGTGGTACTGGTAGTCGTCGAACTTGTCCGAGCCGCTGCTGATCGGCATCTGCGCCTTGACATGGGTGTCGTAGATGTTCAGTTCCGTGATCTCCGACGTGCCTGCCATGGTCTCGATCTCGGCCAGGATGGAGGCTAGATCTTGCTCGTCGTAGGGCTGCAAAACCGCCGGCTCCGTCGGGGATTCCGACGGAGCCTCATGGCTGCCAGGGGCGGGCTCGGCCGATGCTTCGGCCTCTGGCGTCGAACTGCTGGGCGACGGCGGTACAGCGGGGGATGAAGGCTCGAAACCTGGAAACACCACCACAGCAATACCCGGCGCCAGGTCGTAGAGTGCTTCTGCGATCTCGTCGTGTAGCGCGATAAGCGGAATAGCCAGGCCGACCACGAAGGCCAGCACCGTCAGAAGACGGGTGACGATCCATGGCCGTTTGGGGCGCACGACCCGCAGCAGTTCCTCGTGGGTATGGGGGTCTGGCTCCGCCATCCCGTAGGGATCATCGATCGATGCAGCGAATGTGCCGGGCCACGGCTGCGCGGTGCCGGGTGGGGGCATACGCATCGCAAGATCAGAGACACGACTCGTCGAGGGAAGAACCCCTACGAAGTCCAGACGCTCTGACGGCGTTCATGGCGCTGCACGATAAGGACTGGTGCTGAAGCTGCCGATCACGAGCCACCTTGGGGGAGAGGGACACAAGCATCGGGGGACGCCCGGGCCAATCCCAGACATCCCCCGATGCGCAAGGGTCAAACCTCGCGGGTCACATGACCTGATGCTCCCAGGCCGACAGGCCAGCGATCGCACCCGCGCCTTGTGCGACGACGATCTGCTTGTAGGGCACCGTCGTGCAGTCGCCGGCGGCGAACACGCCGTCGACGGAGGTCTTGCCGCGATCGTCAATGACGATCTCCTTGCGGTCGCTGAGCTCGACGGGGGAGTCCTGCAGCCACTCGGTGTTGGGCAGCAGCCCGATCTGCACGAACACGCCGGAGACCTCGAGCTCCTTGGCCTCGTCCGTGGTGCGATCGGTGTACTTCAGCGAGGTGACCTGCTTGCCGTCGCCTACGACCTCGGTGGTGGCGGCATTGGTGATGACGTCCACGTTCGGCAGCGAGCGCAGCTTGTCCATGAGGACATCGTCGGCACGGCATTGATCCATGAATTCCAGCACCGTCACGTGTCCGACGACTCCCGCGAGGTCGATGGCAGCCTCGATGCCGGAGTTGCCGCCGCCGATGACGGCGATGGGCTTGCCCTTGAACAGGGGACCGTCGCAGTGGGGGCAGAAGGTGACGCCCTTGTTGCGGTACTCCTCTTCGCCTGGAACGCCCATCAGGCGCCAGCGGGCGCCCGTGGCGATAACCACCTGGCGGGCTTTCAGGCTGGCTGAGTCACCGAACTGGACGGTGTGGAGTCCACCGGCTTCTGTGGCCGGGACGAGCGCGGTGGCCGACTGGCTCTTGTACACGTCGACGGGGTAGTCGCGGACGTGCTGCTCGAGGGCGGCAGCGAACTTCGGGCCCTCGGTGTGGGTGACGGAGATGAAGTTTTCGATCGACATCGTGTCGAGCGTCTGTCCACCGAAGCGCTCGCCGATGATGCCGGTGCGCAGATTCTTGCGGGCGGTGTAGATCGCGGCGGCAGCGCCCGCAGGGCCCTGGCCGACGACCAGCACGTCGTAGGGTTCCTGCTCGTTGAGCTTCTCTGCTGCGCGGTCGGCGGCGCCATCGTCGAGCTTGGCGACGAAGTCGGCGATGTCCATGCGGCCCTGGCCGAATTCTTCGCCGTTGAGGTAGACCGTCGGCACGGCCAGGATGTTGCGATCAGCAACCTCGTCCTGGAACAGCGAGCCTTCGACGGCAGTGTGCTTGATGCGCGGATTCAGCACGGCCATCGTGTTCAGTGCCTGCACGACGGTGGGGCAGTTCTGGCAGGTGAGCGACATATAGGTGACGAACTCGTAGTCGCCGTCGAGTGCCACCACCTGGTCGATGAGGTCTTGCTCTTCCTTGACGGGGTTGCCGCCTACCTGCAGCAGCGCGAGCACGAGCGAGCTGAATTCGTGCCCCATGGGCAGGCCTGCGAACGTGACGGCGATATCCGTACCGGTGCGGGCAATGGTGAACGACGGCTTGCGTTCGTGGGCGTCGTCGTCGCGACGTGCGGTGACCTTCTCGGACAGCGCAGCAATGTCCTGCATGAGCTGTTCCAGGTTGGCGGACGCGTCGCGATCGTCCATGGAGTAGATCAGCTCAACATCGTTGGTTATGCGCGGCATGAGCGCGCCAAGCTGCTGGGTGAGGTTGTCGTCGAGAAGACGTTCGGCCATGAAAGCTCCTGTGCGTGGAAATGAAAAATGGGGGAGAGAAATATGAAAACGGCGGGCGGACCACAGCCCGCCCGCCGTTAGTGCATGTGAAGATTGATCAGATCTTGCCTACGAGATCGATACCTGGAGTGAGAGTCTTCTCTCCTTCCTCCCACTTAGCCGGGCACACCTCGCCGGGGTGAGCGGCGACGTACTGCGCAGCCTTCACCTTGCGGAGCAGCTCAGCAGCAGAGCGGCCAATGCCTTCGGCGGTCTGCTCGACGTACTGGATGATGCCCTCCGGGTCAACGAGGAACGTCGCGCGATCCGCCTGTCCGAGGCCTTCACGCATGTTTTCGAAGTTGTTGGTGATCTCACCGTTGGAGTCGCCCAGCATGTAGTACTTGACCTTGCCGACTTCCTCGGAAGCGGCGGTCCATGCCTTGTGGACGAAGTGGGAGTCGGTGGACACCGAGTACACCTCGACGCCCATCTTCTGCAGCTCTTCGTAGTGGTCAGCGAGGTCGCCGAGCTCCGTCGGGCACACGAAGGTGAAGTCGCCCGGGTAGAAAAAGAAAATGGCCCACTTGCCGAGTACGTCAGCCTTGGTGACTTCGACGAATTCACCGTTGCGGTACGCCTGCGCAGTGAAGTCCTTGATTTCAGTGTTGATCAGCGACATTGTGCTCCTTATTCGTTGCTGAGCAGTAACTATGCCTTGAGCGGAAGATGATTTTCGCTCGCACGGGTTGACGTAAATGAGTCTATCGTCTTTGGCCCGCTTCTCAAGCAAGCCCAGTTGTCCGATAAGCAACATTATGTCATTTTGCAACTGGGAGTGAAGCGCTGCTGTGCCAATCAGGCCCCCCCCTCAGCGAGGCTGTCATCGTTCGTAGACCGTCATGCACGTCGGCGTCGCGGCGAGTCCAGACGAAATCCCTCAAGTGACCGAATAGCATTGGTGAAAACAGTCCTGACTACAAGAAGCCGAGATCGTCCATGGCATCCCGAAACAATAACTCGTCCACGCTTGGTCTGGAGGCATCCCTCTGGGACGCCGCAAAACGGCTACGTTCGAACATGGATGCGGCCGAGTACAAGCATGTCGTCCTCGGCCTGCTGTTTCTGAAGTACGTCTCCGACAAGTTCGAGAAGCGGCGTGAGCTACTCGAAGCGCAGTACAGCGACCCGAACTCCGACACCTATCTGCCCTCCGGCGAGGCACGGGCCATGATGCTGGAGGATCGCGATTCCTACACCGCCGAGGGCGTGTTCTGGGTGCCGGAGGGTCACCGTTGGGACGATCTTCGCAAGGCTGCCAAGCAGCCTGATATCGGTCGCATCATTGATGACGCGATGGATGCCATCGAGAAGGAAAACGAGGCGCTGCAGGGCATTCTCCCGAAGAACTACAACCGTCGCGAGCTCTCCCCCACGGTGCTCGGCGGGCTCATCGACACCTTCTCTCGCAGCGATCTGGCCGACGAAGAGCGCAAGGACGAGGACCTGCTCGGGCGCGTTTACGAGTATATGTTTGGCCGATTCGCCGCCGATGAAGGCAAGAGCGGCGGCGAGTTCTACACCCCGCGCTCAGTCGCCTCCCTCCTCACGGAGATGATCCGCCCCTACCGTGGCCGCATCTACGAAGCTTTCATACCACGTTGGATACAAACGCGCGCGAACTACGATTTGGCCGCCTGACTGGTTCACTTCGCAATCCATGAGCAATTTGAGAGATTGCCATCCAACCGACGACTAAGGAGCAAGTATTGGCTGGCGAAAATAGACAGCTCGACGCAAAAGAAATAAGCGTCGGACGGCTACTTAATGATGGCGACTACGAATTTGTCATCCCTGAATACCAGCGCCCTTATGCCTGGGGCGTCGAGGAAACCCTGCAGCTCCTTTTCGACTTGCTTGGCGCGCTGGAACGTGACACCGATGAGCCTTATTTCCTTGGTTCCGTCGTCCTGGTCAAAGACCCGAATAACCCCCGCGCTGAGGTCATCGACGGTCAGCAACGACTGACTACCCTCACCCTCTTGCTTTCGTTGCTACGCGACCTAGCAACCGACAACGAATTGCGAAGAGACATCCACAAACTCATCGAGGAACCGGCGGTTGGCTGGGAGGACAAGGCCGCTCGACCCCGTTTGGCACTACGCCCACGCGACAATCAGTTCTTCTTCGAGCATGTCCAACAGCAGGGCGGCAGTCTCGGGTTGGTTGGGCTGAGCGACAACATCCCTGAGACGGACGCCCAGCGCGGTCTGCGCGACAACGCCAAAGCACTCTGCAAGGAGTTGCAGGAACTTACTCCCGAACTGCGCAAAGATCTGTTTCGTCTTATCGCACGACGGGCCTTCTTGGTCATCGTCGCAACCCCTGACTTGAACAGTGCGTATCGCATCTTCTCGGTGATGAACGCTCGGGGCCTGCCTTTGTCGCCGCAGGATATTTTCAAGTCCCAAATCATCGGTGCGATCCCTGAAGATCAGAAACAGCATTACGCTGACCGGTGGGAACGCCTCGAGGAAGATCTGGGCCGCGATGAGTTTGGAGACCTGTTCCTTTATATTCGTGCGATTAAAGCACGCACCCGAGGTGTCAAGAGTTTGTTGCAGGAATTCCCCGAGCAGGTTCTCAACGCTTATCTGCCTGACAACGGAAGCGGCTTCATGAAGGAAGTTCTAGAGCCGTACGCCAAAGCAGACATTCGTCTGAATGCTCGAGATTTCCAAGGAGTTGACCCACTTTGGGAGCAGGTCAACAATTGGTTGAAGCGCTTAACTCAACTCGACAACGATGACTGGCGCCCCCCGGCTTTGTGGGCGATTACCGAGCACGGCGAAGACCCCGAATTCTTAGTCGCGTTCTTCAGCAAGCTTGAACGCCTGGCTGCCAGCATGCTCGTTCGCCGGGTCTACGCGACGCCACGACAGCAGCGTTACATGGAGCTACTCAAACAGCTCGCCGACGGGCGTGGTCTGGATTCGCATAGCTTCGAACTCACCGAAATTGAACGGGCAGAGACGTTGGAACGCCTCGATGGTGACATCTACTTGGCGGCGCCCGTTCGCAAGTATGTGTTGCTACGGCTGGACTCAGTACTGGCTGATAATCCGGGAGCTTCCTACGACCACAAGATCATCACAGTCGAGCACGTTCTGCCCCAAACCATCGATCCCGATAGCCAGTGGGCTACGAACTTCACGGAGGAAGAGGCAGCGACGTGGACGCATCGTCTTGGGAACCTACTGCTGCTCAATCGTCGGAAAAACTCCAGCGCTGGCAATTACGACTTCGATGTTAAGAAGGAGAGGTACTTCAAGTCGGGGAAAGGCGTGGCGGTGTTCGCACTCACCACGCAGGTACTTGGAGAACCGGTGTGGACTCCGAGTGTTATCGAGCGACGTCAGCGAGTGCTTGTTGAGACCTTGATTAAGGAATGGCAACTCTAGTCACACCCTGACGCCTGGCAGTGCTAAGGCTTGATGGCGACTGCTTGGGTGCGGCCGTCGCGGAATCGGAAAGTCACGGTGCCGTCGACATCGACGGTGCCTTTGTCGAGCAGTGCCACGCAGAGGTATGGGCTGAACTCCAGCTGCTCCACGTCAAGGTTGGCAGTTTCTTGCTGATAGTAGCGGTAGGCAGCTAGCCGGTTCTGTTTGTTTCGGATCTCGACGACCACAGCAGCATGGTCAGCTAGCAGTGCCATTCGATTCAGCGGCGTTGCCGTCTCCTACGCACTCGGCGCGGTTCTCGGTGGTGCTTTCGCCCCAACGATCGCACAGGCACTGCTCGAAGCGACCGGAACCACCGCATCGGTATCCATCTACCTGTTGATCATGGCGCTTATTTCTTTGGTCGCGGTTAGCTTGGTCAAGGACCGCACAGGCATCGACCTATCCGTGGCGAACGAAGCCGAACAGGAAAAGGGAGTCTGGCGATTCAGCAAGAACTGAAACTCCCGCTGAACTAACCAGCGCGGAACGCAGTACATAACTACATAAACGAAGGGGCGCGGACCGCTTGAGCGGTTCGCGCCCCAAACTGTCAGGCCCTTCGTCCACAATGGAGGCATGGCTTCTGCCGGGAAGAACTCAGCCACGCACGGCTTGCTCGCCGGCCCGCGCGGGCGGCGCTTGCTGCTGGAGTATGCCCTCGAATCGGAACGGGTTGCGGGGCTGGATGAACGCGACGGTTCACTCGCTGAACTTGAGTTTTTCGCGTCCTACCGCCTCGACCCACGCAGCGGAACAGGCGCACTCCGCGTCGTCGACCCCGGCGACTCCACACCGAAAATCCCGGCCATCACCCCCGCGCACGTCGCCGCGCGGCTTGAAACCGTCTCCCTCGCCGAGGTCACCCCGCGGCTTCTACTGACCTGCCTCGTCAACACAGTAGAGACCGCAACATACTGGCAAGAACCCGACGGCACCGACGTCCTCGCCGCAACCAAAGCCATGCGTGACGGGCTGCGCCGCGTCGCCGAGCACATCGCCGCATCGGAATGCACCGCCTGGTGGACCAGCCCCATCGACGAATCCGCACAGTGGACCGTCCAGTGGGACAACGAACCCGGCACCATCCCACCGGACCCGCTCGCCGTGCTGAAAGCGGCACGTGCGCACGCCGTTAAAGAGGAACGCCTAGCCGCCCGCGAACGCCCCACCAACCCAACGGCATCCTGGAGTGGCGAATGGTGGTCCACGCCCCACGGCGTCCCCGCTTCGACCCGGGAACTCTTCGACACAACCCCCGCCGGGCTGTGGCTCGTCGAAGACAGCATGGGATGGGAAACCGCCGAAACCCTGCGCCTGAGCATCCCCGAAGGGCTGCGGATCTACGAGATCGACTCCGCAGAAGCCTGGGCCGAACTATGCCGCCGCTTCCCGCTCCACCAGACCGCACAAAAACGCCACGACTGGTACCGCACCACCGGACGCAGCGGAAAATGGGTCACCCCGGACTGGGCTGAAGTCGCCCAACACTACGATGCGGTCCACCTCCCCGTCGCAACCTACCTCGCGGCCGCGGGCACCGCGATCCCAGTTGATGTGGACACCACCGGTGCTGACACGGCGAGTGTCATCGCCGGCTGGGGACCCGACACAACCTACTGGTTCACGCCACGCATCAACCACGTCGGCGGCCCTGTTAGGTGGGTTCTTGACGAGCACGATGCCGGGGACCGCTGGGAACGCGAGTGAGGCCGGATGGTTGCCGTGTTGCGGTTGAAAATGCCGATGGGGTGGACCAAACTGTCAGACCCCTCCTCCACAATGGATGCATGGCTTCTACCGGGAACAGCTCAAACGCGCACCCCTTGTTTGACCTGGATGTGATCGGGGAAGGGCTCGTCTTCGCGGACTCCCTCCCCGAACTCGACGCCGCTCTCACCAGCCATCGCGCCGCCGTCGTCCAAGCGCCACCCGGAACCGGCAAAACTACACTCGTGCCGCCCGTAGTCGCCAACCACCTCGTAAACAGCGGGACCGGAACAGACGCCGGCGACAGATCTCGTGGGCGAGTACGAGCGGCAGTGGGACCCCTGCTGCGGCTCGGGTGGCATGTTCATTCAGGCCGAGAAGTTCGTGGAAGCCCATGCTGGCCACCGCAACGACCTCGCAGTCTACGGGCAGGAGATGAATCCGACGACGTGGCGCCTCGCCCAGATGAACCTCGCCATCCGAGGCATCGAAGCCAACCTCGGGCCCGTGTGGGGTGACTCATTCGCGGACGACAAACACCCGGATCTGAGGGCCGACTTCATCCTCGCTAACCCGCCCTTCAACATCTCCCAGTGGGGTGGCGAACGGCTGACTGACGACAAGCGCTGGGTCTACGGCGTCCCACCAAAAGGCAACGCGAACTACGCGTGGATTCAGCACATGCTCCACCACCTCTCCCCCACGGGAACCATGGCGGTGGTTCTCGCGAATGGGTCACTCACCGTCAACTCGTCAGGCCAAGGAGAGATTCGGCAGCGCATGGTCGAGGACGATGTGGTGGAGTGCATCCTCGCCCTGCCATCACAATTGTTCTACTCGGTGCAAATTCCCGTCTCTGTCTGGTTCCTCACGAAAGACAAGACTGCGAAGAAAGTGAAGAGTGAAGAGTGAAGACCCGCAGCGTGACCGTCAAGGCGAAGTGCTTTTCATCGACGCCCGCAACGTGGGCTACATGGAATCCCGGACGCAGCGCAACCTCTCGCCCGAAGATGTGGCGAAAATCGCTGACACGTACAACGCGTGGCGCGGTGACCCGAACCTCCAGCCGTATGAGGACGTCCCGGGATTCTGTGCCGCCGTCTCGCTGGAAGATGTGGCCGCGGCGGGCTACGCACTCAGCCCGGGCCGCTATGTCGGCGCCCAGGAAGTCGAGGACGATGGCATCCCCGTCGAGGAGAAGATCGCAGCCCTGACCGAGCAGATTCGCGAAGGGTTCGCAGCGCGAGCCGAGCTGCAAGCGAAGGTGGACGCGGCGCTCGATGCGCTGGTGGTGACCGATGACCTGGACTGATGCGACCCTCGGTGACCTATGTGCATTCCGAGGTGGGCAAGCGTTCGCCGTGGAGTTGCAGGGAGAATCGTCAGGAGACATCCCATTCATAAAGGTCAGTGATCTCGACCTTCCGGGTAACGAAACTCACATTCAATCCGCTAACAACTGGGTGAGCTGTGAGTTGGCAGACGAACGTCGATTCAAGCCTCATGCCGGAGGATCAGTTGTTTTCGCGAAGATCGGGGAGGCTATCAAGCGCGAGAGGGTACGAAGCCTCACCCGACCGACCCTAATTGACAACAACATGATGTCTGCTGCTCCGAAGCCAAACGTTGATCGTCACTTCCTTCGATACCTGTTTGAATACACGCCATTTTCTGAAAACCACGGCGGTACGTCCCTGCCTTACCTTAGAGCCAGCGATCTTGCGCAGATCCCCACGAAAGTGCCCACCTTCTCCGAGCAGCAGCGCATCGCAGGTGTACTCGGAGCCTTCGATGACCTCATCGAGACCAACCGCAATTTGGCTCGGGACTGTGAGGAGATGTTATTCGCCTCCGTCCGTGCCCTTGCGGACGGCGCCCCATCCGTCGCCTTTGGCTCTATAGCCAAGCGGGTAAATGAGCGTGTCCTACCCTCCAACATCGCGGAGGATGACACATATCTGGGCCTGGAGCACTTCGGCACCGAAGGTGTGGGTCTGAATGGCCGGGGTACAGCCAGCGGAGTGACGAGTCAGTCACAGCTGTTCGACCGAGGGGACGTCCTATACGGCAAGTTGCGCCCGTACTTCCAGAAGGTAGCTCGGCCTGGTTTCAGCGGCGTTTGCAGCGGTGAGATTTGGGTTCTGCGCGCGGTCGATGACTACCCGCAAGCGGCATTGCACGCGGTCGTGCACTCGAAGCGATTCTCGGAGACTGCGACTGCTGGGAGCGGTGGCACCAAGATGCCACGAGCCGATTGGAAGCATATGGAGGCGTTCCATGTGCCGGATGTCAGGAGCACGTTTACTCGCGACATGTCGGAGGCGCTAGAGAGCCTGTGGGGCACCGGCACCGCCTCCGAGTTACGGGATGAGGCGGACGGCCTCACTCGCCAGCGCGACGCACTTCTCCCCCTGCTCATGTCTGGCAAGGTCCGCGTGTCCGAGGTGGAAGGGAGCCTGCCATGAGCGTTGCGGAGTCTGATCTCGAGGATTGGGTACTGGAGATGCTGGCCGACGAAGGCTGGTAGATCGCTCACGGGCCCGACATCGCCCCAGGCACACCGGGGGCGGAGCGCGACGACTACCGTGAGGTCGTCCTCATGGATCGTCTCCACAATGCCGTCGGAAAGCTAAACCCCAAGCTGCCTGCTGAGGTTGTCGAGGAGGTAGTCAAGGTCGCCTTGCGCCCGGATGCGAAGGTGATCGGGACGGAGAACTGGCGGGCCTATCAACTGCTGATCTTCGGAGTTCCCATCGAGTATCGCGACGCAGACGGAGTGCTCCGCAACGTCCGTGCTCGGCTCATCGATTGGAGCAATCCTCAGGCGAACGATCTACTAGCGGTCAATCAATTCACTGTGATCGGCACGAGGGAACGGCGCCCTGATGTGGTGCTGTTCGTAAACGGTCTGCCGCTTGGCCTGTTCGAGCTGAAGAAGCCGGGTGAGGAGAACGCTACCGTCACCGGTGCCTACAAACAGGTGCAGACGTACAAGCAGCAGATTCCTGCCATGTTCACGTGGAATCAGGGAGTGATTGTCTCCGATGGCATTCTCGCTCGCCTTGGTACTGTGACTGCCCCAGAGAATCACTTCCAAGCATGGAAGACCATTGACGGAGAGCGTCTCGCCCCCCCCCAGTTCAAGCCCGAGATCGAGACCATCGTTCAGGGCTTCCTCCGCCCCGAGGTCTTCCTGAATTGGGTGCGGAACTTCATCGCGTTCAAGGGCGAGGGTGAGAAGGCCATCAAGATCGGCGCGAAGTATCACCAGTACTGGGCGGTCACGAAGGCAATTCGGGAGACGGTCGACGCCATGGAGGGCGATGGCCGCGCAGGCGTCGTCTGGCATACGCAGGGCTCAGGCAAGTCGTTCGAGATGGCGTGGTACGCAGGGCAACTCATACGGCACCCCGCGATGGAAAACCCCACCATCGTCGTACTCACCGACCGCAATGACTTGGATGACCAGCTGTTCGAGGAGACGTTCGCGGCTACCAAGCCGGGTGCTCCGCTGCCCGAACCTCCAGTGCAGGCCGACACCCGGCAAGGTCTGAAGGACCTGCTCCAAGGACGGGAGTCGGGCGGCATCATCTTCACCACGATCCAGAAGTTCGGGCTCACGAAGGACGAGCGCGAAGCGGGCGAACAGTTCCCGCTCCTGACAGACCGCATCAACGTGGTCGTGATGGTGGACGAGGCTCACCGCTCGAACTACGACTTCATTGACGGGTTTGCTCGCCACCTCCGCGATGGTCTCCCCAACGCGACCTACATCGGCTTCACGGGAACGCCCCTCGAAGCCAAGGACAAGTCCACGACCGCCGTGTTTGGCCCCGTAATCGACGCCTACGATCTCACGCAGGCGGTCGAAGACGGCGCAACCGTCAAAGTGTTCTACGAGCCGCGCCTCGCGAAGGTTCGCCTTCCCGATGACGCCCTCACCGACATCGACGACGCATTCACCATGGCCGTCTCTGGTACTGAGCAAGAGGCCCAAGAACGCTTGAAATCGAAATGGTCCCGCGTGGAGGCCATCGTCGGAGCGGACGAACGGCTTGACGAACTTGCCCGTGACATTGTGAGTCATTGGGAGGCCCGCAAGGCCGTCATGCCCCACGCCAAGTGCATGGTGGTGGCCATGTCGCGTCGCATCGCCGTCGAACTCCACGACAAGATCAAGGCTCTGCGTCCCGAGTGGTACTCCGAGGACGATGCCAAGGGTCGCATGAAGATCGTCATGAGTGGAGACGCCTCTGACCCGTTGGAGTGGCAGGAACACCTCCGCTCCAAGAAGGCCTCGCGCAAGCTGAAGACTCGCGCCTCCGATCCTGACGACGAACTCGACATGCTCATCGTCCGCGACATGTGGCTGACTGGCTACGACTCCCCCGCCACGACGACGATGTACGTCGACAAGCCGATGGCCAATGTGCCACTCATGCAGGCCATCACGCGCGTGAATCGGACATTCAAGGACAAGCCCGCAGGCCTGGTCGTCGACTACATCGGCATCGCGGAAGACCTGAAGGAAGCACTCGGCAACTACACCAAGCGCGACCGCGACAACCAGAACGTCGGTGCTGAGGTCGAGGAGACCGTCATCCCCGAGATGCGCCAGGAACACGACATCGTGTGCACCATCCTTCATGACTTCGACTGGCGCTCCCGGCTGGAGGACAAATCCCCCAAGGCATACATTCACGCGATCATGGACGGCGTGGAATGGCTGCTCACCCAAGAGCACGCCGAAGACCCCACGGAGGGCGTCCACGAGGAGCAGGGCTCCGACAAGAAGCCCATGACCATCAAGCAGCGTTTCATCGCGCACAGCAAGCGACTTCAGTCGTGGTTCTCGATGGTGCCAGCCTCAGACGCCGCCACGGCCATCCGTGACGACGTAGGCTACTTCGACGCGGTTCGCGTTGCTATCCGCAAGATCGAGAATGCAGGACGCGGAGCTGGAGACTCCGACGCCGAGCTCGATACCGCCATCCGGCAGATCGTCTCCGAGAGCATGACCGGCACCGGCATGGTGGACATCTACGCCGAGGCGGGCATCGCCAACCCGGACATCTCCATCATCGACGACGCCTTCGTCGACAAGATCACGAACTCCAAGCGTCCCAACCTCCAGTTGGAGGCCCTGAAGCGACTGCTGTCCACCGAGGTGAAAGCCATCAGCAAGCGCAACGTTGTGAAGGGCAAGGAGTTCTCCGTCATGCTCAATGAGGCGCTCTTGAAATACCAGAACCGAAGCCTGGACACGGCGCAGGTTGTCGCAGAACTGGTGAAGTTGGCACAAGCCCTGAAGGCTGAGCATGAGCGCGGTGAACAGACCGGGCTGACCGAAGATGAGCTCGCGTTCTACGACGCGCTCAGGACCAACGAGGCAGCCGTCGAGGCGATGAAGGACGAAACCCTGCGCGCCATCGCTCTTGACCTCACCAAGATCGTTCGTCGCGACGCGAAGACCGACTGGTCCTTGAAGGAGCAGGTGCGAGCCAAGATGCGCTCCACGATCAAGGTCCTGCTGCTGAGGCACGGCTATCCGCCGGACAAAGCCCAGTCCGCCACCGACCTGATCCTGAAGCAGGCAGAGACCATGGGCGAGAACTTGGAAGACGAGCGATGACATTCACAGCCACCATTGCCCAACTGCTCCTTTCTAGCCCCAGCGATCTATCTCAGGAGCACCGAGAGGTGGTTATCAGGGCCATCCGCACTTGGAACAACTCCCACGGACGACGTGTGGGGGTCGTATTCTCCCCCACCAACTGGGAGGAAGGTTCAAGCCCCGAGTATGGGATCGGACCCCAGGACTCCTTGAATCGACAGGTGGTCGACTCCTCGGACCTTGGGCTGGTGATCTTCACTGACCGTCTGGGTACGCCGACGAAGCACCATGCGTCAGGCACCATCGAGGAGATCGAGCGCCTGCACGAGCAAGGGAAACGCGTAGCCATCTTGCGCAACATGACTCCGAGGGAGCCGTCACGGGATACGACACAGTCTGCCGCCCTTGCTACCTACCTTGACGGAATCCGCGACAAGGCCCTGTATCGGGAGTACCGCTCACTTCAAGAACTGCTGGAGATCGTCAACAGCACCCTAAACGACGTATCGTTCAGCATCGAGCCCCCACAGCAGGCCCCTTCGTCTGATGACGGAGCGAAGAAGAGTGAACTGGCATTGGGTGTTTGGCCAGTAGGCGATCACGAGCGTTACCAAGACACTGACACGAAGGGAAACCTCATATTCAAGACGCGCCACCGCATCCTTCTTCAGAATGCCACCGGCGTCCCAGTAACGGACGTGTCGATACGGCTGGAAGACGCCGAGGGTAACTCTGCCAACGGCGTGCGCTTGCTCAGCGATCCAGTGGCTCGACTGGCGCCAGAAGCCAACCATCCAGTCCCATTCATCCGGCACATGGAATCTCCCGGCTCAGCCCTTTGCACGGTCACTTGGACAGACCCCGACGGCGAGGTGCACGAAACGAGCGCGACTATCAGCTTGGTGTAGTTCCCCGCGCAGCCTCCTGATGTGAAAGATGCGATCTCGCGATAGTAGGCAAGATTGCTTTTAATTAGCCTCAGCTGGATTGGCCATGTTTCACAGTTCACAGGACAGATCTTGCGCTCATCAAAACTGGCCGGCCACCCCGTAGCAGCTTCCACATGTAATGAGACAAGTTAGCGGTGATCGGCCACGCTACTTCCCTGCCGGTCGCTGCCCCAGGCTCGTTCTGCCAACAGTCGCTTAATGCACTCTTGCTACGGTGGGCGCAGTTCGCTCAGAAAGCTTCGACTGTGACGCATCCCCTCGACAGACCCAAGCGCCCCGGTGCTCGTTTGTGGTTTCTGGTGATGGCTGTGGTCCTCGCGGCGAGTCTGGCGCTGTGGCTCTTGCCCGTTCCCATTCTCCTTGTGAAATCGGTGTTCATCACCCCGCTCGACATCAGTTCCGCGCTGTTCGCCGTAGCATTCGTGCTCGCCTTGGTCTTGCTCCTCTCCGGCGCGAGGCGTACGTTTGCTCGCCGTGCATCTCGGGTGATCGCGGTAATTGGCTGTGTAGCAGTGGCTCTCGTCTCCCCCGTCGCCGTCCTAGCCCAGTCCATCGATCGCCCCACGCTGACGCTGTTGTCAACCGCTGCGACGCCGTGTGATGTCGTCGCGGTCGAGCGGCAATACCTCTTTCAAGGGTATGGCTCCGTGATGGTGCGCCGGGACACTGAGTGGTTCCTCCATGACGTCGCCTCCTACTCCTCCGACGACTACCCGTTTCCCGCGAGGAACGCCAGATTCTCGCTCACACACGCCGATGGTCAGGCCACGTTGGTTTTCGACGTTACGCAACAGCAACAGGGCCAAATGTGGCCCAGCAGCTTCACCTTCACCTGCTGAGATGCACAGCGTCTGCAGCCACGTTCTAGGCTCGAGGTATGTTCACGTTTCGGCCACTGCGGGTAGACGATCTTCCCAATGTCGTCGCATGGCAGCAGTCCCCTGCCGCTGCGCCGTGGTTTCCGAAGCTCACGCTTGCTGAAGCCCACGAGCGTTTCGGCCCACGCTTGGATGGCAGGTCCCCCGTTCGGATGCTGGTTTTGCATCGCCGAGGCGTCGACGTCGGGTATGCCCAGCTCTATCGCGTCGCCGATCTTCCCCCTGGTGACGTGATTCCTGCCGAGGCCTCTGACCTGAGTCGTGCAGGTTAGTGACCCAGGATTTTGGTGATGATGTTCTGGGTGTTGGGGTCGATGGTGGGTTCGGCGGTGAGTTCGTGGCCGGCGATGTTGATGGTGACCTCGCGTAGCGGGCGTAGGGTTCGGACGAGTCGTTTGATGCTCCAGCCGGTTTGGTCTTGGAGGTAGCGGGCGATCGCGAGGGCGGCGAAGACGATGTCGAGGTGGGCTTCGATCGCGTCGCGGGTGTGGTGGAAGATCGGGCGGGCGTCGAGGTCGGATTTGGACATTCGAAAGCTTTGCTCGACTCGCCAGAGGTCGTGGTAGGCGGCGATTACCTGCGCGCCGGTCATCTGGTTTGTCGGGATGTTGGTGACGTAGCCTTTCAACCCGGCGAGGCTGACGGCCTTGTCGTAAGCGTTGTGGTCGAAGCTGGTGGCCTGGCCGGTGGTCTTGAGGAATCGGGCCTTCTTCGGGCGGGTTGCGCCCTCGATGATGGACAGGGCGCGGTTGCGCTGCTGGTTGAGGGTCTTGTTGTCGCGTACGAACCGTTGCCGGGAGTACTGGTAGACCATCCTGCGGCGCTGCTTGTCCCGGCCCATCGTGGTCGAGGTTTCGATGATCTGCCCATCGCTGAACGCGTCGCCGTGACGGGCGAAGTGATCGGCCAGATCGTAAGGGGCTTTGGTGATCCTGGAGCCGACGATGAACTGTAACCCGGCATCCTCCAGCCCGGTGAGGTTCATCGCTGACAGCATCCCGGCATCGGCGACCACCACGAGATCAGCCAACCCATGCAGGTCCTGGAAGCGTTCGATGATCGGCAGCAGGGTCAGTGTTTCGGCCTTGTTGCCCTCGAAGCAGCCGATCTGCAGTGGGAACCCGCAGCGGTCGACCAGCAGCCCGACCACGATCTGCGGATCAACCCGGCGTTCCTTCGAGTAGCCAACCTTGCGCAGCTGGTCTTCCTTCTCCGCCTCGAAGTACAACGTGGTCACGTCGTAGAGCACCAAACTCAGCCCGCCTCGGGCATGGCTGTGGTCGAAACAAGCACTGGCGATCTGGGTGCGATAGTCGCGTTCCCGGGCGCGTGCGAGACTGGCGAACAGTGTCCGCCGGCTGACGTGTTCGATGCCAAGCTCGTCAAGGACCCGGATCGTGTCGGCCTTCGAGGTCGGCTCGATGATCCTGCCCAGCACAAGCTGCTGGAACGCCGCATCCTTAAGCTGATCGAAACCAAGCACCTTGTACGCTGTGGCCAGCACATCCCACAACAACTGACTACGCTGCGAGACCACGGTGGGCCTCCCGGCCCGGGCCGCCACCGGGTCCAGCGGCAACACATCCTGCGTCTGCGGGACCATCTTGCGACGAGCCTCAGCTTCCAGCGCGGCGAGTTCCTGCTCGTTATGGGCCGAGCCGACATGCTCCACCAGCTTGTTGCGCCGGCCCTGCTTGACCATGATTTGCACCGCGGTCGCACCAGAAGAGGTCTTCACTCGACGAAGAAACTGGCCCACCACCCAATCCTAGCCCCGCAATTAGTGACCCAAAACAAGAAACCTAACCCACCCTGACAAGCACATCCCCAACACAAACCCTCAAAACCACACCCAACCTGCACGACTCAGGTCTGACGTCGGTGTGGACTTTTGCATCGGCCTGCCCACGCTGATTGGTCAAGGACTCGGCACGATCTTGATCCAGGAGTTGGTGGAACTCAGCCAGTGGATGTTCCCGACGGCAACGGGCGTGGTGTCATGCCCAGACCATCGCAACCACGCTTCTCGTCGGGTGCTGGAAAAGAACGGGTTTATCCCGACTCTGTGGTTCGACTCCCCCGCAGCTGACGGCGTCGAGACACTGGTGATGCATCGACGAGAGTTCCAGGAACTGCGGTGACGCTAGCCCATTGGCTATCGTGAGCCTGTGACCAGCACGCCCGAACAACCCATGCCTGACGATGCCCTTGAGGAAGATCTCAATGCCGAGCTGAACTTCGATCAGCAACGATTTGCTGCTCGCCCGGCCAGGCTTCGCCCCCGGGCCAGCCGCAAGACCAAGCAATCCGAGCACGTGCCCCCGCCGCCGTTTGAGGCCGACGGACGCAACCGCGCCTATGTGGAATGGCTGGAAGACCAATCGATGCTGGCCGACGCCTCCAGGCTGTCCCGCCAGCTCGCCGGCAATCACCTCATGTGGGCCAACGCGTTCGCCTCGCCGGACCCGCGCGCAGCCGCCGAGCAAGCGTCGGTCTGGTACACGGCCTATCCGCTGAGCCTCATAGGTGCTCGCAGACAGTCATTCTTGGGCGTCCTCGGCGACGAGGCCCTGTGGGAAGCGTTCTCAACCATCGGCATCGACGCCGTCCACACCGGGCCGGTCAAGCTCGCCGGAGGCATCTCGGGATGGGACCACACTCCCAGCGTCGACGGCCACTTCGACCGCATCTCGATGGGCATCGACTCGTTGTTCGGCACGGAAGAAGAGTTCCGCGCCATGTGCGAGAACGCGGCATCGCACGACGGCACCGTGATCGACGACATCGTGCCTGGTCACACTGGCAAGGGCGCCGACTTCCGGCTGGCCGAACTGAACTACGGCGACTACCCCGGCATCTACCACATGGTCGACATCCCCGAGGAAGCCTGGCACCTCCTGCCGGATGTGCCCGAGGGCAAGGATTCGGTCAACCTCGACCCAGCCAGCGAACGCGCACTCGCGGATGCCGGATACATCATCGGCGAGCTGCAGCGCGTCATCTTCTACGAGCCAGGCGTCAAGGAAACGAACTGGTCCGTCACCCGCCCCATCCACGACTGCGACGGCATCGAACGCCGCTGGGTGTACCTCCACTACTTCAAGGACGGTCAGCCGTCGATCAACTGGCTCGACCCGACGTTCGCCGGCATGCGCCTCGTCATGGGCGACGCCCTCCACTCCCTGCTCGACCTCGGATCCGGCGGACTACGCCTCGACGCCAACGGCTTCCTCGGCGTGGAAAAATCGATCGACCTCTCCCCTGCCTGGTCCGAAGGGCACCCGCTCTCGCAGGCAGCCAACCAGCTCATCGGGTCGATGGTGCGCAAGGTCGGCGGATTCACGTTCCAAGAGCTCAATCTCTCCATCGACGACATCGCCGCGACGGGCGCCGTCGGCCCCGATTTGAGCTACGACTTCATCACCCGCCCCGCCTACCAATTCGCTCTGGCTACGCAAGATACCGAGTTCCTCCGCCTCACACTCCGTGAAGCCATGCGGCTCGGCATCGATCAAGCATCGCTGGTACACGCGCTCCAAAACCACGACGAGCTCACCTACGAGCTAGTGCATTTCACGGCCCGTCACCGCGACGACGAGTACGAGTTCGGCGGGGAAACGTACACCGGCCTGGAGCTTGCCGACCACGTGCGCGCCACCATGCGCGAGAAGCTCACCGGCGACGCCGCGCCATACAACCGAGTGTTCACGACCAACGGCATCGCATGCACCACGGCCTCGGTCATCACAGCGAGCCTCGGGATTCGCGACCTCGACGCCATCGAGGACGCCGACGTCGAGCGCATCCAGGCCGCGCACCTCCTCCTCGCTGCCTACAACGCGTGGCAACCCGGCGTGTTCGCGCTGTCGGGCTGGGACCTCGTCGGCGCGCTCCCCGTCGACATCGACGACGTCAAGCAGCTCGTCAAGGACGGCGACACGCGTTGGATCGAACGAGGCGCCTACGACCTCATGGACCTGGCGCCAGACGCCGTGAAGTCGTCGTCGGGCATGCCGCGCGCCCGCGCGCTCTACGGCTCACTCCCCCAGCAGCTGGACGATCCGCAGTCGTTCGCGAGCAAGCTGTCGAAGATTCTGCAGGTTCGCAAGCGGTTCGCGCTCGCAACGGCCTCGCTGGTCGACGTGCCCGAGGTGCCGCACAAGGCACTCTTGGCGCTCGTCAACCGTCTCAGCGACGGCCACACGCAGATCACCCTGCTCAACTTCTCGGAAGAGAAACTCTCCGGGTACATCCGGAGCGACGAGATCCCCGCCGGCCGCGTCGTCGACCTCTCCACCAGACGCCGTATCGCCGAAGTGGACGACCTGGGTGGCTTCTCAGCCACCGTGCAGCCCTTCGGCGCCGTCGCGCTGATCGTGCGCGAAGAGGCCCCGAAGGAGCAGTAAGCCGCTGCGCCAGATCTATTCAGTTGGCGCGCACCGAGCTGGCGCGAATGCGCCACTCGGGTTCGAGCAGCATGCGGGCATTGCCCGCTGCGTTGCCGGTGATACGCCCTTGGAGCACCTCTCCGGCCCACTGCCCCAGGTGTTCGGCCGGCTGGTCGACCACGGTCACGGGCGGATCCACCATCACATTCCAGCGGTCGTCATCAACGCCGACGAGGGCGACGTCGGTGCCAATCTTGCGGCCCGCACCCCGGAGCGCGCGGTAGGCCTCTGCGGAGAGTGTGTTCGTGACGGCGAACACGGAGTCGATGCTTGGGTCGGCCATTGCCGAGACGAGTTGCTCGGGCGTCGACGCTGATTCAAAGGGCAGGTGCAGCACTCGTGATGGGGGTACGTCGATGCCTCGCTCGTGCATCGCGTCGACAAAACCGCGCACCCGCTCGTTGAGCGGGCTGAGCCGCCCCTCATGTGCCACCACGACGGGGCTGCGCCACCCCTGCTCCAGGAAGTGCTCAGCAACCATGGTGCCGATGACGGGGTTGTCGACGTTGATGCGGTCACCGCTGAAATCAGTGACAAGGCGGTCGACGGACACCACAGGGATGCCCTGCAACTGCAGCGGATGCAGCGAGGTTTTCGTCGCAGATACTGCCGCGACGAGCACCCCCGCGGCTTGGTGTGAAATGACGGCGTCAATCGCGGAGCGTTCGAGGGCCAAGTCCTCATGCGTGTTGCACAGCATCACGGCGTAGCCGTGCTGGTGAGCCACTTTCTCGAACGATTCCAGGAGCCGGTGAAAGAACGGGTTGCGCACATCGGGCACGATGGCGGCCCACAGGTCGCCGCGTTGCTTCCGCAGTGCCCTCCCCACCCCGTTGGGGCGATACTGCTGCTCGCGAATCTCCCGCTCCACGCGCTCCACGAGCTCGGGGGCGACGCGCGGGTTGCCGTTGAGCACGCGCGACACCGTTGCGACGGACACACCGCAGGCCTCAGCGATGTCTTTCATCGTGACCCGGCGGTTCATAGGGCTCTCCCGACGCGGACCACTACTTACACACTTCCTCGAATGGGTGTTGAATCTTGAACTGCTCCACGTGGTAGGGCCAGCCCATTGCGGTGTTCCATTGGGACACCACCAGGTGCAGCTCCTTCATGCTACTGCCCGGAATGATGTACGGGCCGTAGAGCTGGGCCATGTGATCGTCGGTTTCCTTCTCCCACTCCCCTCCATGGATGAGTGTGACGGCTTTGGCGTCTGCGAGCTTGACCACCTCGTCGGCGCGCAACGCATCCACGCGGTATTCGCCGGCGTTGAACCATGTGAGCATCCACTGCGAATCGACCTTGCGCAGGCACATCTCCCCCACCTTGCCGGGGATGATGTCGACCGGCGCATCGCTCCCCCATTTGCCGTCGCCTTGATACACCTCGTAAGCCTCGGGGTCGAGAATGCGGTCGGCAGGCACACGTGCAGCGATGGCTGGCTTATCTCGCTGGAAGCCGGTGGTGAGCATATTGACATACTTGCCGTCATCGTCGAGCGCCCACGTGCACTGCTGCATGCGCCCATCCATGTGGCGCATTTCGAACATTTCCTTCGTGCGATCCCACGTCTCCCCAGAATCCTTCGAAGTCCAAATCTCGGTGTGCAGCACGTTGCCGAGCCCGGCGTTGACCATGACCCACAGGTAGATGGTGCCGCCGACGACAACAGCATCCGCAGGGAGGATCGTCGAGAGTGTGCCATCGTCGTGGGCGTAGTCGACGAGCTGTTCCGCGACGTCGCCGCCCACAGCTGAAGTCCATTGCAGGCCCTTCGTGGCGGTCTTCGGATCTGCGAACAGCCCCACCGGTGAGCGCCAGTTCCCGCCCGGGACGAACGCCTCCTCGAAGGTATCCCCAAAGATGAACAGGATGCGCCCGTCAGGGGTGGTGACTGGAATGCCAAGATCGGTGGCTTCCATCTTGAATGTGGTGGTGAGATCCGAGCCGGTGACAGGGCCCCTACGCTCTATTCGACGGCACACGGGCTCTTCTTTGGAGCATGCCGTGAATGCAGGAAGCGAGACCGCTCCCACAGCACCAGCAACGGCGATTCTTCTGCTGATCTTCCAATCAGTGCCCTGCATGAATATCCACCTTTGGAATTGCCTTCTGCGGTACGGGTATGCACCAAACAACGATGACGAAATACACCTTACCTGAATCTCAGATCAGCCATGGGCCGGTGCGCCAATCACGTAAGGTTAGCAACATGAGCAAAGATACTGTTGCAATCATCCCCGGTGAGAAAAAACGGCTGCTTTCCGCTTCACCTGAGCCCGGCCAAGAGTGGTATATCAACGACCACACCTTCGTTCAAGACGACGATGGCAATTGGCACGTGTTCGGCATCTGGCATGCTGAACCGGCGAATCCGTTAGATGAGAAATTCTTCCTGCACGCAAGCGCTCCGGCACTGGATGGGCCATGGACGGTGCATCCAGCCGTGATGCATGCACAGGAAGATATTGGCGAAACGCATGTGTGGGCGCCACACGTTATTCGCGTGGACGATACGTATCTCATGTTCTACTGCGGTGGCACGGAAGATCACGAGGCGTACCGCATCGAGTGCGCGACGAGCACCGACCTCTTCACCTGGCAGCACAGCGCCGACGGGCCCCTCTTCACCGACGGCTTCGACGCCCGCGATCCGATGGTGCTGAACGTAGGAGACAAGTGGGTGATGTACTACACCCGAACGTCGAAACCCGACGGAGGAACCCACCAGGTTGCAGCGCGCACCAGCCCGGATTTGAAGCAGTGGAGTGAGCCCGTCGTCGCCTTCGATTCCGGCGTGACAGGCACTTTTGGCGGCCCGACTGAGTCTCCGTTCGTGTGCAAGCTCTCCTCCGATACCTACGTGCTCTTCGTCTGTGAATCTGGGGAATACGATCGAACGCTCGCCTACGCATCAAGCGACCCGCTGCGCTTCGACGCAGGAAACCTCATCGACGTCGACCTCGACGAACACTGTGCCGAGATCATCGAAACCGACGACGGAACCTGGATCTCCGGTGGAGGTTGGGGACGCGGCGGACTCACCATCCGGCCGATCACCATGACTGTTCAGTGATGCAAAAGATTGCGGGGCTGGCATTCCGCCAGCCCGCCAAGGAAGTATCCCGAACTACTTCAATCCCGACATCTTGATGTTGCCAATGATCTGCTTCTGGAAAATCAGGAACAGAATCACTACCGGGGCAGCAGTGAGTGTGGAGCCGGCCATGAGTAGCCCCAACTCGGTCTGACGCTCAGAGCGGAATGTAGCAAGGTATTGCTGCAGCACGTATTTCTCGCGGCTCGTGATTGTCATAATCGGCCATACATAGGAGTTCCAGTAGGCAAGGAAGGCTGTAATTCCCATCACCACGAACGGCGGCTTCGAGAGCGGAAGGAACAGTCTGATAAAGATCTGGAATCTACCGCAGCCATCCAGCATTGCCGCTTCCTCCAGGGATGAAGGAATGTTCAGATAAAACTGGCGAATAAAGAACACACTCGCAGCGCTCGCAGCGCCCGGAATCACCAGCACCGCGAGGGTATCGAGCATCGACAGTTGGGTAACTACGACGAAGCTCGTGAGCAGAATCGTCATGCCAGGAATGAACATCGTCGTGATGACAATTACCCAGAGCGTCTTCTTGAACCGGAACTCCAGACGAGCGAAGGCGTATGCGGCCATTGAGTTGACCGTGAGATGCAGCAAGCAGAAGAGCACTGCGCCAAGGAAGGTCCACCCCAAGGTTCGCAGGAAGACAGGGTCTTGCAGAATCTGAACGTAGTTCTCGTAGCGCCAGACTTCAGGGAAGAACTGGAACGGCGTCCGTACAACTTCGTTTCGTGCCTTGAAACCAGCAATCACCATCCACGCGAGCGGGAAGAGCGCTGCGAGCAGAAAGATGAGTCCGACGAGCCCCTTGAGCACAACCTGGACCCAGTACAGCGGTGTGCGCTTACGTACCCGGCGGTTAGGCTTCGCGTCGAGCGACTTCTCCGCAACGGTCGACACGACCTCGTCAGCAGCGGGTGCAGTGGATCCCGACATAGATTGATTCGTCATATCAGTCAACCAACTTTTCGGAATTAAGAACACGGAAGATCATGGCTGAGACAGATCCCAGAACGACGAACAGCAGCAATGCCGCCGCAATGGAATAGCCAACAGTGGCGTCCCCACGGAAGTGGTTGAAGATGAACAGGTTAGGCAGCATCGTCGAATCGAGCGGACCACCGTTGGTCATCACCAGGGGTAGCTCGTACTGCTGAATCGCGGCGGTGAAGCCGGTGATGAGCAAGTAGAGCAGAACGTTCTTCATCTGCGGAATCGTGATGTAGAAGGTCCGCTGCCACCATCCGGCGCCTTCCATCTCAGCGGCCTCGTACAGCTCACTCGGGATATCGACCATGGCAGCAACCATGATGAGCGATGTGAGACCCATTCCGAGCCAAATGGCAGGAACTGCAATCGCGAGCAACGCCCACTTCGGGTCGGAAAGCCACGCGACCGGCTCGATATCGAAGAGCCCCAACAGCCAGTTCAGCAAGCCACCCGAATAGTTATAGATGAGCCCGAACGTGATGGACGTGATCACCGTCGAGATGATTGTGGGGATGTAGATGCTCACTTTGAGCACGCTCGCGAAATGACGCGAAACGCTGACCACCAAGCTCGCAAAAAGGAACGCCAGAACGAGCTGCACCGGCACCGTCATGAGTACGAAGGTGAGGCCAAGCTTCACCGAGTTCCAGAACAACGGGTCATACAGCACGTTCTTGAAGTTCTGGAAGCCCACGAACTGGGGATCCAGGTAAAAACCCCAATCCTGGAACGATAGGTACACCGCGTAGCCCGCAGGCCAGATGACGAAAATTCCGAGCATGATGAGCACTGGGCATAGCATCAGCAGCGCCAAGCGAGTGTCTCTATACCGGTAGCGTTTACTACGTTTCTTTAATTCAGCAGCCGACGGCATGTTGTAGTCCCATTCCTTGTCTTCGGGCGCACAGTGTGGGCGTGGCGGCGCGAGACCGCCACACCCACACACGTCAACTAGTTGTTCTTAGGTGCTTTTTCAGGAAGCTTCTCTCGGTCGATGACCGTCTGAATTCCCGACGTTGCTTCCTTGAGGGCATCTTCAGGGGACTTCTGACCAACCATGCCGGCCTCCATCGCCGTGCCGACAGCCAGTGAGACATCCCAGGGGTACTGCGGCTCGGGGATGGCCGTCGGAGCAATCTCCTCCGTCACCACAGTGGACCAGGGGGCGTCCTTAGCTTCTGGCTGCTTGGCAACCGCGTCCATGACGGACTGGCGTACCGGGGCCTTCGTGAATTGCGTCTTGACGAAGAACGGCACGAGGAGTTCCGGATCACCTGCGAGGCACCAGCTCAAGAACTCGCCGGCTGCTTCCTTGTTCTTCGTCTTGGCGTCGACAACCCACTTGAAGTTGCCCAGCGTGGTTGCCGAATCGCCCTTCGCGTTCGGGGCCTGGACAAATGGCGCAACGCCCGTGTGCTCCAGCAGGTCGGGGTAGTCGGAGCCGATCTCGGACATCATCCAGGAACCGGAGACCTTGAAGGCGACCTTCTCTTCACCGAATTCCTTGCCTTCGACGTAGGCCGCGAGAGCCTGCTTCGGCATGTAACCCTTGTCCCACAGCTGCTTGTAGTAGCCAATCAGGGAGACGTACTCGTCGTTCTCGACGTCGGCCTTCGTCCAGTCGTCAGTGAGGGCAGTGTGTCCGCTGAAGTTGTACTGCTGGCCAACCGTCGACCACGCGAAGGTAGCTGCATCCTGCGCGGGAGCAATGCAGTACTGACCCTGGGAAAGGGTGGGCTTGATCTTCTCGCAGAATCCGAGCAATTCATCCCAGGTCTTTGGCGGCGTTTCCGGATCGAGCCCGGCTGCCTTAAACATCTTCTTATTCCAGAACAAGACAGCCTGAGGCTCAAGCAGCAATGGGTAGGCGTAATACTTATCGCCGATCGCGGCAACCGGCAGCGCCGAATCGAGAATATCCTTGAGCTTATCCTCGCCCACAATCTCGTTGAGCTCGTGGAGCTGGCCATTGTTGACGGCTTCGCTAATCGAGGCGGAGTGGGTGTAGACGTCGGGCATCTGACCCGCAGCCTGCGCAGAGGTCACGCGCTGATCCCATGCATCTGCAGGAATCTCTTCGTCTTCGACCTTGATCTTGTCCTGGGACTCGTTGAACTTCTTCACGATGTCCGCGTACCACTCGTTCTCCACTGGGGTGAACGTGCGGTGCCAGAACTTGATGACGGTCTTTCCTGCGGCATCTCCGCCGCCCTTGCCCGCAGACTCACCCGGCGTGCTGGAGCCACAAGCCGCGAGGGTCGACGCAGCGGCGAGCCCTCCTCCGACGCCGATGAGGCGTCGACGATTGATTTCGTAGGTCATTATTGATCTCCTTCTTTCATTATTTTCGCAATAGCGCAGCGGCATTGCTCGCTCATTGACAAGTTATTAACCAAGCCGAGGCATACGTTCTTCAACGGGAGGAAGGGTGAGTGTTTCATCCACACCGTCGAGGTACCAATATGCTACCGACGAAATGTCATCACTTCGGTGATTGTTGTGGCCGTGTTCAATAGTTACTCGAATGGACTCCTGGAACATGACCGGATCCTCAACGTGGAAGCGGTAGTAGGAAATCTGACCGGCCCAGTTTTCGCCACCGGGCAGCGTAATTCCGTGGTAGGGCGCGTTGTATTCCTCGGAGGGGCACCAAGCCGTATTGAAGTAATCCTCAGTGCCAGTGCCGTGCAGATTCGGCGGCCAGGACTCGCCGTCGACGAAGATCATGTCATCACCTTCGCCGTACCAGTTCCAGTCTTCCGTGTGGCGCAGGTTCGTGACATTGAACACACAACCGACGTAGTGGCCGCGGCCCTTGGCGTCGAGGATGACATAGTTACCGTCGCCCGTGGTGTTCTTACCCTCGAACAAGTATTCAGGGTTGGTGAGCTCTCCCTGCTCGATGCCGTCGGTGGGGTTCTCACGACGCCAGGATGCGTGGAAGCGCCCGAGCCCTTCTTCGAGCTCGTCGAAGGCTTCGTAGTCGATGTAGAAGTAGAACCAGATCACCAGCTCTTCGGACTCGTTAGCGATCTCGAACCGTGCCCCGTCGGCGAAGGGCATGTGGAAGAACGAGTTCAGCGACTTTCCGTCCTGCGGGCTCATCTGTAGCGGCAGCGACGCGAAGTTCCGCGTGCGGGCATGCCCCATGCCGAAGAAATCGCCGAGCGGCACCAGGATGCTGGGGTGCTCGTTGCCGTCCCAGTACGCGCGCAGCACGAGCTTGCGCATGAATGCGTTGTCCTTCGTCTCCGGGCCCGGAGGGAACTTCGGGGCGACGGTCATCCAGATGTGGTTCACGGAACCAGCGCCCTTGATGTTGGCGAACTCCACGGTTTCGCCGGGCTCCAACGTGATGCGGTCTTCATTGCCGCCAGTCACGTCGTAAGACGACACCCGTCGACGCTTCGTGTCACGAAGCCGGGGAAGGTCTCGCAAGCTCGATCCGTGCTTGCCATAGTTCGTCATTGCAACTCCTCTTGCTCTCCAGCAACTCCGCGTGGAATCGATTACACGATGATAATCACACGGGCCTCGCGCATGCAAGAGCGGGGTGGCGTTGTGGCCGAACTGTGACCAAACGAGGTGCGCTCAGCGCTTTCGGTAGAGCTTCTTCGACTGGTACACGGGTTCCGTGGTGACGTGAATACCTAACTGACGGAAGATGTTCTCGTCTACGGGTCCGAGAATCACGCTCTCGTGCACGTCGCAGCCACGCAACTGCTGGAGCCCTTCCATGGCGAGCGCCGCGTTCGGGTCTGATTTGGCGCTCACCGCCAGCGCGATCAGCACCTCGTCGGTGTGCAATCGTGGATTCTGCGAGCCAAGCACCTGCGTCTTCAGCCACTGGATCGGCTCGATAGATTCAGGCGAAAGCAGGTCGATGTCGTCGTCGATATCGCACAGAGCCTTGAGCGCATTAATGAGCATCGCCGACGATGCCCCGAGCAGGGCGGAAGTCTTACCCGTAACAACCGTTCCGTCGGGAAGTTCCATGGCCGCTGCCGGGTTCTTCGTCTTCTTGGCCAGATTGTTAGCTGCTACCACGACGGGACGGTCTTCGACGGTGATGCCCAGCTGGCTCATCAGCAACGCAATCTTCTCCGACGCGTCGGGCTCCAGCGCTTCCGCTTTCTCCTCGACGACGGCCTTGTACCACCGTCGAATGACCTCCTGCTTAGAGGCACGTCGGCACACCTCGTCATCGCTGATACAAAAGCCCACCATGTTGACGCCCATATCGGTGGGCGATTCGTAGGGCGACTCCCCCAGCAGGCTCTCGAAGAGCTGGTTGAGCACTGGAAAGACTTCAACGTCGCGGTTGTAGTTGACGCACTGCTCGCCGTAGGCGGCCAGGTGGTACGGGTCGATGAGGTTCACGTCGTCCAGGTCTGCCGTCGCGGCCTCGTACGCGATATTGACGGGATGGTCGAGCGCGAGGTTCCAGATGGGGAACGTCTCGTACTTCGCGTAGCCAGAGGTGATGCCGCGCTGGTGGTCGTGATAGAGCTGCGACAGGCACGTCGCCATCTTTCCGCTGCCGGGCCCTGGCGCCGTGACCACGACGACGTCGCGTTCGGTCTCGATATAGTCGTTGCGCCCGAGCCCGGACTCGCTGACGATGTGCTTCACGTCATGCGGGTACCCCTTGATGGGATAGTGCCGGTAGACGCGCAGGCCGAGGCGTTCGAGTTTGCGACGAAACGCGCGGGCGGGTGCGTTGTCTTCCGTCGTCTGCGTGATGACCACGCTGCCGACGAACAGCCCGCGCTCGCGGAAGGCGTCGATGAGGCGCAGCACGTCCTCTTCATACGGGATACCCAGGTCGGCGCGCTGTTTTTTCGTCGCGATGTCTTTGGCATTCACCGCGATGACGATTTCGACGTCGTCGCGCATGGTCTCGAGCATCTCGATCTTGTTATCTGGGGTGAACCCCGGCAGCACGCGGGACGCGTGCATGTCGTCGAAGAGTTTCCCACCGAACTCGAGGTAGAGCTTCCCGCCGAACTGCGCCCGACGAGCCTCAATGTGCTCGGACTGCATGGCGAGGTACTTTTCGCGATCAAAGCCTAACTGCACGTGCGGAAGCATAGCGCCTCCCCCTTCCACGTACACTGGATGCAGCATGAAGGAGAGACATGACTGAGTACGACCCGTACCGAGACATCGACGACATCATTGACGAGATCGATGGGAACGATACCCAGGACAAGCCGCGCCCCTCTTCCGAAGATCAGGCGAAGCCCTCGCCACAGCCGGTGACCGACCCTGTGAACCCGTTCTACGGGTCCCGCTACACCGACGCACCGTCGCAACCCACCGCGCACCCTACCTACGGGGCGAGCGGGAACGGCTACTACACGGGAGCCTACGAGAACCCCTTCCTCGTTCAGAACGGCCCGGTGCCGGTGCCAGCGCATCGAGTACCCGCGGTGCCACCCGAGCGGCAGGCCAACCTCACCATGCATAAGCTCAACACCTGGCTCTCGGTGTTCTTCCCCATCGCGTCCGTCATCTTCTTCTTCATCGAGAAGGACAAGGAACGCGTGTACGACCAGCACCTTCGCGAGACGATGAACATGGGGATCACCCGCATGATTCTCTCCGTCGGTTTCACGCTGGCGAGCGGATTCGTCGGCGGTATCTTTGGTCTGCTCAACGTGGTGTACTTCATCCTGGCCCTGCTCGGCGCGATGGAAGCGCAGACGAAGTACGTCGAGGGCTCCCCCATCCGCTACAAGGGCGCGATCCCGTTCACACGCAAAGACGACATCTGAGCGCTCACTCGAACCAGCTGGTATCCCCGGCACCTCGACGAAGCACTTCGGGCTCGCTGCCGGTCATATCCACCACGGTGGTCGGCTCTATTCCGACGTCGCCGGAGTCGAGCACCACGTCCACCTGATGCTCTAGCAGCTCCTTCACTTCCCACCCCTCGGTCGGGGGTTGTTCGAGGTCCGGTAGGAGCAGCGTCGAGCTCACCAGCGGAGCACCTAACGCTTCGAGCAACGCCAACGACGTGACGTGGGCCGGAATGCGCACACCGACGGTCCGCTTCTTCGGGTGCTGCATCATCCTCGGAACCTCGCGCGTGGCCTTCAAGATGAAGGTGTACGGGCCTGGCGTGGCCGCCTTGATGGCTCGGAACACCCAGTTGTCCATCTCGACGTAGTGGCCCAGCTTGGCGAATTCGTCGACGACGAGCGTGAAGTTGTGCTTGTCGTCGAGGTGCCGAATGGCTTTGATGCGCTCGATCCCGTCCGCATTACCGAGTATCGTGCCCAGCGCGAAACCCGAATCGGTCGGGTACACGACGAGGCCGCCGTCCTGCAGCACCGTCGCCACCTGCGCGATGCTGCGCGGCTGCGGGTTCTTCGGGTGCACATCGTAGTAACGAGCCAACATCAGAACACCTCAGCCGTAATCGCTTCGAGCACCTCTGCAGGCAATGTGTCGTGCAGGGCGGCTGCGGAGTCGGTAATGGATGCGACGCGTGATGCGCCGGGGATAGGAATGATGTGCTCTCCCAGCGACATCTCCCAGGCGAGCGTGACTCGCTGTGGGCTGATGCCCAACTGCTGCGAGGCGCTGCGAATTGACGGGAAGCGCTGATCGAGCCGCTTTGCGCCGCCTCCGGTGCCACCCAGCGGTGAGAACGGAACGAATGCGATACCTTCACGGGCGCACAGTTCCATCTCTGGCTTGCTCGTGTGATGGAACCAGGGCGAGAACTCGTTTTGCACCGCGGCGAGCTGTCCGGGACCGAGCACCTCGAGGGCGATCTCGATTTCTTCGACGTTGGCGTTCGAAATGCCCACTTCGGCGGTGAGCCCGTCGGCCTTCAGCTGCTGCAGCGCGCGAATTGATTCCGCGTAGGTGAGCGACCGGTCAGGACGGTGGAGATACAACAAGTCGAGCTGTTCCACGCCGAGGTTGCGGCATGCAGCCTCAGCGCGGCTGCGCAGGTACTCGAGTGTGCCGCACCTCCCCCACTGTTCTCCCTCAGCACGAGTGATGCCAGCTTTCGTGGCGACGATGACGCGCGAGGTGTCACCGTCGTAGGTGCGTAGCCCCTCCGCCACCAGTCGCTCGTTGTGGCCCATTTGATCCCAGCTGGGCGCGTAAATGTCGGCCGTATCGATCAGGGTGATGCCGGCGTCGAGTGCAGCGTGAATCACCTGTGACGGGTCATCCGACGTTTCGCCAAACGACAACGGCATCGCGCCGTAACCCAATGCAGAAACCGTGAACTTGCCAAACTTTCGCTCCATGCACCGAGCTTACCGCCCCCGGAACTTGTCGACCGGCGATTCGACATGTGCCCGCACTGTCACCGAGCCTGGAACGCCCGGCAACACCACGTCCGCCATGGATACCGCACACTCGACGGTGACGCTCACCGTCGCATTGCTGCCAAGCGCAGCACGAAGCCCGGCGGCGTCTATGTTGACGCGGGTGTGTTCGCAACGCGGCCCTTCTCCCTGAAGCTGCTCATCGACGAGTGCAGCAGCGGACTTGCGAGCGTGTGCGGCGTCGCGGGCCATGGAGACGGCCCGGGCGGCATTGCCTGCGACCGCATTGAGATCATGCTGAGCCATGACGATGCGTGCGAGGACGACGACGAGCCCGACGAGCAGCACGAGCCCAGGGATAATCACGGCGGCTTCTACCGCTGGTGCAAGACCTCGTTGACTGCGCATGCGCTCATCATCGCAGGAGATGGGGTGCAACTCGAGTACCCATGCGCCAGCTGTGGACAACGTGCAATAAGGTGGGGACGACTCACTGTTCGAACACGAAAGGACTCTTCATGGTCAAGAAGGTCGCCATTCTGACCGCAGGTGGTTTCGCTCCGTGCCTCTCCTCCGCCATCGGCGGGCTCATCGAGAAGTACACGAAGGTTGCCCCCGAGGTTGAAATCATCGCCTACCGCCACGGCTACCAGGGCCTCCTCCAGGGCGACTTCCTCGTCGTGAACGACGAAGTGCGCGCCAACGCCGGCCTGCTGCATCGCTATGGCGGCTCCCCCATCGGCAACTCCCGCGTCAAGCTCACCAACGTGGAAGACCTGGTGAAGCGCGGTCTGGTGCAGGAAGGCGACGATCCGCTCAAGGTGGCGGCCGACCGCCTCGTGGCAGACGGCGTCGACGTGCTGCACACCATCGGCGGCGACGACACCAACACCACCGCCGCGGATCTCGCTGCCTACCTTGAGAAGCATGACTACGGCCTCACCGTCGTCGGTCTGCCGAAGACCATCGACAACGACGTTGTCCCGATCCGCCAGTCGCTGGGCGCATGGACCGCCGCCGAGATGGGCGCGCGGTTCGCCAAGAACATCGTCGCGGAGCACAACTCCGGATCCCGCATGCTCATCATCCACGAGGTCATGGGCCGTCACTGCGGCTGGCTCACCGCCGCTACTGCGCAGAAGTACCACGAGTGGGTCAACGAGCAGCAGTGGCTGCCGGAAATCGGGCTCTCGAAGGAAGCCTGGGATATTCACGCGGTGTTCGTCCCCGAGGGCCACATCGACATCGCCAAGGAGGCCGAGCGCCTCAACAAGGTGATGGACGAAGTGGGCAACGTCACCATCTTCCTCTCCGAAGGTGCCGGCCTCGACTCGATCGTCGCGGAAATGGAGGCCGCGGGCGAAGAGGTGCCGCGCGACCCCTTCGGCCACGTCAAGCTCGACAAGGTGAACCCGGGCGCCTGGTTCGGTTCCCAGTTCGCCGAGCAGCTGAAGGCCGAAAAGGTCATGGTGCAGAAGTCGGGCTACTACTCCCGCTCCGCTGCAGCCAACCAGGAAGACCTCGACCTCATCAAGCAGTGCACCGACCTCGCCGTCGACTGCGCACTGCGCGGCGAGTCCGGCGTGATCGGGCAAGACGAAGAGAACGGCGACGTGCTCTCCGCCATCGCGTTCGACCGCATCGCCGGTGGCAAGGCGTTCGATATCAACCAGCAGTGGTACAAGGATCTCCTGGAATCCATCGGTCAGGATTTCCCTGAGGCAGCCACCGCGCACTGACGCTGACAACGTTGCGCACATGCGCACAGCACTGAGGGGATGGGCCCATGCGGGCTCATCCCCTCAACGTTTCACGAGTGCTTTGATGCTCAGCGTCGAATGAGGCGCGTGATGAGCGCTACGAGCCCGGTAATCAACGCACCCGCGCCGAGGCCCGTCGCGGCACCGGTTACGTAGCCAACGCCCAGCCCGGCCCGCACGCCTCGTTCGGCGACGTCCTGGCGCACCATGGCTGGCCCTTCGGCGGCATCGTCGGCAAACGCCAAGGCCACCGCGGAACGCGAGGCAGCCATCTCGGATGCGCGAGCGTGTTCGATGCGGCTGTCCTGGCGTCGACTCGCGTCGGTGCCAATCCACGCAGCCACCATGAGGATCACCGTCGCCAAGAGGTTCATGAGCAACATCATCACAATGAGCGATCCGAACACAGCCGCTGCCGCGTTACCCGAGAAGACTCCGATGAGGGTGCCGACGAGCTGCTGCAAGATGGTGATGAGTACGGCGCCGATGGTGACGCCGATGAGCCAGGTTTTCCAGCTGGCACGTTCTTTCGGGTCGGGCAGCGTCAGGAATAGGAATGCAACCAGCAACCACGATGCCACCAGCGTCATTGCGATGGTGGCGAGCCTCATGAGGAAGCCAATGCCGGGCACATCTTCCCAACCGAGCCATTCGACGACGAGCCCCGACGCGCTCGAACCAGCCTGTGCAACGACGATACCCAGCAGCAAGGTGACGAGCAGGCCGAGGAAGATGGCGATGTTCTGCAAAATGTCGAGGACCGGATTGGGCTTGCGTGCCTCGTCGACGGGATTCTCCCGCCACATCATGCGCACGGCTTTCTTGAGGTTACCCACCCACCCTGAGCCGGAGTAGCCGGCAGTCAAGATAGCGACGATTCCGATGCCCTTCCAGTTGTTGAGGGCTTGGTCGATGGTGGTGGTCAGCGACTGGGCCGCATCACTGGAGCCGGAGAGTGCATCATTGATCTGCTCCTGCACTTGGCCGAGCAATTCCGGATAGAAGACCGTCAGGATCATGCCCAGCATCGCGAAGGCGAACATCAAGATTGGCACGATGGACAGCACCGAGAAATAGGTGATCGCACCGGCAAACTGCGGGCCGAGCCGTGCTCCGAAACGACTATTGGCCGCCATCGCGTGTGCGACTGGCGGCCAGTTCAGAATCTTCTGAATGGTGTTCTTCACAGTTGAGGCTCCTAGCCTGCCTTAGCTTTACGCCGGGCAGCGAGTTCGTCGCCCGGATGGTCGAGTTGCTGTTCTACAGCGCGTTCCGACGGTAGCGCAAGGAGGGTTCCTTCGATCTCTTTCCATACGGAGCTCACCGAGATCATGAACATCCCCTGGCCACCTTTGGACAGGTCGAAGAGTTCATTGGCGCTGGTGACCTCAAAGACGCTGAAACCGTCACTCACGAGGGTGACCTCAGTGACGTCTTCAACGCCGCGTGAGCGCAGGTGATCGATGGCCACACGGATCTGCTGCAGGGAGATACCGACGTCGAGGAATCGCTTCACCACACGGAGGAGCAGGATGTCGCGGAAAGAATACAGCCGCTGCGAGCCGGAGCCCTCGGCGCGCCTGATCGACGGCACGACGAGCCCCGTGCGCGCCCAGTAATCGAGCTGACGATAGGTGATGCCAGCGACCTTGTGCGCGACAGGACCGCGGAAGCCCTGATCACTGGGCAGCGGGGAGTAATCCCCGTCGAACAATGTGTCCTGCAGCTCGGCCACGGTCTCCTCTTTCCAATCGCCTGCGTTGAACGCTAGCCGCCCTCGTACCCCACACCTACCGGGACACGCCGACGGAATTCCTCGCGCCTGCTTGCGATGGCACACATCCTACCCCGGTTGTGAGTCATGAGCAGGCAAGCTTCCCTTCCCATCATCTCAGCGCTGACTACGTGTTTTCTCCGTCTGAGAAGTCGTCGGCGTTGACGGAATCGAGGAAGGCGCGGAACTCGTCGACTTCGTCAGATGGAAGTTCATCAACCTCAACCCCAACTTGATCCATGAGCGTGAGCGGGCACTGGATGGGCCAGCCGAGTTTCAGGGCCAGGGCAACCGCGTCGCTTGGTCTCGCGTCGAGGTCGAGGTCGAGCACCCGAACGCGCGCGTGGAACAGGCCCTCTTCCATATGGGTGATAATCACCCGCCCTGCAGCCTCTCCCGCAAACTCGGCGATGACATTCGCCAGGAGGTCATGTGTGAGCGGACGTTGCACGTTCGCGTCGTCTGAAAGTTGGAGGGCGATTGCGGCGGCTTCGACGTGCCCAATCCAAATGGGGAGCAATGTCGTGCCAGTGGGCTCATTGAGCAGGAGCACGGGCGCATCGTCGCCACCCAGCACCCTGATGCCAAGCACCTCGAGGTTCAGCATTTGATGGTCAAATTGGTTGAAGTCATCCATTGATCTGTCCATGAAGCAATGCGGCGTGGGCTTGCAAGACGACGCGGTAGACGTCGACGACAATCTCGTTGGGGGCCGACCCACGACGTCGAAATGGCTCGAGCACCTGCTCGACGAGCGCGGCCTCGGCACTGGCGGCTTGCTGGAGCACTTTCATCTGGCGCAGGTCGACGCCGTAGTGGCTGAGGCGTTTGGCAGCGACGGCGACCGCCACCGCCTCACGTCCATAGCAGGCGGTGCCTCGACGCGGCTCGATCAAGCGCATGCGCTCCAGGTGAATCAGCGACGCCTCCCCCAGTCCAGACTCTTGCAGTAACTGACGACGGGTAAGCAGCTGACCGCCTTTTTGCCCCGTGCGAGTGTGCGGGCGCGGGGGGTCGGGCTCGGGCTCCATCTGCTCTTCGGGCTCTTGCGTCACCGTGGCTGGATCTTCTCCGCGATCAAGCGCTTCCAGCTCCTCACGGATCACTTTCAGCGGCAGATAACGGTCGCGCTGCGCACGCAATACGTAGAGGAGACGGTCGACATCATCCTGGCTGAAACGTCGATAGCCGGAGGGTTGCTGCCGATCCGGTGAAATGAGGCCCTCAGCCTCGAGGTAACGCAGCTTGGAGACCGAAATATCGGGGAATTCTCCCCGGATCATCTCAAGAACGCGTCCGATGGTGCGCGCCCCGGAAGCCATATTAGGCGGCCCCGGAATCACCCAGCACGATCATGGCCCGGTACTTGCCGATTTGGATTTCGTCACCAGCGCGGACTTGTGCCCGTCCGTCGATCAGGGTGCGGTTGATGTACGTGCCATTCAGACTGCCGAGATCTTCCAAGAACAAGTTTCCGTCGATTCGGATGAACTTGGCGTGATGCCTGGAGACGGTGATGTCGTCGAGGAAGATATCGGACTCAGGGTGACGCCCAACAGTGGTGATGTCGGCGTCGATGAGGAAACGCGATTCGTCTCCAGTGCCGAGCCGAACAACCAGGAGCGCGTTCCCTGGCGCAAGGCCCTTCGCCGCATCGCCTACAGAAGAGGGAGACCCGTAGTCCATTGGCACGTCAATCGCTGCGAACGTCGACGTGGTGTCCGTCGAGGGCTCGAGCTGAGCTCCGCAGTGACTGCAGAACCTTGCAGTCTCAGCGCACTCCGTGCCGCACTTGATGCACCTCATCCCAATCCCTTTCATCGCGTCGTCATCCCAACCCTATCGCACGCAACCTTACCGGGGTCGGGCAAACTCATTTCGACGAGGTTCCACCACCGAATCGATCTTCACCTCGTCCAATTGGGTGATCTGGACGGTGCCGCCCACGCGTGGACCCTCCACCTGACTGACGAGGCCACCGCGAAACCGAGCACCTGCTTCCAAGGTGACGGGGTCACCGATGACTTCCAGCGTGAGCGGCAGCGTCAGCGTCTGACCGTCGGCTTGCAGCGCGCCATCGTCGGCGACGGTAAATGCGGTGTCGACGACAATCCGCAGCGTGTCATTGATCTCGATCACTTCTGCGCCAGCGTCGCGCAGCTCGTCCACGGCGTTCAGCATGAGCTCTGGTGTTATCTTCCCAGCCTTAGCAGACATCTCGATGCGGATCCCAGGACCGTGCGCAGGGATGGTGCCGGCGAGAATCTGCAATTGCTCGAGCCGCCGTCGGGCATCCTCGCGAGCAGACTCGGCCTTGTCAGCACCGCTGAGCAGTTCGTCGCGATTGGACTGTAGTTCCCGCAGCTCGGTTTCGAGCGCGCGGTTCTGGTTCGTGACCGTGTCGAGCAGCTGCACGAGGTCTTCCTGGCGCGCCTGGGCAAACTCGGGCTGCGCGTCTTGTGAGCGCACCGTCCACGTCACCATCAGCGCAGTCACAAACAGCACTGCTGCGGCGATAGCTTGGCCTTTGGAGGGTCGGAGGAAATCTTTGAGCCACGGGCGAGTAGTTGCGGCGCGCCGTGGCGCGTCGGTGCTCTCGTCCGGTTTCGGATCGGTGTCAGGCATGGAAAATAGCCCTCCGCACCGCTGCGGCGTTCGTGAAGATACGGATACCGAGCACCACCACGACGCCCGTCGAGAGCTGCGAGCCGACGCCGATCTGGTCGCCGATGAACACGATGAGTCCTGCGATGAGCACGTTGGACAGGAAGCTCACCAGAAACACGCGGTCGCTGAATACGCCCTCCAAGTAGGCGCGCGTGGCGCCCAGGATGGCGTCGAGCGCGGCGACGATCGCGATAGGGAAATAAGGGGTGAGCATCGGTGGCAGCGTTGGCTGCAGCCAGAGCCCCACCACAATGCCTGCGGCCAGCCCAAGTATTGCGAACACTCAGTCTCCTTTCGCCAACGTCACGCCCAAGCCGGGGTCTGCAGGCAAAACCAAATCACCGTCAGACTGCGTGAAGTCCAGTGTAAGTCCGTAATTCATCACGAGGTATTGCCACCAGTTGGATGCGCGCGTCGCCGCGAACCGTGCCGGCAGCTGGCCCGGGTCGCCGATAGCCTCGACCCGGTACGGCGGGTTCAGCGATACATAGTCGACGGTCACTGCCGCACCCGCAGAGCGAATCGGGGTGCGTGAGGTGATACGTCGGCCATTGATGGCAACGGCCTCCGCCCCGGCTTCAAACAGCCCGGACACGAGCTGTGAGAGATCCGAGTCGAGCACACGCCCTTCGGTGCCACTGGCGTCGGGGGCATCGTCGACGGTCACCACGACGCCGGGGCCTTCCACCGCGACGGCGCCGCTGGCTAGCTCTGCCTCGGTGAGCTTTGCGCGGGTCTGCGGGTCGTCCAGATGCGTGAGCTGGAGCTCCCGAATCTCGTCTTCGAGCTGCCGGATGCGTTGCTCAAGCTCGTGTTGATGTTGCTGTGCGTCCGTCACCTCAGCCAGCACGGCGGACCGCTCGGCCGCCCGCACGTCGCGGCTCGTGAAGGTCTGGACGAGCGCGTACGTCAACAGCGAGATGATCAGCGCGACGGTGATAAACGACACGACAGGCCTGCGACGAGGAGCCTGCGTCGATCGATACTCCGGCTCGAGCGCGCCTTCAGTGACCGTGCGCAGCAGGCTCATGGATTCGTCTGGCCGACGCGTCATCTATCTGCTCACCTCTGCGCGCCTGGCACGAGAAAGGCGGATCGTCTCTCGCAAATACAGCAACCCCGCAGCCCAGTACAGACATGCCCCGGCGACGGCAATCGCCCAACCGAGCACACAGGCAACTTGGAAGTTGAAGGCCTCTGGTGCAGAAACGAGCACGACGGGGAAGGCGAGCAACAGCGCAAACGTGCCCGCCTTGCCGACGAGGTTCACGGGCAGATACATCTGCCCGCTGCGCCGCAGCGATGGCACGAGCATGACGAGCATGAGATCCCTGGCGAGCAAGATCGCGACAAACCACCAAGGAAAGATGCCACGCACCATGAACGCGATGATCGTCGACAGGATGTACAGCCTGTCAGTGATGGGGTCGAGCTGCGCGCCGAGCTTGGTGCGCAGGCGCAGTCTGCGAGCAAGATACCCGTCGAACCAGTCCGTGACGGCAGACACCGCCAAAATGATCACCGCAGGCAGGTACTGACCGGCAATAATCAACCACACAAAGACCGGGATGGCGGCCAGGCGCAGGAACGACAGCACGTTGGGGATAGTGAATACGCGGTCGGTGTCCCAGCGCTGCTCCGTCACGGTTTCCATACTACTGGGCTCGCGCTTGTTCGTACGCCGCTACAACGCGTGGCCCAACGTGCTCCCAGGAGTAACGCGCGGCAAGCTGCCTGGCCTTGGACGCGTCACTCCCCATCGTCAGCCGTTTCCTCAGCGAGTCCGTGGCGGCTTCGACGTCGCCCGGAGGGAACCAGCTCGTGCACCGCGGATCGTCGGCGACGGCACGAAACATGGGTAGATCTGACGCCACTACCCCACATCCACGTGCGAGCGCTTCGACGAGGACCAGGCCGAACGACTCCCCAAAGGTGTTGGGCGCCATGAGGACACTCGCCTCACGCAACCACGCATTCCGCTCAGCGTTCGTGACCACACCGTATTCGGCCACATGGCGCGAAGACACCCGGCCAGGGCCGAGCGCAACAAACCGCGCTTCATGCGACATCCGCTCCGCAACCGCTTCGAAAGTGGGGTAGCCCTTGCGCGCATCATCTCTGCGACCGACGTACACCACGACGGGCAGGCTCGACGCCGGTTTGTCGTTATTTTCCGGGAGAGCAATGCCGTTGGGGACCACCTCGGGGCGCTCCCCCGTCGCTGCCAAGGCCGTGGCGGCCGCGCCGTCGGAGACCGCGATCGACACGCGCCGTCCGATCAAGGCGGAGCGCATCCGCAGCACAGGGGTGAAGAGGTCTGGCGCGAACTGTGCATGATGGGTGACCACCAGCGGCCGGCAGGCCCTCGCCGCAGCAAAGCCGAGGCCAGGCGTCAACGGTTCGTGGACGTGCACCACGTCGGCCTCGCGCAGTGCCGCGATCGCCCGCCGGCCTTGAGCCGGGGCCAGCGCGAGGTGCGCCGTCGAGCCGTTGAACTGCAAGGGCACCGAGTCTCCGACGAGCATCTCCCCCGACTTCGACGGGCCGGTGCCTGGCGCCACCACGAGCACCCCGTGGCCCTGCTCTCGCAGCCACTGAGCGAGCCCTTGCACGTGCGTTCCCACACCTCCGGGTTGGTCGAACGAGTACGGACAGACAATCCCGATCTTCATACGAACGCCTCTCGCAACATCAGCCACGAATCGGGATGCCGACGAACACCCTCGGCGAACTGCTCCACTACCCCACGCATCAGCGCCTCGGGAGTGTCGCCGGTGATCGTCGGCGATACGGCCATGCCGATTCGTCCGCCCGCGAAGTGCGTCGTCGCCACGCGAAGGTCAGCACCAGTTCGGCGCGCGAGCAAGGCTGGCCCCGCCGGCACGGAAATCGTCTCGGACGAATCCGGCCACGGGACGCGGATGCCGTGGGCGGAGAGGTCGCGGTCTGCGAGCAAGCACACCATCTTGCCGGCGCGGATCTCGTCGGCAAGCGTGGGAAGCAGGCGCGGCTGATCCACGGGGAAGATGGTCATCCCCATGCCTTCCCTGGCGGCGCGAAATCGCTCGTACATGCCGTCGGGGAGCCGCTCGGCCACGCTTGCCACCGGAATACCGATGCGTGCGCACCACGCGCCCGCAAAGTCCCATGACCCCATGTGAGGTAGGGCCAGCACGAGCCCAGGGCCAGCGAGTGAGGCACGAAGCCTCGCGACGTGCCCGTCGGGGATATCTGCGATCCGGTGGATCTCTGCGTCGCTCCAGCGCTCCAAGTTGAGAGACCAGAGGTTATTGCGAATCCAGTGTGCAATGAGCCGACGACGCATGCTCCTGGTGGGCGCGCTGCCGGTAGCGCGAGTCACGCTTTCGGCCCAGGCATCGACGGCGGGCAGCAGTCCGAGCGACGCGATCGGGGCCGCGAGGGTGGCGAATGCATCGGCACCTCGTCGAGGGATGCGTTTGCCGAGCGCCCACAGGAAATCCGTGCGGTTCACGTTCAGGTCTGCCACGCCTCCGCCAACCGCTGCCGGGCATCGTCGAGCAACTGTGGAACGGCCTTGGTGCGCCCCACGACGGGCAGAAAGTTGGAATCGCCTTGCCAGCGTGGCACTACGTGCTGGTGCAGATGCATCGCAATGCCCGCACCCGCGACGTCGCCCTGGTTCATGCCGACGTTAAAGCCTGCTGGCCCGCTCACCTTCGTGAGTGTGCGGATGGCTTGCTGCGTGAGCTCCGCGATCTCCACGGTCTCCTCAGGTGTGGCGTCGATGTACGCGGCAACGTGCCGATACGGACAGATGAGCAGGTGCCCCGGGTTGTACGGAAAGAGATTCATCACGACGAATGCGTGCTCCCCTCGCCGCACAATCAGCCCTTCATCGTCGGGCTTCCCAGGGCTCGTGCAAAAGGGGCACTCCCCCGGGTTCTTCGGCTTGCCCTCACCGTCGATGTACACCATGCGGTGCGGCGTCCAGAGTCGCTGAAACGCATCCGGTACACCGGGGAACGCTCCTGGGGCTTCGACGCTCGCCTCGCTGCTCATGCCTGCGCCGTCGGGTTCGCGTTGTTGCGCGTCCGCACATATTCGACGATGTCGCGCACGGCTTCATCGACGGGCACCCCGTTGCGTTGCGACCCGTCGCGGTAGCGGAATGAGACGGAGCCCGCGTCGCGGTCTTCACCGCCGGCGATGAGCATGAAGGGCACCTTCTCTTTCTGCGCGTTGCGGATCTTCTTCGCAAAGCGGTCATCAGATGCGTCGAGTTCCACTCGGATGCCCTCCGCCCGGAGACGGTCGAGAATCTGGCTCAGGTAGTCGTCGAATTCACTGGCGACGGGGATCCCCAGCACCTGCACCGGCGCCAGCCACGCAGGGAAAGCGCCCGCGTAGTGCTCGGTGAGCACGCCGAAGAACCGCTCGATCGACCCGAAGAGCGCGCGGTGGATCATCACCGGACGCTGGCGGGTGCCGTCGGCAGCCTGGTACTCGAGCTGGAAGCGTTCGGGGAGGTTGAAATCCAGCTGGATGGTGGACATCTGCCAGGTGCGGCCAATGGCGTCCTTCGCCTGCACGGAGATCTTCGGGCCGTAGAACGCGGCGCCACCCGGATCATCGACGAGCTCGAGCCCGGACGCGGTGGCAACCTGACGTAGCACCTCGGTGGCTTCATCCCAGGTGGCGTCGTCGCCGACGAACTTCTCAGGGTTCTTGGTGCTGAGCTCGAGGTAGAAATCATCGAGCCCGTAGTCGGCGAGAAGCTCGAGCACGAACTTCAGCAGGAAGGCGAGCTCGTCGCGCATCTGCTCACGGGTGCAATAGATGTGTGCGTCGTCTTGCGTAAATCCGCGTGCGCGGGTGAGGCCGTGCACCACGCCCGATTTCTCGTTGCGGTACACGGTGCCGAACTCGAACAGGCGCAGCGGCAGTTCGCGGTAGGAACGCCCCCTCGCGGCGAACACGAGGTTGTGCATGGGGCAGTTCATGGGCTTCATGTAGTAGTCCACGCCCTGCTTGGTGACGTTGCCCTCAGCGTCGCGTTCCTCGTCCATGTGCATGGGCGGGTACATGCCGTCGGAGTACCAGTCGAGGTGCCCGGAGGTCTCGTACAGGTGTGCCTTCGTGAGGTGCGGGGTATACGCGAACTGGTAGCCCTCCTCGACGTGGCGTCTGCGAGAGTAATCCTCCATCTCCATGCGCACGATGGCGCCCTTCGGATGGAACACAGCGAGACCGGAGCCGATCTCGTCGGGGAAGCTGAAGAGGTCCAACTCGGTGCCGAGCTTGCGGTGATCGCGCTTGGCGGCCTCCTCCAAGCGGGTGACGTACGCCTTGAGGTCGTCCTTCGTCGCCCACGCAGTGCCGTACACACGCTGCAAGCTGGCGTTGCGTTGATCACCGCGCCAGTACGCGGCAGACGAGCGCATCAGCTTGAAGGCCGGGATATATCCGGTGTGCGGAATGTGCGGCCCGCGGCAGAGGTCTTTCCACGCGACGGAGCCGTCGCGGTTCACGTTGTCGTAGATTGTGAGCTGTCCGGCGCCGACCTCGACGCTGGATCCGTCCTCGTCGCCGGCAGACCCCTTGTCGTCGATGAGTTCGAGTTTGAAGGGCTCTTTCGCGAGCTCCGCGCGCGCCTCGTCGTCGGAGACCTCGCGACGCACGAACCGCTGCTTAGCCTTCACGATCTGCTGCATCCTCTTCTCGATGCGCTTGAGATCTTCAGGCGTCAGCGGTTCGCATTGGAAGTCGTAGTAGTACCCGTCGGTGATGGGCGGGCCGATACCCAGCTTGGCTTCGGTGAACACATCCTGCAGCGCCTGCGCGGTGACGTGCCCCGCGGAGTGGCGGAGGATGGAAAGCCCCTCGGGCGAATCGATGAGCACGGGTTCGACATCGTCGCCATCGTGCAGTTCGCGTTGGAGGTCGAGCGTTTCACCGTTCACGTGCATCGCGACGATCGTGCGGTCGTCGCCGAAGAGGTCGAGGCCGGTGGTAGTGGTCGTCAGTTCCACGCTGCTCGCTTCGTCGTTGCGGTGCACGGTGATGACGCCACTCATAATTCTCTCCTCGATATTCGTTCGTAGTTGGCGCGATGCCAACCGCTATTCTGCCCTATTCAGCCAGCAGTGCGTGGTACTGCGGATGCTTGTCAATGTACTTGGCGATGTACGGGCAGGTCGGCCGCACACGTTTTCCTTGGGCCTGGATATCGTCGAGGGCAAACTCCGCCAGCTTTCCCGCGTATCCCTTGCCCCCGTGGGCAGGTTCTACACCGGTGTGCGGGAGGTCTACGACGTCGCCTTCGACGGTGTAGTCGATCACGCCGACGACCTCACCGTCGAGCTGCATCTCATACCGGGACAGCGCCTCGTTCTTCGTGATGTGCATGCCTCAACACTAGTCGTGCAGGTCACCGACGACGGCGACTAGGCGACGTTGGCACCGACATGTGTGAGCGCCTGAGCGACGATGTCGTCGGTCAGGCCACTGCGAGGGTCAACGGCAATGGGGAGCATCCCCTGCGGCAGTTCCTCACGATCACGCTCGGAGACGTCATCGTCGAACCAGACGCCCAACGGATCCGGCCCGGCGAATTCTTCCAGCCACGTGGCTACCTGAGACGTCTTCCAGCAGGTGCCATCGGTGGTGGGCTCCCACTCAAGCGGGATGATCGGAAGTTCATCCACGAGGCGAAGCTTGGGCAGCCAGAACGGGTTTGCTGCTTCCTGCCAAGTAGTGCACCAGACGATCTGGAAGACATCGGTGAGCGGTTTGAAGACGTCAGCGATGTTCTCGCGCCAATGAATGGAGTACGGCCCGTAGCGGCCAACCCATACGCGAAGGTCGGTGTCGGGAACCGTCCGCACCACGTCGAATTCATGCTTGGCGTGCTCACGCATCGATGCAGGCACTTGCAGATTCAGCACGCCGTCGACATCAAGGAGTAGCAACGGCTGGTGTGACATGAACGATTTCCTCCCCTTGTCACGCCCATCGCACAGGCGGGCTGTCTGACACCCCGCAACGAACGCTACAGCTTGAACCTCGAGCGCAGCATGGTGGGCGATGCCGGGTTTGAACCGGCGACCTCTTCCGTGTCAAGGAAGCGCGCTACCGCTGCGCCAACCGCCCGAGGTGGAGACGGGATTTGAACCCGTGTACACGGATTTGCAGTCCGTTGCCTCGCCTCTCGGCCACTCCACCACCGATGGAGGCCCTCCCCCTTGGGGATTGGGAGAGACTTCTCCGAGCGGACGACGAGATTCGAACTCGCGACCCTCACCTTGGCAAGGTGATGCTCTACCAACTGAGCCACGTCCGCATGTCGTTCAGAAACGCTGTTGCGGTTCCGACGCGTTGAGAACACTAGCGCACACATTTCACGAAACACAAATCGTCGGTGAACCCAACCCAAATTCGGGATGAACCACGCCAGCCGACGAGGTGGCCATCGCGCCTTTCGACAGGGCCGGTTGTTACACGTCACCAAAGATGCGCTAGAGTGAACCGTCGCTGGGTGATTGGCGCAGTGGTAGCGCGCTTCGTTCACACCGAAGAGGTCGGCGGTTCGAACCCGCCATCACCCACCATAGTGAACACGTGGCAGGAGGCGGAGATGGCAGCACCCGCAGTCGTCCTCGCCGACACCACCTCAGGAATTCCCGAAGTCAGTGAAGCGTTCCACACCATTGAAACGCAGTTGCGCTCACGTCGGCCCGATCTCAACATCCATTTTCTAGAATTGGGCGCTCGGCCCACACTCGACGCTGTACTCCCCCGCCTGCTCGACGAGCAGGTGGAAGAGGCAGTACTCGTTCCACTTGATCTGCGGTCGGCAACGTCGTACGCCAGCGAACTCGACGACGCTGCGAGGGCGATGGAGGCAGCGGGCATCCGCGCCGTCGTATCGCGCCCCATCGGCCCGGCGTCTGAACTGCTCAATATCCTGGACGAACTCGTTCGCGACGCCCTGCAACGCCGTTCCGCGCTGGAACTCGACGGGCTGGTACTCGTCGGACGTATTGGCGGCGACGCGCGAGGCTCAGCGCTGCTTGCTCGGCGTGCTCGCCAGTGGTCAGCCCACCACCGCCTGCCCGTGCAGCTCGCCATCGAGGAAGGCGACGGAGCCGCCACTGCCGCCGCAGTCCACGCACTCCGCTCGCAAGGGCGTCGGTACATCGCCGTGGGGGGAGCGTTCTTCTCCCCCGGCCCCTCCTACCGTGCTCACGCACTCGCAGCACAGCAGGCGGGAGCGATCGCCGTCACTGCACCCATCAGCGGCAGCCGACACCTCAGCCAACTCATCCTGGCCAGATATGCATTCGGCGCGATGGAATTGCTCGACGGCAGCCCGCAGCCTGTCACCGTCGACGACGATTACCACTTCCTCAGCCCGCGCGAAACCTTTGGCCGCTGAACTACACTGCTCACCATGAGCGAGCCGTACATCGCACCGTTTCAGCTACCCGATGAGCAGTGGCGTGAACGCCTGACCGACTTGGAATACCAAGTGCTGCGCCAATCAGGCACGGAACGTCCATTCACCGGCGAATACACAGACACCGAAACGGCGGGCACGTACTCGTGTCGAGCATGCGGTGCGGAGCTGTTCACGAGCAGCGAAAAGTTCCATTCCCACTGCGGATGGCCCAGTTTCTTCTCCCCCCTGGCAGAAGACAGGGTGCGGTACCTCGACGATCACAGCATTCCCGGCCGTCCTCGCGTGGAGGTACGGTGCGCGAACTGCGATTCTCATCTCGGTCACGTGTTCGAGGGTGAGGGCTACGACACCCCAACCGATCTGCGCTACTGCATCAACTCGGTCTGCCTCACTCTCGACCCGAAGTAACACGTTCCGCGGCGTGGCAAGCTACGTCGCCAAGACTCGACACGTAGAGTCGCCCGTGTGTCGAAGGTAACGAGGCTCGCCCCGGATGCGTTTCATCGCGCTGTCGAGGAGTTCCGCCACATGCAGTGGCGGCGCGAGCTGAGCATCGACGAGATCGGTTCACCACAGCGCATCGCCCCTCACTCCTTGGCGATCGCCGGCGAGCTGACCGTCGGCGATGACACCGTCAGTTCTGGACGCCTCATCCTGCTGCACGATCCCGCCGGGAACGAAGCCTGGCACGGTACGTTTCGCCTCGTGTCATACGTCCGCTCAGAGGTCGATCTCGAGATGGCGGCAGACCCCCTTCTCCCCGATATTTCCTGGGCCTGGCTCACTGAAGCCCTCGAGGACAACAAGTGCGATGCATCCTTCCTCGCAGGCACCGTGACGGCCTCGTACGGCAGGTCGTTTGGCGAGATGGCCGACGAACCAGACCGCGCCGAGGTCGAGCTTCGTTCCTCGTGGACGCCCCACCTCGATACCCAACACCCACTCACCAGCCACCTCTTCGCCTGGCAAGACCTCCTCGGGCTCGTTGCCGGCGAACCCCCGCTCCCGGCTGGCATCTCGCTACTCAAGACCCGATGACACTCATCGACGAACCCCGAGAGCCACTGCGCCCCGTCGTCGCGGATAACGACGGGCTCAGCCGCTGTCTCGACGCGCTGGCCTCCGCAGCTGGACCCGTCGGCTTCGACGTGGAACGCGCCCACGGCTACCGCTACTGGCCACGCGCCTACTTGCTGCAGATCCGACGAGGCGACGCGGGCACGTGGCTGATCGATCCGACCTGCTTCGATAGCGCCCAGCTGGCGCAGCTCGTCGAATGCACTGACAATGACGAGTGGATTATCCACGCCGCGTCGCAAGATCTTCCATCGATGTTCGACTGTGGCGTCGTACCTCAGCGCATCTTCGACACGGAGCTCGCCGCACGCTTGCTCGGCAAGCCCGGCGTGTCGCTGGGTGCGATCCTCGCAGCGGAGCTCGGCATCGAACTGCGCAAAGCCCACTCCGCAGTGAACTGGGCGATGAGGCCCCTCAAACAGTCGTGGCTCACCTACGCCGCGCTGGACGTCGACTTCCTGGCCGAGCTGCGTGCGACCCTCGACACGCAACTGCGCGAGGTGCACCGTCGCGAATGGGCGGAGCAGGAGTTCCAGTGGGAGTTGAGTGCCTTCGCGAAAACCCCGGTGGCTCGCGTAGATCCATGGCGACGCACCTCCCACATCACCGCGGTACGCCACCCGCGTGGCCTCGCCCTCGTCCGCGAACTGTGGCACGAACGCGAAGCGATCGCCCAACGTCGCGACCGCCCTCCCACGCACATCCTTCCCGACGCGGCACTCGTCGACGCAGGCGTTGCCGCCGGCAAGGATCGTGCCGTGACTCCGGATACGCTGCGCCGAATTGACGGGTTCGCCAAGCCGCCCGGGCGCCGCTACCTCAATCGCTGGATTGAAGCGATCAAGCGATTCAATACGGTCAGCGCGAGCGACTACCCGCCGAAGCGCCTCCATGTACCGGGTAGCATTCCCCACCCCAAAGCCTGGGAGCGCACCAACGAGGACGCTGCCGCAAGGTGGCGCGTCGTCCGCCCCGCCATTGACGCCTTCGCCTGCGAAATCGGCATCCAGCCCAGCTTGTTGGCACCCCCCGCCGCCTTGCAGCGGGCCATCTGGGAAGGAGTTCCCACCGAAGGTGACTTGCTAGACGCAGGAATGCGCCCTTGGCAAGCGGATTTACTGTCGGGGCTGATCAACGAACTCTTCGACTGAGGAATCCACGAGCTTCGGGAGCACCGCGTGCGCAACGCTCTGCGGCGTAAGGCCCAGCATCGAAAGAATCTGCGATCTGCTCGCGTGCTGCAGGAATTCATGCGGGATACCGAAGCAATGCACCGGGGTGGTGATGTCTTCTTCTGCCAAGCGCGACCGCAGCCGCTGGCCGAGGCCTCCCTCGACGAGATTGTCTTCGATCGTGATGACGTGATCGAATTCCGTCGCCAGCGCGACGAGCTCCGGGCTCACGGGCAGCGCCCATAGCGGATCCACCACTGTGGCGGCGACACCTTGCGCGCGAAGTAGCTCCGCGGTCTGGACAGCAAGCCCAACGAACTGCCCATAACCGACGATGAGCGTGCGGGCATCGCGGTCTGCGCTGATCACGTCAACGCGTGACGCTCCTTCGCCTCTGTGAGCCACTTCCACGATGTCGTCGGGAAGCTTCTCCTTCGAGTACCGAATAATGGTGGGAGCGTCATCGACGGTAACCGCACGGTTCAATGCCTGCTCGAGCCTCCGCTGATCGCGCGGTGCTGCGAGCTGCAAACTGGGGATGATGCCAGCCATCGCCACATCCCACATACCGTTGTGGCTCGGCCCATCTGTGCCGGTGATACCTGCGCGATCCAGTACGATCGTCACCCCGAGGCCATGCAACGCGACATCCATGAGCAGCTGATCGTAGGCGCGGTTCAGGAAGGTGGAATACAGCGCCACTACTGGATGGAGGCCGGTGCGCGCGAGGCCTGCCGCCGACGTAAGGGCGTGCTGTTCCGCGATGCCGACGTCGAAAATGCGATCCGGGAAGGCCGCGCCGAAGCGCGCGAGCCCGGTGGGGTGCAGCATTGCTGCGGTGATCCCGACCACGCGTGGATCACGCTGCCCGAGCTGCACCATGGCTTCCGCGAATGCGTCCGTCCACGTCGCCTGCACCGACGAGGTGAGTGACTCGCCGGTGACGTCGTCGATCTGCCCGACGGCGTGGAAGCGATCCTGCTCATTCTCTTCTGCGGCCTTGAACCCTTTACCCTTCACCGTGATGGTGTGCACGATCACCGGGCCACCGAACTGGCGTGCCTGCTCCAGATGATTGATGAGCGCGCCCAGGTCGTGGCCGTCGATGGGGCCGGTGTACTTGATGCCGAGGTCCGAAAACAGGTCTTGTGGCGCAACGACATCTTTCACGCCCGTCTTGAACCCGTGCATGAGGTCGTACAGAGGGCGCCCCACGAGAGGAATCTTGTTGATGACCCGCTTCGCCAGCGACAGCGTCTGCTCGTATCGAGGGTTGGTCCTCAAACCGGCGAGGTGGTTCGCCAGCCCGCCCACCGTCGGGGTGTACGAACGCCCGTTGTCGTTCACCACGATGACCAGGCGCAGGTTCGGCTCAGCGGCGATGTTGTTCAGCGCTTCCCACGCCATGCCACCCGTGAGCGCGCCGTCACCCACCACAGCAACAACGGTGCGATCCTCCCCCTGCAGGGCATACCCCTTCGCCATGCCTTCCGCCCATGACAGCGCAGCGGAAGCGTGCGAGTTGGCAACCCAGTCGTGCTCCGATTCTGCGGGCTCCGGGTAGCCCGAGAGCCCGCCCTGCTGACGCAGGGTGGCGAACTGGTGGGCGCGACCAGTGAGCATCTTGTGCACGTAGCTTTGGTGGCCGGTATCGAAGATGATCGGGTCGTGGGGAGAGTTGAACACCCGATGGATAGCCATGGTGAGCTCCACCACTCCAAGGTTTGGCCCCAGGTGCCCGCCTGTCCGACTCACGTTCGTGACCAGGAAGGCTCGAATCTCATCGGCGAGCCGCTCCATCTGCGCCTTCGACAGTGAACGCAGATCTCGCGGGCCAGCAATGGAATCGAGCAAAGACATGCCCTCCATCATAGGACGTGAGCGCCGAAACCGCGCCTTATCAAGCTATAACTTCGGCACGAAACGCATGTCGTGGAGCGCTTCTTCGACGAGGTGCACCGCACGCAGGAGGCGCAGCAACCGCGCTTCTTCTTGTTGCAATACCTCGACGGCCTCCCCCGCCACGCGGGCATCCACCCACCCAGCAAGGCTCGTGCGCACCGTCGCCCGCTGCGACCTCGTGGCGGCCAGCTGCGCTTCCACATGCCCATGAGCTAATCGGGCGAGCACGACTGGATGGTTGCGCAGCACGCGATACCCCCGATACTCCGGCGGACAGGAGTCGAGAAGGAAGGCGACTGCGCAATGCAACCAGTCGTCGACGCCTGGAGGTGGCACGGCTGACGGCCAACCCGGAGGGACGTACACTTGCGTCAACGCATCAGTATCAAACATGCGTTCTATTGAACACTGCCTCACTGACATTTCAATACAACAGTGCCCCCGCTATGCGAACTAGCGGGGGCACTGTGGGTGAGAGGATCAGCCGATGAGGTTGCGCAGCACGTACTGCATGATGCCGCCGTTGAGGTAGTACGCGCGCTCTCCAGGAGTATCGATGCGCACCACCGCGTCGAACGTGCTCTCCTTGCCATCGGGGGCGACAGCGGTGACCTTCATCGTCTTGGGTGTGACGCCGTCGTTGAGCTCAGTCACACCGTCGACGGAGAAAGTCTCCTCGCCGGTGAGCCCCAGCGACTCAGCCGACTCGCCCTCGGGGAACTGCAGCGGGAGCACGCCCATGCCGATGAGGTTCGAACGGTGGATGCGCTCATAGCTCTCGGCCACGACGAACTTCACGCCCAGCAGCGCGGTGCCCTTTGCTGCCCAGTCACGCGACGAGCCAGAGCCGTACTCCTTGCCCGCCAGAACGACGAGCGGAGTGCCAGCCTTGGCGTAGCTCTGCGCGGCCTCGTACACGGTGGTGACGGGGGCGTCGTCGACGGTGAAGTCGCGGGTGAAGCCGCCCTCGGTGCCCGGTGCAATCTGGTTGCGCAGCCGGATATTGGCGAAGGTGCCACGAATCATGACCTCGTGGTTACCGCGGCGCGAGCCGTAGGAGTTGAAGTCGCGCTGCTCGACGCCGTGCTCGGTGAGGTACTTGCCCGCAGGCGAGTCGGCCTTGATGTTGCCCGCCGGGGAGATGTGGTCGGTGGTGACCGAATCGCCCAGCTTCAGCAGAACCCGAGCCCCAGCGATGTCCTCGACGGGAGCAGCCTCGCGCGGCATACCGTCGAAGTACGGCGCCTTGCGGACGTAGGTGGAGGCGTCGTCCCAGTCGAAGGTGGCGCCCTCAGGCGTGGGCAGGGAGCGCCAGCGCTCGTCGCCCTTGAACACGTCGGCGTAGCGCTCCTTGAACATCTCGGAGGAGATAGAGGAGCCGATGACTTCCTCAATCTCGGCTTCCGTAGGCCAGATGTCCTTCATGAAGACATCGTTGCCGTCCTTGTCCTGACCGATCGGGTCGTTGAACAAGTCGATGTCCATCGTGCCCGCCAGCGCGTAGACGATGACGAGCATCGGCGACGCGAGGTAGTTCATCTTGACGTCGGGGCTGATGCGGCCCTCGAAATTACGGTTGCCCGAGAGCACCGCGGTGACGGCGAGGTCGTTGTCGTTGATGGCCTTCGACACCTCGGGGATGAGCGGGCCGGTGTTGCCGATACAGGTGACACAGCCGTAGCCGACGAGGTTGAAGCCGATCTCGTCGAGGTACTTCGTGAGCCCGGCCTTCTCGTAGTAGTCGGTGACCACCTGCGAGCCTGGAGCCAGCGACGTCTTCACCCACGGCTTGCGGGTGAGGCCCTTTTCAACAGCCTTCTTCGCCACTAGGCCAGCGCCAATCATGACGCTCGGGTTGGAGGTGTTGGTGCACGACGTGATGGATGCGACGGTGACCGCGCCGTTGCGCAGGTCGAACTCGTCGCCGGACTGCAGCTTGACCGGCACTGCCGCATCGGGGTTGGAGGTGTAGCTGGGAAGGAAGTTCTCGAAGGAATCCTTCGCCTCGCTCAGGCGAATGCGGTCCTGCGGGCGCTTCGGGCCCGCGATGGAGGGCTCCACCGTCGAGAGATCGAGCTCGAGGTATTCGGAGTAGTTGGCTTCGCGCGACGGGTCATGCCACAGTCCCTGTTCCTTCGCGTAGGCCTCGACGAGGGCGATCTGCTGCTCGTCGCGGCCGGTAAGGCGGAGGTAGTCGGTGGTCCTCTCGTCGACGGGGAACACCGCGATGGTGGAGCCGTACTCGGGGCTCATGTTGCCGATGGTGGCGCGGTTGGCGAGCGGAACCTCGGCCACACCGTCGCCGTAGAACTCGACGAACTTGCCGACGACCTTGTGCTCGCGCAGCATCTCGGTGATGGTGAGCACCAGGTCGGTGGCCGTGGTGCCTTCGTTGAGCTTGCCCTTCAGCTTGAAGCCCACGACGCGCGGGATGAGCATCGAGACGGGCTGGCCGAGCATGGCCGCCTCAGCTTCGATGCCACCAACGCCCCAGCCGACGACGCCGAGGCCGTTGACCATGGTGGTGTGGGAGTCGGTGCCAACGCAGGTGTCGGGGTAGGCCTGGAGTACGCCGTCGACGGTGCGCGGGAATACCACGCGGGCGAGGTGCTCGATGTTGACCTGGTGGACGATGCCAGTGCCGGGCGGCACCACCTTGAAGTCGTCGAATGCGGTCTGACCCCAACGCAGGAACTGGTAGCGCTCGCGGTTGCGCTGGTACTCAATGTCGGTGTTGGCCTCAAACGCACCCTGGATGCCGAAGACCTCGGCGATGACGGAGTGGTCGATGACCATCTCGGCGGGCGACAGCGGGTTGATCTTCGACGGGTCGCCGCCCAGCTCCGCGACGGCTTCGCGCATGGTGGCGAGGTCGACGACGCAGGGCACGCCCGTGAAGTCCTGCATGATCACGCGCGCCGGCGTGAACTGGATCTCGTGGTCAGGCTGCGCATTCGGATCCCAGTTTCCGAGGAACTCGATGTCCTCCCGGGTGATGTTCGCACCGTCCTCAGTGCGCAGCAGGTTCTCCAGCAAGATCTTGAGGCTGTACGGCAGCTTCTCCGAACCCGGCACAGCATCGAGCCGGAAGATTTCGTACGAAGTCCCTTGCACATCGAGGCTCGCCTTGGCCCCGAACGAGTTGACGCTCATCGTTCTCCTTATGGCGGCTTGTGAATCCGCCCCCGAGTCTACTGCCAAACCATCTTTCGCGCTGCCCGAGCGCGCAGCGGTGCTGGATAGGCTCGCCGCCGCTCCCCTCCGTCGGCTTGACCCGAAGCACGTGAACGTTGTTCCGCAACTGAGCCGCACAGGTTACCTGTGCTTGGAGAGTTCTCCACTCCCCTAGCGACGAGCTCCGTCTTGTGATGTGGAAGCGCGCTGATACGCGTCCAGGAGGCGTCGAGCGTTCGCTGGCGAACGAAACAAGTGTGCTGTCTCCTGCCAGACTGCGTATTCCTTTGCACCCACCAACATGACATTCCCACGAGGCGAGACAATTTCTATCGCTCGACGGTCCTCATTGACGCGTTGAATCAGATGTAGCAGTTCCCGACGGGCTTGGCTCGCACTGATCTGCATCGGCACCTCCAAAAGTCAGTAACCACACTAACGTCACCGAAACCGTCGAAGCACGTGAACATTGTTCCGCGACTGAGCCGCACAGGTTACCTGTGCTTGGTGGGGTGGAACACCAGAGATCGAGGGTACGGATCAAGCGGGCACGAGCACCGCGACGCATTCCACGTGGTGGGTTTGTGGGAAGAGGTCGAAAGCGTCGATCCGCTGCGGCGCGTAGCCTTCGTCGGCGAAATAGCTCAGGTCTCGCGCCAGGGCCGACGGGTCGCAGGCCACGTAGGCCACCCGTCGCGGCTGCATCGACGCCACCTGCTGCACGGCCCGCTTTCCTGCGCCCTTGCGCGGCGGGTCCATCACGACGAGGTCGGCGCGCTTAGGGAGGCGTTGTAAGAAGCGGTCGACGGCGGCCGCCTCGAAGCGGGCTTCCGGCACGTTGCGGCGGGCGTGCATCACTGCGCGCTTGTTGATCTCCACTCCCAACACGTCACAGCCCGCTCCGGCAAGGGCACCCGCGAACAGCCCGACGCCGCAATACAGATCGACGGCACTCTCCCCCGTCTTCGGCTCCAACCCATCCAACACCGCCTTGACGAGCGTGTTCGCCGCCTGGGGGTGAATCTGCCAGAACCCATCAGCATCGACTGTGTAGTCTCGGCCCGCCGCATGCTCCTGCACCGACGGTGCACCTTCCACGACCTGCCCGTCGACGAGCACCACCCGGCCAGACGCGGCGTCGACGACCTCGACACGCTCCCCCAGCACCGCCGGCGCCGGCGATGCAGCGATGCGGCACCCACCGTCGGGAAGTGCAACAACGTCGTGGCTGCGTCGGGCACGCAGCCCGAGGCCATCACGCGTGCCGGAATACTGCATTCGGGTACGCCAGCCCATGAGCGGCGCGACAGCCTGTACCTTTCCGTTCCATTCCAACCCAGCTAGGCGCTGCAGCTGCTCCGCAACCACACGTCGTTTGAGTTCCAGCTGTAACGCCGGGCTCGCGTGTTGCCAATCGCACCCGCCGCAGATTCCCGCAACGGGGCACGGCGCGGGCACGCGCTCGTCGTGGGCATCGAGCACCCGTGCGACATGAGCTCTGTCGAAGCGTTTGCCGCGCTCGGTGATTTCCACATCCACGCGCTCTCCTGGCAGCCCGCCGGAGACGAACGTCACCTTGCCGTCAATCCTTGCCACACACCATCCTCCGTGCGCTACGTCACCCAGCACCACGTCGGCTCGGGTCTCGGTCACGATGTACCTCCAGGATTTGATAGCGTGCAATGGATTCTAGGAGTATCCATGCACATCGTGATTATGGGCTGCGGGCGCACAGGCGCCATGCTCGCCCGGGGCCTCGAAAAGCGAGGTCACTCACTCGCCGTCATTGACGTCGAAGAAGAGGCCTTCGGGCGTCTCGGTCCCCAGTTCAAGGGGCAGACGGTGAAAGGGGTCGGCTTCGACCGCCAGGTGCTCGAGACCGCCGGCATTCGTAACGCCGGTGGGTTCGCAGCGGTCTCCAGCGGCGACAACTCCAACATTCTCGCTGCCCGAGTGGTGAAAGAGATCTACCACGTCGAAAACGTGGTGGCACGCATCTACGACCAGGGCAGAGCTCAGGTCTACGAGCGCCTTGGCATCCCGACGGTCGCCCCAGTCCGGTGGAGCACCGGCATGGTGATGCGGCGTCTCCTGCCGGAAGGCTCCGAGCCCGTATGGCGTGACCCGTCGGGACAGGTGCGCATGCTGCAGGTGCATGTACACCCAGGCTGGGTGAATCGTCGGATCTCTGATTTGTCCGCAGCAGGCGGCTGCATCATTCCGGTGATCACGCGGCTGGGAACTGGCATCGTGCCGACCGCGCAGACGGTATTCCAGGACGGCGACTTGGTGTTCGCCTGCTGCGAAGTGGAACAAACCTCGGCGATGGAAATGGTGCTCGGCAATCCTCCGAAGGGAGCCACTCGATGAAGGTATCGATCGCTGGCGCGGGCCAGGTGGGACGCTCCATCGCCCGTGAGCTGCTCGCCAACGGCCACCAGGTCACCCTCCTCGAACGCGACGGCAAGGCGCTCAAGCAGGACACGGTGCTGGGTGCGACATGGCTTCACGCTGACGCGTGCGAGATGGAAAGCCTCGAGGAGGCCGAACTCGACACCTTCGACGTGGCCATCGCTGCCACCGGCGACGACAAGGTCAACCTCGTCCACGCGCTGCTGGCGAAAACCGAGTTCAGTGTGCCACGCACCGTCGCGAGAGTGAACCACCCGGGCAACGAGTGGCTCTTCGACGAGCACTGGGGCGTCGACGCCGCCGTGTCCACCCCGCGGCTCATGGCCGCACTCGTGGAAGAGGCCGTCGGCGCCGGCAACCTCGTGCGCATCTTCAGCTTCAAAGACGACGACACGCACCTGTCTGAGGTCACGATCACCGAAGATTCCGGCCTCGTCGGACGCGCGATTGGTGAACTGGCGATCCCCGATGAGGTGGCCGTGGTGGCGTTAGTTCGCAAGTCGAAGGCACAGCCACCGAAGATCGACGAACGCCTACAGCTGGGTGACAAGCTCTTCTTCCTCACCCCCGAGCACGCAGAAACCGATCTTGAGGAACAGTTTGCCGCCGAGGAGCCGAGCGTCACGCTCGACGTTCAGGCGTTGTCTGGCAACACGGAGAATTCTGGGTTGTAAAGCACCAACTGGTCGTCGAGCTTCGCGAGGCGCCCACGCGCCGTCACCACTGCCCCATCGTGGAGGCAGCCAACACGCTGTCGCCCCATCCAAATCAGCAGGGCGCTGCCCGTCGAATCCGTGAGCTCAGCCTCAAACCAGCCGTACTCTAGGTTGACGCCGTGCTGGGTGATGGTGCCGCCGATCTCTACGCGTTCGCGTGGTCGGCAATCAGCGATCCGGGTGCACTCCGACGCATCGCGACGTGGGGTGCGCTCAGGTTCCGCCAAGAACCAGCGTTTCAGCCGAGTCCCAAGCGAGTTCGGCACAACTACTCCTCCGACTGAGCTTCATCAGCGTCGGCAATCTCCGGCAGCGTGAACGGAATCACCGTCCCAGGAGCGATGGGTTGTTCCCCACGGCGCACGACGAGGTTGGCAAAGAACTCTTCCAAGGTGATGGTGGCGTCCTCATTCTCCGGCTCGGTGGCCGCCTGACCAAACACGACGCCGCGGAGCACCCACGACGGGCCCTCCGCCAGCCAGGTGCGCGTAATCTGTACCCCTTGGCGGCCGTCTTGCGTCTGGACAGGCACGGCGCGCCTGACTTCAGTGCCGAATGGGCCCTTCGACATGGAGATTCGAGTGCCCTGCTGTTGGCTGGCAGCCGCGATGAGCTCCCGACGAATCTCTGGCACGTAGGCGCTGCGCAGGGGCGCGCCGAATAGGGCAACCTCGATGGCGGAATGCTCATCTTGCACGATGATCGCCTGCGGCACCTGCTGATTGTTGACCGAGATTTGCATCTTCATCCCGGGGAATGGGGTCACAACGATGCAGCCCAGGTCGAGACGCTTGACGTCGTCTGCGTGGAGGTCGACCTCGTCGATGTCAAAGGGGCCGTCCTCGCGGTCGAACTCGTCGTCCCACGCGAGCCATTGCGCTTCGTGCTGCTCCATAGCCTGGCGGGCCTTGGTCTCATCATCCGCGGGTTCGGGCTCGGTGTGTGCGTCGTCGTCTGCGGGAAGTTCTTCCTCGATCTCGTCGACGCGCTCCTCGGCCTTTTGGGCACTCTGGCGCTTCTTGCGTCCAAAAATCACTTACGCTCCACTCAACAGTTGGCTTCCACCACTAGAACCATAGCCACCGACACCGCGCTCCGTGGCATCCAGTTCGTGCACTTCGACGAAATTTGCCGTCACAAACGGAACAATCACCAGTTGTGCGATGCGCTCACCTCGTCTGATCTGAATGTCGTCGTGACGATCCAAGTTCACCAGGCATACCTTAATCTCCCCCCGGTATCCCGCGTCAATGATGCCCGGAGCGTTCACGATGCTGAGCCCCACCTTCGCAGCCAGCCCGGAGCGAGGCGTCACCATGCCGACGGTGCCTTCCGGCAGCGCGATTCGCACGCCGGTGCCCACCAGCCGCCGCTCGCCCGGGGGCAGGCGCGCATCCTCTTTGGCTCGCAAGTCTGCACCTGCATCGCCAGGATGGGCGTACGTGGGGGCTGGGCCAACAACAGGAATGTCCATCAGAGCTCCTTCACAGCCTCGACCGCGGAGACGAGCTCGGCGGGGCGACGGGTGGAGATGAGCCACGCTTGGTGCGGATCTGCCGGATCATCAATCAACACTCGCACCTTCTGCTGCACATACGGCCTAGTCAGCATGAAGCTGCGCTCGTCGGTGTCAGCGCGCACATCCCCGTCGACGACCTCAGCTCCAGCGATGTACGGCGCCTCGAGGCGACACCGTCCAACAGCGAGCCCGCCCTCGTCGACCTTGATATCCAGCGAGAAGCCGAGAATCCCAAGCACCACCACAAGCGTCGACAACACTGCGAGCGTGATGACCAGCCAGAGGTCAACGAAGACGAACACCGCCAGGATGACAGATGCGACGAGGCCCACGCCGAGAAGCCACCACAGCCAGGGGGCACGGAGACGTTCTTGGTAGGTCACGTCGGCAAATCTACCCTGAGTCGGTAATAATGGATCGCAGGAGGACCACCATGAAGCTGACCGAAAAGGTAATTTGGAATGTCTACTCGGGCATTCTTGGCGCGCTCGCCACATTCATTGCGCAGAAACTGATCACGATGGCCTGGCAGGCGTCCACTGGCGAAGAGCCGCCGGACCCGAACGACCCCGAGACCCCTGGATTTCAGGCAATTGTCTGGGCTGCAGCGAGCGGAATCGGCGTCGGCGTGACACAGATCATGATGAACCGCTTCGTACAGCGCCGCTGGTGGTCAAACACTGGCCACGGCGCCCCTGGCGATCGACGCAACCTGCTCGACGCCGCGGCAAAGCGGAAGAACAAAAAGAAGAAGTAAGGGCCTTAACGCCCTGGATGCCGATCTGCGTCGGCTGTGACTGATTTCACTCAGACACAGTCGACGCAGAACTGTTCTTCGCCCCGGGTTTCTGCCAGCTGGCTGCGCGATTTCACGAGATAGCAGGACGCGCAGGTGAACTCATCCTGCTGACGAGGCAGCACCCGAACCGTCAGTTCCTCGTGCGAAAGGTCCGCGCCGGGCAGCTCGAACGACTCGGCCGCCTCAACCTCATCTTCGTCGACTTTGCCGGAGTTCTGGTCGTTGCGACGAGACTTCAACTCCTCGAGGGAGTCTTCCTGCATCTCCTCATCCGTCTTGCGAGGAGCATCGTAATCCGTTGCCATTGCAGTCCTTACCGTTGTAATAGTTCGCGCATATTGATACCACACCTCGCCAAGGCGTACGAAGACGGTCCCGGTGATCTACGCATTCGCTGGTAGATTGGCCCGGAAAGGTTCGATCCCCGAGGAATCCAACGATGAACAGTGCACTGTCCCCCCGCGAGATCCAGGCCCGCATTCGCGGTGGAGAATCCGTCGGCGACGTCGCGCGCGATGCCGGGGTGGATGTCTCCGATATCGAGGGTTTTGCGGGTCCCGTTCTCGCCGAACGGGAATTCATGGTCGCCAACGCCTTGAAATCCACCATTCGCCGCCGCGGAGAGCAGTCCCATCGCCGCCTAGGCGAGCTGGTGAGTGAACGCCTCCAGCAGCGAGGGCTCGATGCTGACGCCATCGTGTGGGATGCATGGCGCCAGGAAGATCTGCGCTGGCGGGTCGTCGGCATTCTCGGCGACGACGCTGGCACCCGCACCGCGGAGTTCCTCTTCGACCACAAGCGCCGCTTCAGCGTCGCAGATAATGCTGATGCGCGTTGGATAATCGGCGAACAGCTGCCCGACGCGGGAGGCCAAGACGAGAACACCGTCGATTTCAACGACGAGCTGGCCCTGCTTCGCGCCACCCGTGAGGAAGCGCAGCAGGCACCCGCATCCCCTGGCGACGACGTCCCGGTTGCTGATGCGATGCACGATGGCCATGAAGACACGTCCTCACTCGATGAGCTCTACGACATGCTGAGCGGCATCTCCGAAGATTCAGTGCGCATCTACACCGGATTGAGCGAGCTCGACGCTATCGAGGAGCAGTCCGAAGCCGCCGCCGAGGAAGAACTTCGCGCCGAGAACGAGACCTCCGTCGAGGATGCACCACCCGTTGAAGAGGAAGGGGTCGCCTCCTCGGAGGCCCCGTCGAACGAGGAGCCTGCTGATCCGCAGCCGAAGGTCTCAGAGCCGGTGCAAGATTCGCTGGTAGATGATCCGGAGGGCGAGGCTCCGAAGCCCAAGGAGAAGAAGCCTCGCAAGCGCCGTGGGCGCGCCCATGTGCCCAGTTGGGATGAGATCATGTTTGGCGGTCCGCGGATCTAGCGCCGCCGGGACATTACGTCCAGGCGTCGTTGTCGAACGGCAGCGGGTCGGGAGACAGCGTGGCTTGCGCCATCGCTTTCGTCACCTTGCGACGGTGGTGCAGCCTGCACAGCACCTCGTATCGAATTGTCTGCTCTCCCCCGTCTGCGGTATCGCCGACCTCAACCTGTGAGCCTTCCGTCACCATCTTTCCGTCGACGGTGCGGGCATTGTGGGTGCCCTTGCTACCGCACCAGCACAGGGGCCCCAGTGGCAGCGTCTCCATCCGGTCCGCGAGCTCCACCAAGCGCTGTGACCCAGGAAATAGCCGAGTGCGGAAATCCGCCAGAATGCCGAACGCGTACACATCAATCTGCAATTCGTCGACGATGCGCGCAAGCTCGTCGATTTGCTCGGCCGTGTAGAACTGGGCTTCGTCACAGATGAGGTAGTCGACGCGTTTGGCGTGCGTGAGCTCCCGGATCACGAAGGTCCAGAAGTTGAACTCGTCGTCCACCTCGAGTGCCTCCGACGATAGCCCAAGCCTCGACGTGACTGCAGGTCTGCCGGAGCGGTCTTGCCGGGTGAAGAGCCTGCCCTGGCGGCCGTGCTGCGACTGTGTGAAATCCATTTGCAGCGCGAGCGTCGACTTGCCGCAATCCATCGGACCGGTGTGGAACACGAGCTCAGCCACCGCGTCTCCCTCGTTCGATTGCCGTGCGATACACCTCGACGTAGCGTTCCGCCATCGACTCCGGCGTGAGGCCTTCCACCACGCGGGCCACGTTCGCGCGCAGCGCCGAGCGGGTGTCCGGTTCTGCCAAGCGGCGCATTCCCTCAGCGAGCGAGACCGCGTCGGGGCGTACCAGCAAGCTTGATTCGGGGCTCACGCCGATGGTCAGCCGGTCGTCGCAGTACAGCACGGGCAGGCCTGCGAGCCCGGCTTCGAGCAACACCATGGCCTGCACGTCGAAGCGATACGACGCAAGTACAAGCGCGTCGGCTTCGGCATACTCCTTGGCGATGTCGGCTCGGCTGTTCAGCTGTCCACGGAAACTCACGCCTGGCCCGGCCAAGCGCTCAAGCCGACTGCGCTGGTCGCCGTCGCCCACGAACACGAGTTCGGCCCCGGGGATGCGCGCGTGATTGAAGGCTTTCACCAGCACGTCGAGGCGCTTCTCCCGTGATAGCCGCCCGACGCTCAAGAACCGCACGCTCACGTCGCCGCGATCCGTCTGAGCGGCCGGCACGGGTTTGATCTTGGCTTTGCGACAGGCATTCGGAATCTGCACTCCGCCAATGGGCTGCCCGACGGCGTTCTCAATGTTGGTGAGCATGTACGCGGCGGGGCTCGTCACCTCGTCGACGTGCGCGGCGATCCATCCGAGCGAGCGCCAGTCAAGCCGCGAGAAGTAGTTGTTGTTGTCGGGTTCCGGGGTGGCCGGTGGCAGCGACGGGTAGAACCTCGGCGAGCGCCCCGACGCCATGGCCAGCACTCGCGTCACCAGAAACTCGTAGCTCAATGATCCCCACATCGCGGAGAACGGCAGCGTGGCGTGGGTGCCGGCGATGTTGGCGTGGAAGGTGTGCACGTGAGGCACGCCCTGATTACGGGCGATCCGGGCGCCAAGCACCACGGCTCCGCGTTCGGTTTGGGAATGCACGACGTCGAACTTCTGCCGGATCTTGCGTGCTGCCCAGCGAGACGAGTGCAGCACGTTCAGATGCGCGGGAAGCCCGTCGATATGGTGCGACTTGCACGCGATCGTGCGGCATTGTTCAGGAACGCTCAGGTACTTGGCGGGGGCCAACAAGGTGACGTCGTGGCCCAGTTCGGTGAGGGCCTCGATCTGGGTTTGCACCGAGCGTGCGATGCCGCCCGACGCTGGGAAGAAGTCGTCGAGGAGCAGGGCAATTCGCAGGGGCTTCATCGTGTTCCTCCTCGTGACAACAGCGGCACCACCATTTCGGCGTGCGTGAGTGAGCCATGCATACCGACCAAGCTGAACTCGTCGGGGAATCGGGTACTCATCACGGCCCAATCGTCTCGCATGGCGACGAGGACGTCACCAATGCGTTCGCGAGTGGTGGGAGTGACGTGAGAACCGAACCATCCAGAAGCGATGGCTTCCTCACGCAGCACCACGTGCGCCCGCTCCCCCAGGAATTCCTGCCAGGCGTCCGCCAAGCGTTGGGGCTCGTCGGTATAGAGCTGGCGGAAGCGCCCTTCGCCGGCGATCGTATGAAAGCCTTCCAGGCACGGCTCCTGCTCAGCGACGACTCTGCGGTGCGGCGGGACGGTGATCATGCCGTGGTCGCCAGTCACAAGCACGCACACGTCATCGTCGGCCAGAGACACAACGCCCGCGACGAGATCGTCGACGGTCTCGAGCTCCTGCAACCATTGCCATGATCCTGGCCCTGCGGCGTGCCCAGCGTGGTCCAGCAGCCGCTGGTAGCAGTACACGACATCGTGGCTAGCCAGCGCCTGTTCCACGAGTGCGACGGTGCCGTCCACGTCGGATTCGTCCTCCGGCCTGGGGTGCAGCGCCGTGCCACCAAAGGCCAACTGGGTGAGCGCGCTGCCGTCGAAGCGCCCGAGCGTCACTGCTGCGCTGGCTGTGCCTCGCTGGGCGAGTTCCTGAAATATCGTGGGTTCCTGCCGGAAGAGCTCCACATCTGCTTGCCCGTGTTCCCAGGTGAGCGCGTTCACCACCGCATCGACCTGCGGATCGTAGAAGGTGTATCCGACGACGCCGTGCCTGCCGGGAGGGCGTCCGGTGCCGAGGCTCGTGAGGGAACAAGCCGTCGTGGATGGCACAGAGCACGTGAGCACCTGCTCGTGGAGAGACAGCAAGCGCTCCGCGTGGTCACCCCATTGGTGCATGACGTCCAACCCGAGCCCGTCGATCATCACGATGACGTACTTGCTTGCGCGTGGCACGTCGATGATCGGAGATTCGCCCTTCAGGCGAGCGGCGACGCTCGGCAGCACGTTGCACAGCGCGCCAGCGTCATAGCGGGGAAGCACGAAGTCGTCGGTCACCGCACTGCCGCCTGCAACAGACTTCCAAATTCGACGAGTTTCTGCATACTCGCAATCCCATCTGCGTCACGGCTCATGCGCACCACGTAGTCGTCGGCGGCATTGACACCGGTGTAGCCGTGGTCGGCGTCGCACGTCGGGTTATCGCAGGCGGCAGGACCGACGTCGATGCGCCTAGTTGCTCCCCAAATGACAGTCAGCCACGCCTCAGCCAGGTCTGGGCGCGGGGAGGCCGGGTCTGCGATGGATTGGGTGCAGACCACGGAGTCGATGGCAGAGAGTTTCACCACTTCGGTCGAGACGATGGCCCGCCCAAATTCGCCTTCATCGGCGTGGCAGATGATGAACGCTGCGTCGACGAGCGCCAAGACCGTGAGGTGGCGGTGGGCCTCACTGCCCGCGAACGTTGCCTCGTGGTGCACCAGATGCGCGATCACCCGACGATCACCCACAGCACCAGCGACAGCCCGGGAAATGATAGTTGGGTAGAAGCCGCAATCTGCCACCTCCACAAGGAGACGGTCCGGCAGCGTGGCGATGGGATCGGGGCTGAAACTCACCGCCCCATCATAGGCACCTTCGACGCCAGCGTGCGCCAGGCAGTAGGTTGGACGCATGCGTAACCGCCCCTTCATCGGCGCCCGGTTGGAAGACCGCCTCAACAAGATGCTCAACTCCGTCATGCGAAGGCGCGGTTGGCAAGAGGCGATCCGTCCCTATTTGGGATACGGTTCGAGCAGCATGATCCGGGTGCTGGCGCGCATCGTGCTGGTTCCCCCGAAGGAACTCGGTATCGTCCAAGCCGCGAACGCCGTGCTGTACCGACGGGGCTGGCGCAACTTCGTCGCGCTAAGCAAGGTGGACGCTCGCGCCACGATCCACGTCGGCGATGTGGCTATCCCCGTACGCGCCGATCGCGGTGGCTACATCGACGTACGCATCGATAACCCTGGGCTCGAACCCGGCTGGCACACCGTCACCATCGAGGGCTCCGACGGCGCCTCCGCGCTCACGCAGGTACACATCGTGGGCGATGACGTAACGTTCGGGATCGTCTCTGACATCGACGACACGATCATCTCGACGTGGCTCCCCCGCCTCATGCTCGCCGCATGGAACTCGTTCGTCTTGACGGAACAGGCCAGGCAGGCGGTGCCCGGCATGGCTCGCTGGTACCAACAGCTGCTTGCCGCGCATCCGGGCTCGCCCATCATTTATGTGTCGACCGGCGCGTTCAACACGTTCCCCATGATTCGCCGCTTTCAACAGCGCCATGGGATTCCGACTGGCCCGATGCTGCTCACCGACTGGGGGCCGACGAACACAGGATGGTTCCGCAGCGGCACGGACCACAAGCGCTCTGCCCTGCGCGAGCTTGCCCGCGATCTGCCCAATGTTCGCTGGCTGCTCGTAGGTGACGACGGACAGCACGATCCAGACTTGTATGGCGAGTTTGCCGAACTCCAACCGGCCCACGTTCTGGCCCGCGCAATCCGAGAACTCGCGCCCGGCGAGGCCGTGTTGGCGCACGGTATCCGCATTGAAGGCCCCGAAACGCGTTGGAATCAACACACCGCTCCGGAGTTTCGTGCCCCCGACGGCGACGGTCTCGCGGATAAGCTGAGGCAGTTGGACATCATCGACTTCTAGGAGGCCACCGTGGCGAAGGCTGACGACGACATCATCGACGAGGAGCAAATCGTCGATATCGACGTCACCGCCGAGATGGAAGCGAGCTTCCTGGAGTACGCGTATTCAGTGATTTACTCCCGCGCTCTGCCCGACGCCCGCGACGGGTTGAAGCCGGTGCAGCGCCGCATTCTGTTCTCTATGGGCGAGATGGGCGTCACCCCCGATAAGGGTCACGTGAAGTGCGCCCGCGTCGTCGGGCAAGTGATGGGTTCGCTGCACCCGCACGGTGATGGCGCTATCTACGATGCGCTCGTTCGCCTGGCACAGCCGTGGACGATGCGGCTTCCGCTCGTCGACGGTCACGGAAACTTCGGCTCCCTCGACGCCGGCCCCGCCGCCATGCGCTACACCGAATGCCGCATGGACCCACCGGCGCTCGCGATGACACAGAGCATCGACGAGTCCACCGTCGATTTTCGCCCCAACTACGACGGCAAAGAGTCGGAGCCGGAGGTGCTGCCGTCGGCCATCCCGAACCTGCTGGTCAACGGTGCGTCGGGCATTGCCGTCGGCATGGCGACGAACATCGCCCCCCACAACCTCGTCGAGGTGGTCGGCGCGATTCGCCAGCTCGTGCGCGACCCGAAGGTGTCCCTCGATGAGCTCATGCAGCACATCCCTGGCCCCGACTTCCCAGCCGGCGGCAAGATCGTCGGCCTGGACGGCGTTCGCGACGCCTACGCCACCGGTCGCGGCAGCGTGAGGGTGCGCGCCACCACCCGTATCGAGAAGGTGGGCCCGCGGCGCCAGGGCATCGTCGTGACGGAACTGCCGTACATGGTGGGCCCCGAGCGCATCATCGAGCAGATCAAGAAGGCGGTGAGCACCAAGAAGCTCACCGGCATCCACGACGTCAAAGACCTGAGCGACTTGGAGCGCGGCACTCGCCTGGTGATCGAGGTCAAGAACGGCATCAACCCCGAGGGCCTGCTCGAGCAGCTGTACAAGCAGACAAAGCTCCAAGACACCTTCGCCATCAACAGCGTCGCGCTCGTGGACGGCCAGCCGCGCACGATGACGCTGAAAGAAATGCTTGAGGTCTACCTCGAGCATCGACGTCAGGTGATCGATCGCCGCACGGCATACCGGCTTGGCAAGGCGGAAGACCGCCTGCACCTGGTCGAGGGGCTCATGATCGCCATCCTCGACATCGACGACGTGATCGCCATCATCCGCAGTTCCGACGATGTCGCTGAGGCCCGCGAGCGCCTCATGGGCGCCTTCGAGCTGACAGAGCCGCAGGCCAATTACATCCTCGAGATGCAGCTGCGCCGCCTCACCAAGTTCTCGACGCTCGAACTCGAGAAGGAAGCGAAGGACCTGCGGGCCAAGATCACGCAGCTACAAGCCATTCTCGATGACCCGAAGGAACGCGACCGGGTGCTCATCGGCGAGCTCGACGAGATCGCCAAGGAGTACGGCACCCCACGACGTACGGTGCTGTTGGCCGGAACAGGCTCGTCGTCGACGGCTGCCACACCACTCGAGATCGAAGACGTGCCCTGCCGCGTCCTGCTGAGCGGTTCCGGGCTGATTGCCCGCGTTGACGCCGTCGATTTGCCGAGCGCGACGGGGCGTGCGGCGCACGACGTGATCGTCTCGTCGTGTGTGACCACCGCTAAGGGCCAGTTCGGCGTGATTACGAACACCGGTCGATGCATTCGCGCGGAGGCGATCGAACTGCCTACCGTGCCCGTCTCGACGCAGGCCCCCAACCTGCAGGGCGGCTCCCCTGTCGGCGAGCTGTGGCAGCTCGACAAGGGTGAGCGCATCTTGGGCGTGGTGTCGCTGGCAGACGACTCGCTCGGCATCGCACTCGGCACTCGCGACGGCGTGGTGAAGCGGGTGCGTCCCGACTACCTCGCGAGGGATTCGTGGGAAGTGATCCGACTCGCGGACGGTGACGAGGTGATCGGCGCGCAGGAGCTCGTCGACGAGCACTGTAACCTGGCCTTCATCACCTCCGACGCCCAGCTGCTCCATTTCAAGGCTGACCTGGTGCGCCCACAGGGACGCACCGGCGGCGGCGTCGCAGGAATCAAGTTGGGCAAGGGCGCGTCGGTGATCTGGTTTGGATTGGCCGATCCAGACGTCGACGAAGTGGTGACCGTCTCCGGTTCTTCGGGCTCGCTGCCGGGTACTGAGGCGGGCTCTGCGAAAATCACGCCGCTCGCCGAGTATCCGACGAAGGGCCGCGGCACCGGCGGCGTGCGCTGTCACCGCTTCTTGAAGGGCGAGGACGCGTTGATCGCAGCTGGCATCGGCGCCGCCCCGATGATGGCAACTGCGGCGTCAGGCAGTCCCGTCGAGTTGCCGGAAGGCCATGCCCGACGCGACGGCTCAGGCACGCCGCTTGCCCAGCCCGTTGTAGAAATTGCGGGACGCCTTTCTACTACCCAGACCGAAAAGGAGTAGCCTCCATCATGTGAGCTTTGATGACCTGATGGAAGCCAACCGCCGCTATGCCGAGTCGTTCCCACACGTCGACTTTGATGGCATCGCTAGGGCGGGTGTGCTCATGCTCACCTGCATGGATTCGCGTATCGACCCGCTCGACGTGATCGGGCTCACACACGGCGATGCGAAGATCCTGCGCTCCCCTGGCGGGATTCTGAGTGAGACCATGCTGCAGGGCTGCATCCTGGGTGTGCACCTGCTGGGAGTCGAGCGCATCCTCGTCATGCCGCACACCAAGTGCGCCATGGCTTCTGGTACCGACGCCGACATTCGCGAGCTCATCACCCAGCGCAGCGGACTCGACACCACCTGGGTCAGCTTCGGCGCCAGCCCCAACCAGCTCACGCGCCTGAACGCCGACGTGGCCGCGCTACGTAACCATCCGTTGCTCAAAGACCGCGTCGAGGTGGGCGGTTTCATGTACGACGTCGACAACGGCCTCCTCGAGCAGCTCCTGTAGTACTCGCTGGGTTTCGGCACGCCGCATCCCACCCGGCCCTTGTTTTCACTCGTCGGGTAGGCGCGAAGGGCCGCACCGAGATGCGCCAACAGAAGAACTTCAAAATCCGTACGCAGATTAACCAAACACCCCTAAATCGGGCCCTTCATCTCATCTGCGTACGGATTTTGAAGTTCGGCGGAGGGTGACTCTGGCCGGTTTCGATACGCGGCCTACGGCCGCTACTCAACCATCGCGCCCTTGTTTCCGACCATCGAGTAGCGCCGAAGGCGCGTATCGAGATGCGGTGCCGAGATTTCGATACGCGGCCTACGGCCGCTACTCAACCATCGGAGAGGGCGCCGCCACTCGACTGCCCCTCGCTCTTCAATAACGTTTCGGGAACAAGACGGGCCTGCCTCCCAGCAAGTCAAAATGTTCAGGTACAGTACTTATTGCTTTCAATCAGAGCAAATGCACTCTCAAAGAGGAGATCCCTTCATGAGTATGAAACATCGAAGCCCCTGGGTGGTTGGCTGCACAGTGGCCACTGCGCTGGCGTTGAGCCTCACCGCATGTGGCGGTGACGGAGGTAGCGAAGGCACCAAGCCTGGCGAGAACGGCAGCGCCTCAGCCGCGCAGCCTAAGAAGCCAGGTGAGAAGATCGAACTCGATTTCATGCACCGCCTTCCCGATGGTGAGGGCATGACACCGGTGTCGGAGATCGTCGAGAAGTGGAACAAGGAACACCCCGACGTCCAGGTGAAATCCACCAAGTTCGACAGCAAGGCGGCCGAGATGATCGTGCGCCTCGAGTCCGACTTCAAGGCCGGCAACGCCCCCTGCATCGCGTTCACGGGCTATGCCGAGGTGCCGGAGCTATATGTGAAGGGCATGTTGGCCGATGTCACCCAGGAAGCCGAAAAATACAAGGGCAACTACACCGAGGGCGCATACAATCTCATGAGCGTGGGCGGCAAGATGACTGGCCTGCCCCAGGACGTCGGCCCGCTGGTGTACTTCTACAACGAAGACGCCTTCAAGGAACTCGGCATCGACGTTCCCACCGACCTTGCAGGCTTCCAGGAAGCTGCCACCAAGGCGAAGGAGAAGGGTAAGTACATCTCTGCCTTCACTCCTGATGAAGCCCAGAACTGGCTCTCGGCGCAGTCCGCGGCGGCCGGTGACTCGTGGTTCTCGGCAGAAAACGACCAGTGGGTAGTCTCGGCGAACGGAGATGGCTCCAAGGCTGTCGCTGATTTCTGGCAGAAGATGCTCGACGACAAGACCACGCTGGTCACTCAGCGCTGGGGCGATGGTTTCACCAAGGCCCTCGTAGACGGCCAGCTCATCGGCCACATTGGTGCAGCATGGGAGGCCGGCTTCATCCTTGACCCCCTCGACGGCACTGAGCACGAAGGCAAGTGGCGCGTCGCACAGCTGATGGACTTTGGCGCAGGCAAGGTTACCGGCCCCGACGGCGGCTCCGGACTCAGCGTCATGAAGGACTGCAAGTACCCGGCCGAGGCTATGGAGTTCATTGACTGGTTCAACACCCAGACCGATGATCTGGCTACTCAGGGGATCGTGTCCGCGAGCACCAATACCGTGGAGACCCCGGAGAAGATGAAGAAGCAGTTCGGCGACCAGGATGTGCTGGCTGAAATGAAGACCGCATCGGAGAACCTCGCGATCGACTTCGGTTACGCCCCCGGCTTCTCCACACTGTCCACCATGAACCAGGTCGCCGACGAGGTGGGTGCTGGTAAAAAGAAGATGACCGACATCTTCGATACCGCCCAGAAGACGGGCATGGACACATTGAAGAACCTTGGCCTACCGGTCAAGGAAGGCTAATTCCCCTTTGGTTGGGCGTGAGGCACACACCCGCCTCGCGCCCAACCTCTCCTTGAGGACATCCCTATGAGCTCCGATACCGTTACGCAGCCACGGCACCAACGTCGTCGCATGAGCAGAATTCGCCGCTCCGAAATCATCGCGGGCTGGGGGTTCATGGCCCCCTTCGCAATCCTGTTCGCGTTCGTGCTGCTGATTCCTATGATCACGGCGATTCGGTCGTCGCTGTATCGCATGGAGTCCACTGGTGGCGGGCTCTTCGGCGGCGGCGAGATGACTGAGAAGTTCGTTGGTTTGGCCAATCTGCAGTGGGCCGCGACGAACGAGGCGTTCTGGACGGGCATCGCTCGGGTGGGTGCCTATGCGCTCTTCCAGATTCCGGTGATGACCCTCGGCGCGATGCTCCTCGCACTGCTGCTCGACTCGATTGTGATCCGTCGCCCCGGTTTCTTCCGCATCTCGTACTTCCTGCCCTTCGCGATTCCGGGCATTGTCGCGGCGATGCTCTGGCTCTACCTCTACACGCCGGAGCTATCCCCAATCATGCGCTACCTCCCGTCGTGGGTGAATTTCATGGCGCCCGACGTCATCCTGGCTTCGATGGCCAACATGACGACGTGGACGTACACCGGCTACAACATGCTGATCTTCCTGGCGGCGCTGCAAGCCATTCCTCACGAGCTCTACGAGGCGGCCCGTATCGATGGCGCGAAGGAATGGCAGATCGCCACGCGTATCAAGATTCCCATCATGGGCAACGCCATTCTGCTCTCAGTGCTGATGTCGATCATCGGCACGGTCCAACTGTTCAACGAACCCGTTGTCATGGAAACCGTGAACCCATGGATGGGCAAGGCATACACGCCCATGATGATGGCCTACAACACCATGACGGGCGGCCTTTCCCCGTCGGGTAATGGCCATGCCTCCGCGGTCTCAGTCATGATGGCAGCGGTAGCGGGCGTGATGGCCTTCGTTTACTGGAGCGTGCAACGGAAGGTGAAGAAGTGACAACCGCAACCGCCAAGCGCCCCGCGAAGCGCGACGACATTCCCCCTGCACTGCGTCCGACGCCGAGCGCCAAGACGATCACCTGGATCATCCTCGTGTTCGCGGCCTTGTACTTCCTCCTGCCCGTGGTCTGGTTGGTCATGGCTGCTACCAAGACCAACAACGATTTGGCGACGTCGTTTGGCTTCTGGTTCGCCGACTTCAACTTGGCCCGCAACTACGAGAGCCTCCTGTCGTGGACTGGCGGCATGTTCTGGCGGTGGGTCGGAAACTCCATCTTCTATTCCCTATCTGCGGCTACGCTGGGCTGCCTCATCTCCGTGATGGCGGGCTACTCGGTGACGAAGTTCCGCTACCCCGGCCGTCGGATCATGATGGGTACCATCTCCGCCGGACTACTCATCCCCGTCTCGATCCTCACGATCCCGATGTACACCGTGTTCCACGGCCTGGGGCTCACCGACACCGTGTGGGCAATCATCATCCCCTGCTCTGTGCTTCCGTTCGGCGTGTTCCTCGGCATGGTGTATGCGGAAGCTTCCGTTCCCGACGAGCTACTCGAGGCCGCACGCCTCGACGGATTGAGCGAGTTCCGCATCTTCTTCACGATCGTTCTGCGACTCCTGGCACCTGCCATGGTGACGATCTTCCTCTTCATCTTCGTGAACACGTGGAACAACTTCATGTTGCCGTTGATGATGATCTCCAAACCCGAGCTGAAGCCGGTCACCCTGGGCCTCTACGGCATGATGAGCTACTTCGCACCCGACAAGGGCGCAGTCATGCTGGGCGCACTGCTCGGCGTCGTGCCGCTCATCATCTTGTTCCTGACGCTGCAGCGGTACTGGCAGGCAGGACTCGCCGCCGGCGCAGTAAAGGGCTGATTGCATGACCACCGACGAGGTCCTCGCCACCCTCACTCTCGCGGAGAAGGTGGCCCTCCTGACCGGTGCGGACTACTGGCATACCAAGGCCTTCCCCGGCGCCGGCGTCGACGCCATCATGCTCACCGATGGCCCGCACGGCTTGCGGAAACAGGCTGACGCCGCAGACCATCTCGGCCTCAATGCCGCACGCCCCGCCACGTGCTTCCCCACCCCCGCGTCGCTCGCGTCGACGTGGGACGAGGCGCTCGTCGAGGAAATCGGGGCAGCCTTAGGCGCCGAGGCTGCACGCGAGCAGGTGAGCGTCGTGCTCGGCCCCGGGGCCAATATCAAACGCGACCCTCGGTGTGGACGCAACTTCGAGTACTACTCCGAAGATCCGCTGCTCTCGGGGCGCATCGCCGCTGCGATGATTCGTGGCATCCAGTCGCGTGGTGTCGCGGCCTGCCTCAAGCATTTCGCCGCCAACAACCAGGAAACAGACCGGCTTCGCATCAGCGCCGACGTGGATGATCGCGCGCTGCGGGAGATCTACCTCGCGTCCTTCGAGGAAGCCATCGCGGGCGGCAACCCGCGGTGCATCATGAGCTCTTACAACCGCGTCAACGGCACCTACGCGGGCGAGAGCCGCATGCTCCTCACCGACGTGCTGCGCGATGAGTGGGGATTCGACGGTGTCGTAGTCTCCGACTGGGGCGCCGTCTTCGATCGCGTCGCCACGCTGCGCGCCGGGCTCGACTTGGAGATGCCTTACAGCGGTGGCCACACCGAGCAGGCGGTGCTCGAGGCGGTTGAACGGGGTGAACTGGACGCCTCGGTCGTCGACCAGTCAGCCCGACGCTTGCTGGAACTCATCGCGGCCGTCAGGCATGCCGATGCGACGGAGCCCGTGGACTTCGACGCCCACCATCAGCTGGGCCGAAGCGCCGCCGCAGCCGGCTGCGTGCTGTTGCGCAACGAGCCTATGCACGACGGTTCCCCCTTGCTCCCGCTGCGGGCAGGGCAGAGCCTCGCCATCATCGGAGAGTTTGCGCGCACCCCGCGCTACCAAGGTGCCGGAGCGGCTCAGGTGACACCACGAACGGTGTCGAACGTCCTCGACACCCTCGAGGCTCGTCGCATTCCCGCGGTGTTCGCACCGGGCTATCGCATCGACCAACAGCCCGACGAAGCCCTCGTCGCCGAGGCCGTCGCCGCCGCGGAAAGCAGCGATGTAGCCGTGCTGTTCCTCGGCTTAACACCGTCGGCCGAGTCGGAAGGCTACGACCGGAGCACGCTCGATCTGCCCGCCGATCAACTCGCGCTGCTCGAGGCCGTCGCCGCAGTGAACCCCCGGGTAGTGGTAGTGCTCGCCAACGGCAGCGTCGTGACGGTCAAGGCTTGGCATGAGTTGGCTCCCAGCATCCTTGAGGCCTGGCTGGGCGGGCAAGCCATGGCGGACGGCGTCGTCGACGTGCTGTTCGGCGACGTGTGCCCGTCGGGCAAACTCACCGAGACGATCCCCGAGCGACTCCAGGACTCCCCCTCCTACTTGTCGTTTCCCGGCGAGCTCGGGCATTCCCGCTACGCCGAAGGCGTATTCGTCGGCTATCGCGGCCACGATTACCGCGACAACCCGGTGGCCTACCCATTTGGATTCGGACTGAGCTACACCAGCTTCGACGTGGAGCTGATGGACGTGCACGTCGACGGTGTCGGCAGCGACGCCAAAGGATGCGTGCGAGTGCGCGTCACCAACACCGGCCCCGTCCGGGGCGCCGAGGTGGTGCAGCTGTACGTGGGCGAGGTATCCACGACGGTGGCTTGTCCACCTAAGCAACTGCGGGCCTTCGCGAAGGTAGAGCTCGACCCGGGCGAAGCGCGCATCGTCGAGCTGCCGCTACGCGGTCGCGATTTCGCATTTTGGCACTCGCCGCTGCAACGCTGGGCGGTCGAAGACGGCGACGTCCAGCTCCATGTGGGCACGAGCTCGCGCCACATCGTGGCGAGCGCGACGGTGACCCTCACCGGCGACGATCTCCGCCAGCCGCTGACACCCATGTCCACCATCGGAGAGCTGATGGCAAACCCGGTGATCGGCGACGAGGTCCGCAAGGTGATCGAAGCGCAGCCCGCGCAGTTCCAGGCCCAAGCACCCGACATTCCTGCGATCACCTTCGTCGATTTCAACATCTTCGACCTCGATCGAACCGGCCTCACCGAACTACTCGACCGCGCCAACGCCGGGCTGGAACGCTAGCTCAAACGGCGGACGGACGAGGCATCGCCCGCGGTCCCTCGTTCATCTTTCGTTCACTGTTTCGTCACGATCATGACCCCGCGTCCGATATCAATGCAGTGTGGGTGAACTGTATCGACGCGCACTTCGCGCCATCTCAGTTGTCGGCCTGACATTTGCTCTGCTCTTCGGCAGCGGCTGCTCCGCGTTGAAGGACGAATCCAAGACCCTCCGTATCGTCGCCGGGTCCGAGCAGAAATCCGTACTCGAGCAAGTGGTCGATCCCTGGTGCAAGAGCAAGGGTTACCACTGCGAGTGGACGTTACTTGGCTCCGTGGATCAGGCTCGGCTGCTGCAATCGGGCTCTAAGGACTACGACGCCTACTGGTTTGCCTCGAGCGTGTTCGCGCAGCTTGGTAACAGCGACGCCAAGCTCGTCGACTTGGAACCCATGTTCATCACTCCGATCGTTTTCGCCGGCAAGAAACCTGCGATGGAAAAGCTGGGTTTCGCAGGACGCACCGACGTCGACATCGAAGAGATCCTCGAGGCTGTCGAAGGCAAGAAAATGAAGGTGTGGACCACCAACCCGACACAGTCCAACTCCGGTGCGACAACGCTGTTTGCCTTCCTCAACCATTTCGCTGGCAACGGGCCTGGCCAACCCCTCACTATAGAACAGCTCGACTCGAAGCCGGTCGATGAAGGTATCAAACGATTTGTGCAGGCAATGGACCGCACGCCACCCTCGACGGGCACCATGATGAACGAGTGCGTGAGCTCCGATGAATGCGAGACGCTGTTCACCTACGAAGCACTCGTCATCGAGCAGAACCAACAGCGCTCCGGCGACGATCAGTTCTATGCCGTCTACCCGAAAGGTTCACTGGCGATCAGCGATGCGCTGCTCGGCTTCCTTCCAGTCGGTGAAAAGAAGGAGGAGAAGCACACGATCTTCAGCGAACTGCAGCAGTACCTCCTCACCGATGAGAAGGCGACGCAGAAAATCCGTGACCTCGGCCGCCGTCCAGCAGACTCGTTCGGGCTGACGCTGGACAACCCAGACACGTCCGTGTTCAATCCCGACGGGGGCATCAAAACCGACATCCAGGAGCAGGGCATCTCGTACCCGGCGTCGTCGGTCATCGAAGCCGCCCTGGATCGCTACCACACGCGCTACCGCCAGCCTGTGAACACCTACTACTGCCTCGATGGTTCCGGCTCTATGAGCGGCGAGCCTTGGGAGGGCGTCCAGAGTGCGGCGCACGAAATCTTCGACGTCGAGCGTGCTCGGATTAACCTGCTGCAGACTGGCCCCGACGATCGAACGTCAGTAACAGTCTTCAACCAGGGCATCAAGGCCGGCCCATTCACCGTCGACGTTAACGACCCGTCAGCACTGAAGAAGCTCGAGCAGGATGTCCGCAACTCCCCTCCGGGTGGTGGCACCAACCTCTACCAGTGCGTCGATATGGCGGTGAACGACATCAAGGACGACTCCCGCAAGAAGTTGATCGTCGTGATGAGCGACGGGGTATCCGCGGGCGAGAATCAAGCCACGCTCGACGCCGCAAACAAGGCGGGGATCCCCATCGTCGCGATCGCGTTCGGAGACGCCGACGAGCGCCAGCTCCAGGCTCTCGCCACCGCCACGGGCGGTGCGTTCGTCGACTCCGACGATCTGGTCAAGGCTCTGCGTGAGGCTGCTGGGTACAAGTGATCCGCCGTTACGCAACCCCCATCGCGCTGGCGAGTGCCGTCGTCATCTACTTCGTGCTCTTCCTGTTATTGGGCAATTCCGACGTACTCCTGCGCATCGCTGCTCCCGCCGCGTTGGCGGCGATGGGTGCGATCGGTGTGAAGTTCATGCTGTCCCGGGACCAGGCCCAGATTGAGGACGACAACTATCGCGACGATGCCAAGGCGCTCGCGTCGAAGGTCAAGCGCGACATGGCAGAGACAGCCTCAATGGCCGGTAACATCACCGACGCTGAGATCCAATCGGCCCTCAGACGCGCCAGCCGCACCGTCCCCGAGCTGCTCTCTCGTGTGGAGGAGGACCAACCCAACTCCCTCTATTCTTCGGCTTCCAAGTTCGACGGGCACGTGGCGAGCCTCAAGGGGGTTGTCGAGTCGTACGTCGACATCACGACTCATCCTGATTACTACAAGGACGCCGAGACCCTGCTCGAACAGGGCAAGCAGGCGATTCTGCGGTTCGACGAGTTCACCATCGAGACCATGCAACTGTTGGTTGACCCAGGGCGACATGGCGGAGTACCAGGCCAATTTGGACACCGTCGCGCCACCCGCGATTCCCAAACTGGAGGGGTAGATGAAGGGTCGCTTCATCATTGGACTGATCGCTGTCATTGCTGTGCTGGCAGGCGGAACCTGGCTGGTCATCAACCAGAATTCCGGCCCTCAGCCGGTGACGATCAGCTGTGTGGGCGGATCGGAAAAAACCGCTCTCATGCGTGATCCCGAGGTCATCAAGATCCTCGACAAGAAGTACAACATCACGGTCAAGTGGACCTCGATGGGGTCCTATGACCAGGTGCTGCTCAGCAAGGACGACATCGAGTCGCGCGGGTTCAACTGCCTGTGGCCATCAAGTGCATCAGCACGAAACGTCTTCGAGGCCACGCACCGTGGCGAGTTCTCCGACTACCGAGCAGAGACCGTGCTGCAGTCGCCTGAGGTCATCTATGCGGGCCCGCAGGGCACCGAGGCACTGACGAAAGCGGGACTTGTCACCGAGCAGGACGGACACCATGTTCTCGATTTCAAGGCGCTACTGAACGACCACATCGTGCCTAAGAAGCAGTGGCAGGAGCTCAAAGCCGGCAATCTTCGTGGTCCGATCAACGTGTCTTCGACAGACCCGGTGAAGTCGAACTCCGGCTTCACGTTGGCTCAGCTGGAGCTTACGATGCTCGCCTCGGCCGATCCGTACCAGTCACCTTCAATCGCCGAGGCGCGGGATGCATTGCCGACGATGCGTCAGATCTACGACGCGCAGGGGCTCCAGGCCACGTCGTCGGACAACGGCTTCCGCCAGTGGCTCACCCAAGGCGGCGAGTACTCCGCACCTCTCTACGCCGGCTACGAGAGTCAGATCATCCAACAGATGACGGTGGGTGGCAACCCAGAGCATCTGATGAAGAACGTCACGATGATGTGCCCGGATCCGACGGTGTACTCCGACCATCCCATTCTGGCCATCAACAACGATGCACAACGCCTCATCGAGGCGATGAAGGACGAGGAAATCCAGAAGCTCGCCTGGACCAAATACGGCTTCCGGTCGTCGGTCAACGCCGCCTACAACGACATGTCCATCTTCGAAACGCTGCCGCTCGCAGAGCAGTTCATCGCCGTCCCTGCCCCCAACTCGGAAGTCACCCTCGCGCTGCTCGAGTGCCTGCGCGACCGTACCACCTGCAAGTGAGAGGAACGCACCATGACTGACAACCCCTACGCTGATGCCGAGCCCACCGACGCCCTCGCCATCGACTTCTCTGCGATCACCGGCGGCAGCGCACCCGCAAAGGGCACAGCCGACACCATGCTGGCCGAAGCCGCCCACGAGATCGCGCAGGCCCCGTCGCGTGAACTGGAGGTCTCACCCGACGAAGCACGCCTACCTGGGCAGGGAGCCGGTGAGTTCTCGTGCATGACGATGCTGAGCCCTGCCCAGCAGCAACAGGCGCAGGAGGCTGCCGTGCAGCTCATGCCGAAGATGCTCGACAATACCCAGCTGTTGAGCGATTTCGGCAACCAGGCTCTCGAAGGCGTCAACATGCAGGTGGCGCGCATCTTCAAGGAGATTGGCCCCGTCGAGATCCCCGAGCTGACCAACATGATGCAGCAGATCAACGATTCGATGCGTTCGTTCCGCAAGAAGTATGATCCGACGATCCCTCAGGTGCGCGACGCATTCAACCGGTTCATGGATTCGGTCCGGGGTATCTTCCAGCGCGGTCATGACATCGTCGAGATGCTGTTCGAAGAGGCCCAGACCGTTGAGAAGCAGCTCAACCGGATCGCGGGCGAGCTGACCACCCGCCAGCGGGAGATGCGCCGCAATGTGGTGCTGTGCGATGAGCTCTACAAGGCCAACGAAGAGGCCATCAGCCAGCTCATCGGCACCGTCGCCGTCATGGAGGCTGTACGCGATCAGGCCGTCGCTGCCCTCGATCAGGCCGTGATCAGCCCCGATGATCCCAACCAGCGGGACGTGGAAGAGCAGCGTTCTCGGCTCTCCGAGTTCGTCTCCGCGATGGAGGTGCGGATCAACGAGTTTCAGCAGCGGTTGTTCGTCGCATGGTCGACGAGCCCACAGGTGCGTAACACCCGCTCCCTGCACTACGGGCTCGGCCAGCGGCTGGCGCTCATGGTCAACCTCACTATCCCGACGATGAAGCTCACCATCGCGCAGTGGGGTCTGCTCATGCAGGCCGAACAGGCGGCGAAGATGCAGCAGGTGGTGGCCGATGGTGCCAACGAGGTGCTCACCGCCTACGCGCAGGCCTCAGGGCGAGCGGCTGGCGAAATCTCAAAGACCATCCAGACCCCCACGCTGCGCCCGGAGACCATCCTTGAGGTAGCGGTATCGCTCGACGATCAGGCAGAGTCGATGATCCAGGCCCTCGAGTATGGGCGCGGCGCACGCCAGGAGGTCGTCGACGCACTGCTCACGGCGCAGACGTCGATCTCGCAGTCGTCGAGCAAGCTCTCCAACGCGGTAGTCGAGCTGACGAAGCGCGCCGAAGAGCCGCTCGAGCTGCCCGCCATCCCCGACATCCCGGCGCCTATCACCGCGCAGGCGGGGCAGGTCATGCGCTGAGGCGCGCGCCTCAGGCGTCGATGCGCTCCTGGTCCAGCGTGTAGGCGTTATCGACGATGAACTCCTTGCGGGGTGCAACGTCGTTGCCCATCAGCATCTCGAACACGCGTTCGGCTGCTTCCATGTCGTCGACGGTGATGCGCCGCAGCGTGCGATGGCGGGGGTCCATCGTCGTTTCCTTGAGCTGCGACGCGTCCATCTCGCCGAGGCCCTTGTAACGCTGCGGCTCCTTGAACACCTGACCCTTCTTCGTCAGTTCGGCGAGCTTCCGCTGGTACTCCTGCTCCGTGTAGGTGTAGATGTATTTGTCGTAGCCGCGCTTCGGGCGAACAAGCTCGAAGCGGTGCAGCGGCGGCACCGCGGAGTACACTCGGCCGGCCTCTACCATCGGGCGCATGTACCGGAAGAACAGCGTCGCCAGGAGCGTGCGAATGTGGGCGCCGTCGGAGTCGGCGTCGGCCATGAAAATGACCTTGCCGTAGCGGATGCTGTCGAGGTCGAATGAGCGCCCCGAGCCTGCGCCTACCACCTGGATGATCGACGCACACTCGGCATTCTTCAGCATGTCGCCGACAGATGCCTTCTGCACGTTGAGGATCTTGCCACGGATGGGCAATAGCGCCTGATACTCCGAGTCGCGCGCGACGTTGGCGGTACCCAGCGCGGAGTCGCCCTCGACGATGAACAGCTCGGTGGCTTCCACGTCGGTGCTACGGCAGTCCTTCAGCTTCGGCGGCATCGACGATGACTCGAGCGCCGTCTTGCGTCGCTGGTTTTCCTTGTGGGCGCGGGCGGCCACGCGCGTTCTCGACGCGTTGACCACTTTCTCCATGAGCTGACGCGCGATGGTACGAGTTGCGGGTTTCGTCGACTGCAGGAACCCAGAGAACTCCTGTTCGACGATCTTCGCCACGAGACGCGACACGGGCGGAGTACCCAGCACCTCCTTCGTCTGGCCCTCAAACTGGGGCTCGGCGAGGCGCACCGTAACCACCGCGGTGAGGCCCTCCAGGCAGTCATCTTTCACCACTTCCTCGCCTGCCTTGAGGATGCGGGTGCCGTCCAACGACTTGGTGAACGCTCGCGTGAGGCCGCGTTCGAAGCCTGATACGTGCGTGCCGCCCTTGGGCGTGGCGATGATGTTCACGAACGATTTGAGCTTGGTGTCGTAGCCGGTGCCCCACCGAACAGCAATGTCGACGTCAAGATCACGTTCGACGTCGGTGGGAGTCATGGCGCCATTCTCGTCGAGAATCGGCACGGTCTCGGTGAAGGTGTCGCGGCCCTGCAGGCGCAGTACTTCCGTGAGTGCCGCGTCAGGGGCGAGGTAGTCAGCGAACTCGGTGATGCCGCCAGCGAAGAGGAAGCTCTCGTTGGTGGCTTCGTCCGTCCGGTGGTCTTCGACGATGAGTTCCAGCCCCGGCACGAGGAATGCCGTCTGGCGGGCACGGTCGCGGAGATGATCGACGTTGAGCTCGGCATCTGCGAGGAAAATCTGGCGGTCAGGCCAGTACCGCACCCGTGTGCCCGTCTTTGTTTTGGCAACCTTACCGACCTTGCGAAGGCCACTTGCCGGCGTGAAGGGAGCGCTCGGTCCGTCGCCATCGAAGGTGCCTGGCACGCCACGCTGAAAGCTCATCTCCCAGGTTGCGCCTCCCCTATCAACCTGTACGTCGAGCCTGGATGCCAACGCGTTCACCACGGATGCGCCGACGCCGTGCAGGCCGCCCGTGGCGTTGTACGACGAGTTTCCGAACTTACCGCCCGCGTGCAGTCGGGTAAACACCACTTCGACGCCGCTCAGGCCCGTCTTCGGTTCGGTATCGACGGGAATCCCTCGCGCGGTGTCGTGCACGACGATGGACCCGTCGCGTTCGAGTTTGATGCGGACGCGATCGCCGTAACCTGCGAGTGCTTCGTCGACGGCGTTATCGATGATTTCCCACAGGCAATGCATGAGGCCGCGGGTATCCGTCGAACCGATGTACATGGCTGGACGCTTACGGACAGCTTCGAGCCCCTCGAGGACAAGAAGGTTCTTGGCCTCGTAGTCGCGCGAATGCTGTTGCTTTCTCTGAGAAACCTGCACCGATCCACCCTATCTATGGTGTTGTGACTTTGCTGGCAGCGAAATGCCCTCGAGCCGCTGGATACTTTGGCAAAGCACGTTATCGTTGATGACGTAACGATGGTTCTTCAACCGGAGGTGTCGTATGACCGAAACGCTTTCTGACCCGACGCTCACAGCCCTCGACCGCTGCGACCGCTGCGGCGCCCAGGCGTACCTCCGCGTGTTCCTGCGCAGCGGTGGCGAGCTGATGTTCTGCGCCCACCACGCCGCTGCCCACCGCGAGAAGCTGGCCGAGGTGGCCAGCCACATCCACGACGAAACGGCGAAGCTGCACGAGGCACAGTAATCACGCTGCACCATGCACGTTAGCGCTGCAACCAGCTGTCGATCAGCGCCCGACCGATGGATGCCGTGCCAGGCAGCGTGATCGAATGATCTGCGATGCGTGAGGCCAGCTCCTCCCTGGTGAGGAAGCTGGCCTCCGCTATTTCCTGCCCATCGGGACGTACTTCCTCAGGATGATCGGTGCGTGCGGTGAACCCAAGCATGAGCGAGCGGGGAAAGGGCCATGGCTGGCTGCCGAAGTAACGGATGCTGTGCAAACTGAGCGCAACTTCTTCGCTCGCTTCGCGTGCGCAGGCCTGCTCCAGAGACTCTCCTATCTCCACGAATCCGGCAATCACGGACACCCTCCCCTTCGGCCACTTGACGTGCCTGGCGAGCAAGATGCGGTCGTCGGGGTCGGTGATGGCGACGATCACCGCCGGGTCCGTTCGGAAAAACATCAGGTGCCCGCACGTAGTGCACCGGCGTCGCTGGCCCCCTTCCGAGGGTTGCGTCGTCCCGTTGCAGCACTCGCACGCAACCGCCTCAGTGTGCCAGCGCACGAGCGCCGACGCGGTGGCCACGACATCGTCGGGTAGCTCCCGGAACGTCACGGTGGGACCCACTGGTTCCGGGGAGTACCGGGCGAACCATCGGATGCCGTCAACAGCCCCGACGAGCACGTCGGTATCCTTTGGCTGCGCATCTGCCAGTGGCTCGAGGGCCACGCGCCCGTCGTCGCTCACCTCGTGCACTTCGCTTGGAAGCGCTGGGTTGGGTGTGCGATCCAACGCAGATGGCTGTGCCCAGTCCATAGTGCTCCTAACGTTGCAGCTGAACGGCTGCGTCGACGAGTTCCGGCGGGGCACTCGCGAACACCAGCCGGTCGGAAGGTACGTGGTAAAACGCAGCTCCGACGCGTTCCAGTGCGATTCTACGCGCCTCAGCCCAAGCGCGACGATACACCGCCAGCTGCAGCTCGTCGGCGGGGGCGTCGAAGGTCTTCCAGTCGACGACGAGCTCGTCGAACTCTCCTTCCCAGCGATAGACGGCGTCCATGCGACCGCGGATCTGGAAGCCGCCAACGACCATCGAGAAGGGCACCTCGCACGCCAGCGGAGTACGGTTGGCGAATCGTCCGCGTTCGAAGGCGTCGATGAGGGTTTGCAGCGCGGGCGGTTGACGCTCAAACTCATCGAATCCGCTCGGCATCTCGAACCGGCGTTGCACCCAGTCGTGGAAGGCCGTGCCGAGCGACGCCGCTGAGGATGGCTTCCGTGGCATCCGACGCACCAGTTGTTCCGCTAATGCTTGCGGGTCGTCGCGCAACTGCATGAGTTGCGTGGCCGAGAGCCCTTGTGGAAGGCGAATTTCACGTCGCTGCTGCCGAGACAGCACGTGAGCCGCAGACTCATCCCAGAGCTGGAACTGGCGCTGCTCTTCGTCGGCGATCCTCCCCGATTCCAGCACCCAGTCTTCCGTGCCGCTGTGCTGCGCAGCGGCACGCACGAGCAGTGCTGCCTGCGACTGTCGCTCCTGATCGTCCTCGTCGCGTGGTGCAGGCCAGGCGAATGCAACACTGACGTCCAGTCCTGGATTGTCACAGCCTGTGGTGGCATCAACCGCGGTGCCTGCGTGCCGCGCCTCGTCCTCACAGACGAGGAAATACCGTGATGGTTGTCGCTCCCGCTTAGCCTGGTTCGCCCACCGATGGCAGGTAGCCACCAGCCGTGTTCTGGCCCTCGTGGCAGCCACGTAGGCAAGACGATCTTCTCCATGCTCGTGCTCTTCTTTCAGTTCCTCTCCGTACTGTTTGAGCGCTGCGTCGGAATACTCGCCCAGTTGAGGAATCGAGTGGGCGTCACCACGTAACGGACTCGGAAGAAGCTCAGCGCGAGATACCCAATTGCCGCCCTTATTGATCGACGGAAACACACCTTCGTTCAGTGCGGGGAGAAACACGTGATCCCATTCAAGACCCTTTGCAGCATGCACCGTCGCGAGTTTCACCGAGTTGGACTCGGAGATGACCGCCTGCTCGAGGCCCTCACCGTCCGAGGCTTCCGCATCGAGGAAGGCAACCAACCCAGCGAGCGACGCGTCGCCGGCGATGATGGGCCTGTCGCCGCAGGCAGCGATAAATGCATCGAGCTGATCCGTCGGAAGGCTGCGCGCGCGCAGCTCCTCCTCGATGCCCAGCGCACGGATGACGTGCATGAGCAGGTCATTGACCGGTTCTGCTGCGTGGTTCCGCAAGCGGGAAAACATATGCATGAACGAAGTCAGTTCACGTGCTCCGGTATCGGTGAGCCCTTCGGGGCGATGTTCTACCGCTTCGAGGAGACAGGGCTCTCCTCCATCTGCGAGCCGCACAGCGTGCCACCCCAGTAGCTCCAGATCAGGAAACGGAAGATTCCAGCGAGGCCCGGTAAGCAGCGTCGCCAGCGATGGGTTGTCGAGTGGGTCGACGAGTAATCGAAGCATCGCGACAATCGGCACGATCTCGGGAAGCCACAGCAACCCGCCCAGTCCGACGATCTCCGTCGGAACACCGCGTGCGTGCAGCCGTTGATGCATTGCTGCGAGCAGGCTCCTGCGCCTAGACAGCACTGCGATGTGCTTCCAATCGCAGGTGTCTTGTAGCTGCAGGATGTGGTCGGCGATCGCGTCGAGTTCTTCGTCTTCTGTGTCGAACCGGATTGTTTCGACGGTGCCTGCTTGGGTGCCTGCGGGTGCGCGGAGCTCGATGCCCTCATCTCCAGGAATGGTGGAGGCGAGCCGGTTACCCACCGTGAGGATGGAGGTGTGGCTACGGCGGTTCACTGATAGGGCGTGCGCCGTGGCGGCACCGAACTCGTTCTGGAACTCTGGGATATTGCTCGCGGCGGCTCCGCGCCAACCGTAGATTGCTTGGTACGGATCGCCGACGGCGGTGACCGGGTGGCCAGCGAACAGTGCCTTCAGCAAGGCTGCCTGAGCAGACGATGTGTCTTGGTACTCGTCCAAGAGCACGACGGCATATTGGCTGCGCATCGCTTCCCCCACCGCCGGCACCTCAAGCGCCAACTGGGCGGCTGCGGCAAGTTGGTCAGAAAACTCTGCGACCTGCAATTCGCGCTTGTAGGCGCGGTACTCCTCGACGATGCGCAGCAACTCGAGGCGCTCAGTACAGCGATCTGCAGCTCGCGTCATGGACTTGTACGGCTTTGGGCGCTGCTTGCCGTGACCCGGCGCGGCCAAGAACTGAGCCCGCGCGTCTTCCGTGAAGCGCCGTACTTCCTGTGCTTCCACCAGGTTGGAACGCATCGCGGCATCGAGCTTCAGCGCGCGTTCGATGATGGTGGGCATTGAGTATTCCGCTAGTGCTGGATAGGGGCCCATGGAGCGCGCCACGACGTGGTGCATGAGTCTCGCGCTCGTAGCCCCTGCCACCAGCATTGGGGCATCGTCGATGCCCGCCCTCAGGCTGTGCTCAGCGACAATGCGTGCGGCGAACGAATCATACGTACTAGTGCTGGGAATGCCCTCATCCGCGCCCGTCGTACGCAGCCCGGCTCGTTCGAGAGCCTCCAGCACGCGCTCCCCCAGTTCGCCAGCAGCCTTGCGCGTAAACGTGAGCCCGAGGACCTCGTCGGCGCGCACCTGCCCAGTGCCGACCAACCACACCACGCGGGCTGCCATCACCGTCGTCTTACCCGTCCCTGCACCGGCGACGATAACGCCTGGCGCGAGCGGTGCCGTCACGGCGGCAAGCTGTTCATCGCTCAGATGGATGCCAAGCGCGTCGCAGAGTTGATCGGTGTTCTCCATTACGCCACCTCCTGAATCGCGGGGCAGTCTGAGCGGAATTCACACATGCGGCACGCATCACCGGGCGTCGCCGGAAACTCGCCGAGCTCCAGCACGGCTTTGGCCGATGCGATGCGATCATGCATCCACGTTGGGCCGACCATGAGCGGTTCGTCCGGCAATGCCGGGGCCGCCGTCAACGACGACTGCTCCATCACCAGTGGCAACCCCGCTGCATCGATTCGCAACATCACCAACGCCGCTGACGCCACCTCGCGCACACCGGGCGCGAGAGCGTCGAACCCGCCCGATTGCGCAGCCAGCTGGTAGAGCCCCAGCTGCACGTTGGCAGCAACGGAACTGGCAGGGGGTTTCGAACGCATTGTTTTGAAATCCAGGATGCGAAGCTTCGGACCTTCGTCAGTATGCATCAACTCCAGTCGGTCAACGAAGCCGTGCAAGAGCACCTCGCGCCCTTCCACCTCGACGCGAGCCTCGAAGCCTTGCTCCACACCGAGCAGCGTTGCCGATTGTTCGGGGAACCATGCCGCGAGCCGGTCGATCATCTCCTCGGCCTGTACCCGCTCGCTGACTTCCTGCCAAGGGGCAGCGAAGTCGACGGTGCTCCAGCGCTCGTCAAGCAACGCCCGCATGCCAGTTGCATCGAGGTTGTCAGTCTGGGCGCTCTGAGCGACCTCGTGGATGAGGCTGCCGAAACTCGCTGCTTGGTTCGACGGGCGCTTGGCCCGTGCTCGTCGCGCCAGGTAGTACTGGCGCGGACAGGTGAGAATGCCTTCGAGCGCAGACCCGCTGAGACGCAGGACCGAGTAATCAGCAAGCGGTGGGCGTTGTGGCGCTCCCCACCAGTTGGCGGGGTTCGCCGACGCAATGCCTTCGGCAGCGAGATGTTGCAATCGCGCCGCCGCTCCTCTGCGCAAAACCGTGCTGCGTTCCGGGTCTGCGAGGGCCTGCCGCAGCTCACCGACGAGGGCCTGCGCCGTGAGTGGACGCGCAGGATACCCTGTGACCTCGACGAGCGGTTCTCCCAGCTCGGTAAGGAACCGCGAGGGTTGGAGATCGCTGCTAGCGACGGCGCTCACGTGTAGAGAAGTGCAAGCCCGAGCGCAAGCAAGGTAGAAGAGTCGGCGCTCTTCTTGCAGATGTTCCGCGATGGTGCGCGGTGCTCCATCGAGTAAGTGCCCCGGGTCGAGGAGCTGTCCGCCGGGGGCTGCCTGCGGCCAGCGCCCTTCTTGCACGCCCACCACCCATACGTGTTGCCATTCGCGTCCCTTGGCCCGGTGGGCTGTAGTGACGAACACACCGGTGCCGGTGATTCTGGATTCTCTGCCAGTGTCGGCGGGGATCTCTTGGCCTTCTAAGTCGCGAGCAAATTTCCATACGCCGGGGGTGCCACTCAGGACCGGCTCGTGCCCTGCCCGCTCGAACAGCTCGACCACGGCATCGAGGTGATGGTTGGCCTGTCTGTTGCCGTCGAGCGCCGCCTTCTGCAACACCGATGGCCAATTCGTGCACGACCACAGTTCCCACAAGGCATCCGCAACACTGCAGCCGTTCTGTAAGCCTAAGGAGACGTTCGTCACGGTGTCGGCCACGGATCGGGCGATTGCCCATTCTCCTTCCGGGCCAGCGGCGAGCATCTTGGCCCACACCCCGTCGCCATCGATGTGGCGTTCGAGGCGTCGAAGTGCGATGGCATCGAGCCCCACCAACGGCGAGAGCGCCAATGCTCGCGCCTGGTCGTCAGTGGGTGCGTCGCTCGACGCTGCCAAACACAGCGCCGCCAGCAGGGCCGCCACCGCCTCGTCTTCGGCGAGCACCAACTCGTCGGCCGCAACTTCCACCGGAATGCCGAGTCGGAGCAGCGCTCGTGTCAGCGGCATGAGCTGCGCCTTTCCAGCCCGTGCGATGACAGCGATGTCGGACCATGACGCCCCTGAAGCCACCACCCGACGGATGCCATCGGCGACGTGCGCCACTTCCGCTGATTCCGATGAACACAACTCGACGCAGATCTCGCCCTTTTCGCTACGTACCGGCACGAGCGGTGCGCGAGCCGTGGCTGCAGCGATGCGCCCGCGTAGCGCGTTGAGGCTCTCCGCAACATCGACGGCGTGGCGGTGGTCGTGGACGAGTGACATGACCCGTGAGGGTTCGAGTTCCGTGAGTTGCAACATGCCCTGCGCGGTGGCGCCGCGGAACTCACTCACCACCTGATCTGGATCGCCAAAGACCGTGACGGGAATACCGAGCATGGCGAGATCACCAAGCAAAGCGGTTTGCGCCGGGTCAAGGTCGTGTGCATCGTCGACGAATACCTCACGAATGTGTTCGCGCACCATGCCACTGAAAGCCGGATCGTGGAGCACTAGGCGGGTGCGATATACCAACTCCGCGTAGTCGAGAGTTTGTGCGAGATCGCCGACGGCGAGGTACTCGTCGAGAAAGTCGGCGATGGCAGCGAGCGTCGGGCTCTGGCGTTCCTCAGCGAGACGAGCTACATCGTGCTCGTCGAGCGAACGCTGACGGATTCGAGCGAGCACCTCTCGAAGTTGCCGGGCGAAGCCGCGAGTTTCCAAGGCTGGCTGCAACAATGCGGGCCACGAGGCACGTCCGTTCGCGAGCAGATCCCGGATGCGCTCCTCTTGCTCGGGCGCCCGCAGCAGCGCCCATGGGAGCTCGTCGGATGGTTCGGCCAGACGAAGCAGCCCCAGGGCTAGGCCATGCACCGTGGTGAACAGCGGTTGAGTCTGCGCTTGGCCGATGCGCCCAATCACCGTTCTGCGCAATTGCTGGGCGGCTTGTCGAGAGCCAGCGAGCACGGCGATTTCTGACAGGGACGCGCCTTCCTGCACGCGCCGCACCACGCTTTCGATGAGGGTGACCGTCTTGCCCGTGCCGGGCCCGCCCAGTACGCAAGTGACACCTGCGACAGGCTCACTGGCTTCACGTTGGGCGTCATCGAGTTCGCATCTAGGAACTGATTGGGGAGGCAGTAACGTCCACATGCTCACTATGCAATCACGAAGCACCGACAATTTTCGTTCGACCTAGTCCGTGCGCAGTTTCCCAACTGGCGCACATCCTCGGCGCGCCGCGTTGGGCAGGCGACCCCTTCATGCCATTAGATTGAGAACACCGTAACCGTTTGCGAGCCAGGAGACGTGATGTCGAAGTCAGAGCGCGCTCATTACACTCGGATGCCCGCTGCATGGGTGGCCGGCTGCAGCGACGTCGGACTCCGCCACACATCAAACCAGGATGCCCTGTGCATCGCAGTGCGAGATGTGGTCGACGATCCCACCGCCCTCATCGCGGTAGCCGACGGCGTATCGACCGCCGCAGGCTCTGAGATCGCATCATCGGTCGCCGTCGAACGCTGCGTGAATGTGTTGCAAGACCGCCTCGCGCAGGGCCTACCCGAGAACGTTGCATTCGTACAGGCCTTCTCCGAAGCCCATCAGCACGTGCTCGAGGCCACCGTCGACGGAGAGCCCTCGGCCTGCACACTGATCACCGCGTACGTACGCACCGGATGGATATCTATCGCCAACATTGGCGATTCGAGGGCATACTGGGTGGCCGACGACGGCACCTGCACGCTGCTCAGCACCGACGATTCGATGGCACAGGCACGCATCATGCTCGGCATGTCGCGCGACGACGCGGAACAAGGAGCCCACGCACACGCCATCACCAAGTGGCTGGGACGTGACGCGTCGAACGTCACTCCATCGGTCACCAACCACGAGCCTGCTACCGCCGGCTGGCTGATCTTATGTACCGATGGGCTGTGGAACTACGCGAGCGCGCCCGAGGCCATGGCCGCGGTGTTCGAAGAATTCCGAGCGCGCAGTGAGCGCCCGAGCGACATTGCTGAGGCGGTCGTCGATTGGGCAAACGCACAAGGTGGGAAAGACAACATCACTGTCACCGTCGCTCGGGTCGACGTTTGACACTGCCCGCTAGTGTGAACAAGGGCATTACTCATTCATGTACAAGGAGCATCATGGAGATCAAGCTCGGCATCGTCCAAGTGGCCAGGGAGATAACGCTCGAAGCGCAGGAATCTGCCGACGAGATCAGCAGCCGCCTGGCGTCGGCCGTCGAGTCGAATGGCATCTTCGAGCTCGCAGACGACAAGGGACGCAAGATTCTCATCCCCGCAGGTCGCGTGGGGTACGTGGAGCTTGGTTCACCCAATGCCAGGCCGGTGGGCTTCGGTCGCGTCTGAGCCGCCCCAAAGCGGGACGCTGATAGGATCAGGTTTCGGGCAGATTGCCCAGGCATGCGCGTCAGCGCACCGCGTTGTTCGAACAAGAGGTTGAACCCTGACTGAGCAGGCAGCACACGACACATTCCTGGATCTCGGCGTCGCCGAGCCCATCGCAGAGGCACTCGCTGCCGAGGGCATCGTCAAGCCATTTCCCATCCAGGCACTCGCCATCCCCCTCGCGTTGGGAGGCACGGATCTGATTGGGCAAGCTCGAACCGGCACCGGCAAGACGCTGGCGTTTGGCACCGTGATGCTGCATCGGCTCGAAGCCCTCGCAGAAGACCACGCACCAACACACGGTAAGCCGCGCGGGCTCGCCGTGTGCCCCACCCGAGAGCTCGCCGTCCAGGTTGGCCGCGATCTCGAAACGGCCGGCAGGAACCTCCATACTCGCGTGCTGACGATCTATGGCGGCACCAGCTACGACGACCAGCTCGAAGCGCTTGAGAAGGGCGTGGATGTCGTCGTCGGAACCCCCGGGCGCCTGCTTGATCTCGTCCAGCGTCGCGCGCTCGATCTTTCGGAAATCCAGGTGCTCGTGCTCGATGAAGCCGACGAGATGCTCGACCTCGGTTTCCTCCCCGACGTGGAGCGCATCATGGATGCCACACCGAAGTCGCGTCAGACGATGATGTTCTCTGCGACGATGCCCGGCCAGATCCTCTCGCTCGCCCGCTCGCGTCTGAACCGGCCCATCAATATTCGGGCTGAAGGCGAAAACGCCCAGGCGACGGTGCCGGACACCGTGCAGTTTGTTTACCAGGCCCACCAGCTCGACAAGCCGGAAGTGGTCTCGCGCATCATCCAGGCCAAGGACGCGGGCAAGGTGATGATCTTCACGCGTACAAAGCGCGAAGCACAGCGCCTGTCGGAAGATCTGGTGGACAGAGGCTTCCCCGCTGCTTCCATCCATGGCGATCTCAATCAATCCGCCCGGGAACGCTCACTCAAGAAGTTCCGTCAAGGCACCATCCGGGTGCTCGTCGCCACCGACGTCGCGGCCCGTGGTATTGACATCACCGGCGTGACGCATGTCGTGAACTACGAGTGCCCTGACACCGATGCCACCTACGTGCACCGTATCGGCCGCACCGGCCGCGCGGGACGCAACGGCGTAGCCGTGACGCTGGTTGACTGGGCGGATGTGCATCGTTGGAAGCTCATCGACCAGGCCCTCGATCTCGGCAAACCGGAGCCCGTCGAGACGTATTCGTCGTCGCCGCATCTGTTCTCCGACCTCGACATCCCGGAAGGGACGAAGGGTCGCATCGCCACCGCGTCACCCAAGCGAGACAAGGACGCCGAGAAGCCACGCGGGCAGCGGGAGCGCCGTCGGTCCCGTTCGTCCAAGACTCGTCGACGCAAGCGCGTGCGCAACGGCGTCGAGGTTGTGCGGGAGCCACACGACAAGGAGCAGCCGCCGTCGCAGTGACGGCGGCTACGTGATGTCTGCAACCCAGAGTCGGCGCGGCGCGTCCGCACGGAACCGCCGCTGGACGAGGTCCCGCGGTAGGGCCTGCGCCTTGTCCGGCCTGGTCGTGAACACCTTCTTCGACTTGCGAACCCCACGCACTCCCGCGAGGCGCATGAGGCGCTCGGTCTGGTCGCGGCCGATGTCCCACCCCTGCCGTTTCAGGAGAGCATGCATCTTCCGCCGCCCGTAGACGCCGTAGTTCTCCGCATGCAGCCTGGCGACCTCGGGCACCAGCAGCTCGTCGCGCAGCTGCCGGGCGGAGGCTACGCGGGTCTTCGCGGCGCGATACCCGCGGGACGTGATGAATCCCTGCACTGCCGGGCGCAGCGTCCGGCAGATGAGCTCGACCCCGAACCGCTCTCGATACTCGTCGATGAAGCGGATCATCTCGGTCAGGGCCGGTCGAGCTCCTTCGCGAAAAACACGCTCGCAGCCTTGAGGATCTCATTCGCCTTTCGCAGCTCGGCCACCTCGCGGCGCAGGCGCTTGTTCTCCTCAGCGACATCGCTCGGGACACCGGGCTTCGCGCCGGCGTCGACCTCGCGGCGGCGATGCCACACCCGCAGCGTCTCCGCGCTCATGCCGAGGAGCCCCGCAACATGCCGCACGGCGGACATCAGATTCGAGTGCTCACCGGAGGCCTTGGCCTCATCGAGCATCCGCAGCGCGCGCTCGCGCATCTCGGGAGAGTACTTCTGGTTCATCGTGTTCCATCCTTGCTTCAAGAACGGAACGAAACCCAGGCCGATTCAAGCCGGAACGGCCCGGTGCCGATGCCGCTGCGGGCGATGTCGGCACCGGAATCCTCCGGGATGACGTAGCACTGGTAGGCCGACAGCAGTGAGAGCAGGTCCGAGTGCGGCGCGTCGAGTTCTATCACCAACGTGGTCGGATCGGTCGCACGCAGGCCCCCGGCCGACATCACCGGGGACAGGACACCCAACTGCGGCGAGGCGAGTTCGGGATCCAGGATCTGGGAGATCGTGTACGCCGCGTCGCGGGACGTGAACCTTCGGCCGTCGTGGAACTGCACACCGTCGCGCATCCGGAAGGTCCAGCGCATCGCGTCGTCGGAAATCTCCCAGTCCTGGGCGAGGTCCGGGACCGGGGTTCCAGCTTCGTCGAGCTTCACGAGCCGGTTGTAGAGGGCCCCCAGGTACTCGTAGGCGGAGAGCGATGCCGCAGGGTGAAGACCCTCTGCGCGGGAGTTGGCGGGGCGGGCGATCCGCAGCGTGCCGCCGGGCGACGGTTGCCCGCGTTCCGCTGCTTCTGGCAGGGCGACGGGCCCGTCTGCTGACGTGCATCCGGACGCGAGGCCGAGGGCGCCGAGCCCACCGAGTTGCAGCGCTCGGCGACGCCCTACGGGACGGGACAGGAGTGGCGGCGAATGAGACACCTTCTCGACACTAGCCGTTTCACGCCGGCGGGACGGAAGCTGCGTCCGCATCCCAAGAACCTTCGAGTTCCCGGACGCGCGGGAACCGGCCTCGCTGGCCCCCGCCACGGCTCCTGAAAGGATGGCGTCCATGACTGTGCAACGAGAAGGCGCGAAGGTATCCATCGTCGGTGCGGGTGCGGTGGGGTCGTCGCTGGCCTACGCCGCGCTGATGGCGGGGGTCGCCCATCGGGTGGTGCTGCAGGACGTGAACGAGGCGAAGGTGCACGCGGAGGCGCTCGACCTCGCCCCCGGAAGCCAGTTCTTCCCCGAGGCGTCGATCCAGGGGTCCTCCGACGTAGCCGCCACCGAGGGCTCGGACGTGGTCGTGGTCACCGCCGGGGCCAAGCAGAAGCCGGGCCAGACGCGGCTCGACCTCGCGGAGTCGACGGTGCGGCTGATGACGAAGGTGATCCCGCCGCTCGTCGAGCGCTCCCCCGACGCCGTCTTCCTGCTGGTGACCAACCCCGTCGACGTGACCACCCAGGTGGCGCTCGACATCAGCGGCCTCCCGCCGGAGCGGGTGATCGGCTCCGGGACGGTGCTCGACTCGTCGCGGCTCCGGCAGTTGCTCGCCGCCGAGTGCGAAGTGGCGGTGAGCAACGTGCACGCCTACGTCTGCGGCGAGCACGGCGACACCGAGATCCCGCTGTGGACCTCGTCGTCGATCGGCGGCGTGCCGCTGCTCGACTGGGAGCGCGCGACGGGCCGGCTCGGCGCCGCCAAGCGCGACGAGATCGCCAGCCGGGTGGTGAACGCCGTCTACGAGGTGATCGCCGGCAAGGGCGCCACCAACTACGCGATCGGTCTGGCGGGCACGCGCATCCTGCAGGCGATACTGCGCGACGAGCACGCTGTCCTCCCGGTCTCCCGGCAGCTCGACGGCTGGTACGGGATGTCGGGCATGTGCATGTCCGTGCCCACGGTGGTGAGCGCGTCGGGCGCCGGCCGGCAGCTCGAGCTGCCGCTGTCCGACGACGAGCTCACCGCCCTGCGGGCCAGCGCCGCGACCATCCAGGAGACCGTCGAGCGCCTCGAACGGGCGCTCTGACCGCCGAATCGTGTCGATTGAGCCAGCGAGCGACGGTCGAAATCAACCAACCCCGTGACGGGTCAGACCGTCTGCCAGGTGGGGTGCTCGGGCAGGAGCGCCTCGTACTCGGCGACGAGCTGGTCCTGGTAGGCGCCACGGTAGGTGCCGGCGAGGAAGCGGGGCAGCGCCTCGTCCTTGAACTTCGCCCACGACTCGCGCTCGAGCCCCGGCTTGATCGGGTAGAACAGCACGCCCTCGCTGAAGGCCGCGTCCCGGTCGCCCGGGGCGTCGCCGATCAGCATGATGTGGTCGAGGTCGTACTTCTCCTTCGCGGCCCAGCGCACGTGCTCCGCCTTGGAACCCATCTCCTGCCCGGCGATGACACCTATGTACTTGGCCAGGTCGTGCTCGTTCCACTCGCGCTCGAGCGCCTCGACGGGGGTGGCGGACACGACGATGGTGTCCACCTCCGCCTGCATCGCCTCGATGGCCTCGCGCACGCCCGGGAACGGGGCGGCGCCGTGGACCATCCACGCGATGAGCTCGTTGACGCCCTTGCCCCACTCGATGCACTGCCGGATCTCGTCGGAGGGATGCTCCTCGGCGAACGCGGCGATGCCCTTGTCGGAGCGGGGGTAGCCCGAGTCGAGGAACTTCTGCAGCTCGACACCGTCGGGGATCTTCACGCCCCGCTCGAGCACCTCGGGCCGCTGCTTGAGCAGCTCGAAGAGCCTCGCCAGCGCCACCCAGCGGTTCTGCCCGCGGGTGGTGGAGTACAGGTTCACGAACAGGGCGGTCTCGCGCACCAGCGTCGACGCGGCCTGCAGGTTGAAGTACTTGATGTACGCGGGGGTGAAGCACTCCATGTGCTTGATGTTCATCGCGTCCATGGCGCAGCCGTCGGAGTCGATGCCGACGAAGAACTTCTTCTGGGGCTGGAAGTCCACCAGCGCCTGGGCCTGCTCGGGCCGCTTGGAATCGTTCATGGTGCTCCGATCAGATCCGGGTGTCGGGGAAGACGAACATCTCGTTGGCCGGCTTGCCGACGAACTCGCTCCTACCCTCGAGCTTGTCGAGGAGGATGTCGATGTTGAAGTCCTTGTCGTCGAAGGCGCTGATATAGGTCTTCACCTGGCCCATGTCGGGCAGCACGTTCGGCGACGCGGTGGAGACCAGGATCGTCGGCAGCTCGTGGACGTACCAAGGCATGTCGAGGGTGCCCTTGGTGCCGGGCCAGTACGGGCGCTCGATCGCCTGGCCGAGGCCCGTGATGTTGGCGACGGAGATGACGAGGTCGTAGTTGTCGGTGAGGTCGGAGATCGGCGACTTCCCGGAGTACGCGTCGCCCAGGATCTGTCGGACTTCCTCCGGCGCCTTGCCGCGCACCTTGTCGAGCTGCGACTCGTAGCGCGTGGCCTGGTAACCGCGCTCGTTCAGCTTCTCGACGAACTTGTCGGCCGGGTGGCCGGCCGCGCCCTCGGCCATCATGGCGAAGGGGCTCGGTGCGGCGCCGACGGGCACGACGAGGATCCGCGGGTACTTGGCCGTCGAGATCTGCAGGTTCTCGGGCTGCTTGTTCTTGACCAGCGCGATGGCCTTCTCGGCCACCTCCTCCGCGATCTTCTGGTGCTCGGGCAGGCCGATGCGGGCCAGCGCCTCCTCCTTGGGGGGCAGCAGTTCGGTGCGCTCCTTCTTGTGGAGGCCCAGCATGGCCTTGAGGCCGAGGATGCGCGTGAGCGCCTCGTGGAGCCGCTTGTCGGAAAGCTTGCCGCTCTTCCAGCCCTCCATCATCCAGTTGAAGTCCTCGTCGGGATCGTTGAAGAAGAGCCACAGGTCGCAGCCCGCCTCGATCGCCATCGGGAGGAGGTCGGAGCGCTTGCCCATGCCGGTGAGCCCCACCATGTGCGACGCGTCGGTGACGACGACGCCGTTGAAGCCGAGCTTCTCGCGCAGCAGCTGGGTGTTGATCTCCTTGGAGATCGTGGCGGGGAGGATGTCCTCGTCGCGCATGTCGGGGTTGAAGTGCTTCTGGTACGACGGCAGTGCGATGTGGCCGGTCATCAGGGACGGGAGGCCCGCGTCGAACAGGCCCTTGTAGAGCTTGCCGAAGGTGGCGTCCCACTCATCGGTGGAGAGCCAGTTGGGTGCCTGCGAGAGGTGCTGGTCGCGCTCGTCGATGCCGTCGCCGGGCCAGTGCTTGGCGGCCGGCGCGATGCCGGACTCCTGGATGCCCTTCATGTAGGCAAGGCTCATCTCGAGGACCAGGTCGGCGTCCTCGCCCCAAGTGCGGCGCGAGACGATGGGGTTGCGCCAGTTGCGGTAGATGTCGACGATCGGGGCGAAGGACCAGTTGCAGCCGACCGCGGAGGCCTCGATGCCGGAGATGCGGCCGAGCTCGTAGGCGTAGCCCACGTCGCCCGTCGCGGCGACCTTGGCCTCCCAGCCGACGTACGTGCCGTCGGTGCAGGCGCCGTTGCCGCCGGCCTCGGTATTGGCGGCGATCAGCATCGGGATCTTCGACTTGGTCTGGAGGATGTGATTCTGCTCCCACACCTCCTCGGCCTTGCTCGGCTGGTAGCGCACGGCGCCGATGTGGTACGTGTCGAGGACGCCGGTGAGGTACTCCTCCGTGCGTTCCGCCCCCATGTTGACGAACAGCTGGCCGATCTTCTCCTCGTCGCTCATGGCCGCGATCGTCTGCTCGACCCAGGCCACCCCCTCGTCGTCGAGATTGAACGGCTGGGCTTTCAGGTCCACCATGAACATTCACTCCTTCGTCGGTCGCGTGCCCCTCGGCGCGATAGTCTCTAGGGAACCAACAAAGCCCTCCGGGTTGTTAAAGTTGCCGTTAATTTCCGATGTCCCTGCGCGGCCCGCGCGCCGGTCGCGGGGCCGCTCGCGGCAACCGCGCGACGACCACAAGCAAGAACTGGCAATTTGCCGCCGGGCCGTTGTGGACCGACGAAGCTATAGGCACCAGAAGACACTCAAGTAAGGACCGAACATGGCTCTTCCTATTCCCGCTCCCGCCTCCGCCGACATCGGCGTCACCGGCATGGGTGTGATGGGCTCGAACCTCGCCCGCAACCTTGCCCGCAATGGCTACAAGGTGGCCATCCACAACCGCAGCAGCGCCAAGACCGAAGAGGTCTACACCGAGCACGGCAGTGAGGGCGAGTTCATCCCGTCGGAGAACATGGAGGACTTCGTCGGCTCGCTGGCCCGTCCCCGCGTCGCCATCATCATGGTCAAGGCCGGCGCCCCCACCGACGCCGTCATCGAGGAACTCGCCTCCCGCATGGAGGAGGGCGACATCATCGTCGACTGCGGCAACTCGCTCTTCACCGACACCCGTCGTCGCGAGGCGGCCCTCAAGGAGCGCGGCCTGCACTTCGTCGGCACCGGCGTCTCCGGCGGCGAGGAGGGCGCCCTCTGGGGCCCCTCGATCATGCCCGGCGGCTCCCCTGAGTCCTACGACCGCCTCGGCCCCATGTTCGAGAAGATCTCCGCGCACGTCGACGGCGAGCCCTGCTGCACCTACATCGGCGCCGACGGTGCCGGCCACTTCGTGAAGATGGTCCACAACGGCATCGAGTACGCCGACATGCAGGTCATCGGCGAGGCCTACGACCTGCTGCGCCGCTCGCTCGGCCTGACCCCGGCCGAGATCGCCGACATCTTCGCCGAGTGGGACAAGGGTGAGCTCGACTCCTACCTCATGGAGGTCTCCGTCGAGGTCCTCCGCCAGGTGGACGCCAAGACCGACAAGCCGCTCGTCGACGTCATCGTCGACGCCGCCGCCCAGAAGGGCACCGGCGCCTGGATCGTCCAGACCGCCCTCGACCTCGGCGTCCCGGTGACCGGCATCGGCGAGGCGACGTTCGCCCGCGGCCTCTCCTCCTCCCCGCCCAGCGCGCAGCCGCACAGGGCTTCGCCGGCGAGGCCAAGGAGTGGAACGTCGAGGACCGCGAGGCGTTCATCGAGGACGTCCGCAAGGCCCTCTACGCCTCCAAGCTCGTCGCGTACTCGCAGGGCTTCAACGAGATCCAGGCCGCGGCCGAGGCCTACGGCTGGGACATCAACCTCGGCGCGCTCGCCCGCATCTGGCGCGGCGGCTGCATCATCCGTGCGCAGTTCCTCAACGAGATCACCCGCGCCTACGACGCCGACGCCAAGCTGCCGCTGCTGATCGGCGACTCGTACTTCTACGAGCGCATCGTCGACGCCCTGCCGTCCTGGCGCCGCGTCGTCTCCGAGGCCACCCTGCACGGCGTCCCGGTGCCGGTGTTCTCCTCGTCGCTGTCGTACTACGACGGCGTCCGCTCCGAGCGTCTGCCCGCCGCCCTCATCCAGGGCCAGCGCGACTTCTTCGGCGCCCACACCTACCAGCGCACCGACGCCGAGGGCGCCTTCCACACCATGTGGGCGGAAGACGGCCGCGCCGAAGTCCAGTGGTGAGCTGAGAGGAGCCGAACCGACATGCAGTTGCACGAAGACGCACAGTGGGCGCTCGTCACGCCGACGTCCATGGGCGTGCGGATCACGCCCGAGAACCGCCAGCCGGTGCACTACTCGGACCACTTCCTGATGCAGGCCACCTCGGCCGAGTCGAACGTCGCCTCGGTGGCGTCGCACCTCGGCCTGCCGGTGAAGGTGCTCACGAACTTCGTCGAGGGCTCGCCGATCTCGGCGTTCATCAAGGCGAACCTCCGTGCGCGGGGCATGACCTACGAGGGTCCCGACGTGCCGCAGGGCGACGCCTGGGGCTACCGCCACCAGTTCAACATCGCCGACTCCGGCTACGGTGGCCGCGGCCCCCGCGTGTGGAACGACCGCGCCGGCGAGGTCGGCCGGACCCTGAAGGGGGAGGACTTCGACCTCGACAAGCTGTTCGGCGACGAGGGCGTGAAGATCCTGCACCTGTCCGGCCTGATCGCCGCCCTGTCCCCCGAGACGTCGAAGTTCTGCGTCGAGGTGGCCCGCAAGGCCAAGGAGCACGGCACGCGGATCAGCTTCGACCTCAACTACCGCGCCACCTTCTGGAAGGGCCGCGAGGAGGAGCTGTCCGCCGCGTTCCGCGAGATCGCGAGCCTCTGCGACGTGCTGTACGGCAACGAGGAGGACTTCCAGCTCTGTCTGGGAATCCAGGGCCCCGAGGCCGGCGGCAAGGACATCGCCGAGGAGATCGAGTCGTTCAAGCAGATGATCGGCCGCATCCAGGAGCAGTACCCGGACGCGCAGTACATCGGCACCTCGCTGCGTGAGGTTGTCTCGGCCAACCAGCACAAGTGGGGCATGATCCTGTGGGGCGAGGGCGAGTTCAACGTCGCCGAGCTCCGCGACATCGACGTCATCGACCGCATCGGCGGCGGCGACGGCTCCATCGGCGGCGTGCTGTACGGCATCCTCAAGGGCTGGGCGCCCGAGAAGTGCATGCAGTTCGGCTGGGCCACCGGCGCGCTGGCGGCCACCAGCATCTACGACTACGGCGCACCGGCCGACGAGGACCAGGTCTGGTCCATCTGGTCGGGCAACGCCCGCGTCAAGCGCTGACGAATCGCGACGGACGGCGTCGGTTCCCCCGGGAGCCGGCGCCGTTCGTCGTGCCCACCCCCGGTGCCGCCACGTTCGCCAGCGTTTCCTATGTGTGCCTGCGATGCATCGCAGGCACACATAGGAAACGCTGGCGGCTCGGCCCGGACGGCACCTTTTGCCAACTTGGGTCCGGCGAGGGCCGGGCGCGCGGCCCTGTGGTAGGTATGGCTCATGACCAGCCTTTACCCCGGAATCGACGAGGCCGCCCGCATCGGCGGGCCCGATCAGGTCCTCACCCACGACCAGATCCGCGCGTTCGTCCTCGAGCAGCTGCGCGCCTACGACTTCGACGGGAAGCGCGTGACGTTCGTCGTTCCCGACGGAACCCGTCACGCCCCGGTCGACGTGGTGGCGAAGATCGTCCACGAGGCGCTGGGCGACCGCCCGGCCGACGTGCGCGTCGTGATCGCCCTGGGCACCCACGACTACATGAACGACGCCGCCATCGGGAAGCTCATGGGTTGCGAGCCCGGCCGCTTCGAGGAGACCTACCCCGGCTGGGAGATCCACAACCACGACTGGCGCAACGAGGAGACGTTCGCCAACCTCGGCACCATCCCGGCGCCCCGCATCGGCGAGCTCACCGGCGGCCGCCTGACGGACCGGGACATGACCGTGCTGGTCAACAAGATGGTGGTCGACACGGACATCTCGCTCATCCTCGGCCCGGTGCTGCCGCACGAGGTCGTCGGGATCTCCGGCGGCAACAAGTACTTCTTCCCCGGCCTCTCCGGCCACGACGTGATCGACATGTCGCACTGGGTGGGCGCGCTCATCACGAGCTTCGAGATGATCGGCAGCATCGGCATCACCCCTGTGCGGCAGATGATCGACGCGGCGGCCGAGCTGATCCCGTCGACGAAGCTGCTGCTCGGCATGATCGTGAAGCCGGGCAGCGACGACCTGCAGTTCATGGCGTTCGGCGACTCGCGCGCCGCGTGGGAGGCGTGCGCCGAGGTCTCCAGCCAGGTGCACGTGAAGTACGTGCCCAAGGCGTACAAGCGCGTCGTCTCGATCATCCCGGAGATGTACGAGGACATGTGGACCGGCGCCAAGGGCTTCTACAAACTCGAGCCGGTCGTCGCCGACGGCGGCGAGCTCATCATCTACGCGCCGCACATCGAGCAGGTCTCCGTCATGCACCCGGGCATCGAGGAGATCGGCTACCACAACCGCCAGTACTTCGTCGGGCAGTGGGAGCGGTTCAAGGACCACCCCTGGGGCGAGCTCGCGCACTCGACGCACCTCCGCGGCCTGGGCGACTACGACCCCGGGACGGGTGTCGAGACCAACCGCGTCACCGTGACGCTCGCGACGGGGATCCCGCGCGACGTCGTCGAGCGCATCAGCCTGAACTACCTCGATCCCCGCGACGTGGACCTCGCGGCCTTCGAGGCGGACCCGGACACGCTCGTCGTCCCGCACGCCGGCGAGCTGCTGCACCGCACCGAGGCGCAGCGCGGGAAGCTCCCCGCCTGAGGGGACAACGAACGAGGGCCTCCACCGATCCGGTGGAGGCCCTCGTTGGTTGGGGTGGCTACCTGGCGTCCTGGCCGGGGACGAGGCCGGCGGCGACGCGGCGCTCCTCGAGGATGCGCACGTTCTCGGCGACCTTGTTCTTCTTCAGCGGGTAGAGGAAGAGCAGGGCCAGTGCGACGAGGATCGCGCCGATGCCGGGGAGCAGGTTGGCGAGCATGTAGATGCCCTCCTGGACCGACTCCGCCTGCGCCTCGCCCGCCGCCGCCACCGCCGCGTCGAAGCCGACAGCGCCGAGCGCGAAGCCGATGAGGCCACCGGCGAGGGCCTGCCCCAGCTTGCGGGCCCACGAGTAGACGGCGTAGACGGTGCCATCGTCGCGGGAGCCGGTGCGGACCTCCTGGTAGTCGATGACGTCGGTGATGAGCGCCCAGATCAGGAAGTTGAAGACCTGGATGGCGAGCATCGTGATGGCGTAGAAGACGATCCAGACGGCCGGGTTCTCGATCTTGAGGAAGTACGCCGCGAGCAGGGTCGCCCCGCCGACGAACATCGCGACGATGCCGACCTCGGCCTTGCCGAAGCGCTTGGCGAGCCAGGGCGAGATGAAGATCAGGACCAGCGAGGGGGCGATGCCTGCGATCGAGGCCGGCGACTGCCAAGTGCCGTCACCGAAGTAGTTCAGGAACAGGTAGCCGAGGATGCCGCCCAGGAACATGAAGGTCAGCAGCAGGATCAGCGCCGCGGCGATGAGGCCGAGCAGTGCCTTGTTGGTGAACACGGTGCTGAGCATCTTGCCGATGCTCTGGCCGCCCTCGGCCTTGCCCTTGACGGACGACGGGACACGCTCCTCGACGAGGGCGTAGCAGACCGCGTAGCAGACGACTGCGAGGATCGAGCAGACGACGGCGGCCATCGTCATGCGCGGGCCGGACAGCACCGAGACGCCGTCGGTGTTCGCCGTGTAGACGACCAGCGGCATGATCGCCATGATCGCCAGGTTGGCGAGGGTCGCGCCGGTGGACCGGAACACGGACAGCTGGGCGCGGTCGTCGGGGTTGCCGGAGACCACGGAGGCCATGGACCCGTAGGGGATGTTGATGGCGGTGTAGCAGATCGAGCCCCACAGCAGGTAGGTGGCGACCATCCAGGTCACCTTCAGCGCGTACGAGTCGAAGTCGGCGACGAAGGACATGTACATGAGAGCCGAGGCCACGGCCACCGGGATGGCGATGTACTTGATCCAGCGCTTGAACTTGTACTGCCCCTCCTTCACGGGGAGACGGTCGACGATGATGCCCATGCCGACGTCGGTGAAGCCGTCGAGCACGCGGGCGCCGATCAGGAGGAGGCCCACGTGGGCCGGGTTGATCCCCACCACGTTGGTGAAGAACAGCATGAAGAATGCGGACTGGAGGATGAAGGTGAAGTCGTTGCCGAAATCACCGAACATGTAGCCCAGTTTGTCGCGCATGCCGAAGGGGCGAGTGCTGAGCTTCCCCTTGTATGCGCTGAGTGTGGTGGTCATCGCGACTCCGTTCCGGGCAGCTGCTGTGCCGCCCTGCTATGGACTTCGTTGGCTGCGACACCGGCAGCGACTTGTCAATATTCTGCATATCCGCTCGCGGGATTCGGCAACGTTGCCACGTTTTGCATCAGGACGGCCCCATGGCGACAACTTCCGGCAACCCCCTGCGTGGCACTCGCCCAGCATGCGAGCCTGAGACCTACAGTCGATTGGAGTGGTGAACGCCGTGCAGACGTATCGAGCGGCCGTCGTGGGTTGCGGAGACATATCGGTGGTCCACTTGGCCGCCCTGCGGAAGCTGGAGCTGGCGGAACTGGTCGCGGTGTGCGACGTGACCCCCGCCGCCCGTGAAGCCGCGGCAACCGCGCACGGCGTGCCCGGGTACGCCTCTGTGGAGGAACTCCTCGCGAACGAGCAGGTCGACGTCGTCCACGTCTGCACCCCGCACGACCAGCATGCACCCGTCATCATCGCCTGCCTCGAGGCAGGCGTGAACGTCCTCACCGAGAAGCCGCTGGCGGAGTCGCTCGCATCCGCGGACCGGGTCATCGCCGCAGAGGCGGCGAGCACGGCGAAGCTCGGCGTCTGCTTCCAGACCCGCTACAACGCCCCGGTGCGCATCGCGCGCGAGCGGTTGCGGTCCGGCGAGTTCGGCCCGATCCGCGGCGGGGCCGGCACGGTCATGTGGACCCGCACCCCCGAGTACTACGCGAGCAAGCCGTGGCGCGGCACTTGGGCGGGCAGCGGCGGCGGCCTCCTCATGAACCAGGCCATCCACACCGTCGACCTCCTCCAGTGGCTCATCGGCCCGGTGGAGCGCGTCGACGGGGCCGCCCACACCCGGGCGCTCGCCGGGAGCATCGAGGTCGAGGACACCGCGGACATGCTCCTCACCCACGCCGGCGGCGCGACGAGCATCTTCTACGCGACCAACGCCCACACCATCAACGACTCCGTCCTGGTGGAGGTCGTCACCGACACCGCCGTCCTCCGCATCGGCGAGGACCTGACCATCGCCCACACCGACGGGCGGACCGAGCGGATCACCCCGGCCCCCGCCTCCAGCGACGGTCGCGACTACTGGGGAACCTCCCACGAGGACCTCATCCGCGACTTCTACAGCCAGCTCGGCAGCGACGAGGGCTTCTGGATCAGCGCCGACGAGGCGCGCAGGAGCCTGGAGATCATCGCCGACGTCTACGACCAGAGTTACCCCGAGAGAACCCAACCGAAGGAGCAGTAATGGCGAGAATCGGCCTGCAGGTCATGACGGTGCGCGAGGAGTTCACCCGCCTCGGCACCTACGAAGCGCTCAAGCAGATCGCGGAGATCGGCTTCAGGAACCTCGAGCTGTCGCAGGTCTCCATGGCTCCCGAAAACGTCGCCGAGATGGAGCGCGCGAAGGGTGACCTGGGGCTCGAGTTCTCTGCGATCTCGGCACCGCTCGACGCCCCGGAGGGTGCCGACTCCCTCAGCGGCACGATGAACAAGATCATCTCCGACGCCAAGCGCCTGGGCGCCCCGTTCGTCCGGATCGGCATGATGGCACCCGAGGCCATGCGCTCCCGCGAGACCATCGTCGACTACTCGAAGCGCGCCGACGAGGCAGCGAAGCGGCTGGCGGACGAGGGCATCACGCTCTGCTACCACAACCACCACGTCGAGTTCGCCCGCATCGACGGGCAGTTCATCCTCGACCTGATCCGCGAGACGGCGCCCAACCTGCGCTACGAGATCGACCTCCACTGGGTGCACCGCGGCGGGCTCGAGCCCATCCGCTTCCTGAAGCAGTACGACGGCGTCGTGGACCTCGTCCACCTCAAGGACTACCGCATCGGGCTGCTCGGCGACGAGGCGTTCGAGGCCTACGACAAGAAGGACATCGGTGCGTTCATGCAGCACTTCCTCGGCGTGGTCCAGTTCGCCGAGGTGGGCGAGGGCAACCTCGACTTCCCGGCGATGATCGCCGCGGCCGAGGAGGTCGGCGCGAAGCACCTCTACGTGGAGCAGGACGCGACGTACGGCCGCGCCCCGTTCGAGGCGCTGCAGCTCTCCCACGACAACCTCGTGAAGATGGGCTTCCAGGACAAGTTCTGATCCGGACGCAGTTCCGAACGCGAAAGGAGGGGGCGACCGCCACGGTCGCCCCCTCCTTCGTCGTTCAGTTGCCGATCAAACCTCGCGCTCGGGGAACTTGCCCTCTTCGCGGATGCGCTTGTTGAGCTCCTCTAGGTAGCGCTCCGAGGTGCCCTCGAGCGGCACCTCCTCGCCCGTCCAGCTGGACAGGTGGATGGCGTTGGCCAGGCGCACGCCGTTGATGCCGTCGGCGCCGGGCGCGATGAGCTCCGTGCCGTCGAGGATGTTCGCCGCGAAGTTCACGAGGACGCCGGCGTGCTGCTCGCCCCAGGGCGACTCGAACTCCTTGGTCTCCTGCTTGTACAGCGTGCTCGGGTCCAGCTTGCCCATGAACAGCTGCTTCACGTCGTCCATCGTCATCTGGTCGGACAGCTCGCGCTCGGGCTTGTCCAGCTTGGTGACGGTGACGGTCTTGCTGTTGTCGACGACGATCTTGCCGCCGTCGAGGAGGATCTCGAAGCGGTCGGTGCCCACCAGGTCGTGCGTGGCGGTGACGAAGGTGCCCGTCGCGCCCTCGCCGTAGTCGACGAGCGCCGTCACCTCGTCCTCCACCGCGATGTTGCGGCGGAACCCGAAGGAGGCCTTGGCATAGACCGACTTCGGCACGCCGCAGATCCACTGCCACAGGTCGAGCTGGTGGGGGGCCTGGTTGACGAGCACACCGCCGCCCTCGCCGCCCCAGGTGGCGCGCCATTCGCTCTGCTCGTAGTAGCCCTGCGGGCGCCACCAGGTGGTGATGATCCAGTTGCTGCGCCGCAGCGCGCCGAGCTCACCGGACGCGACCAGCTCGCGGACGTACTGGTAGAGCGGGTTGTTGCGCTGGTTGAACATGATCGCGAACGTCAGCTCGGGCTTCGACTTCGCGAACTCGTTCATCTTCTCGACCTGGGCGGTGTACACGCCGGCCGGCTTGTCCACGAGGACGTGGAGGTCGCGCTCCATGGCGTCGATCGCCATCTCGGGGTGCAGGTAGTGGGGGACGCAGATCACGACCGCGTCCACGTCACCGCTCTCGAGCATCGCGACGTGGTCGTCGTAGAACTTCGCCTCCGGCAGCACCTTGGCGACCGCTTCCCGCTTGGCCTCGTCGATGTCGCACACTGCTGTGACCGTGATGTTCGGCACCCTGCCGTCGGCGACGAGCGAGCCGTAGAAGCCGCCCTGTGCGCCGAAGCCGATGATGCCGAGCCGAACCTGCTCCGTCATGTTCCGGACCTCCTCGTTGATGGGTTTCCGTCGAATCTATGCCGAATTGCCGCCCTGGGCCTGCCCTTGCCGCAAGTTGCACGCCCTGGGCCTGCCCTTGCCGCAAGTTGCAGAGGGAGGCCGGGCGGCGGGTCTTCAGGCCTGGGCGGTGAGGACGCGCGCGCGCTCCTGCGCCTTCAGCGCCAGCTCCACCGACTTGAAGATGTGCTCCTGCGTCATGGCCTCCTCGGTGCGGTTCAGGCAGTCGAGGACCATCTCGCCGAAGAAGGGGTAGCCCACCTTGCCGTTGGCGTTGAAGCGGTGCTCCCCGTCGCCGTTGACCATGTAGACGTTGTCCGGGCCGTCGTCGGTGGTGACGTTGACGTACTTGCGGAGCTCGATGTAGCCCTCGGTGCCGAGCAGGAAGGACCGCCCGTCACCCCAGACCGACAGGCCGTCGGGGGTGAACCAGTCGACGCGGAAGTAGCCCGTCGCGCCGTTGTCGCAGACCAGCGTGGCGTTGCCGAAGTCGTCGAGTTCGGGGAACTGCGGGTGGTTGTAGTTCGCGATCGCCGAGTCGGTGATCTCGGCGTCCTTCGCGCCCGTGAAGTACAGGATCTGCTCGCAGTTGTGGCTGCCGATGTCGGCGAGGATGCCGCCGTACTGCTCCTTGTCGAAGAACCAGTCCGGGCGCGAGTCCGCGTTCAGCCGGTGGGGGCCGAGGTTCAGCACCTGGATGACGCGGCCGATGGCGCCGTCGCGGACGAGCTGGCCCGCCATGACGGAGGCCTCGACGTGCAGTCGCTCCGAGTAGTAGACGTTGAACTTCTGCCCCGTGCGCTCCACAGCCTCGCGGGCGCGCGCCAGCTGGTCGAGCGTGGTCATCGGGGTCTTGTCGGTGAAGTAGTCCTTGCCGGCCTCCATCACCCGGATGCCCAGGTCCGCCCGGAGGTTGGGGATGTCCGCCGCGGCGACGAGCTTCACCTCGTCGTCGGCGAGCAGCTCCTCCTCGCTGGACGCGACGTGCACGTCGGGGAACATGGCATTGAACGCGGCCACCATCTCGGGGTCGTCGTCGTAGACCGACTTCAGGGTGGCGCCGGCGCCGAGGAGACCGTTGACCATCCCGAAGATGTGGCCGTGGTGCAGCCCCGTGACGGCGAAGGGGAAGTCGCCGGGCTCGACCACCGGGTTCGGAATCGGGTCCGGTGCGTAGTTCATTCCGTCCTTGCTCAACTGCGTCTCCTTCTCGCGTGGTCCGTTGCGGCCCACTGTACTGTCCGGCCCTCCCGGCCGGGGCCGGGACGACGATGGCAACCGGCGGCAAGCAGTTGCTGCGCGCCGCCGGCGGAGCGCGGTCGCGGCGCTGCCCCCATTCCTGCAACAAACGGCAATTCCAGCGTGTGGAACATGGAAACGTGGTCGAATTGTCGAGGTAGATATCTGCAGCCCACGCGCAAGGGAGCCAACATGCTGAGAATCCGCCGGTCGGTCGCGTGGACCGTCCATGGCCCGGGTGGCATCGACGAGCAGGGCACCTGATCAGCATGACCGCCACCGACCTCTTCATCCAGCTGCGGCCCGACCTGCAGCGGATCGCCGACGGCGTTGCCCGCGACATCCGCGAGGCGGCCGGGCCGCGACCCCGCGTGGGCGTCGCCTACTCCGGCGGCGTCGACTCCACCGTGCTCGCGGCACTGACCGCCCGGGCCGTCGGCACCGACCGCACCACGCTGCTGATGGCGGTGTCCCCGTCGCTGGCCAAGCGCGAGCGGCGCCTCGCCACCCGCCAGGCGGACCAGCTCGGCCTGCCGCTCGTGGAGATCGAGACCCACGAGCTCGACAACCCGAAGTACGCCGCAAACCCCGTCGACCGCTGCTACTTCTGCAAGGACGAGCTCTTCACCCGGCTCGACGACGACCTCGTGGGCCGGCTGCGGCTGGACGCCGTCGCCTACGGCGAGAATCTCGACGACGCCGCCCGCCCCGACCGGCCCGGCGCCCGCGCCGCCCGCGAGCACCGCGTCCTGCACCCCCTCGCCTCGGCGGGCGCGACCAAGGCCGACGTGCGCGCCATCGCCCGCGCGCTCGGGCTGAGCAGCGCCGACAAGCCCGCCGCCCCGTGCCTCGCCAGCCGCGTCCCCCACGGCGAGCCCGTCACCGCGGAGAAGCTGGAGCAGGTGGACGCCGCGGAGGACGCCGTCCTCGCCGCCGGCTTCTCGGACTGCCGCGTCCGACACCACGGCGACATCGCCCGCATCGAGGTGCCCTCGTCGGAGTTCGGGCTCATCGCCGACGACGACCGTCGCGAGCGGTTGCTGGCCGCGGTCCGCGCCGCCGGTTTCAAGCACGCGGTCGTGGACCTCGCCGGCATCCAGTCCGGCGCCTTCACGCTGCAGCTGCTCACCGCGAGGCCGGGTGCGGCATGAGCGTCGCCACCCTCGACTTCGACCGCTACGCCCGCCGCGGTTACCCCGAGGCGGTGCTCTGCCAGGGCAAGTCCGTCGCCCAGGTCGTCGAGATCACGCGGGCCTGGCGCGAGCGCGCCGCCGAGCAGGACCTCGGCACGGTGCTCTTCACCCGCGTGAGCCCGGAGCAGGCGGAGGTCGTCCTCGCCGAGCTGCCGGACGCCCACCACGACGAGACCTCGTCGCTGATCGCCTGGCCTGCCGAGCCGCCGCGCCCGACCGGCGGCCGCGTCGTCGTCTGTGCCGGCACGGCGGACCTGCGCGTCGCCCGCGAGGCCACCCTCACCGCCCGCTACCTCGGGCGCGAGGTCACCGAGGTCGTCGACGTCGGCGTGGCGGGACTCGACCGCATCCTCGCCAAGCGCGACGTGCTCCGCTCGGCCGACGTGGTCGTCGCCGTCGCCGGCATGGACGCGGCCCTCGTGCCCGTCGTCGCCGGCCTCGTCGCCTGCCCCGTCGTCGCGGTGCCCACCTCCGTCGGCTACGGCGTCGCCTTCGAGGGCGTCTCCGCGCTGCTCTCCATGCTCAACTCCTGCTCCCCCGGCGTCGGTGTGGTCAACATCGACAACGGCTACGGCGCAGGCCACCTCGCCGCCCAGATCGCCGCCCCGAAGGACCGACCCCATGCATGACAGCCACGCCGGCGGCCACCACCACCATCACCCGAAGCCCGCGGCCGAGGCGATCACCACCGCCGACGGCGACATCGTCGCGCCGGGCACCGTGATCCCCGCCGGGAAGCTGTGGGTGGACGAGGGCGCGCCCCGCCGCAGGCTCTGGATCGACGCCAGCCAGGGCGCGAGCGGCGACATGCTGCTCGCCGCGCTCCTGGACGCGGGAGCGGACGCGGCCAGCGTCGCCGCGGTGCTGGAGCTCGTGGCACCCGGCAAGCTGCACCTGCAGTGGCGACGGGTGGAGCGGGGCCCGTTCCAGGCGATGAAGGTGGATGTCATCGCCGACGAGGTCGACCCGCCCGCCCGGCACCTGTCGGACATCGAGGAGATGCTGTCGGTCGACGGGGTGCCCGACGAGACCCGCGCGCTCGCGCTCGACGCGTTCCGTCGCCTCGCCCGCGCCGAGGCCCACGTGCACGGCATGGAGGTCGAGGACGTCCACTTCCACGAGGTCGGTGCCCTCGACTCGATCGGCGACATGGTGGGCGTCGCGGAGGCGATCCGCACCCTCGGCATCGGCCGCGCCACCTGCTCGGTCGTCGCCGTCGGCACCGGCTCGGTGCGCACCCAGCACGGCCTCCTCACCGTCCCGCCGCCGGCGGTGCTCGAACTCGCCCGCGGCTGGCAGGTGGAGGCCGGCGGCCCGCCCGAGGCCGGCGAGCTCTGCACCCCCACGAGGCTCGCCCTGATCCGGGCGATCTGCGACGCCGTCGAACCGCTGCCGAAGATGACGCTGCGCAACATCGGCGTCGGCGCCGGTTCCAAGGTCCGCGCCGACCGCGCCGGCGTGCTTCGCGCCACCGTCGGCGACGAGGTCGTCGACAGGCCACGGCCGTCCGCCGCCGAGGGCCACGCCCACGACGACCGCCCGGCGAGCACCATCCACGAGATCTCCGCCAACGTCGACGACCTCGATCCGCGCGTCTGGCCGGCCGTCATCGACCGGCTCCTCGACGCCGGCGCCGTCGACGCCTGGCTGGTCCCCATCATCATGAAGAAGGGGCGGCCCGCCCACACCATCACGGCGATCGCCCCGGCGGACTGCGTCGACTACGTCGCCGACGCGCTCGTCACCCACACGTCGACGATCGGCGTGCGCATCACCGCCCCCATGCACCGGCGCGTCCTCGAGCGGATGTGGATCCCCGTGCAGGTCGAGGGGTTCACCGTGCGCATCAAGGTGTCCGGCGAGGGCTCGGGGCGCACTATCCAGCAGGCCACCGCCGAATTCATCGACGTGGAACAACTCGCCGAACACCTGGGCGTCGCGCAGCGCGTGGCGCTCACCCAGGCACAGTCCGTCGCCTGGGCCGCCGGGCTCTACCCCGGCGCGCCCTGGCCGGAGGAGGAAGGGGGCGTACGGAGATGACGGACAACGAGGTTCCGGCCGAGACCCCGGTACGCAGGAAGAAAGTCACCATCTACGACATCGCCCGCGTCGCCGGGGTGGCGCCGTCGACGGTGTCCCGCACCTTCGCGCGCCCCGGCCGCGTGAACGCCGACACCGCGGAGCGCATCCGCGCCACGGCGCAGGAGCTCGGCTACCGCGCCAAACCGTTGACGCAGAACAAGGCCGGCGTCGCGACGAACACGCTCGGCTTCGTGGTCGCCGACGTCGCCAACCCCGTCTTCGCGCACATCATGAAGGGCTTCCAGAACGAGGCCGCCGAGCACGGCTACTCGGTCCTGCTGATCGACACCCGCGAGGACGCGAAGATCGAGCGCGAGAGCATCAGCCGGCTCGCGCCGCTCGTCGACGGGCTCGTCCTGGGCGCGTCCCGGCTGAGCGACTCCGCGATCACCCAGATCGTGAAGGTCCGGCCGGTCGCCTCCGTCAACCGCATCATCGCGGGCCTGCCCTCCATCGTCGCCGACACCCCGCGCGGGATGCGCCGCCTCGTCGAGCACCTAGCCTCGCTAGGACACACGCGCTTCACCTACATCGCCGGTCCCGCCGCGTCCTGGGCCGACGGGGTCCGCTGGCGCGCGGTGTCGGAGGCGTGCCACGAGCTCAACCTCGTCGTGCGCCGCATCGGTCCCTACTCCCCGTCGCTCGACGGGGGGGTCGCCGCGGCGGCCGCCTGGATGGAGCACCCCACGTCGGCGGTGATCGGCTACAACGACATGATGGCCATCGGCTTCATGAAGTCCGTGCAGCGCTCAGGCCTCCGCGTGCCGCAAGACGTGTCGGTCGCCGGCGTGGACAACTCGATCCCGTCGGTGCTCACCACGCCGACGCTCACGAGCGTCGCCCCGTCGACGAGCCAGATCGGCATGCGCGCGGCGCGTGCCCTCATCACCCAGCTGCGACATCGCTCCGCCCCGAGCGCGGAGACGATCGTCGTCCCCATGGATTTGCACCTGAGGGACAGCGTCGGACCGGCCCGTCCGACGACACACCTACCCCGCCAGAAGATGGAGTGATAGCCAATGTCCGAACCGCTCACCCTGCACCCCGACCGGCTCTTCCCGGCCGACCCGAAGACGCGGGAGATCGCGCGCGAGCTCTACGCCCGGGTCGCCGACCTGCCGATCATCTCCCCCCACGGCCACGTGCCGGTGCAGTGGCTGGCCGACGACACGCCGTTCACCGACCCGACGACGCTGCTGCTGACCCCCGACCACTACACCAACCGGCTCCTGCACAGCGTCGCCGGCGTGGAGCTGGAGGACCTCGGCGTGCCGGTCGGCTCGCCCATGAGCCCCGAGAAGTCGCGTGAGGCGTTCCGCATCTTCTGCTCCAACTGGAAGGTGTTCCGCGGCACCCAGGTGCAGTTCTGGTTCGAGTCGCAGTTCGTCGACGTGTTCGGCATCGACGTGCGGCCCTCCGCCGAGACGGCCGACCGGATCTACGACCAGATCCTCGAGCGCCTGGGCACCGACGAGTACAAGCCCCGCGCGCTGTACAAGCGGTTCAACATCGACTTCCTCGCCACCACCGACGACCCCTGCGACGACCTCGCCGGCCATCAGCAGCTCGTCGACGATCCCACCTGGGACAGCCGGGTGGTGCCGACCTTCCGCCCCGACAAGTACCTCGAGCCCGCCCGCGCCGGCTGGGTGGAGCTGACGAAGCAGCTCGGCGGGGTCGCCGGCGTCGAGATCGGCAGCTACGCCGACCACCTAGAGGCCATGCGCATCCGCCGCCGCTACTTCGTCGACCACGGCGCCGTGTCCTCGGACCACTCGCACCGCGACGCCCGCTGCGCCCGCCTCGACGACGCCGAGGCCGAGCGCCTCTTCGCCCGCGCGCTGGCCGGCGAGATCACCGTCGACGAGGGCGACGCGCTCCGCGCCCACATGGTCAACGACCAGGCCCGCCTGGCCGTCGAGGACGGGCTCGTCATGACCCTGCACCCGGCCGTCTACCGCAACCACGACACCGCCACCTTCGAGCGCTACGGCGCCGACGTCGGCGGCGACGTGCCACTCCCGGTGGAGTTTGCGAGCGCGCTGCAGCCGATCCTCTCCGAGTACGGCAACGCCGACGGCTTCCAGCTCGTCGTCTTCACCATGGACGAGACGGTCTACTCCCGCGAGCTCGCGCCGCTGGCCGGGTGGTACCGCGGCATGTACATCGGCGCCCCCTGGTGGTTCATCGACGAGAACGACGCCATGATGCGCTTCCGCCGCGCCACCACCGGCTACGGCACGCTGCACAAGGGCTCCGGCTTCATCGACGACACCCGCGCGTTCTGTTCCATCCCGGCGCGCCACGACGCCGCCCGCCGCGTCGACTCGGCGTACCTCGCCGGGCTCGTCGCCGAGCACCGCCTGAGCCTCGACGAGGCGGCCGAGACCGCCGTCGAGCTCGTCACCACCCAGCCCAAGCGCGCCTTCAAGCTCTGAGACCACGAACCCCACTTCCCGGTCCGTTCAGAAAGGAACACCATGACCGCCGTACCCGCCCTCACGCGCAGCCAGTTCGGACGCCCGGCCGCCCCCGTGCGCATCGTCCACCTGGGCCTGGGCAACTTCACCCGCGCCCACCAGGCCTGGTACACCGAGCACGCGGCCGACCGCGACGACTGGGGCATCGCGGCCTTCACCGGCCGCCGCCCCACGATGGCCGAGCTGCTCACCCCCCAGGACGGGCTGTACACCCTGGTCACCAAGGGTGCCGAGGGCGACTCCTACGAGGTCATCTCGTCGGTCTCCCACGTCCACCCGGCCTCAGACTTCGCAGCGCTCGTGCGCTACTTCGCGTCGCCGGAGCTCGCCGTCGTGACCTCCACCGTCACCGAGGCGGGCTACTACCGCGCCGCCGATGGGTCGCTGGACGTGGGCGACGCGGCCGTCGCGGCCGACCTGACCGCCGTCCGCGAGTTGCTCGAGGACGGCGCCCCGTCGGTCGACGACATCGCGGCCCTCGAGGTCATCACCTCCCCGGTCCGCGTCATGGCCGGCCTCCTGGCCCGACGTGCGGCCGGCGTCGGCGCGCTGACGATCCTCCCCTGCGACAACATCCCGGACAACGGCGAGGCGTTCGGCCGAGTCGTCCGCGACGCCGCAGCCGCGACCGACTCGTCGCTGGTGGACTGGATGGGCGGGAACGTCGCCTGGGCCACGTCGATGGTGGACCGCATCACCCCCGCCACGACCGACACCGAGATCGCCGACGTCGAGGCCGCGCAGGGCTACCACGACGCCGCGCCGGTGCCGACCGAGCCGTTCAGCGAGTGGGTCATCAGCGGCGAGTTCCCCGCCGGGCGCCCCGACTGGGAGTCCGCCGGCGTGCAGATCGTCGACGAGGTGGAGCCCTACGAGCAGCGCAAGCTGTGGATGCTCAACGGCTCGCACTCGCTGATGGCCTACGCCGGCCCCATCCTCGGCGTCGAGACCGTCTCCGAGGGCATGGCCAACGCGCGGGTCCGCGAGCTCGTGCAGACCTGGTGGCAGGAGGCCGGCCCCGGCCTCAGCGTCCCGTGGGAGGAGTACGCCGCCGCGCTCGTGGAGCGCTACGAGAACCCGAACATCCGCCACCTGCTCGCGCAGATCGCGGCCGACGGCTCGCAGAAGATCGCCGTGCGCATCGTCCCGACGCTCCGCCGCTTCCGCGGCCGGGGCGAGATGCCGTCGGCGGCCGTGACCGCCGTCGCCGCCTGGCTGCTGCACCTCCGCGGCCACGGCGCGCCCGTCAAGGACGCCGCCAAGGACAAGGTGGAGGAGCTCGTCGGCGGCACCCTCGAGGAGGACGCGGCCAACGTGCTGGGCTTCGTGGCCCCCGACCTCGCCGGCGACACCGAGCTGGTGCAGGCCATCGCCGCCGCGGCGGAGCAGCTGCTCGGCTGACCCCCTGGCGCAAGGAACCCCGGCGACCGGTTGGGTCGCCGGGGTTCCTCGTCTCCGGGTGCGGTGCGTCAGCGAGCCACACGCACCCGTTCGAAGCGGATGCCGTCGTAGGCGCCGTACTCCCAGGCGACGGCGACCGACCCGTCGGGCAGCGCCACGGCCACCGAGTAGGCGGCGAGCCCGGGGTCGATGACCTGCGGATCGCTCCAGCCGCCGGGGTGGCCGACGCGCAGCACCAGGTTGCGGCGGTCCTCCCACACGGGCCCCGACGTGGCGCCCCGTCCCCCGGTGGGGTCGGGCAGGTCCACGTCGATGGGTTCCCCACCGTCGGGGAAGACGAGCGTGCTCGCCAGCTGACCGTTCGGGAGCGTGGTGAGGCCGCCGTTGCAGCCGGGGTCGGGCAGGTCCGCGGCAGCCGGGCTGAAGGTCTCACCGTCGTCGTGCGAGATCGCGAACAGGCGCGACGGGGTGCTGCGGCTGTGCAGGACGACGGTGCCGTCGGGCAGCTGGGCGACCTTCGTCTCGTCGCAGCCCTCGACCGGTTTGCCGAGGCGCCAGTGCACGCCGTCGTCGTCGGAGATGGCCATGGCGCAGTAGCGGTCCTCCGCATCGCGCGCGGCAGGTCCTCGAGGGCCCCGACCCGGTTGACCGTCACGCTGCCCACCTTGCGGTTGCGCAGTTCCTCGCCGGTGGCGACGCGGATGCCGATGTAGCGGGTGTCGACGTCGAAGCGGGCGCGGGCGTGGCGCAGGTCGGTCATGGAGGCCGTCGACCCGGTGACCAGGATCGCGATCGACGCGCCGGGCTCGCGCTGGGTGGCGGTGAAGGCGAGGTCGGCCACCCCGCCGCGGGCGGTCTGCTCCACCAGCGAGAGCTCGTCGAGCGCGCCGCCGGGTGTGAGCGTGGTGAGCCGCTCCTTCGACGTCAGGATCACCAACGGGGACTCGCCGTAGAGGGTCTGCAGCGCGATGGACGCGACGACGGAGACCGCGAGCTCGAACTCCTTCTCGTCGATGTAGGAGGTGCGGCCGGTGTCGAGCGCCACCAGCACGCGCGACATCCGTGACTCCTCGAAGTGCCGCACCATCAGTTCGCCGGCGCGGGCCGTCGACTTCCAGTGGACGTGGCGGCGGTCGTCGCCCGGGACGTAGGGCCGGAGGGCGTGGAAGTTCATGTCTGCCGACGTGATGTGCGGGCTGGCGTGCCCCTCGAGGTCGTGGATGAATCCCGTCTGCTGGCCGGGAAGCCGGATCGTGCGCGGGTGCACGTAGACCTCCAGCTCCTCGGTCCAGCGGGTCTCCCGGCCCGCGAGCGAGAACGGGTCGCCCTGCACGGAGTTCGCCGGCCCGACGACGATGAGGCCGCGGCGGTCCGTCGGGATCCGGAAGGTGAACCGCTCCACCTGCCGGGGGCCCATGATCGGCAGCGAGAAGCTCGCCTGCTGGCGGCCGACGGGAAGGTCCAGCCGCGAGCCGAAGTGGCGCCGGGGTGCCTCGTTGCTGACGACGACCTCGCCGGTGGCGCGGTCGCCCACCACGACTGTCCGGTCTGAGAGGCGGAGCCCGACGGCGAGGCTCGGCTTCCCGATCGTGAACAGCAGGGCGATGGCCACCATGATGATCGCGACGATCCCGGCGACGACCAGCTCCAGCCAACCGAGCACCAGACCCACTGCCAGCGACAGCACGCCGAGCAGGAGGCACGCCCAGCCGGCCGTGCGCATGCCGAGCGCCTCGCTGACCCGGCGGTAGGCGTCGCGCAGCGCGGCACCCGACGGCGGGTCAACCGCCTCGGGCACCTCCCATCGCGTGGCCGTGGTGGACATCAGGCGGTGGCGCGCTCCGTCGGGGGCGGCACGGCGCCGACCACCTGGGCCATCACGTCCACGGCCTGGACGCCGCTGAACTCGGCCTCGGGGTCGAGGATGATGCGGTGCGCGAGGCACGGGATGGCGAGGATCTTGATGTCGACGGGAGTGACGAAGTGCCGGCCCACCGACGCGGCCCACACCCGGGAGGCGCGGACGAGCGCGAGCGCGCCACGCACGGAGACCCCGAGGCGGACGTCGTCGGCGCTCCGGGTGGCCGCGACGAGCCGGCTGATGTAGTCGAAGATGGAGGCCTCGATGTGCACCGCACCGGCCAGCTGCGCCATCTCCGCCACCTGCTGGCTGGACACCACCGACGGCAGCGCGGTGGAGCGGGGGCGGGAGCCGCCCGTGGCGAGGATGCGCATCGTCGCCTCGTGGTCCGGGTAGCCGAGCGTCGTCTTCATCAGGAACCGGTCGAGCTGGGCCTCGGGCAGCCGGTAGGTGCCCGCCTGCTCGATGGGGTTCCGGGTGGCGATCACCATGAACGGGTTGCCCACCGCGTAGGACTGGCCGTCGACGGTGACCCGCGACTCCTCCATCACCTCGAGCAGCCCCGACTGCGTCTTCGGCGAGGCGCGGTTGATCTCGTCGGCCAGCACGATCGACGCGAAGATCGGGCCCTGGTGGAACTCGAACTCGGCCGACTTCTGGTCGTAGATCGTCACGCCCGTGACGTCGGACGGCAGCTGGTCGGGGGGTGAACTGGATGCGGCTGTGCGTGCCCTGGACGGACTGCGCGATCGCCCTCGCCAGGGAGGTCTTGCCGGTGCCCGGGTAGTCCTCGAGGAGCAGGTGGCCCTCCGCGAGCATGCAGGTGACGGCGAGCCGGATGGCCTCCGTCTTGCCCATGATGACGCGTTCGACGTTGCCGACGATGTTCGCGAAGTTCTCGCTGAACCAGCGTGCTTGTTCTGGATTCACTTGATCGCTTTCTCCGTCATCCGGGGATCGTTCGGGACCATTCGGCCGTGTTGTTGTTGATGCTGCATTCGACGTACACCAGCTCGCGGTAGAGGACGACCTCCGCGTTGGGATCGATGGGGAACGCCTCGTCCATGTGGATCGTGCCCTCGGCGTTCGGCCGCAGTTCCTTGAGGAGCTCCCGTCTGCCGCCCCAGTGATCGTAGACGTTGCAGGCGCTCGACCCGTATACGAAGCGGACGGTGACGACGAAGTTGTCGCCGTTCTTGGCGAAGGTGGAGACGTTGGGGACCGCGATGTCCTTCGAGTACAGCGTGCTGTGCCGCCAGGACTCGTTGCTGCCCGGCTTCGTGCCGGTCCAGCCCTGGTGCACGGTCGTCGTCTCCCCCGCCGGCAGGCTGGCGGACGACTGGTCCTTGTAGTCGCCGGTGTGGACGTAGTAGTGGCCGCTGGTCCAGCCGCCCGACGCCGCGGAGCCCGGGTTCGGGTTGAGCCCGACGCGGACCCGGTCGGGCGCCACCGTCACCAGTTCGCCGAGCGGCTGCTCGAGCGGCCGGGCGCTCACCGGCGTCATCGTCGGCAGGTTGCTCACCGACGAGGTGCGCTGGTCCGTGGAGTTCGTGAGCACCGCCCGCACGCTGAGGCTGACCGGCACCCCGGGGGTGAAGTCCTGCGCTGTGGCGAGGTAGTCGCGGAACGTGGAGAAGCGGCGCCAGGTGGAGCTTCCTGCGCGCGCGTACTCGTAGGTGAGCCCGGCGCCCTCCTTGTTGCGGACCTCCGGCGAGTTCAGCTTCAGCAGCATGCCGCCCGGGTAGTCGGGCGTGGTGATGGCGGAGAGGAGCTGGACCGACGGGGTGGGCCAGGCGACGATCGCCTCCGACGTCTCGCCCACCGTGACGCTCGAGTGCAGGTTCTCCGCCACGACGCGGAACCGGACGGCGCTCTCGCCCCAGTCGCTGAACGTGAGGGTGGACTGCGCGGGCGACGGGTAGGCCACCTGCCGGCGGGCGTCGTCGCGGACGCTCGCGCCGGTCATCGGGATGATGTACACGCGCATGGCGGGGTCGCCGTTGGGGTCCAGGCCGGCGGTGTTGACGTCGACGCTGAAGCTGCCGCCGATGCTGTCCTTCACCGGCGCCGCGGTGACCGTCACGGAGCCCTTCGGGGGGCCGACGGGGAACATGGGCGAGGTGCGCGTCGACTCCGGGGAATCGCCCGCGTTGTTGGTGGCGATGACACCGAAGACGTAGTTGCTGCCGTTGGTCAGCCCCGTCCAGGTGTGGCTGAACGTCGACCCGGACAGCGCCTTGCGGCCCACCTCCGCGCCGTCGGCGTTGTACAGCACCAGCGTGCACTGCGTCACGGGGCTGCCCTGGTTGTTCATGTTCTGGAACGGCGCCGGCTGCCACTGGACGGTGAGCGACTGGTTCCCGCGCGTGACCTGCGGCTGCGGCGGGGCCAGCGGCTTCACGTCCGGGGTGTACGGGGCCGACTGCGGCGACGGGTCGGACGGGCCGAGCTTGTTGAACTCCACCACGCTGAGCGTCCAGGGCACGTTGTTGCGCAGCCCCGTGATGGTGCACGTCGTGCCGGGGCAGTCCTGCTGCACGGGCGAGCGGCCGGGGGCGGTGGCGGTGACCACGCGCCGCTCGATCCGGTGCCCGTTGGTGCTGCCGGGCTGGTACTCGAACCGGATCTGCGCGTCGCCCGGCTCGCCGCCGAACGGCGCCGACGGGGCGCTCGGCACGTCGGTCACGGTGACGCGGATGCTGCCGTCCTGGCGGCGGGCCGGGTCGCCGGTGGCGTCCATGACGGTGTAACTGGCGGTGAGGGTGCCTACGAAGCCCTCCGACGGCGTGATGGTGACCACGTCGTCGCGGACCTCGATGGTGCCCTCTCCGGAGAGGATGCGCGCGCCCTCCACGGCCAGGGTCTTGTCGTTCAGGTGGGAGGTGTCGTTGGCGAGCACCGGCACGGTCACCGGCCGGCCGGACTGCGCCTCGTCGACGACGTCCGTCACCGTGGTGGTGAGCGGCATGCGCGACGACGTCATCTCCAGCAGCACCTCGAACTCGCGGCCGGCGCCGCCCGCGTCGCGCACCTCACCGCGGAGCCGACGCGTCATGCCCGCCTTCGCGGTGATCGGCGCCTCGGCGACGACGACGGAGTTGTTGGCCTCGGAGCGCCACGTGATGGGCGCGTCGCCGCCGGCGTCGGTGAGGTCGAGGAAGAAGATGTCGTGGCCCTCAGGGTCGCGGAACAGCGGCATCAGGGACAGCCGGAACTCGCCCTCGTCGGGCCCGACGAGCAGCCGCGGCTGCGTCACCTGCTCGGGCGCGAGGTTCGACACCTGCTGCGGCCCCGACTACGTGCTCTGGCTGCGCGCCGCCCTCACCTCCACGGGGATGGTCACGTAGGCGCGCTTGGCGGTCCGGTCCCCCTCCGGCACGACGTCGATCACCTCGAACACGACCGCGGCCGGCCCCCGGTAGTCGACGTGCGGCGTGAACTCCACGCCGCCGGTGGCGGGGACGGCGCTGCCCGTGGTGGCGGCGATCGTGTCCGTGCTGGTCAGCTTCACGGCGCGACCGTCCGTGCCGACGAGGAGGTCCTCGAAGCTGACGTGGGCCGGCTGCCCGGCGGTGGCCTCGAGGGTGCGGCCGGGGTCGCGGACCATCGGCACCACGTCGTCGGTGCCCGGGACGGTGACGAGCCCGAAGCTGGACTCGCCGTCGCCGTCGACGAGCCGGTACCGCACCTGCTGCATGTGGGCGCCCACCGGCACGGTGAGCAGCCCGCCGTCGGTCACGCGGGCCACGCGCTCGTCGTCGGGATCCGCCTCCGGCAGCTCGATGCGCAGCCGCTCGTGGGCGCCGTCGGGGTCGAAGTCGTTGGCCCGCACGTCGACCTCGACGAAGTCCTTGTCGATGATCTCGCCGACGCCGACGATGTCGTCGCGCGCCACCGGCGGCAGGAGCGGCGCCGACTCGTCGACGGTGATCGCGAAGGTGCCGTTGCCGTACTGCTCGCGGAGGTCCTGGAGCCGGTAGGTGCCGGTGTAGACGCCGGGCTCCTCGATCGGGTCGACCTTGATCTCCCGGTCGTTGACGATCTCGGCGTGCAGGGTGTCGTCGTCCATGGAGACCGGGTCGTCGGCCGCGAAGGAGAACCCGTCGCCCTCGATGTCGTAGTCGTTGGCGAGCGCCGCGATCTGGATCGGGCGGCCGGGCCGGACCAGCACGTCGTCGTGCACGCCGATCGGCGGCTCGTTGATGTTGCCCGGCGGGGCGATGCCGATGCTCACCTGGCCGCGGCCCACCTCGCCGTGCGCGTCGACCACCTCGTAGTGGAAGGTGTCGGTGCCCTGGCTGGAGGGGAACGCCTCGTAGGTCAGGTACTTCTCGCCGACCTCCTTGACACGCCCCATGCCGGGGCCGGAGCCCAGCCCGACGAGCCGGACGGCGTCGCCGTTGGGGTCGATGCCGTCGAGGCGAATGGGGATGCGGGTGAGCGAGCCGGACAGCACCCGGTCCACGACGTCGTGCGGGGTGGGTGCCTCGTTGGCGGCGTCCTCGCTGACGACGGTGACGGCGAGCGTCGCCGACGCGACGTTGCCCTCGGTGTCCGTCACCTCGTAGGGCAGCGCGATCTGCTGCGACTGCGAGCCGGCGGGGATCTCGACGCGGATCGTGTCGCCGTCCACCCAGGCTCCCTCGCCCAGCGGGTTCTCCAGGATCCGGGTGACCCCCAGCCCGAGCCCGATCGGGGAGGTGTCGTTCTCCAGCACGTGCGCGGTGGCGACGCTGCCGGCGCGCACGCGGATGTCGTCGTCGAGGGCCTTCGGCTGCACCGAGCCGGTGTCCTCGTCGGGATGACGACGATCGTGCCGCGCGCGGTGTGGCGCCCGTCGGAGACCACGTACTCGACGGTGACGGGCGCGCTCGGCTGCGAGTTGGCCGAGATGGTCATGAGGTGGCGGCGCTCCATGACCACCTTCAGCGACGGGTCGGCGCTGAACGACTGCACCACGAGCACGTCGCCGTCGACGTCGGTGTCGTTGAGCAGCGGGTCGATGAACACCGAGCCGCCGGGCGGCAGCAGCGCCACGTCGAGGGCCGCGATGGGCGGGTTGTTGGTCCCGGTCTCCACGACGGCGACCCGCACCACGCCGGTGGACACGGGGCCGCTCTGCACGTTGTAGGTGAGGTAGTAGGTGCCCGGCTGCGTGGCCGAGAAGGAGAGCCAGCCCTCATTGTAGTTGGAGACCACGTTGCACGTGCTGCAGTCGCCGGCGTCCACCTCGGTGAGGATGAGGTTCTCGCCGATATCGTTCTCCAGCGGCCGCACGACGACGGTCTGCTCCACGGGCACCGTCGCGAAGTCACCGTTGGCCAGTGGCGGCACGAGGTCCTCGACGACGTTGACGAGCAGCTCCCCCATGGACTCCGTCTGGCCGTCGGAGACCGTGAGGTTGATCTTCTTGACGCCGGGTGTCTTGCCGACGTCCTGGTAGGTGATGGTGCCGTCGGGGGTGAAGCTCACGAGGTCCTCGGAGCCGGGCGGGAGGCTCGCGGCTTCGAGGATGAGCGGGTCCCCCTCGGGGTCGCGCCAGTCGAGCAGGACGCGCTTGGTGAATTTGCCCCCGAGCCGCACGGACATGGGTTGCGCGAGCTCGAACGGGTAGGGGGCCTTGTTCTGCTTCGCCGCGTCGGGGTCGGCGACGGTGACGCTGACCGTGGCGGAGTCGCGCAACTCCCCGTCGCTGATCTCGTAGGAGAAGGTCAGGGTGCCGGCGGTGGTCTCCGGGGGGATCGTGATCTGCAGCCCGGCGCCGCCCCGGACGATCTGCAGCGAGGCCCCGTCGATCTCGGCCGGGGCGTTGATCGTCAGGATGTCGCCGTCGGGGTCGGAGTCGTTGTCGAGGACCTGCAGGATCGTCGCGCGGCCCTTGCGGGCGGTGAGCTGGTCGTCCTGCGCCACCGGGGGACGGTTCTCCTGCGACCGGTCCGGCGGCGTGTTGGTGAGCGGCGCGTCGGGGGGTGTCCCTATGGTTCCTGTCAAGCGGCGGCTGGTGTTCTTGGTTGGTAGTAGGTGCCGTTGCGGAGCATGGCGTGAAGGACGTCGACGCGTCGTCGGGCGAGGCAGACGAGGGCGGCGTTGTGTTTCTTCCCAGCGGCGCGTTTGCGGTCGTAGTAGGCGCGTGAATCAGGATCGTGGAGGGCTGCGAAGGCCGAGAGGAACAGTGCTCGTTTGAGGTGTTTGTTCCCGCCGCGTGAGGGAAGCTCTCCGCGGATGCTGGATCCGGATCGCCGGGTGACCGGGGCCAAGCCAGCGTAGGCCGCGAGATGGCCTGCGGTGGGGAACGCGGAGCCGTCACCGACGTCGAGGAGGAGTCTGGCTGCGGTCCTGATGCCGACTCCAGGCATTGACATCAGGAGCTGGGAAAGAGGGTGCGCATCGAGGGCCTCCTCGACTTGTTTGGCGGCCTCAGCGCGCTGCGTGAGCAGGCCCTGGAGTTGGGCTGCGAGCTGGGGCAAGACCAGCTCGGCTGCCCGGGTGCCGGGGACGGTCACGGTTTGCTCTGTCAGGGCCTTCACGATGGCCTCGACAAGGCGCTCGTGCATGCGTGGCGCCAGCGCTTTGGCGGTGGTGGTGAGACGGCGCCTACCGGCGTCGGCGAGTCCGGTGGGGCCGCAGTACTTGGCCAGTAGGGCCAGCACTGCGGGGTGGCTGATGTTGCCGCCGATGGCGCGTTCGAGCGCGGGGTGGATCTGGGTGAGGAGGCCGCGGATCCGGTTGGAGACGCGGTTGACTTCGCCTGCGAGGTCGTCGTCGAACCCGACGATCACGGCGAGGTCGGCGATCAGGTCGTCGTCGCCGCCGACGCGTCGCAGCGCGTGGGGCATGGTGCGGCCGGCCTCGGCGATGATGTAGACGTCGCGGGCGTCGGTCTTCGCGTTGCCCGGGTGGAGATCGGCGATGCGGCGCATCGCCAGTCCCGGTAGGTAGGCGACCTCGATACCCATCGCGCGAGCCACCGTGACCGGCAGGGCGCCGATCGTGGCGGGCTGGTCCACGATCACCAACACCAACCCATGGGCGGTGAGCTTGGCGAACACCTCACGTAGAGCAGTCTCATCCTGGGGCAGGGCCTTGTCATGCAGTCGTTTCCCGCCAGCGTTGAGGGCGGTGGCGTGGTGGTGTTCTTTGCCGACGTCGAGGCCGACGAACACGTTGAAGCGGTGTTGGTCCATAGCGGTCCTCCTCAGAGGGTTCCATTCTGGCCGCAAGTCAGGCGAAGATCGTCGGCACCCACGTTACGAGAGGCCACGCTGTCATGCAGCGGGCCGTGTCCCTATCAGCGATCAACCCACGCCACCAGGACCCGGTGACAACACCCCCCGGATCATCAACGACAGGGGCAGTAAGTCATGCCGGGCCTGGCGACCAGAACCCCGACCATCGGGGATACCTAGGGCATGTCTGACAATCGTTTTGACCATGCGAGCACAGCATTCAGGACCACAGCGGCCCTGTAGATGATCGCGTACTTGTCATACCGGGTCGCCAGACCCCGCCACTGCTTCAGGTGAGCGTACTGACGCTCGATGACGTTGCGGCCCTTGTAGGCGTCCGCGTCGAGGCTGACGGGGCGCCCGCCGCGGGCACCGCGCCGTCTGCGGTGGCCCTGCTGGTCGGCCGGTTCGGGGATGACCGCTTTGATCCCACGGGCACGTAGGTGGGTGCGGATCGCCCGGGAGGAGTACGCCTTATCGCCCAGCACGGCCTCGGGGCGGGTCCGGGGCCGCCCTACTGGCCGGGTCACGCGCAGCTGCTCCAGAAGAGGAAGCAGCATCGGGGAGTCCCCTGCCTGGCCGGGGGTGATCAGGCTGACCAGCGGCAGCCCGGTCCCATCGACGAGCTGATGGATCTTCGTGCTCAGCCCGCCACGGGAGCGCCCGATGCCGTGATCGGCCGGCTCCTCACGCGGATTCTTGTAGTTCGATCCATCCCCCTGTGTGGCGGGTGATGTTCGTCGCGTGCTGGGGGGCGCGGGCGATCGTGGAGTCCACCGAGACCGACCAATCGATCAGGCCTTCGGCGTCAGCGGCGGCGGTCAGCGTGGCCAGCACCGTGTCCCAGGTGCCTTTTTCGGCCAAGCGCCGATGCCAGGTCCACACGGTCTGCCAGGGCCCGTAGACCTCGGGCAGATCCCTCCAAGCGATTCCGCACCGGTACCGGTAGATGATCGCCTCCACCATGGCGCGGGCGTCGGCGAACGGCCTGCCGGCGCGGCCGGTCCGGGTCGGGAGCATCGGGGCGATCAACTCCCATTGGGCGTCGGAGAGCATCTGGAACCGGGACATGTCCCCAGGGTCTCAGCTGACTCGTGCATCTATTCTCAGACACGCCCTAACAGTAGGGCTCAGTAGTACACCATCTGCATCGCGGTGCGGACCTCATCCAAGGTCTGTGCCGCGATGTCGCGTGCCCGCTCGTTACCCGCTCGCAGCACGCTCTCCAGGAAGCCCAGATCTTGTTCCAGCTCCGTACGGCGGGCGCGAATGGGGGCAAGATACTCGTTGAGCGCTTCGGTGACGAGCTTCTTGAGGCCGCCGCCACCGGCGTCGCCAAGCTCGGCGGCAACGTCGACAGGGTCACGGTCGAGTGCGAGCGCTGCAATGTTAACCAGGTTGGACACCTCGGGACGATGCTCGGGTTCGTAGGTGATGTGGCGGTCGGAATCGGTGACGGCACGCTTGATCAGCTTGGCAGTCTCGTCAGCAGTGAACCCAATCTCGATGGTGTTGTTCCGAGATTTGCTCATCTTCGCGCCATCGAGACCAAGCACAGTGCCTGACTTGCTCAGCAGCGCTTCGGGCTCGGGGAAGACGGGGGTGGCCTCGTCGGCGCGCCCATAGCGCTCGTCGAAGCGCCTGGCGATGACACGGGCCTGCTCGAGGTGCGGCAGCTGGTCTTTACCCACTGGCACGAGGTTCGCTTTGCAGAACAAGATGTCAGCTGCCTGGTGCACCGGGTAGGTGAGCAGCAGGCCAGACATCGGTCGTCCGTCGGTAGCCTCCAGTTCCGTCTTCACCGTTGGGTTGCGGCGAAGTTCTGCGTCGGTGGCGAGCGAGAGGAACGGCAACATGAGCTGGTTCAGCTCGGGTAGCGAAGAGTGCGTGAAGAAGGTGACCTCTTCCGGGTCCAGCCCCACAGAAAGGTAGTCGGTCAGCAGCGAATAGACGCGATCCCGGATGGGACCCACGCCGTCGCGATCAGTGATGACTTGGTAGTCGGCGATGAGCACCATCGTCTCGACGCCTGCTTTCGCCAGGCGGACCCTGTTCTCCAGCGACCCGAACAGGTGTCCGATGTGCAGGTTGCCCGTGGGGCGGTCGCCTGTCAGGATCCGGAATTTGCTGGGATCCTTGGCGATCTCCTGTTCAATGGCCAGGCTGCGTTGCGTGGAACGCGCGAGCGATGCTTCCGGATCAAAGTGGGTCGAAGTCGTCATGCGCTCCAGCGTAGCGTCTTGCGTTGGCTTCGCGCCTACACGCTAGACGACGCCGCCTCGCCGACGAATCCGAGCGATCAATTCGTTGTACGCCTGCACCCTGGTCGTGTTGCAGCCGAGCTCGTGATTGACCTTGCCTGTGCCGTGGTAATCCGACGATCCCGTACGGATGAGGCCGAGGCGGGCGCCCATCTGGAACAGCAATTCCCGCACCTCAGGGCTGTGGTCCTGATGCTCCACCTCGATACCGTCAAGTTGATGCTCGTGGATGAGTCGTTCCAGCACCTCCGAGGTGAGCACCTGTCGGCATCCGCGCGACCACGGGTGGGCGATCACGGCAACGCCGCGGGCGCCGTGGATGAGGTCGATTGCTTCTTCCAACGGGCAGGCATAGCGTTCGGCATACCCGGGCTGGCCCTCACCAATCCACGTCTGGAAGGCCTCCGTTCGGCTCGATACCACCCCTTTTTGCACCAGGATGTCAGCCACGTGCGGGCGCCCCACCGCCGACGCGTCTCCCGCGTGCTCGTACACTTCGTCGATAGTGATGTCGATGCCTGCGGCCCGCAGGTTATCGATCATGCGTGGCAGGCGCTCCGTCCTGCCGGCGCGAATGCGAGCTAGTTCTGCCTTCAAGTCTGCGTTGCGCGGATCACAGCCGTAGCCAAGTAGGTGTACCGACTTCCCCTCGAACTTCGTCGACATTTCGAGACCATTCAGTACTCGGAGCCCCGACCGCTTCCCGGCTTCCTGCGCCTCCGTGATGCCGGCGAAGGTGTCGTGGTCGGTCAGCGCGACGACGTCCAAGCCGGCAGCGATAGCTTTATGCACCAGCATCGTGGGGGAATCTGTGCCGTCCGAGACATTCGAGTGAGTGTGCAAGTCGATCCGCATGGCCCCATGGTAGTTGCCCGCGCTCGCCCGCACGCGGAGTGCGCATTTTCCGTCCCGGACCATGCATGAGTGGCCATTAGACTAGGCCCCATGCAGTTGATCTTTCAGCACTCTTATCCGGCTCCCCCTCGCGACGTCGCGGCGCTACTGCGCAACGAAGCATTCCTCGACGACGTTGCCCAGCACGCCGGGGCGGTGCAGCATACCGTCTCAGTCGGCGACGTCGGCACGCGCGTCGACATGATGCTGCCCGCACCCGAACAGGTGCAAAAAATCCTGGGCAAGACGGTGAAGGTTTCGATTCTCATGGCCTTCTCCGATGAGTCCTCGGACGGCACCATTCCCGGGACGGTGAACGTCGACGTGCCCGGCATGCCCGTCGAGGCGAGCGCTACGTCGAAGCTCGCGCCGACGAGTACAGGCACTGTGGGCGACTATGAAGGAGAGCTCAAGGTCAAAATTCCGCTCGTGGGCAAGAAAGTCGAGGCCCAGGTGGAGCCATTCATCGTCCAAGCGTTTGCCGGCATGGAGCGCCGCGCTCGCGTGTGGCTGACGCGCTGACCGCGGAACTAGCCGCGTCGGTACTCCACGACGTCGTTCCATAGCAGGTCGTGTTCCTGCAGCAGGGCTTGCACTTCTGGCAGCTCCCAGGCGTCGTCGATACTCGAGCCTGCGGGCACGGTCGGGAGTTCCACCCCGGGTGCGTCTTCGAACCACGCCGTCATGGATTCATGCGGACAGCGCACAAGCAAGCACTCGCCGTTCGCCGAGTCTTCACCCGCCTCAATGAGCGCGGCGTCGACCTCCGCGACGATGACCACGCGCTCGCCGAATTCGATCAGCCCGGAGATGGACGCCAACACCATGGCCGCGTACTCGGCATCTTCGGACATGTCTGCGGTGTACCCCAACTCGTCGAGCAGTTCGCGCGTCACTGTAAATGCGCGACGTTGTTCAACGGGGATCTCCCCTGTGAACATGGGGAGTTCTGCTGCAGCAATGGGAATGAACACAAGCTTTCTAGCCACACACCAAGCGTAGGCGCACTTCCGAGGACACGTCGGCGCTACGCGCCCACACACAGGCTGATTGTTCGACGCTTTTCCGATACGGTCGTCACGTCTAGAGAAAGAAACGCATGCTACGTAGAACGATGCTCGCCGCTACCGCCTCAATGCTGATCCTCACCGCGTGCGGCGGCGCCGGCTCCGCCGACCCAGTGACAGTGAACCTCGACGTTCCCGAGGGCGGCATCGCGACGCCTATCAAGCAGTCGGTTCCGCTCGGATCCGAGCTCACCCTGATCGTGACGACGGCCTACGACGACGACATCCATGTCCACGGCTACGAGCACTCGTTCCCCACGAAAGCCGGTGAACCGCACGAGATCACCTTCACCGCCAACATGGCGGGCGCCTACGAAATCGAAAGCCACGGCGCCAACCAGGTGTACATGAAGTTGGTTGTCGAATGATTCTTCTCCACGGCATCGCATCCCGGTCAGACCTCCCGCTTCCGTTCTGGCTCGTGCTACTCGCCGCGGCGGTGGTGCTGCTCATCACGTTCTACTTTCTGTTCTTCGCGTGGAAGCGCTCGCGATTTGAAGATGACGACGGTGTGCCCATGCCGCGTCTCACCAGAGCAATCGATAGCCTTCCTGGCCGCATCATCGCTCGCACCTCGGTGGGAGCGATCTGGATTCTCAGCGCGATCGCCCTCATCTTCGGCGCTGACCGCATCGATAATCCAGTGGTGGGCTTCATCTACGTCTGGCTATGGGTCGGGCTCGTTGTCTTCTCAGCGTTCCTCGGGAAGGCGTACAAAGCGACGAACCCCATTCGCACGCTCCTCGCGTTCCGCGGCAGCGCTGTGATAGCTCCCGACGGCCCCGGCTCCCGCGCGCCCGCGGCGCTCGCGCTCGCGGGCTTCCTCTACATGGAGCTCGTACTCCCCCAAGGCATCACTCTGCCGGCCCTGCGCATCGCGGCTGGACTGTGGCTGGCGTGGTGCATCATCGGATTCTTCGTGCGCCCCCACTGGATTGAACGGGCTGATCCGTTCGAGGTGTACGGCACGACAGTGGCCAGCTTGTCGCCTTGGAAACGCAAAGACGGCGTCGTGCACCGGATAAACCCGGTGCGCAACCTCGCGAGCTGGGCCCCACCAACGGCGACGTACACCGTCGCCGTGGTGCTACTGGGAGGTACCGCATTCGATGCCATGTCCAACACGCCTCGTTGGCAGCGCATGGTCCAAGACGTCACCACGCCCGCCTGGGTGCTGGGAACGATCGGGCTGGCCGCCACGATCGCGCTCGTCGCGGCGCTCTATGCCTTCGGCTGCAAGTTCCTCGACGACGGAGAGGGGCTGCGGTCCACGATGAACCGCCTCTCCCCTGGCTTGGTGCCGCTGATCGTCGGATATTGCCTCGCCCACTACGGCACCTACCTGTATCTCGAGGGGCAACGCACCGCCATCAGGTTCAACGATCCTCTTGGCACCGGGCAGAACTGGTTCGGCTTCGCGGAGGCAGGTCCCAACGTCGATCTGTTCGCCTTCCCCACCTTCGTAGCGTGGTTCCAGGTGTTGCTCATCGTCGGCGGGCATGTGCTCGGTGTTGTCGTCACGCACGACATCGCTCTGCGCCGCCCGGCCGGCAAGGTGATGATGCGCCAGTTGCCCCTACTACTCGTGATGGTGATGTTCACCGTCGGTGGATTGCTGCTCATGTTTGGCGGAAGCTAGCTACTCTTCCTTGCCGGCTGTTGGGTGAGAAGAAAGTGTTGTCCGACGGTTTGTAGTACCTAGTTATTGGGCTGTTCCCCCACTTAGCGTGGGAGCATGCTTCACAAAACCAGTGCACATGCCGGCGCTCAGCGCCCCCGTACATCCGGGTCACCCCCGCCTCGCCAAGCGATCGGGCTCGCCACCGCGGTCGTCGAATCACTGTTTGGCCGACGCCCCCTCCACCACCTGCGCCAGCACCTGAGTGCGAATGCCTTTGAGAGCCTGGCAGCGGGTAGAGAATCGGGCCAATTTCTGCGATCGACCATCGGCTCCTGGCGTTGCCAGATGCCGACGTCGACAGCCGCCGAGGTCTGCATCAGCGTGTCCTTGCACGGCCGCTGGCTGGTGTGTGTGATGCGCCTCGATTTGCTCAAGCAGTGGCGTTGCTCCGAGTTTCACATCCTCGGCGCCTGAGCCCCGCACGCACGATGGCGTGCGGCGTGAGCGTCACTGCTTAGCGCCGTGGCAGACCTTGTACTTCTTGCCAGAGCCGCAATAACAAGGCTGGTTTCGGCCGGGCTTCTTCTTCGCTGCCGCCTGCGCACCAGACTTCGTGGCCTCACCAGATTCGTCTGGAGCCGAGTACTGCAGTGAACTGCGATCAGTTTCCTTGCGTTCCAAGCCCTTTGCTAGCGGCTCAGCATCAGCATTCGCCGATGCTGCATCATCACTCGGGTCGCCAGCATCGGTGTCGGTGTCAGCGTCCTCTTGCTTCGGCACCTCGAGATGGAACAAGAAGCCGGTGACTTCCTCCATGAAGGCGCCCATCATGGCGTTGAACATGTCGCCGCCCTCACGCTGGTACTCAGTGAGGGGATCACGCTGGGCCATAGCGCGCAGCCCGATGCCGTCGCGCAAGTAGTCCATTTCGTAGAGATGTTCGCGCCACTTGCGGTCGAGCACGGTGAGCAACACCTGGCGCTCGAGTTCGCGCATGCGCTCCTCGCCGATCTCTTCCTCTCGGCGGTCATACGCCTGGTCAACATCGTCGACGAAGCGCTCCACCATGCCTGCCTGATCGGGCAAATCCTCTTCGAGCTCGTCGAGCGAAATGCTCACCGGGTAGAGCGTCTCCAGCTGGGTCATCATCTGCTCGAGGTCCCAGTCTTCCTCGAAACCGGCAGTGTGCTCGGTCACCACGTCGGACACCAGACGTTCCGCTGTCTTCCGCAGCTGCGGAGAGACGTCGACGCCGTCGAGCACGCGTCGGCGGTCGCCATAGATGGCGTGACGTTGACGGTTCATGACGTCGTCGTACTTCAAGACGTTCTTGCGCATCTCGAAGTTTTGGCTCTCCACCTGCTTCTGGGCGCCCTCAATCTGTTTGGAGACCATTTTGGAGTCGATGGGCATGTCGTCGGGAACATTGAGCATCGTCATTGCCCGCTCCAGCAGCTCAGGGCGGAATAGACGCATCAGGTTATCGGCCAGGGACAGGTAGAAGCGGGATTCTCCCGGGTCGCCCTGTCGGCCAGAGCGGCCACGTAGCTGGTTGTCGATGCGCCGAGACTCGTGGCGCTCGGAGCCGATGACATAGAGACCACCGGCCTCCTTGACCTCATTGTGTTCGCTGGCGACCTGTTCTTCGAGCGCCTTCAGCGTGTCGGGCCACTGTGCTTCGTACTCTTCGGGCGTTTCGAGGGGGTCGAGGCCCTGCTTGCGAAGCTGCAAGTCAGCGAGAAATTCGGGGTTACCGCCGAGCATGATGTCGGTACCGCGGCCAGCCATGTTCGTGGAGACGGTCACGGCGCCCTTGCGGCCCGCCTCCGCCACGATGGATGCCTCACGCTCGTGATACTTCGCGTTCAGCACGTTGTGTGGGACGTTCGCGCGCTTCAGCATGGCCGAGAGAAGCTCCGACTTCTCAACGGAAGCCGTACCAATGAGGATGGGCTGGCCTTCTTCGTGGCGCTCCACCACGTCGTCGATGATGGCCTGGAACTTCGCCTCTTCCGTGCGGTAAATCAGGTCGGGGTTGTCGATGCGGATCATCGGCTTGTTAGTAGGAATGGTGATAACGCCTAGGCCGTAGATCTTCTGGAACTCCGATTCCTCTGTCTTCGCGGTACCCGTCATGCCTGCGAGCTTGTCGTACATGCGGAAGTAGTTCTGCAAAGTGATGGTGGCGAGTGTCTGGTACTCGTCCTTGATCTTGACGGATTCCTTCGCTTCGAGCGACTGGTGCAGACCGTCGTTGTACCGGCGCCCTTCGAGGGTTCGGCCGGTGTGCTCGTCGACGATGAGCACCTCGTCGCCTGCAACGACGTAGTCTTTATCGCGCTTGAAGAGTTCCTTGGCCTTGATGGCGTTGTTCAGGTACGAGATGAGCGGGGTGTTCGCGGATTCGTAGAGGTTGTCGATGCCCAGGCGGTCTTCCACCTTCTCGATGCCAGAGGCGAGAATCGAAACGGTGCGCTTCTTTTCGTCGACTTCGTAGTCCTCGTCGCGACTGAGGGTTTTCACCATCCGGGCGAAGACAGGGAACCATTCCTTCGAGTCTTGTGCGGGGCCAGAGATGATGAGCGGAGTACGGGCCTCGTCGATGAGAATCGAGTCAACCTCGTCGACGATGGCGTAATGGTGTCCGCGCTGCACCATGTCTTCTTTGCGCAACGCCATGTTGTCGCGCAGGTAGTCGAAGCCGAATTCGTTGTTGGTGCCGTAGGTGATGTCTGCTGCGTAGGCGTCACGGCGCTGCGCCGGCGTCATCTGCGCCAAGATAGCGCCCACCCGAAGCCCCAGGAAGTGATGGATTCTGCCCATCTGCTCCGACTGGTACTTGGCAAGGTAGTCGTTGGTGGTGACGATGTGCACACCCTTACCCGACAGCGCGTTGAGATAGCTCGGCAACGTGCCGACCAACGTCTTACCTTCACCGGTCTTCATCTCGGCGATATTGCCCCAGTGGAGGGCGGCGCCGCCCATGAGCTGCACATCGAAATGACGCTTGCCGCTCACGCGCACCGACGCTTCACGCACCGCCGCGAAGGCCTCGGGCATGAGCTTGTCGAGAGACTCTCCGTCGGCGACGCGCTCCTTAAATTTGTCTGTTTCAGCTCGGAGTTCCGCGTCGGAGAGGGCCTGAAAGTCTTCTTCGATCGAATTGACTTGGTCTGCCACCTTTTGCAGCTTCTTCAGCTGCGAGCCAGAGCCCAAGCCGCTCAGGAATTCCATGAAACCCACGTCGAGTGTCCTTCGATTGCACAACAGATGCCTTAGCCATCCTAGCGCCGTCGCGCAATACGCGTGGAAATGTTCACGGGCGTCCAGCGTGACTACGCCGAACGCCCGTGAACGATCAGATTGGCTAGGCTACTTGTCGACGTTCAAGTGGATGACGCCGTAGTTGTACGCCTTGCGCCGGTAGACCACCGACGGCCTGCCCGTCTCAGCATCTTCGTAGAGGAAGAAGTCGTGTCCGACGAGTTCCATCTCATCCAGAGCCTGTGCGAGCGTGAGCGGTACTGCGTCGAACTCCTTCTCACGTACCACCAGCGGGCCATCTCCCGTGACGACGAGGCCGGCAACCTCCTGCTCCGGCACCGCATTGTCGTCCTGAGGCTCCGGCATAGGCGGAATGGGAGCAATATCGCCGATCGCTGAGCGGAGCCCCCGGTGGTTCTTCCGTCGGTCTGCTGCTTTCCGGAGCTGCGCCTTCAACCGGTCCAGCGCCGCTTCGAAGGCGAGCATCTTGTCGGACGACCGGCCTTCTGCCCGAACGACCGGGCCTTTACTGCGCAGAGTGATTTGCACAACGACGGCGTCTTCGGGATCTTTCGTGGCCTCACGAGCGTGAAATTCAACCTCGGAGCGGATCACCCGATCCCGCAGTTTCTCAACGGTTTCGAGCCGTTCGGCAACGGTCTCTTTCAGCTCGGGGCTGAGGTTGCAGTGCCGGCCGGTGACAACGATGTCCATGACTCCTCCATGAGTAGAAAACGCGAAACCGCAAAGTTCAGTGGTGTTGCTGAGCTCTGCGGTTGTTCCATATGACAACGTTACCGCCTACTTCCAAAGCTGGTGACTGTGGTAGTGAATTTGTTCACTATTGCGCTGGTTCATCGACGTTCGCGATCACGGCAGCGGCAAGCACGTCGACGCCCGAGTGTTTCAAGGCCCGAATGCCCTCCGCGAGGGAGGCACCGGTGGTGACGATGTCGTCAACGACGACTACCCTGCCGGCGCGCATCGTCGAGCGCATCGATGCGTGCATGTTCCGGCTTCGTGACGCGCGACCGAGCTCGAGTTGATCGGTGCCCCTTGAAGTTCGACGGAGCCCCCGCCTGCTGCGGAGTCCCGTCGCGCGTGCTGTGGCGGCTGCCAGGCGAGCTGCATGATCGAATCCTCTGGCCCGCACCGAGCTCGGGCGAGATGGGATGGGCACCAACCAGGTGTCGCTGGGCAGCTCCAGTGCCTTGACTGCCACAGCGAGTCGTCTGGAGAGAGAGCGCTCAATGTGGAGTGCGCCATCGTCCTTGTACCGGGGAATGATCTTGCTTAGATAAGGGCGATATGAGTTGGCCGCCACGATCGTCGGCACACCGGGGCGCTCGACAACCGTCGGGGTGACGTCGAGCGCAGATACGCATTCGGCGCACAACCCCCAACCCGGCTTGTCGCATCCAGGACATTGCGCCCCGAGTAAGAGATCTGCGAGGGCATCGATAATGTTCACACTCCACAGTGTGTCCACTCACCCCCTACCTATTTGCATTCTCCACAGGGTGAGTTTGCCGGTCAGCCAGCGAACGCCAAATCGGTGACCTTGACATCGACGTGCGCCCACCGGTTGGGCGCCGTGTACCGCCATACCGCTCCGCCACTGCCGCGCAATGCGATGAGGCCACCACCTTGGCGGGGTAATGCGGCGACGCCTTGGATAGGCTCGCGGAAACTGCCAATCTCTTCGACGAGTGCCCCGTCTGCGCTGACGACAACCACACCCCAGCTCTCATCGACGTCGCCAGCAAGCACAACTGTGGACTCCGAGTTCCATTGCACATCGTTAATGCGGGTGATCGATTGTCCGCTCGGACCTGTGGGAGGTAGTTCTTGCCACCGGTCGAATACGCCAGGTTTGGAGGCAACCATCTGCCCAAGGTGAGTACTTCCGTTGCGCTCCCCCAGGACCGCCGCCACGGCTCCAGTCTGGTGTACCGAGAATCCGCGCAGGGCCATGCTTGCAGGGAGCCGGACGTCCATCATTTCCACTTCATGCTGCGCCGACACCCGGAACATTCTGGTCATGCCCTGAGCATCGTCGCCCAGGGCATAAAAGTAACCGAGCGCCCATTGCCCGTCGTGAATGTTCGTGAATCCCGGTGTGATGGGAGTCAGGGTTTCATCTCGCGGCCCGACGGACACAGTTTGGCGGTCTTCCCCGATCAACGCCATATGCGTGCCGTCGATAGAGATGGCTACCTCCGCTGATGGCGGCAACTCGCCCACCACAGGCACGAATCGTCCGTGGTCGTTCAGCGTGCCAGGCGTGTGATCTTGTACCGCGAACAGGTCCTGCGACTGTGTCCGTGACAACACGGAATACCCCTGCTGGGTTGCCAGTTCGAGCACTCCGTCGGCGCTTTGCCCAGGCAGGGTAAACTGGGTGCCGTCGACGGTAACCTTCAACGCCGTGACGCGTGGCACCGACGTGAGCGACCACAGCAGCTGCGCTCCGAGGCGCCGTCGTTGTTCCGGAGGCATCGACGGCGCTACCCCAGTGAGATCTACCGTCGCGACCCCGTCCTCGTCGACGCTCGCGCCACCATCACCGAGATTCGCTCCTGATGGAATGGCGTTGCGCACGACGCTCTGCATGCGTTCGGAAGGCCCGCGCAGCACGGCTTCAACGATGCGGCCAGGCGAGACTTCGCCTTCGGGAATAGTGAGCAGCTCCGGCACGCCCACTTCGTTGTGTTGTGCGGAGAAGTAGATGGTGACCTGCCGATAGTTGCGAGTGAACAGATACCTGGAGAGCAACACACCGTCGGGTGGATTGCTGATGCGCCACTGCCCATGCTCTTCGACAAGTCCAAAGTCGTGCCTCAGCGGCTCGCCGCTCGGCTGGAAGCGGTCCGCTTCGTCAATCTCCCCAAGCAGGACGCCTTGGAGGAGATAGTGGCCGTCAGCTTGTAGCACAGACCCCTGGAACACCTGCGTTGACCGTCTCGGCTCCCAATGCTGAGCAGCTTCAGCGGTGAGATACGTGCGAGCGGTGCGATACGTGGTGTCGGCTTCAGACATGGCTAGCAAGAAGCCTTCGATAATCTGTGCGGGTTCATCATCGCCCCGCGGAGGCTGCGGAGCGATTTCAATGCCCGCCGAATCTTCAGGAATGGGAACCTCTTCGATGGGGCCTTCCGTAGGAATGGACGCGCAGCCCGGGCACACCAGGATGAGCATGAGAAGCAGTACCCGAAATCTCATTCGAGACTCCCTTCATCGTCGGTAGGCGCGACAGGGAGCGGGGATACGAGCACCTTGTGGTCGCGGCTTCGAGGCAACGTGAGGCGAAATTGCGCCCCTTCGCCGGACCTCCCCCACGCGGAGAGCCATCCGCGATGGAGCTTGGCGTCTTCCAATGAGATGGAGAGTCCGAGCCCGGTGCCTCCGACGACACGAGTTCGGGCGGGGTCAGCACGCCAGAATCGGTCGAATACTTTTGCCGATTGGTCGCCGTCGAAGCCGATACCGTGATCGCGTACCGTCAACGCGACGGTGTCCTCATCTGCTGCCACCGTCACGACGACAGGTTTGCCTTGTCCGTGATCGATCGCGTTACTGAGCAGATTGCGCAATATTCGCCGCACGCGCCGCGCGTCGAGTTCGGCACGAGTGTCGTCGCTCAGCACGCGCATACGCAGCTCGATGCCCTGGCGTTCGGCAAGCGGACGTTGCGCCTCGATTTCCTCCTCGACAAGCCGGGAGAGGTTGTCTTCGTCGAGTGCAAGCACCGCTGCACCGGCATCGAATCGGGAGATTTCCAGGAGATCAGCCAGCAGTTCATCGAAGCGCTCAATCTCGCTCCACATCAGTTCCACCGTTCGACGTGAATCAGGGCCGACGTCATCTCGGCCGGCGTACAGCAGATCTGAGGCCATTTTGATGGTGGTGAGTGGCGTGCGCAGCTCGTGCGACACGTCGCTCACAAATTGGCGCTGCACGTCCGAAAGACTCTCCAGCTGACGAATGCGAGTCTGGAGTTCGCCTGCCATTTGGTTCATCGAGGAAGCGAGCGCTTGAATCTCGACGGTGCCTCGCTCCTCCATGCGCTCGTCGAGCTGGCCGGAGGCGAGCCTCAGCGCGGTGACGCTCGCGCGTCGAATGGGGGTCACCACTTGCCAGGTCACGGCGTAGACGATGACGAGCATGGCCCCCAGAAGCAACGTGAAGCTAATAATCACCGCACTTTGGATGAGCCGCAGGGTTTGACTTTCTGCCGTCATGGGGAACACGTAGTAGACGGGGACTCGTTCATTCATTGCGGTAATGAGGCTTGCTCCCACCACAAATCCTGGTTCGCTCGCCTTGGCAGGATCCGCCCAGTGCACGGAGGTTGGGGTGATGTACATGCCGTCGGTCTCGTGCACCTTCGCGCTCAGCGCGTTGGGCACCGACGATGCCTCGAGCCCTCCCGACACGAGCGTGGAAGTAGATGATTGAATCACCATTTGGTACTGCGTGGTTTGCGCGCTGGTTTGCTCGGCCAGGCGGTTCAGCGCTTCCGCAACGGACATGCCTCTCGCGTCAGATCCACGTAACTGTTGCTGCATGAACGCGTGGGCGCTGTTCGCCTCATTGACAACGGCTTGTCGTTTGGCTCTCACGACGCCGCCGGTCACCATCTGGATGAGGAAGAAGCCTGCGAGCCCTAGCACCAGGAGGGTTGAGAGCATCGTGGTGACGAGCACTCGAAACGGGAGCGACGACCACCAGACGCGAAATGCTCGGCGGGGTGCCCCGCTATCCCCGCGTTGTTTCGCCTGCACGGTAGCCGATGCCACGCACGGTAATGACGATCTCCGGGTTTTCCGGATCTTTCTCCACCTTGGCCCTCAACCTCTGCACATGCACGTTGACGAGACGAGTGTCAGCTGCGTTGCGGTAGCCCCAGACCTCGTCGAGCAGCTCCTCACGCGAGAAGACCTGTTTCGGGCGCTTGGCGAGTGCGAGAAGCAGATCGAATTCGAGGGGCGTGAGGCTGATGTGCTGTTCCCCGCGCTTGACGGAATGCGCTGCCACCGATATCACGAGATCGCCGATGCGGAGGAGATCCTGGCCTTCGTCGGCTGTGCGACGAAGTCTCGTGCGGATTCTCGCCACAAGTTCCTGGGTTTTACAAGGCTTTGCGACGTAGTCGTCGGCCCCCGCTTCGAGGCCAGCCACCACGTCGGCAGTATCTGATTTCGCCGTGAGCATGATGATCGGCACCCCAGAGTGCTGGCGAAGTTGTCTGCACACTTCGACGCCGTCCATGCCTGGCAGCATCAGATCCAGCAAGACGAGGTCAGGGCGCGAACGATGAAACTCTGCCAAGGCGGCGTCGCCGGAGGCCGCGCTGACGGTGCGGAAACCTTCCTGACGCAACACGATCTGCAGCATCTCGGACAGTGCCGCATCATCGTCCACAATGAGCACGAGTTTCCCGTCGGACACACTGCACCTCCTGTCGCCGCCAGCTTAGCGGCAACGGGAGGTGCAACGTGAGACATACTCAGAGCGCGCCTTGTGCACTGCTAGCTCTCATCGCGCTTCCAGCCTCAGAAAGCCGAGCGGAGATCTGCGCGGCCTGGGCGCGCCACGGGCCGTTCATATTGGCGCTGAACTGCGCAGCGCACGCGCTCAGTATCCCTGCGAGCATGGGTGTCCGGGTACCAATGCCGAAGCCAGCGGGGTTGGGCGTCGGCGGGCGTAAGGCAATCGTCTTTCCCGGGAGCAGCGCCCCTTGTGCTGCCATCACGAAATCCATCAAGAGTTGGTCAGTGGCGTCACTCGCGTCAAACATCAACGGTGCGACCTTGACGACGGCTTCCTCGAACCTGTCGTGCTCCTCAATCTGGCGGTCGGTGAAGGTTTGCCAATGTCGCTTAGCTTCACCAGACCATCCATTGTTGATGCCTCGGCTCTGTACCTTCTTCATCAGGTCGCGTAGCTCAAGCACGTTGTCGTTCAGATATGCCCATGAGTGGCCGCGGTCTCGCATGCGGCTGGACGATTCCTTGCTCTGCCCGGCCCACACTGTGATTCCTTCAACCTGTCCCAGGGCAGCATTGCCTTTCGCGCTCGCCACCTGCAATGCTGCTTGCGCTGCAGTTGCTAGGGCCGTGCCTGCTGCACCGACGAGACCCATGGTGGACGCCATGCTCAACGACATCGTGATCTCTTGCTGATCGTTGAGGATCGCTTGCGTGAGCGTACTGCGAAGCTCGGTCACGCGGTTGTCAAGGTCTGAGTAAATGTCACGCATCACGGAATCTCCCTGTCAGAGAGCTGGGCATTTAGCATTTCGGTCTGGTCATAGGCGTCGGCGCTCAGCGCCATGTGCTCTGACGTGTACTGGTTCTTACCTGTGCGATGCTCGGTGGAGGTCACTGACGCAGTGCGCATGGACTCATAGGCGGGCTGCACCATGCCGTTCATCACTCCGAAGGTGGGGGCGTCACCAGCGAGGCTGTCGAACTGACTCCGCAGCTTGGCTTGTGCTTTCGCAATCGAGTCCCACGCCTTCGACTCGCCACGCAATTCTTCGCTCTGCACCGAGAAATCCTTCGCGGTCGCGTTCGTATGCCCAGCCCGCTGACCAACCCCATCAGCGGATTGGATGAAGTCGTGCGAACCGGCGCTCGACTGACTCGGCGCACCTGACATGTGCGAGTACTGGGTGGACTGCAGGTCAGACACCTGATGTTTCACGCCGGACGACGCCGATGGCCCGGCGCTTCCCCCATGGCCCGAAGTAGCCTCGCGGTAGCCGTCGCGGCTGAGTCCTTCGACGCCCTGACGCACGCCACCCTTCGAGCCAGGAGCGCCATCCGCTGGCCCGGAAACACCGTGCGTGGCATTGTACGAGCGCTGGCTATCCGAAAAGCCCAGCCCGGAGCGCGATACCCCGTCGTTCACCTTGCCCTGTCCGGCATGCCAACGTGCCATCTCTTCGTTGGAGACATATCCGTCACCGTTGAGATCAGCACCTATGCCACCACGGATACTGGGCGCAGGAGCTCCGAGTCCCCCATTTCCTGCCCCGCCACCGTTGTAGTAGGGATTCGGATACAGGTTGCCGTCTGGGCCTTCGATGAACTGCTGGCTCGTGTCGATTCCGGCACCACGCATCGCCTCGGCGAACGCCGCCGGATCGGTGCTTTGCACGTCGCCTCCCGCGGCGAGGACGCCTGAGGACGGTGGCGAGAACATGGCGCCCGTCGCACGAGAGCTCTGCATGCTTGCCAGGGCTGCCGACGATGCGCCGCCATTCATAACCTGGTAGTTCACAGCCTGCTGGGCGGAGGCAAGATTTTGTGCTCCGCCGACGCCTCCGAGGGTGGCGCTCGGAAGCATCATTCCGCCGGGTGCGCTGCCGCCGCCGGCCGCGGAGCCTGCAGCAGGGTTGCCGATGCCTGCTCCCGCCATCGGCATCATTGGGCCCATGCTGTTGCCCGCACCCTTGTTACCGCCGCGGGTTCCTGAGCCACGCATGGCCATGGATGTCCGCGTAACGTCGGCACGTTCGTCGTCTTCGTCCAGCGTGAGGCCCGGAATGTTATCGGGGTTGTCGTAGGCACCCCACGGGTCTTCCGAGTGGTCGACGCCCGATGCGGCCAGCTGCTCATTATCGAAGTGCACGGCCCCATCAGCAGCCATCACACCGATAGATCCGGCCGCCGCTGCCTCAGTCGCAGCGGGAAGCGGAGTCGACGCGGGAGTGAGTCCAGCGTTCCCCGCACCTTGCGCTGCGGCGGGTGCTCCTGCCGGCGCGGCACCCGTCGCGGTACCACCGGTGCCGGCGTTGCCAGTGATTGACACAGGGCCACGCCCGCCCTTCGCTTCCTTCTTCTTCGAACCGCGCACACCGCGATAGTTCAACGTCGCCTCTTGCTCGCGATCTACAAAGTCGTCGTTGACGGTGTCACTCGTACCGTTCCGCAAAATCTTGTCAGTCATGCGATTCCCTTGGACATCTTTGATTGAAGAGCAGCCGATAGCTTTCTACATTCCTCGGCCAATTCTTCCCGCTCGCCAGGTACGAAAACGGGTGGGACATAGCTGTCGTATGCCTTACGGTGCACTTTCAGCACCTGGTCAGCGATCTCACTGGCGCCTGCTGACGCCAGCCAGGACTTGTTGAACTCAACCTTCTCCGTGAGCCCAGCCAGCGACAAGGTGACCGTGACGTTGCCGTCGCGGCCACTCGCACGAACCTTCTCACCCTCGAAATCTGCCCAGCGGACGTTCTCTGGGGCGCGGGCATCGAGTTCACGAATGCGGTCCATGAGGTCGAGATACTGTTCTTCGAGGTCTTCATGCGTGCCCTCGAACTCCACCTCGACGGGTTCTGGCTCCGGAACCTCGAGGTTGCGCGACTGCCCGAAACGAAGGTTCGCACAGAAAAACGCTTCGAAGAATGCGTCGCTCAGCGAATGACCCGCCAACCGCTCACGCCACCGGGCGGAGAGTTTTACGCGCTCGAGGTGGCGGGTGTCTTCGTCCACCCAGATGCGGACCACCTGTCGCGCGTCGGTGAAGCCGTGGGAGAAGTGCCAAGCCTCGACGTCGCTCTCGGCCTCGTCCGTCGATTCATCAGGCACGATGTCTGAGCTTGGCGGCGCCAGCAGCTCGTCGTCCATCACATCGTCGGTCACGTTTCCTCCATTTGACGTACCGAGATGCAGTCAACCACATAGTGGGGTCAACGTCGGGGCGTTCTTCGGCCTCAATTGAGAATGGGCAGCGGGGTCCATGTGGACCATCTGGAAACGGCACCGCCCAGACGTCGTAGTACCCGCCGCCAGAGGTCGTCAGGCACCCCGAAGACTTCCTCGGCGCGAGCGGTCGTGCGGAACCAAGATCCGCGAATGAGTTCGCCTTCGAGCTGGCCCGATTCCCAGCCAGCCAAGGCGACGTACATCCGCATGTGTGCGAACGCTCCTTCAACAAGTTCGACAGGAGTGTCGAGGTCGACGAGGCCAACCTCTCCGAAGATCTGCTGCCATCCGGGCGGGCTCACCTCAGGGTTGGCGAGCTGCGCCAGCGCCACCACAGTCTGTTCATTGACCGGGCCCCCGAGAAACGGTACCGACGGCGGCGAGAGCAGCGGTTCCCATTGGGAGAGCTGCTCGGGAATGTCGAGATCGCTGGGGCGGTTGAGCACGACACCAAGGGTGCCTGCGTCGTTGTGTTCCAACACCAACACGACGGTCTGGTCAAAGTAGCCGCCTTTTCCAGGCTCGGTGGAGATCAGCAGCTGTCCAGCGGCAGGGGGCCCGAGCAGTTCCATACTGGCACTCTAGCCCGCTCTCAGCCGTTGCCCGGTCAGATGGCCTGCTGTCGTCGGTCTTCTGCCACCAAAAGCATCAATGTGTGAGATCTGTTGCGGAAAACCGCAACAACTCTCACACTTTGTGGGTTGCATGATCCGCTTTCACACTCTTGGCTTCGATCTCACAGTCTCTCTTAGCTCGAGCGCAGTGAGTCTGCCCCGATCTTGCTGGCACCAGCACAGAACACCTCGTCCGGCCCACTCTTCTCGATACCCTTGACCGATGACAAAGCCCACTACACCTCCTCTCTCCGAGATTCCTCGCGGCGAGTACGCCTTTCCCGGACCGCTTCGCGACTCCTTGGTGGAGGCAATCCTTAGCGGAGTCAAGACCGCGACAACCTGCCTGCTCGCCCAATTCGACAAAGGCGAAGATCCTTGCAACCAATTGGGCTCACTGGAGGCAGTTATCGACTCGAATGGAAATGTCGCGTGTGTGACACGAACACTCGAGGTCCAAATCGTCCGGCTGGGTGATGTCACCGACGAGCACGCCATCGCGGAGGGCGAGGGTTACCGGACAGCTGCCGAATGGCGTGCTGGGCACGAAGATTTCTGGCGATCTGAAGAGTTTGTCACCAGTTATGGCGAGCTCCAGTTAGACGACGACACCCTGGTGGTGTGCTGCCGCTTTGCCGTCGATCCACGGTACCCAGTGAACGCCACCAGCTGAGGTGGACTAGCTGGCACGATTTGCCAAGGGCAAGTTTTGCGGCCTGATGCATAACGTCTCTTCGTAACGTGGGTGCCGGCAGCTGACGCATCACCGTCCTTTGGCTACCGTCGCTTCAGTGAAAGGACGATGGTCGAAATCAGCGAGGCCACCGGTATCGACATCTGGTGCGGGCTAAATGTGGGAAAGCAAGTCCATCACCCCTGCGCACTGAACTCTGCCGGGAAGAAAGTATTCGACAAACCTCTACCCCAAGACCAGAGCAGGATGGAGGCGATACTCTGCACCCTCGCCGAGCACGGCCGGGTCCTTATGATCGTCGACCAACCCACCGCAATCGGCGCCTTGCCGATCGCGGTTGCCCGGGCGATGGGCATCCTGATCGCCCACCTACATGGCCTGGCGATGCGCTGCACTGCAGGCCTCTATCTAAGCAATGCGAAGGCCGACGCGCTTGACGCGTTCATCATCGCCGACGCCGCCGGACCATGCCTCACACCCTGCACGGGGCCAATACGGGTGAGGAAACCCTCGCCGAACTCAAGACTCTAGTCGGCTTGATCGGGTGATGCTTACCCTCTTTCCGAGATCCAGACCTCGATACAAGGCGTTGGGGATCAGGACAGCCGCACAGATCCTGCTCAGGGCCGGCGATGCCTCTACCTTCCCCACTGTCGGACACCTCGCAGCCTATGCCGGGCTCGCACCCGTCACACGGCGGTCCGGCACCACGCTCCGCGGCGAATTCCCCGCACGTACTGGGAATAAGAACCTCAATGAGCTCTGTTCCTGTCCGCCTTCGTAGCACCCCGAACAGAGCCGACCAGCCGGCCCACTATGGCTGCAAACGAACCCAAGGCAAGAAACACACCGCCGCCATCAACTGCCTAGCCCGCCGACGCTGAAATTCCCCATTCGCCATGCTCAAAAACCAGGAGCCCTACTGGACACCCACACCGACCCCAGAACTATCGTCCATACCCCTCGCCGGTTGATAAGGAACATAGGGACACTCCTACGCCACGGGCATCACATGACCGGCTAGTGCGCACCCTTCGGCGGCTGCGACTCAACATCTTGTTGCAGGGGATCTTCGGGCCCGTGTGCGGCATGATGCCCCCGTCCTGCTGAGAGGAAGGCCCTGATCACCGTCTTTCCTGAACTCCAGATGAAAGCCCAAAAGCCCCGACTCTTGTCGTCGGCAGGGCGACGATCGGAGGGCTCGTTTCGCTCTTCATCCAGAGTCCGGTGATAAGCGTCGTAGTCCTGATCAGCCCTCGAAGTGCCCACGGCAGTTTTATCCTTCACGAACGCCATGACCAATACACACGCGATAAACAAGGCGACTATGCCAATTGCGATACTCCCTAGCGAAGCAGCCCAGCCAAACTTTGACAGCGGCGAGAGTGTGGCACAGAAGGCGAAAGCCGAGCCAAAGAATAGTACAGACCAAGCCCTGGATTCTGAATCTAGGCTCTGCATCTCGAGATGTCGTTCGGGCGGAACCCAGACGAGCTTCGTGGGGTACTTGTACCTTTCACCCCAACTGTCCAGTTGGGCCTCCTTGGCTCCCTCAGGATCAAGCTGTTGAACGCGACGACGATATGCCCAAGTCTCCTCGAGTTGCATCTGCATCTGCATCATGGTTCCAACCATGAGCAGCCATGTTCCGAGTGATGCAAGGAGATCCCAACCATTCATGGTAAAAGTCTAGCGATCTTGGCCCGACGACCTGGATTTGCACTCCGTCCTTCAGTGCCTGCGCAGTGGGCAGGGCCTTACGAGCCGTTTCCGTGGTGCCGCATTGTCAGGTCCCCGAGAAATTGGGGTTGTGCTTCTCAAGGTTTTCCTCGCGTAGTAGGGGTTAGCTGGCGTGTTGTCGGATACCGCTGATTGGGGGGAGTTCAGGGCGATCCAAACACCCGGGAACTAGGTGTGAGTCTCGCCAGCCCCTACCCAGCTGTGGCGATTCGCACTAGGCAGGGTGCAGCTCATCGACCATGCGTTGAAGAAGTATCTGGAGCCGTTCACCGGGTGAGCGGCTCTTGTTTTGTCCAGGGGTCGTCGTGCTCACGCTTGAGCTTTCGCGGCGGTGGGCTTGCTCAGCGTAGTGGTCGGTGAAAGTGCCTGATGGCGCGTGAATGTATCAACGCCCAGCGGGCACATAGTGGAGGCGGCGGTGTCTGAGGTCACGACATATTTGACGGGGTGTGCCTGGGGAAGGCGTTGTGATCCTTGACAGGTCAGTCGCGTCATTGTTGACACTTAGGGTTACCTCAGCCGTGTCGGTGACGCTTGACTGGTGAGTCGGGACATGTTTGACACCATGAACAGTCCCAGAGCTTGTCAAGTTGTTTGTGTAAGTGGTCTGTTTTTAGGTGGTTTGGGGGAATCGTTCGGGGTAGCGTAGTGCGAGTTCGTTGAGGGCTTTGGTCCAGCCTTGGATGGTGGCGCCTTCGACGAGCTTGCCGGGGGCCTTCCGGTTGGTGCCTTTGGGTAGGCCTGCTTCCTTGGCTCGTTCACGGGCTCGTTTGTCTTCGATGTTGCGGATCGCGAGCCAGAGCAGCTTGACTACCGAGGCGTCGTTGGGGAATTGGCCGCGGTTTTTGATGATTTTGCGCATCTGGTAGTTCAACGACTCGACCTGGTTGGTGGTGTAGATCACCTTGCGGGTCGCGGGCCCAAAATCGAGGAACGGGATGAACCGGTCCCAGGCGTCTTCCCAGGTTTTGACCGCCATCGGATATTTCCGGCCCAGGACCGAATCAGCGAACGCGGTCAGCGCCATCAAGGCGTCGTCGTCGTCGACGGCGGTGTAGATCGGTTTGAGCATGGCGGCCACGGCCTTACGATCCGAGTAGGACACGTAGCGCATGGAGGCGCGGATCAGGTGGACCACGCAGGTCTGCACCAGCGCGCCAGGCCAGGTCGCCTCGATCGCTTCGGGGAAGCCGGTGAGCCCGTCGCAGCACACGATCAACACGTCCTGGACGCCGCGGTTGGCGAGCTGGGCGCATACCGCTGCCCAGAACTTCGCGCCTTCGGAGGCTTGGACCCAGATCCCGAGCACGTGTTTGATGCCGTCGAGGTCGACACCAACCGCGATGTGGGCATGCCGGTTGACGACCCGGTTTTGGTCACGGACCTTGACCACCAGCGCGTCGAGGTAGATCACTGGGTAGAACGCCTCCAACGGCCTGTTCTGCCAGGCGGTGACTTCCTCCATCACGGCCTCGGTCACATTCGAGATGGTCTCGTGTGACAACTCGGTTCCCAACGTCGCGGCGAGATGGTGCTGGATCTCGCGGATGGTCATCCCGCCGGCATACAAGCTGATGATCTGGTCCTCAAGCCCACCCAGACGCCGTTGCCCATTGGGCACCAGCCTCGACACAAACGACCCGTTACGGTCCCGGGGCCGATCCAACTCGATAGGCCCGACCTCGGTGGCGACGGTCTTCGGTGTGGTGCCGTTACGTGAGTTGCCCGACCCCCTACCAGCGGGGTCGTTCTTCTCGTAGCCCAGATGAGAGGTCAGCTCCGCGTTCATCCCGCGCTCCAGCACGGACTTGATCAACTCGGGCAAGAACCCGCCCTCTCCGGTCAACGAGATCCCCCGCTCACTAGTCGAGGCCAGCAAGTGGTCAAGCAACTGGTCATCGATCAACTCACGGCGCAACTCACGCGCCGGGCTGACTGGCTTGTCATTATTCTCGGTCATGGTCATAGTCAATCTCCTTCAGATCAGCTTGACCTCTTACACAGACCATTTGACACCCCCCAGTCCCAACCGCAACCTCGCCATCGTCACAGCTGTCAGAGACCAAGGCGGCACACCCACCAACGTCGCCAAGCGCGTTGGCATCTCACGCCAACGCGTCCACCAGATCCTCAACGCCTACGACGCAGGCGGCGCCGAGGCAATCGCACCGAAATCGCGTGCCCCTCACACCCACCCACACGCGCTACCGGACGCGTTACGCAACGAAATCATCGACATCCGCAAACAGCTCACCCGGCACGGACTTGACGCAGGACCCGAAACCATCACCTACCACCTCGAACAGGCCGGCAAACGTGCCCCGTCAACTTCGACGATCCGTCGCATCCTCACCAACGAAGGCTTGATCACCCCGCAGCCGCAAAAGAAGCCAAAAAGCTCCTACATCCGCTTCGAGGCCGCAATACCCAACGAATGCTGGCAAGCCGACATCACCCACCTCTTCCTTGCCGACAACACACGCGTTGAAGTCCTCGACTTCCTCGATGACCACTCGCGATACCTGTTGTCAATCACCGCGGCCGCCGCATTCACAGGCCCCGCCGTCGCCGCCGAACTCACACGTTTAATCCACACATACGGCCCACCAGCATCCACGCTGACGGACAACGGACTGGTGTTCACCGCACGCCTAGCCGGGCGCAAAGGTGGGAGAAACGCGTTCGAAAAAGTGCTCGTCGCACACAAAATCCAACAGAAAAACGGCCGGCCGGGCCACCCCCAAACCCAAGGAAAAATTGAGCGGTTCCACCAAACCCTCAAAAAATGGATCAAAGCCCGACCCCCAGCACAAACCATTGATGAGCTGCAACAACTCCTCAATGAGTTTCGCCAAAACTACAACTGCACCCGACCCCACCGCGCCCTGGGCAGACGCACCCCACAGCAGGCATACACCACCGGAGTCAAAGCCACGCCCAACGACAACCCCAAAAAAGAATGGCGAACCCGAAACGACACAGTCGACAAAAACGGCAAAGTCAGCGTGCGCTACGCCGGCAAACTTTTCCACCTCGGCATCGGACGCGCCTACAAACACAAGAAAATCCTCATGGTCATCACCGACAACCACATCACCACATCACTGGTTGAAACCGGAGAAGTTCTCACCGAGCACTACATCGACACCGCCCGCGACTACCAAAAGGCCTACTGGAAACACGGCGACCCACCACTTCACCCCAAATGAACAAAACCGGCACCCCAGAACAAAAACAACTGGGATGCCGATCCGTCCAGCATGTCGCGACTCATGCGTCAAGCATGACGCGACTCATGACAATGGTGGAGGCGGCGGGAATCGAACCCGCGTCCTTGAAAGGTGAGGCAAGTCTTCTCCGGGCGCAGCTGATGGTGGCGTTGTTCTTGGTCTTGGCACTCACATCAGCACGTCGCCAACAGACCCAGTATCAGTGAAGTCCCACCTAGTCCCTGACACGCAGGCTAGGCAGCAAGCCCTCTAAATGAGGCCAGATTCCGAACCGAAGGCTCGTTCGGGCTGACCCTTCGATCGCTGATCAGGCAGCGAGAGCGAAGTCAGTGCTGTTCTTGTTGGCACTTATTAGTTTCCATACATCGTTTACGAGATGAGCATGGTTTCTCGGCCCGCTTCCCTTGCGACTACCGTCCCAAGTCGAAACCGATCGCCCCCTGTTGAGTTGTCTCTCTATGATACACGTCTCAGCCGCGGTAGCGATTTCGCTGGGCCATGGCCCGTCGGGCTTCCCTGTCGAGCTCCCGCTCCTTGATGGTTTGGCGCTTGTCCCAGTCTCTTTTACCAGTGGCGACGGCAATCTGCACCTTGGCGTATCCGTCCTTGAAGTACATCTGCAGGGGCACGAGCGTCGTGCCAGCCCCCTCGAGCTCGCGAGCGAGCTTCTTGATCTCTTTCGCGTTGAGCAGCAGCTTGCGTGTGCGTCGGGCTGAGTGGCTCCCCCGCCACGACTGGTGCTCGTACTCGGGGATGTTGGCGTTGATCAGCCACGCCTCGCCATTCTCGATAGTGGCATACGCGTCGCCGATCGTGGCGCGCCCGTGACGCAGGGTCTTCACCTCCGTGCCCGTGAGCACCAGGCCAGCCTCGTAGGTGTCCCCGATGGCATAGTCGTGCCGCGCCTTCTTATTCTGGGCGATCATCTTCTGGCCGGTTTCTCTAGGCATTAGGCCAGTATAGATTCCCTCGTGAAGTGCCGCAGAACTCAGCCGAACCAGCGGCTCATCGGGTTCTTCACCCGACCGTTCTCCCACACCATGAGGTGCAGGTGGCAGCCGGTGGAATACCCGGTGGTGCCGACGTAGCCGATGGTCTGCCCCTTCGACACACGCTGCCCAACACGGACGGTGTACCGCGACGCGTGGTTGTACCCCGTCGTCACGTTCACGCCGCCGATCCTGCCATGATCGATCATGAGCCTGTTGCCGTAACCGCGGTTGTAGTAGCGCTCGGTGACGACACCGTCGTAGGCAGCTTTCATGGGCGTGCCGCAGGCCGCGCCGAAGTCGGTACCGTCGTGCAGCTTGTACACACCCGTCACCGGGTGCACACGCATACCAAACCGCGACGTGATACGTGCGGGCACGGGGTTCATGAACCCGCTGGAGCTGCTGCTCGACGACCGCTTCTGAGATGAACGGCTCGACTTGCGGGAGCTCGTTGCCTTCTTTGTCGAACCAGAGCTTGTCTTAGGCTTCGACGCCGACGCGCTCTTCTTCGACGCAGTGGCCTTCTCGGCAGCAGCGCGTTCCGCAGCCTGCTGCGCTGCCGCACGCTTGGCAGCGGCTTCGCGCTGACGCTTTGCTGCCTCCTCGCGGCGCTTGCGCTCCTCCTCCGCACGCTTACGGTCGCGCTCAGCGATCTGGCTATCGAGATTCTCGGCCTCCGCGATACGCGCCTGAATACGCTGCTCGACGGCTGCCGCGTCGGCTTCCATATCCTGCTGAATTGACTCCTCGCGCTCCAGCGCCGACGCCGCTTCCGAAGCAGCCGCATCGCGCTCTGCGACGAGATCCTCCACCCGTGCAGTCAGACCAGCGGCCTCGTCCTTGGCTGCCCTGCTCTCCTGCAGCTGTTCTGCCGCCGCCTGGCGCGCCTGCGCAGCCTTGCGCTCTGCCTCGTCGGCACGGGCCTGGGCCTGGTCGAGCTGCACGCGCAGCCGCTCAGCCTCATCCAACTCGAGTGCAGACACGTCGAACAGGGTGTCCCCGAACTGGGCCTGGTGATTGAGCTGGCTAGCATCCGCTTCGGTGAGCAACAGCGCCAGGTTCACCAACGGGCCCTGCTTCTGCGTTACGAGGCTCACTTCCTGATCGATACGCGTATTCAACGCGTTGTAGGCAGCCTGCGCGGCCGCGACGTCGGCCTGAGCCTTCTCCAGCGCGATCTCCGCGGCTTCAAGCTCGTCCTGACGCTGCCGATCGAGTGCTTCCGACTCGGCCACCCGCTCTTCGGCAGCGGCCAGCGCTGCACGTGCCTCGGCCAGTTCAGACTCAGCCTGCTGCAACGCATTGATGGCGCGGGTGTTCACTTCGTTCGCGTCGGACACAGCCCCCCGCTGGGTAGCGATCTGCCCGGAGAGATCAGCACGTCGACCCTCCAACTGGCTGATCTGGTGGCGAACACGATTGCGTTGGTCGTCGAGTTCATCAGCCGACGCGAGTGGCGCCATAGAGACAAACATCGCCCCCGCCGCCATGACGGCGAGGCTTGTTTTTACGATCATGCGGACGGGCTTGGGGGGAAGGACCCGCATGAGGTCTCCTTTCGTCAGACCTGCACGTATTTACGTGTAGCGAAGAGCGTAGGAATGATGGCGAGTGCGATACCCACCACAGCAATGATCAGGATTGCACTCAACAGATCGGGCCACCCAATCCAAGGTAAAGCTGTGATTAAGGTTTGCGCGTTCTGCACGACGATGAAGTAGTAGCCCACCGCCAGCGTGGCCGACGCAATGAGGATGCCGATCAACCCCGCAATCAGCGACTCCAGGAGGAACGGGAGCACGATGTAGAGGTTAGAGGCACCCACCAGGCGCATGATCCCAATCTCTCGCCTCCGAGTGAATGCCGCAATACGGATGGTGTTACTAATCTGCAGCGCCGCGGCAACCAGCAAGAAGATCGACATGACGATCGTCGCCCACTGCACCGCAGACAGGGCCTTGAACATCGGGTCGAGCACGTTGCGCAAGTCTTGCACCTGCTGCACGCCTTGCAGCCCCTTCGCCTCGCTCACTACGCCCTGGTAATTCTCGGGATTCTTCAGCTTCACACGGAAGGAATCCTGCATCTGATCCGCGGTGCGCGACGGAAGGATCGGCGAGTTCGCATAGACACGCTTGAACTCCTTAAATGCGTCTTCCTTCGACTCGTAGAACACCTGCGAGACCTCGGGGTTCGCCTTTAGCGTCTCCTCAATGGTCTGCCGTTGGGCGTCCGTTGTGCCCACCCCAGGTTCACAATTGCCGCCCGAGGAAGCCTCGATGCACAAGAACACGGAAATCTCGATCTTGTCGTACCAACGCCCCTTCACCAGGCTCACCTCCGACGAAGTGAGCAGGCCCGCACCAAACAGCGTCAGCGAGACGCCCACGGTGACGATGACTGCGATGGTCATGGCCAGGTTGCGACGCAGACCCGACCAAGTTTCGCGAAGCGTATGCCTCATGTGTGGTTCTCCTAAGCCTGGCCGTAAATACCCTTGGACTGATCGCGTACTAGCTCTCCGCTCTTGAGCTCCAGCACGCGTCGTCGCATTTGGTCGACGATGGATGCGTCGTGGGTGGCCATGATGACCGTGGTTTCCGTGCGGTTAATGCGATCGAGCAACTTCATGATGCCGACGCTCGTCTCCGGGTCAAGGTTGCCGGTGGGCTCGTCGGCGATGAGAATCTTCGGGCGGTTCACGAAGGCTCGCGCGATGGCGACGCGCTGCTGCTCACCGCCGGAGAGCTCCTCCCCAAGCCTGTCGCCCTTGCCCTCGAGTCCGACGAGTTCCAGCGTCTCGGGCACGATCCGGCGAATGTGCTTGCCAGATTTGCCGATCACCTGCAGCGCGAACGCAACGTTCTCGTAGACCGTCTTCCCAGGCAGCAGACGGAAGTCTTGAAACACCATCCCCATCTGGCGACGCAGCTGTGGCACCTGCCACTGGTTCATCGTCGAGAGGTTCTTGCCTGCGACGTAGAGGTTGCCCTTCGACGGCTTGTGCTCGCGAAGGATCAGACGAAGGAAGGTGGATTTTCCTGAGCCGGACTGGCCGACCAGGAACACGAACTCGCCTTTTTCGATCTCCAGGTTGATGTTCCTGAGTGCAGCAGTTTCCTGCCCAGGATAAAACTTGGTGACGTCCTCAAATTTGATCACGCAACAAACTCCGACCGCGTAGGGGAAGCTGAGAAAATCTCAGTGGGTCGAGTTGAGTCTAAGTGCCGAGCAAAATCGTCGCGACTGTGACACGCCGTCACTCGTCGGTTTCGGTGCGCTTGCGCCAGCGGATACCCGCGTCGATGAAATCGTCGATTTCACCATCGAACACAGCAGCCGGGTTGCCCTCTTCATGCTCGGTGCGGAGGTCTTTCACCATCTGGTAGGGATGCATGACGTAGGAACGCATCTGTGCACCCCACGAATTGCCGCCGTCGCCCTTCAGCGCGTTCATCTCGGCCTCGCGCTCCTGGCGCGCACGCTCCAGCAGGCGCGCTTGCAGCACTCGCAATGCAGCCGCCCGGTTCTGAATCTGCGATTTCTCGTTCTGACAGCTCACGACGATGCCGGTGGGAATGTGCGTGATGCGCACCGCCGAGTCAGTGGTGTTGACCGACTGGCCACCCGGCCCCGACGAGCGGAACACGTCGATACGAATGTCTTGTTCGGGAATGTCGATGTGGTCGGTGTCTTCCGTGACAGGAAGTACCTCGACGCCAGCGAACGACGTCTGACGTCGCCCCTGGTTGTCGAACGGCGAGATGCGCACGAGTCGGTGCGTGCCTTGCTCGACCGACAGCGTGCCGTAGGCGAACGGCGCCTTGACAGCGAACGTCGCCGACTTCAGGCCGGCCTCTTCCGCATACGACGTGTCGTACACCTCGACGGTGTATCCGTGGCGATCTGCCCAGCGCGTGTACATGCGCATCAACATCTCCGCGAAGTCAGCGGCATCGACACCGCCCGCCTCGGAACGGATGGTGACCAGCGCGTCGCGGGGGTCGTACTCACCAGAGAGCAGCGTGCGTACCTCGAGCGCCTCGATTTCCTTGCTGAGGCGCCGCAACTCGGCGTCGACTTCGTGCTCGGTGTCCTCGTCGGCTTCCTCTTCGGCAAGCTCGAGCATAACGGTGGCATCTTCTAACCGGCTACGCAGGCCTTCGAGGCGCTCCAGCTCGGAGTTCTTCTGCGACAGCGCCGACGTGACACGCTGCGCGTTGTCCTGGTCGTCCCACAGGTCAGGGGCTGCTGCCTGCTCTTGGAGCGTCGCGATCTCGTCCTTCAACTTCGGAATATCGGCGACCGTCTCGATCGACTGCAGCGAGTGATCGAGCTCCTGAATACGCATTTCGAGATCTTGGTGAGCCACAATCGATGATTCTAGCCGCGCTTCCGAAGACTCGCAGTCAGCTTGGCCGTGGAGGGGCGTCCGCTCGTCTAGCCTGGAGTGCATGGTTGGACAATTCAATGACGACCTCAGGCTCGCGCACATGATGGCTGACAACGCCGACTCCATTACGATGAGCCGGTTCAAGGCCACGGATCTGAAGTTTCGTAACAAACCCGACGACACGCCCGTGACGGACGCGGATACCGCCGTCGAGGAGTCCATCCGCATCACGCTGTCTCGCAGCCGCCCGCGCGACGGCATCGTCGGTGAAGAACTGGGCTCGACGGGTGAACGCGATCGCCGTTGGATCGTCGACCCCATCGATGGCACCAAGAATTTCCTCCGCGGCGTCCCCGTGTGGGCCACGCTGATCGCGCTCGAGCACGCCGGCGAGATCGTCGCTGGAGTCGTCTCCGCTCCCGCACTCGGGCGGCGGTGGTGGGCGTCGCTCGACGGCGGCGCGTACACCGGTCGCAATATTCTCAACGCGACGCAGCTCCACGTGTCCCACGTCGAAGACGTCACCGACGCGTCGCTGTCGTACTCATCCCTCAACGGCTGGGTCGAATCGCACTGCGGGCAGGGCTTCGTCAACCTCATGCGCGACGCCTGGCGCACCCGCGCCTACGGCGACTTCTGGAGCTACATGCTGGTGGCCGAGGGTGCCGTCGACATCGCGAGCGAGCCGGAGCTCGAACTGCACGACATGGCGGCACTCGACATCATCGTTCGCGAAGCTGGCGGCAGGTTCACCAATCTCGACGGCGCGGACGGCGTCGCAGGGCCCGGAGCGCTGGCGACGAACGGGCGCCTGCATGACACCGTGTTGGGCTACCTCAACAACTGACGCGTTTTACGGCAGGACGCGTACTTTGATGGTGCCGTCGATGCTCGCGAGCTGCTCGATCATGCCCTCCTCCGGCGCGCCTTCCACATCAGTGACCGCGTAGCCGATGTCGTCCTTCGTCGCGAGCGACTGCGCACCGATGTTCAAGTCGCTATTCGCAAGAATGCGGTTGAACGCCGCCATCACGCCCGGCACATTGTGGTGCAGGTGAAGGATGCGACGGTATTTCAGCGGCGTGGTAGCGACCTCGGGCATGTTGACCGACATCGACGTAGAGCCTTCAAACTCGTAGTCAGCGAATTTTCCGGCCACGTAGCGCCCAATGTTCTCCTGGGCTTCCAGCGTCGATCCGCCCACGTGTGGCGTGAGGATGACGTTGGGCATTCCCCGCAACACGGACTCGAACTCGGTGCTGCGCTTCTTCGGTTCCTGCGGGAACACATCGATCGCGGCCCCAGACACGTGTCCGGAGGCAAGGGCCGCGTGGAGCGCTTCGTGGTCGACGACATGGCCGCGGCACAGGTTCAAGAACATGGCGCGGGGCTTCATCTTCGCGAATTCGTCGGCGCCGAAGAACATGGTGTTTTCCGCACGACCATCGACGTGCAGCGTCACGGTGTCGGATTCGGCGAGGAGTTCGTCGAGCGTCTCGCAGCGTCGGGCGTTGCCAAGTGGCAACTTATCGGCGATGTCGTAGTACAGCACGCGCATGCCGAACGACTCGGCCAGCACGGAGAGCTGGGCGCCGATGTTGCCGTATCCGACGATGCCGAGCGTGCGTCCACGGATTTCGTGAGAGCCGATCGCGGATTTCTCCCACACGCCGGCGTGCATGTTCTGGTTCTTCTCCGCGAGGCGGCGGGCCAGCATGACGATCTCGCCAATCACGAGCTCCACGACGGAGCGCGTGTTCGAGTAGGGAGCGTTGAATACCGGGAGGCCCGCTCGGGATGCGGCCGTGAGATCAATCTGGTTCGTGCCGATGCAAAACGCGCCGATGGCGCGCAGGTCAGGCGCGTTGGCGATGACCTCGTCGGTGATGGTGGTGGTGGAGCGAATACCGAGATAGTGCACGCCGTTCAGCGCCTCGACGAGTTCGTCTGGGCTGAGCGCCTTCGGACGCGTGTCGACTTCGAAACCTCGTTCAGTCAAGAGGCGGTGGGCTTCGTCGTGGATGTTCTCGAGTAGTAGCGCTTTCACAACTGTGCATGCTAGCTCAGTGCAGCAATGCGCCCCGCGCCCCCGTCTCAGAGGCTGAGGGATGAGCGGAGCAATTCGCGCGTGTATGGGTGCTCCGGGTGATGGAACATTGCCTCGACGGGCCCCTCCTCGACGATGCGTCCCTCGGTAACGACAACCACACGCGTGCACAGCTTCTCGACGGTGGGTAGATCATGACTGATGATCACCATCGCCAAGTTCCTCGCCCGAGCCTCGTCGTGCAACACCTGCAGCACCTGGGCGCGCACAAGCACATCCAGCGCAGATACCGGCTCATCCGCGACGAGCAACTCCGGGTCCCCGATGAGCGCCCGGGCAATAGCGACGCGCTGCCGCTGACCACCGGAGAGCTGGTGGGGAAACCGTCGCGCCAACGCCGGGTCGAGGCCCACCGATTCCATCAACGGAGCCAGTTCCTCTTGTTTGGCGCGTCGATGGAGCGGCTCGGCGATTATGGCTCCGACACGCATGCGGGAGTTCAGCGACGCGTTCGGGTCTTGATACACCAGCGACGCCGAGCGGCGAAGCTCATCCAAGCCCTCGCTGAGCGGACGGCCCCGAAAACGCACCTCCCCTCGGGAGGGTTGCACCAAGCCGAGCAGCATCCGAGCAATCGTGGTCTTCCCCGATCCGGACCTCCCGACGATGCCTACCCGCTCCCCTGCGTCGATGGCGAGGTTCACGTCCTGCACCGCGATGAAGGGGGTGCCCCGTCGGCGATAGGTGACCTCCCCATCGACGATCTCAACCAGCGTCATAGCTCTCCCCTCGCCGCCGCGATCAACCGCGCCGTGTACTCGCACTGCGGCCGCTCGATAATGCGTTCGATGGGGCCTTCCTCGACGATGCGGCCGCCTTGCATGACGATCACCCGTGAGCAGATTTCTTTCACCACCGCGAGGTCGTGCGAGATGAACAGCGCCGAGCGCTGGGTGAGTACCTCATCGAGCACGTGCAGAATCTGGCGCTGGACGATCACGTCGAGGGCCGTCGTCGGCTCGTCGCAGATCACTAAACCGGGTTTGTTCACGATAGCCATGGCGATCAGTGCTCGCTGCCTTTGCCCGCCAGAGAGCTGATGCGGGTAGGAGTCGGCGATGCGCTCGGGTTCGGTGAAACCCACTCGGACGAGTTCCTCGACGACGGTGCGGCGTTTGCCGCTGCGCTGATCGTGGAGCGCAATGACTTCAGCGATTTGCCGGCCGACGCGCATCGTCGGATCGAGCGCGGTCATCGGCTCTTGGAACACCATCGAGATGTCAGAACCGCGAAGCTTGCGGTAGTCGCGGTCGCGCATACCGACGAGCTCCCGGCCATCCCATTGGATGCTGCCGCTCACCTGCGCGGTTTCCGACAGCAGGCCCGCGATCGTGAGCGCCGTCACCGATTTTCCAGAGCCGGAGGCTCCAATGATGCCTAGCCGTTCGGTGCTACCGACTTCGAACGAGACGTCGTCGACGACCACCGTTGAGCCAAAACGGACGGTCAGCCCTTCCACCACGAGTGTCATGCGCGCTCCCTGAGCTTCGGATCCAGCACATCGCGCAACCCATCGCCGAGCAGGTTGAACCCGAGCGTCGCAATGGCGATGGCGAGCCCCGGCCACAGCGCGAGCATGGGCGTCGAGAACAGGTCGTTCTGCGCCTCGCGCAGCATCCGGCCCCATGTGGGCGTATCCGGCCCGCTCCCGAGCCCCAGATACGACAGACCAGCTTCAGAGAGAATCGCGATGCCGAAGCTCACCGATGCCTGCACCCACACCGCCGGCGCGATGTTGGGCCACACGTGGCGCCTCGCGACGGTAACCGCGCCAACGCCTGCGAGCTTGGCGGCCTCGACGTAGGGCTGGCTCATCACCTGCAACGTCTCGGCTCGGGTGACCCGCACAAAGGCGGGAATCGTTGAGATTCCGATCGCCATCACGGCCGTCCAGGTGGAGCCGCCCAGCGCCGCGGCGAACAAGATTGCGAGCAGCAGCGCGGGGAATCCGTAGAGCACGTCGGCCAGGCGGGAGGGAATCTCGCCCCAGCCTCGCGGCAGCATCGCCGCTGCAACGCCCATGGGCACGCCGATGATGGCCGCGCCCACCACCGAGAGCACACCGACCAGAATGACGATTCTCGCGCCTGCCATGAGCCGGGACAGGACGTCGGTGCCGTATGCGTCGGTGCCCAGCACATGCGGCCAACTCGGCCCAAGGAGCGGCTCGGGGCCGTTGGCCGTCGGGCTGAACGGTGTCCACACCAAACCGACGCCTGCGACGATGAGCACCAGCGCGATGCATGCGCCGCCGATCCACAGCGATGAGTTCCGCAGCATCACGCCTCCCGTTTCAGCCGGGGGTCGATGGCTTGGTAGGTGACGTCGACGATGAAGTTGATGAACAGCACCGCCCACACCAGCAACAGCACGATGCCCTGTACGACGACGAGGTCGCGTTGCGTGACGGCGTACAGCAGTTTGGATCCGAGGCCGGGCAGCGCGAACACCTGCTCAATGATGATGGCGCCGACGAGCAACGTCGCGATCTGCAGACCGATCACCGTCAGCAGCGAGATAGAGATGTTGCGCATGCCGTGACGCCACAGCGCCCCGAGTTTGCCCCAGCCCACGGCACGCGCGGTACGGAAGTAGTCCGTGTGCAGCACTTCGATGACCGCGCTTCGGACATACCTGCTCATCACGCTGGCCTGGACGATCGACAGGGCCGCTACCGGGAGCACCAGGTGCGCCGCCCACTGCCCCACCGATTGCGTGATGGGCACGTAGCCTCCCGCTGGTAGCCATTGCAGCCGCACCGCAAAGAGCACCACCAGCCAGATACCGGCCCAGAATGCCGGCACCGCGAGCCCAACCTGGGATAGCGCGGAGACCGTGATGCCGTCGACGTGGCGCCGCCTCACCGCCGCGAACGCGCCGACGGGCAGCGCAATAACCAGGGAACCCACAGTCGCCAGCCCCACCAGCCATCCTGACACGCCCAGCGCGGGGAGCACCGTCGCGGTCACCGATCGGCCGCTGATCATCGACGTGCCGAAATCTCCGACGAGCACCCCGCCCAGCCATTCGACGTACCGCACGAAGAAGGGGCGGTTGAGGCCCAGCTCCTCGCGCAGCGCTTCAACGTCTTCGGGCGTCGCGTTCGTGCCCAAGAGGACGTTGGCGATGTCGCCGGGGAGGAGATTCGTCGCAGCAAAGATCAGTAGCGACGCGAGCAGCAAGCTGCCCGCGAACCATGCGAGCCTGCGGATCAGGCGCATATTTTCACTCCGACGATGCGATTGTGGTCACGTCGAACGATAGCGAAATCTGGTCTTTCTGAACGCCGGAAATGCTCGGTTTGGTGATGATGATGTTGGGCAGCAGGAACAACCAATCCGCAGCTGCGTCCTCGGCCAGCAGCCGGGCTGCCTCCTTCTGCTTGGAGATGAACTCGTCTTCGGAGCCCTGGTCGGCTTCTTCCATGAGCTTCGTGAACTCAGGGTTGGAGTAGCTGGCGTAGTTGTCGGAGGCGTACATCTTGAGGTCGCGCGGCTCGACGTGAGCGACGATCGTCATGTCGTAATCGCCCTTGGTGAAGACGAGGTCCAGCCACCGGCTGAATTCCAGCTCCTCGATCTTCACAGTGACACCGACGTCGGCGAGCTGCGACTGGATGGAGCGCGCGGCAGCGGTGGCGTAGGGCACCGTCGGGACGCGTAGACGCAGGGTGAGCCCCTTTGCTTCCCCTGCCTGCGCGAGCAGCTCCTTGGCCTTGGCGGGATCGTGTGGGTAGGTCTGGCTCAGGTCTTCGTACCAAGGTTCGGTGGGAGGAACCATCGAACCGATGAGCGCGCCCTTGCCGCCCCAGGCGGAGTCGATGACAGCCTGCCTATCGATGGCGTGGTTGATGGCCTGACGTACTTCCTTCTTCGCCAATGCGGGGTTCTGGTGGTTGAAGGTGAGGACCACTTCGCCGTCGGTGTACCCCTCGAGTACGGAGAAGCGGGACTCGTCGGAGAACTGGCCCAGCGCCTGCGGCACAGTGAGGTTCGAGACGATGTCGAGCTGACCGGAGAGCATGGCGGTGTTCATGGCGTTCGGGTCTGCGTAGAAACGGAAGTTGGCCTCGTCGAAGTGGGGTGGCGTGCCCCAGTAGTTCTCGTTGCGCACCAGCTGCACCAGCGAACCGGGCTCCCATTTCCCCAGCTTGTATGGCCCGGAGCCTGCAGGGGTCTTGTTGAGTGACTTCACGTCGGCATCGGGGTTGACGATGATGCCGCCCGTAGATGAAAGCGCGGAGAGGAAGAAATTAGAGCGGGTACCGAGCTCGAGTTCGACAGTCTGTGCGTCCACCGCGCGTACCGCCTTGAGCGGTGCGAAGTCGGCCTTGACCTGGTTCTTGCCCTCGCCGTCGATAATGCGCTGGAAGCTCTGCGCCACAGCGTCAGCGGTGACGGGCGAACCGTCGGCAAACTTTGCCGCCTTGTCGAGATGGAAAGTGTAGGTGAGTCCGTCGTCGGAAATCTGCCAGTCCGTGGCGAGCAGAGGCTGCACCTCGCGGTCAGGGCCGAGCTTCACCAGGGTTTCATACACGTTGTACAGGAGCACGAACGGCGTTCCGGCACCATCGACGGTGATCATGTCCATGCCGTTGGGTTCCACGGTGGCGCCGATCTCAACAGCTTTGGCCTCATTCGCCGGTTTCTCACCAGTTCCGCCAGTTGAGCCGCCCGAACATGCTGCCACCAAGACGACGGCCAACAGCACCGAAACGAGGTTGAGAAGGCGATGAGCCCGCATAGTGCAACTCCTGCATGTGGTCAATAGGTCCGCATCAGTCTAACCGCACTCGCCCACTGAATCTTGCCTGGCTCCGCGTAGGCAAGCGGAAACAACACGGGAGGGCGTTGGGCCTCACACCCAACGCCCTCCCAAAGATGGCGTGTAGTTACTTCACCAAGCGCAGCGCGAATGGGTAGCGGTAAGCCTCGCCCTTGTTCGCTGCGAGGCCAGCGAGGATGCAGAAGACGAGATTGAGAATACCGATGATCCACGCGGTGATGATGCCGATAAACACGAATGCCAGCACGCCAGAGATGGCATACCCGATAGCAACCGTGATCTGGAAGTTGAGCGCTTCTTTGGCCTGATCAGTGCTGAATGCCTTACGGGGGTCGTCCTTGTTGACCAGCCAGAGGATCAGGGGCCCGACGAAAGCAGTGACGATGCCCAGCAGATGAGCAAGCATCGCCATGGTGTTTTCCGACGAGTTGCCCTGCGGCTGGTAACCGCCTGGATGGGGGTTGTTGGGCGGCGGGAAATCGTTCGCCTGGGACATGGACGTCTCCTTCTCTTCTTTATCTACCGGGGCACACAACTCATGGCTGGTTCCCCACACATTCAAGAGTAGTGGAGATAGGGGGCACTACTGCCGACTACGCAGTGATTGTGTCGTATATGCAGCAATCTGACACCCCCTGCGATGTCGGTATCCCTATCGTTTCATCACTCAGGCAGTTCAGCTTGTAACAAAAGAACCAATGGTGCGAGGTGCATAATAGAGGGAGAGTTGCAGTCATGCTTAGAAGGGGGATCATGGAAGTCTCGTGTCTCTGGGGCCAGGCGCTCGTTCAGCAGCACGCAAGGGACGCTCACGAGCCACACCCTTCAAAGCAATGGACAGCCGATGACTCGCGGTGAGCGAGAATCGCCTGTTCCAGACACGATGCTCGCCCTTATTGCAAGCCAATTCGGCGACTTCTACCGCGAGAACTATGTAAGCCTCCTCATGTTCGCCACCGGCCGGGTCTCCTCCCAGCACGACGCTGAAGAACTGGTCACCGAAGCGTTCATCGTGGCTTGGAAGCGCTACCGTGACGGCGGACTACTCGATCGGGCGTGGATCTTCGGAGTCCTGAAGAACAAGATCGGTGACCATCGGCGACGAGCACACACCACTCGCTCTTCCCCTGTAGCGGAGGTGCCCGACATGCCTACTACCGTCAACGGCTATGAGGCAACAGCGTTGCGCATAGATGTGCAGCGTGCATTAGTCAAGCTCTCTGATTCTCATCGCGAGGCGCTAATCCTCACGTACTGGTGCGACCTGAGCACCCAGGAAGCTGCGCAGGTCCTGGGGATCTCGCACGGCGCCTACCGGGTACGTCTCACTCGGGCAAAGCAGGAGTTGTGCCGTGTCACACGTGCCTTACACGAGCAAAAGATGTGAGGAGGCCTCATGTTCGATGACGCAGAATAATTGATGAAACTGGCCGCTCCGCGCATCACCTACGACATGCAGGCCGAAGCCCAGCTCGCACGCACCACAGGCAGTGATCCTGTGGGGCCAAGCCGCCCCCCAGAGCTGGCGCTCGGCCAAGGATTGCAGTCGCACTGGCCGCTCTCTTGTTGGTCGTAAGGACAATCTCCATCACTACGATGCAGCCTAAATCCGCGAGCGCACTCAGCCCGCCGCTGCTACAACCCAAGCTTGTCGCCGCAATAGCCCCCGGCGAATCTCTCATCACCCGCATGGCTGGTTCGACCAAGCCAACCAACACCTCGCCCGCGCAGAAGAAGCCCTCCAACGACTCACCCCACCCAGAAACTACCCACACTAGGCGAACTACACGCCGAAGCGATCCCAGCCAACCACACCCGCGAAGCCCACGCCGCCAAGAACAGCCGCACGCTCATCGACGCCCTCCGCGCCACTGCCGCCGAAAAGGGCCACAGCGACAAACTCCACGAGCGACCCCGCCAACGCCAACAGCATCGAGACCGCGACGACCACGAACGCTAACCCCGGACTCACTTCGCGCTCTGCTCGGCGCGGTCCTTGACCGTTCCACCCACAACGGCGACAAGCACATCAATCCGTCGCTTGGATGCGGCCTGTGGTGCCGGTCGCTGTAACAAATCCACCACCTGGCGCAATGAAGATGGTAGAGGCCAACGACGACCTCAGTAAATGCCCGAAGGAGACTAGTGTGAACACCAACGGCCCCTCGAAAAAACGCTCAAAGCTCATCACGTCCTCGCTCGTGACGACACTGATGGTTGGTTCGCTGATCACCTTGCCACCGCCATCGGCTCAGGCAGACGCCCACGATCCTGTCGAGCACCAAGTTCTCCCGTTAGCCGCCGACATCGAAGCCATCTCGGACGCCTTGTTCGTTGACGGTGCGGTGTCTGTAGCGTCGTCTCGCGATGCCGGCTCTGCCTCAGCTCCGATGAGGGAGTACATCTCAGAGCTAGAGGCAGAAGCATCCTCACTGCGCGCGGCCGGAGGAGTGACTGTTCTGGACACCACAGCCGAGATCATGATTGAAGACTCCCAGACAGAACCGGGGGTAGTGCAGGGATATCTGCACGTGACTCGCACGGTTGCGGAACTGCCGCAGGGTGAGCTGTGGGAGGAAATGATTCCGATCACCTTGACCTCCACATCTGAAGGGGAGTTGCGTGTCAATCATGTCGAAGTGTCGCCGCTGGCGTCCTTAAATGCAGCGGAGCTCGCCGAGCGCACCACCACCCCTTCACTTGAGGAAGGGGCTGCTTCCATCGATCTCTCGGGTCCGGCGGCTCCACGCCCGCAGGCCATCAACGCAACGAAAGTAGTCAACTACGCCAAGAAGTGGTGGAACGGCAGGAATCGCGACTACCCGACCAAGTACAAGAACGACTGCACCAACTTTGCCTCTCAGGCGATGCACCAAGGCGGGTGGAAGACAGTCAGCGGCTGCTACCGCTCGGACAAAGCTTGGTGGTACAACGCCTTGAACACCTCATACTCGTGGGGCGGGGCAGAGAACTTCTACCGCTTCGCGGTCAACGAATCAAAGCGAGCCAAGACCCTGCGCTACGTCAAAGATCTGTGGCTGGGAGACATCCTGCAATACAAGAGCAAGGGTGCTACAAATATGTCCCACACCATGATCGTCACGAACTGGATCAACAAGATCCCATATCTAACGTATCACACCCGGGACACGCTCAACAAGCCCTTCACTGCGGTCAAACACCTGGACGTGACATGGTTCGCTCTCAACGTTCTGTAGTCATCGTTGCAGCCTGCATCGTCGTCGCGGTGGCGGTGATGGTGGCCGGATGGTGGTTCTGGTGGCACCCGAAGACCGAATTCTCCTGCGACGGCCGAAACGCCGGGGCGGATACCCCAACACTCGCCGCCTCCAGATTCGTCACCAGTCTCGTCGAGCGCGACACCGAAACCGCATGCACCATCCTCACCAACAAGATCGAACACGACGAGCTCCAGGCCCAACTAGAGAGTTTGTGGAAACAGCTCGGCGAGCCCACCGACCCAGCAGACATCGACGTCACCATCGGTGATCAAGGTGGAAGCAGCTTCCCTCTCGCTCTGGAAGGTCCGCACGGCACCGCTGAACTGAGTATCTTGTCCTTCCAACGGTGGTACCGCGTGACCCTGCCTTTGCAGCAGTAACGCCAATCAGGGCCGGCTTCGGGACCCGCCGCTCCGGTGCCCATCAAACAGCGGCATCGATCACGAGCAAGCCTCCTCTTTCTCTTCAGCGTGAGGGCGCGGTGGCCCTTGGTGTAGCTACTGCAGCCAAGGGCTGCTTCGAAGTGGCAGCAAGCCACTCGTTGGCGGCAGCATCGCTCGTTCCTCCTAGCCACCGCGGCAAATTCCATCATCTGGCTCGAGTCCAAGTCCAAGGGGGGTGTCTCTCGGTCGGGTGGCAACACCCCCCGGACCATCAATGGCAGGGCGAGACAGCCATGCCCGACCGAGCGACCAGATCCCCGACGTTCGAGGACTCTTCCAAGGTAACGGGGTGGAGAAGATCAGGAGCCAGATCCGCTCGTAGTGTGGACACCTCCGCTACGGAAAGGGAGGTACTGGGCGTCGCCCCGCCGAACGCTGGAAAGAAGATTCGAGGAGAGATTGGTTGATCATTGAATGATCTCTTCCTCGTAGCCGATTACTTCGGCGTCGAGCTTGCGAGCCTTCTTCCCAAGAAAAAGGAAACTCCCGCCCAATCGAAGTTGGACGGGAGTCCCGATCTCGTAGCGGGGACAGGATTTGAACCTGTGACCTCTGGGTTATGAGCCCAGCGAGCTACCGAGCTGCTCCACCCCGCGGCGCTCGATCTACTATAGACCTCTGACGGCAAAGCACCAAATCGAGCTACGGTTGCACCTATGAACACGAACCCGACGACATTTCTCGGCGAGGAGGAGCCTCCGCACCAGCAGTGGCACGAGCAAGGCCGTATCGATGGCTGGCCAGGCGATGCTTCCTACGGGTGGCCCACCGCCAAACTCCTTCAGCCGCAGCCGCTGCCGGAAGCGCCGTCGGACTTTCTCGCGTTCTGGCACGATGCATACGCGGAGGCGGAAGCGCTGGCGCCGTCGCTCACGCTCGATTCGGAGCTCGACGTGCTACCGGCGCTCGCTACTACGCATCGGCTGCATCGAGGCTCCTTCACATCCACCGGCGGGGTGCGCGTCGGATGCTTCGTGCTGCTGCCCCTGGACGGCAAACCGACGATCAACCTCACTGTCGGCCATGGCTATGGCGGGCGCGCGTACCCGGAGCTCGACGAGGGCATCGTCGCTGCCACCGATGCCGTCATCCTCCCCGTGACGCGGGGACTCCCTGAGCTGTCAATCACTCTCGGCATTCCGTCGGATGCGTGGGGGCACGTGCTGCACGGCATCGCTGACCCGTCGACGTATGTGTTGCGCGGATGCGTCCAAGATCTCTGGCGAGCGAGCGCGGAGCTCGACCACCTCGTCGGCACGCATCCCCGCACGTATCAAGGCGTGAGTTTCGGCGGCGGCACCGGTGCGCTCGCGCTCCTCAGCGACCACTACGAACGCGCCGCCCTGCACGTGCCCACCTTCGGCAACCACCCGCTGCGCGTCACCTTGCCGTGCATTGGCAGTGGCGGAGCCGTCGCGAAGTACGTCGAACAGCACCCCGAGGCGCTCGATGTGCTGGCCTACTTCGACGCCGCTACCGCCGCCTCACACGTCACGACCCCCACCATGGTGGGTGCCGCGCTGTGGGACCCTGCCGTACCTCCGCCCGGACAATTCGCGGTGTACCACGCGCTGGCAGGGCCGAAGGAGCTCGTCGTCACCAGCTGCGGTCACACCGACTACCCGGGCGCTCAGGAGGAGGATGCGCAGCGCACGAGCATGTTCAAGACCTGGCTACATGCGCTTCGATAAACTCCCGCCCATGTCGTCGTACCCCATCGAACTCACCACGCTGAGCAACGGTCTACGCGTCGCAGTCTCCCCCGCCAATGCCCCAGGCGTCGCCCTGAACATCTGGTACGACGTGGGGTCTGTCGACGAGGCCCCGTCGCGCACCGGCTTCGCGCACCTGTTCGAACACCTGATGTTCCAAGGCTCCGCCAACGTCGCGTCCGGGGAACACATGGCGCTCATCGAATCGATGGGCGGCACTGTGAACGCTACAACGTCGTTCGACCGCACCAACTATTTCGAGACGGTCCCCCGCGGCGGCCTCGAACTCGCCTTGTGGTTGGAAGCCGAGCGCCTCAGCTCACTGTCGATCACCGAGGAGAACTTCGAAGCGCAGCGCGAGGTGGTGAAGGAAGAGAAACGCGAGCGCTACGACAACCAGCCCTACGGCGACCTCCTCCAACTCCTCATCGAGCAGCACTTCCCCATCGAGCACCCGTACGGGCATCTGCCGATCGGGTCCATGCAGCACCTCGACGACGCCTGTCTCGACGACGTCGCCGCCTTCTTCGACGCGTGGTACCGGCCGTCGAACGCCAAACTGGTGCTCACGGGGCCGGTAGCCGTCGACGAAGGCTTCGAGCTGGCAGAGCGCTACTTCGGACACCTTCCTCGCCGCGACGCGGTGCCGGTGCGGGCCCCGTCGGAGGTTCCGCCACTTGCGGCGACGACGAGGACGGTACGACGTGACGTCCCACACTCGCTGGTGTATCTCTCTTGGCCGACCTCGACCGCGGCGGCACCCGATCAGCCGGCGATCGACCTCGGGCTGTCCATTCTGGCCGACGGGCACGCCGCTCGACTGCATCGCAACCTCGTCAAGGGTGAGGGCGTGGTGCAGGAGGTCCATGCGCTCTCATTGACGCACCGCAACGCCCCGTCGATCGCGGTGCTCGTGGTGCGTCCGGGCGAGGGCGTCGATCCGAATCGCACGGCAGCACGCGCGCTCGAGGAGATCACCACATTCGCGGAGCAGGGCCCGACGGATGCGGAGTTCGAACGGGCAGTCGCGCAGCACGAGCGCTCCTGGCTCTGGCAGCTGTCCACCGCAGAAGACCGCGCAGATCTGTTCAACGAGGCCTGGCAACTGTGGGACGACCCCGGTCGGGTAAATCGCTACCTCGACGACGTGCTCGCGCTCACCCCCGAGGATGTCCGACGCGCCGCCGCACGCTGGCTGCGCAGCGACATCGCACACCAGCTCCACTACCTGCAGAAGGAGGCGTGATGCAACGCCCCGAGGTGCACCTCACGGATACCCCCTGGCAGTTCCCAACACCCAACATCCACACCCTGGGCAACGGCCTGACCGTGTGGCATTTCCCCATGCCAGGCCAGAACGTTGCGGCGTTCGAGCTCGTCCAACCGATTCGTCTCGTCGACGAGCCCCAAGCGCTTGAGGGTGTTGCGACGATCGCACTCCACGCGCTCGACGAGGCGACACGCTCGCACCCGGACATGCAAGAACTCGTCGACGCACAAGGGGCTGCATTCCACGCATCCGCCTCGCACCATTCCACTCGGATCGGCGGCCTGGTGCCCGCCCGGCGCTTCGCCGAGTTCGTACCGCTACTTGCCGAAATCCTGAGCGAGCCCGCCTACCTCGATGACGACGTCGCGCTGCATGTCGAGGCGCAAACCGCCGCCTACCTCACCCGGCTCAGTTCCCCCACCGCCGCCGCGAGCGTAGCCATGCGAGCAGCGCTCTACGGTGAAGACCAGCGACGTGGCCGCCCCGCAGCTGGCACCCCGGCGACGCTCGCGAACATCACACGCGACGATGTTGCCGCCTGGCATGCCACGCAGTTCTCCCCGCAACAAGCGACGTTGATCGTCGTCGGCGACCTGCCGTCAGTCGATACCTCCGCACTCGAGGCATGGACCACACCTGCTCAGCGCACGCCACTCATCGAGTCTGAGGAGCCCCGCAAAGGGCGGACGATCATCGTCGATTTTCCTGACGCGGTGCAGGCCACCATCCAAGTGGCTCAGCGAAGCATCCCCCGCACGCATCCGCTGTGGGCGTCCGCACGCCTGGCTGGGCATGTCATCGCGGGAGGGTTCGCGAGCCGGCTCAACCTCGAGCTGCGTGAGCGTCTTGGATACACCTACGGCATTGGCGGAGGATTCGCTCCTGATCCGACGGGCAGCCTGCTCCAGGTGCACACGAACACCCGCACCGACGTCGCAGCCGATGCGCTGCCACGCATCCTCGATGCGTTCCGTCTCGATGCGTCGATCCAGCCAGACGAGCTCGAGGACGCGAAGGCGTTCAGAATCGGCATCGCTCCGCTCGCCAACGAAACGTCCGCAGACATCGCAGCGCAGGCCGCCGCACTCGCCGAAGCCGGCATGCACACCGGCTTCATCAACCAGCACACCGAGGCACTGAGGTCTGTCACTCCAAGCGAAGCCAGCGACGCGTGGCGCTCGCTGGTCGACCCCGACGACATGACCGTCGTGGTCGCCGGGGATGCGCGCACCTTGGTTCCGCAGCTCGACGAGTACTCTCCCGAGGTCGTCGAGCTCGGAACCTAGCCCGTCGGTTACTCCCCGTCGAGCTCCTTGATGGCTTCTTCCACCTTGGCCTTGGCTTCGTCGTTCTTCTTCTGATACTCGGCCAAATTGCCCTGGCGCAGTGCCTTCTGTGCTTCCTCAAACAGGGTTTGGGCTTCGTCCAACTTCGTCCGTGCCTGGTCGCTGCCTCCAGGTTCTGCCGGCTGAGGCGTTGGAGACGGGCTCGCTGAGGGCGGCGTCGTCTCGACCGGGGAGCTCGCAGGCTTCGACGGCTGTTCCGACGGCTTCTGCGCCCCCTCATCCGACGGCTTCTCCTTGGCATCGGATGCCTCTGGGGATGTACCCTCGACGCGCTCGCCAGTTTGTGCGCCAGCGTCGCCTTGGAACACCTGGTCGAGTGCCGCCTGCAGCGTGTCGCCAATACCCACCTTTTCGCCGAAGCGCACGACGATAAAGCGCAGCGCCGGGTAGCCGCCCGACGTGGAGCTCGTTTGCGTGTAGATCGGCTGCACGTACAGCAGGCCACCGCCGAGCGGAAGTGTGAGCAAATTGCCGAAGATGGCCTTCGTGTCCGATCCCTCGCGGTTGAACGGCAACAGACGGTCCGCGACTTGCTCGTCGGTACGGATGGCGTTGTACGTCTGGCCTGGGCCAGGAATCTGCTGTTCGTCGGAGAGCTTCAGCACCCGCAATCGGCCGTAGTCCTCGCTCGTTGCATCGGCGTTCGCAGACATGTACACCGAGAGGTTCTCGCGGCCCTTCGGCACGAAGATCGTCGTGTTCGCGTAGTGCGGCTTCTGATCCTCTGGCCAGCGGATGGTGAGGAAATACGGCGGTTCCTTCTGCTTATTCTCGCCGCCGCGCACCGGATCGTTGGGCACCTGCCACACATCCGATTGCTGGTACCAGGTGTCACTGCTCGTCGTGTGATAGCGCCCCAGAATCTCGCGCTGCACCTTGAACAGATCAGCGGGATAACGAAGGTGCTCCAACAGCTCCTGGGAAATCTCGCTCTTAGGCTTCACCGTTCCCGGGTAGACCTCACTCCAGGTCTTCAAGATCGGATCGGTCTCATCCCACTCGTACAAGGTGACGGTGCCGTCGTAGGCATCGACGGTGGCCTTCACCGAGTTGCGGATGTAGTTGACTTCCTGCCCGGTCGGCTGAATCGCGCTGCTCTGCCCTCGCGAATCCGAGATAGCCGACGTGTAGTTGATGCGCTGCGAGTTCGGGAACTGATCGGTGGTGGTGTACCCGTCGATGATCCAGACGATCTTCCCGTTGACTACGCTCGGGTAGGGGTCGGAATCTAGCGTCAGCCACGGCGCGACTTCCTGCACGCGGTGCAGCGGCACACGGTTGAACATGAGCTTGGACTCGTCGTTCACACGCTCGGAGAGCATCAAATTGATGTCACCGAGACGAACCGCGAACATCAGCCTGGCCGCGAGGTTGCCGATGGGAACGCCACCTTGACCCGTGTAGGTGTAGCGCGACTCAGTACGCCCCTCACCACCAGTGGGGGTGTCGAGTTCGACGGGGGCTTGACCCTCAGGCGCGCCGACGACCACCCAGTCGCCCGATCGCTCGCCGTAGTAGATGCGAGGTTCGTGTTCATCAACGAGCCCCACCGTCGGGATACCTCCCGAGAAGAATACGGGCTCACCGTTGCTGTGCCGCTGGTTACCGTAAGCCGCGACCATGCCGTAGCCGTGCGTGTACACGGTGCGCTGGTTGTTCCACGTGACTTCTGCATTCGACGCCGCGAAATCCAGCTCGCGCACGGCCACGACTGCGTCGGTGGGTTTGTCATCGATCACGTAACGGTCGACGTCGAGGGTCTTCGGGAAGCGGTAGTAGCCACGTACCTGCTGCAACTGCTCGTAGGTATCGCCGACGATCGCCGGATCAATCAAACGAATGGCAGGAAGCGCCTCTGCATCGGCGCGCAGCTGGCCCGCCGCCACCTTGGTTGTGGCCTCGTAGTCTGTGATCTCGATGTCATCGATGCCGTACGCCTCACGCGTGGTCTTGAGGTGTTTGCCGATGTACTCGCGTTCCTTGTCGGGCTCGTTCGGGAGTACCTGGAATTCCTGCACGATCCACGGATAGGGGCCGCTCAGCAGCAGCGACGACACCAGCAGCAGCGCGACCGACACGGCGGGGATCGACCAGCGTACCCTCCACGCATTCGCGAAGCACACCAGCGCGACGAGCACGATGATTCCGGTGAGGATCAGTTGCGCGGGGATACGCACGGTGTCATCGGTGAACGCAACACCAGTGAAGTTGCGGTTGCGCGCAGTCAGGTACGCGTACCGGCCCAGGAAGGCGTTGGCAGCAAGCACAAGGAGCGTGATGCCCGCCAACACGGAGAGCTGACGGTGCGCACCAAGATTCGTCTTCGTGTTCCCTGCACTCGAGAGGGCCTTGACGTTCATCGAGCCTGTCAGGAAATGAACGATGAGGCAGCCGATCGTGGCGCTGACCATCGCCATCAGCAAGAAGCCGACGACGTACTTGATCAGCGGAAGGTAGAAGACGTAGAACGATGCGTCGAGGCCGAAGTACGGGTCGTTATGGCCAAACGGCTGTGCCCGCCAGGCAGCGAGGAATGTGTCCACCTGCGCGAGCGCGCTGATGCCCGAGAACAGGCCCAGAATTGTCGCAGGCACCGCCATGATGAACTTCGACTTCGCATCTAACGCGTCGCGGGCTTGGATCAGCAGCTCAGAATCGAGGTTCGCCCGTCGCACGTTCGGTCGCAACCGGTACGCGATGGCGAACGACGAGAACGTGATGCCGAACATGAGGAGCGCGAATACCGCAAACAGCACGATCTGCGTGACGAGCCGCGTCGTGAACACCGTTGCAAAATCCACCGACTGGAACCACCACCAGTCTGTGCTGATCCTGGCGCCGATCACCAACGCAAAGATGAGCGCCGCGAGGATGCCGATGAACCACGGCAGTACTCGGCGGCTTTCGCGGGGTGCTTCCGTGGCGTGTGCTTCACTCACGCTTCGCTCCTCAAGGTTTGGGCCAGGGCATCGGGCAGGTTGGGGATGACATCGGCGCCTTGCAGTAGATCGTCGGGATGCGACTTGATGCGAGCCAACCCGTACCTAGAGCCGTCACGCAGCACGCCGACGACGGCGCGCACGTCCTGGTGCTCTGGATGATTCCGCACAAACTCGACTGCTTCGTCGTCCCTCTCAGGCACGTCCGCTTCAAAGGCGCTCGGCAGAAAGGTGCGCTCCAAGCTGAGGGCAACACCTTCCACCGTGTCGGGAAAATAGATGCTCGCCAGGCGTTCGAATAGGTCTTCCCCAGCATGGAACTCGTCTTGTTCCACCGCGCTCATGCCATCGTCGGCACCGTCTGGCACACGCCCCGCCAACTGCGGTTCCATCTGCAGGAGTTCGCGGGTGCTAACGAGAGCAAACAGGCGGGCGGGCTGGTCCCAGCCCAGCTCCGACACGTGCCGTTCGACATCGAGCAGCACCGCGATCAGTCGTGAAGGATCACTCACAGGTTGCAACCTCCGCTTCGTTTCCTTCTTGGATGTACTGGAGCGATGCGATCGCGTCGCGCAACGTGGATACGGGGACGAGCCGCATCTTCGTCTTGAAATCGCCGACAGCCTCGCAGTTATCTCGCGGCAGGAGGAACACCGTCGCGCCTTCCTTCTCAGCGCCAGTCATCTTCTCCTGGATGCCTCCGATGGCACGCACCTGCCCACTCGGATCAATCTCGCCTGTACCCGCCACGGTGAGATCACCCATCAGTTTGCCGGCGGTGATCTTGTCGTAGATGCCCAGAGCAAACACCAGCCCAGCACTCGGCCCGACGATGTCGCTGCTCAACCCGTAGGTGACCTTTGGCGCGTACTCGTACCCCACCGCCAGGCCAATGCCGATGATTGCCCGCGATGGATCCTGCGACGAGGCCACGGTCGTCACATCGGCCTTGTGCTCCTTGCCTGCTCGCAGCACTTTGAGGCTGACGACCGAACCAACGTTGGCCGAACCAATGGTTTTCGCAACGTCGGCCGTCGTTTCGACTGGGTTCCCGTTCACTTCGACGATCAAGTCGCCAGGGTGCAGCACATCACCCGATGGCCCGTTGACGACGACGCTGGACACCATGGGGCGCTCCGTGACGGGAATGCCCGCGGCACGCAGGGCCGCGACGATGGCGTTGTCGCGCGAGGTGTCCATGGAGGCGACGGCTTCCTGGGTGATCTCGTCGTCGGATTTTCCGGGTGGGTAGATCAAGTCGCGGGGCATCGCGTCGGACCCCTCACCGAAGTACACCAGCATTGCCTCAGGAAGGCTCACCGTGGTGTCCACTTTCGACGTCGACACCAGCGTGAGCAGCAACCGGCCTGTGGGATCATGCGTCTCCACGCCATCGACGCCGATCACCGGGCCCTGCTCGGTCTCACCGAGCACATCAATGGGTTGGCCAGGCCGCCACGTGACGTATGGCGCGGGAGTCAGCACGAGGATCGCCGCGAACACGACGAACAACACCGACGACGAAATCGCCACGGCATTGCGGTTCACGTCCTCTCCCTTCGCGCGTTCACCACGACACAGTACCAACGTTCAGCAAGGAGGATGACGCCCGCTTGCGCGGTACGGTTCAATGGATGACCTAGGAGGTGGTCGCCCGTGACGCAACCAGGTGGCTTCAATTTCGAGGAGATCCGCAAGATGATGGAGCAGATGGGCATCCTCGGAGCCGACGGAGACATCGATTTCGAGGCCGTCATGCAGCGCATGCAACAGATGCAGTCCAGGGGCGGCGCCATGATGTTCGGCGTCCCCGGCGCGGATCAGAATCCCGACGCCGCGTGGCTCACCACCATCACCGCCGCCAAGCACACGCTCCAAGAAACTGGGCCAGACCCCGAGCTTCAACCGCGAGAGCAAGACGTCGTCGTCGACGCGGAACGTCTCGCGCAGTCGTGGCTGGACGAATTCACCACATTCAAGGCTCCTGGCCTGCCTGCGCGACTCAGCACCCGCGCACAGTGGCTCGATGACACCAGTGCAGGGTGGCGGTCGATCGTCGAACCGATCATCGACGGTCTCGCCGATGCACTGCAACGCAGCTCATCAGAGGGAGCTGCGGAGATGGAGGGCTTCGATCTCGGATCCATGATGGGTCCGCTGATGCGCCAGTCGGCATCGGCCATGTATCGAGAACGCTTGAAACGAGTGCTCGCCAAGGTAGCTCGGGACACTCTCACTGGCACGGAGATCGGTTTTAATCTTGCCGCCAGGAACGACGTCGTGGTGATCCCTGCGAATGTCGCCGACTTCACGCAAGATCTCGACGCTGATGAGTCGGACATGATGCTGCTCCTCTTGCTCCGCGAGGCGGCCCGGCAGCGGCTCTTCGCCAACGTCGGTTGGCTCTCCCCGCAGCTCCAGGCGCTCATGACACACTATGCGCGCGAAATCACTATCGATCTCGACGCGATCGCCGATCGGTTGTCGCCAGACAATCTCGAACAGATGTCACTCGAAGATCTCACCAGAATCGGTGAAGAGGTACAGGTGTCGTTCTTCCGCCCCGCGAGCACCGAGACGCAGATCGAGATCCTTGAACGCCTCGGCGCCCTCCTCGCACTCGTCGAGGGGTGGGTAGATCACGTGGTGCAGCACACCCTCAACAAATGGATGCCGCACGCGCCGGAGCTGGTCGAGGTACTCCGGCGTCGACGTGCCGCCGAATCGCCCGTTCGGTCAGTGCTCCGTGAACTCATCGGGCTCGAACTCACGCCGCGCCTCGTGCGCGACGCGAACAACCTCTGGGGCGCGCTCGAACACGACCGGGGCGCCGAGGGCCGGGACGCGATCTGGTCACATCCCGATCTGATCCCCACCGCGAAGGATCTCGCTGACCCAATGGCGTTCGTCGCGAAGGGTAAGGAAGCCCCCGCATCGGATGACCTCGACGACGAACTGCGTAAGCTCCTCGACTCGTGAGACGTTGATGCGCTGCAGTCACCTGCGAGTCCAGTTGACGTTTCCGCCGGAGTAGGGCCAAACTTAGTTCCTGTGAGTCCTGTGGGGCTCGCCCGCAGGGGAAGGCGGGTAGAGCTCGCAGGGCTCACCTTATGTGAAGCACCGTGTCCGTCCATGATTGGGCACCGCGGTCGTTGCCGGCGCCGTCGGTGACATCCAACAACCTAGGAGGAAACATGGCTGAAGAGACTTGGGAAGGCGAGTTCTACTGCGTGAAGTGCAAGGCTAAGCGCAACGCCAAGGGCAACGTCGTCGTGAACGACAAGGGCACCAAGATGGCCAAGGGCAAGTGCCCCGAATGCGGCACCAACCTGAACCGCATTCTCGGTCGCGCCTGATCGCAACCCTAACGCTGTGGGCTGGCATCTTCGGGTGTCAGCCCACGTTGCGTTCTGGAGTTATCCACAGCCGACGATTCTCCCCTCACGTTGACCCCGACCACATGCGACACTGCATGCATGATCGTGCTGGTCTCTGAACACACTTCCGAACCGTTCGCATCGACGACGATGCGCTACCACCGTGTCTCCCCCGCCGAGGCATTGGCTGATCTCGGGTTCGCCGTCGGCGCTGAGTTTGTCGTGCTCGAATTCGCACCGGGAGCCTATCCGCTCTTGGAAGCGCACGCTTTCCAACTCGGCCCAACGCTCTACGCCTGGGCGAATGCCGCCGCCGGAACGGTCGGGCCACTGCTGTGGCCCGGAGCAACACCATGCCCTTCCTGCATCGCCCTCCCCCGCCGCGACACCACACCTGCCGCTGCGCACCTTCGGGCGTGGGCCATGGCTGGCGCCGCCGTCGAGCTGTGTGCGCTGCAGCACCATCGCGACGCCGCGCTGGCCGGGCGCGCGCTGTGTTGGGACGAACGCAGCGGCAGTATCGCGACGACGCCTACTCACCGTCGCTCAGGCTGCCGCACCCCGGGCTGCGCCACACCAGTCGCAGCCGGCGACTCAGCCCTCATGCATGCTGGGCGATAACATCGAGCACCGCGGCTCCATACTTCGCGAGCTTTGAACGCCCGATGCCAGGCAAGGCCAAGAGCGCCTGCTCATCGGTGGGTTTGGCTTCCGCGATGGCCATGAGCGTGGCGTCGGTGAACACGACGAACGCGGGCGTGCTGAGCTCGTCGGCGGTGCGTTTTCGCCAGGCCTTGAGCTCCGCGAAGAGCTGCTCGTCGACGGGAAGTTCGCATTCCTCGTGGTGCCTAAGCTTCCGCTCCGCTGCGGTAGCGAGCAGCCGCCCGCACACCACGCAGGTTCGCGAGCGGATGGATTTCGTCTCCCGGCGCTTGCCGGACGCCGTGGCGGCCTCGGTATGCGGGCGCGTGCGGATGCCGTCGAGGAACCGTGAGGGCGGCTGTTTGCCGCCGGCGCCGATGTAGTTCCAGCTCACCCGCAACCGCTGCCGAGCGCGAGTGCAGGCGACGTACAGCAGCCGGCGTTCTTCACTCAGCGCTGGCTCTTCGGTAGCGAGCGAGAACGGTACGAGGCCTTCGCGGGCACCGATGATCGCCACATCGTCCCATTCGAGTCCTTTGGCCGCGTGCATGGTGGACAAGGTGACCGCTTGCGCGACGGGGGTCTGTTCCCAGGAGACTCGCTCCCGCAGCCACGCACCGGCCTCGCCGGCCGTCCAAGCATCATGCTGTTCCTGCTCCTCGTCGAACAGCTGCTTGAGCGCAGTGAGCGATTCCCAACGCTCACGCTGTCGCCCCTGCCCCGCCGGGGCTTCTGCTGACCAACCCACCTGCGCGAGCCCGGCTTCCAGCAGCGCGGAGGCATCACCGTCGGGTTCCAATTCGGCTTGCCGCAGCAGGATGCCGACGATCTGCCGCACCTCGCCGCGTTCGTAGAAGCGCTCGGTGCCGCGGACGGTGTAGGGAATACCGCGCTGGTCGAGTGCCGCCTCAAGCGCGGGCGACTGGGCATTGATTCGGTACAACACTGCGATTTCATTCCAGGGTGTGCCGGCGTCGTGCCTGTCGAGAATCCAGTTCGCGGTGGCCTCGGCCTCGTTCGTGACGATTCCTGCCGCCTGCACTACTGGCTCGTCACCGGAAGCGCGCGTGGCTCGCAACCGTTCGTCGCGTGGAGGCTTCAGCACGTGTGTTGCGACGCGGAGGATTTCGGGCGTCGAGCGGTAGTTGCGCACGAGGTTCACCGTGACCGCGCCGTCGTAGTCATCGGCGAACTCTCGGAGGAACCGGGGATCGGCACCGGCGAAGGCGTGAATGGACTGGTTCGGATCACCCACGACGCACACATCGGTGCGGCCGTCGACCCACAGTCCGATGAGCCGATGCTGAATTGCGGAGACGTCCTGGTACTCGTCGACAACGAAGTGACGGTACTGCGCACGGATTTGTTCGGCGATGGCCGGATGCCCATTGAGTAGCGCAGCGTTGCAGAGCAGAATGTCGTGGAAATCGACCACACCTTGTGCTTGCTTACCCTTCTCGTATCCGTCCATCACGGCCGCAACCTGTGTGGGCGAAGCCCCCGTGACGTTCCTCCCCACCGCGAGTTCGGGGTAGGCGTCGGGAGAGACATTGCTCGATTTGGCCCACGAAAGCTCGGTTTCAAGGTCGCGGATCAACGCGGTGTCGACGTCGCCGAGCACATGGGTGGCTGCGCGGGCGATAATGCCGAACGCGTTCTCGGCCACCTCGGGAAACGGCGTGCCGTAGGCCTGTGGCCAGAAGTAGCGACACTGCCGCAGGGCAGCCGCGTGAATGGTGCGCGCCTGCGCGTGCCGTACCCCGAGCTGCGCCAGCCGCACCCGCATCTCGCCAGCGGCGCGGGTGGTAAAGGTGACGGCGAGCACGGCGCGCTGATCGTAGCGGCCGGAGCGCACGGCGTGCGCGACGCGGTGGGTGATGGCGCGCGTTTTTCCCGTACCCGCTCCTGCAAGCACGACGACGGGCGCGTCAAGCTCCAGCGCCACCTGCCGCTGTTCTGGATCGAGCGCGTCGAGTATTGCATCCGCCATGTGACCTCCCAACCGGTCAAACTACCAAAGGCTACCGACAACGCTCCGCGCCAGCAGGAATGTCAGAGGCACCCAGTAGGCTGCTGCACACATCGGAAGGAGTAGGCGGTGCAGGTACGTCTGGGCACGAGTTGGCGGGCAATGGTGCCCGAGCTAGCCGCTGCCATCCGCGACGAACTGCGCTCGCCGTTCGCGCGTGGTCTGGTGGTGGTTGATTCTCCTGGTTCCGCCAGGCTGCTCAGCCAAGAGATTGCCACGCTCGAGGGCATCTCTGCAGGCGTCGAATTCCTCACCATCGGGCAACTCACGGCCATGCTCACCGCCAACGCCTCCGTCGAGGCGCAGTGGGAGTCATGGCGCGGCAGCAGGCTCGTCACCGCTATCGCTGAGCAGGTTGATGCCGTCGCGCAGCTCCACTCCCCGTTGCAGGCATTCCTGGCAATTCCGTCGCGCAAACTGTCTGCATGCTCCCGGTTCGCCCAGCTCTTCCGCAGCTACGCCGAGCACGTGCCGTCGATGGTGGAACGCTGGCTCGCAAGTGATGACGGCGAACTGCCTGAGCACCTGGCGTGGCAGCCTGCCTTGCTGCGCAACGTCTGCGCACTGTTGCGGTTCAATCCGGTGGAAGCGTCGCGGCAGCTTGCTAAGGCTGCAGCCAGGCTCGAGACGCCTGCCTGGGTGTTCTGCGTCGACGAAGTCGCGCCCTCGCAACGACCGTTACTGCAAGCGCTCTCCCCTCGCGTGGTGTGGGGGGTCGAGGCCGCGCCGACGTGGCTTGGCGACGTTGCCCACGACGAGCCTGTTCGCGTCGGCAAACCCCTCCGAGCAGTTCCTGAGGTGCAGATTCACGGCTCGCACTCGAAGCTGAGGCAGGCGGAGGTGCTGCGTGATGAGCTGCTGCGCTGCTTCGAGGCCCGCCCACATCTCGAGCCTCGAGACGTGCGCATCGTGTGCCCGAACCCCGACGCCTGGGCGCCCGTGCTCAATGCCGTGTTCCGTGCCTCGAGCCGCCACCCAGGTGGTGCGTTGCGCGTCGCGGAGGTTCGCACATCGCACAGCGGCAACCATGCGATTGACGCCATCCTCGCCGCCCTCGATCTCGTTACCGGACGCGCCACAGCCAATGAGGTGGTGGAGTTCCTGCTTCTGCCGGCCATTGCCTCACGCTGGGGGTTTGCCAACCGACGCACGGAGCTACTCGAATTGGTCCAAGCGGCGGAGGTGCACTGGGGCCTGGGCAGCAACCATCGAGCAGCGTTTGGCTTGCCTCGTGATGCCGTCAACACCTGGCAAAGCGGTATCGACGCGCTCCTCACGGGCATTGCGATGGGTGGCGTGGCCGGCCCTCGCGGGGTGCTCGGTGTGGAGGAAACGACGTCAAACGATCTCGACCTCATCGGAGCGCTCGCCGAGGTCATTGGCAGGCTCTGGGCGCTGCGCGACGCCACGAGCGCAAGCCTCACCATGTCCGATTGGGCGGGAGTAGCCGTCCACACTCTAGAACAGCTCGTTGGTCTGGGCTTCGAAGATCGCTGGATGCAACAGCAGGCTGCAACGGTCTTCGGGCGCATTACGCTGGCGCACGAGTCATCGACGGCGCTCCTCAACCAGAGCGAGTTTCGCCGCATCATCGAAACCGAGTTGCCCTCCCGCTGGCACCGGCCCGCGCTGGGCAATGGCGAGCTGCACGTCGTCGCACCGCACGAGGCATGCCACGTCGATGCTGGCCTGGTGGCCATGATCGGCCTCGACGACGTCGCCACCGGTGCATTACCCGACGAGCTTCCTGGCACGCTGCCAGACAAAGGCCGCGTCATGCAGCGGCAACTTTTGGCACACGCCTTCGCAGCCGAGCAACTGCTCATCGTCACGGCAACGCACTCCGAACGCACCGGAAACGAGCTCGCGAGTCCGGTGAGCATACGGTTGATGCTGCGCCAACTTGGAGTGCCGTTCCCCACCGTTATGCAGCACGCCCCTCAGCCGTTCAATGCCAGCCAGTTCAGCACCGCATCATCGGCATCGTTCGACAGCGCCGCGTTCGACGGTGCACGAGCCGCACTCGAGCCGAGCGATCATCCGGCCATCACCGAACGCCGCCGGGCTGCGCTCCGACTCCCCATCCAGGCCCCCGTCGAACAACTCGCGCTCACGAAGCTCAAGTCGTTTCTAGTCGATCCAGCCAAGGAATTCCTCAGCCAGCAGGCGAGCATCTATGCCGACGATGACACCACACTCGACGACCAGCTGCCGCTACAGCTCGACGGCCTCAACAGCTGGAGAATCAGGGAAGCGTTCATCCACGGGCGGATGCGCCACGTAGAGCCACAAGAGCTGCTGCGCCGCGCTGAACAGTCGCAGTTGGTACCCCAGGGTGCATATGGGCGTGCGATGACGGCGAATATTGGCCGAGAGGCCGACGCCATCGTCGCACAAGCGATGCGGCTGACGACGGAGCCACCCGAGCTCGTCGACATCGACGTCGAAGTGTCTGGAACTCGTCTCACGGGCAGCGCAAACGTGCATGGAAGCCGTATCGTCGTCGCGGCTGCAGGTTCGGGCACCCGAGCACTCCTCGAACCCTGGCTACAGCTTCTTGCCCTCGCATGTCAGGGCGTGCGCGTCAGCGCGGTGGTGCTTCGTCCCGGCAGAAACCGCACGAAGTACAACGAGCTGCGCCTGCCTTCCCCTGAACGCGCGACAGAGATACTCGAGCTGTATGTGCGCGCCCACACTGTGGGAAGGTCGCGGTTGTTGCCCGTGCCATTCGAGCCCGCATTCTCGCTCGTGATGGAACAGCGCACGGGGCGATTCAACCGCCGAGATTGGACCCATCCTGCTCCATTTGCATTCAAAAAGTGGGCGCGCCCTAACGAACGCTGGATGTTGTTCTACACCGACCCAGCGAAGCAACTCTTCGACGATCCACCCACGAGCGACGAACCTCCCGGCCCCTCAAACAGCATCTTCGAACGGTGGGCGGCCGCCTTATACGAGCCGCTGGCCGAGCAAGGAGGCTCGTGGTGACGAACGTGTTTACCATCGACGGCCCCCTCCCCCGCTCCACCTTGCTGCTCGAAGCCAGCGCGGGCACCGGCAAGACCTTCACCATCGCCGGCCTCGCGGTGCGCTACATCGCCGAAGCTGGCATGAGCATCGATCAAATCCTCATGATCACCTTCAGCAACAACGCCGCCACCGAACTCCGAACCAGGGTATTCGACGCGGTGGATGCCTGTGCTGCTTCCCTGCGCAAGTTTCTTGCAGGCGAACAGATCACCGACGATGCCGACTACGCGGTTGTGGCACGGCACCTTGCTGGTCTCGGAGACGTGGAGGAGCGCGTCGCCAGGCTGGAATCCGCCCTCGACAACTTCGACCAGGCAGCCGTGTTCACCATTCACAAGTTCTGCCAGCGGGTGCTCCACGAGATGGGCGTGCTGGGTGACGCCGATCACGCAGAAGAGCTCTCCGCGGCAGAACAGCTCATGGAGGAATGCGGCGCCGACTGCTTCCTCGCCAAGTATCACGACGTGGAACAGCCACCGCTCGCACCAGATCGCGCACTGCGGTTGGCTCAGGACGCATGCAAATCTTCCGTCGAACTCGCTCCGGCGGATGCAGAAGAGACCATCTTCAGCAACGAGGTGCGCGCCATGTTCGCTGAGCGCAAGCAGGCACTCGGCATCCTCACTTTCGACGATCTCGTCGCACGGCTGCGTGCGGTACTGCTGCACGGGGCGAACGGCCCTGCGGCCATCCGCTGGCTGCAAAACGCCTACCGTGCGGTGCTCGTCGACGAGTTTCAAGACACCGACCCCGACCAGTGGGACGTCATCCAGGCGGCCTTCGTCGACGACGATAGGCCCACCATCTTGATTGGCGACCCGAAGCAGTCCATCTACGGGTTCCGCAAAGCCGATCTACGCACCTATCTTCGTACCGCAAAGATTGCTGACCGCCAGACGCTCGGCACCAATTTCCGCTCTGATAAAGGCATCGTGGACGGCGTCGTGCGCCTCATGGTGGGTCTCGATCTAGGCCATGGCGCTGTATGGGTGCAGGATGTGGAGGCGAGCCATCCCAACCGTCTTGATCTCGAGGTTTCCGAACGTATTTGGATTCGGCAGGCTCGTGGCGAGCGTGTGCAAGAGCGGGTGCTCGATGATCTCGTCGCCCAAGTCGAGGCGTTGCTGGGACGGCGGGTCGGCGATCGCCTGGTTGAGCTCTCCGACATTGCCGTGCTCGTGCGTGCACGCTCAGTGGCAGCGCAGGTCACGCAGCGATTCAATGAACTCGGCTACGCCGCAGTGCTGTACGGCGCATCGAATGTGTGGGAGCAGCCTGCCGCAGACGATTGGAAACGTCTGCTTCGAGCGCTCGAGCCCGACGGTGGGTCTGCAGAGCGCGTGGTTGCGCTCACAGATCTGATCGGTATGCGCGTGGACGAGCTTGCAACGTCGAAAGGCACCACGCAGCTCGCCGACATGATGCTCAGTGCCAGGCAGGCCCTCGTCAATGATGGGCCAAGTGCGGCGCTCGACGTCATTCGTGAGCGCACCGCGCTCGAGGCACGGCTCGTCGGACAGCCAGGTGGCGAACGCTACCTCACCGACCTCCTCCACATCGGAGAGCTGCTCGACGATTCAGGTCACCGCAGCACCGTGGCACTGCTGCGCACCATCGATGAGCAATCGAGACTCGACGGTCAAGCCGAACTTCGCGTGACCACCGACGCACCTTCCATCCGGGTGATGACGCTGCATTCTGCGAAGGGTCTCGAGTTCCCTATCGTGTTGCTTCCCGACATGTCCCCGCTTCGGCACTACCCCAAGCGCCCCTTCCATGTCGAACTCGACGAAGCTTCAGTGTTGTGGATGCGGCAAGAGCCCCAGGGAACGCACATCAGCGACCTGGCCGCCCGCCAAGCCCGGCAAGAAGAGCTGCGGCTACTGTACGTCGGGCTCACCAGGGCGAAACACCTTGCCATCGCGTGGCACACCGACGAGCGCAACAGCAGCCGAGGCCCCCTCTCGGCGGTCATGTTTCATGACCGCTCGCAACCGCAGCTGGCAGACGCATACCCGTGGTCCACACCTTCGCCTGTACCGTTGGTGCGTGTCGATGCCGTCCCCGAGGCGCCCGTCGCGCCACGCAATACCCGCAAACGGACTACCCCGTCGTTGCATCTGGCTACGGCACACCGCTCGATCGATCAGCAGTGGCGACGCACCTCGTACACCGGTCTCACGCAGGGCATGCACGATGCCCCCTCTGGCGCCGATGAACCAGCCACTGGCGACGAGCTCGTCGCTGATCCCGCCCTCAGTACCCTGGCTCCCATGGGCTCGCTGCCCGCAGGAGCTGAGTTCGGAACCCTGGTTCACGAAGCACTCGAAGTGCTCGACTGGACAGGTGATGGGCGCCCAAGCCGCATCGCGGAGATCGTCCGTACGCACGCCATCGCCTTCACCGAGTCCGAGCGCGCCATCTTGGCCGACGGTCTCGAAGCCGTCGTCACCACGCCGCTGTTGCCGCTCACGCAGCAGTCGCTCAGCGACGTCCCCACCCAATTGCGGCTCGCTGAACTCGACTTCGACCTTCCCATGGGAGGCGACAGCGCGGCCACCGTCGGGCAGCTTGCGCAACTCATGCAGGCACACCTCCCGGCGAACGACCCGCTCGTCGAGTACCCGAACCTCCTCGCAGCTTCGGAAGCTTCGCACAAGTTGCTCTCGGGCATGCTCACCGGCTCCATCGATGCGGTCCTGCGCACCGAAGCCGGGAAGTTCCTCGTCGTCGATTACAAAACGAACCGGCTCGCGCCTTCGCCCGACGACGTACTCACGCTGGGCCATTACACACAAACTGCGATGGCTCACGCCATGATGGCCGCCCACTATCCGCTGCAGGCCATCTGTTATTCCGCAGCGCTCCACCGTTACCTCTCCGTACGCCTGCCTGGGTATGTTCCCGAGCAGCATCTCGGCGGGGTCGGCTATCTTTTCATCCGCGGTATGGCCGGGCCCACTACCCCGGTGATCGACGGGCACACTTGCGGAGTGTTCTCCTGGTACCCGTCACCCGATCTGGTGGTTGCCGTGAGCGATCTGTTGGGAGGCCACCATGCATGAACTGCCCGCATCGGCGACGGGCCTGCTCCGCCAGTACTGTGAGGCGGGCATGATCGGGCTCGCCGACTTCCATCTCGCCCGGCGCCTGAGCCAAGGCTATGAGCCCGACGAACGCGTGCTGCTCGCCTTCGCGCTCGCGGTTCGGGAGCTGCGGCTGGGTTCCGTATGCGTGATGCTGGCTAATGCTCACGAGCTGAAACCCCTGTCGGAGATCGACGACGGTGGTGGTGCTCTCACCGACCAAGCGCTGCCATGGCCCCACCCGCAGGAGTGGGTGGAACTCGTCGCGAACTCTCGCCTCGTGGGGGACGGACGGCCTTTCGTCCTCGACGACGGCAGGCTCTACCTGGCACGGTTCCACGCCCAAGAGCGTGCGGTTGCTGAAGCGTTGGAACGCAGGAAAGCCCTGCCCATCGCCGACGATGCTGTGCCGTTGCCCTCTACGAACGAGCCCGACGAGCAGCAAGACGCCGCTGTCCGCGCCGCGATGACGCACATGACGAGCGTAGTCACCGGCGGGCCTGGCACCGGCAAGACCACCACAGTGGTGCGTGTCTTGAATTCGCTCGGCGCATCTTGCCCCATCTCCATCGCGCTGGCGGCACCGACGGGTAAGGCCGCTCGACAACTGTACGATTCGGTGCGCGGTCAGCTACTGCCGGGCACCGCCGTTCGTCCACCCTTCTCGGGAACGCTGCACAGCCTGTTGGGCAAGCCCGTGCGAGGCCCACGCGCCACATATCACGCCCAGAATCCGCTGCCCTATGACGTGGTGGTGGTCGACGAGGTCTCGATGGTGTCGCTCGAGCATATGGCGTCACTGCTCGATGCACTCTCCAACCGAACCCGGCTGGTGCTGGTCGGCGATCCGCATCAGCTGCGGTCGGTCGACGCCGGCGCCGTGCTGGCTGACATCGTCGCAAATCCACAGCTCACGCAGCCCGGCAGCGTCATCGAGCTACGCACGAACAGGCGCAGTAATCCTGAAATCTCCGCGCTGGCAACCGCTATCGATCAAGGCGACGTGGCCGCGGCTACCTCCATCATTAATGACGCCAGCTCCATTTCGTGGTTCGACTATGAAGGGCGCGACATCGTGGGCTTCGAGCAGTTCCGCGACGACGTCACCGCCACCGCTCAGGCGGTGCTCTCAGCCGCCAAGGATGGGCAGGCGCGAGCGGCCCTTGACGCGCTCAATGCCCACCGAGTCCTGTGCGCGCATCGACTGGGGCCATTCGGCGTGCAGGCGTGGGGGCAAGCAGCGCGCCGCATGGTCGCCGTCGAGTTCCCGCAGTACGGCGCGACACGTCCGTACGTCGGCGAGCCATTGCTTCTCGCGCGCAATGCAGGCGGGTTTCACAATGGCGACGTCGCGGTGATCATCAACGATGAGGGGCAGCTCGTCGCAGCCGTCGACGATAGCGATGAGCCGCGCCTGGTGCCGCCGTCGCTCCTCGACGGCGCTGCGGAGTTGCACGCCATGACGGTGCACAAGGCGCAGGGCGGCCAGTACACAGTGGTGAGCGTGGTGCTCCCTCCCGAAGGGTCACCACTGGCCACCCGCGAACTTGTCTACACAGCCATCACGAGAGCGCGCAGCGAGTTGCGCATCTACGGCTCTCGCGCAGCCCTCGAAGAGTGCATCCGCACCCCGGTGCGCCGGTCGTCGGGGCTGGCCCTACACGCGAGCCAGCCCTGACCCGCTAGCTACGAACGTTGGCGATTGCGCTCGCGACCTTCTCGATATTGCCGTCGTTGAGTGCTGCGACGCACAGACGCCCAGCGTCGGTGCCGTATACGCCATGCTCGGCGCGCAGTCGCTGCATCTGGTCGCGTGTGAGACCGCAGTAGCTGAACATGCCCCGCTGCTCTGCGATGAAGCCCATGTCGTCCACGCCTTGCGCTGCGAGGTTCTGCACGAGTTTGGTGCGCAGGGACGCGATGCGTTCGCGCATGTGTTGCAGCTCGGTCTCCCATGATGCGCGCAGGGCAGCGTCGCCCAACACGGTTGCGACGACGTTGGCGCCGAAGGCCGGCGGGTTGGAGTAGCTCTTACGGATGAGCAACTTGAGCTGCGATAGCACGCGCGTCGCCTCGTCAGCATCGCTGGTAGCCACGTGGAGTGCGCCGGTGCGCTGCCCGTAGAGGCCGAAGTTCTTGGAGTAGGAGGTGGCCAGCAGGAACGGCAGCTTGGCGTTCATGAGTTTCCCGACGAGCGCGGTGTCGGCATCCGGCCCGTCGCCAAATCCCTGGTACGCCATGTCGACGAACGCGACCAGCTCCCGTTCACCAATCGCTTGCACCACCTGATCCCACTGCGCGTCCGTGAGGTCGTAGCCGGTGGGGTTGTGGCAGCAGGCGTGCAGCACCACGACGGTGCCCGCCTCCGCTTGTCTGAGGCCATCCAGCATGCCCGCGAAGTCGATGCCGCGGGCGTCCGCGTCGTAGTAGTTGTAGGTGTCGACGTCGAAGCCCACCTGAGTGAACAGTGCCCGGTGGTTCTCCCAGCTGGGATTCGACAGCAGCAGCCGGCTGTCGGGCGAGAGTTGTTTCAGCAGTTCGCCGCCGATGCGCAGCGCGCCGGTGCCACTCAGACTTTGGACTGTGGTCACGTGGTCGATGTCAGCATCGTCACCGAAAATCAACGCACGAGTCTGCTCCCGGTAGGCCGGCAAACCGTCGATAGGCAGGTAGCCGTGGGGCTTCTGCGCGGCGACGTACTGCTCCTGCGCTTGCCGGACCGCATCCATCAGCGGGATGGCGCCACTCTCGTCAAGGTAGACACCCACGCCCAAATTCACTTTGTCTGAGCGTTGGTCCTTGTGAAATGCCTCAGTGAGGCCCAGGATGGGATCGGCGGGGGCCTGCTCGGCACGCGAGAACAATGACATGGGCAGCCTTCCGTGAGTTGCGTTCACCACCGCCACATTAGCGTGCATCGGGGGCGGTCACGTTCACTTGCTCACCACCCAGAGCGAACAGCGGCGCCGCAAGCGACACTCAGTCGAGGTAATCGCGAAGCACCTGGGAGCGCGACGGGTGACGCAGCTTGCTCATGGTCTTCGACTCGATCTGGCGGATGCGCTCGCGAGTGACCCCGTAGACCTTGCCGATTTCGTCGAGCGTCTTCGGCTGGCCATCGGTGAGGCCAAAACGCATGCTCACGACGCCGGCTTCGCGTTCAGAGAGCGTGTCGAGCACGTCGTTGAGCTGCTCTTGCAGGAGCGTGAAGTTGACCGCATCGGCGGGAACTACCGCCTCGGAATCTTCAATGAGATCGCCAAATTCGGAGTCGCCGTCCTCACCGAGCGGGGTGTGCAAGGAGATGGGCTCGCGCCCGTACTTCTGCACTTCGACGACCTTCTCTGGCGTCATGTCGAGCTCTTCAGCCAGTTCCTCCGGGGTGGGTTCGCGACCCAAGTCTTGGAGCATCTGGCGCTGCACACGAGCGAGCTTGTTGATGACTTCCACCATGTGCACGGGGATGCGGATGGTTCGTGCCTGGTCCGCCATGGCACGGGTGATGGCCTGCTTAATCCACCATGTGGCATAGGTGGAGAACTTGTAGCCCTTCGTGTAGTCGAACTTCTCGACGGCGCGGATGAGGCCGAGGTTGCCTTCCTGAATGAGGTCGAGGAAGAGCATCCCGCGCCCGGTGTACCGCTTCGCCAGCGAAACCACGAGACGCAAGTTGGCCTCGAGAAGGTGATTCTTCGCGTTGCGGCCGTCTTCCTGGATCCAGATGTAATCCTCGATGTCGTCGGCTTTCACAGGGTTTTCTTCGTCGGCGAGCGCCTCCTCGGCAAACAGGCCGGCCTCGATACGTTTGGCGAGCTCTACCTCTTCGACGGCGTTAAGCAGCGCGACTTTACCGATCTGCTTCAGGTAGTCCTTCACAGGATCAGCAGTGGCGCCTGCGGACACGACCTGCTGCTCAGGCTCGTCAGCATCGTCGGAATCAGAGAGCGCGAAACCTTCCTCCTCGACGAGTTCCTTCTCGTCCTTGGCTTCTTCCTGCTCGTTGAACGTGGACTCGTCGACATCGTCGAGCGAACGACGCTTACCGCCGACGGTCATGACGATGTGGTCGCCATCCTTGTCAGCCTTGGAAATGTGCACTTCACCAGCTGCCACCTGCGCGACGGTCGGTTCCGTCACCTCATCGGTTGCCTTCCGATTGCTCTTCGCACGACGGGTCGTCGTCTTCTTGGCCGCCGGCTTCGTGGTGGTCTTCGACGCCGACTTCGCTGCACTCGCCTCAGCCTTGGGCTTCGCCTTCTTAGCGGCCGCAGTCGTCTTCTTCGCCGCGGTGCTCGTTTTCTTGGCGGCCGTCGTGGTCTTCTTCGCCGCGGTGCTCGTCTTCTTCGCCGCCTTGGTGGTTTTCTTCGACGCACTGCTGGTGCGGGTCGTCGTCGATGTCTTCTTGGAGCGCGACGACTGCGTGGTGGTCTCCTTGTCAGGGGCGTCGCTAGCCTCCGCAGCCGAGTTGCTCGGGTTCTTGCGGGTTTCTGCCACGTTCTTCCTCCGATAATTGGGCACGCCACGCGCCGGTGTAGTCAAGGGACGCGCCGTCCATACTTGCACGGGCAACGAGCACATGCAAACGGACTGCGCGACGGCGTTACAGACCCATCTTTACACGCACCGAAAAATCTTCGCTTTTATCGGGAACTTCTCCGCCACCCACAGCGTTGTTACCTGTAGACGGCTGCGAAAGGAGTCACATTGAGCACCGCACGACGCCAAGCCGAAGGTATTGACGGCAAAGACACCATCGGTCAGTACCTGGATGAGATCGCCAAGACGCCGCTGCTCAGCGCGGTGGAAGAGGTAGAGCTCTCCAAACAAATCGAAGCCGGCATGTTCGCCAGCAAGATTCTCGAAGGCGAAGTCGAGAACCCGTCTGATGCCACCGACGACGAGCTTCGCGAGATCGCGGAGGACGGCGAGGCCGCGCTTCGCCGGTTCGTGAAGTCCAACCTGCGCCTGGTCGTTTCTATCGCCCGCAAGTATGGGCGTGCGCAGATGCCACTGCTCGACCTCATTCAGGAAGGCAACACCGGCCTCATCCGCGCTGTCGAGAAGTTCGACTACACCAAGGGTTTCAAGTTCTCCACCTACGCGACGTGGTGGGTCCGCCAGGCCATCTCCCGTGGAGTTGCGCAGCAGGCCCGAATCGTACGCCTGCCAGTGCACGTCGCTGAACAGGTCAACCAGGTTTCCGCTGTACGCCGCACGCTCGAGCGCCAGCTCGGACGCGAACCAGAAATCGAAGAGATTGCCGACGAGCTCGGCCTCGAAGAAGGACGCGTCGTCGACCTGGTTCGTTGGTCTCGCGAGCACGTTTCCCTCGACGCCCCCGTCGACACCGACGGCGACACCTCGCTCGGTGATTTAATCGCCCGCGACGTCGCTCCCGGCCCCGACGAGGTGGTACTCGACGTGGAAGACCGCGCCCGTATTGAGGAGATGCTCGACGGCCTCGACGAGCGTTCGCAAGACGTCGTTCGTCGTCGCTACGGTCTCCTCGACGGCCGTCAGGCAAAACTCGCCGATATCGGTTCCCACTGGGGCATCACGGCTGAGCGTGTCCGCCAGATCGAGCGGCTGGCACTCGCGAAGATGCGCGAGCGCGTCGGCCTCGCCGCCTAACATCAACACAACAATCGCCCCGGGACTCCCTACAGTTCCGGGGCGATTGTTATATTCAGCGAACCCGGATGAGCCCTTCTTGCCCACATGAGGCGATGGTGACGCCATTTTGATAGAGCCTGCCACGGCAGAATCCACGGGCGCCTGCCGCCGACGGTGAGATCATGTCGTACAAGATCCACTCGTCGGTGCGTACCGGGCGGTGGAACCACATGCTGTGGTCGATCGAAGCAGCCTGCAGATTAGGCGACGTGATCTGCACCTTATGCGGCACCAGCGTCGTGCTGAGCAAGGTGATGTCCGAGAGGTAAGCGAGCACTGCGTTGTTCAGCAGCGGGTCTGGTGGCATCGTCGACTTCGTGCGCACCCAGGCGCGCATCGTCGCTCCCAGATGGTTTTCTTGCGGTGGAGTGGCCAGACGCACGTCCAGTGCATCCCACTCCGAAAGCATTTCGGCGTGCGAGCCGAACTGCTCCTCGAGGACAGTTCTGAGCGCGGGAGCCTCGTTGGGAGGTAATACGTTGTCCCGCGGCTGCTGAGCGCTGTGCTCAAGGCCGGCCTCAGATTCGTGGAAGGAGGCATTGAGCTGGAAGATCATCCGCCCGTCTTGCTTCGTCACTACCCTGCGAGTGCTGAACGTACCGCCGTCGCGGAGGCGCTCCACCTCGAAACGCAGCGGTGAATCTGGAGAGCCACCGCGCAAGAAATAGGCATTGAGGGAATGCACCACGCGTTCTGGGGAGACCGTGCGTGCTGCGGCAACGAGGGTCTGCGCGAGCACTTGCCCGCCGAAGAGTCGCTGGAAGTAGGTGTCCGGCTGTGGGCCCTCCCACACGTCCTCATCGATCTGGTGAATATCAAACAGCGATAGCAGTCCTGCAACATCCTTTGGCACTCCCCCATCATGGCACTTCTGGCCGCGTAACAGCACAACCCCACCACACAATGAGTATGCGAGCGGGGTTGTGCTGACGTGACTTACGCGAATGTCACTGCGCTGCAGCAACTGCCTCCGTGAGCAGCTTCTCAGCATCACCAGGGGTGGCGGAGCCTTCCGTACCTGTGAGTGCAACGTTGATGAACAGATTGCCTCTGGCAGCCTGGCCGTTAAACGACACCTGCTTCACGCCTCCGAGATCCACAACGTTCTCAATGATGTGCGCAACATCGGCGCCCTGCACGGAGTGCGCGTCATGCACCTTGATGGTGGCCGGGAACGTTTGCTCGCCTTCGCCGATGGTGATCTGCGGACACTTCTCCGACATCGTGCGCGCATCCTCGACGAGCGGCCCGGCTTCCTGTCCGAACTGAGCCACAGCGATGCTGGTGCTGCTGCCCGACGACGTATCCACGGTCGCAGCTCCTCCCCACACAGCGTTGTTCAGCAATTCCGGATTCTGCTGTGCACCCAGCACGGTGTTGCACTCGGCAGGCTCAACCTTCAACTGGCTGAGCATTTTCTTGGCTTGTTCCGGATCGAACATTTCCGCGGGGATTTCCTCTGCTTCCTTGTGCTTCGCCAAGAAGTCATCGATGACCGCACGTCCTGCATCGTCGAGCGCGGGCGCCGTCGCCTCTGGGCTCTGCGCAGGAGACTCCTCGCCGCCGGACGTGTTGTCCTCGGACTGCTCCGGCGTCGAAGGCTCTTCCTCCACAGGCTGATCCGAGGGTGCCTGCTCCGTCGCGGATGCTGCCGGCTCTGAGGATTCAGGCTTGGCGCTGTCATCGTTTCCACAACCCGCGAGTCCGAGGGCGAGGGCAACGAACGCTGCCCCAGCGAGCTTCAGTTTCATCTTAGGTCCTTCCCAAACCAATGTGTCCCACCCAGAGTAACGGCCGATCAAGATCACTTAAGGCGAACCGCGTGCATGGCTTTGCGGATTCTCTTGGCAGATACTGGCACCGACGTGCGCAACTGCTGGGCAAACACACTCACTCTGAACTCCTCCAGTAGGAACGCAATCTCCTCTACCTCGGGCCGCAGCGGGCCCGGCGGTTCTGCGTCGGTGAGGGCTGCGTACTCGTCCTCGAGCACTTCAATCTGCAATGCCTCGCGCGCGTCGCGAGCAGGATTTGCTAGCGCCGACTGCACGCGGACCGCCGCCGCCTCGCAGTACCGCGGTAGATGGTGGAGCCATGGGTCGGGCGTGAACGACAGGAAATTGGTGAACAGCAGGTTGTCGAGCTGTGTCGTAACGTCGACGCGTACGGGGTGGTCGTCGGGCAACGACGCCAGTGCGAGTCGGGTTCTGGTGGCGGCAGTGAGGGACTCGGCCGCGATCGACACCACCTTCTGGGTACGCTCCGCCTGGTCTTGACGCACCTTCACCGCCACCCGTTCGAACGTCTCGCGGTCGCGCACCGCGAGGGCGGGGCCGTGCTCCTCGGCGAGCTGCTCGCTCGCTTTGAGCCATGCATCGGCGAGCAGGTCAGGAACGCTCGAATAGGGAGAATCAGCCAGGGCAAGCTTCTCTGTCCTCGTGAGATGCGCTACCACCCACTTCGTGGGGTTGGGGTTCACGAGAGTGAGGAGCCGACGCAACCCTTGTACGTGCGCCCTCTCGGCTTTGTCCTTGGTATCCGCGACGGTAACCCCCACCGTCGTGCCTTCATCTGCGAGCGACGGATACCCGGTCACGCCCTTACCCAGGCTGGTGGTCGTGGGGATCGGCGGGAACACCCACGACGTCGCCCCCGACTGGGCGATCCCGTCGGCCGCCTGGGTAAGCTTCTTCGCCACCTTCTGGGAGAGCTTCGTCTGCAGCTGTTCGAGATCGTCGCCACGAGCAATCTCCTTGCCATCGTCGGTGATGACGAACGTCGGTTTGAGGTGGCTGGGAATAGAATCGACGCGCCACGCATCGGCGTCGACGGGGACACGTGTGAGCGTGGTGAGCGCGCGCCCGAGGGTGTGGGTGATACTCCCCTGCCCCAGCTCCTTGCGCTGCTCGAGCAGTTCGAGGGCGCGACGGGCGAAGTCGGGCGCGGGTACGAAATTCGTGCGGATCTGTTTGGGCAACGAGCGGATCAGTTCCGTCGCCAGCTCCTGACGCAGCCCCGGCACAAGCCACGAGAACGGCTCTGGAGCCAGCCCGGCGAGCTGTTCCATACGGATGGTGATGGTTGCCCCATCGTCTTGGCGTCCGGGTTGGAAGACATACCGCACCGGGAGCTTCGTCGGCCCGACGGTGAACTGCTCGGGAAAATCTGATGGCTTGAGGTTAGCGTCGTCGGTGATGCAGTCTTCCGCGCGCAGCGTTGGCCACTGCTCCTTGGGCGTCGACCGTAGCCACTTGTCTAGCGTGGAGCCGGAGAGCACGTGTTCAGGGAGGCTGCGGTCGTAGAAGGCATACAGCGCGTCGTCGGAGATAAGGAGGTCCGGTCGGCGCATCCGGTCGGTGAGCTGCTCCGCGCGTTGGAGAGCCTTCTTGTTGGTACTGACCAGCGGGTTGCGCGTCTGCCACGATCCTTCCACCAGCGCGCTGCGAATGAAGATGTCGCGCGCCTCTGCAGGGTGGTTGCGCGCGTAGTTCGTGGTGCGCCCGGCGATGAGCGGCACCCCGAACAGCGTGACTCGCTCGCTGGCCACCACCGTCGCGGTTCGTTGCGCGAAGCGGGGCTCGGAGAGCGTCTTGGTCACGAGTGGCCCGGCGATCTGCTCAACCCACTCGGCGTTCACGCCGGCGACGGTGCGCGCCCATAGCCTGCTCGTTTCCACGAGTTCGAACGCGACAACGAGCGGCGGGGTCGCCTTGGCGAGACACGATCCTGGCTGAATCGCGAAGTGTGTGCCGCGTGCGCCAAGGTACTCCCGCAGTGGCCGACGTTTGCCGCGCTCAGGCTTGGATTTCTCCGGCTCAATGAGTCCGACGTTGGACAGCATCCCTGACAGGAGCGATTTCAACACCTCCGGCATGGCGCCTTCACTGTCGACGGGAAGTCCGAGGTCTCTCGCCACTTCCTTGAGCTGACTCACGAGTTCTTCCCATTCGCGGAAGCGCACGAAGTTGAGGAATTCATCGCGGCAGAGCCGTCGGAACTGGTTGCCGGAAAGCGCCCGGCGTTGCCTTCGCAGATAGCCCCACAGGTTGAGGAGCACCTCGAAGTCGCCACCCTCCGGAGCCTTCTTGCGCTCGTCCTCCCCGCTGTTCCAGAAGCGGCGGTGCAACTCGTCGGCTTTCTGTTGATGCTCGAGGGGGCGTTCTCGGATGTCGGGGATGGTGAGGCCGGCGACGAGCACCAGCACCTGCCGGAGGCACCCGCGTCGGGCGCCCTCGATAATCATCCGCCCAAGGCGGGGATCCACGGGCATGCGCGCCAGTTGGTGGCCGATCTTGGTCAGACGCACCTGCTCGCCCCGGGCACGCTCCTTGAGCGCGCCGAGTTCTTCGAGGACGCGAATGCCGTCGTTAATTTGGCTCGTCACCGGCGCTTCGATGAACGGAAAGCGCTGAATGTCGCCCAATCCGGCCTGGGCCATGAGGAGGATCACGGTGGCGAGGTTCGTGCGCAGAATCTCGGGGTCGGAGAACTCGGGCCTGGAGAGGAAGTCTTCCTCGGAGTACAGGCGCACCGCCACGCCCGGCCCGATCCGCCCGCATCGACCTGCGCGCTGATTCGCTGAGGCCTGGCTGATGCGCTCGATGGGAAGGCGCTGCACTTTGGTGCGCGCCGAATAACGCGAGATGCGCGCGGTGCCAGCGTCGATCACGTACCGAATGCCCGGCACGGTCACCGACGTCTCGGCAACGTTCGTCGCCAGCACGACCCGCCGTAACGAATGGGGCTGGAACACCCGCGACTGGTCGCCCGCCGACAGCCTGCCAAACAGCGGCACCGTCTCCACTCCGCGCAGCCCGAGCCCGTCGACGGCTTCCTGCGCATCGCGGATTTCTCGCTCGCCGCTCAAGAACACCAGCACGTCGCCCGTCGACGATTCGCGGATGAGGTCCTGTACTGCTGCGGTGACTTGGTCGATCTCGTCCTCGCCGTCGACTGGCTCGCGGTATCGCACTTCGACGGGGTACGTGCGGCCAGACACTTCCACGACGGGGGCGTCCTCGAAATGCTCCGCAAATCGGGCGGTATCGATGGTGGCGGAGGTGACGATCACCCGCAGGTCTGGGCGTTTCGGCAGGAGCTGTTTCAGGTAGCCGAGGAGGAAGTCGATATTGAGGCTGCGTTCGTGCGCCTCGTCGATGATGATGGTGTCATAGCGGCGAAGCTGCTTGTCATGGGTGAGTTCGTTCAGCAGGATGCCATCGGTCATGAGCTTGATCCGCGTGGCCTTGCTGGCCTTATTCGTGAAGCGAACCTGGTAGCCGACGAAATCGCCGAGTTCCTCGTCGCATTCCTGCGCGATGCGCTGCGCTACCGTGCGAGCGGCGAGGCGTCTGGGCTGGGTGTGGGCGATGCGTTGGCGCCCAGCGAGGAGACAAATCTTCGGCAGCTGGGTGGTTTTACCCGACCCGGTCTCACCCGCCACCACAACCACTTGGTGCTCCCGAATGAGCTGCGCAATGTGCTCCGCCTCGGCGGCGATGGGAAGGTCGGGCGCGACGGTGAGCGTCGTCACGCCGCCACGTACAGCGGGCACAACGCGTGGGCCAGCAGCCCGCGCATCAGCCCACCTACCTGCACACCCGGAATGGCTGAATCCGTGATGCCGAGCACGAGGAGGTCGTAGTTGCTCGAGCGCGAAACGAGTTCGTTGATGGGGCTATCCGCCACGACGATGATCTCGAAGTCAACGTCGGGGTACTGCTCGGCGAGCGGTGCAGTGAGGGCTTCGATGCCACCCTTGGCGAACAGAATCTGTTGATCGAGTTCTTCGGGCGAGAGCTTGGGTCCGAAGATTCCCACCGGGGGCTGGATGACGTGCACAATTTCGAGCTTGGATTTGTGCAGCACCGCCTGCTGGAACCCGGCCTCGAGGGTGGATTTCGAACCGGGGTTGGTATTGACGGCGACTCCGATGGTCTTCTTGTCCCCCACCTCATCGGGGTTGGCCGCTGAGGAAATCACGACGACGGGGCACGCCGCGCTGGTCACGACGGCCACCGAGGTGGAGCCGACGAACATGCGTTCCAGCCCGGATGCGGCGCGCCGCCCGAGCACGAGGAGGGATGCGACTTCCGACAAGCGTGTCAGCACGCCACCTGGGGAGCCCATGATGACTTCCGTCCGAACACGCTCCTCCGGCAGCCCAGCCTCAAAGGCGCGCTGTCTGGCTACGTCGTTGGCATTCACACCCGCTTCGTGCAGCACCTCGGGGTCGTACACCACGCCCCAGGCGCCGGCCATAAGTGTGTCGTCGACGGCGTTGGCAAGCAGGAGCTCTGCTCCGGTGAGCAGCGCGATACCAGCGCCGTATCGCACGGCGCGCAGCGCGTCGTCGCTGCCGTCGACACCGACGACGATGAGGTCATGTTCACTCATGGTGGTCTCCGATCTTCTTTCCGGATATGGCGCGCCCAGACAGGCCGCGTTCGGTGATCATGATGCCGAGCGTGCGTCCATCGGCAAGCCAGCTGGAGGGCACGGCATCGCGTGGGGCGGGCCCCGTGGTGCCGCGCACGAGCACACTCCAGCCGTTGGCTACTTCGTCGTCGATGTAGTCAACCTGAAAGGCCACCTCAACGCCTTCCACGAGTGTCGAGAGCGACGATGTGGGGCTGGTGTGAAACACCACGTGGCCGTCAATCAGCCGGAAATTCACCGGCACGATGGTGATCCCATCGCTGGCGTGCCACGCGATGTGCCCATATTCGATCTCTTCGAGAAGCGCCCTGCACTCGGCCTCGGAGATCTCAGAGAAGTACGCGCCGTCTGAGTCCATAGCGTCCACTGTAACGGTTATGCACTGGGGAAGGTCGTGCGTCCTCCCAGCTTGTCGGCAAGATCGTCGTCAATCATGTCCGCAACCTGGCTGATGACACTGAGGACCTGCCGCAGATGCGCAGGCACGAAAGGCCTAGCCAGCACGGATGCTTGGACGTACACGCGGTCTTTGTGCAGCGCGAATCGCCCGTAGCGCAGCTCCACGTTGAGATCGTTGAGCACCTCGCAAGCGCGGGAGCGTCCGGATACGTCGTGCACCAGCGGGGAGAAGACGACGATCTCGTCCGCGTCGGGAGTGGAGCGGAGGAAAATCATGGCGGAGCCCATGCGGATGGCCACGTCCCCGTCAGGATCACGCATGGGCGGATGGCCCAGGATCTGGCGGAGCTGGTCATCGACGAGCCTGTCCAGGTCGGCACGATCTGCTGGCACGATCGCCACGTCCTCCGGGCCTGCCGGCGGACGCGGCTGGTCTTGCCAGCTCTCGGTTCCGCGAAGAATCTCTTGGAGATGGTCTGGTTCGAGGAATACGGGGTGAATGACGTCGAAGATTTCCTGCAGGGTGCCGGTGGTGAGCGCGGCGAGCGACAGCGTGTCCTCCTGATCGCACGACGCGTGGTAGCGCGGGTGTTGTTCGTCGGGTTCCTGCCACCCCAGTTGCAGCAGGGTTGGCTTCTCTTCTTCCGAGGGGTCGGGGTGCCCCGGCGCCGTGACGCCGCGGAGAATGACGGCAGTGATGTGCGGTCCGTCGGCGGAGAAGCGGATGGCTGGCACGTCGTTGTCGACGATTCCCCGCGCCACCGCGATGGTGAGGTCCGACGAGTCATCCATCACGGAAAGCACCTCACCGAGGTTGTTCGTGAACGACTCCCATGCGCCTGATGTGGCACCGTCGATGTCAAAGTCTTCGAGTTCCATCATTCAGCTACCTTCCTGCCACTCCAACCTAGCAGTGAGTCTCGTGGTGGCTTGGCGTCGCAACGATACAATTCGCGAGGCGCTACTGCCCGGCAGGCAAGGGGCGTGAATCCACGAACGGAATTGAGGTGAGACGCATGGCCGAAGGCAAAGTCCGTTTGGGGCTGTTCGGACGAGGGAAGCGCAGTGCTCCTTCGCAGGCACCAAGCGATGTTCACGCCGAGCAAACCGCTAGCAACCCGGTCGACTGCATCGTCGATGCAGGCATCTATGTCGATGGACGACGCGTCGCCACCCCCACCACCGTCGACGAGGCCTCCCGCGCGTTGAACGACACCCCCGGCGGCTTCGCCTGGATCGGCCTTCACCGCCCCGACGCCCCTGCAATGGAGACCCTCGCCCAGCAGTTTGCACTGAACGAGCTTGCTGTGGAGGACACCATCGTCGCCCACCAGCGCCCCAAGTTGGAGCGGTACGACGACACGCTGTTTCTGGTACTTCGCGCCGCCCACTACGTCGATGCGACCGAGTCGGTGGAGTTCGGCGAAATCCATGCGTTCGTGGGCGAGCGCTTCGTCATCACCGTGCGCCATGCGGACACCCCCGAGCTCAAGCCTGTGCGCCAGGAACTCGAGGCCAATCCGGAAATCCTCCAACAAGGGCCGAGCATCGTCTTGATGCGTCTGCTCGACGTTGTCGTCGATCAGTACATGCCCGTCGTATACGGGATCGACAATGACATCGACGAGATCGACGCCCAGGTATTCACCGGACACAGCGGCGTCTCGAAACGTATCTACCAGCTCACTCGCGAGGTGATTGATTTCCAGCGTACCGTGCGTCCCGTCGGGGCCGTCATCACGACGCTGCGTCACGACCGCGTGTTCTACCGTGCCGACGACACCATGCGGCAGCAACTGCGCGACATCGAAGATCACATCATCGCCGTCAACGAGCGCGTTGAATCCATGCGGGACGCGCTCGTCGGGGTGCTGAACCTCCACCTGGCATTGCAAGCCCAGGTGAGTAATGAGGAGATGGCCAAGATGAGCGAAGCCTCCCTCAAGCAGGCCGAGGATGCGCGGCGCATCGCCGCATGGGCGGGCGTGTTGTTCGTCCCCACCCTTGTGACGGGCATCTACGGGATGAACTTCAGCAACATGCCGGAGTTGCACTGGGAAGCTGGCTACCCGTTCTCCTTCGCTGTCATGGTTGTTGCAGCCTTTATCATGTGGGTCGTTTTCAAGATCCAGAAGTGGCTCTAGTCGAACGCGTCGAAGCGTCGCGCGGCGCCCTTATCAGCAGACTGTGCCAGCGCACCGTAGATACGCAGCGCGCGTGACACCTGACGCTGCCTGTGCTTAGGACGCCAACCCGCGGCGTCGGCCTTGCGTCGTCGTTCCGCGAGCTCTTCGTCGTCGACCTCGAGCTGGATCGTACGGTTCGGTATCGAGACGGTGATGCGGTCGCCGTCCTCGACGAGACCGATGGTGCCACCTGCCGCCGCCTCGGGTGACACGTGTCCAATCGACAGACCCGACGAGCCGCCCGAGAAGCGTCCGTCGGTGATGAGCGCGCACTTCGGACCGAGCCCCACGCCCTTAAGGTACGACGTCGGGTACAGCATCTCCTGCATCCCCGGCCCACCGCGGGGGCCCTCGTACCGCACGACGACGAAGTCGCCCTCCTTCACACGTCCGTGGAGGATGGCGTCGACCGCTTCCTGCTCGCTCTCCGTGACGACGGCGGTGCCGCTGAACTCCCACTGCTCTTCAGGAACGCCCGCCGTCTTGACGATCGCACCGTCGGGGGAAAGGTTGCCCTTCAGCACCGCGAGGCCACCGTCGGCGGTGTAGGCGTGATCGACGCTGCGGATGCAGCCTTCCTTAGCGTCGGTGTCGAGTGATTCCCACCGGTTGTCGGTGGAGAAGGCTTCGGTGGTGCGCACTCCCCCGGGTGCGGCGTGGAACAGCTGGGTGGCCTCCGACGTCGCCTTCCCACCGCGGATGTCCCAGTCGTCGAGCCAGTGCTGGAGCGACTCGGCGTGCACGGGCCTCACGCTGTGGTCGAGCTTACCTGCCCTGTTGAGCTCGCCCAGCAGCGCGGGGATGCCACCGGCGCGGTGCACGTCTTCCATGTGGTAGCGCTCGGAGTTCGGCGCCACCTTCGCCAGGCACGGCACCTCCCGACTGATCGCGTCGATGTCGTCGAGGGTGAAATCGACGCCCGCTTCCTGCGCCGCTGCCAGCAGGTGCAGCACGGTGTTCGTCGAACCGCCCATAGCTACGTCGAGCTTCATGGCGTTGGCAAATGCGGCCTTGGTCGCCACCGACTTTGGCAGCACCGACTCGTCGTCGGCGTCGTAGTAGCGCTTCGCCAACTCGACGATCAACTCGCCGGCTCGCTCAAAGAGCGCCTTGCGGGATGCGTGAGTGGCTAGCGTCGATCCATTGCCCGGCAGCGCCAGACCGATGGCCTCGAGCAGGCAGTTCATGGAGTTCGCGGTGAACATACCGGAACACGAGCCGCAGGTAGGGCACGCATTCGCCTCTAGCTGGGCGAGCTCGTCGTCGGAGACAGCGTCGTTGACGGCAGCTGACATCGGATGGATGAGGTTGAGGTTCGAGGTCACCGTGCCGTCATCCTTCGTCACAGCCTTGCCGGATTCCATCGGCCCACCGGAGACGAATACCGTCGGAACGTTCAACCGCAGGGCGGCGAGGAACATGCCGGGGGTGATCTTGTCGCAGTTGGAGATGCACACCAGCGCATCCGCGCAGTGCGCATTCACCATGTACTCAATGGAATCGGCGATGAGCTCTCGGCTGGGAAGCGAGTAGAGCATTCCACCGTGCCCCATGGCGATACCGTCATCGACCGCGATGGTGTTGAATTCTCGACCGATGCCGCCGGCGGCGCCGATCGCGTCGCTGACGAGCTGGCCCATGTTCCGCAGGTGGACGTGGCCAGGCACGAACTGGGTGAACGAGTTCGCCACGGCGACGATGGGCTTCCCGAAGTCTTCGGGTGCGACGCCCGTGGCGCGCCAAAGCGCGCGAGCCCCTGCCATGTTGCGGCCATGCGTGCTGGTTTTCGACCTCAGATCGGGCACAGTTGCTCCTCGTGTGACGACGTGTTGCTGTGTGCCAGGGTAGTCGGAAGGCACCACCTAAGGCAGGCGGTGCCCACATTCGGACTAGTCGACGAGAGGATCTACGCTCTGGTCGACGTTGCGGAATCGCCCATCCTCGCGTGCTTCCAGGTACTCGTTATCTGCGGCACTGACCACTTTTCGCGCGCGCTTGGCCGTCGTGGACTCCGGTTTGCTGTATCCGGCTTCCTTGTTCTCGTCGAGGACTCTCTTATATTCCTTGTTGGCGGCAGCGTACTCTCTACTCGCTGCATCGGCGTAGTCGTCCGCTCGGTTACGGATGTTGTCAGCTACACCCTGGTCCGCATATCGGAGGTTGGGGTCCTGAGCAGTCGCGTAATCCCGATTCGCAGCCTTCTCGTAAGCGCGTGCATTACTGAAATGCTCCGAGCCCGTTGCGTTCGACTTATCCCAGCTCTTCGCGTGCTGGCTGGCCTGGTTCGCCCGTTTGCTTGCGCTCGCGCTCATGCTCGCGAGTTTGTTACTCAATTCGCCAAGCTTGCTGCTGAGTTTCGTCCCCTTGCCCGCCAGCTTCGAGCATTTGCTGAGCAGTTTGGCGAATATTCGGGAGACTTTCGCGAACACGAAAGCAACCTTCGCAGCGGCCCACGACATGTAGGCGGCAACAGCCGTGCCAAGCGAAGGAACGGCCGCGAGTGCCGCCATGATTCCCTTACTCACCAACTCGTTGATGAGCTCCTTCAGCACGGTGATGACGAGCTCTTTCGTTGCCGCAACCACGACGCCGAACGCGTAGGTCAGGTTCGCGATGGCTTCGAAGGCCTTGGACAGCCCCTGTTGCGTGCGAATCACGAGTTCGGTGGCCGTCCGGAACGCGTCGCGCGCCATGCCCTCCCAGCTCTGCAGGGCCGGATTGACCGCGGCAACCAATGCGTTCGCTTGGTCGATGATGCCTTGCGAGGCCTCCTTGTACATATCGCCCTGTGCCCGGACCTCCTCGGGACTACCTGACACCAGCTCGATGCTCTGCTTCACCGGTGGCACGTTGGCGATAATCCAGTTGTAGATGGGGTCGAGCAGATTGCCGACAATCCACTTCACCGGATCGACGAATGCTCCCAGCAAGTCGAGACCTGCACCTACCGGCGCAGTGATGTCACCGACAGACAGGTGTCCGTCGCCCCATTTCTCAGCAACGGATGTGTACTCGCCGAAGAACGATTTTCCCCACGGGGCTGCAAGTTCAGTCATCTCAGATCTCCTGGGTGAATTCGTGGCACGCGCGTGCGACGTCGTCTTCAAACTGGTCGTATGTATCGGCGGTTTCTCGCAGCATGGTGCCCATGACACGATCAGACTGGGCGATGCCGGAAATCAGTCCCTGCGCGGCAACGTACGTCGCCTGGGCGAGCACATTTCCTACAACGCCTGACACGAGGATTCCGCACATGACCGGCGACGGTTGCGAGATGCCGCCTTTGAGTCCGTCGACGCCATCCGCGACGGCGTCGATGCCGTCGGATGCGCTGCGCAGCGCATCCGTGTTCACCTTGAAATCCGTCATCGTTGTTCTCCCATCGTGGTGATATTCCTCACGTCGAAATCGGCTACGGAGGTGCCGGCGAGCAGGGAGCGAACCTCCGCGTCGGCCTGTGCTGCGGCTTCCTCCAGAGTCCGCATCACGTCGGCTGCGAGCTCCTCCGGGTTGCGACTCGTCGCCCCTGTCCGAAACTCGATGCGTAGCACGTTGCCCCACGCTCCGACTGTGGCACTCAGCTCATCGTTCTGCGCCGTTGCCTGCACCGTGCGAAGTTGCTCGCCCGCCTGCGTGATGCGCTCAGCGGTTGCGGCGATGTCTCGCCGGATAGCTTCATCCAGGTCTTCGCCCGGCCCGACTTCCGGCAGCGACGGCACTTCGCCTTGGGCGGCTTTTTCGTGCAACGCGGCGAGGGGATCGTCGGCATCAAAAATCTCGTCGAGGAGTCGGTCGAACTCTGGGTCTGGCGGCAGATCGTCGACGGTAAACGTTCCCTGTCCGACGGGTTCGTCCGGCCCGTCCACAACGACGGCATCGGGTCCTCGTTGTTCTGTAATATCCGCGGGCACGGAGTCGAGCACCGCGCTGCGCACGTCAGCGTCGATGACCGACGATGCGGTGGCGCGATTGGCTCGCTCACTCGCCTCGCGAATGGCCTGCATGGTGAAGTTCGTCAGCGCGGCGATGCCTACCTGGTCAGGTTCCTGAGTAAAGACGATCTTCCTTACGCTGCCTTCTGGAGCGAGTGTGACTTCCACTGGCCCTTTGCGTGCCCAGCCTTCAGCTTCTTCGAGTGCCGCCCTCTGGGTGTCTGCTGCCCGGCTCAGTGCTTGCGAGCGGCGCACGAGATCACTGATGACTGCTTCAGCGTCGGCATCGAAGTGTTCGTAAACCATGCGCCCACGCTAATGCGAGCCTCGGTTCATTCGGTACGTATTTCGGGCCCTTGCGACGAACATGAGCCCAAGCACTCATTCGCTGTCACAGTGTGCAGCGGCGATCACGGTATGGTGGCGCGTTTCCCATATTGGGCGCGGGTTATGCTCGAGGTAGAAGAGGAAGGACCAATCATGAAGATTCAAGACAACGGCCCGAAACCCAATGCCTTCGACATCGAGACCGCAACTCGTGAGAACCGCAACTACCGCACCACCGCATGGACCGGCAAGTACCTCCAGGTGACGCTGATGTCCATCGAGCCAGGCTCCTCCATTGGCCTCGAAGTGCACCCCGAAACCGACCAGTTCCTCCGCCTCGACGCAGGCCAGGGACGCTGCGTGATGGGGCCGAGCGAAGACCAGCTCGATTTCCAGCAGGACGTCAGCGATGGCTGGGCGATTCAGGTGCCAGCTGGTGTGTGGCACGACGTGATCAACACCGGCGATGAGCCCATGCAGGTGTACGCCGTCTACGCGCCTTCGCACCACGCGCAGGGCATCGTGCAGGAGACTGCGGAGCAGGCTGAGCAGGACGAAGAGTCTGGCAAGGACGTGCCCCCGGAGTGGACAGTCCAGCCCGGCCACCAGGTTGCCGACGGCCACGCCTGAGCCATTGCGATGAGCCGAGCGTCGGCGTCAGCCCTCAGCGTTCGAGGTGACTGATGCCGATGCCCGGCGCAGGCGAAGCGCGCCGATGAACCCCATCACCAGGAACACCGTGGCAATCAGCAGCGCCCAGCGCGTCGCCGTCGAGAACCCAACGGTCAAGGCATCCACGGCCGTCGCGGTCTGATCACCAAGGTCGCTGTGACTGCCCTGCGCCCGAAGCTGCGGGATGACCGTGCCTGCGGTTTGCCTCGTAGCCTCGGCTATGGAATCCGCGTTGGAGCCCGTAACCCCGGCATCCGCAAGCGAAGCCGGCAGCGTCAACGCCAAGGCGACCGACAGTGCAGCACCAGCGAAGGCCGTTCCCAGGGCTGACCCAACCTGTCGTACGGTGCTCTGTGTGGCCGACGCCTGTCCTGAAAGCTCAACCGGAACATCTTGCAACAGTGTGCCCGTGAGCTGCGCTGAGGCAAGCCCCAGTCCAAGGCCGTAGACCACCAGCGCGGCGGCCACCAGCCAGCCAGAAACTGCAGGTCCGAGGAGCACAGCGAGCACCGTGGCTCCCGCCACTTCTAAGCCGAGTCCGATGAGCACCGTGCCGGGAGCACCTACGTTCGCTGCGAGATGTCGGGCAGCGGCGCCAGAGAGAAACGCTCCCACTGCCATGGCAGCCAACACCAACCCGGCGCTGATGGCGCTGAGTCCCAAAGCGTTGATGAGGTAGAGGGGAAGCACGAAGATGATGGCGAACTCCCCGATAGCAACCATCGCTGCGACGATATTGCCCCACGAAAACGTCGAGAACGAGAAGAGACCGAGGTCAAGCAGTGCCGAGCGCTGCACCCGCTCGCGGTGACGCTCCCAAACAACGAATAACACCAGTGCGACGAGCGCAACCGCCAGCACCACAGGGATCACCGACACCGGCGCATTTTGCGACCACGTCCAACCGAATACCTGGAACTCTCCCTTCGGCCTCCACCAGCCGAGTTCGGGACCTTCGATCACCGCGAAGACGAGTCCACCGAAAGCGATGGCGCTGAGCTGGGCGCCATCGACATCGATTCCCGGGCGCCGCTGCTCCCCGCGCGTTTCGGGAACAGTGAACACCGCGGCAACGAAGATCAGTACGCCGATAGGCACATTCACCAGGAAGATCCAGTGCCAGGATGCCCACTGTGTGAGCGCACCTCCCGCTAGCGGGCCGACAGCGGCCGCTCCCGAGATCACGGCTCCCCACACACCGAACGCCGCCGCACGGTACTTTCCACGGAAGGTGGCGTTCACCGTGGACAGCGTGGAAGGCATGATGCATGCCGCACCCGCTGCTTGCACCGCCCTCGCGCCAATCAGCATTCCTGCCGTCGACGCGATCGCCGCAAGCACGCTGCCACCGATGAAGATGACGAGCCCACAAAGGAAGAGACGCTTGCGCCCGACTCTGTCCGCCAAGTTGCCGGTAGACAGCAGCAGCGCAGCCAAGAGCACTGCGTAGAGGCTATTCACCCACTGCGCATCGGTGAGGTTGAGGTGCAGATCACCGATGATGGCCGGCAACCCGACCCCGACGATGGTGCCGTCGAGCACGATGAGGCCAAGCCCGACTGACAGCACAGCGAGACCAGCCCAATCCCGTCGGCTCGGGACTTCTTCCGCAGCGGTGGGCGCGGCGTCGGTCATCACGCGGCCATGTGTTCAGGCTGCGCGGTGCCGTTTCCGGGCAGCGCACGGCTGAGGGCAATCATGAGGACGATAAGCCCTGCGGTGATCGCAATGTGCCCCAGGCCGGCGATCCCGGAGATCATCGCGTTCGATTCCTTGCCGAGTACGGTGAGGGAGCCGTGCCAGATCATCATTGAGGCGGTTATCACAACGCCAGCGTTGTAGAGCCAGAAGAACCATGAAAACAGTTTCGGGCTCCGCGAGATGCTGAACACCTTCTCCAACGCAAGCACGATGAGCGACGTCATGAAACCGAGCGCCAGCAGGTGCGTGTGGGCGACTCCGAGTTGCGTGAACTGCCCCTCCGGAAAGTCGTTCATCTTGGTGAATTCACGATAGAAGAGACCTGCGAGAAGACCAGCCGCCAGATAGCAACACGATGCGGTGAACAGTCGTTTCATGGCCGAGATGTCCTTTCCAAGACTGCGTCGTTGAAGTGGTTGAGCGGCATGCGCAGCTCACTGCCCATGCTAGGCCAACTTGCTCGTGACTATGCGCTTCACATCTGGCGTTCCCTTCTCGCCAGGGGATGCTGCGGTACCTGGTAGCCTGAATCTCATGTTGCTGTGAAACCTGTCGTTATTGCCCACCCAACGTACGAGGTTTCCGCATGCCCACTACTTCCACCGCCCCTTTGCAACCCGGAGCGCATCTGCGCCTGGACGGACTCTCTAAGTCGTACCCGGACCGACGGGTGCTCACCGACATCAATCTGAGCGTCAGCCAAGGCGAGCGTATAGCCCTCATCGGCGAAAACGGCGCGGGCAAATCCACATTGCTCCGCATCGTTGCTGGAGTCGAACAGCCCGATAGCGGTTCCCGGGAGGTTCCCGGACGCATCGGCCTATTGTGGCAGGAACCTCCCTTCACGCTGACAGACACCGTCGACGACGTGATCGCGCAAGCACTGTCTGCACCCAGAGCCATCCTGAAGGAGTTCGACGCCGCCACTGCTGCTTTGGAGGGCGACGAGGCTTCCGCTGCGGAACGCTACGACCACGCGTTGGAGATGGCCACCCGACACGACGTGTGGAACCTAGAACACCGAGCCCAGATCGTGCTCGACGGTGTCGGCCTGTCGGGGCTGAGCGGCAGCCGTCGTGCGGGCGAGCTATCCGGCGGGCAACGTGCTCGACTGCAGCTCGTCTGGCTGCTGCTGAGCCGACCAGACACGCTCCTACTCGACGAGCCCACCAATCATCTCGACGACGCTGGCATCGATTTCCTCACCCAATCGCTGCTCGACTGGCCCGGGCCCGTGCTGTTCGCCAGCCACGATCGCGCGTTCATGGACGCCACCGCCAACGGCATCGTGGACCTCGACCCGGCACCCCAGCCTCATTCCCTGGTGAGCGAGGTTGCCGTCGACGGCCCAACCACTGGCATCGGCGTTACGCGATACACGGGTACGTTCAGCGAGTACCTCCTTGCCAGAGCATCGCAACGTGAACGCTGGCAGCAGCAATACGATGCCGAACAGACTGAACTCAAGACTCTAGCCCGGGCAGCCCGCGACAGTCACACCGTCGGTCACGAAGGCGCACCTCCCCGAAGCGAGGTCAGAATGGCGAAAAAGTTCTACGCCGATCGAAACGCGAAGGTGGTTGCTCGACGGGTGAACGACTTCACGCGTCGGTTCGAAGAGCTCAGGAGAGAGCAAATCCGAAGGCCACCACGCGAACTCGAGTTCCAGGGCCTCGATGTGAGCCGGTGCGGCACGCGCAGTGCCCCGCCCGTACTCGTGGCTCTCTCGCGGGCCGGGGTCACTCATCGGCTCTCCCCTACCTCGCTCACCATCGGCAGGCAGGACCGCTGGCTCGTCACAGGGCCCAACGGCGCAGGAAAGTCCACCCTGCTTGCGCTCCTCACAGAAACGCTACAACCAGATACCGGCACCATATCCAGATCCCGCTCTGCAACCGTCGGGATATTGCCCCAGGAGGTGGCGCTCAACCCTGCACCCACAGTGGAACAGCTCTACGTCAACACGCTCGGAGTCGAACTGGCTGAGGAAGTTCCACTCACCAGCTTTGGACTCGTAGCACCCCGAGACTTGTCACGCACAGTCGGGCATCTGAGCACCGGGCAACAACGCCGCCTGGCGCTGGCCATGGTGCTGGCCAGCGCACCTGATCTATTGATTCTCGACGAACCCACCAACCACTTCTCTCTGACGTTGACCACCGCGATCGAGGAACAGCTGCCCCACTACCCTGGCGCCGTCGTCGTGGCAAGCCACGACCGGTGGCTGCGACGATCCTGGACCGGTGAGCGGCTCGAGCTGGCTCCTACAAATTTATGCCTCTAGGAACAGTGCAGGTCTATCCACGGTGCTTCGTGCGTCGACGCGCGGGCGTCACCGCAGTAGAACTTAAGAACGACGGAGTTTGCCAGACCTGAGAGAAAGTCTCAAGGCACTGGATGGCTCGAGTGCGGTTCACCGGAGCCATCAGCGACCATGCCTCGGCCGTATCCATCAGGCATTGCACGACATAACTCAGATTTGATCGCATCGACTTGCTCGGTTGCGGTTCGAGCCCGGTCGGGCCACCACATGCCAACAGCGCTACTGCATCCTGCAAGTGTCTTACTCGATTCACGCTAGGAACCTGATGGGCTGCTCCTTTCAATGAGACCGCTGAGGGCAGATCGGGAAGATGAATTTTCACACCGTTGTTGAGTTCATACTCGATCGTTCGTTTCAAGGCAGAACCAGATCCCGAACTCTTACGATGTCCCTGCCCATGTATCGAGATCTCCTTGATTGCCGATCAGAAACCATGAGATCAACGATCTCGATGCCGCGAGCAAAGCGATGAAATGGCGCGTCCACATCGATCGGCTCATGCGGAACGAACCCTACATTGATGAGCGCCTGCGCATGCATGGCATAGGACCCTGTGTGGAGTTTCACAACAATGTCTGTGTCATCCGTGGGACGTAGATGAGTGATTCCAGCCATCTGCGCATGACAGTGCACCATGAGACCCCCTACCAGGATCCAGGTGTCGGGATCCACAATGGCAGCGACCTCTGCCAGTAGGGATAACGGATCAGAGCGCACGCGCCAGCTCCTCAATGTTCCGAGCAGCAGCTGCAGACTCTCGAGCATCACCGAGGACATAGACATCGATGAGTTGCCGAGCCCAACGGTCGTCCCGTTGTCGTTCGATAACGACGAGGTCCCCACCCGGATCGGCAATCACAGGTTGAGTAGATTCGAACTGATCGAGTGAATCAACTTGGGCGAAATGCATCCACGAAGCTCCTGGAATAATGCCCAGCTCGGTGAGATCCATCACGCTCGGCCCAATGCGCGAGACATCTACTTGGCCAAGCATCCTGTACCTGGCCCAAGTACCTGGCCAAGACGAGGACGCGATCTGGTGCGCAGACATTTCGCGCAAGGCCGACCGGAGTCTGGACCGTTCAGATGGCGAGATCGATACATCTCGCTCATTCGAGAGCATGCTGATGGCCGCGTCGCGTATCCTGGGTGACCATTTCCGCCCTCGGAACGTTGTCCGAACCCAAGCTTGCACAGCAAGATCGTCCGTTGATACCTGCCGTCCAATGAGTCGAGCCATGCCAAGGTGACCACTCTTCAATGCCCGTTGCACAGTTCGAGGTGCTACTCCGGCAATCTGTGCGGCACCCGCCACCGTCATCTCCATACACATAACGTCGCATGAACGACATATTGTGTCAACCTAAGGTTCTCCCCAAGCTCGGCTCTAGGCCGCCATGTCAGCTGAACTCCCTGCCAGCCCAATGCGAAGAGACGTGTGGCGCAGGGAACTATGCGCTGCGCCACACGTCTCGCATCGACTTAGCTGCAGCCGCTGGTGGCGCCGCAACCTTCACAGGCGTAGCAGGAACCCGACGGACGCATCTTGGTGCCGCAGGTCATGCACAGCGGCGCGTCGATGGCGTGGCCCGTCATGTTCTCCAGCAGTTCCGCTGTCGTGTGGGCGTCGATGAGCGACGGTTGGCGTGCACCGTCGACGTCAAAGTTGTCGGCGTCGTCGTTGCGCAGCTGCTCGTACTCGGGCAGTGAGGACTCATCCTCTTCCGAAACGTATTCGCCGGTTTGGACATACCGGGCACGCTCAGCCGCGGTGTAGATGCCCAGCTCGGAGCGGTCGTCGAAGTCGAGGTAATCGAGCGCGAGACGACGGAAGATGTAGTCCATGATGGACTGCGCGATGCGGATGTCCTGGTCGTCGGTCATGCCTGCGGGCTCGAACTTCAAGTTGGTGAACTTCTGCACGAAACTCTCCAGCGGCACGCCGTACTGCAGACCGATGGATACCGCGATCGAGAACGCATCCATCACGCCGGAGAGCGTCGAGCCCTGCTTACCCAAGCGGAGGAACACCTCACCCAGGCGGCCATCATCGTACGACGACGACGTCATGTAGCCTTCGGCACCGCTCACGGAGAAGCTGGTGGTGCGCGACATTCGCGACTTCGGCAGGCGTTCACGCTTCGGGCGGTACACCACCTTTTCAACGATCTTCTCTTCCACCACCTTGGCGGATTCGCTCTGCTTCTTGCCGTCGGAGAGCGGCTGGCCCACCTTGCAGTTGTCACGGTACACAGCCAGCGCCTTGAGCCCCAGCTTCCAGCCCTGCATGTACACGTCGGCGATGTCTTCGACGGTGGCCGACTCGGGGAGGTTTACCGTCTTAGAGATGGCGCCGGAGAGGAAGGGCTGGACCGCGGCCATCATGCGCACGTGACCCATAGGCTTGATGGAGCGTTGCCCCATCGCGGTATCGAAGACTTCGTAATGGCGTTCCTCGAGGTGCGGAGCGCCAATGACGTGACCGTGTTCGGAGATGAAGTCGACGATCTCGGTGATCTGCGTCTCATCGTAGCCGAACTTCTGCAGCGCCCTCGGGATGGTCTGGTTCACGATCTGCATGGAACCGCCACCGACAAGCTTCTTGAACTTCACCAGGGAGAAGTCGGGCTCGATGCCGGTGGTGTCGCAGTCCATCATGAAGCCGATGGTGCCAGTGGGAGCCAGCAGTGAGGCCTGTGCGTTGCGGAAGCCATCGGCCGCGCCGAGTTCGATCACCTTCGCCCACTCGCGAGACGCAGCGGCGTGGATGCCCTGGTCTTCTGGCATCGGCTTGAAGCTCTCGTTGGCAGCCTGGTGCTTGCGCATGACTTGCTGGTGCGCGTCGGCGTTCTCTGCATACCCGGCGTACGGGCCAACCACTGCGGCGAGTTCCGCCGAGCGTCGGTACGACGCGGCGGTCATCAACGACGTGATCGCTGCGGCCGTCGAGCGGCCACCCTCGGTGTCGTAACCCTTGCCTGTGGCCATGAGCAGCGCGCCGAGGTTGGCGTACCCGATGCCGAGCTGACGGAAGTTGCGCGTCGTCTCACCAATGGCCTGCGTTGGGAAATCCGCGAAGCAGATGGAGATATCCATGGCGGTGAAGATGAGCTCCACGGCCTTCACGAAGTGCTCAACGTCGAACGTGCCGTCGGCGTTCAGGAACTTCAGCAGGTTCAGCGACGCGAGGTTGCAGGAGCTGTTATCGAGGCTCATGTACTCCGAGCAGGGATTGGACGCCGTGATTCGGCCGGTGACGGGGTTGGTGTGCCAGGCGTTGATCGTGTCGTCGTACTGAATGCCGGGGTCTGCGCACTCCCACGCCGCCTTGGCGATCTTCTCAAATAGCTCCTTGGCATCCACCTCTTCGATGACTTCGCCCGTGTGCCGAGCCTTGAGACCGAACTTGCCTCCGGCTTCGACTGCCCGCATGAACTCATCGTTGACGCGCACCGAGTTATTGGCGTTTTGGTACTGCACCGACGTGATGTCTTTGCCACCGAGATCCATGTCGAAGCCTGCATCACGCAGCGCGCGGATCTTGTCTTCCTCGCGAGCCTTCGTCTCGACGAACTCCTCGATGTCAGGGTGGTCTACGTCGAGCACCACCATCTTCGCCGCCCGACGGGTAGCGCCGCCCGACTTGATGGTGCCGGCGGATGCGTCTGCACCGCGCATGAAGGACACCGGGCCGGACGCGGTGCCGCCGGAGCTCAGCAGCTCCTTCGAGGAGCGGATGCGGGAGAGGTTGAGGCCAGCGCCGGAGCCTCCCTTGAAGATGAATCCCTCTTCCTTGTACCAGTTGAGGATGGATTCCATGGAGTCGTCGACGGAGAGGATGAAGCAGGCGCTCACCTGCTGCGGCGATGAGGTGCCGACGTTGAACCACACAGGAGAGTTGAACGCGAAGACCTGGTTCAGCAGCATCCAGGTGAGCTCTTCTTCGAAGATCTTGGCGTCGTCTTCAGTAGCGAAGTAGCCGAATTCGCGACCGGCTTCGACGTACTTGCCGACGACGCGGTCGATCAGCGTCTTGAGGCTAGCTTCACGCTGCGCGGTGCCTACAGCCCCGCGGAAGTACTTGGTAGTAACGATGGTGGAGGCGTTGATGCTCCACGCCTTGGGGAATTCGACGCCATGCTGCTCGAAGACAATCTCGCCCGTCTTCCAGTTGGTCTGCACGACGTCGCGCAGCTCCCACTCTTGCTCGTCGTAGGGATGCACACCCTCTGTGGTGAATACTCGCTCGATCGTGAGGCCGCTGGGCGCCTTCTTCGTCGCGCGTGCTTTGCCTGTTGTACGCCCGCTGGTGCCTTTGGTGGCGTTCGCCGTCATCTCTTACTCTCCCAATTAACCGATGAGTGGTTCTTGCATCGTGCCCCGGTGCTGTCTCCCGGAGCGGTGTGGCGTCGAGCCCTTCTGATGGTCGGACTCGACCTCGTTCATGTCGTCGATCTCGCGCACAAAATCGTCGACTGATTCGAAATTCTTGTAGACGGACGCAAACCGCAGGTAGGCCACGGAATCAAGCCGTGCCAACGGGCCAAGGATGGCCACGCCTACCTGCTCTGCCGGAATCTCGGCGACCCCTGCAGAACGAAGATTCTCTTCCACTTCTTGTCCGAGTGCCGCAAGTTGGTCAGGTGTGACGGGCCGGCCCTGGCAAGCCTTGGACACGCCTTTGATGACCTTCTCGCGGCTAAATGGCTCGATCACCCCGGAACGCTTCACCACTGTCAGGACTACCTGCTCCAGCGTGGTGAATTTCCTGTCACATGCGACGCAGGTGCGACGTCGACGAATTGCGGAACCGTCCTCTGTTGCACGCGAATCTGACACTCGGGTGTCAGAGTTACGGCAGAACGGGCAGTGCACTTCGAGGACCTTTCCAGCGTGATCGGGCGACCCAGCTAATTACACCCGACACCCCCGAAAAACACAAGCTCTTGGGGAATGACGTCGGTGTAACTACTAGATATAGGGGTACGCTACGCAGCTAGCGACAGAAGGTCAACAACGACGCGCGGGGTGATTCAGGGCTCGACGTGCGCCCACGCGGCCGCATCGGAAGCATCCGTCGTGGCGTGCATGTCGGCAACTGCAGACACGTAGCCGGTGACCCCAACAACGCCGCCCGCGACCGCGATGAACCCAATGGCAAGCGACTTGATACGCAGACTCCACGTCGACGTCAGCATGCCAGCACAACGGACCTCACGGCGATCCACGACGCAGGACGCCACCGTCTGACGAGGGAGCCCACGGCTGACCCGCCTGGGGTGCGCCTCAGCGATATGGAAATTCGGGCGCCTCACAGGTGCGTGCGACCGACGAGCGGAGAGATTCTTCATGACGGTGCTCACAGCGACTCCTCACAGCGTGTCAAACATTTGTTCGATTAGATAGTAGCTCATCGATTCGAGGTATGCAACACATGTTCGATAGTCCACATTTCCTCGACACTGGACACCCCATCAGAGACCTCTGACAAAACTGCACAATGCGCCGACACGCCCACTCAAACCCGGCGCCGTTTTCGAACATGTGTAGGGTATGTGGCATGACGACCCCGAATAAGCCACGTGGCAGCGGACGCCCCTCGCGGGCCGACATCGAAGCGGAGTTCGGCACTGGGGGGCCAGTTGAACCCGGCCTCACTCCCCGTGCATCGAAGCTCCTGGGCATCATCCGGGAATCCATCAACCGCCACGGGTATCCCCCCAGCGTGCGCGAGATGGCGGAGCTAGCCGGGCTGTCCTCGCCGTCGAGTGTCACCTACCAGCTGAAAGCACTCGAGAAGGCCGGCTACCTCCGTCGTGACCCGAACCGCACCCGGGCCATGATGGTGATGGATCCTCTCACTGGAGAGCCCGAGGCCGCTGCGCCCACAACAGACGCCGTCGAAGCACCCGGCGTCGTCTCAACACCTCTGGTCGGGCGTATCGCAGCCGGTGGCCCCATCCTTGCGGAGCAACATATCGAAGACGTGTTCGCGCTGCCTGAACAGCTCGTCGGGCACGGTGAGTTCTTCATGCTCGAGGTGAAGGGCGACTCCATGATCGACGCCGCCATTTGCGAGGGCGACTGGGTGGTAGTTCGTCGCCAGCCCACCGCCGTCAACGGCGACATCGTCGCCGCACTGCTCGACGACGAAGCCACCGTGAAAACCTTCAAGCGTGACGGCAACCAGGTGTGGCTACTTCCACACAACGAGCGCTACTCCCCCATTGACGGCAACCACGCCACCATCATGGGCAAGATCGTCGCGGTCATGCGCCGCGTGTAACCCGTAGCTGGTTACGCGTTCGCAGGAGTCGGGAGCTCAGCGACGAGATTGTTGGTCGATTCCTTGGCGTCGCCAAAGTACATCAGCGAATTCTCGTTGAAGAACAGCGGGTTCTGCACACCCGCGTATCCTGCACTCATCGAGCGCTTGAACACCACGACGTGCTTGGCTTCCCACACCTTCAGCACGGGCATGCCCGAGATTGGCGACCCCGGTTCATTCGCAGCGGGGTTGACCGTGTCGTTGGCGCCGATGACGAGCACGACATCTGCACTGCCGAAGTCGTCGTTAATCTCGTCCATTTCGAACACGATGTCGTAGGGCACCTTGGCTTCCGCGAGCAGCACGTTCATGTGCCCAGGCAGTCGGCCAGCAACCGGATGGATGGCGAACGCCACCTCCGTGCCGTTGGCCTGCAAACGCTGTGTCAGCTCCGCCACGGGATACTGCGCCTGCGCGACCGCCATGCCGTAGCCGGGCGCGATCACGACCTTCTTCGCATCTCGCAGCAATCCCGCGACGTCCTCCGTCGTGGCGGTGGTGTACTCGCCCATCTCACCTTGTTCAGCAGGAGCCGCGTCGCCGAATCCTCCGAGGATCACCGACGTGAACGAGCGGTTCATGGCCTTGCACATGATGTACGAGAGGATCGCGCCGGAGGCACCCACCAGGGCACCGGTGATGATGAGGATCGACATGTCAAGCATGAAGCCCGACGCGGCAGCGGCCCAGCCTGAATACGAGTTCAGCATCGAAATCACGACGGGCATATCGGCGCCGCCGATGGCCGCCACCAAGTGGAAGCCCAGGAACAGCGCGAGCACCGTCATGATGACGAGCGGGATGATTGACTGGGTATTGCAGTACCAGACCCCCAGCGCAACCATCACAATGACGTTGATGAGGTTCAGCCAATGCCTGGCGGGCAGCATGAGCGGCTTAGATGCGAGCTTGCCGTTGAGCTTGCCCCACGCCACGAGCGAGCCGGTCAGCGTCACGGCACCAATCAGCACGCCGAGGTACACCTCGAGCAGGTGCAGCAGGTCTGCGCTCTCGCCGAGAATATGCACGTTGTACCCGACGAGCACCGCGGCGGCACCCACGAAGGAGTGGAGCAACGCGATGAGTTCCGGCATACCTGTCATCTCAACCTTGCGGGCGCGCCAGATGCCAATCATGCCGCCGATGGCGATGGCGACGTAGAGCGCCACTGCCGAGAACCACTGAATGTTCTCGCCCACGATGTCGGTGTAGGCAATCGCAAAGTTCGTCGCGACGACAGCAAGCACCATGCCCATGACGCCGAACGCGTTGCCGCGCTTCGCCGTTTCGTGCTTCGACAGCCCCGCAAGCGCGAGGATGAACATGATGCCGGAGAAGATGAATGTGGCATTGATGAAGTTGGCGAGGTACATCGTCAGCCCTTCCTAAACATGTTCAGCATTCGGTGAGTGACGGTGAAGCCGCCGAACACGTTGATCGATGCGATAAGCACTGCGATGAAGGCAATGACTTTCACCGCAATGTTGTCGTGTGCGAGCTGTGTCATTGCACCCACGATGATGATGCCGGACACCGCGTTGGTGACGCTCATCAGTGGCGTGTGCAGCGCGTGTGTGACGTTCCAGACGACGTAGTAGCCGACGATGCACGCCAACGCGAACACTCCAAACAGGGTGACAAACGAGCTGGGCGCGATGGTGAGCAACGCGATCATCGCGGCAGACCCGAGCCCTACCACCGCGACGGGCATCCACCACGGTTTGGGCGGCTTCGACGGTGCGGGCGGTGCCTCGGGTTGCGTGGCGGGTGGTTGCGCCGTCGGTTGGGGTGCCGCTGACACCTGAATGGGCGGCGGCGGGAAGGTGACTTCCCCATCACGAGCGACGGTCATGGTGCGAACGACTTCGTCGTCGAAGTCGATCACGATCTGGCCGTCCTTGCCCGGCGTCATGAGCTGCAGGGCGTTGACGAGGTTCGTCGCGTAGAGCTGCGACGCCTGCCCAGGCAACCTGGATGCCATGTCGGTGTACCCGATGATGGTGACGCCGCCGTCAGTGACGTAGCTCTCACCTCTGCGGGTGAGTTCGCAGTTGCCACCGCCGAGCGCCGCCAGGTCGACGATAACTGAGCCCGGCTTCATCGACGCCACCATGTCGGCGGTGATGAGCCTCGGCGAAGGTTTGCCCGGGATGGCGGCCGTCGTGATGATGATGTCCACCTCGGCGGCCTGCTGGGCATAGAGTTCTGCGGCGCGAGCGGCGTAGTCAGCGCTCGCTTCCTTGGCGTAGCCGTCGGAGCTCACACCCTGGTCGGCGGCGACGTGTAGGAACTCGGCCCCCATGGATTCGACCTGCTCAGCCGTCTCCGGGCGGACGTCGGTGGCCCGCACGATGGCGCCCAGCGAGTTGGCGGCGCCGATCGCGGCGAGTCCTGCGACGCCGGTGCCCGCGACGAGCACCTTCGCGGGCGGCACCTTGCCTGCCGCAGTCACCTGCCCGGTGAAGAACCTGCCGAAGGCATGCGCCGCTTCGATCACGGCGCGGTAGCCGGAGATGTTCGCGAGCGAACTGAGCGCATCCAGCGCCTGGGCGCGCGAGGTACGCGGCACCATGTCCATGCTCAGCGCCGTCACGCCAGCGGCCGCAAGTTTCTCGGTGAGCGTGATGTCTTGACGGGGGCCGAGGAAGGTGATCAGCACTGCGCCCGGCCGCATTTGGCTGATCTGCTCCGGCGTGGGCGCATTCACGGCGACGACGATGTCGCAGTGCCAGGCGTCGTCGACGATCGAGGCGCCGGCGTCGAGGTATGCGTGATCCTCAAACGACGCCAGCTGCCCCGCACCCGACTCGACGAGCACGTTGTAACCGAGCTTTCGGAGGCCTTCCACGGATTTCGGTGTTGCCGCTACGCGCGCGTCACCCAGTTCTTTTGGTACACCAATATCCATGGTTCTAACCGTACCGACGAGCTCTCTCGCGCCGACACCGGGGCGGGATTGACGCAGTGTCAACCACTCATGGTGCGCCCCGCAAGCGGCGCAGCGCGTCGGATGCCACCTCAACGTCGTTGGTGATCCAAAACTCTGGCATCGAGCGCAAGAGGAATGATCCGTAGCGAGCGGTGGCGAGCCGCGAGTCGAGCACAGCGACCACGCCCCGATCCGAAGAACGCCGGATCAAGCGTCCGGCACCCTGCGCCAGCAGCAAGGCAGCGTGCGTGGCAGCCACCGACATGAACCCGTTGCCACCGGCGTCGCTCACCGCCTTCTGTCGCGCCTGCATGAGCGGATCGTCGGGGCGGGGGAAGGGAATCTTCTCGATGATGACCAGCTGGCACGTCTCCCCCGGCACGTCCACGCCTTGCCACAGCGACAGGGTGCCGAACAGGCTCGTCTCCGGGTCGTCGATGAATCGGCGGGTGAGCTCTGACAGCTGCGCGTCGCCCTGGCACAACACCGTAAACGACGGTAGCGCCTTGCGCACGTGATCCGCGGCCTGCTCCGCCGAACGTCGGGAGGCGAAAAGCCCGAGGGTACGCCCACCAGCTGCCCACACGAGTTCCGCGATCTGCTCCTTCATGGCCTCCGACATGCCGTCGCGGTCGGGTTTGGGCAGCGACTTCGCCACGTACAAGATGCCCTGTGTGCCGTAGTCGAACGGTGAACCGACGTCGATGCCCTTCCACTCCAAATCCGAGGGAATCAACCCGACCGAGCGCGCCACCGAGTCGAAGTTACCGCCGAGCGAGAGCGTCGCCGACGTCAGCACCGTCGTCGTTTCCCCGAACACGTGTTCACGTAGCAAGCCAGCGACATTGAGGGGCGCGACGAACACCGCTCGCCCCATCACTTCGGATTCTGCAACCCACACCACGTCGGCGTCGGCGAGCGTGGCGATGCGGCCTGCGACGTCGTAGATCTCGCGCACTGCGCCCAACACCTGAGACTTCTCGGCGTCGTCCTTCGCTGCGCCCATGGCCGAGACGACCTTGCGCGCCACGTCGCGAACCAGCGCTGCAGCACGCGTGATCTCTAGGCTGGCATCGAGTACGCGCCCCACTTCGGCGTCGGCGAGGGCCTCCCGGAATTCGTCGGCAACTTCGAGGAAATCGGCACCCAGATCGTCGTTGACGTGGTCAAGAGCGCGCTTCGCGGCGCGTTCGATGATGCCCGGGGTGAGCTCGTCGGTGGCGGCGTTGGTGATCCGACTCACCAGTTCGTGTGCCTCGTCGATGATGACGGCGTCGTGCTCGGGCAGCGCAGTGCCGCCATGCATTGCGTTGATGGCCAGAAGCGCGTGATTCGTGACTACCAGATCGGCCTCACGGGCTTTCTCACGCGACAGCTCGACACGGCACTCGTCGATGAATGGGCACGAAACACCCAAGCACTCGCGGGTGGGGATAGAGACCTGCTGCCACGCGAGCGGCGTGTGCGCCGGGGCATCGTCGCGGTCAGCCAAGCCGCCAGATTCAACCTGCTCCTCCACCCACTCGCGCAGGCGCAGCACTTCGGAGCCCGTGTCGCTCACCTGCACCGTCTCGGAGCCCAGTAGCGCCGACTGCTCTGGTTGCACACCGTCGCGCGCTCGATACAGGCACGCGTAATTGGTGCGCCCTTTCAGGATGGCAGTGCGCGGGCGTTCGCCCGTGGTGCGCTCCATGGCGGCAAGTGCCGTCGGAATGTCCTTCGTGGCCAGCTGCGCTTGGAGGGCGAGAGTGGCCGTCGCGACGACGATGCGCTCTCCCGTCTCAGCCGCGCGATGCAGCGCAGGGATCAGGTAGCCAAGCGATTTACCCGTACCCGTGCCCGCCTGCACCAGCAGATGCTCCTGGGTTTCGAGCGCGGCGCCCACCGCCTCGACCATCTCTTGCTGCCCAGCGCGCGTCTGCCCACCGAAGCTCTCGACTGCGGCCTCCAGAACGTCGAGAGAGCTAACCATGGCGCATCAGCTCGTCGGCGAGGTCGGGCTTCGCGAGCCCGACGATGTGCGTGCCCTGCTCGACGTGCTCGATGCTGTGGATGAGGGCTTCCTTGTGGACGCGGTCGACGAGATCACCTCGCGAATACGGCACCACCACGTCGACGGGCACTTCCGGTTTCGGCAGACGTTCGGCGATCACATCGCGCAGCTCGTCGATGCCATTACCGGTGCGGGCCGACGTTACTACGGCATCCGGGTAGTTGGCACGCAACATCATCAAAGTGGTGGCATCCGCGCGGTCAACCTTGTTGAACACGAGTTGTTCGGGCACCGAACTCGCACCAATCTCGCTCAGCACCGTGCGCACCGCGTCGATCTGGCCTTGTGGCGCGGGGTCTGAAGCGTCGACGACGTGCAGCAGTAGATCTGCATCGACGGATTCTTCCAGCGTAGAGCGGAACGCCTCCACCAGGTCGTGTGGCAAGTGACGCACGAACCCGACGGTGTCCGTCAGCGTGAACACTCGCCCGTCGTCGGTTTGGGAGCGTCGCGTGGTGGGGTCGAGCGTGGCGAACAGGGCATTTTCGACGAGTACGCCGGCGCCGGTGATGCGGTTGAGCAGCGACGATTTCCCAGCGTTCGTGTATCCGACGATGGCGACGCTGGGCACAGCGTTGCGTTTACGCTCGGCCCGCTTCGATTCGCGCTGCTGTTCCATCTCGTTCAGTTTCCGGCGCAGCTGGGCGATGCGCACGCCGATGCGCCGACGATCCGTCTCGATCCGGGTTTCACCCGGGCCTCGGCCACCGATACCCGCGCCGCCTGCGGCACGCCCACCGGCCTGCCGCGACAGATTGCCACCCCAACCGCGCAACCGCTGCTTCATGTATCCAAGCTGCGCCATCTCCACCTGGGCCTTGCCCTCCGCAGACTTCGCGTGCTGCGCGAAGATGTCGAGGATCAGCCCAGTGCGGTCGACAACCTTCACCCCGATGCGATCTTCCAGGTTACGCAGCTGCGCCGCCTCGAGCTCACCGTCGCAAATGACCGTGTCTGCCCCAGTGGCCTCCACTACTTCACGAATCTCGGCCACCTTGCCGCTACCGACGTAGGTGGCCGGGTCAGGCGTAGAGCGGCGCTGGACGAGCGCGTCGAGCACCTGCGAGCCCGCGGTTTCGCTGAGCAGTTTCAGCTCGGCCATGGCGTTGTCGGCGTCGGCTTGTGTGCCGGACGTCCACACACTCACGAGCACCACTCGCTCGAGCCGCAGCTGGCGATACTCGACCTCGGAGATGTCGCCCAGCTCGGTGGACATGCCAGCCACGCGCCTGAGCGCATGGCGATCCGCAAGATCTTCTTGGGCGCCGTCGTAGGAGAACTCGTCGTTGGTCGTCATGATTGGCATATTCTCTCAGCCACCACTGACAGCTCCAAGCGGGCGCGACGAACCTGTGGAAAACCCGGCTCAGTGCTCGTGAAAATCACCACTTGCGACGATCACCGCCGGTCCTGTGAGCACTGCTTCATCGGCATTGAACTCAACGAGCAGCTGCCCGCCGGGCACCGTCACTTGCACCGGCCCTTCGAAGTCGACGCGGGAACGGTACGCGGCCGCTGCCGCGACGACGCCCGTGCCGCAGCTCATGGTTTCGCCGACCCCGCGCTCGTGCACCCGCATGGCGAGCTCGCCTGGGCCATCGACGCGCACGAACTCGATGTTGACCCCGTCTGGAAAGAGGCTGCTTGGTTCCACCACGGGCGCCTGGCGCAGATCGAGAGCGGCGAGATCCTCGTCGCCAATGAATGAAACGGCGTGGGGATTGCCGACGTTGACCGGCACGGCGTCGAATGTCGTATCACCGACGGTGACCCGCGCCGTGTCGTCACTTACCACCGCACGCCCGACCCCGACCGCAACGCCGCCGGGCACGAACCGCGCGCGCTTCAAGCCGGCGCGCGTGGCCACGTCGAATTCTCGTTCGTTCAGCATCTGCTCGCTGCGCAGGAACTCGGCGAACACGCGAAGCCCGTTGCCGCACATCTCTGCAACGGTGCCGTCGGCATTCCAGTAGTCCATGAACCACAGATCCGGATCGCCTTCCCATCCATCGACGAGCCCGGCGCGCACCGCGCGGATCACACCGTCGCCGCCGATGCCTCCCCGCCGGTCTGCCAAGGCGCGAACGAGCTCAGGCGTCATCTCTCGCATGCCGCCTGGGTCTTTGAGCAGCACGAAGTCGTTGTGCGTGCCGTGTCCTTTACGGAAGTGAATACCCATCCTGGCTCCTTCATGCCTGCAGCGCTTGGGCGACATCTGCGGCAATCGTCGACACGTTGCTGTCGTCGCCTGCTGCCAACCAGCGTATTCGAGGATCTCTGCGGTACCAGCCCAGCTGTTTGCGGAAGAACTTTCTCGTGGCTCGTTTCACGGCGTCCTTCGCCTCGTCCTCGGTGAGTTCTCCGTCGAGCATCTGCACCACTTGCCGGTACCCGATGGCGCGCAGCGCCGTGCGTCCTTCTCGCAGGCCCACAACGAGCAGCGCGCGCACCTCGTCGACGAGCCCCGCTTCCCACATGCTCTCAACACGAGCATCGATCCTGGCGTCGAGTACGTCGCGCGGCAGGTCGAGCCCGTACTGTTGGACCCCTTCCAGCTCGTACGTCCATTGCGGCAGCGTCGGTGAATGTTCACCCGTGAGTTCGTGAATCTCGAGAGCGCGCACGATGCGGCGCCCATTGCCCGGCTCAATGTTCTCGGCAGACGACGGCGCAACCTCACGCAGCCGCTCGTACAACGCCGAAACCCCGACGCGGTCAAGCTCCGCCTCCCACTTCGCACGCACCTGTTCGTCGGAGCCCGGAAAGTGGAAGGCATCGGTGATGGCGCGGGTGTACAGCGGCGATCCGCCCACGACGATCGGCACCCCACCTCGGCGTTGGATATCCGCGATTACCGCGCGTGCCTGCGCCTGGAACTCGGCCACGGAGGCCTGCTCAGTGACCTCCATGATGTCGATGAGGTGATGCGGAATTCCCCGACGCTCCTCAAGCGTGGGCTTGGCGGTACCGATGTTCATTCCGCGGTAGACGAGCATGGAATCCGCGTTCACGATCTCCGTGAGAATCCCGTCGGCTCGCAGCTGCACCGCGACGTCGACGGCGAGCGCGGACTTGCCGCTGGCCGTGGGGCCAATCAGGACAATCACGGGTTGAGTCATAGGCCAAGTGTGTCACCATGGAAGTACCAGGTTGGTATGGATTCGCGTTCAGCACTGATCTGGATATCACTCCACGAATTGTGAAAGGAAGCGACATGGGAATGTTCGACGACATTAAGAACAAGGTTGCTGGACAGGATCCAGACAAGCTTCGTGAGGGCGCAGAGCGCGCTGGCGACTTCGTCGACGAGAAGACCGACAGCAAGTACGCCGACAAGGTCGACAAGGCGCAGGACTTCGCCAACGACCAGATCGACAAGCTCGCTGGCGGTAAGAACGACAACAACTGAGCTGTGGCGGGCTGAGCCCCGCAACGTAGACGCTCACCCGAAGGCCGGGGCCTCCTGACTACACGCTACGCGTGGGTGCAGGTTAGGCTCCGGCCTTCGGCCGTAGTGTGGGCATGCCCAGGCCCACCCCCGCCGGGCGCGCGGGACCTTCCTCACGCAGCTGCCATGCATCGCCACCGCGAGTGCGACGCAGGTCGCGGATGGGCTCGTCGGAGTTCAGGTGGTGCGGTGCGGCGTAGGTGATGCGCGCTGTCGCGATATCTCCGGGACGCGGGCGCTCGGCTGGATCATCGCTCACCGCGACGTGCACCAGACGGTTGTCGCGCGCGCGTCCGCTCATGCGCTGCGTCTCGCCGTCTTTACGGCCTTCACCCACGGCGAACATGACCTCGACGTCGGTACCCTCTAGCTTGCGGTTTTCCTCCCACGAGATCTGGTCGACGAGCTGCACGAGACGCTCGTAACGCTCCTGCACGACGGGCTTGGGCACCTGGTTGTCCATCTCGCCCGCCGGCGTGCCCGGACGAATCGAGTACTGGAACGTGAACGCCGCCGAGAACCGCGACTGCTCCACCACGCGCAGCGTGTCTTCAAAGTCCTCGTCGGTTTCTCCAGGAAAGCCCACAATGATGTCGGTGGTGATCGCCGCATGCGGAATCGCATCGCGCACGTTCGCGAGGATGTCGAGGAACCGCTTCGAGCGGTACGAACGCCGCATAGATTTCAAGATGGCATCGGAGCCAGACTGCAACGGCATGTGCAAGCTCGGCATCACATTGGGCGTTTCCGCCATGGCCGCGATCACGTCGTCGGTGAAGTCCTTGGGATGCGGTGACGTGAACCGCACGCGCTCCAGCCCGTCGATCTCCCCGCACGCGCGCAACAGCTTGGCGAACGCCTGACGGTCGCCGAATTCGACGCCGTAGGCGTTCACGTTTTGGCCGAGCAGGGTGATCTCCTGAACGCCCTCGTCGACGAGCATGCGGATCTCAGCGAGGATGTCGCCGGGTCGACGGTCGGTCTCCTTACCACGCAGCTGCGGGACGATGCAGAAGGTGCAGGTGTTGTTGCAGCCCACCGAGATGGACACCCACCCCGAGTACGGAGACTCGCGCCTGCTCGGTAAATTCGACGGGAACGTCTCTAGCGCTTCCTTGATCTCGACCTGCGCCTGCTGTTCCACGCGAGCGCGCTCCAACAGCGTCGGCAACGCACCGACGTTGTGCGTACCGAACACGACGTCCACCCACGGCGCACGCTTCACGATGGTGTCGCGGTCTTTTTGCGCCATGCAGCCACCCACGGCGATCTGCATGCCGGGGTGCTGCTCCTTGACTCGCGCCATGTGCCCGAGGTTGCCGTAGAGCCGGTTGTCCGCGTTCTCGCGCACCGCGCAGGTGTTGAACACGACGACATCCGCCCCAGCCGACGGGCCCTCGCCCTCGGCACGCACCATGCCTGCGTCTTCGAGGAGGCCGCTGATGCGTTCGGAGTCGTGCACGTTCATCTGGCACCCGTAGGTGATTACGTGGTAGCTGCGCTCAGTCATAACCGCACCAGGGTACCTGGCGGAGCGCGGCCACACCCAACCGTGACGACGCAGCAGCACGCCCAGCTACGCTGGAGCGCACGCAACGTGGGAAGGACGAACACCTTGACCGCACCCCGACTTCGCCAGTTCCCCTCGCTCGCAAGCCCGACGAGCGTCACTGGCAAGCGCAACCCTTTGGGCGCAGACCTCACCATCGCCGAGGCGCCGGAACATCGTCGATTCCACTTCCCCGGCGCATGCCGCTTGCCCGACGGCACGTTGCTCGTCGTCGCTCGACAAGGCAAAGAGCACGTCGATCCGACGGGCATCATTCAGCTTGTGCGCTCCACCGACGACGGGGCCACATGGAGCGAGCCCGTCACCGTCTGGGATTCCGATCACGACGACCGCGACCCGATGCTGAGCGTCGGCCCCACCGGGAGTGTGCACCTCATCTTCTTCACGCGGACAGAACCGCAGCTGGGAGACGTCGAGGCCATGGGCGTGCGCGTCATGTCGAGCGATGACGGCGGGTACTACTGGACCATGCCGACGCGCCTGGAGAACTCGCGGCCAGGATGGCTGGCTTCGCACGGACAAGTGATGGAGACCGCGAATGGCACGCTCGTGGCACCCGTGTACGGCCCGATGTGGTCCGGCATCTCCCGATCGCTCGACGGCGGGGAGTCCTTCCCCGCTTCCGAGCAATACGTGTTCGACACGTTTGGTGTGGCCACCACCGAGGTCACGCTCACGCTCATCGACGGGGTGCTCATCGCGTGGCTGCGCCCGACGATCACCGGGGTGCCGTCACTGCTGTTCCGATCATACGATGATGGCGCGACATGGGACGGCCCCGAACCCACCAGCATCATCCAGTCGTCGGCCGCTGCCCTGCCCCTTCCAGACGGGCGCCTGTTGGTGGCCTGGGGCGATGTCTCACGGCGCTACGACGAGCGACGCGTCACTTGTGTGGGAATCGTGAACGACCCGTTCGCGCCATGGACCGACGTGACGCCGCTGCCCATATGGGACGCGCTCAACAACGACCAAGGCAACCCCACGCTCACTCTCCTGGGAGACGGCACTCCCCTCGTGATCGTCAACGACTACGCCTCGCGTCAGCTCGTCGGCATCCGCATGCCAATCGCAATGATCGACGCCGCCGTACGCGACGAGGCACAGCTGGAGGGCGCCATCGATCTGCTCTCGATGGTGCGCGACGGCCGGGCCGCGCTCGAGACGAATGCCCCCGAACCAACGGAAGGGCCCGCTGCGCCCGAACGCCTGTTCGATGGCGAGCTCGGGCTCGCGACAGCGCTCATGGGCGCTGACGACCAGACGGAGCTCTGCGCCACGCTGCGGTTTGCTCTCCCACTCCCGGTGCATGAGGTGGGCGTCGCCCTGCGCCCCGGCGAATGGCAGAACGCCGAGGTCGAGGTAGAACGTCAAGACGGCGCTTGGCACGTCGCAGGCACGCTCAAGCACGGATGGCGGCTGGGTGACGTCGATTGGCTGGCGCTCGACGGTGGCGAGGTGCAGGCGGTGCGTGTCACGTCGCGCCTCAATCCGGCTGAGCGCCCGCGGTGGAGCGGCGAGGAGTCGCCAACGATTGCCATCAGCCAGATTGCTCTGCGGTGATGCGCACCAGGCTCCCGGCGCTGCGCATGGGCCGATAGGCTGCTCCACATGAGCATCTCGCCGACAGGAACGCAGTACCGCATCGCCAAGGGAGATTTCGCCGCAGTCATCGGCGAAGTGGGGGCCACCCTCCAAAGCCTCACATGGCAAGGCACGGAAGTGCTGCAGTCACTTCCGGAAGGCGAACCGTTCAAGCCGTGGTTCGGTACGTCGCTAGCGCCTTGGCCCAACCGTGTGCGTGATGGGCGTTACACGTTCGATGGCGAGGCCCTCCAACTGCCGATCAACGAACCGGAGCGCGCTTGCGCCCTGCACGGATTGGCGTATGCGCTGGAGTGGCGCCTGGTCGAACGCACCGACGAGCGCCTCACCCTGAGCGCCACCATCTACCCGCAGGTTGGCTGGCCGGGCATCTGCCAAGTGGAGAGCCGCTTCGAGGTGGTCGACGCAGGCCTCCAAGTCACGTGGCGAGCGAAGAACGTCGGCTCCGTGGCATTTCCGTTCGGCTACGGATCGCACGTGTATTTCCGCTTCGACGACCTTGCCGAGGTGGTGCTCACCTCACCATTTGAGCAAGAGCTCTACGTCGACGAGCGCCTGCTGCCTGCGGAACTCGGCGAGCTCTCCCCCGAGCATGACTTCCGCACTGCTCGCCCACTTGGTGGTGCAACATTCGACACCGCCTTCACCGCGGCGCCCGCCGAATGGGAAGTGACAGTGGAAGGCTGCGGGCGCACCGTCGCGCTCTGGGGTGACGAACGCCACCCGTGGATTCAGGTGTTCACCCACCCCGACCTCCCCGCCATCGCCATCGAACCCATGACGTGCGGCCCCGACGCCTTCAACGAGGGCATCACCCATGACGACACACTCCGCCTCGAGCCAGGCGACGAAGCCAGCGGAACGTGGGGCATCCGGGTGCAGGGATAACCCTGGTCAGTGTGCCGTCGCGCTGGCGCGTGATTCACGCACGACAGTGACGTGAATGAGGCCTGGATATGTGAGCGCCTCTTCGATCTCTTGTGCAATGTCATGCGCCAGCACCTGGGCTGCGGCATCGTCAACCTCTTCGGGGTGAACGAGCACCCGCACCTCGTGACCAGACTGCATCGCGAATGCCTTGGCGACGCCGGGCTTCACGGTAGCGATGCGTTCGAGCGCGTGCATGCGCTCAAGGTAGGCCTCGAGCGACTCTCGCCGAGCGCCAGGCCGCGAACCGGAGATGGCGTCAGCAGCTTGTGTCAGGAGCGCCTCGGCTGTGCGAGGTTCTACTTCTCCATGGTGTGCTTCGACGGCATGCACGATGTCGTCGCCCTCCCCATGGGTTCTCAACAGCTCAGCCCCGATCAGGGCATGCGATCCTTCTCGTTCATGCGTGAGGGCCTTGCCGATGTCGTGCAGGAACGCGGCGCGCTTGCAGCGGGCAACGTCGAGCCCCAATTCCGACGCCATCGTGCCAGCGAGGTGCGCGCATTCCACCAGATGATCGAGGACGTTTTGGCCGTAACTCGTGCGGAAAGCGAGCGTGCCAAGGTATGGCAGCAACTCGGGGGCGAGGTCGGCGATGCCCACCTCAGCCAACGCGCGCTCAGCCATGTCTCGCATACGCTGCTCCATGCTGCGCTTCGCTTTGGACACCGCGTGCTCCACCCGCGCCGGATGGATAGTGCCGTCATCAATCAGCGACGCCAGCGCCAGGCGCGCGGTTTCACGTCGGACGGGATCGAAGCAGCTGATGGTGACCGACTGCCCTTCGTCGATGAGCAGGTTGGCACCAGTAGCTTGCTCAAACGCCCGAATGTTGCGGCCTTCTTTGCCGATGATGCGCCCCTTCATATCTTCGGAAGGAAGCCTGATCGACGTGACCACCGTTTCTGCGGTCTGTTCGACGGCAACGCGCTGAATTGCGCCGACGACGACCATGCGCGCCTTCTGCTCAGCTTCTCGCCTAGCCTGCTGTTCGATCACTCGCGCCTCGCGCAGTGCCGTGAGCTTCGCACGATGCAGAACGTCGTCGATGATCTCTTGCTTCGCCTCTTGACAGGTGAGGCCAGCAATGCGCTCCCGTTCTGCTCGAAGCTGGGCTCGCTCGTCGTCGAGTGCTTGGCGCGCCGCCGAACGTTCGTCGGTCCACCGCGTTCGCTCAGCCTCAAGCTGGAGTCGCGCTTCGGCGAGCTCCTCGCCTCGGCGATCAGGTTCTGGCTGGGACTGGGATTGGATGGATCGATTCTGCCGAACGAGGACGACCACCACAGCTGTGAGCGCCGTCACCGCGACGATCCACGGCAGCCAATCCATGCACGGTCCTCCTCACCATTCTTCGTCGTACAAATCTACCAGCGTCTCATTCGTCACCTGCATCACAGCGCCCGGCCCGAAACCCCGTCGAGCGAGTGCTCCGGCCAAACGACGCTTGGCCACATGGGGTTCGAGCCCAGACAAGCTGCGCATTTTCCGCTGCGCAACCGCACGGGCTGCGTCAAGCTCGGCGTCATCGTCAATCTCGTCCAAAGCAGCCTGGGCATGCTCGTCGGGCACGCCCTTATTCCGAAGCTCTTGACGGATGCGGCGCTTACCGTGGTGGGAGAACGACGAGCGACTCGCCACCAGCATCGATGCGAACTGCGCGTCGTCCAGCAAACCCACCTCGGTGAAGCGCCCGCATAGTTCGTCGATGAGTTCGTCTGGCACGTTGCGTTTGGCCAAGGCTGTGCGCAGTTCGGCCTCAGAGCGAGGCCGAATGCTCAGCAGGTCGAGGGCGATCTTGCGTGCGAACTCGATGTCAGAAATCGACTTCACCTGTTTCCGGATCGACACCCTCCGGCACGTCCTCGGAGCCATCGATGCCGAGGTGAAGGCGGATACGACGCTCCAGTTCCTCGGCCACGTCGGGGTGTTCCTTCAGGTAGTTACGGGCGTTTTCCTTGCCTTGGCCAAGCTGATCGGATTCGTAGGTGAACCAAGCGCCAGCCTTACGCACGATGCCGGCGTCGACGCCCATGTCAAGCAGAGAGCCCTCGCGGGAGATGCCTTGGCCGTACATGATGTCGAATTCGGCCTGCTTGAACGGCGGAGCCACCTTGTTCTTGACCACCTTGACGCGGGTGCGGTTGCCCACCATCTCGGTGCCATCTTTCAGCGTCTCGATGCGGCGAACGTCGAGGCGCACCGACGAATAGAACTTGAGCGCCCGGCCACCCGTGGTGGTTTCGGGGTTGCCGAACATGACACCGATCTTCTCGCGAAGCTGGTTGATGAAGATGGCTGTGGTGTGGGCGTTCTTGAGCGCGCCCGTCATTTTGCGCAGCGCCTGGCTCATGAGGCGGGCCTGGAGACCGACGTGAGAATCGCCCATTTCGCCCTCGATTTCGGCGCGCGGGGTAAGGGCCGCCACCGAGTCGACGACGATGAGCGCCAGCGCGCCGGAACGCACGAGCGTGTCGGCAATCTCGAGTGCCTGCTCACCGTTATCTGGCTGGGACACGAGCAGCTCGTCGGTGTTCACCCCGAGTTTCTGCGCGTAGTCTGGATCAAGTGCATGCTCGGCGTCGATAAAGGCACAGATGCCGCCCTCCCGCTGTGCATTCGCGATGGCGTGCAGCGCCACGGTGGTTTTACCGCTCGACTCGGGACCGTAGATCTCGACGATGCGCCCGCGGGGAAGCCCCCCGATACCGAGCGCGACATCGAGTGCCACGGACCCGGTGGGAATCACGTCGACGGGGAGCCGTGTTTCTGCGCCAAGGCGCATGACGGAGCCTTTGCCGTGGGTTTTCTCGATCTGGGCGAGTGCGTTTTGGAGCGCCTTCTCGCGATCTGCGACTGCTGCCATGGATGTTCCTCTTCTCAATTCAAAGACGGCGAAGCGTTACGTCCAACACTTTGTCAGCGAGCACTGACAAATTTGCAACGACGCGTTGACCTGTGGATAACTTTCTACACCTAGCGTACCGAACATCTGTTCGATTGCTTGCGCGACACGCGCTTTCCCACACATCACCGTAACCGCTGAGGTAGCTCGAGTTGCTCCCACACCGCGAGCCAGATGCGCTTGCTGTCGATGCCGTCAGCGATGGCCTGCACGACCGTGCGGGAGTCCAGCTGCGCCAGCACCGTGTTCTCCGCCCACACGGGGGCGTAGTCGTGCCCCAGCACGTCATTCAACCTTGCCCACAACTCAACCTCACGCACCCGGCCAAGTATATTTCACTGCATGCATGGTGGCTCGTCGAAGAAGCGCTCCGACCGCCTCGTCGCACTGCTCGATCTGGTGCACGATCGCGGGGCGGTGTCGCTCGTCGAGCTCGCCGAGCAGCTCGGGGCCTCCCCCGCCACAATCCGCCGCGACGTCGCGGCACTGGCATCTCAGGGACTCGTGGAGCGCACGCATGGGGGCGTGCGCCCAGTGGCGTCGGACGATGGAGAGCTGCCGTTCCATCTCCGCGATACGCGTCAGGTGGAGGTGAAACGCGCCATCGGGCGCCGTGCGGCGCTGGAAATCCCGGCAGGGCGGCACGCCGTCGCGCTCACCGGCGGCAGCACGACGGCTGCGGTACTCCGGGAGCTGAGCGACCGAACAGATCTCACTATCATCACCAACTCGGTCAGCATCGGGCTCCAGGCCGCCGAGCTCAGCATGGAGAAAGTACTCATCGCAGGCGGTGTACTGCGCCCCAACTCGCTGGAATTGGGCGGCCCGCTCACTGAGTCCACGATGAACCTCGTGCACATTGACACCGCCGTCGTCGGAGCCGACGGATGCACCGTCGAATATGGCCTCACCACGCACGACGACATCGAGGCCCGCACGAACCGTGCCATGGTGCAGCGTGCATCACGGGTGATCGCCACACTCGACTCGAGCAAAATCGGGCACGTTACGAAGGCACCGATTCTCGAGATGCGCAACGTCGATGTACTCATCACCGACGACGGGGCGTCGATGAAAATGCTCCGCCGCTTCCGGGAGCTCGGCGTGGAAGTGATCGTCGTCGAGTAACCCTGGGCAACACAGCCGACGGTGCATCAGGCCGCGATAGCGATACCTTCCTGCGCCATCTCGGCTGCATGCACTTTCAAAGTCACGAGGCTCAGTACCTCACTCAGCGGAACGTCCATGGCCTTGCAGATAGAGGCCAGCACCTCGCTGGAGGCTTCCTTATGCCCCCGCTCGATTTCCGAAAGGTACCCCAGCGACACCACCGAGGCGGTGGAGACTTGCCGGAGCGTCATTCCTGCATCACCGCGAAGCTCACGCAGCGTCTGACCGATGATCTCCCGCAAGACAATGCCCTTCATAGTGACCTACCAAACTCGCAGGGCCGTCGCCTGCGTCTGGAGCTATAACGGTCAGGCTCAACGGATTATTCCCGCCCGCTGACTTCGAGCAACAGCGCCAGCGTTGCGTCGACGGTGTCACGGCGAATGGCGGCACGGTCGCCGTCGAATAGGTAGCGTTGCGCGAACGGTTCCAAGCCCGGCCCAGTGATGCCGATCCACACCGTGCCCACGGGCTGGCCGTCCTGCATCGTCGGCCCCGCAACTCCGGTCGTGGCGATGCCCCAATGCGCCTCGCAGCTTCGACGAGCCCCGTCGGCCATCTGCGCTGCCGTGCGCTCGTTGACGACACCGTGTTGCGAAATCCATGTGGAGTCCACCTGGGCGAGTGTGGCTTTGAGATCGCTCGCGTACGTGATGAGCCCACCGCGGTACACCGTCGACGCCCCGGGCACTGCGGTGAGCGTGGCGCCGAGCATTCCGCCGGTGAGCGATTCGCAGGTCGCGAGCGTCCAGCCGCGCCCGGCCAGGCGCGCAATCAGCATCGCGGCTGGATCTGCCATCAGTCTTCCGGGGCCGCCCGACGCGGCGCGACGGGTTCCCCCTCCTCAGCGGGCTGTTCCTCAGCGGGATTTTCCTCAGCAGGCTGCTCCTCACGCGTGGCAGTCCAAGCTGCGCGAAGGTAGTCGAAACCGGTGATCACGGTGAGGATGAGCGCGGCCCACATGAGCACCCAGCCCACCACCTGCAGCCAGCCGGGCAGGTGGTGCAGGTTGAGTAAAAACAGCAGCAGCGCGGCGGTCTGCGTAACGGTCTTCGTCTTGCCGCCCTTGTTCGCCGCCATGATGATGCCGCGCTTCTTCAACCGGCTGCGCAGCAGCGTGATGCCCCACTCGCGAATCAGAATGATGATGGTGAAGAACCACGGCAGCTCAGGTTGCCCGTCACTGTGCGTCAGGATGCTGAGCGAAATGAAGGCCGCACCGGTGAGCGCCTTGTCCGCAATCGGATCCCACAGCTTCCCAAAGTCGGTGATGAGATTGTATTTCCGCGCGATCGTCCCGTCGAGGAAGTCGGTGATCATCGCGACGGCGAACACGGCCGTCGCGGCGATGCGCATGGCGGTGCTCGCGGGGTTGAGGAACAGCAGCACCACCATCACTGGTACGAGGATGATGCGGACGACGGTGAGCACGTTGGGGACGTTCCAGTTGCTCACCGGCGTCTCTGCCCTAGCGGCTTTGTGCTCGGTCATGACGCCTCCGCGATGAGATCAATGCCTTCAGCGTCGACGGCTACTGCGTCGACGAAGGTACCCACAGGATACTCGCCGTCGAGGATGACGACGCCGTCGGTCTCTGGGCCCTGGTGTTCGGCGCGCCCAACCGCTTGCCCGTCCTCGTTCGATTCCACCAGAACGCGCAGCGGCTCACCGATGCGTTCCGTCGCCCGATGTTCGGACACCTCGAGGGCGACGTCGGCGAGCATCGCGCGTCGCTGTTCGATGGTTTGTTCGTCGAGATGTCCGTCGAGGGTCGCGCCCTCCGTGCCTTCTTCGTCGGAGTAGCCGAACACGCCCATGACGTCGAGTTCTGCATCGATGATGAACTGTTTGAGCAGTTCGACGTCGGCCTCAGTCTCGCCAGGGAACCCGGCGATGCAGTTGGAGCGGATGCCCGCCTGCGGCGCGTAGTGACGGATCTGCTCGATGAGTGCGAGGAAGCTGTCGGGGTCGCCGAATCGTCGCATCCTGCGCAGTAACCCCGGCGCCGCGTGCTGGAAACTCAAGTCGAAGTAGGGCACCACCTTGTCGGTGTGCAGCAGGGCGTGCAGCATCGACGGGCGAATCTCCGCTGGCTGCAGATAGCTGACGCGGATCCATTCGAGCCCATCGACCGTTGAGAGGTCGGCCACGAGGGTCTCGAGGCGCTCGTCGGCGCCGAGGTCTTTGCCGTAGCTGGAGGTGTTTTCGCTCACCAGGAACACTTCTTTGACGCCTTGTTCGACGAGCCACCTCGCCTCGGCGATGATCTCCTCGCTGGGGCGCGACAGGTACGAGCCGCGGAAGCTCGGAATCGCGCAGAACGCACAGCGACGGTCGCAGCCCGAGGCGATCTTCAGGCTCGACCACGGCGCATCCGAGAGTCGCCGACGGTGGGTCAGCCACGCATGACCCGGCACAGCCAAGTCGCGGGCCGCGACCGGTCGGGCAGCCGGAGCCAGTGGCAGCAGCTTGCGGCGGTCCCTGGGCACATGCGAGGCCGGGCGTTCGCCGTCGAGGATGGAGCGTAGGCGGTCGGCGATGTCGGTGTAGGAATCGAAGCCCAGCACCGCGTCGGCCTCGGGCAGTTCCTTGGCCAACTCGACGCCGTAGCGCTCCGCCATGCAGCCCACAGCCACGACGGATTTCACGGTGCCGTCGTGTTTCATATCGGACGCGGCGAGCAGCGTGTCGATCGAGTCTTTCTTCGCTTGTTCGACGAAGCCGCAGGTGTTGACGACGACGGTCTCAGCCGACGCGGGGTCGTCGACGAGCTCGAAGCCCTCTGCTTCGAGACGGGCGGCGAGCTCCTCGGAGTCAACGTCGTTGCGGGCGCATCCGAGGGATGCGATGTGAACAGAGTGCATGGTCATGACCAGCTCAGTCTATCCCTCGGCGAGATTGGCGAGCACCTCGTCGAGGTCGTCTGGTTTGACGAGCACTTCGCGCGCCTTCGAGCCTTCCGACGGTCCGACGACGCCCCGTGACTCGAGAATGTCCATGAGCCGCCCAGCCTTGGCAAAGCCGACGCGCAGCTTGCGCTGCAGCATCGACGTCGAACCGAGCTGCAGTTCGACGACGAGCCGGCAGGCGTCCAGCACGAGCTCGAGGTCGTCGCCGATGTCGTCGACCACCTTCTTCTCGGTGGCTGCCCCAGCGGTCACGTCCTCGCGGTACTCGGGCTGCAGCTGCTGGCTGATGTGGGAGACGACCTCGCGGATCTCTGACTCGTTCACCCACGCGCCCTGCACACGAATGGGCTTGCCAGCCCCCATCGGGAGGAAGAGGCCGTCGCCCTTGCCGACGAGTTTCTCCGCGCCCGGCTGGTCCAAGATGACGCGTGAATCGGTCATCGAGGACGTGGCGAATGCGAGGCGCGAGGGAACGTTGGCCTTGATGAGGCCGGTGACGACATCGGTCGAGGGGCGCTGCGTCGCAAGCACTAGGTGGATGCCTGCGGCGCGGGCGAGCTGCGTGATGCGCACGACGGAGTCCTCCACCTCGCGCGCGGCCACCATCATGAGGTCGGCGAGCTCGTCAACCACCACGAGCAGGTAGGGGTACGGTTCGAGTTTCCGTTCAGAACCCTCGGGTACCTTCACCTGGCCGGCACGCACGGCCTTGTTGAAATCGTCGACGTGACGGAACCCAAAGTTCGCCAGGTCGTCGTAGCGCATATCCATCTCCCGCACCACCCATGCGAGCGCTTCGGATGCCTTCTTCGGGTTGGTGATGATGGGCGTAATGAGGTGCGGAATGCCCTCGTACTGGTTGAGCTCCACTCGCTTCGGATCAACGAGGATGAGGCGCACCTCGTCGGGAGTGGCGCGCATCATGATCGACGTGATGAGCGAGTTGATGAAGCTCGATTTACCGGATCCGGTGGCACCGGCCACGAGCAGGTGCGGCATCTTCGCCATGTTTGCGACGACGAATCCGCCGTCGACGTTCTTGCCCAGGCCGACGGTGAGGGGATGATGGTCGCCTTGCGCCTTGGGCGAGCGGAGCACGTCGCCGAGCGAGACCACTTCCTTGTCGACGTTGGGGATCTCGATGCCAATGGCGGATTTGCCGGGGATAGGTGTGAGGATGCGCAGCTCGTTGGAGCCGACGGCGTAGGCAATGTTGTCTTGCAGGCCGGTGATCTTGGAGACCTTCACGGCGGCGCCCAGCTCGATCTCGTAGCGGGTAACCGTCGGGCCACGGGTGTAGCCGGTGACGGTAGCATCCACTTCGAACTCGTTAAGCACGTGGGTGAGCTGGCGCACGATCCTGTCGCTGGCTTCGGTACGTGCCTTCGGTTTCGAACCGGGCGCGAGCAGCGATTGCTCGGGCAGGTGGTACACCACGTCGCCCGAGAGCATCAGCTGCTCACCGCGCGGAGGTTCGACGGCGCTCGGCGCCGGCACTGACTCGACCTGCCCCACCTGCACGCCCGCCATGGGGTCGGGCTGGCGCTTGCCCGCCGTAACGGGCTTCGACGGCGCCTCGTCGGTGTAGGCGGGCTGAATGCGTGTGGCGGGAGGCTTGTCGTCGACGCGCGGGGTGATCTGCGTCTCAGCCTCAAAGTCGTAGACGTCGTCGAATACCTCCGGGTCGTCCACTTCGTCTTCCAGCAACGGCGTGTCGTAGGGCTTGTCGACGCCGTACTCCAGCTTGTCGTTCGCTTCCCGCTGGCGGCGCTGTTCGTCGCGTTTTGCCTTGCGCTCTTGACGGTGGGCGATCTCCTCGTCGGAGCCTTCGACGAGAGTCGCGAACACGGCGCGCACGCCGTCGATGATCTCGACGAGGGGGCGCCCGATGATGATGAGCGCGGCGAACAGGGTGACGAGTATGAGTATTGGCACCGCTACCCAGGCCGTCATGAGGTCAACGAGCAGCGACGATGAGAGGAAGCCGAGGATTCCGCCGGCATCGCGCAACGCGTCCATGTTGTCGGGGCGCGGCAGCCCCTTGGAGATGTTGAGCAGGCCCAGCACACCAAAGATGAGCAGTATCCACCCCAAACCAAGCCGGGGTGCGCGGTCCACGTCGCGCGGGTTGCGCAGCACACTCCAGGAGGCGTAGAGCAGCACCGCAGGCACGGCAATCGCCAGGGAGCCGAACACCGTCGTGAGTCCGATGGATAGCCAGTGCGACACTCCTGGCAGCGAGAACCACACGCCTCCCATCGCGACGATGGCAAGGGCAAGCAGGAACAGGCCGAGGCCGTCGCGACGGAGTTTCGGGTCGATGTCTTTCGCAGAGCCGCCGATGGAGCGGGCGAGCCAACCGAGGCCGCTCGCGAGCGCCCCGAAGGTTGTGCCGATGCCTTTAAGTATCGCAGTGCCCACACCGGGGCCTTGGCTTGCCTTGGGTGTGGGTGCCTTGGTGCGCGTCGAGGAACGAGTCGAACCCTTCGAGGACTTCGACTTGGAGCCGCTCCGCGACGAGGAAGAAACGCGGGACGCCATGGGCCCAACTTTAGAGGCAGGTTCGCAGGTGGCTAGGTTCCCACGCCCGGGGCATCCCCTTTTCCCGTCAATTGCGCGCCGCCTGCGAGGGCGCCGGCATCAGGCGAAGTGGTTCCAGCCGCTGAACTCCGAGGGCGATCCGTCCACGGTGACCCCCTCGCCAGACGTCACGCGGCCGATGATCCGCCACTCGTCGGGCACATGACTGGCGTCGGGGAAGGTCGCCACGAGCGCGTAGTCCTCTCCCCCACCGAGCACGAAGGTGAGCGGGTCTTTCCCCGTCGCTGCGCCCACGCGGGTCATGGGGTCGGTGACCTCGAGCGCCTCAGTGTCGACGTCGATGGCCACGCCGGAGCTAGTAGCGATATGGCCGAGGTCTTGCATCAGCCCGTCGGAGACATCCATCATGGCGGTGGCACCCGCAGCAGAGGCGATGATGCCCTGCCCATAGGCCACCTCGGGTTGCAGCGCGAGACGCACCACGTCCTTGGGCGAACGGAAGCCGCGCGACAAGGCCGCATGACCAGCCGCAGCCCAGCCGAGCTTGCCGAATGTGGCGACGACATCCCCTGGTTTCGCGCCCGAACGCGTCACGGCTTCGCGCGGCCCGAGGTCGCCAATGGCTGTGACGGAGCAGACGATGAGGTCGGAGCGGGAGAGGTCGCCGCCGACGAGCGAGACGCCGGCGAGCTCGCACTCGGCGCGCACGCCGTCGGCAAAGCTCTGGAGCCAGGCCTCGTCCAGGTCTTGAGGAAACGCCAGCGCGACGACGACCGCCACCGGCAGCGCTCCCATGGCCTCGATGTCCGAAACGTTGACCGCGACAGCCTTCCGACCCACCTGCTCGGGGGTGCTCCAGGCGCGCTTGAAATGCACGTTCTCAACGAGGATGTCCGTGCTGACGACGGCGTTTCCATCAACGCGTAGGGCTGCCGCGTCGTCGCCGGGCCCGAGCACGACGTGCTCGTTGGTGGGGAGATCGCGGGTGAGGTTCGCGATGAGCTCGAACTCGTCGTTCATCGAAGGCCCACCTTTCGCTCGGCTGCCACGTCGACGATCCGCCCGACGAGTTCCGCATAGCTCATGCCAGTGGACTGCCACAGCGATGGGAACATGGAAATTTGCGTGAAGCCGGGCATGGTGTTCGCCTCGTTGATGAGTACCTCGCCATCGTCGGTGAGGAAGAAGTCGATGCGCGCCAACCCTTCGCAGTCCAGTGCGTTGAAGGCCTGCTTTGCGAGCTCCTGAATCCGGCTCACGAGCGGCTCGTCGACCTTGGCGGGAATGTCGAGCGCGGCGCCCTTCTCGTCGAAGTATTTCGTTTCGTAGTCGTAGAACCCGCTTTCGTCGAGCACGCGCACCTCGCCCAACGGGGATGCCTCGCAGCCGTCGGGAAGGTCGGGGTTGGCGAGGACCGCGCACTCGATCTCGCGCCCGCGCACCCCCTCCTCAACGATGACCTTGGGATCGAACTCGCGGGCGTGTTCGATGGCCTCCACCAGCCCAGCGGGATCGTCGACCTTGGTGATGCCCAACGACGAGCCACCTCGGCATGGCTTCACAAACAGCGGGTAGCTGAGAGCATTGCATTCGGCGAGCACGGCGTCGCGATGGTGGCGCCAGCGGCGGTCAGTAGCGACGACGTACGGCCCGACGGTGAGCCCCGCAGCCTCGAATGTCTGCCGCATGAAGTGCTTGTCCATGCCGACCGCGCTCGATGTGACGCCGCAGCCTACGTAGCGGATGCCCATCATCTCGAAGAGCCCCTGAATGGTGCCGTCCTCACCGAACGGGCCGTGCAGCAGCGCGAAGGCGACGTCGACGTCGTTCACGTCGATCAGGTGCTCACCGCTACGAGTGGCGATCTGGCAGCCGTCTATGGTGCTTATCCACACGGCGTCCTCGTCGGGCTCGGCCACCTCGGGGGCAACGCCGTCGACGATGGCGTAGGCGGCCAGCACGTCGAGCGGCACCTGCGTCCAGCGCCCCGATTTCGCGATGCCAATGCCGACGACGTCATAGCGCGATCGGTCAATGGCACCGAGCACGCTCGCGGCGGTTAGGCATGAGATGGAGTGCTCGGGCGAGACGCCGCCGAACACCAGGGCCACCTTGGTGCGTTCCGACATGGTGATGCCTCCTCAACAACTGCGCCCGCCATCCTACAGTGGGCTGCATGGAACCCATCGCGACGATCCGCACCGATTTTCCCGAAAAGTTCGGCGTGCCTCGGCAAGCCGGCTTGGTGCCTGAGCTCGAGGGACGCGTGATCTTCCAGCCTGCGTTCCGTTCATCCGACGCGGTGCGCGGGCTGGAGGGGTTCTCGCACATCTGGCTGGTGTGGCTGTTCTCGAAATCGCCTGCCGAATGGTCGCCGACGGTGCGTCCACCCAGGCTCGGCGGCAACGAGCGCATGGGCGTGTTCGCAACCCGCGCGCCAGTTCGCCCGAACCCCATCGGGCTGTCCTGCGTGCGCCTGGTGCGCGTCGATCCAGGCCCGGAGCTCGTCATCGCGGGCGCGGACCTCGTCGACGCAACACCCATCCTCGATATCAAGCCGTACGTGCCAGCTGACGCGCACCCCGACGCCCGCTACGGGTTTCTCTCCAGAAATGCCAGCTACCGGCTCCAAGTACAGATTCCCGACGAGCTCCTCACCCAGGTGCCCGATGCGAAGCGTGAGGCGCTCGTCGGGTTACTGAGCGAAGACCCCCGGCCGGCGTACCAGCGCGACGGGCGTGCTTACGGTGTTGCGTTCGCGGGCTACAACGTGCGGTTTCACGTGGAGGACGAGACACTCGTCGTCGATGCGATCACTCAGCTCGGCTGACGTATTCCTCTTTCCAACTGTTCCAGATCAACTCAGGCGCGGGCTCTCCGCGCACGGATGCGTACACGTTCGTGAGCGCCTCGGTGATACGACGGCTGGCCTCGCGGATGTCATCGTCGCTCGGTGTGTCGGAGAGCAGGTCGGTGAGCTCGACGGGCTCCCCCACCGCGAGCCGAATGGGCCGCCTGCGCAACGAGAACAGCTTGCGCAGCCGTAGATACCGTCCACCGAGCACCTCCTGGCACCCTTCTTGAGCGATGGGAAGCACCGGCACCCCCGTCGTGAGAGCCAGGCGCGCGGCGCCATTGCGTGCCACCATGGGCCAGCCGCGCGGGTCGCGCGTGATCGTCCCTTCGGGAAAAATCGCAACACAGCCGCCCTCTTCCAGCGCCGCGGAGGCGTGCCGCAAAGAGTCCTTGGCCCGCGCGGTGTGCCGCTCGACGGGAATCTGCCGGCACTGCACAGCCAACCATCCGAGCACCGGCACCTTCCAGATCTCTGATTTACCCAGGAATCGCGGCCAGCGTCCAGCCGCGACGAGCGCGTCACCCAACGTGACAGTGTCGAAGTTCGAGGTGTGGTTACAGACGACGAGCACCCCGCCCTGCTTGGGAACACGATGCAGACCTCGCCATTTCCGCGTCACCAGCAGCGGCAGGAGGCACCGTACAAACCCCACCAGGCTTCGGTACACGATGGGTGCGGATTCGGGCTTCGACATGGGGCCACTGTACTGCCCTAACCTCGCTCTATTCGACCGTGCGTAAACAGGGCGCTCTCGCGTCTGGCTCGTAGATTGCTGCAAACTATTTCGCACAACCCCTTTGTTTTCAAACGTTTGTTCGGTATGATGGTTGGTGTTGAAGGAGAACAATGATGTCCGACGCAGCACCCCTCGCATTCGCCGCCATGGTTCACGCGCGCCACGCCGCCTGCGCCGCCGAAGTTGCAGAAATCGTCGCGCTCCTCGAAGCGTCCGACACCTACGTGCTCGAAGAAGACATGACGCTACCCAAGGCCCTCCGCATCAAACGCCTCTCTTCCGGGCGCGACGGAGTGCGCGGCCCGTCGGAAGCGTTCGTGCTCGAAGCGAGCGCCGCTACCGGCATGAGCTTTTCCGGCATGCGCGAGCGCGTCTCCCAGGCCCTCAGCATTCGCACTCGGCATCCGCGCATCTGGCAGCTGTTTATCTCCGGCAGTATTCAGTGGTGGATGGCAATCAAGGTTGAGGAAGCCACCCAGAAACTGCCTTGTTCGGCGGCCATGGACGTCGATCGCCGCGCCTCGCACTGGCTGGGCATCAACTCGGTGTGGACGCTGTTCGAGCAGCTGCCTGTGTGGGTTACCGAAGCCGACGTCGAGGGCGCTCAGCGTCGGGCCCGCATCGCTGCCCAAGAGCGCTTCGTGCACGTTGGGCGCTTCGAAGACGACCACGTCGGCATCTTCGGGAAGGTCGCGGCGGCCGACGGCGTGTTGTTCGATCAAGCCCTCGATCAGATCGCCGCCACGCTTCCCGAGCCCGAGGTTCCCGACGAACTCGAAGCGCACGAGCGTGCTTCCTTCATCCGTGGCCAGCGACGTGCTGCCGCCTTCGGCATCTTCGCGCAGCAAGCTGTCGGTCAAGAGTCGTTGATGAGCGTTGAGATGGTGGTGCACGTTCCTGCGGAGCGCTCCGACGACGAAGCCGCTCTGGCAGCTGACGGCGCGACCCCACTCGGATCAGCGGCCTATGTCGAGGGTTGGGGGCACTTGCTCACCTCGACGCTGCCGGAGTTCCTGTCCGGTTCGAACGTCACGGTGCGGCCCGTACTCGACCCGAACCTGATTCCTGATGCGCCCGGCAGCACGCCGAGCAGCCGTCAGCTCTGCGCCTTGCAGGTTCGCAATCCGCGTTCGGTGTTTCCGTTCTCCGCCACCAAGGCGAAGCATTGCGACGTCGACCACACCGTCGCCTACTCCCCCAGCCGCGACGCGGGCGCCACGAGCATGGCCAACCTCGGGCCTCTCGACAGACGTGCGCACCGTATGAAAACCGCTGGCCACTGGCACCTGCAGCAGCCCGAGCCCGGCGTCTATCACTGGACGTCACCGCTGGGTTACCAATATCTGGTGACGGGCCGGGGCAGCGTCTGCACCCAAATACCCGACGTCCCCATCGCCCCCATCCCGGAGCTGCCGCCACAGCCACCCGTTGACGAGCCTCCACCCGACTGGGCCCGCGCTGCGTAACGTCCGCTCACCACACCGGTACCCCGCACTCCTGCCGGAGTCGCGGGGTACCGGTGCTGCGTGCATTTATTAGGCACATGCAACAAGCGCTCACCCGAGTTGCAGACGTACCGACAGGGAACGTTGTTCCATGACAGGCGGGCGACTGAATCGTTGGTGGTTTAAGCAGCAGCGGAAACGTGCAATACCTCGTAGGCGGTGACATTGGTGGAGCTCTCGTCGGTCTCACGAGTGCTGAGCTCGACGAGGATGGCATCCCAGGTGGTGACATCGACGGCGGCGATTCGGGCCACGGTTGAGTCAGTGTTCGTGGCGAGGAAGTCGGCGGTGGTGCCCTTGATGCAGTCGGACGGCGCGGCACTGGCCGGCAGCGGCACGGTCTTGACGGTGAGGCTGCGGGCGTTGGAATAGTCGGCCGGGCCAGCGACGAGCTGGTGGACTGTCCAGTCGTGGATCGAGTGGCGACCAAAGTCGCGCACGATGGCCGAGTAGCCGGGTTCTCCCCAGCAGAACTGGCGCATCCCGTCGATGTCGCGCCAGACGTAGAAGGGAGCGTAGGAGTTCTGAGGCGCGCCCTTGGCCTTCTCCTGGATGAGGTAGGCCTTAAACTCCAGTCCGAGGTAGCCGTCCATGAGATGACCCGTCCGAGTGACACGATCGCGGATGATCTGCATGTCATAGTCGGTGGGCAAAGTGATCTGGTATTGCATGGCGTACATCAGTGATTCTCCTTGATTGTTGATTGCGTGGCATTCGGTCGTGGGAGTAACGGGTTCCTTCCGGTCAACAGTCGACAGGACATCAACTGTTCGGCTATAGAGCCAGACCAGTGCCGCTGGCCGGCATCATTCCAGACAGACTCGCCCTCGGTCAGATGCCGGGGTGGTGGTCCTTCGACGTGGGCCGGAGCAACGCCGTCCGTGACGCAGAGCCGCCGCACCTCGGAGGGTGTGCCGGCGGGTGCACACTCAGCGACGAACGTGACAGCGTAGACACCCAGAGTCGACGGTGCCCTTCGGTACCCCAGGGTCATCCTCGACTCCAAGTGCGCAGGAGAGTGCTTGCACCGTGGACGGCTGCGTCAAACTCAGCGGGATCTTGCTGCGCGCGAGCCAGGACATAACCGCCTTGCACAGTAGCCACAACCAACGAGGCCAACTGGTGGGCGTCAGTCTCGGGCGGGAACTCACCTGCCTCAACCCCTTCGCTGACAACTGCCCCGATCATCTCCACCAACCACGCCAAGGTCTCGGACACCGGCTGAAGCAGCTCAGGTGTAGCGAGCACGTCGGCGTCATACGTCATACGACCCATACGGCAGCCTCGGAGCGAATCACGTTGACGTTCAAGGTAGGCGACGAGACGCTCTGTGGCCGTCCCCTCGCCACGAAGCAGGGCATCCGCATCCTCCCGCATGGCTTCCGCACTGGCTTCGAGTGCAGCCACAGCGAGAGCCTGTTTCCCCGAGAAGTGGTGGTACATGCTGCCTTGGCCGGCGTCGGCTCGGCTCAAGATCTCCTTCGGGCTGGTTGCTGCGTAACCTCGCTCCCACAGCAGCTCCTGGACTGCATCCACAAGACGTGTCCTCGTGTCCATGATCCGATTGTACATACCAGTAGTTACAGAATGCAACGGGGCATACTCCAACATCAACCCAATCAACGTCTCCGGTCAGTCCTGCTAGGCCTTGTCAGCTTGGATGATCCCGCAGATCTCGTCGGTGGTGATTTGCGCGTACGATCGCCCGTCGGGGCCGTGTTCTCGTCGTCCTAGGTACCCTTTCGCGCCGGCGTGCTCCATGGGGCCGATCGTGCGGTGCTCGAACCGGTCGGAGCGCCGAATGCGCCCGTACGGCGACAGCGGCGCCGTGACCCAGCGTCCTGGGAATGCGACGTTACCGATGTAATGGAGCCGGTCGCCGGTGCCGGTGAGGTGCCATACATGCTGCATCTTGTCGAGGCCGGGGTCGTCGCCGAAGATGCCCCCTATGGAGATGAGGTTGACGGGGATGCCGAAGCGGTCGAGGAACCAGCCGGCACCGAGCGCCATCTGCGCCCCACCGGAGAACCCGATAAGTGTGACGGGCACGCCGCTTCCCCGCACGTAACCTTTGCGTTGGAGTGAACGCCAGATCTCCTGCGCCAGGCCGATATTAAACGTTGGGCCGTAGCGCGGGTCGGCAGAGACCAGCACCTGCGCCACGTTGCGCAGGTTGATCAGCATCGGCAACATCAGGGGGAACCGCCCGCGGCGCAGCTTGTCTAGCGCCCCCCACAGCCAGGCCGTAGTGCGTTGCAGCAGGCCCTGGTTGTTCACCGCGTAGGGGAACACGTCGTCGACGATACGCACGCCTGGCATCCGCTGCCCCAACTCATCCAGCCACGCTTGCTCCCGACGGGACAACTCGCCGCCCAGCGTACCCACGCCAGATAAGTAGACGAGGTAGTGCTCGGAGGACGCTTCCGACGATGGCTCCAGCGCGAGCTGTTCCATCGTGTGCGCCACTTCGCGTTCGCCGCGATCGGCCCACCAGTTGAGTGACTCCAACGGGGACAACAGCACAAACAGCACCACGACCAGCACCGCGCCCCAGATCAGCGAGCTCATCATCGTGTGAGCTCCTTATGCTGCCCCACGGGAACCATGGGCGTGCCGGCGAGGATGTCGCGCGAGCGCACGAAGGTTGGTCTGCCGGATGCGAGCGTCCACAGCCGCCCCACTACCCAGTTGAGCGGTTCGGCGAGCAACCTGGACAGAATTTGCATGACGAGCCAGCCAGCGATGGTGATGGCCAGCGCCGACCAACGCCCTAGGCTGAACGCGTGCAGGGTGCCCACCCAGATGATGAGGTAGCTCCAGACCTCGAGCAGACGCCCAATCCCCAGCCCGATATGCGGCATAGCAGTGATGAATGCGAACACGTGTGGCGCAAGCGCTAGGAGTGCCACCTCGATGAGCGGTATAAGCGGCATGGCGCGCATTAGCACCAGCGATCCGATACACCAGATCATCGCCGCTTGAATCACGTAGAGCGAGACGAGCAGCAGAGCATTCACGAGCAAGCTCGTGAGAAGTCTGAGGCCCGCGATGTGGTTGATCTTGAGCACGGCGACGTGCCCGAGCATCGATGACAGTCCGGCAAGAAGCGCCACCCAGGCGGCGATCTGCCATGTAAGGCTGTCAGGTTGCTGGAAGATTGCCGGGTCGAGTCTCAACGCAGCAGCCAACGTCGCGAGCACTTCCAGCACGCACTCGAGTCTAACCCCCGCATCCAGACACAGCTGGTGGGGTATCAGGGGTGGGAGTATCGAGGCGGCAAATCCAGTTGCTGCAGGGTTTCGGCGACAGCGTGTTCCAGGTTGTGGGCGCCTTCGGCGAGCGCGGTGTCGAGGCCTGTCGCGGGGTCGACAATGGGCACGGCGGCGAGCACACCGTCGGGCAGTTGCGTGTCGGCGTCTTGCACGCGCCCAGCGAAAATCACGGTAGGCACCCCATGCGCCGCCGCGCGAGCCGCCACAGCTGCCGGCACCTTCCCAGCCGCCGACTGCGCATCCCAGCTACCCTCGCCCGTGAGCACGAGCGACGCTCGACCGACCAGCGCGTCAAACCCCACCGCATCCATAATGAACTCAGCACCCGAGCGGATAGTGGCGTTCGTGAACGCAAGCAGGCCCGCACCCATGCCGCCCGCCGCACCCGCGCCGGGAACGTCACGAACATCCTTGTCAACAGCGGGTTCGACAACGTCAGCCCACTGCCCCAGCGCAGCATCCAGCTCCGCGACGGCCTGCGAATCCGCACCTTTCTGCGGCCCGAAAATGTGGCTGGCACCCTGGGCGCCGAGCAGCGGGTTCGTCACATCACTGGCGATGGTGATCCGCACGCTACGAAGCCGAGGATCGATACGCCCAGTATCCACAGCGGCCAACCTCGCCAGCGCCGCACCGCCAGGCGACAACGGCGCGCCATGCTCATCGAGGAACCGCACACCCAGCGCGGCGAACATGCCCGCGCCGGCATCATTCGTGGCGCTACCACCCAACCCGACGAGGATCTCGTCGACACCCAAATCCAGCGCGGCGAGGAACAGCTCGCCCACCCCAAGCGAGGTGGCACGACGCGCGTCACGTTCGTTCCGTTTGAGCAGCTCCAACCCGGCCGCAGCAGCCATCTCCACGACGGCCAACCGCCGCTCAGGAGCGTGCACGATGTTGGCGGTGGTGGGCCGACCCAGCGCATCGTGGCACCGCACCTCAACAAACTCCCCACCCAACGCCACGCGCAAAGCCTCCCCCGTGCCCTCACCACCATCAGCCAACGGCACCAGCACCGGATCACACGCACCCAACGCACGCCGCACACCCCGTGCCATCGCCCCAGCCGCCTCCGCAGCCGTCATCGACTCCTTAAACGAATCGGGTGCACAAACGATCAACGGTGGTCGCTCCATACGAGGAAGTGTACGCGGCAGCCTCCTCAGGGCTTGTCGGGGTGCTCCACAGTCGGCTCCTGCACTTCGATGGATTCGCCGTCGAATGTCACTTTCGACAGCCACAGTTGGCGCCCGCTTACTTCGTCGCCAACCTCACCCGGAACCCAAGCGTGGTAGGCGATCCACCACTGACCGTTGGCTTCGACGAACTGGCAGTGCCCTGGGCCAGCGGCGACGTCGTTGGCCATCATGACCGGCTTCGGATCCTTGCGCCATGTCCCATCCGGAGCATCCGCGACGGCGTGCCCCATCGCGTAATCCTCCGATCCGTAGTCGTTCGCGGAGTACAGCATGTGGAACACACCGTCGACCTCGACCACCGCAGGCCCCTCGACCAGGTTGCCTTCCCAGTCTTCCGTCTGTTTGAAGAGGTTCTTGGTTTCGCCTTCTATGCTCCGGCCGTCGTCGGACAGCTTGGCTACCTTAATCCAGGTATCGACGCCGATAGCGTTGCCATCGTTCTTCCAGAACAGCCATTTGGACCCATCAGAGGCGATAAACGGCGACGCGTCGATAGACCCGCCTTCCTCGACCTCGCAGATGATGGGTTCCTCGGAAGTGTCTTCGTAGGGCCCTGCGGCTTGCTCCGACGTGGCAACCCCGATGCACTGCCACTGCGGGTCTGGCGCCTTGGTGGTGTAGTACATGCGGTAGGTGCCGTCATCCCACTCGATGGCCTCGGGCGCCCAGACCTTGCCCGCGCTCGTCCACGAGGCCAATGTGGGCATGGCGTCGACCGACTGTGACCAGTCGACCATGTCCGGACTGATGAGCACCTGGACGTTCATACCGTTGCCGTTGGTGGCGATGGCGACGTACCCGTCGTCGGTATTCAGGATCTGCGGATCCGGAAAATTGTGCGCGTAGACCGGGTTCGTGAATCCCATGGGTTCCTCCGATTCGGTGGGCGTGGCTGGCGTGCCGCTGGCGACGGGGTCCCCCGCGCCGCCGCACCCGGTCAGGACGAGTGCGGCGACGGCAGCGACCGTCAGGAGTTTGCGCATCATTCGTTCTCCGGCCAGGTGGCCTCGGACATCGAGACCCAGTGGAACTCCGCGGCGGCCTCGGGCTGGGCGCCGCCACCGGCGTGGAGGCCCACGAGCGGCGAGGTGCCCTCGTCGAGCACCCAAGTGGCGCCCCAGATCCAGGTCTCGCCGCCGTCGCGGCTGATCGCGGAGCGGTACAGGTGCTCACCTGCATCGTTCATGTGGTGCGCGAGCCGCATGCGCATCGTGGGGGCAGTGGGACCGACGATCGCTCCGCCGAAGATGGTGCGGTCGTCGTCCTCGGCCACCCGGTGCTCCCGGCCGAACTCGACCGTACGGGTGCCCCAGATCGCCACGGCGGACAGTCGGGCGAAGTCATCGTCGTCGTTGTAAGCGATGAGGCCGGCCTGCTGGTGGTTGCGGACGTCGTCCTCGCCGAGATCGAGCGTGAACTCGGTCTCGATGATCCAGTCGCCCTCGCCAGCCTCGGTAAGCAGCAGCGGGGCGGAGTTGTTGGCCTCGGCGAGATCCACGGCGCGCAGCGGCCAGTGCAGGCTGCCGTCGCGCACCTCGACTGCCTCGTCCTCGCGGACCCACTGCCAGCGATCCGAGACGCCGCACGTGAAGTCCTCCCGCCACAGCTCGGCGGTGGGCTCGGGCTGCGGGGCGAGCTCCGTGGGCTCGACGGCGGGCTTGGCCACCTTCACGTTGTCGACGAGCCCGGCACCCTTGATGGACAGCGGACGCGCCTCGCGCTTGAGGTTCTTGGCCGTGAGGCTCACGTGCGAGCTGGCATTGGACTGCCCGCCCTCGCTGACCTCAGCCACCACTTCGTCGCCGCGCACGGTGACCGTGACGCGTCGCCAGCCGTCGGTGGCGCGCAGGGCGGTCTCGCCGTGGTCGCCTCGGGCCTTCACGCGGAAGGTCTCCGACGTTGGGTCCAGCGTCGCGGTGAGGCCATGGCCGAGATCCAGGGTCACGGCATCGTCGCCCAGCAGGACGTCGACACTCACTCGCACATCACCCGCAGGAAGATCCGTGGTGGAGCGGACGTTGCCCTTGACCACACCGACGTCGCCACCTGCGGGATCGCTGCCCGCGGCCATGTTGCGGAAGCCGTCCGCGGGAGCCCACGGCGTCGCGTGCAGGAGCGACGCGGTCACGGGTGCGGTCTGCGGGCCCTCGCTCGGGCCGCGGCCGGCGCGCACCTCAGGCCAGCCGTCGATCCAGTCGACGGGATCGATGAGCGTCGGCCGGCGGTTGATGCCGTACGGCTCGGTCAGCCACGGCTCGTCTCGGTCGATCGCGTGGTAGACGATCCAGTCCTTGCCGGACGCGTCCGTCATCATCGCGTGGTGCCCGGCGCCGATCCAACGGTTGCCGTTTTGCGTGAGCAGCACGGAACCGCCGGTGACGGAGGCGGTCATGTCGAGTCCTTCCTTGTCCAGGAACGGTCCCCGAGGGGAACGCGAGCGCCCGACGAACACCGAGTACCCCGTCGAGGGTCCGGCGCAGCAATTGGCGCTCGATCCGGTGAGGTAGTACCAGCCGTCACGATGCGTCACGTAGGCGGCCTCGTACCGGTCCCAGGCACCGACGAGGTTCGACTCCCCCACCGTCTGCAGGCCGGTGTGATCCAGCTCGATGACATGCATGCCACCGAAGTAGTTGCCCCAATAGAGGTAGTTCCTGCCTTCGGTGTCGGTGAAGCCCGCGGGGTCGATCGTGTTGAGGAATCGTCCGTCGTCACCCTGGCTGGGGGCGATGAGTGGCTCCTCCGTGGGCGTCCACGGCCCCGCCGGCGAGTCAGCCGTGGCCACGCCGATGGCGGGGTCCCAGTCGTCGGTGTTCAGGGTGGTGTCCGTGACGGTGAAGTACATGACGTACTGACCGTCGATGTAACGCACGTCGGGCGCCCACAGACCAGCGCTCGACGTCGCCCAGCTCGGTCGGTTGCTCTCGGTGAAGATGGGCCCGAGGTACTCCCACTCGATCCAGTCACGGGTGCGCGCGATGTGGCCGATCCCCGGCGGGTCTCCCGCACGCAGCGGGTCGGCCGTCGCGTAGGCGTAGGTCCAGCCGTCCTGGGCATCGATGACCGCAGGGTCCGCGTAGGTGTCCGCGAACGACTGGGACACGGCGTTGGTGTACGTCCCCGGTTCGGCACCGGGGGTGTCGGCGTGTGCGATGGAACCGGCGATGCCGAGCATCAGCGCTGCGGCGGAGGCTCCGATTCGGTGGTTGATGCGTCGCATGGGGGTCTCCTTTCGGCGACGGTCAGCCCTTCAGGCCGGACGTGGCAACTCCTTCGATGATGTAGCGCTGCAGAATGGTGTAGATGATGAGGACGGGCACTGCCGCCAGGCACGCGCCAGCCATGATGACCGGGTAGTCGATGGTGTAGGCGCCCTGTAGCCGCGACAAACCGATAGGCAGCGTCAGCATTTCGTCGCTGAACATGACGTAGAGCGGCCAGACGAAGTCGTTCCAGTTCGCCAAGAAGCTCAGGATGAACAGCGTCAGGGCTGCTCCCCGAACATTCGGCAACATCACGCTCAAGAACGTTCGGAACGGACCGGCGCCGTCAATACGGGCAGATTCTTCGAGTTCCTTGGGCACCGCCAGGAAGAACTGGCGCATAAAGAACACACCAAACGCTCCGGCAGCACCGGGCACGATGAGCGCCTGCAAGCTGTCGAGCCATGCGAGTTTGCTCATCAGCTCGAAGTTCGGCATCAGGAATACGAACCCCGGCACAAACATGGTGAGCAGGATGAACCCGAACAGTACGTTCTTGCCCGGCAAATACAGGCGGGCCAATGCGTAGCCAGCCATGGATGCGACCGCCACCACCAGCGCGGCGTGCAGCGTCGCAGCGATCAGCGAATTGGCAAACCACCGGAACACGGGCGATGATGCGTCCTCGAAGAACAGCCGGTAGTAGGCCCGCAGCGTCCATTGCTCGGGGACGATGGTTGGTGGCATCGCTCGGCCTTCGAGGGCCGTCTTGAAGCTGGTAAGGATCATCATCACGATGGGCGCGAAGAAGATGAACGCCAGCAACACGATCATGATCCAGAACAGGATCTTGGAAATGGTGCGACTCATGCGACGCTCCCCTGCTTCTGCTTGGCCAAGAATGCCTTCTCAGCTGCCTTGGCCTGCTTCCTCTCCCGCGCAGCGTCCTTGTCTCGCACGAGCCAGAAGTTGATGACAGAGATAATCGCCAAGAAGATGGCCAGAATGTAGCTTTGCGCGGCTGCGGCACCGGCGCGCCCCTGGTTGAAGCCGAGGTCGGTCATGACCATGATGGCTGTCCTCGTCGATTCAGCCGGGCCGCCATTGGTGATCATGTAGGCCTGACCGAACATGTTGGCACTGGCCAGCGTCGTGGTGATGAGCACGAAGATGAGCACCGGCCGCAGCCCAGGGATGGTGATGTGGACGAAACGCTGCCAGGCGGTAGCACCGTCGAGTTCTGCAGCCTCGTACTGTGCTTTAGGGATCTCTGCGAGGCCGGCCATGTAGATGACGGCGTTGAAGCCCACCGTCCACCACACTGTGACGCCGACGAGCGAAATCCATGCCCAGGGCTGGTCGGTCGTCCACTGGATCTCGACTCCGAGTAGGGCGTTGACCAGGCCGAAGTTGCCGTCGAGCAGGTAGCTCCACAGCACACCGATCACAGAGACGCCCAGGACGTACGGGGCGAAGAACGCCGCCCGGAAGAACGTGCGTCCGGGGAACTTTCGGTGGAGCAGCAGCGCCAGCCCCAGCGGAACGGTGAGGAGGAACGGAACGCTAATCACCGTGAAGATCAGCGTATTCTTCATGCCGTTCCAAAACGGCTGTGCCGTGAGCGACTCTCCGTCGAAAAGATCAGCGTAGTTTTGCAGACCGACGAAAGGGCGGCCAGGCAAGCTGAAGTCCCACTCGTGCAACGAGATCCACAGGCCGTATATGGCCGGCACGATGATGAACATCGTGAACAGCACCAGATACGGCGCGAGGAAAGCAATTGCCACCCAGGGCGAACCGTGTACCCGGCTCGCCCTGGGATGCTTCGATCGGGCTCGAGACATTAGCCTTCGTACTTCTTCCGGTTCGCTTCAAGGAGCTTGTTCGCACGGCTCACCGACGCATCCAGCTCCGACTTCAGCTCCTTGCCACCAAGCATCACGTTGTTGAGCGCCTTATCGAACTCGGCGCCGACGTCACCAATGCCCGGGATGGTGGGCGGGAAGTGCAGCACATCGATCTGCTCGGCGAACTTCGGCTGATGCTCGAGCTTCTTGAACTCCTCGGACTCACGCACCTCGTTACGGGCAGGCACCTGGCCGCCCTTCGCCCATTCGACGGACTGTTCGGAGACGTAGTTCAAGAACACACGCGAAGCCTGCTGCCTATTCTCATCGGGCTTCTTCTGCACGGGCAGCGCCATCTGGTGGGAGCTCGACCACGCGGCGTCCTGACCGCCGATGTTCGGGAGCCGGACCACGTCCCACGCCAGGTCTTTCTTCTCTCCGAGGGTGTTGATCGCCCAGATGCCGTTCCAGTTGAAGGCGCACTCGCCGTTTTGCAGAGCAATGAAGTCGGCATCCTGGGCCACCTTCGACGGGCTGTGCCCATCCTTCACAAGGCCCAGCCACCACTCGAACGCCTTCACTGCCTCGGGCGAGTTCCACGTCGCCTCCGTGGCGTCGTCGTTATACATGGAGCCGCCGAACTGGTAGATAAGCGATTGCATCGACTGGCCACCCGTGAACAGGTGCGGGCTTGCCCAGTGACCCTTGATGCCCTTGCCCTTCAGCTTGTCGAGCGCGTCCATATACGCGTCAAACGTCATTGGCGGCTGCTCGGGATCGAGTCCGGCCTTCTCCATGACGGCCTTGTTGTAGAAGAACCCGAGCGGGTGCACATCGAGCGGCAGCGAGTAGCGCTTGTCTTTGTAGATACCTGCTTGCCAAGGAACCTCAGCGAAGTCGTCACCCTTGAGATCGAGTGCCTTCGCGACGTCGTCGAGCGGCTGGATCACGTTTCTGGCAGCGTTGGTGGCGACGGAGTCGACGTGCATCACACAGATGTCGGGGCCTTTACCAGAGGACACCGCGGTGGGAAGCTTCGTGTAGAAGTCAGACCACTGCATGGTGTTGAACTCGACCTTGATGTTGTCATGCTCTTTGTGGAATGCGTCGACGATCTTCTTCATGTAGGCGCCGTCACCGCCGGTGAAGCCGTTCCAGAACGCGAGCGTGACAGCGGGGCCGTCGTATCCGCCCTTGCCGCCGTCGCCGCTGGCTTCGTTGTTACCGCCGCCTTGGTCCGTCGCAGATTTTCCGCCACCACAAGCGGAGAGCCCACCGAGAGCGAGCGCGCCGGCAGAGACGCCAAGCAGGTTTCGTCGAGACATGGTTCGCATGATGTGTTTCCTTTCGATTCTCAGCGTTGAGAGGTTTGTAGTCGGATGCAGTGCCAGGACACCGCCGGAAGATCTGCCGTGAGGCGCCCGCCTTCGACGCGCGCCTCACCCATGCGGGGCTGCACCGCGTCGGGATGCTCCTGGCTGTTGACGATGCTGTGGTCATCTTCGTGAAGGAGCAGATGCTCCACGAGTGTGACATCGCCCAGTGCGGAGAAATCGAGATTCAGCTCGCAAGCATCGTCGAGGCTCCGGTTCACGACGAAGAGTGCAAGCTCGCCATCGTCGTCGAGTGTGGCGGCTGCCCAGAGCTGCGGAACCTCGCCGTATGCCGGAGTGTCGATGGTGGGCGACTCCATCGCGATGTCGAGCACCGTGCCCTTGGCGTACTTACTCGTGAGCGCGAACGGATAGAAGATGGTCTGCCGCCACGCAGGACCGCCCGGCTCGGAGCGAATGGGCGCGATGATGTTGGCGAGCTGCGCCTGACAAGCCATACCTACGTCGCGGCTGCGGTTCACGAGCGTGATGAGGAACGATCCGACGACCACCGCGTCGAGCACGGAGTATGTGTCTTCGATGAGGCGCGGGGCGTGCTGGATCTCGATGGAGTTCTCGCCGCCGAAGCGCGACTGGTACCAGACGTTCCATTCGTCGAAGCTCACCGTGATGCGCTTGGTGGATTGCTTCGCCGCGGCAACGTGGTCAGCAGTAGCACGAACGGATGCGATGAAACGATCCATGTCTTCCGCGGCACACAGGAAGCTCACCACGTCGCCTTCAATGGGCTCGTAGTAGGCGTGTGCGCTGATGTTGGAGACGTAGTCGAAGGTGTGTTCGAGCACTTCTCGTTCCCAGGTGCCGAAGGTTGGCATCTGACGATTGGACGATCCACAGGCGACGAGTTCGAGAGTGTCGTCGAAGCGGTGGAAGACGTTAGCCACTTCCTGGCTGAGCCTCGCGTATTCGTGGGCGGTCTTGTGGCCTACCTGCCACGGGCCATCCATTTCGTTACCCAGGCACCAAATGCCAACGTTCCACGGCCGCTCGTATCCGTGAGCGACGCGACGGTCGGCGAGCTCTGTGCCCTGCTCTCCATTGACGTATTCGAGGTATTCCATGGCTTCGGCCATGCCGCGTGATCCGAGGTTCACCGCCAGCATAGGCTCGAGGCCCATGCGCTCGCACCACGCGAGGAACTCGTTGGTGCCCACCTCGTTGGGCTCGATGGAGCGCCAACCGTAGTCAAGGCGGGTGGGGCGCTCTTCCTTCGGCCCTACGCCGTCTTCCCAACGGTAGCCCGAGACGAAGTTTCCGCCCGGATAACGAACGAGCGTGACTCCCATTTCTCGCACCAGCTCGGCGACGTCTTGGCGGAACCCGTGTTCGTCGGCCGATGGGTGGTCCGGCTCGAAAATCCCTGTGTAGACACACCGACCCATGTGCTCGACAAACGACCCGAATACGCGTGGGTTCACTGGCCCGTGATGCCAAGCCGGATGAATCACGGCGTTCGCCTTGCCCATATAAAGCCACTCCTTCGTGCTTCGCAACTCTGCGGTTACAACGGGAGCAATTCCCGAATGCACGCAATATTACAACGGAGGTAAACTCGGCACAAGAGGGCCTCATCAGTGTTCAGAGAGCAGTGGAATAGGGCCTTGTCAGACACAAGAATGGTCAGAATAGGATTGCTCGTATGGCGGTCAGGCTGCAAGACGTAGCCCGGGAAGCCGGGGTCTCGATTAAGACGGTGTCGAACGTCGTAAACAACCGGCCCGTGGTGCGCCCAGCCACCCGGGAACGTGTCGAGGCGGCTATCGAAGCGCTCGGGTATCGCCCCAACGCTACTGCCCGACAACTGCGATACGGACGCTCGGGGTTCCTGGCGCTTGTCGTGCCCCAGATCGATTCGCCCTATTTCTCTACGCTAGCCAACGCTTTTACTCAGAAGGCGCTCCAGCGGGGGTGGGTCACACTGCTGGAATCGACGCAGGGATCCCGCGAGGCCGAACTCGCGGTACTCGCCGGCCAGCAAAGCCACCTCGTGGACGGCATCGCATTCTCACCGCTGTCGCTCTCACCCGCCGACGTCCGCAACCGCACAGACGCCACGCCGATGGTGCTGCTCGGCGAGCGAGGCATCCCCGACGGGTTCCCCCACGTGGCCGTCGACTCGGTCGCGGCGGCGAACGCCGTCGTCGCACACCTCATTCAAGCAGGGCGAGAAAGGATCGCCGCGATCGGTGTGGAATCGGTGCAAGGGACGGCGTCAGTTCGTCTCGCCGGCTACCATTCTGCCCTTGCTACGGCCGGACTCCCCGAACGTCCGGAGTACATCGTAGGAGTCAGCGAATACACCCGCAGCGCCGGGCGCGACGCCATGGCCGAACTCTTGCGCCTCCCAGAACCGCCCGATGCAGTGTTTTGTTTCAACGACGTCATGGCGATCGGCGCGCTCAGGGCCTGCGCAGAGGCGGGCGTCGATGTGCCGTCGCAGGTGGCAATAGCGGGCTTCGACGACATTCCTGAAGGAGACTTCAGCACGCCATCGCTTACCACAGTGCGCCCCGACTTGGACACGTTGGTGGACGGAATCCTCGACAATCTCCTTGGACAAATTCAAGGACACGAAGAGCAATTCGCCACGCTCATTGGCTGGGAGCTCGTCGTGAGAGAGAGCGCTCCTTCTTGAGCGAGCCGCGCAACACGGGCCCGCGATTCGCACGCGATAACCTACAGATGTGGTGAACAACGATGAGGTCCTCGAACAGCTTCGCGCATTCAACGCTGCTCGAGACTGGAACCAGTTTCATAGCCCTGAGAACTTGGCAAAATCCATTGCGATCGAGGCGGGAGAACTGCTCGAGTGTTTCCAGTGGGGAGCCCCAAGCGATTACTCCGCAATCCGATTGGAACTCGCTGACGTGCTCTCCTACGCCTATCAGCTAGCCGATGCTCTCTCTGAGGATCCGGGCGAGCTTGTGCTGGAAAAGCTCGCCATCACAGAGCAGAAATACCCCGTGGATAAGGCGTACGGAAGATCGGACAAGTATGACCAGCTTTAGCATTCGCCGCTTCAGCTTCGACGACACGTGGCGGGCAGGTCCAGTTCGAGAACAGAAACTCAGCAATTGGCCTGTGGTGTATGTACTACATGATGGGGCGCATCGCTGCAATGGACAGGTGTACATCGGCGAAACGCTGAGTCTGAGCAGCCGCATGCGTCAGCATCTCGAGTCGTCCGAGAAAGAATCACTGACTGGCGTAGAAGTTATCCTTGACGAGACCTTCAACAAATCCGTGTGCCTCGACTTGGAATCTCATCTCATCAAACTTGCAGCCGGCGATGGGTCGCGAGCCGTGCTCAACCGAAACGACGGAGTGGTCGAAGCTGATTATTATGAGCGCCCCCGTTACCGACAGATTTTCAACTCGATTTTCGAAGAGCTGAGAGAGCTAGGGCTGTTCGAACGCACCATTCCGGAGATCATCAACTCTGCACTCTTCAAGCTTTCCCCATTCAAGTCGCTCACGCACGACCAAGCTGCAGCCGTAGAAGACATCTTGGAGGGGCTCAGCGCTGATCTCCAGAGCCACACCCACCCTCGCAGCGTGGCAGTGATCCAGGGAGACCCTGGCACTGGGAAAACGGTCGTCGGAATCTATCTGATGAAACTCATGGTGGATCTCGCACACGCACGCGATGCAGACAGCGTCGACCGCGACACCATGTTTTCAGAGTTCTTTCTACCCGGTCACAGGGAAGCCTTCGAAGGTTTGCGCGTAGGTCTCGTCGTGCCCCAACAGTCACTGCGGAAATCCATCAAGGCTGTATTCGCAAACACCCCCGGACTCGCCCCGTCAATGGTGATGACGATGTTCGACGTCGCTGACAGCGAAGAGGAATTCGACGTATTGATCATCGACGAAGCGCATCGGCTCTCGCAGTATGCGATGCAGGCTCATGGCTCTCTCACGAAGCGTTACCGCGAAGTCAATGCTCGGCTCTTCCACGGGCAGCGACCTGAAGCATCACAGCTCGAGTGGGCGAGGAACCGGGCCAAACATGTCATCTTGCTGCTAGACTCCGGGCAATCTGTTCGCCCCGGCGACATTTCCAAAGCAGAATTCGATGCGCTCCTGGATGAGCTACAGGCGTCGGAGCGCAAACCCTATCGCTTGTTCACCCAGATGCGTAGCCAGGGAGGCAACGATTACATCGATTACGTCCGACAAATTCTTTCACACACTCCCCCGCCGCAACGCCTAGACTTCGGAGACTACGAAGTGGGCCTCGTCGAAGATCCGGCTCAACTCCAACAACTCATCACCCAGAAAGAGAGAGAAGCCGGCCTAGCGAGAGTAGTTGCAGGTTATGCCTGGCCATGGATCAGCAAGAGAGACAACACCAAGTTCGATATCGATCTCGGCCCCGGCGCAACATGGCAGTGGAACACAACCCCGGTTGATTGGGTGAATTCCCCAACGTCTATGAATGAAGCCGGCTCTATTCACACCATTCAGGGCTATGACCTCAATTACGCGGGCGTCATCATCGGGCGTGATTTGCGCTACGACGCGGACACGAAGAAACTCTTCATCGATAGAAACAGCTACTTCGACATCGCGGGCAAACGCAACAACACCATGGCTGGCGTCGAAACAACTGACGACATGCTGTTTCGGTACATTACCAACATCTACACGGTGTTACTCACCCGTGGCATCAAAGGCACATTTATCCACGCGGTTGACCCGGGCTTACAGCAATACCTCGGCAAGTTCCTGCCCACGCTCTGAGCCCATAAGCCCGCGTCAGTCGACCACCTTGGTAGGCAGCGTCGCGGGCTTGAACGCCGGCCGACGTTCCTCATATGCCGCGATGTCTGCGTCGTGCTGAAGGGTCATCGAGATGTCATCGAGCCCCTCCAAGAGGCGGTAGCGCGTGAAGTCGTCGATCTCGAAGTCGATCACCTTATCGCCGACGGTGAGGGTGCGGTCGACGAGGCTCACCTCGATCGTGGCGCCCGGGTTGCCCTCGATCCAGCCCCACAGGTGCTGCACAGTCTCCTCGGAAACGACGCCGACGACGAGCCCGGCTTTGCCCGCGTTGTTGCGGAAGATGTCGCCGAAGCGGGAGCCGATGATCACCTTGAAGCCGTAGTTCTGCAACGCCCATACGGCGTGCTCACGCGACGAGCCGGTGCCGAAGTCTGGTCCGGGGATCAGGATTGTGCCGTTTTTGAACGCTTCCTGGTTCAGGACGAAGTCGGGGTCGTCGCGCCATGCGGCAAACAGCCCGTCCTCAAAGCCAGTACGGGTGATGCGCTTCAGGTAGACGGCCGGGATGATCTGGTCGGTATCGACGTTGCTGCGGCGCAGCGGCACAGGGACGCCGACGTGGGTAGAGAACTTGTCCATGAGTGTTTCCTTCTCAGAGATCGGCTGGCGAGGACAGGTGGCCCGTCACGGCGGTGGCAGCGGCGACGGCGGGCGACACGAGATGCGTGCGTCCGCCCTTGCCCTGGCGGCCCTCGAAGTTTCGGTTCGACGTGGATGCGGAGCGCTCCCCTGGCGCGAGCTGGTCGGGATTCATGCCCAAGCACATCGAGCAACCGGCGGCACGCCACTCAGCACCAAACTCGAGGAAGATCTTGTCGAGCCCTTCCTCTTCGGCCTGCAGACGCACGCGCGCAGAGCCGGGAACGACGAGCATGCGCACGTCGTCGCTGATCTTCCGCCCCTTCAGCACCTCGGCAGCCAGGCGAAGATCCTCGATGCGTCCGTTGGTGCAGGAGCCGAGGAAGACGGTGTCGACCTTGATGTCGCGCATCTTCATACCGGGCGTGAGATCCATGTAGTCGAGGGCGCGGCGCACCGTCGTCTTATCAATCTCGGACTCGAAATCATCCGGCGACGGCACCACTCCCCCGAGCTCCACGCCCTGCCCGGGGTTGGTTCCCCAGGTGACGAACGGCGTGAGCTTGGTGGCGTCGATGTGAATCTCGCGGTCGAACTCGGCGTCATCGTCAGTGCGCAGGCTCTTCCAATATTCGACGGCGGCATCCCACTCCTCGCCTTGAGGCGCGTGGGGGCGGCCCGCGATGTACTCGAATGTCGTCTCGTCGGGCGCGATCATGCCCGCCTTCGCGCCCCACTCGATCGACATGTTGCAAATGGTCATCCGTCCTTCCATGGACAGCGACTCGATCGTCGATCCCCGGTACTCGACGATGTACCCCTGGCCACCACCTGTGCCCACCTTCGCGATGAGCGCGAGCACAATATCTTTCGCGGTGACGCCGTCGGGGAGCTCACCGTCGATGTTCACGGCCATCGTCTTGAGCGCCTTCTGCGGCAGCGTTTGCGTGGCGAGCACGTGCTCCACTTCCGACGTGCCGATCCCGAACGCGAGCGCCCCGAACGCGCCATGCGTCGACGTGTGCGAGTCGCCGCACACGATCGTCATGCCCGGCTGCGTGAGCCCAAGCTGAGGCCCGACGACGTGGACGATGCCCTGATCTTTGTCCCCCAACGAATGGAGCCGGACGCCGAAGTCCTCCGCATTGCGCCGCAACGTCTCAACCTGGGTGCGGCTCGTCGGATCCGCGATGGGTTTGAGGATGTCCACCGTGGGCGTGTTGTGATCTTCAGTGGCGAGCGTGAGGTCGGGACGTCGCACCTTGCGCCCAGCAAGGCGAAGCCCCTCGAATGCCTGGGGGCTGGTCACTTCGTGCACCAGGTGAAGGTCGATGTAGAGCAGATCTGGCTCGTCATCGACGGAACGCACGACATGCGCGTCCCACACCTTCTGGCTGAGAGTCTTGCCCATGAAATCACCTTCCGATAACGCGTACACCACTACTGTTGCTTAACGGTAGGCAGCGCAAACTTGCAGTCCGTATCTTGAAATAGCTAGTCTCAGCATATGGACGAAACTAGCAGTGGAGTGGGCGTACTCGACAAGGCAGCTGCCGTGTTGAGTGCCCTCGAACGCCAGCCCCTCACGTTGGCGGGCCTTGTAACGGCGACGGGTCTCGCGCGCCCCACGGCGCACCGGCTCGCCGTGGCGCTCGAATTCCACCGATTCGTGGGCCGCGACCTTCAGGGCCGCTTCGTACTCGGCCCTCGACTCATGGAACTCGCCGACTCCGCCGGGGAAGATCCCCTCCTCTCTACCGCCGGCCCTATCCTCACCCGCCTTCGTGACATCACGGGCGAATCTGCGCAATTGTTCCGACGCCAGGGCGACGTGCGCGTGTGCGTGGCCTCCGTCGAACGCCCCCAAGGCCTGCGCGACACCGTGCCGCTGGGAGCCCAGCTCTCCATGAAGGCCGGGTCAGCGGCTCAGGTGCTGCTGGCGTGGGAAAACCCGGAGAACATTCAGGCGCTGCTCGAGGGCGCGAGCTTCACCCAGTCAATGCTGCACACCGTCCGACGTCGCGGCTGGGCCCAGTCGGTGGCTGAACGAGAGCCAGGGGTAGCGAGCGTCTCCGCCCCGGTGCTAGCCCCGTCGGGCAAAATCATTGCCGCGGTCTCGTGCTCCGGGCCAATCGAGCGCCTGTCCCGCTACCCTGGCCGGCTCCACGGCGCAGCCGTCATGGCCGCTGCCGAGCGCCTAAGCGAGGTGCTGAAACGCTCGGGCACCGGCGACTGAACCTGAGAAAGGAAAATGCCTAGCCAAACTTACTTGGCTAGGCATTTTGCTTGGTAGCCCCGACGGGATTTGAACCCGCGCTACCGCCTTGAGAGGGCGGCGTGCTGGACCGCTACACAACGGGGCCGAAGCAGGTGGAGAATCGCTTCTCCGCAGGGGTACCAGGACTCGAACCTGGACTAACTGAACCAGAATCAGTCGGGCTGCCAATTACCCCATACCCCTAGGTTACTGGTGCGTTGGCACGTCGACAGACTCTACACGACGAAATCGCGGCGATGCAACATCACGGAGTTCGCGTCGCCAGACGCATGCGACGAGCTATCAATCCGGCGACAACCGCGAACAATACGAAGGTCAACATGTCCCATCCCGCCTTGGCCCAGGTGATCTCCTGCACCGCGCGAATCTCGGCCACACTCGTAGTGAAGATGGCGTATCCGAACGCACCCAGATTGTTCACGACGTGCGCCGCGATGCCCGCTTCCAAGCCGCCCGTCCACAGCACGAGCGCGCCCGAGACCAGCCCGAAGGCCAGCCGGTGCGCAAACAGCGCCGGATTCTGGAGCCCGTGCATGAAGGCGAAGATCAGCGACGAGGCCACCACGCCGACCCACACCTTCCCCGTCATCGAACCGAACGCCTGCAACAGGTAGCCGCGGAAGAACACCTCTTCCGCGAGTGCTTGCAGTGGCGACGACAACAGCACCACGAGCACGAACCAGCCCGCGTTCGACTGCCCTGCGTTGAAATGCGGCATGCCTTGCCAGAGGAACGACGCCCACAGCATGGCGTTCAGCACCACCACGGCGACGAGGAACGTCGCGAGCAAATACCGCCACCGCATGCCCGGTTGCACGGAGAACGTCCACTTTCCCGCTCGACCATGCACGAACCTGGCCACCGCCAGCGCCACGAGCGTGAGCGAGGCCAGGGCGAGATGTCCGGCGAGCAGCCCTTCCGGGATCTCATAGGCGCGCGCCCACTTGGCGTACGTGGGGAAATCGTGCACGCCTCTCGCCAGCGCACCGACGAAGAGCACCACCTGCTGCACGACCGGGAGCAGCACCACATAGCCACAAAAGGCCAGCAGAATGCCCATCATCGCCCGGAACGGCTCGACAGGCTGCAGCGCGAGCGCGTAGGGCACGTCGGACGGCGGATCCTCCGGTGCCCCGCGGTGCAGCAGCGTCGGAGCCTGGCTGGGGTGACTCACTCGTCGGTGACCGGGTTGCTCAACGTTCCGAGCCCGTCGATGGTGATGCTCACTTCATCGCCGGCGTTCATATCGCCGACGCCTGCCGGGGTGCCGGTGAGGATGAGGTCGCCCGGCAGCAGGGTGATCGACTTCGTGAGCTCGACGACGATGTCGGTGATGGTGCGCATCATGTCGCGCGTGTTGCCGTCTTGGCGAAGCTCGTCGCCGACGGTGGTCTGGATGCTGAGCTGCGAGGCTTCCTCAATGCTCAGGTGCGTGTTGATCCACGGACCGAGCGGCAAGAAAGTGTCGGCTCCCTTCGCACGCCACCACTGGTTGTCGCTGCGCTGCCAGTCGCGGGCGGTCACGTCGTTGGCGATGGTGTAGCCGAAGATGACGTCCTTCACGCGCTCAGCGGGCACCTCTTTGCAGAACCGGCCGATGACGATCGCGAGCTCGCCCTCGTAGCTCATTTCAGCGCAGCCGGCGGGCTTGATGATGCTCTCGCCTGGACCGATCACCGTCGTGTTCGGCTTGATGAATGCCAACAGTTCCGAAGGCGCCTCGCCGCCCATTTCCTGCACGTGGTCGGCGTAGTTCTTGCCGATGCCGATGATCTTGCTGCGCGGAATCACCGGTGAGAGCAGCCGCACATCGTCAAGGTGGAACCGCTCCCCCGTGTAGTTCACGGGCACCCCGGCTAGCGGGTCTGCGGTGAGTGAGGCGATCGTGTCGGGGTGGTCGCCGTCGTCGACCGCCAACTCGATGATGCCGTAAGTGGGTTCCATACCGTCGCGGGTGAATCGTGCAATGCGCATGGGCTCAGCCTATCGTCCCGGCACGTTCCGCCACAGCCACGAGAAATTGCTCGGCCAGGCGCCGCCCGGCGAGCGCCACCTGCGCATCCACGGCCTCCACCTCGCGTCGAATCGCCGCACCGTCGCCCCCGTGCCCGTTCGTCCACAGCTCCATACGCTCAGGCGACACCTCGGGATGAAACTGCACACCAATAGCCGAGCCGATGCGCATCGCCTGCACTGCACAGCGCGCCGACGACGCGAGCAACGAGGCACCGTCGGGGATGCGCGTGACGGCGTCGTTGTGGGATTCCGCGACGATACTCGCGCCAGCACGCGCGAGCTCGCCCACCATCGGGTCCGACGCCGCCTCCTCGCTCCAGACGACTTCGACCGCGCCTTCTTCGTCGCGCCCCGCAGCGGGCGCCTGCACCTCGCCACCGAACTCGCGGGCGAGGATCTGGTGGCCGAGGCAGACACCGAGCGTGGGGACGTCCGCGTCGACCGCACGCCGCAGCATGCGCATCACCGCCGGCAGCCAGGGCGAGGCAGTGTCGTCGAGGGCGTTCGCTCGGCCTCCGAGCACGATGAGGCCATCGGCCAGGTCGCGCGAGAACGCGTCGGGCTGCTCCCACACGCGGCGCACGTCGAGCTGCGCGCCTGCGCGAAGCCAGGGATCAAACCTGTCGAGCGGGCAGAGCTCGTCGAGTTCCAGCACGGTGATGCGCGGCGGTGCGCTGCGGGAAGCATTGGACATGCCTCGAACGGTAGACCATCGCTGGCGAGATCGCCCAGGTGGTGGAACGGTGTGGGCAGGCGGCGCGTCGGTGGCTACTGTGGCAGGCATGACGCGCAAGAACATCGCAGTGATTGGCGGGGACGGCATCGGCCCCGAGGTGACCACCGAAGCACTCAAGGTGCTGCACGCCGCAGCGCCTGACGCATTCAGCTGCACGCACTACGACCTCGGCGCGGAGCGCTGGCAGCGCACCGGCGAGGTGCTTCCCGACTCCGTGCTCGACGAGCTGCGCGACGCAGACGCGATCGTGCTGGGCGCGGTGGGCGCGGCTCCCGGATCGAAGGCGATACCGTCGGGGCTCCTGGAACGCGGCTTGCTGCTGCGCCTGCGCTTCGCGTTCGACCACGCCGTGAATCTGCGCCCCTCCACCCTCTATCCGGGGGTGCCGACGCCGCTCGCACCCGAGGTGGTGGACGGCAAGCAGGTTGATTTCGTGGTGGTGCGCGAGGGCACCGAGGGCCTGTACTGCGGCAACGGCGGTGCGGTGCGCGTCGGCACGCCGCATGAAATCGCCACCGAGATGAGCGTGAACACTGCCTACGGCGTGGAGCGCGTGGTGCGCGACGCGTACGAGCGGGCGAGCCGTCGTCGGGGGAAGCTGACGCTGCTCCACAAACACAACGTGCTCGTCAACGCGGGCAAGCTCTGGAACCGCGTCGTCGCCGAGATCGGCGAGGAGTTCCCCGACGTCGAGACGAACTATCTGCACATCGACGCGGCCATGATCGCGTTGGTGAAGGATCCGGCGCAGTTCGACGTGATCGTCACCGACAACCTGTTCGGCGACATCGTCACCGACCTCGCCGCCGCCGTCACCGGTGGCATCGGGCTCGCCGCCAGCGCGAACATCAACCCGTCGCGCGAGTTCCCGAGCATGTTTGAACCCGTCCACGGTTCGGCACCCGACATTGCAGGCCAGGGCATCGCTGACCCGACCGCAGCCATCTCATCGATGGCACTGCTGCTCGACCACCTGGGGCAGCCCGAACAAGCGGCGCGCGTGCAGGCCGCCGTCGCAGAAGATATCAACGGACGCGGAGCAGGCCCGGTGCGCACCACCGAGGTCGGCGACCGCATCGCAGGAAGGATCGCATGAAACCCGTCGCAGTCATCACCGGAGCCTCGCGCGGCATCGGCGCGGCCATCGCCCGCGAACTCGTACGCACGCACCACATTTTCGTCGGCGGCACCAACCCCGAGAGCGTGCAGAAGGTCGTCGACGAGTTGGGTGACGCCTCACCCTTCGTCGCCGACCTCTACGACGACGCCGCACTCGCCGCGGCTGCCCAGCAGGTGGAGCGCTGCGACGTGCTCATCCACAGCGCCGGCATCGAAGCATCCAAGCCCATTGCGGAGACCACGCGCGACGACTTCCGGCAGATCTTCGAGATCAACCTGTTCGCCGTCGCCCAGCTCACGACGCTGCTGCTGCCCAAGCTGCGGGAGGCGCGCGGCCACGTATTCACCATCAACTCCGGCATGGGCATACGCTCCCGAGCGAACGGCGCCCTCTACAGCGGCTCGAAGTTCGCGCTGCGCGCCTTCACCGACGCGCTGCGCGAAGAAGAACGCGGCACCATCCGCGTCACCTCGATCCACCCCGGACGCGTCGACACCGACATGCAGCGCGCCATGCAGGAGCGCGATGGCAACCCGTACGAGCAGGGCAATTACATTCGCCCGGACGCCATCGCCGACCTCGTCCGGCTCGCCGTCGACGCGACGCCCGAGGCGATGATCGAGTACCTCGAGGTGCGCCCGGTCGTCGCGTCGTAGCCAGCCAGGGGCGGCTGGCTACTCGGTTTCGCCTGCCACGTTGATGCGTGTTGGGTGTGACCCCAGCGAGATAGGATGCTCCCATGGATGCACGCCGCAAAATCGGTTTGGGCCTCTGGGCTGCCCTCATCGCGCTCGGATGCATACTTTCAGTGTTGTTGAACCTAGCCATGGACAGAGCAGATCGATTGCAAATCAGCGGTGCGCCGTCGACTATAGAATGGTGTTTGATTGCCGTATGGCTGCTGCTAGCGCTCGTAACAATCAGCTACACCCTCTGGTTTGCGATCAGCAAGCTTCGACAACATCGCCAGGGCTAGCCAAGAGCGCTACGTTGCTGACCAGTTGTTCATAGGGCCACCACCCGGCTCAGGTTCAAAGGATCATCGCAACGGGTGGGTTGACAGCACTTCGTGTTGGCTGACGTATTCGAGGCCTTTCCGGGGTCGGCGGTCCAATTGGTCGGCGACGTGGTCAAGATCTTTATTGGCTGTAGCGGCTGAGGTCGGTGCCCTTGGGAAGAACTGACGCAGCAGGCTGTTGGTGTTTTCGTTGCTGTCTCGTTACCAGCGCAAGTGCCGGGTCGCGAAGTAGACCTCCATGCCAGTAGGGACGCTCACGTTGCGATGAGTGGTCATCTCTTTCCCCTCGATCCCAAGTCAGCGTCGCGGGCAGTGATGCCGAGAGCACGCCCCGAGCCTCTCGATGAGAGTCTTCTGAGTGGCTTCGACCGGATTCGAACTCGGGTCGGACCGTCCAAGGATGGGGAAGGTCGAGTCACTGTCTGCAACTCACGCTTCAACCCGCCTCTGGCTTAGAGAAAGTTGGACTTGTGCGTGGTCTCGATGCGACCACCCCGCGAACGGCAACAGCCCACCGGGCCGCTGCTACCGAAGCTCAGGAACAAGCTCACCTACTCGATGCGAATGCTCCCTCGCCTCAGTAACCAACGGTCCTTCCGTGGCCGCCTGCACCCTCCACATCAACCTTCTCCGCCGACACTGTTACGCCCCTAGAAGCGCCATCTCGAGGTGCACCCGCGCATCGAAGCGCCGCGCCTGGCTACTCGGTTTCGCCTGCCACGACGTCGGCTTTCCCAACGCGCTGCTTCAACACGTCCAGCAGATCGATGCCGGTGGTGTTTTTCACCAGTTCGACAGTCTGCAACATGTTGTCGTTGACTGTCTTGGGCAGCGCGGAGGCACCGTCGGTGGATACGACGGTGAGCTTGTCGATGGAGCTGAGTGGCGCGGCCACCTTTTCCGCCACCTGCGGCAGCACCTCGATGAGCATCTGCAGCACGGCTGCCTCGTTGTAGTGCGCGAAGGCTTCGGCGCGCTTGTCCATGGCTTCCGCTTCCGCGGTACCGACGGCGGCCACCGCAGCTGCCTTCGCCTCACCTTCGGCGCGCACTGCGTCGGCCTCGGCGATACGCCGAGCCTTCTCAGCTTCACCGCGCTTCGCACCCTCGAATGCTTCGGCGGTCGCGAGCGCCTGGCGACGAGACTGCTCGCCCTCACCGGAGAGGCGCTGACGCTCGGCGTCGGCCTCAGCGTCGGCAATCGACGCGGCCTTGCGCGCCTCCGCTTCGTAGATGGACGCCTGACGCCTTGCCTGCGCCTCCGTCTCAATCTCGTAACGCTTCGCATCCGCAGGTTTGCGTACCTCGGTGTCGAGCTGGCGTTCCTTCAGCGCGGCCTGCCGCACGGCCACCTTCTCCTGCTCGGCGAGAATGGCCTGGTCACGGTCGGCTTGGGCCAGCGGGCCGGATGCTGCGGCCTGCGCCTTCGCGGCGTCCGTCTCGGCCTGGATCTCGGCTTCCTTCAGCACCAGGGCGCGCTCGGAGATGGCGATCTCCTGCGACGCGGCAATGCGCGCCTGCTCCGCCTCACGGCGAGCGTCGGCTTCGGCGATGGCAGCCAGCTGGCCAACCCTCGCGGACTCGGGGCGACCGAGGTCGGAGAGGTAGGTGCCGTCGTCGGTGATGTCCTGAATCTGGAAGGTGTCGAGCACCAGGCCCTGACCTGTGAGCGAAGCCTCAGATTCGTCGGCAACCCGCTGCGCGAAGGCGGCGCGGTCACGGATGATCTGCTCGACGGTGAGCGAACCCACGATGGAACGCAGCGAACCTGCGAGGGTTTCCTGCGTGAACGTCTCGATCTCTTCCTGCTGCATGAGGAAGCGCTGCGCCGCAGCACGGATGGAGTCTTCATTGCCGCCAACTTTGACGATCGCGACGCCGTCAACGTTGAGCTTGATGCCCTGCCCGGACACGGCGTTACGGATGGTCACCATGATGCGGCGCGACGAGAGGTCCAGCACGTGCAGGCGCTGCACAAACGGGATGACGAACACGCCGCCGCCCATGATGACTTTCTGGCCGGACAGGTCGGTGGAGACCAAGCCAGTCTCAGGGTTCGTGACCGCTTTACCCTTCTGACCAGTAATGATGTAGGCCTCGTTGGGACGGGCAACCTTGTAGCGGCTCGCGATGAGCCAGAGGATGAGCACGACGAGCAGCACTGCGCCGCCAATACCCAAGACGATCGGTGGAAGTTCGGGCATAGTGTTTCCTTAACCAGGGTCAGGGCCGGAGCCGATGGATTGTGGCGGTGGTAGTTCTTCAATCGAGGTGACTTCGACAGCCGTGGGCGACAGGACACTCGAAATCCAGACCTCGGTACCCGCGGGGATCGCCGTATCGGCCCGAGCAGAACGCTTACGCGAACCTCCGGTGCCGAAGATGCGCACCTCACCGTAGCCTGACTCCGGGATGTCCGTGATGACACGCCCGGTGGCACCGACGAGAGAATCCGAGCGGAACGTGGCGGCGTTCTCCCCTCGCTTCAACACACGGGTGAGCGCCGTCGCACCCCACGCCGCCAGCGCTCCAGCGATGATGCCAACGACGACGGCAATTCCCGTGATGTCCACGATGCTGAGAGAGATCACTCCCCCAAACCCGAAGGCACCCAGGAACGCCGCGAGGCTGGGGACGGAGAAGAGATCGCCGCCCAGAAAGTCGAGGTCAAACACCCCTTCGATGATCTCGCCGAACAGCAGCGACGCCGCGACGATCACCAAACCGACGATGCCAACCGTCAGGAAAATCGCCATGGCCGTCTCCTTCTTCCTTAACAAGGATATCGGCCACGCGGCCCGCGTGCCGACGCGACGGTGAAGGCAGGGCTTAGAGCACGCCTTTGACGAGTACGAAGTCACCGAATGGGCGCCGCTCGCCGGTGACCACGACGGCGAAGGCCTCCTCAGCGCGGTCGTAGAACGAGAAACGCTCGATGGTGCCCACTGACTGCTCCGGGGCCAGATGGCTCTGCACCGCAGCGATCACGTCTGCGTGCACCGGCGGGATATCGTCGGGGCCCTCCGTCGTCGCCATCCGCAGCACCGGCTGATCGACGGCGACGTCGAGCGGCAGCAGCGAACACACGGCGGCAATCATCTGCGGCGCGTCGTACCCGCGTGCATCCACGACGCGCTGACCAACGCGGTAGGAGGGGAAGTTCCTGTCGGCGATCACGAGCTCGTCGCCGTGACCCATCTGCGCGAGGATGTGCAACAAGTCCGGGCTGATGGCCGGATCCACTCCCCGCAGCATTACTGAGCGTCCGCTGTCAGGGACGCGACCCACGCGTCCAGCTCGTCGTGCCGAGGCGCAGAATCCGCACTGCCCACACGCGTCACCGAGCACGCCGCAGCCACGTTCGCGCGCGCAGCGGCTTCGCGGAGCGGCACTTCCTGCGCGAGCAGCGCCGCGAGGTTGCCGGTAAAAGTGTCGCCAGCGCCGACGGTGTTCACGGCCTTCACCTTGAGCGACGGCACCGTCTGGGTGCCCTCGTCGTCGACGACGAGCGCCCCCTCCTCGCCGAGCGTGACGATGAGGTCCAGGTTCATCTTCGCGTGCACAGCCTGCGCCACCTCGTCGATGCTGCACTGCGTGCTGATGCCGATCGATTCGGCTAGCTGAGCGAGCTCGCTCTCATTCGGCAGCAGGAGGTCGACGTGTTCGAGCATTTCGACGGGGATCTCGCGGAAGGGCGCGGGGTTGAGGATCACCGTCTTGCCCGCATCGTGCGCAATCTGTGCGGCGGCCTGGTTCGCGTCCTCCGGAACCTCCAGCTGCATCACGACCACGCGCGCAGCGCGAATCTGCTCCGCCTGCCCCTGCACCTGCTCAGCGTGGAGCTCAAGGTTCGAGCGCGGAATGATGACAATGCAGTTTTGCCCCTCGTCGTCCACCATCGGCAAGCCGACGCCGGTGCCCACCTCGTCGTCGACACTCACCCCGGACGCGTCAACCCCCTCGCGCTCCAGCCAGGTGCGGAACTCCTCGCCGTAGGCATCGTCGCCGACTCGTCCGACCATCGCCACCGATGCACCCGCGCGCGCCGCCGCGATGGCCTGGTTGAAGCCCTTACCACCGGGGGTCATCGTGAACGACGAACCGGTGATGGTCTCCCCTGGCTTGGGGAACCGTGGGGTGCGGGCGATGAGGTCCATCATGAAGGACCCCACGATGCAAACGTCGCTCATGCCTTGCTCCCGGGGACGAGATCGTCGGCGTCCAGGGCCTGGCCGAGCGAGCCGCCGACGTGGTGCAGGGCGAAGTCGTCCTTGGTGAAGCCGCTGTGGGTCATGAGGGCTGCGGCGAGCGCGTCGCCTACTGCGAGAGTTGCCGTCGTGGAAGCAGTGGGGGCGAGATTCAACGGGTCCGCTTCCGTTTCCATGGCCAGCTTGATGGTGATCTGCGCACCTTTGGCCAGCGGCGAGGATTCGTCGCGGGTGATGGCCACGACGGGGATGTTGCGGTGGTTCAGTACCTGCACGAAGCGCACAACTTCCGCGGTCTTGCCGGAGTTGGAAATGGCGATGACAACGTCGTCCTCCGTCACCATGCCTGCGTCACCGTGCAGCGCCTCGGTGCTGTGCACGAAGAACGACGGGGTTCCGGTGCTCGCGAACGTGGCGGCCATCTTCGACGCGATGTGCCCAGATTTGCCGATGCCCGTCATGATGAGCCTGCCGCGCATGCCGACGATGAGTTCGAGCAGCTGCGGCAGCACCGCCTTGAGCGGATCGATCTGCCGCTGCAGCGTGGCGATTTCAATCTCGATGGCGCGTTGGGCGGCGGCGACGGCGTCGTCGAACGAACCCGCAGTTGCGTTCGTGGCTGGTGCTGACATGTGATACCTCTTCCGTTCGCGTCGGGTTCTCGAAGGCAGATCTATGCAACCCGAGAACTCACTCACTGCAATGATGACAGAAATCGATTACAGCTACAAGGTTGGGGACAATTTATCCCCACATTTGGGGTGCCGGCGTGTCGATAATCACGGTGTTTGCAGTGTCGCCGCCCGACGCCATCCGGCTTTGCAGCAGCAACCACGCTTCGCGTGCTAGCTCGCCTACGGGCAGCGGCGTGACGTGCACCTGACCCGACATCGACGTCGCAAACGGCAACTCGCCAATGACGCCAACAATGGTGTCGGAGTCCCTTCTCGCAGCGAGTTCCCTCAACACCCCAACCCCGGCCAGGTTATTCGTCGCGAGAATGGCGTCTGGTGGGGTTGGAAGGTCAAGCAACTGCGCCGCGGCGTGGCGTCCGCCTTCGACGCGGAAGTCGGCGTGAATGAGCAAGTCATCGTCAGCGACGAGCCCACGTTCGCCGAGCGCGTCGCGCCACCCTTCAGCACGCTTCTCCGCCGTGGAGAGCCTCGACGGGCCGGTCACGCAGGCGATGCGTGTGCAACCCGCCTCGGCGAGGTGCTTCGTCGCCACTACTCCAAGATCTCGGTTGTTGAACCGCACCGACGGGTACTCCCCCGGCAGCTCGCGGTCGACGGCGACGACGGCCATGCCGCGCTCCACAAGGGGGCGCAGGTCGGTGGAGTCGGACGCGGGAAACACGATCACCCCCGCCATCTGCGAATCGATGGCCACTTGGAGGTATCGCGCCTCCTTGGCCGGATCCTCGTCGGAATTACACAGCACGATGGAGAGCCCCTGCTCGTGGGCTTTGTCTTCTACCGTCCTCGCGAATGTGGTGAAGAATGGGTTTTCGATGTCCGCGACGATGAGGCCCACCACATCCGACGTGCGTCGTCGCAGCGTCCGCGCGGCGCGGTTTGGTGCGTATCCAAGCTTCTCGACGGCGCTTCGCACTGCCGCCTGAGCTTCCGGCCGCACGTTCGCGCCGTTCAGCACGCGCGAGACCGTCGCCACAGACACGCCCGCTTCCTGCGCGACGTCGATCATCCGCACCATGGGATCACACCCTCGTTCACCTCGTCGTTCACGAGCTCAGTGTGTCACGAAAGGTGAATACACCGCCGGGTACACGAGGCTGTGTAACCCAATATCCACACGGGTTTGCGAAATCGGCCCAAAATGGGCTGTTTCGACAAACGCGTGTGGATATCGGGTTACTTGGGAGCCGGTCAAGGCTCGCGACGACACTTAGCGGCCGGCTTCGCCTTCGCTGTAGTCGTCGGAGACCTTCGACCAGGAGTAGAGCTTGCGCAGCTCACGGCCCACAGATTCGATCTGCTTGCCCTGGCCCTCTTCGCGGAGCTTCTTGAATTCAGGCGCGCCGGCATCCTGGTCGTCGATGAAGCGCTTCGCGAACGCACCCGACTGGATGTCTGCGAGCACGGCCTTCATGTTCTCGCGCACGTGCTCGTCGATGACGCGCGGCCCGGAGACGTAGTCACCGTACTCCGCGGTATCGGAGATCGACCAGCGCTGCTTGGTAATGCCACCCTCGATCATGAGGTCGACGATCATCTTGAGCTCGTGGAGGCACTCGAAGTAGGCGATCTCGGGCTGGTATCCAGCCTCGACGAGCGTCTCGAACCCGGCCTGCACCAGCGCCGACGCGCCGCCGCACAGCACAGCCTGCTCGCCGAAGAGGTCCGTCTCGGTCTCTTCAGTGAAGGTGGTCTTGATACCGCCGGCGCGGAGAGCACCGATGGCCTTCGCATATGCGAGCGCGAGCGGCCAAGCATTACCTGACTCATCCTTCTCGACGGCGATGATGGCCGGAACGCCGCGCCCGTCCACGTACTCACGACGCACGATGTGGCCCGGGCCCTTCGGCGCCACCATGCACACGTCCACACCGGCCGGGGGCTGAATGTAGTCGTAGCGGATGTTGAAGCCGTGCGCGAAGAACAGCGCGTCGCCCTCCGCGAGGTGCGGGGCGATCTCTTCCGCGTAGAGGGTGCGCTGCACCTGGTCGGGAGCGAGCACCATGATGAGATCTGCTTCCTCAACGGCCTCTGCGACGGGGAGCACCCGCAGTCCCTCGGCTTCTGCCTTCGCCGCAGACTTGGAGCCCTCACGCAGACCGACACGCACGTCCACGCCCGAGTCGCGCAAGCTGAGCGCGTGAGCGTGGCCCTGCGAGCCATAACCGATGACGGCCACGTGGCGGCCCTGGATCACCGAAAGGTCAGCGTCGTCGTCGTAAAACATCTCTGCCATGTGTGTGTTTCCTAACTTATTTGTGGGACTTGATGGACATGGCCTTCGCGCCGCGCCCCAGCGCGACGTGGCCGGATTGGGCAAGCTCTTGAATGCCGTGTGGTGCCAGCATATTGAGCAGCGCCTCAAGTTTGTCTGTGCTGCCCGTGGCCTCGATCGTGATGGAGTCGTTGGACACGTCCACAGCCTTGCCGCGGAAGAGGCCCACGACGTCGATGATCTGGCTGCGGCTCGTCACGTCGGCCTTCACCTTCACCAAGATCATCTGCCGGCGCACAGCGTTGGATTCGAGTTCGAGCACTTTACGCACCTCAATCAGCTTGTTGAGCTGCTTCACGATCTGCTCGAGCGCGGCCTCGTCGTCGACATTCGCGACGACCGTCATGCGCGAAATTCCTTCGCGCTCAGTCTCGCCGACGGCGAGAGACTCGATATTGAACCCCCGACGGGAAAACAGCGCGGCGATGCGCGTCAAGACGCCCGGGCGGTCTGACACCAGGATGCTGAGCGTGTGCGTGTTCACAGGATCTCTTCTTCCCATTCGGGCGCCATGTCACGCGCCACTTTGATTTCATCATTGCTGACACCGGCAGGCACCATCGGCCACACCATGGCGTCCTTCTCGACGACGAATTCGACGACGACGGGGCGATCGTTGATCTCCATCGCCTTGCTGATCGCGTCCTCCATCTCTTCCTCGTTGGTGGCACGAAACGCGGCGCAGCCCATCGCTTCGGCCAGCATCGGGAAGTTGGGCCAGTTCTCGGTGAGGAGGTCGGTGTTTGAGTAGCGGCCCTCGTAGAACAAGCTCTGCCACTGCCGAACCATGCCGAGCACGTTGTTATTGATGACGGCGATCTTCACTGGAATCTGGTTGACCGCGCAGGTGACGAGCTCCTGGTTGGTCATCTGGAAGCAGCCGTCGCCGTCAATGCCCCAAACCGTTCGGTCAGGGTTGGCAACCTTCGCACCCATCGCGGCGGGAACGCAGAAGCCCATCGTGCCCGCGCCGCCGGAGTTCAAGAAGGAGTGGGGCCGCTCGTGCGGCAGGAAGTGCGCGGACCACATCTGGTGCTGGCCCACACCCGTGACGAAAATCGTGTCGTCCGGTGCGCGCTGCCCGAGACGCTGAATCACCTCCTGCGGGGAGAGTTTGCCGTCGGCGGGCTCATCCCAGCGAGGCTGGTAGCGCTCCTTCATACCCCGCAGGAGCGCCACCCACGCGGAGGTGTCCGGGGCCTTCTGGGTGCGCAGCTGCTCAATCAAGCTTTGCAGGGTGAGTTTCACGTCGCCGACGATGGGCACGTCGACGGGAACGTTCTTGCCGATCTCCGCGGGATCGATGTCCGCGTGGATGACCTTCGCCCCCGGTGCGAAGCTGGACACGAGTCCGGTGACGCGGTCGTCGAATCGGGTGCCGAGCGCGACGAGAAGGTCGGCCTTCTGGAGCGCCCCCACCGCTGCGACGGTGCCGTGCATACCCGGCATGCCCATGTGGAGATCGTGGCTGTCTGGGAACACGCCGCGGGCCATCAGGGTCGTGACCACCGGAATGTTGGCCGCCTCGGCGAGCTGAGCCAGCTCGTCGTAGGCTTTGGCGGCCATGACACCGCCCCCGACATAGAGCACCGGACGCTTGGACGCGGAGATCAGCCTTGCCGCGGCCCGGATCTGACGACCGTGCGGGGTGACCGTCGGCTTGTAGCCGGGCAGGTCCATTTCTTCTGGCCAGCGGAACTCAGCCGTGTTCGAGAGCGCGTCCTTGGCTATGTCGACGAGCACCGGCCCCTTGCGCCCCGTGCTCGCAATGTGGAACGCCTCCTGAATGGCCAGCGGAATGTCTTCCGTGCGCTTCACGAGGAAGCTGTGCTTCGTGATGGGCATCGTGATGCCGCGAATATCGGCCTCTTGGAAGGCGTCGGTGCCAATTGCGGCAGAGTTCACCTGCCCTGTGATTGCCACGAGCGGCGTCGAATCCATGTAGGCGTTGGCGATGGGAGTAACGAGGTTCGTCGCGCCCGGCCCCGACGTCGCGATACACACGCCCACCTCGCCTGAGGTCATGGCGTAGCCCTCCGCGGCGTGCCCTGCGCCCTGCTCGTGGCGGGTGAGGATGTGGCGGATTGAGGAATCCATGAGCGGGTCATAGGCGGGAAGAATGGCGCCCCCAGGAATGCCGAACGCTACCTTTACGCCCACGCGCTCCAGTGACTCGACAAGCGCCTGAGCACCCGTGAGCAGTTCACCGTCCTGCTTGGCCATGGGATTCCCTTCTGTTTGTGTCACCTAATAAAAAACCCCCGAGGCCAAGTGGCACACGAGGGAGCGCTTCGATCGTTTCGGGCGAAGCGCTGCTAGATAATTACGAGGTGACGAGTGGTCATGCGGCAACTCTCGCGCATGACCACCACCAGCGTCAACTACGTCTCAGGATGTGGACCACTTGCCGACGAGTTCCCCGCTGTCAGCGCCATCAACGATGCGGCGGTGGGTGGCGTCGACGGATTCTGTCACCTCGCCGCGCATGGCAGGGACTCCAGGGTTATCCGCGTAACGCGGGATGACGTGGATGTGGGTGTGGAAGACCTCCTGGCCGGCGTCGGCGCCCGCGTTGGCCAGCACATTGACCCCCGTCGCGCCGAGGCGCTGCTTCAACAGCGTGCCGACACGAGCCACCGTCGGAGCGATATCGGCGAGCACCGCGTCGTCTTCGAGCACGTCGGTGCTGTGGCGACGAGGCACCACCAGCGTGTGCCCCACCTGCCAAGGAGCGATGTCGAGAAATGCGACGGCGTGCTCGTCGGCGTGGACGAGCTTCGAAGGAATCTCGCCGGCGATAATCTTGCAAAACAGGCAATCCATGCTGCCATCCTATCGCCGGGCGGTGAGGTCAATCAGCGAACTTCGAAGCCTGCCGAACGCAAGCCTTCCTTGACGTCAGCGATGCGCAAGGTGCCGAAGTGGAACACACTTGCGGCGAGCACTGCGTCGGCTCCGGCACGGGCTGCGTCGACGAAATGCTCGACGGTGCCAGCGCCGCCGGATGCGATGATGGGGCAGGTGACGACGTCGCGCACTGCCTTGATCATCTCGATGTCGAAGCCGTCTTTCGTGCCATCGGCGTCCATTGAGTTGAGCAGGATCTCTCCGACGCCGCGACGGGCCGCGTCCCGCGCCCAGGCGAGCAGGTCGATGCCGGCAGATTTGGTGCCACCGTGGGTAGTGACGCCGAATCCCGACGGCATGGCGGGATCTCGTCGGGCGTCGAGCGAAAGGATGAGCACCTGCCGGCCGAAACGCTCTCGGATCTCATCGATGACCGTGGGGCGGGCGAGCGCGCCGGTATTGATGCCCACCTTGTCGGCTCCGCAGCGCAAGAGCTGGTCGACGTCGTCCACGGACCTGACGCCACCGCCGACACCCAGCGGGATGAATACGTTCTCCGCGCAGCGCTGGACAACGTCGCGGGTGGTGCTGCGCCCCTCGGAAGAGGCGGACACGTCGAGGAAAATGAGTTCGTCAGCGCCCTCGTCGTTGTACTTGGCAGCGAGTTCGACGGGGTCACCCGCGTCCCGCAGGTTCATGAAGTTCACACCTTTAACTACACGCCCGCCATCAACGTCGAGGCAAGGAATCACGCGCACGGAAACACCCATAAGGAATAACGTACCGCCCGCGCGGATGTGGTGGTGTGGCTGTCGTCATTGCGAGACGGGATTTCGATACGCGCCCTGCGGGCGC